>JACKDN010000046.1 GCA_020633465.1 Myxococcales bacterium
CCGCTGTCCGCGGCACCGCCGCCGTCGCCGTCGCCGCCGTCTTCCTGACAGCCGCCGAGGGCCAGCGCCACACCGAACAGCACCGTGGCGAGTCGAAGCTCCCCGTTCCTCATCTCGATCTCCTGGCTGAGGGCGAGCGGCCTCCCCTGGCGCGCACTGCCCGGTCCGTCGAAGCGGGCCACGCTAGGCAGGCGCGGCCCCGATGTCAACGCCTCGAGCGCCGCGCGGTTGACCGGTCGCCGCCCCGTCCTTACATTGGCGGACCCTCGCGGGACCGCCGGGCCAGCTTTCACAAGCCCGGCCGAGCGGCGCGAGGGCATTTTTTTGCACCCGGTGAGGCGCCCTTGAGTCCCAACGACGGTCTGACGGTGGCGGTGGTCGGCGCGACGGACGCGCTCGGCGCCGAGATCCTGGCGGTGCTGGCCGAGCGGCGGTTCCCGGTTCGGCGGCTGGTGGCCCTGGCGCCGGCGGCCGCCGCCGGCGAGCGCATCGACTGGCAGGGCGACGACGTGCTGGTGCGCGACGTCGCCGAGGCCGACTTCGCCGGCGTCGATCTGGTGTTCTTCGCGGGCGCCGGCGACGTCGCGCGCGCCCACGCGCAGCGGGCCGCGCGCGCGGGCGCGGCGGTGATCGACACGACGGACGCCAGCCGGGCCGATCCGTCGACGCCCCTCGTGGCGCCGGGGCTGAGCCCCGCGCCCGCGGCGCCGGCGGCCGGCGTCTTCGCGGCGCCCAGCGGCCTGGCCCTGCAGGTGGCGACCGTGCTCGCGACCCTCGAGGCGGCCGCCGGCGTCGCGCGCGTCACGATCGCCGCCTGGCAGGGCGCCGCGGGCGAGGGCCGGGCCGGCATGGACGAGCTGCGCGATCAGACGGTCGCGCTGCTGAACTTCCGCGATCCCAAGGCCCAGCGCTTCCCCCGCCGGCTGGCGTTCGACGTCCTGCCCGCCATCGGCGCCGTCGGCGAGGACGGGCTGACCGCCGCCGAGCGCGATCTGGCGGCGCAGATCCCGCGCCTGCTGGGGCGCGCGGTGCGGGTGGACGCCTCGATCGTCCGGCTGCCGGTGTTCGTCGGCGAAGGCGCGCGGCTGAACGTCGAGCTGCGGGCCGCCTTCGGGCCCGCCGACGCGCGCGCCGCGCTCGCTGCGGCCGGCCTCGAGGTCGCGGACGCCGCCGCCCCCGGGCCCAGCGCGGCCGACGTGGCCGGGCGCGACGCCCTCGGCGTCGGGCGGGTGCGCCGGGACGGCTCGGTCGAGCACGGCCTGGCCCTGTGGCTCGTGGCCGACGACCTGCGCTTCGGCGGCGCCAGCGTCGCGGTGGACATCGCCGAGTCGCTGCGCGCCCCGAGCGACGCCGGGGCGCGGTGATCCGCGGCGCCGATGCCAAAATGTCCCGGCGACCCGCCGCGCGTGCCAGAAAGACAGCCGCCGCACGCCCGGTCGACCCAGCGGTTGCGCCGACGGCCTCGGCTGGGGCATGAAAGCGCGCGTGGTACGGTTCGTGTAAGCCGGACCCCACCAGAACGCCGCGCGCACGAGGCGCGGCCACGGGAGGAAGCATGCGTCGGCGTTCGCTGACCACCCTGGGCCTGCTGCTGGTCGCCTCGAGCGCGGCGCACGCGCAGACCGAGGAGGACTATCAGACCTCGATCGATCTCGACCAGACCGCCATCGGCATCGACAACTGCAGCCTCTGGACGAACACGGCCTTCGCCGTGGACGGCCTGCTCGACCGCACGGGCGAGACGCAGGACTTCGAGCTGACCCTCGGCTGGTCGACCGGTGAGATGTGCAGCCGCGAGCAGCTGCAGGACTGTCCGCTGGTCGTGCAGAACGCCTCGCCCGAGTGCGGCTGCCTCGCCCAGGGCACCGGCCTCGCCACCACGCTGCGCCGCGAGAACGTCACGCTGGTGAACCTGCTCGAGATGGATCCCTGCAGCGCCGACCGCCCCTACGACGCGGTCAACTTCTACCTGCGCTACTACCAGTCGACCGACGGCAGCGACACCACGACCAACGACGTGGGCTTCGCCACCACGATCGACTTCGACTTCACCCGACCGCCCGCCCCCGCGCAGGCCCCCAACCTGTCCAACGCGGACGCGGCGCTGCGGGTCACCGTGCCCGAGGTCGACAGCAACGACGTCGCCCGCTACGAGGTGTGCTACCGGCCGGCGACGGGCGTGAGCGACGACGGGGCGGCCGACGCGGGCGCCGACGGCAGCGACGGCACGATGTCGAACGACGACCTGCGTGCCGGCTTCTCGGCCTGCACGCGCGTCAGCGCCAGCGATCCCCGGGCCCGCATCCAGGGCCTCGAGAACGACGTCGTGTACGAGGTGGTGTACGCCACCTTCGACGCCGCCGAGAACCGCAGCGCGAACAGCCCCATCGCCCGCGGCACGCCCGCCGAGGTGCTCGACTTCGCCGAGTACTACCACTCGGTGAACGGCGCCGAGACGGGCGGCTGCGCCCAGGGCGGCGAGGGGCCGGTGGGCCTGCTGCTGCTGTTCGTCGGCCTGCTGGGCCTCGTCCGCTTCCGGAGCCACGCATGAACCGCGCCGCCCTCCCCGTCCCCTTCGCTGGTCTGCTGGTCGGCCTCGGCGCCCTCGCGGCCCCGGGCGTCGCCTCGGCCGACCTCGTCCAGATCAAGGAGTCGCCCCGCACGACCTTCATCGAGTTCCGCATGGGCAACTACCTGCCCGGCATCGACGACGAGTTCGACACGTCGGCGCGCAAGGGGCCCTTCGAGGAGGTCTTCGGCAGCTCGCCGGAGCTGATGTTCAACCTGATGTGGGAGCAGCACATCTGGCACGGCTTCGGCACGCTGGCCGGGGGCGTCGGCATCGGCTACTGGAGCATCGACGGCACCGGCGTGGCCGTCGGCGGCGCCGACGCCGACGACTCGACCACCATGCGCATCCTGCCCCTGCAGGCGCAGCTGAGCTATCGGTTCGACCACTTCCGCGACAGCTGGCCGCTGGTGCCGGTGGCCGCGCTGGGCATCGACTACTACGCCTGGGACATCCTCGGCGGCGACGACGAGGTGACCGACTTCGACAGCGGCCAGGAGGCGCGAGGCGGCACCTGGGGCTGGCACTACAGCGTCGGCCTGCACCTGCTGCTCGACTTCTTCGCGCCCGAGATGGCCTTCGACTTCGACCGCGAGGCCGGCGTCAACAGCAGCTACCTGACGCTCGAGTACCAGGGCCTGCAGGTCAGCGACTTCGGGGCCAGCGACTCGTTCCGCCTGAGCGACGAGGTGTTCATGTTCGGGATCGCGCTCGAGCTGTGAACGGCGCGTCGGCGCGGCGGCTGGCCTTCACCGTCGAGTACGACGGCACCGACTTCCACGGGTGGGCCGCGCAGCCCACGGTGCGGCCCACCGTGCAGCAGACCCTCGGCGACGCCATCGAGGCGATCGTCGGCCACCCGGTGCGGGTGGACGGCGCCAGCCGCACCGACGCCGGCGTCCACGCGCGCGACCAGCGCGCCGCGGTCACGCTGCACCACCCGATTCGACCCGAGGGGCTGGTGAAGGCGCTCAACCGGCGCCTGCCCCTGGCCGTGGCCGTGCGGGACGCCCACGAGGTGCCCCTGGACTACCAGCCCCGGTTCGCGAACGGCGGCAAGACCTACTGCTACCGGCTGCGCCGCGGCCCCACCCGGCGACCGCTGACCGATCGCTACGCCTGGCTCGTGCCGTGGGATCTCGACTTCGAGCGCGTCCTGCCCGCGCTGCCCGCCGTGCTCGGCACCCGCGACTACGCCAGCTTCGCGTCGCAGGGCGGCAGCCAGCGCACCACCGTCCGCACCCTGTGGCGCTGGTCGCTGCAGCCCGAAGACCATGGCGTCTGGGCCCTGCGGGTCAGCGGCACGGCGTTCATGAAGTACATGGTGCGCAACCTGGTGGGCACGCTGGTCGACGTCGCGCGCGGCCACTGGACGGCCGCGGACGTGCAGCGGGCCGTCGCGGCCTGCGATCGCACGGCGGCGGGGCCCACCGCGCCGGCCTGCGGCCTGACGCTCGAGCGCATCCACCCGCTCGGCGGGGACGACGACTGACGGGGACGGGGCCGGCGGAGCGGATCAGAAGCCGACCTGGCAGCCGATGCTCAGGTCGATGTGCTGGGAGGGCGAGTCGCCGATCAGGTGCAGGAAGTCCGGCGAGATGACCAGCGCGAACAGATCATTGAACTCGTACAGGTAGCTGGCGCCCAGCGTGTAGTGGTAGGGCCCCTCGAGCGTGGTGTCCTTGACGTCGCCCAGGTCCACCAGGTGCCGCACCCGCCCCACGCCGCCGCCCGCGCGCAGCTGCAGCTCGTGCGGGCCGTCGTCGATCACCTTGAACTTCAGCCGGCCGCCCTCGAGGTGGGCGAACTCGACGATCTGCAGGCGGGCGTAGGCGCCCAGGCCCAGCCACTCGGTGGCCCAGAAGTCGAGCTCGAGCAGCGTGTGGAAGGGCGCGACGGCGAAGCCCGGGCGGATGTCGGCGCTCTTCGTGTTCTGGGGCTCGGCGCGCTCGGTGATGAAGCCGGCGCCGCTGCCGATGCTCAGCGCGACGGTCACATAGCGGCGCACCGAGCCGTCGTCTTCCTCCCACTCGTCGCCGCCCACCAGGCTCGACCCGCTGGGGATCTCGTCACCGAACCGATCGCCCCGGATCTCGACCACCAGGGGATCCTTGGCGCTGTGGACGTTGGCGATGATGCGACCGGAGCGGTCCTCGGCCAGGATGTAGTAGCTGAGCGTGCGACCGGCCACGAAGCGGCCGGGGATGCGGGCGCTGAACCCGCGTCGGCCGTCGGGCCGCATCTCGATCTGCTGCACCTGATCCGACCGCGCGCTGCGGAAGTACAGGTACACCCGGTACACGTGCGGGTTGATCGCGTCCGAGACCTCGGCGCCCACCGCCAGGTTCTCGCCGCCCCGCGCCCGCGTGATGGGCGTGTGGCGCAGGTCGTCGGCCGCGCGCGGCGCCTCCCGCGGCGGATCGCGGCGCGCCGGCGCGCGGCGCCGCGCCTCGTCGCGGGCCTCCTCGAACAGGCGCTCGAGGCTCGGCGTGCTGACCAGCGGATCGAGGCGCGCGCGGTCGTCGACCAGCAGCGCCTGCACGAAGTCGGCGACCGCGCGGTCGGCGTCCTTGTCCCGGACGTGCACCAGGATGCCGCGCTGAATGTAGACCTCGGCCAGCACCGGGCTGCGGATGCCGTACTGCTCGCTCAGCCGGATGGCGCGGTTCAGCGCGTCCTCGGCCGCCTCGAGCTCGAGGTTGTCGTAGTACGAGCGGGCGTCGTCGAGCAGCCGCCCGACCTCGCCCTCCGCCTGATACGCGTTGCGCTGGGCGGTGGCGGGGGCCGGCGCGACCAGGGGCGCCGCCAGCAACGTCGCGATGAGGATGCCTCGGCGCACGATCACTTCTTGATGATGTGGAACTCGACGCGGCGGTTGGCCGCTCGGCCCTCGGAGGTCCGGTTGTCTTCGATGGGCCGCGTCTCGCCGTAGCCCTCGCTGGTCATGCGGTCGGGCGCGATGCCCTGCCCGATCAGGTACCGCCGCACCGACTCGGCCCGCTGCTGCGACAGCTTCAGGTTGTAGCGATCGCTGCCCCGGCTGTCGGTGTGGCCCTCGATGCGCACCCGCAGGTTCGGCAGGTCGTTGAGCGCCTGGGCCACCTCGTTCAGCAGGCCGAACGACTTGGGCAGGATGCGCGCCTTGTTCGTGGCGAAGTGGATCGTCTGCTTCAGCTCGATCCGATCGTCCTTCACCACGATCGTCTTGTAGATGTCCGGGCAGCCGTCCTCGTCGGCGTCGCCGTCGTAGTCCTCGGGCTGGTTCGGGCACTGGTCGACGCCGTCGGCGATGCGGTCCTGGTCGTTGTCGGGATCGGGGCAGCCGTCGGCGTCCTCGAAGCCGTCCTTGTCCTCGGGCTGCAGCGGGCACTTGTCCGTCGCGTCGAGGATGCCGTCGTTGTCGTTGTCGGGATCGGGGCAGCCGTCCTCGTCCTGGAAGTTGTCCTTGTCTTCCGGGTTGTCCGGGCACTGATCCACGTCGTCCGCGATGCCGTCGCCGTCGCGATCCTTGGCCAGATCGGGGCAGCCGTCGTCGTCCTGGTCGCCGTCGAAGTCCTCGGGATCGTGGGGGCAACGGTCCTTGCTGTCGGGCAGGCCGTCGCCGTCCGAGTCCTGATCCTCGGGGCAGCCGTCCTCGTCCTCGTAGTTGTCCTTGTCCTCGGGCGCGTCCGGGCACAGGTCGACGTCGTCGAGGATGCCGTCGCCGTCGCGATCGGCGTTCACCTGGCACTCCGGCTTGCGGGCGACGCGCTCGACCTCGAGGGACGCTTCGAGCGCCTGATCGAGGTGCGCCTTCGCCCGGAAGTAGGCCCCCTGCTCGAGCTCGAGGTGGGTGAAGGCCAGGTGCGCCTGCGCCAGCGCCAGCTCGCGCGGGGCGCACTTGTAGCCCGGCTTCGAGACCGCCTCCAGCTTCTCGCCCGCGGTGTGGGCCTTGGCCTTCAGCGCCGCCCCGGTGGCGCAGCCGCTCTGCACCAGCCCCAGCAGGGCGAGCCCCAGCAGGGCCACCCCCAGCCGGATCACGCCGGTCCGCGCCCCTCGGTCGAATCGCGCCGCGCCGCTCACAGGTGACTCCCGCTGGGATCGCCCGCGCCGGGTGCGGCCGGGGTGGGCGCCGGCGCCTCGCCGGGGGCCGGCAGGCCGCGCGCCGGGTTGGTGCGCGCCTTCTCGCGGGCCGCCTCGGCGAACTCGCGGGCCTTCTTGGCGAGGTCGATGGCGCGCTGGAAGTCGGAGTAGCCCTCCTCCTCGCGCGCCTTGCGCAGATACTCGACGGCGCTCGTGTACTCGTAGATCGCGTACTGCTCGGCCTCGATGCCGCGGGCGGCCTCGAGGGCGACGGTGGCGTCGGCGATGGACGTCGTGGCGGTGATGGGCCCGCAGCCGGCCGCGCCGACGGCGGCCGTCAGGAGCGCGCCCAGCAGGCGGCGCAGCGGGCGACCGGGCCGTTGCACGTACACACTCTCCCCCACGGTCGAAAGGGCGAGACCATCTACACCCCGCGCGGCCGCGGTGTCAACATCGCGACGCGCTCGCGTCCGCGCGCCACGCGGGTTCGCGCGCGCCCGGGCCGGCTGGTGGGGTGCGGGTGGACCGGGCCGGGCTCAGCCGAGCAGCTGCTCGATCTGCGTCTGGACGGCGTCGGTGGGCAGCTGCTGCGCCACGGCGAGCTCCTGCACCAGCAGCTGGGTGGCCGTCTCGTGCACGCGGCGCTCGCCGTAGGAGAGCTGCTTGTCGCGGGACATCAGGTGCAGATCGCGCAGCACCTGCGCCACCTCGCGCAGATCGCCGCTCTGCAGCTTCTCGTAGTAGCGCCGCTGGCGACGGTTCCAGTTGGGCTCGTCGATCGCGGTCTCGGTGGCGCGCAGCCGGTCGAGCACCTCGCCGATCTGCTGCTTGTCGACGACGCTGCGCAGGCCGACCTGCTCGGCGTTGGTGAGGGGCACGCGGATGGTGTCCTCGGAGTCGATGCACTTGAGGACGTAGAAACGACTGGTGAACCCGGAGATCTCGAGCTCCTCGATCCGCAGGATCTCGGTCACGCCCTGCACCGGATACACCGCCATGTCGCCCACACTGAACGCAATCGCCACACGCACCTCGCTTGATCACGGCCGCGCCCCGGGGGGCGGCGTCGTCGGGAGTTGGGTGACCGGGTAGCAGTGATCGTGCCACCGCATGCGTCACCGCACTATCGGCGTACAACCGACTGAAACGAATGATGAATTCCCGATCGTGACGCCGCAGCCACGGTGGCGGATCGATCCGCCACCCGCGCACCGTGCGCGGGTGAACGGCCGGAAAACCGCTGAAATCTCGGGAGGTTGGTCGGACGGAAGGTGGATCGGCCACCCCGCGACGCGGGGGTCGCGGGGGGGCGGGCGGCTCAGCCGGCGCGGCGCGCCAGGCCGCGGTGCAGCGAGATCAGGCGGCCGGTCGACAGACCGAGCAGCTTGCGCCGGTACTCGGCGTCGCCCTTCTTGATGTCGACGATCTTGTCGACGAGCGTCTCGCGGCTGCCGAAGCGGTCGCGCAGGTCGGTCTCGCGGGCGAGCAGGCGCAGCAGCTTGCGGTTGCTGACGCGCATCAGGCGGTCCTTGAAGTCGGCCTCGGTCTCCTCGGCCTGCTTGTCCAGCAGGGGCACGAGCTTGTCGACGAGGGCCTCCTTGCTTCCGAACTGCGTCTTGACGGTATGCAGAGGCGCGGCCATAAAGTCTGTCCTTCTCTCGGTCGGTTTCGAACGGGCGGGCGTGATAGCACAGCGATCTCCGACCAACAAGCGTTTCTGGCCGCGCGCGATGCGCCTCGCCTGCCTGCTGGGCGTCGTCGCCCTGACCGGCTGTCGGGACGAGGCGCCCACGCCGGCGGCCGACGCGGCCCACCGGCGCCCGACGCGCGCGCGCCCCCCCGCACCGCCCGACGCCGGGCCGCGGGACGCGCCGCCGCCGACACGACCCCGGTGCCGGCCGACGCCCTCGGCCGCGCCGGCCCGGTCGTCATCAGCGCCCCCGGACTTCCTGCGCGCCGTCAGAGCAGGCCCGCGTGCTGCAGCACTGGACCACAGGCGCGGCGCCGCCCCTCGAGGCGCTGAAGTCGACCACGGTGCGGCGGCGCCTGCTCATCCGCGCGCTCGAGCAGCGCCTCGTGTGGTCCGAGGCCGCAGCGGCGCGGGGCTCGAGCCGTCCGCGGCCGAGCTGGACGCCCTGGTGCGCGCAGCCGCCGCCGGCACGCCGCCCCGCGCGGACGGGCTGCCGGACGCCGGTGCGCCCTCGCCGGGCGCCGCCGCCCGGGCGGCCGAGCGCCTGAACACGACGCCGGCGGTCGTCCGCGAGGTGGCCCGCGATCTGGTGCTCGCGCGCCTGCTGGCGACGGCGCTGGTCGAGGCCGTCCCCGAGGCCGAGGTCGAGCAGGCGTGGCGCGCCGAGAACAGCCGCGCCACCGCCCGCCTCGTGTCGGTGCCGCGCGTGCCGACGGCCCGCGAGATCGACGCCGCCGAGCGCACGCGCGACGCCGACATCACCGCGTGGTACCAGCGCAACCTGCACCGCTTCCGCACGCCCGAGCGCGCCGAGGTGCTGCGCCTGTTCGTCGCGGCGCCGGCCGACGATCCGGCGGCGAGGGCGAAGGCCCGCGCCAAGGTCGAGGCGCTGCGCGCCCGGGTCGCCGGCGGCGAGGCCTTCGAGCAGGTCGCGCGCGACGCCAGCGAGGGGCCCTTCGCCCAGCGCGGGGGCGCCGTCGGGCTGGTGGGACGCAAGCGGCTGCCGCTGGCCTTCGAGCAGGCCGTCGGCGCGCTGGGGCCGGCCGTGGACGAGCCCGCCGGCGTGGCGGCCTATCGGGTGGTTCGGCGCGTCCCGGCCGTCGATCGGCCGCTGAGCGATCCGCGCGTGCACCGCGAGGCGGCCGCGGCCATCCTCGAAGAGGACGACACCCTGCCCCACGCTCGCGCGGTGGCCGATCGGGCCCGGCAGGCGCTGACCGAGGGCGCCGACGGGCCCGCGCTGGACGCGCTGGTCGAGGCCGAGCGGCTCGTGCTCGAGACGACGCCCCCCTTCGCCCGCAGCGCAGCGCCCCTGGTGCCCGGCGTCGGGCTCGCGCCGACGCTGTTCGACGACCTGTTCGCGCGCACCCCCGAGGCGCCGGTCACCGCGGTGCACCGGGTGCGCCAGCATTACGTGGTGGGCCGGCGGCTGACCTTCGAGGCCCCGGCGCCCGACGCCTGGGCGAAGGCGCGCGAGACCTATGCGCCGGCCTGGCGCGCGCGGCAACGGGGCCGCGCGGTCGAGGACTGGCTGCAAGGGACGCTGAAGGACGCGCAGACGTGGGTGGACGTCGAGCGGCTGGGGGCGGTGCAGGTGCCCGGCGTGGGCGCGGCGACGGACCGCTGATCCGGTCGGGGTCGGGTCAGCCGGCGTGGGCGCGCAGCCACTCGCGCGCGTCGTCGGCCTCGTCGCTCTTCGGGCGCGTCTGGACGATGCGCCGGGCCACCGCCGCGGCGTCGGCGGGCCGGTCGAGGGTCTCGTAGACGCGCACCAGCATCCAGGCCCCCTCGAGCCAGCGATCGGGCACGTCGGCGAAGTCCTCGAGCACCACCTCCAGCCGGCCCCGCGCGGACACCGGGCGCTCCTGGTTCAGGTAGAAGCGCGCGACGTACAGCTCGTGGTCGGCGAGGGCCCGGCGGCCCTCGAGGATGCGCGCCTTCGCCTTCGCCACGTTCCGGTGATCGGGGAAGCGGTTGACGTAGGCCTCGTAGGCCGCGATGGCCTCGCGGGTGGCCACCTGATCCTTCTCGTGGGCGGGCGGGAAGAGCACGAAGTCGCTGGGGATCTGCTCGAAGTGCGCCTCGGCGATGCGCCACATCGCGTAGGGCACCTCGCGGTGGTTCGGCCGGCCGCGCATGAACAGGCGATAGGCGTCGATCGCCTCGATGAACTTGTCCTGCTCGAAGTAGCTGTCGGCGATGCGCAGCTCGCTGAGCGCCGCGTACTTGCTGTACGCGAACTTGCTCTTCACGAAGGTGAAGTGCTTCACCGCTTCGATGAAGTTCTCGTCCTCGAACGCCTCCATGCCCTGCTCGTAGCGATATCGCGCCGTGCCGGCGTAGGTGGCGTCCGGCTGCGTGCCGCCGCACCCGAGGGCGGTCAGCAGCAGCGCGAGCAGCGGGAGGAGGTGGCGGTACGGTGTGCTCATCACCGGCGGCGTCTACCACCAAGCGCGGGTCGAGGGCAACGGGCGCGTCGATTGACCCACGGTGGACGGTTCGGCTACACAGGCCGGCGCCTTCGCCGAGGAGCGCCCCGTGGACTCGACCATCGCCCGCCGCCTCCGCCTCGCCGCCCTCGTCTCGCTGGCGGTCGCGCCCGCCGCGGTCTGGGGGTTCGCGACGCTGGACGGCACCGCCGCCAAGTGGCAGGCCAACCCGACCTACTCGATCGGCGTGGGCTCGTCCGACGTCGCCGACGGCTCGGACGCCGAGGCGCTGCGCGCGGGCTTCCGCACCTGGCAGGCGGTGCCCGGCTCGTCGATCGGCTTCCGCGAGGTGGCCGCGGGCGGCGACATCACGCTCGACTTCCTCGCCCGGTGGCCCCGCGAGTTCGGCGCCGACGCCGCCGGCGTGACGGTGACTCAGCGCGACCGGACCCGCATCTGGCAGGCCGAGATCTCGTTCAACGAGCAGAACTTCGACTGGTCGACCACCGGGCAGCCCGGGCGCTCGGACGTGCAGGGCGTCGCCACCCACGAGATCGGCCACGCGCTGGGCCTGTCGCACAGCTTCTATCGCGTCGCGACCATGTACTGGTCGGGTGGCGACGACCAGCTGCTGTCGACGCTGGACGCCGACGACGAGCGCGGCCTGCGCTACCTGTACGGCGCCGGCCGCGAGGGGCAGATGTGCGACACGTGCCTCGCCGACGCCGACTGCGCGGGGGGCGGCACCTGCCTGGGCTTCGACAGCGGGCGCAGCTTCTGCGCGTCGCCCTGCGCGGGCCCCAACGACTGCCCCGAGCACGCCGCGTGCTACGAGCTGCGCGGCGGCGGCACCGTGTGCGCCCCCCTGGCGCTCGAGTGCGCCGAGCGCGGCGGCGGCGAGTTCGCGGTCGGCGACTACTGCTTCGGCGCCGACCAGTGCCCCGGCGGCAGCCAGTGCGTGCCCACGGTCGACGGCGCGCGCTGCGCGGGGGCCGGCAGCGCGGACTTCGGCGATCCGTGCGCGGCCGACTTCGAGTGCAGCACCGGCGTCTGTCTGCCCCTCGACGACGCCGGCAACACCGCCTGCTCGGCGCTGTGCGATCCGGCCCGCGCCAACTGCCCGGGCGGGGCGCCCTGCATCGCCATCCCCGAGGATCCGGACATTCAGGGCATCTGCGTGCCGCCCGGCGACGTGCCCGAGGGCGGCGCCTGCGGCAGCGCCGACCGCCGCTGCGCGGGCAACATGACGTGCATCCTCGAGACCGAGGACGCCGGCGTCTGCCGCGCGCCCTGCGAGCCCTTCGGCGCCTGCGGCGGCGGCCGCGGCTGCACGCCCTTCGGCGACACCTGGTACTGCCTGCCGCTCGCTGGGCCCCAGGCCGGGCAGCCCTGCGGCGCCGACGGCGCGTGCGGCGGCGGCCTGCTGTGCCTGCCCGAGGACAACGGCCCCGGCGTGTGCGTGCGGCCCTGCGATCCCAACGGGGCGGGCGCCTGCGACGGCGGCACGTGCCTGGACGTGACCGACGACCTCGGCATCTGCCCGACCGGGCAGGCCGCGTTCGGAGAGGCCTGCGACGGCCCGCTCGACTGCGTCTCGGCCCTGTGCGTGGCCGACGGCGCCGAGGGCGCGTGCAGCCGCGCGTGCGGCGACCTCGGGCCCTGCCCCGACGGGTGGAGCTGCGGACCGACGCAGGGCGGCCGCGCGTGCTTCCGGGACGACGATCCCGGCGCCGGTGGCGCGCCGGGCGCAGGCGGTCAACCGGGCGCGGGCGGCCAGCCAGGCGCGGGCGGCCAGCCGGGCGCGGGCGGCCAGCCAGGCGCGGGCGGCCAGCCGGGCGCGGGCGGTGAGCCGGGCGCGGGCGGCCAGCCGGGCGCGGGCGGCCAGCCGGGCGCGGGCGGTGAGCCAGGCGCGGGCGGCCAGCCAGGCGCGGGCGGCCAGCCGGGCGCGGGCGGCCAGCCGGGCGTCGGCGGCCAGCCGGGCGTCGGCCCCGACGGCGGCGTCCCCGACATCATCCGCAACAACAACAACGGCGGCGGCTCGTCGGGCACCTGCCTGGCGCAGGTCGGCCGCGACGACGCGCCCGCCACGCCCGCGCTGGCGGCGCTGGCCCTGCTGCTGCTCGGCGCCCTGCGCCGCCGCCGCGCCTGAATTCAAGTCGGATCGGGCCGTCGCGACGGCCGGAGGTGACCCCATGTTCCGCCGCACACGCTTCGCTCCCCTCGCCTGCCTGCTCGTCCTCGGGACGCTGGGCGCCGCCGGCGCCACCATCGTCCGCCCCCTCACCGTCGAGATGATGGCCCAGCGCGCCGACGTGGTCGTGCGCGGCCGCGTCGTCGGCCAGGACGTCGGCTGGAACGACGACAAGACCCGCATCTACACCGTCACCCGCGTCGAGGTCGCCGAGGCCTACAAGGGGGGCGACAAGGCCGGGGCGATCCTCGCCATCCGCCAGATCGGCGGCACGGTCGACGGCCTCACGCAGTCGGTGGTGGGCAACGCCGAGCTGCGCGCGGGCGAGGAGCTGATCCTGTTCCTCGATCGCGACGAGGCGCAGCCGCTGCACTATGTGATCGGCATGGCGCAGGGCAAGTTCGGGGTGTCGCGCGAGGGGCCCGAGCCCACCGTCGTGCACGACGTCGAGGGCCTGGCCTTCATGGCGCCCGGGCAGCGCACGGTGGCCGATCTGAAGGCCGCGCCGAAGGGCGAGGCGCCCACGCTGAAGGCCTTCGAGGCGCGCCTGCGCGCCACGCTCAGCGCACCGTCACCGTGATCGTCGCGGCGCAGGGCTCACCGCCCGGCGCCACCGCGTCCGCCGTCAACGCCACCTCGCCGGGCGGCATCGTCACGCCCTCGAACGCGACCACTCCCCCGCCCGCCGCGCCGGCGTAGCCCACGCCCTCGACCTCGAGGCGGGCGGCGGTGCCGTCGGGCAGGTTGCTGCGCACCACCACCGTCAGCTGCAGCCCCGCCTGGGGCGCGCCGTCGTCCCGACGGTCGAGCGCCTGGCCATCGACCGGGTGGCGGAACGCGAGGCCGCAGGGTCCCGACGGGCCCGCGTCCGGCGCGGCGGCCGCGACGGCCTGCACCACCGCCGCGAAGGGCGCCGCCGCCCCCCCAGGGGGCTCGGCGCGCCCCTCGACCTGCACGTAGTACCGCAGGCGCGCGCCCTCGGGCTGCGCGGGCAGGGTGCCCTCGAAGAGGCCGCCGCCCGAGGCGCCCAGCGGCAGCGTCGTGAAGCCGCCGTCGTCGACGGCGAAATAGAGGGTGGGCGCCGGGCCGTCGGTCAGCACCCGGACGGGCCAGGGGCCCGGCAACAGCGCGCGACCGCGCGGCCCCTCGACGTCGATCGGGTAGCCCCCCGCCCCGTCGTCGCAGCCGACGACGAGCAACACCACCCACATCAGCGCCAGGGCCCGCATCGCGGCAGCTTCGCCCAGCCCCCGACCGGGTGTCAAAGCGACCGTGGGCGCGCCGCCGGGGCGCGTTGACAGCGGGGGTCGCCGGCGGTATGACCGCCCACCTGCCGCCCGAGGAGGACGCGTTGAGCGACGCCGGGGATCTGCTGTTGAGGGCCGTGGCGCGCCGCCTGGCCGACGGGCGCCGCGTGATGCTGGTGGGCGACGCCTTCGAGACGCTGCAGCTGCTGGCCGAGGCCGACGTCAAGGAGCTGGTGGTCTTCAGCGCCGCGGCCGACGCCGACGCGCCCACCGGCGAGACCGCGACGGGCGCGCCCTTCCGCATGCGACCGGACTGGCGCGAGCGGCCCAACTCGAAGGATCTGGTGGTCGATCCCGCCGGCGTCGCGCCCCCCGACGAGGTCGCGCGCGTGCTCAAGAAGCACGGCCTCTACCTGAGCCGCGGCGGCGCGGCCCACCGCGCCCTGCCCCACCGCCTGGTGGTGAACGCGCGGGTGGCCGAGGCCGCCGTGCTCGGCGCGGGCGACGCGGCGCCCCTGTGGATGGGCGAGGCCGACGCCGAGGGCCCCACGGTGCACCTCGCTGGTCAGGTCGAGTTCGAGGCGCCCGGGGTGGTGGCCCTGTTCGCCCCGAGCACGCTGGGCACGCGCTCGGCGGCCCTCGACGGCGCGCTCGAGGACGCCCGGACGGCCCTCGCCGAGCAGACCGAGGCCCTCGAGATCGCGCGGGCGCGGGCCACCGCGGCCGAGGCCGAGCGCGACGCCCTCCGCGCGTCGCTGCGGGCCGCCGAGGCCGCCGCGACGGACGCGGAGGCCGGCCGAGCGACGGACGCGAAGGCGCTGGCGGCAGCGCAGGCCGAGCTGGCCGAGCTGACCGCCGACTACGAGGCCGTCCGCGCGGAGCTGGCCGAGCGGCGCGTGGACGATCGGCGCTACGGCGCGCTCACCGAGCGCTTCGAGGCGGCGCGCGCCGAGATGACCGCCGAGGTGGAGCGCCTGCGGGGCCAGCTGCAGGCCAGCGGCGCCCACGTCGAGGACATGGCCGAGCTGTTGGCCGAGCGCGACGCCGCGCGCGCGGCGCGGGACGCGGCGATCGCCCGGCTCGAGGGGCTGGTCGGGCGCCTGGCCGAGGGCTTCGACGCGCCGTCGCCGCCCGCCGCGGCCGGCGCGGACGCGCTGGAGGCCTGGCTGCAGGCCGCGACGACGGCGGCCGACGCGGCCCTGGCCCGGCGCGATCTGCGCGCGGCCGAGCTGACGCGGCAGGCCGACGAGCTGGGCGCGACGCGGGCGCGGGCCCGAGAGCTGGCCGCGGCGCTCGAGGTGCTGAAGAGCGAGGCCGTGGCCGCGCCGCCGCCCCCCGCCCGCCGCCGGCGACGCCCGACGTCGACGCGCGCGTCGCCCGGCTCGAGGCGGCGCTGGAGGCCGAGCGCGCGCGCTGCGGGCCGAGGAGCGCGCCGACGCGGCCCGCGTGCGCGCCGCCGCCGAGACCGCGCTGCGCCAGCACGGCGAGCTGACCGCCACGCTGCGCGCCGCCCGCCGCGAGGCCGCCGTGGCCCGGCTGGCCCGCGCGGCCGCCGAGGACGAGATGGCGCGCGCCGCCGCCGAGGCCAGCCTGCGCGACGCGCGGGTGCAGGATCTCGAGCTGATGCTGCGCGATCAGCACCGCATGCAGGCCCTGCTGGCCGAGGCCCTCGAGGCCGCCGAGGCCGCGCGCGAGCAGGCCGACCACCAGCGGCGCCTCGCCGACGAGAACCTGCGTCTGCTGCGCGCCGAGCACGAACGCGGCCCGCGCGCCGCGCGCTGAGCCCCCCGGTGCAGGCCGCCCGGCGCCCCGCGGGGCCCCCCCGATGATCTGCCGACGCTGTGACGCCGAGGCGGGTGACGCCGACGCGTGCCCCGCTTGCGGGCTCGATCTGAGCGCGATGCAGGCCGAGCGCCGGCGGCGGATGGATCTGGCCACGGGGCTTCCCGCCGCGCGCCGGGCCCGGCGGCCGCGCCGCGCCGGCGCCGATCCCGCGGCCGGGCGCCGGTGGGGCACGGTGAGCGTCGCCCTCGCGCTGCTCGCCTTCGCCGCCGTCGCGGTCGCCGCGGTGATCCTCGTGCGCAACGCCTGGCTCGTCGCCGAGCTGCGGGCCTCGGCCCACACGGTGGTGGACATCCGACGCTACCGCCACGTCGACGCGGACGCCGTCCGCACGCGCGTGGCCCGCTGGGCCGCCGCCGGGGACGCGCGCACCGAGCCCGCGTGGATCGGCGCGCGGGTCACCGTGCGCGGCGGCGGCACGAAGCGCCCCGATCCGGGGCTGGCCGCGATGGGTCTGGCGACGGCGGGCGTGGCCCCGTCGCTGGGGGCCACGATGGCGTACCGGGCGGTGGTCGAGGTGTCGACGTTCGGCTGGACCCGGCGGGCGGTCATCGAGGCCGACGCCCACTTCGAGGCCGCGGCCAACGCGGTCACCGCGGGCGAGGCGGGCCCGGACTTCGAGGCGCTGACGCCGGCCCAGCTCGCGGCGCGGCCGGCGCCGGCGCCCGATCCCACCCGCGCGCCCGACGTTCGCAGTCTGATCGAGGCCGCGACCGCGCACCGCACGCTGACCCGGGCCAACACCGCGGCGCACCGCCAGCGCGTGGCCACGGCGGCGCACGCGCTGCGCAACTGGGACGCCGAGCGCCTGGCCGCGGCCGTCGTGCGCTTCGGGCCCGAGGTGCCCACGGTGCTGGCGACCTTCGCGGGCCTCCTCGAGGCGCAGGTGCGCGCCGCCGAGCCCGGCGCCGACCGCGCGACGCGCGACCTGTACGCCGCCGCCCTTCGTCGCCTCGGCCCGCGCATCGAGGCGCTGCTCGAAGGGGGCGGCGTCATCGCGCCGCTCGGCGACCCGCCGCCGCCGGTTGACCCGCCGGGCGCCGGTCCCGACAATCAGCCGCGATGAAGCTGTCCACCCGCTGCCGCTACGCCACCCTCGCCCTGTTCGACATCGCCTTCCACAGCGACGACGAGCCGACGCAGGTGCGCCAGATCGCCGAGCGCCAGGACATCCCGGCGCGCTTCCTGGAGCAGATCTTCCAGGATCTGAAGCGCGCCGATCTGGTGGACGGCAAGCGCGGCCGGCACGGGGGCTACGTGCTGCGGCGCCCGCCCGATCAGATCACCCTGCGCGACATCGTGCGGGCCACCGACGGGCCGGTCGAGGTGAGCTTCTGCCTCAACGACGACGGCGAGCCGATGCACCGCGCGTGCCCCCGCAACAGCCGCTGCATCCCCGCGGTGGTGTGGGGCGAGATCGCGTCGCGCGTCGCCGAGGTCTTCGAGGACTACACGCTGGCCGATCTGGTCAAGCGCGCCGAGGAGGCCGGCCTGAGCCGCGGCGAGCCCGGCTACATGTACTTCATCTGACGCACGAGGGGGCCGAGTGGCCGGCGGCGCTCGGCCGCGCGCTGGCCGAGCACGCCGAGCAGTGCGCGCCCGCCGAGGCCTGCGGCCTGGTCGTGCGCGCGGGTGACGGGACGCTGGCCGCGCGCCCCGGCCGGAACCTGGTTGCATCGCGCGGCGCGTTCGTGCTGGATCCGGCCGCGCTGCTGGCCGCGCGGCGCGCCGGCGAGGCGCTGGTGGCGCTGTACCACAGCCACTGCGACGCCCCGGCGGCGCCGAGCATCCGGGATCACGCCGCCTGGGTGGACGCCCGGGGCCAGCCGCTCTGGCCCGGCGTCGAGATGGTGATCGTGCCCGTCGACGGCGGGCGCGCCGGGCCGCCGCGCCGCTTCGGCTGGTGTCCGCGGATCCGACAGCTGGTGCCGATCGGAGGAGCATGCACACCCCCGCTGACCTGAACGGGCGCCTCGAGACGCTGCGCGCGCTGCTGCGCGACATGGGCAGCGTCGTGATCGCCTTCTCGGGCGGCGTCGACAGCGCCTTCCTGCTGAAGATCGCCGTCGACACGCTGGGCGACCGCGCCGTCGCCCTGACCGCGCTGTCCGACAGCTACCCCGCCTGGGAGCTGGACGAGGCCCGCGCCCTCGCCCGCTCGATCGGCGCGCGGATGATCGAGATCGAGACCCGCGAGATGGACCGGCCCGGCTACCGCGCGAACGCCGGCGACCGCTGCTACCACTGCAAGGCCGAGCTGTTCGACGTCGCGGCCCTGTTCGGCGCCAGCGCCGGGCTGGGCCAGCTGTGCTACGGCGCCATCCCGGACGATCTCGGCGACCACCGGCCCGGCATGGCGGCCGCGACCGAGCGCGCGGTGCGGGCGCCGCTGATCGAGGCCGGCCTGACCAAGGCCGACATCCGCGCGCTGTCGCGGCGCTTCGACCTGCCCACCTGGGACAAGCCGGCCTCGGCGTGCCTGAGCAGCCGCTTCCCCTACGGCACCGAGATCACGCCCGCGCGCCTGCGCCAGGTGGGCGACTGCGAAGCGGGGCTGCGGCGGTTGGGGCTTCGCCAGGTGCGGGCGCGCTTCCACGGCGATCTGGTGCGGGTCGAGGTGGCGCCCGACGAGCTGGCGGACGTCTTCGCGAGCCCGACGCTGCGCTCGGGGGTCATCGAGGCGGGCAAGGCCGCGGGCTTCCGCTTCGTCTCGATCGATCTCGAGGGCTATCGCAGCGGCAGCGCCAACGAGGCGCTGGTGACGCTGACCGGCTGATCGTCAGGCGGTCGGGCGCAGCGAGACGTGCTCGTCCGGATCGTCGTCCTCGCGCAGCTCGGTGGTCAGCACGACCGCGCCCCGCATCACCGCGGTCAGGTTGCCGGTGCTGAAGCGGGCGCTCGACAGATCGGCCTCGGAGAAGCGGGTCGCGTTCAGGCGCGCGCCCCGCAGATCGGCCCCGCGCATCGACGCGCCGCGCAGATCGGCGCCCGACAGATCGGCCCCCTGCAGCCGGGCGTCGGTCAGGCGCGTCCGGCGGACGTCACACTCGATCAAGCTGACCCCCACCAGGCAGGCCTCGGTCAGATCGGCCAGCGTCAGGTCGGCGCCGGTGAGGCGGGCATAGCCGAGGTTCGCGCCGCGCAGCGAGACGCCCCGCAGATCGGCGCCGTCGAGCTCGGCCATGCGCAGATCGGCGCCGTCGAAGCGGGCGCCCCAGAGGATGGCGTCGCGCAGGGCCGCCTCGCGCAGGCTGGCGCGCGCGGCGTCGGCGTTGCGCAGATCGGCCGCGTCGAAGTCGGCCATGAAGCCGTCGACGGCCTCGAGGCGGGCGCCCACGAGGCGGGCGCCGCCCAGGCGCGCCACGCGCAGCCGGGCGCCGCGCAGATCGGCGTTGCACAGGTCGGCGCCGGTGAGATCGGAGCCGCGCAGGTCGACGCCCGCGAGGCGCGCGCCGCGCAGGTTCAGCCCCGCGAGATCCATGCAGGAGAGGTCGAGCCCGGCGAGGTCCGCGTCCACCAGACGCCCCCCGGCGCGGTGGATGCGCTCGACGTCGGTTCGTGATCGCTTCATCGTGCGCCCTCCTGAAGATGGACCTCGGAGGACGCGGGCGGACTGCCGAGCCGCTGGGGTCACGCGCAACCCCAGGTGGGTCAGTGAAAATCGTGGCGCACGGTGAGGCCGAGGCGCCAGATGGCGCCGCCCGCGGTGCTGTCGCCCACCGGATCGTCGGCGGCGGCCTTGAGATGCGCCCGGTCGACCAGCCAGTTGAGCTGCGCGGTGAGATCGACGGTCACCGGGGCGCTGTGCACCGCCAGCGGATCGGCGAAGCTGAAGCCGCCGCCGAGCGCCAGCTGGTGGGTGTCGCTGTCGAGGTCGTTCGCGCGGCCCGTCTGGCTGGGCAGCGGGGTGGGCCGGAACCCGTAGCCGGCGCGCACGGCCCAGGCCGCGTCCGGCCGCCACTCGACGCCCACCCGCGGGGACAGCGTGTCGACGGCGGCCAGGTCGACCGGCGCGCTGTCGGCCTCGATGGGCTCGAGGCCCAGGGCGTCCCCGTCGACGCGGATGTCGAAGTGCGCCGACGGATCCGGCGCGTCGCTCCACCGCGCCCACACCAGATCGGTGGTCACCGTCAGCGTGTCGGCCAGGTCGTAGGCGGCCGCCCAGGTGTACTGCTGCGGCGTGTACAGCGAGGTGCCGCTGATGTCGGCCACCAGCCGGCCGACGCCCTCGATGCCGATGTCGGTCACCAGGTCGTAGCGCAGCTGCAGGGCGTCCCGGAACGAGAAGCCCAGGCGCAGCGCGCGCGACGGCCGCACCAGCAGACCCGCGATGAGGCCGCTGTCGGCGTGCACGTCCACCGACAGGTTCTTGCGGGTGAAGCGCTGGGACAGCAGATCCAGCTCCACCTTGGCCGAGCCGTCGAGCGAGCCCAGGAACTGGTAGCCCACGCCGATCGACACCGTCTCGTGCAGCTCGAAGGCGGCGCCCAGCACCAGCGCCAGCTTGTCGGGCAGCGAGCCGTACCGGTAGAAGTGCGGCGTCTCGGTCTCGGTGGCGTCGACCCGCGTGACCTGGATGGTGGGCAGGTAGAGCCCGACGCCGACCGCGAAGCGGTTCTGGATCAGGCCGCCGAGCGGGAACAGCAGCCCCAGGTGGACGCCCACGTTGGACTGCGGCAGCCGGTCGTCCGGGGTGTCCTCGTCGGCCGGCTGGTCGTGATCGATGCGCAGCCGCGGCAGCACCACGTCGATGCCGGTGCCCACGTGGGGCGCCTTGTGCACGGTGAGGGCGGCCGGGTTGTAGAAGACGGCGCTGTAGTCGTCGGCGAAGGCGGCCTGCGCGCCCGACATCGAGGCGGCGCGCGCCCCGAAGCCGTAGGTCTCGAAGACGCTCGCGGCGGCCGGCCCGGCCGCCAGCAGCGCCGCGGCGCCCAGCGCGGCCGCCGCCGCTCTCACCCGCCCAGCCCGTCGTCGACCACCTCGACCGCCAGATCGGCCGCCCGCGCCGAGTGAGTCAGGGCGCCGACGGCGATGAGGTCGACGCCCGCCTCGGCGAAGGCGCGCACGGTCTGCAGGTCGACGCCGCCGCTCGCCTCCATCAGCGCCCGGCCCTTGGCGCGGGCCACGGCCGTGGCGGCCAGCTCGGGGGTGAAGTTGTCCAGCAGCACGACGTCGGCGCCGGCCGCCAGCGCCGCGTCCAACCCCTCGAGATCCTCGACCTCGACCTCGATGCGCAGGCTGTGGGGCGCGACGGCGCGCGCGCGCTCGACCGCCGCCGCGACGCCGCCGCACGCCGCCAGGTGGTTGTCCTTGATCAGGACGCCCCCGTCGAGCGCCGAGCGGTGGTTGTAGGCGCCGCCCACGCGCGTCGCGTACTTGTCGAGCAGGCGGTGCCCCGGCATCGTCTTGCGCGTGTCGACCAGGCGCGCCCCGGTGCCCGCGATGGCGTCGACGTAGCGGCGCGTCAGCGTCGCGACGCCGCTCATCCGCTGCAGCAGGTTCAGCATCGACCGCTCCAGCGCCAGCAACGTCCGCAGTGATCCCTCCAGGTGGCCGACCACCGCGCCCTTCTCGAGCGCGTCGCCGTCGCGCGCCTGCCAGGTCACCGCCGGGGCGCCCGGACCGAAGCGCCACAGCAGGCGCTCGACCACCGGCGCGCCGCACAGCACCAGCGGCTCGCGCGCCTGGATCTCGGCGCGGGCGATCGCGTCGGCCGGCACCAACGCGCCGGTGAAGTCCCCCACCCCGAGATCTTCGGCCAGGGTGAGATCGAGCAAGGCATCCAGGTGCGGCGTGGGCGTGAAGGCGTGCATGCATGGCGGGTTATCACGACCGGGGAATCGGCACCAGCCCCGGCGTGGTTGCAGGCCGCGAGGCCCCGCGATACGGTGCCGCGCCACCCCCCGGAGGATCCCGTGACCCACCTGATTGCGCCGCTGCTGCTGGTGCTCGCGCAGCTCGCGGGCGCCGCCCCCGACGCCGCCAAGCCCGATCCGGCCGCCCTCGAACAGATGGCGCGGCGCGCGCTGGCCCGGGTCGAGGTGATGCGCGGGCAGAAGCTGTCCAAGCCCCTGAAGATGGGCGTGAAGGATCGCGACGAGGTCACGAAGTTCATCCAGCAGCGGCTGGCCGACGAGTACGGGCCGGCGAAGGTGGCGGCCGAGGGCCGCCTGCTGCAGCTGCACGGGCTGCTGCCGGCGGGCCTGGACTACGGCGGCTTCATCACCAGCCTGCTCGCCGAGCAGGTGGCCGGCTTCTACGACCACACGCGGCAGGAGCTGCACATCGCATCGTGGCTGCCCCTGTTCATGCAGGAGCCGGTGATGGCGCACGAGATCTTCCACGCCATCCAGGATCAGGAGTGGGGCGGCGGGGCGCTGATCGACTCGAAGAAGCACACCCACGACGCCGTGCTGGCCCACGCCGCGCTGCTCGAGGGCGACGCCACCCTGGTGATGCTGAACTACGCGCAGGCCGAGGTGGATCCCACCGCCGACATGTCCACCTCGAAGTTCGCGATCAACATGGTCGCCACCAGCCTGCCCCTGCAGATGTCGAGCGCGCAGTTCCCGATCATGGCGTCGGCGCCCGACTACCTGAAGCAGTCCCTCATCTTCCCCTACCAGCGCGGCCTGCTGTTCGTCGCGGCGCTGCGCCAGGGCGGCCGCTCCTGGGACGACATCCGCGAGGTGTACGCCGATCCGCCGGCCAGCTCCGAGCAGATCCTGCACCCCGAGAAGTACTGGCCCGACCGCGACGCGCCCAGCGTCGTGAAGCTGCCCGCGCCGCTTTGGCCCGGCTTCACGCGCGGCTGGGAGGGCACGGCGGGCGAGTTCCACTTCCAGCAGATGCTGCTCGGTCACCTCGAGGTGGCCGAAGCGGCGAAGGCCGCCGCCGGCTGGGACGGCGATCACACGGTCCTCGAGACCTCGGGCGAGCAGGCGGTGGCGGTGACGCTGTCCACCTGGGACACCCCCGAGGACGCCGCCGCCTTCGAGGCCGCGCTGCGGCGGGTGTACGACGCGCGCAAGGCGCCGCGCCCGGCGCTCACGACCGAGCGCGACGGCACCACGCTGGCCTTCGCGTTCTCGGCGGACGCCGCGCTGGCCCGCAAGGCCGTGGACACGGCGCGCGCCAAGGGCACCATCGAGCGGCGCTGACCCGGTCCCGCGGCCGCGCGACGGGGTCACGCGTCACCCCGGCCCGGCACATCCCCGAACCATCCGGCCGATTGGAGGATTCAGAACCCTGACCCGGGAGATGAATCATGGCCAGGATGATTCGCGCTCTTCGGTCGCTCCTGCCCGTCCTCGCGGTGCCCGCCCTGCCCCTCGCGGCGCAGGCGGAGAGAGCGACCATCGCCCACGACCACGTCCGCCAGGTGCAGGCCTCGTCCACCGCGGCCACCGAGTTCGAGGGGCGGCCGATGTTCGAGCCACGCCACCTCGTCGACGATCGCGGCTGGTCGGCCTGGGGCAGCCGCCCCGACGATCGCGACGGCGCCTGGGTGCGCCTCGAGTTCGACAGCGTGCAGTACGTCGACGAGGTGCGCTTCGTCGCCGGCCACAACCGCGACCACACCTTCTACAAGGCCTGCGGCCGCCCGGCGCGCATCCGGTTCAGCGCCGGCGACCAGAGCCAGGTGGTGGACTTCAAGGATCTGTACGAGCAGTCGGCGCGCTTCGATCCGCCGCTCGTGGGCGGCGCGCTGACCGTCACCATCGAGTCGGTGCACGGCACCTCGAAGCACGGCGGCGTGTGCATGTCGGCCATCACGTTGGCCGGCCCCGCCGATCCGCGGGCGGCCGTGCCCGGCCTGACCCAGCGCATCCGCGCCGGCGTCGGCGAGCTGGCCGACGATCTGCGCTTCTCGCGCGGCAAGGCGGCCCTGCTGGCCATCGGCGCCCCGGCCATGCCCGAGCTGGTCGACGCGCTCGATCCCCGGAACCCCGCGCTGACCGCCCGCGCGGCCGAGGTGCTGGGCGCGCTGGGCGACGTGCGCGCGGTGCGCCACCTCGACCCCCTCGCCCGCCACCACGATCCCGCCATCGCCGACGCGGCCCGCTGGGCCCTGGGCGCCCTCGGCAGCGCGCCGCACTTCGATCTGGTGGTGCAGTGGTACGAGCAGTCCTTCGGCCCGCGCCGCGACCGCGCCTTCGACGCCCTGGCGCGCAGCGGCGACGCCCGCGCCCTCGACATCGTGCTGGCCGAGCTGATCGACGGCACGGCGGCCCGGCAGCGCGCCGCGGAGGCCAACCTGGGCCGCTTCGGCGCCGACGCCGTCGCCGCCCTCGAGCCGATGCTGTCGTCGACGGTCATCCGCGAGCGCGCCGCCGCGCTGCGCGCGCTGGGCAGCGTCGACCACCCGCAGGCGCGCGAGCTCTTGCTGAGCGGCCTCTTGGACGCGCGCAGCGAGATCCGCGCGGCCGCCGTGCACGGCATGGCGCGGCGCGGCGACGGCGACGCGCACGATCGCATCAAGGCGCGCTGGGACAGCCGCTACGTCGACGAGCGCGAGGCCGTCGCCCGCGCCCTCGGCCGCTTCGGCCAGCCCGACGACCTGGAGATCCTCGAGCTGCTCACCAGCGACGGCAGCATGAGCGTGCGCATCGCCGCGGCCGAGAGCCTCGGGCAGCTGGGCCGCCCGGCCCTGAAGACGCTGCGCCTGCTGGCGCGCCAGGGCCCCGACGGCGCGACCGCCCGCGCCGCGGCCGAGGCCCTGCTGCGCCTCGACGGCCGCACCGACATCGACATCGCGCTGGGCCTGCTGGCGTCGCGGCACCGCGAGGTGCGCAGCCTGGCCGGCGACGCCATCGCCGCCGAGGGCACCGCCGGGCACCGCGCCCTGGTGGCGGCCGTCGCCGGCGACGACGACGCGCTGCGCGGCCCCGCCGGCACCGAGCTGCGCCGCGTGGGCGTGCGGGTGCTGCCCGATCTGCTGGTCGCCTCCGAGCAGGCGCCCGAGGCGGCGCTGCCCGAGCTGCTGAGCCTGATGGCCGAGTTCGCCGATCCGATGGCGACGCCCTTCGCCACCCGCGTGGCCGCGCGGGCGACCGACCTGGCCGTGCGCAGCGCGGCGGTCAAGGCGGTGGCCGCGTGCGGTGGTCCCGAGGCGGCGCCCGCCCTGCTGGCCGCGCTGGACGATCCGGCCGTCGAGGTGCGCCGCACGGCCGCCGCCGCGGTGGGCGAGATGAAGCTGTACCGGGCCGCCGGCAAGCTGGTGGCGCTGCTCGACGACGCCGACGCGGGCGTCCAGCGCGCCGCGGTGCGCGCCCTGGGACAGATTCGGCAGCGCGCCGCGCTGGCCACCCTGGTCGACCGCTACGAGCAGACCGTCGCCGACTACCACGGCGCCGATCTGCGGCAGGACCTGGTGGTGGCCATCGGCCGCATCGGCGGGCGCGACAGCCTGCGGGTGCTGGTCGACGCGACCAGCGATCCCGACCTCAAGGTGCGCCTGGCCGCGGTCGAGGCCCTGCGCTGAGTGCTTCGGGCGGCGGGCGGTTCCTGGCCGTCCGCCCGCCGCCGCTTCCCTCCACCCGGGCCGCGTGACACGCGGCCCGGTTTCGTCTATCAACCCCCGATGTTCGCAGTCCTGATCCTGGTCGCCGCGTACCTCGTCGGCTCCATCCCCACCGGCGTGCTGCTGGGGCGCTACGCGGGCAAGGATCCGCGCGCGGCGGGCAGCGGCAACATCGGCGCCAGCAACGTGACCCGCACGCTCGGGCGCGGCTGGGGCGCGGTGACGCTGCTCTTCGACGTCGGCAAGGGCGCGCTGCCGGTGTGGCTGGCCGGGCGCCTGGGGCACGACCCCACGCTGCCGCTCTGGGCCGGCCTCGCCGCGGTCGTCGGCCACTGCTACCCGGTGTGGCTGCGCTTTCGGGGCGGCAAGGGCGTGGCCACGGCCTTCGGCACGTTGGCGGTCATCGCGCCCGGCGTCGGCGTCGTCTCGGCGGTGGCGTGGGTGGGCTTGGTGCTCTTCACCCGCACCCCGGCCATCGGCAGCCTGGTCGCGGCCGGCCTGTTCGTGGTGCTCGCCCGCGTGGACGGGCGCCCCTTCGAGGTGCAGGTGTACACGCTGGCGCTGCTGGCGCTGCTCGTGCTGCGCCACACGGGCAACATCCGCGTGCTGCTGCACCGCTATCGCAAGCAGTCCGAGCGGCGCCGGCGGCGCCGCCGCTGAGCGGCTCAGCCGTTCGCGCGCATCAGCTGCAAGAGGCGCTCGGCCGTCGCGTGGGCGTCGTGCACCGACAGGCGCGTGCCGCGCGGGCTGCCGCCGATCGTCTCGCGCCCGCCCCAGCCCTTCCCCAGCTCGGGCCAGACGTTCATCAGGCCCCCGTCGCCGAAGAGCGCGTCGGCCGTCGGTCGATCCGGGCAGCCCACGGTCACCTTGGCCATGCGCGTCGCGAACGACACCACCAGCGGCGCCAGTCGATACCACTGGTCGAAGCCCCAGACGACGCTCTGCACCACCAGCACCCGCCCCGCGTCGGCGTCGATGTGCGCCCCCCGCCGGACCGGGCGGTCGCGCGCGTCCTCGGGCACGCTCACCGGCCGCGCGTCGGCGTCGTACAGGCCCAGGATGCCCTTCATCGCGGTGCGCCGCCGGTTGTCGTCCGCCCGCCGCACCTGATCGCGCTGCTGATCGTCGAGGCCCAGGTTCAGCAGGTCGGTCATCACCTCGATGGCCGCGCGGAAGCCCTTCTCGCTCTGGGTCAGCCCCTCGTGCTGGTTGAACCACGCCAGCATCAGCCCCTCCTCGGAGTCGAGCAGGTCGAGGCCGATGGGATCGGTGTCGTGGCGGTCCACCAGCTCGTAGAAGCTGGGCTCGAGGTGATCGCGCGGCACGAGCGCGGCCAGGGCCACGATGGCCAGCGTCGCGTCGGCGTCGGGCGTGCCGGTGACCACGAACCGCGGATCGTCCGCGCGCGCGCCGTAGAGATCGCGGCACGCGCGCAGCGCGACGCCCTCGCGGTGGCTCTCGGTGCCGTGGTGATCCAGCGCGTGCGGCCCGAGCACCGAGCCGTACTGCCCGAAGGCGCACTCGATGGGCTCGAAGCCCTCGTCGCGCAGGCGGCACGCGGTGGCGTAGTCGTTGGTGAAGCGGACGGTCGGCATGGGCGCACCCTACACGGCGGCGCGCGCGGTGGCGAACCCCGGCGCGCCGCCCGTCAGAAAACTGAGTGCGCCCCCGCGGCCGCTGCGGAAAACCGGCGACCCGCGACGACGCCCCGCGGATTCCGGGCTGGCCCACGCCTTGCTAAACTCCGGCGCGTGCGCCGCCTTCTCCCCCTGCTGCTGGTCCTGCTCACCGCCCGCCCGGGCATCGCGGGGCCCGTGGACGACGCCCGCGAGGCGCTCGTCCGGCAGCAGGCCGCGCTGACGCAAGCCGAGGCCGAGCGCGGCGCGCTGGCCCAGGCGCACGAGGCCCTCGCGCAGACCATCGGCGCCCTGAAGTCGGGCCCCACGCTGCTGCCCGGGGTGACCGACCCGCGCCTCGACGCCCGCCTGAAGGAGGCCCGCGCGCTGGCCGAGCGCCTGGCCGAGCGTGATCGCGCGGTCGCCGAGGCCCGCGCGCGGCTGGTCGACGCGCGCGCCGCGCTGGTCAGCCGCATCGAGATCGAGCTGGGCGCCCTGCGCGCCGCCATCGCCAAGGCCCCGCGCGGCGAGCGCCGGGCGCTGTTCGAGGCGCAGCGCGGGCTGATCGAAGAGCGCGCCCGGCTGCTCAGCGCCGAGGCCGCCGACGATCCCGAGCGCAGCGTCGCGCTGCCCGCCATCGACGACGACGAGGCCAGCTCGCCCGACGAGCTGCGCGAGCTGGCCGACGAGACGCGCGACAACGCCGAGAAGGTGGGCGCCCACCTGGCCGCGCTCGAGGCGCGCCTGGACGCGCTGCGCGCCCGCCGCCGGCTGCTGCGCGCCGCCATGGCCTTCCGCCGCGACGACGCGCTGTTCGCCGAGGACGAGCGGGGCCGCCGGGTGCTGCGCGGCGAGGCGCCGCAGGGCGCGGCCGTGGGTCGCCCGGGCCGCGGCGCCGAGCCGGACGGTGAGGATCTGGGCGAGGCCAGCGGTGGCGGCGGCGGCGTGGTGGCGGTCGGCGACGACGGGCCTGCGGCGCCCAGCCGGGGGCGGCGCCCCGAGACGCCGAGCGGCGCCGACGCGCCCGACGAGGCGCCCCGCAGGCCGGCGCGCGGGCGGCGAGGGCGACAGCGACGGCTTCTCGAACGGCCAGGACGACGGCGCGGGCGCGGGCGATCCCACGAACGGGGCGCTCGATCCGGCGCCGCCCACGGCGCCCGAGCCCTCGCCCAGCGCGCCCGCGCCGGTCGAGGATCCGGGCGCGCCGACCGGCGGCGGGGCCATCGTCTTCGAGGACGCGTTCGATCCCGCGCTGCTGGCGGGCGACGTCGACGACCTGTCCCCCGGCGCGGTCAGCGCCCAGATCCAGGCCGTCGAGGCGCGCCGCAAGTCGCTCGAGGCGGCGCGGCGGCGGCTCGACGAGCGGCGCCGCGCCCTCGAGGATCGCGCCAAGGCGCTCGAGAACGAGTGAGCGCGCCGCCGGCACGCGTGCGGGCCGCGCTGGCCCTGAGCCTGGCGCTGCCCGTCGCCGCGTCCGCCGGCGTGCGGGTCGAGACCACCGCGGGCTTCGACAGCAACGTTCAGCGCGTCGAGGGCGTGCCCGGCGACGCCACGCCCGACGACCGGGGCGACGCGGTGGTGCGCGTCGTGCTGGCGCTGGCCGAGGCGGCGCGCGCGGGCGCCTGGCGGCTCCGTGGCGACTACCACGCCGGCGTGCGGCGCTTCGCCGAGGTGCGGGGCGAGGACGCCATCCTGCAGAGCCTGAGCGCCAGCGCCGTGCGGGTCGGCGAGGCCCTCAGCGTCGGCGTCGAGGCGCGCGCGCGCAGCCGGCTGACCGACGATCCCCTGCGCCCGCGCGACCACCTGCAGCTCGACGGCGGGCCGCTGGTCGCGGGGCGGCTGGGCGATCTCACCGCCACCCTGCGCGGGCGCGTCGAGCGGCTGATCTACCCGCCCGACGCGCGCTACGGCTTCGTCGGGCTCGGCGGCGATCTCGACCTCGGCTGGCGGACGGGCGCGTGGTCGGCCGGGGCGCGGGCGGGGCTGACCTGGCGCCAGTTCGACGGGCCGCGCGAGCGCCGCGTGGGCTTCGACGGCGTGCCGCTGGTCGCGCCCGTCGACGACACGCAGCGGGCCGATCGCGCCACCACCGTGTCGGCGCGGGCCGCGTGGTCGGGCCCGGCGCTGCTCGGCGTCGGCTACAGCCTGTACGCCAACGCGAGCGACAGCTACGGCGCGCCGCAGACCCGCCACGCGCTGCGCCTGTCGGTGGACGCGCCGCTGTTCTTCGACCTGTTGCTGTCCGCGCGCCTCGAGCTGCAGCGGGTGGTCTACGACGATCCGCAGTACGTGGCCGCCGACGCGTTCATCGAGGACGAAGGGCGGTCGTCGCTGCTGGTGCGCCTGGAGCGTCCGCTGGACGATCACTGGGCGGTGGTCGCGCACGTCGGCGCCTGGGCCTCACCCTTCGGCACCGGCCCCGACTACGCGCGCGAGCTGGCGCTCTTGGGCGTCGCCTGGCGCGACGAGTAGGGCCGCCGGCTCAGCCGTCGGGCAGCTCCTTCTTGCAGATCAGCAGGTGGTTGAAGCCGCGCAGGAAGGTGTTGTCCTCGACCGCGCCCCGGCGGCGCTGCCCCTGCTTCAGCGTCTTGTTGTGGCGCACGACGCAGACGTGGTCGATGGGTTTGAAGTACTGCATCAAGAGCGCCATGCAGTGCGTGCCGATGGGCACGAAGCCGCGCCGCTTCTGCTGGTAGTCGCAGATGTAGACGGCCATGTAGCGGCGATCGCGCAGGACCCGGAAGGCCTCGGCGAAGGCGGCGTCGAGCGCCTCGAAGTAGGCGGGATCCGTCGCGTTCAGCTGACCGATGCAGTCCGGGTGATCGCTGTAGGTCAGGTTGTCCGAGTAGGGCGGATCCATGAAGACGAAGTCGACCACCTCGTCGGGCAGCGGCAGCTCGCGAGCGTCGGCCTGCTCGATGTCGTCGCGGAAGGGCGCGAGATCGAAGCCCCGGCCCTTGCGATCGAGATCGGCGCAGACGTCGAGCGTGGTGCCGCTTCCGCAGAAGGGATCGACCACCAGATCGCCCGGGCGCGTGTAGCGCTCGAGCAGGTTCCAGATGACGTACGACGGCGTGGCGCCGCGATAGTCGCGGTGGCCCTGCATGCCCTTGCCGTAATGCTGTGAGGGGTACTCCCACAGGGTGGTCGGCTGCAGGTGGAGGGGCGGCTTGGTGCTCGACATGGCGCGCACGGTAGCGACGCGCGCCGGGGCGATCAACCGGGTGGGACGCGCGCGGGGACGGCGCCCGCGAAAGTGGACAATGGGGCGAGATAGTTCGTTTGTTTGCTCCGACCCCGGGCGCTGAGCGCCGAGGGTCGGGCGCGCGCCGGGCCATTGTGCCCCGGGGCGAGGCGTTCGAGGCCCGCTGCGGGCCGCGGTCGTGGGAAGCGGCGGCCGGAACGACCGTTGCACCGAGCGGGGGCGGTTCGACCACCGAAGGAGGAGACCGTGAACTCGCAGCACCGACTGAAGGACATGCTGGCCACCCTCACCGAGTCGCAGCGCCGCGCGCTGGACAACGCCACCAAGGATCTCGCCGGCCGGGGCTACCCGAAGGAGCACGCGCTCGCGATGGGCCTCGCGCACGCGCACGACGAGGGCGACAGCGTCGACGAGGGTGGCATCCACGTGCTGAGCACGCGCGACGGCTGGGCCATCTGCGCCGAGGACGCCGGCGAGCCCGCCGCCGTCTTCGGCAACTACGAGTCGGCCCTGCGCCGCGCCTGCGAGATGGGTCGCGAGGAGGAGACGCTGGTCTTCGCCCACGGCCTCGAAGGCACGGTGCACGATCGCTACGACTACCGCTTCAGCCGCTCGGAGGACGGCGCGATGCACGTCCAGCCCGAGGGCGGCAGCTGGGTGGTGCAGACCCACGGCGAGCACAACGACGTCGAGGCCTTCTCGACCAAGCGCGAGGCGGTGGCGCACGCCAAGCCGAAGGCGAAGCAGCTCGGCCTGACGCTGATCACGCACTACCAGGACGGTGAGGTGCAGAGCCGGATCGAGGCCCACTGACGGCGGGCGCCCACGCGGCGCATCAACGGCCGCGATCTCCCGGATGAACGTGGTACGGTGCGGTCCACGCGACGTCGCTTCGGCGGGGGCGTGGTCGGGCCGACGGGACGGGCATTCGGGAGAGGGCGGCGATGCGGTGGTTCGTGACGGCGGCCGTGTTGCTGCCCTGCCTGCTGGCGCCCGCCGCGCACGCCGCGCCCCGCCAGGATCCCGAAGCGCTGCGCGAGCTGCTGGTGGCCATCCCGTGGGATCCCTGGTCGCTGCTCGACCACCGCCTCGCCCCGCGCCGCCTGCCCGAGCAGCTCGCCGTCCCCGGACAGGCACACCGCCTGATGGCCGGCAGCGAACGCTTCGTCGCCGCCGCCGACGGCTTGGTGTCGACGCAGGTGCCGCGCTACGCGCAGCCCGTCGCCATCTGGCACGGCTACTTCCTGCTCGACACCTTCGTCGCGGCGCGGCCCCACGAGGTGCTCGACGTGACGCTCAACCTGGTGGCCTACCAGGTCACGGCGAGTCGGGGGTATCGCTCGGCCACCGAGGTCGAGCCGGGGCTCACGCTGCACCTGCACGACGACCTGGGGCCGGTGAGGGCCGACCTGTTCACGCTCGACCTCGGCGCGCTGACGCTCGGCCGGGGCCTGCTGCTCGAAGAGACCTACGTCGAGGGCGCGATGGCTCGCCTGGCGCTCGGCCCCTGGTGGCTGCGCTTCACCGTCGCGGGGCAGGTGTACTGGCAGCTCGACGACCTGTTCATCACGACCGTCGGCTGGCGCGGCGTCGAGCTGAGCTATCTGGCCTGGCCCCAGGACACCTTCGCCCGGACCTCTCACCACTTCACGCTCGCAGGGGACGTCCCCGGCTTGCCCCCCGCCCTGCGGCTGGGGCTCGAGGCGGCGCTGCGGATGCCGCAGGACGACCTCGGTCCCCGCGGCGCGGCGATGGTGCGCGCGGACTGGCTGCCCGACCGCCTGGGCCCGGTCGAGCTGCATCTCGGCTATCAGGCCCGCATCTACCAGCAGGGGTTCGGCGCGCGCGGCAGCGATCCCTTGCTGCCCACCGTCCGCGCGTCGCTGCCGTGGCGCGAAGACACCTATCTCACCAACGCCTTCGACGCCCTCCAGCCTTCGGTCTACGTCCACCAGTGGTGGCACACGGGCATGTTCGAGGGCATCTACCACCTGACCGACTGGTGGGCGCTGCGCACCGAGCTCGAGGCGCGGGCGCGCTTCTTCCGCGACGTGCAGCGTCCCCCGCGGCCCATCCCGCTGTACCAGGGCCTCGTCGACGGTCCCGGCCCTCTGCTGCCCGACCCCGTCTACGAGCTGGCGTACCGCGCTGGCACCGAGCTGAAGCCGCTGGCGAACGCGCCGCATCGCTTCCGGCTGTGGTTCGCGAACAAGTACAACAGCACCGAAGCCTCGCTGGGCAGCACGCCGACCCCGCTGCGGCTGCGCGTCACGGACTGGCTGGTCGCGCTCGAGCTGGAGGTGTTCCTGTGACGCGGCGTCGATGGCTCCCTTGGCTGGCCGGCGCGGCGCTCGTGGCGAGCTGCACGGGGGATCGCGTCGACTGGCAGCCCACCGAGGTCTGCTTCGAGATCGGCGGGGGCGATCCGCCGGCCGGCTGGCGCATGGCGGTCTTCTGGTCGGCGGGCCGCGCCGATGGCACCGACGACCCACTTCTGGCGCCGGTGCTGGTGGACGACATCGAGGCCACCGGGGACCGCGCCTGTGTCACGCTCGACGCCCCGTCGGCCGCGCTGCAGCAGGCGGCCCGGGCCAGCTACGACCGCGTCAGCTTCCTCTGGCGGCAGCCTACGGGCGACGGGCCCGACCGCACGCAGACCATCGCGACGGCACCCGTCGTCTTCGTGCGCTGGGTGCCGTACCTCGACGTAGACGGCGACGGCGCCCTGGGCGGCGACGACGCCGTCGGGATCCGCGACCTCTACGACGACACCTACGGGCTGCGCGTCGGCTATGTCGTCGGCTACGAAGGACTCCTCAGCCGCGTCCGGCCGGCCCTGCGCCCGAACGTCTGGGCGACGCTCGCGAGCCCCGCGAGCCCCTTCGTCCGCACCGACGGCAGCCGAGCCACGCGTTGGGATCCGACCCTCGGTCCGGCGCACTGGTCCCCCCAGGACTGCCCGCACCCCGATCAGGTCGTCGCGTGCCAGAAGGTGTCTCGCCGGTCGTACTTCGACGTGCAGGGCCGATGGGTCGATCCGCGCATCGATCCCGCGCGCGTCGGTCCATCGCCCTCTCTCCGAGACCTGGACACCGACTTCGAGCCGCCGCTCACGCCGTACCTTCCGAGCCTCGAGGCGTACCCCGACGCGCTCGAGGCGCGGCGACTGTCGCGCCGCTGCGCGACGTTCGACGATCTGCTGATCGTCCGTCAGCGGCAGGACTTTCGTCTGGCCGCGCCGGGCAGCTGCGAGTGCGAGACGGGCACGTCCGAGGTGCTGGTCGTGACGCTGGCCTCGGATCCGGCGCCCGGCTTCCCCTGCGCCGCCGCCGACGAGGTGGACGACGAGGACGAGCGCACCCGGCTGCTCGCCGCCGCAGGCCTCGTGATGCCCGACGACGAGCCGCTGATCGACAAGTAGCCCCAACGAGCGGCCCGCGCCACGGCGAGCACCGGTCGCGACGCGTCCGCACCGCTCGCCGGAGCGCCTGCGCTATCTTGTCCGCGGGAGGATCCCGTGAAACCGACTCGATGCCCGCTGGTCTGCATCCTGGCGCCGTTCGCCGCCGCCTTGCTGGCGGCCTGCGCCACGGTCGACGTCGACGAGGGCGACGTCTACGTCCTGCCCGCGGACCAGGCGCTGGACTTCGGTGCCAAGCCCCCCGAGAGCCCGGGCGACGCCGAGGCGCCGACCGAGCGGCTCGACGCGGCCCCGGTGGTGAATCCCTGCGGCGACCTCGATCACATCGGTGTGTGCGCCGACGACACGCTCCGCTGGTGCGACCGCGGCATGCCCCAGGCCCTCGACTGCGCCGCCCAGGGCATGCACTGCGCCTTCAGTGGCGCCCTCGCGCGTCACGCCTGCGTCCCCCCGGTCCAGATGGAGCCTCCGCCCGCCCAGGGTTGCCCCGTACCGCCCGAGGGCGAGTGCGATCCCAACGGCGTCCTCTACGGCTGCTTCGGCGACGCCGTGCAGATCGAGAACTGCCGCCTGACCGGCCGCGCCTGCGGGTGGGACGCCGCCGAGATGCGCTACACCTGCCTGGCCGCGCCGCCGGCCGAGGATGCCTGCGGCGGCGTCACGCCCGACGGCCGCTGCGTCGCCGACCGCGTCGAGATCTGCCGGGCCGGCCGCCTGGCCACCGAGGACTGCGTGGCGCGAGGGGGCCATTGCGAGATCGTCGAGGGCCGCGCCCTCTGCGTGACGCCCGCGCCGGTCGATCCCTGCGCCGACATCGCCCCGCTCGGCCAGTGCGAGGGCGACACCGTGGTCTTCTGCGCCGACGGCGAGCGCGGCGAGTTCGCCTGCAACGACCTGGGCTGGGTGTGCTTCGGCATCCCCGGCATCGGCGCCCTGTGCAGCGATCCGAACGCGGGCAGCGATCCGAACGCGGGCGGCGATCCCCCGCTCGAGGGCGAAGGCACCGCCTGCACGGTCAACGGCGTCGCCGGCGTCTGCCAGCGCGTCAGCCGCTGCGCGGGCACCGCGACGCCCGGCCACTGCCCCGGCCCCAACGAGGTGCAATGCTGCACCGGCGCCGCCGGCTGAGCCGAGCGCAGCGGCCCGGGCGGCCTCTCCCCGCTTGCGCCGCCCGGCGCGCCCGTGATGTTGTCGCGGACTTCGACGCGCGGGCGCGCGAGAGGGGTCGATGGGCTGGGAGGCGTTGCTGGCGATCGGGGTGGCGGTGGGCGTGCTGGTCGCGTTGGCCACCGACCGCCTGCCCGCCGAGCTGGTGGTGCTCGGCGGCTTGGTCGTCCTGCTGGTGAGCGGCGTGCTGACGCCGCAGGCGGCCTTCGCGGGGTTCGCCAACCCGGGGGTCATCGCGCTGGCCGGGCTGTACGTGCTGACCGCGGCGCTGCGCGAGACCGGGGCGCTCGACGGGCCGGCCCACCGGCTGCTGTCGTCCGCGCGGGCCGTGCCGCAGGCGCGGCGGCGCATCACCGTGGCGACGACCGCGATGAGCGCGTTCCTGAACAACACGCCGGTCGTGGCGATGTTCATGCCGCTGGCGACGACGTGGGCGCGGCGCACGGGCGTGTCGGCGTACGGGCTGCTGATGCCGCTCAGCTACGCGGCCGTGCTGGGCGGCACCTGCACGCTGATGGGCACCTCGACGCACCTGGTCGTGCACGGCCTGCTGCTCGAGCACGGCATGACCGGCCTCGGGCTGTTCGAGCTCTTGCCCATCGGCCTGCCCGTCGCGCTGATCGGCCTGCCCCTGACCTGGCTGCTGGCCAGCCGCCTGCTGCGCGCGCCCGAGCGTCCCCGCGCCGACGCCCGGGCGGCCCGGCGCGAGTACACCACCGACCTGCGCGTGACGGCCGAGGCGCCCTTCCTCGCGGAGAGCGTCGAGGACGCCGGCCTGCGCCACCTCGAGGGCTTGTTCCTGATCCAGATCGAGCGCGCCGGCACGGTCATCGCGCCGGTGGGGCCGGCCGAGCCGCTCCACGCGGGCGACCGCCTCACCTTCGCCGGCGTCGTCGACACCATCGCCGATCTGCAGCGGCGCCGCGGGCTGGTGCCGGCCGACGCCGAGGAGCCCGCCGGCGCCGACTGGCGGCTGCACGAGGCGGTCATCTCGCGCGGCTCGCGCCTGGTGGGCCGCAGCATCCGCGAGGCGAACTTCCGCGGGGCCTACAACGCCGCGGTGGTCGCCGTGCACCGCCACGGCGAGCGCATCGAGCGCAAGGTGGGCGACATCGTCCTGCGCGCGGGCGACACGCTGCTGCTGCAGGCCGCCGCCGGCTTCGCGCGCACCTTCCGCGACTCGACCGACTTCTACCTGGTCAGCGAGCTGAGCGGCGAGGCGCGGCCCCGCCACGCGCGCGCCCCCGTCGCCGTCGCCGTGATGATCGGCGTCGTCGCCCTGGCCGCCTCGCGCACCCTGCCGCTGGCCTCGGCGGCCATCGCCGGCGCGACGCTGGTGGTCGCCACCGGGTGCCTCTCCCCCGGCGCCGCCCGCCGCAGCCTCGACCTGTCCGTGCTGGTGGTCATCGCGGCCGCCCTCGGCCTCGCCCGCGCCCTCGAGCAGACCGGCGCCGCCGGCGCCCTGGCCGACACGCTCACGTCGCTGGGCGCCGATCTGGGACCCGTCGGCATGCTGGCCATCATCTACGCCTGCGGCATGGTGCTGACCGAGCTGATCACCAACACCGCCGCCGCCGCCCTGCTGTTCCCCATCGCCCTGGCCGCCGCCGAGGCCGCGCAGGTCGACCCCCGCCCCTTCGCCGTCGCGACGTCCGTCGCCGCCAGCATCTCGCTGGCCACCCCGCTGGGCTATCAGACCAACATGATGGTGTACGGCCCGGGCGGCTACCGCTTCGTCGACTTCGTCCGCATGGGCGTCCCGCTGCAGATCGTCTGCGGCGTCATCGCCGTGACCGCCCTCACGATCGTCTACGGGCTCTGAGCCGGCCCCCGACCGATCCAGTCCTCGACCTTGGGGATCTGCGACGCCGCCAGCGCCTCGAGCATCGCCTCGGGGTCGTCGGCCACCGCCAGGATGTCGCGGTGCTGCGGGCGGATGAACCCCAGATCGGCGGCGTGGTGCACGAACGCGAGCAGATGATCGAAGAAGCCGTCGACGTTCAGCAGGCCCACCGGCTTGTGGTGGTAGTTCAGGATGGCCATCGTCGTGACCTCGACGATCTCCTCCAGCGTGCCGAACCCGCCGGGCAGCGCGATGAAGCCGTCCGCGAGGTTGGCCATCATCGCCTTGCGCGCGTGCATGCTGTCGACCACGAACAGCTCGGTGCAGCCCTGGTGCCCCACCTCGAGGCCCTGCAGCTTGTGCGGGATGACGCCATAGACCTGGCCGCCGCGCTCGAGCGCGCCGTCGGCCACCTCGCCCATCAGGCCCACCCGGCCGCCGCCGTAGACCACCCCGATGCCCCGGTCGGCCAGCAGGCGCCCGGTCGACCGCGCCACGGCCCGCCAGCGCGGATCGACGGCGTCGCTGGAACCACAATAGACCGCGATTCGTCGGAAGCTTCGCATGGCGGGAAGGTACCATGCCCCCGATGACGATCCGCACCGAGATGCGCACCAGCCTGGGCGGCCTGCCCGCCGCCGCGTGGGACGCGGTGGTGGGCGACGGCTGCCCCTTCTTCGAGCACGCCTTCCTGTGGGGCCTCGAGCGCACCGGCGCCATCGGCCCGCCCACCGGCTGGCACCCGCGCTACGTGCTGGCGTGGCGCGGCGGCGACCTGGTCGGCGCGCTGGCGATGTACCGCAAGGATCACAGCTACGGCGAGTTCATCTTCGACTGGGCCTGGGCCGACGCCGCCCAGCGCGTCGGCCTGCCCTACTACCCCAAGATGGTCGTCGCCGCGCCCCACTCCCCGGTCGGCGGCGAGCGCTTCCTGCTGGCGCCCGGCGAGGGCGACGACGTGCGCGACGCCCTGCTCGAAGAGGCCCGCCGCCTCACCGTCGCCGAGCCCGCCACCGGCCTGCACTGGTTGTTCGTCACCCGCGCCGAGGCCGCCTTCCTGCAGAGCCGCGGCCTGGCCGTGCGCCACACCCACCAGTTCCACTGGCAGAACGAGGGCTACGCCACCTTCGACGACTTCCTCGAGCGCTTCCGCAGCAAACGCCGCAACCAGATCCGCCGCGAGCGCCGCCAGCTGTCCGAGCAGGGCGTCACCGTCCGCGTGCTCGAGGGCGACGCCATCGACGACGCCGCCATGGCCCACGCCTGGGCCTTCTACAAGGACACCGTCGACAAGTTCTTCTACGGCCGCCGCTACCTGAACCGCGCCTTCTTCGACCACCTGCACGCCCACTTCGCCGATCGCCTGATGCTGGTCTTCGGCGAGCGCGACGGCGTCGTCCTCGGCGGCGCGATGAACGTCCGCAAGGGCCCGGTGCTGTACGGGCGCTACTGGGGCTGCCGCGCCGACGTGCGCAACCTGCACTTCGAGCTGTGCAGCTACGCCGGCATCGAGGCCAGCATCGAGCGGGGCATCCAGCGCTTCGAGGCGGGCGCCGGCGGCGGCGGCCACAAATACCACCGCGGCTTCCTGCCGGTCGTCACCTACTCGGCCCACGAGCTGTACTTGCCCGGCCTCGACGAGGCGGTCCGCCGCGCCCTCGCCCACGAGCGCGAACACCTCGCCGCCGAGCTCGCCGGCCTCGAGGGCCACCTGCTCAAGCCCACCGACGGTTGATCACCCCTCCGCGGTCTGGGGCACCACCCGCTCGTGGCCGCAAAGCTGGCCCCACGCGGCCTGGGCGCGGCGCACGAGGCCCGTGCGTTCGATGGCCTGCTGCGAGGCGTCGATGATCTCGGCGCATTGCCCGAAGCGGAACGTGTCGATCAGCGACGCGCGCGGCGGACGGAACAGCACGTCGCCGGTCAGCGACGACTGCGCGCTGGCCAGGTGCACCAGCGTCTGCAGCCCCCGCCCGAAGTCGGTCAGCCGGAACACCCCCATCCGACCGATCGCGTCCGCGATCCGGGCCAGCCGGCCATCGCTCCGCCGGGCCGCCTCGGCCGCCGGCTGCGAGATCGGATCGCTCGCGATCACCAGCGCGGCCCCGCACGCCACCAGCACCTCGGCGGGCACGTTCGCCACGAACGCCCCGTCGAGGAAGCGCATGCCGTCCCCGTCGTGCGCCGCGAACAGCGGCGGCATCGCCCCGCTCGCCCGGACCGCCTCGGCCACCGTCGCCGCCGCGGGCAGCGCCGGGGTGAAGTCGGACGCGTAGGTCGCCACCGGCACGAACTGCACCGGCAGCGACTCCAGCCGCGCGTCCTTCATCGGCTGATCGATCAGGCGCAGCACCGTCTGCGGCAGGATGAAGCCGCGGATGTTCGGCCCGCGCGTCAGCCGACGCACGTTGCGCTCCAGCCGGTCGAGCCCCGCGCTCCCGTTCATGCAGTAGTAGGCCCCCACCAGCGATCCGAAGCTGGCCCCGCTGACGATGTCGATGGGGATGCCGGCCTCGTCGATGGCGCGCAGCAGCGGCACGTGCGCGAGGCCCAGCGCCCCGCCGCCGCCCAGCGCCACGCCCACCAGGCGATCGGTCGCCGCGCGCGCCAGCCGATCGACGCCCGACCGCGCGATGGGCAGGCCGCGCGCCTGCTCGGCGGGCGGGACGTCGGCGACGCGGAGGCGGATCGAGCGCAGCGGATGCGCCAGCGTCAGCCGCCGCGACGCCTCGCGGCCCGCGCCCACCAGGAACACCGGCACCTCGACGGCCAGCGGATCCAGCCCGTCCTCGCCCTCGTCGTCGATGCCGACGGCGATGTCGGCGAGGCTGGCCGTGTCGGTCAGCCGCAACCAGGTGTCGATGGCCGGCGCCACCTGGCTGCGCAGCGCGCGGCCGGCGCCGATCATGTCGACCACGACGTAGTCGTAGTGATAGGCCGCGCCGCCCGCGCGCCACAGCTGCTGGACGTCGTCGCCCACGGCCGCCACCGCGGCGGCGTCGACGAAGCCCTCCGCGCCCCCGGCGGGCAGCGCGTCGCGCACGTGCACCACCTTCACCCGGTCGCCGAACTGCCGCGCCATCGAGTCGGCCAGCGCGTCCGCCAGCCGCGCGCCCTCGAAGGGCAGCGGCACGTCCGGATCGGCGCACAGCGCGACCGCCTGGATGCTGCCCTGGTCGTGCAGGCGGGCGCGGCGCCCCAGCGGCGACGACGGGAAGGTGTCGGCCAGCACGCGGCGCCGGTAGGCGGTGCTGCGCCGCAGCAGCTTGTCGATGCGCTCCCAGGGGACGTGGATCAGCGTCGACGAGACGTCGGCGGTGATGGTCAGCGCGTCGGTCACCTGCTCGGTGTCGAACAGCGGGTGGACGTCCGGATGCAGGACGTGGCCGCTGGTGTGCTCGCCGGCCGCGCCGACGCGCGCCTCGCCGTCCAGCAGTACGTACAGGCCGCGGCCGTTGCGGGTGCCGGGCCCGCTGCCGAAGGGGCCGATGACGACGGGCGGGCTGTCGGCGTCCAGCCGCACCAGCTCGGCGCCCTCGAGCATCGCGCGCAGCTGACTCTCGGACAGCGACGCGGCGCCCTGCGCCCGGCGCAGGCGCTCCACCAGCAGCGGCGCGTGGCGCTGCACCAGGGCCATGCCCTCGAGGGTGCGCTCGAGGGCGCGGTGCCACTCGACCGCGATCGGATCCGCGGCCTCGGCGCGCGCCGCCACGCGCGCCCGGTAGGCCTGGACGTCCGCCGCGGGCCACAGCGCGAGGCCGCCCTGGCTGGGCGCGTCGATGCGCAGGCGGTCGGTGGAGCCGTCGCTCGGGAACAGCACCTCCTCGCCGAAGACGTGTCCGCGGCGGAAGGTATAGAGGCGCGGCTTGCCGGTCGGCGCCTGGCGGCGCGTCGCCTGAAACTCGCCCAGCCGCACCAGGTACAGGCCCTCGGGCGGCTGGTCGAAGTCGTAGACGGTCCAGGGCTCGGCGCTCTCGACCACCTCCCACCGGGTGTTCGCGGCCAGATCGTCGAGCAGATCGTCGGGCAGGCCGCGCAGATCCTCGGACTGGCGCAGCCAGCGTCCGATCGACGCGGTGTCGGTGACGGGGTGGCGGGACGGGGCCATGGGGCGCGCCTCCGAGGGGACATGGGGGCGGCCCGCGAGCGGCGGTACGGGCCGCCGTCGGCGAGACGGATCAGCCGAGCAGATCCTTGACCGTGTCGCGCTCCTCGATCAGCTCGTCGGCGCTGGCCTTCACCCGCGCCTTGGCCTTCTCGTCGAGCTCGATGCCCTGGACGATGTGGTACTGCCCCTCCTCGTCCACCGTGCAGGGGAACGAGTAGATCAGCCCCTCGGGCACGTCGTAGCTGCCGTCGCTGGTGATGGCCATGCTGACCCACTCACCCTGCGGCGTCGGGCGGTGCCAGTCGCGGGCGTGATCGATGGCGGCCCAGGCGGCCGACGCGGCCGACGACTTGCCGCGCGCGTCGATGATCGCCTTGCCGCGCTGCTGCACCGTCTTGATGAAGGGGCCGTCGAGCCAGGCGTGATCGCTGATGGCGTCGGTGGCCTTCTTGCCGCCGATGAGGGCGTGGGTGAAGTCGGGGTACATCGTGGGCGAGTGGTTGCCCCAGATGCCCATGCGGGTGACCGAGGCCACCGGCACGCCCGCCTTGCCGGCCAGCTGCGCCTTGGCGCGGTTCTGGTCGAGCCGCGTCATCGCCGTGTAGTTCAGCGGGTTGGTGCGCTTGGCCTGCGCGCGGGCGATGAGGCAGTTGGTGTTGCAGGGGTTGCCCACCGTCACCACCTTCACGTCGGCCTTGGCGTTGGCGTCGATGGCCTTGCCGGTGCCGATGAAGATGGGGCCGTTCTCGCGGATCAGATCGGCGCGCTCCATGCCCGGGCCGCGCGGCTTGCTGCCCACCAGCAGCACCAGATCGGCGTCGCCGAAGGCCGTGTCGGCGCTGTCGGTCGCCACGATGTCCTGCACCAGCGGGAAGGCGGCGTCGAGCAGCTCCATCTTGACGCCCTCGAGGGCGCCGAGCGCGACGGGCAGCTCGAGCAGCTGCAGGATGACCGGCTGGTCGGGACCGAACACGTGACCCGCGGCGATGGGGAAGACCAGGCTGTAGCCGATCTGACCGGCGGCACCGGTGATCGCGACGCGGATGGGCTGCTTGGACATCGTGGGCTCCTCTACTTGGGGGACTCTCACCCGGGGGCGGAGTGTAGCGGACTGACGCGCCGCGGCAAGGAGACTGTTGCGCATGGAGGGGTCGAGCGGGGTGCGTCACCGAAAGCTCGGATCAAGGCGCGGAAGCATGACGATACCCGGCGGTATCGCCTTGCTTGCGCAACGCCGAGCCGAGCATTCGGGGGCGTGCACCGCGAAGCGCCCCGAGTGTGCGACAGGCTCCCAGGGGGTCAGCGGGTGCCCCACGCGAAGCGCAGCAGCATGCCCACGCCGGCGAAGCCGAGCCCGGCGCTGAGGCCCCACCACAGGCCGAGCGGGCCCCAGTCGAGGCCGAAGGCGAGGCCGACGCCGGTGGGCAGGCCGATCACCCAGTGGCCGATCAGCGCCAGCACCATGGCGCCGCGGGTGTCGCCGCGGCCGCGCAACGCGCCGGCGGCCACCGCCTGCAGGCCGTCGAAGATCTGGAACACCGCCGCGACGTGCAGCAGGGGCACCGCGGCGTCCACCACCGCGGGCTCGTCGGTCACCAGCCGCGCGACCGGGTGCGCCGCCACCGCGAACATCAGCGCGCTGCACCCCATGAACGCGGTGCCGGTGCCCATGCCGACGAAGCCGGCGCGGCGCGCCGCGACCGGATCCTCGGCGCCCACCGCGTGCCCCACGCGCACCGCGCTGGCCGCGCTGAGCCCGAAGCACATCGAGAACGTGAACGACACGAGCTGCAGCGCGACATTGTGGCCGCCGACGGCGACCGCGCCGAAGGCGCCGGCGAGCACCGTCGTGACGACGAAGGACGACGCCTCGGCCAGGTACGCCGTGCCGATGGGCCAGCCCAAGCGCAGGATCGTGGCCATGCCCGCGCGCGTCGGCGGCCCCGCGTCGGGCGGCGGCGGCAGGCGCCGCAGCGCCAGCACCAGCACCACCATCTGCAGCACCATCACGACGGTCGACGCGACGGCCAGCCCGAAGACGCCCCAGCCATCGAAGCCGACGCCGGGCAAGCCGACCGCGCGCAGCGCGTCGTCGCCGAAGCCCAGGTAGATGCTGAGCGGCAGGTTGACGACGTTGGCCGCGATGGTGCCCAGCAGCACCGGGCGCGCGTGGTGGCGCGCCTGCAGGTAGCTGCGCAGGGCCGTGTGCGCCAACAGCGGGAAGGCCGAGGGCGTGCGCGCCCACAGATAGGCGGTCACGGCGTCCGCGGTCTCGGCGCCGACGCCCACCGCCGCCATCGCCGGTCCGTGCACCATCGCGATGAGCAGCATCACCGGCAGGCTCATCGCGCCGGCCAGCCACATCGACTCGCGCAGCGCGCGCCGCGCGACGCCGGGACGACCCGCGCCGAGGGCCTGCGACGCCACCGGATCGAGCGCCATCAGCGTGCCCATCGCCAGGATGCAGCAGCCGAAGAAGATGCTGTTCGCCAGGCCGGTGGCCGCGATGGCGACCTCGCCCAGGCGCCCGGCGACCGCCGTGTCGACGACGCCCAGCAGCTGGTTGCCGCCGAAGGCGAGGGCCAACGGCCAGGCGAGGCGCACGGTGGCGCGCAGCTCGGCGCGGACGGGGGCGTTCGAGGGGTGGGCGCTCACCGGCGGGTGATGCCAGAGCGGGGCCGCCGACGCAACAGGCGCCTGCCGGTTGAGCCGGCGGGGCGGCCTCGCGTAGAAGGGGGCTGGTCGCCCCCCTGGGAGGAAGTCGATGCCGCGCCTGCTCCACCTCGCTGCCGCCCTGGCCCTGCTGGCCTGCGATCCGCCCAAGGGTCAGACGGAGCTTCCTCCGAAGCCCGGCGGCCGCATCGAGGCCGAGGACGCGGGCATGCCCGTCCCCGTCTTCTCCTTGGGCGGCGGACCGACCGCGGGCGACGAGCCAGTCGACGACCGCGTCGAGGCCAGCTGCGAAGATCCCGACTGGAAGGCGCCCGACTGCGTCGAGGGCGTCGGCGACCACGACGATCTGCGCGGCAACGCCCACATCGCCGACGATCAGCCGTTGAGCTACGACGAGCGGCCGCCGTCGAGCGGCGATCACCGCGGGCAGTGGGCGCGCTGGGGCGAGTACGACTATCTGCCGCCGCAGCGCTGGCTGCACAACCTCGAGCACGGCGGCGCCGCGCTGCTGTACCACCCCTGCGCCCCGGCCGAGACCGTCGACGCGCTGCGCGCCTACGCCGACGGGCGCCCGGACGACGAGGGCGGCCCCTTCCGCTACGTGCTGACCCCCTACCCCGACCTGCCCACCACCGTCGCCGTCGTCACCTGGACCTGGCGCTGGCAGGCCGAGTGCGTGCGCCCCGACGAGATGGACGACTTCCTCGATCAGACCTACCGCACCGCCCCCGAGGACATCGGCAGCGACGGCAGCTACGACACGGGGTGGATCGCGCGCTGACGGACTTCAGCCATCCGCGGCGGCCGGTGCGTAGAAGCTGACGCCGCGCACGTCCTCGTCCACGGCGAGCGGCACCTGCAGCGGCGGCATCGCGCGCTGCTCGCAGTCCAGGCGGGTGCACAGGCGGCAGGTGACGCCCACCGGCACGCCGGGCTGGTTGAGATCGACGCCGTCCGCGTACACCAGCTCGCTCGCGCGCTCGACGGCGCAGCCGAGGCCGATGGCGTGGTAGGTGCGCAAGGCGCGATAGCCGCTGCCGCCGCGCTGCACCGTGCGGGCGACGCAGAAGAAGGTGTGGCCCTCGGGCATCGTGGACAGCTGGACGTTGATGCGGCCGGGGGTGAGGAACGCGGTGTGGACGTTCCAGCGGGGGCAGACGCCGGCGAAGCGGGCGATGTGGATGCCCGACGCCGAGAAGCGCTTGCTGATGTTGCCGGCGATGTCGATGCGGATGAGGTGGAAGGGCACGCCGGCGTCGCCTGGGCGGCGCAGGGTGGTCAGGCGGTGGCACACCTGCTCGAAGCTGACATCGAAGCGGTGGCCCAGGAGCTCGATGTCGTAGCGCTCGGCCTTCGCGGCGGCCAGGAACGCGTCGTAGGGCATCACCACCGCGCCGGCGAAGTAGTTGGCCAGGGCGATACGCACCAGCTTGCGGGCGGTGTCGCTGGTGGCCACCGCGCCCGAGGCCAGGCGGTCGATGAGATCGGCCTGCGTCAAAAGCCCCACCAGGTGGGCCAGCTGGAAGGTGCGGCTCGAGGGCGGCAGGGCCTCGGACAGGCGCAGCAGGCGGCGATCCCGATCGTAGCGGCGCACCGCGCCCTTCATCTCGGCGACGGTGTCGACGCGGACCGTCACGCCCAGCTCGCTGCGCAGGAAGCGTTGCACGTCGCCGCCGACGTCGATGCCCAGATCCACGGCCTCGCGCACCTGCGCCGCGGCGTCCTCGAGCGCCGGGAAGTAGTTCTGATGGGTCTGCAGGAAGTCCGAGACCTCTTCGCTGGGGATGGACGTGGACGCCGTGCCGGGCAGATCGCTCGCGCGCGCCATGTCGGCGGCCAGGGTGTCGGCGGTGTCCTTGGCCTCGCGGTACGCCTGATACAGCGTGCGCACCGCCTTCGCCGTGGCGGGTGACGCCGCCACGAACTCGCGCACGTCGGGGCCGGTGAGCCCCAGCTCGTCGAACATGGGATCGGCGAACGCCTCGAGCAGATCGGCGCCCACGCGGTCGTCCTCGTCGCTGGCGAACGCGCCCAGATCGACGTCGAAGATCTGCGCCGCCTTGATCAACAGCGGCGCCGTCAACGAGCGACGGCCGTGCTCGATCAGGTTCAGGTAGCTGGACGAGATGTCCATGCGCTCGGCGAGGTTCACCTGCGTCATCTTGTGCTGGC
>JACKDN010000047.1 GCA_020633465.1 Myxococcales bacterium
TCGCTTTTGTTCGTTTCTTTGCTCCGACCCCGTTGGCCGGGGCCGGGGGGGCCTCGACGTCTCGAGGCTGAGGCGGCGGTGAGATCCGGCGGCGGGCTGCGTCGGGTGGGGCCGTGGACCAGGAGCGGGCGATGCGGGCGTGGGTGATCGGGCTGGTGGGGGTGGTGCTGGCGCTGGGCTGCGCGGCCGAGCCGGATGGGGCGAGCGGGGCGCGGTTGGACGGCGGGGGCGCGGCGCTCGATGGCGGTGTCGTCCCGGTGGATGGCGGCGCGGCCGGGGACGCGGAGACCGGCGGGTGGTTGGATCCGCGGGTGGTCGAGCCGGCGCGGATCGAGCGGCCCTACAGCGCGGTGGGCCTCGCGCCCATGATCTACGACGGGCGGCCGCTGGCGCCGCTGGTGGCGCGGGTGGGGGCGCGGGCGACCTTCGCGTTCGGGCACCGGCTGACCGTGTACGACCTGGACAGCGGCGCGCGGGTCGCCGGGTTCGATCTCACCGGGCCCATCCTCGGGCTGTGGGTCGTCGGCGACGCCGTGGTGGGGCTCGCGACGCCGGGCGCGCCGCTGGCGGTGCCCGAGGGCGGTTCGTTCGCGGCGCGGGCGGTCGTGTTCCGGGCGGGCGAAGAGGGGCTGCAGACGGTCGAGGTGGACGGGGTGGTCCGGGACGCCGCGCTGGTGGACGGTCACCTGCTGCTGGGCGTCGTCGAGGCGCCCGACGGGCGGATTCCGTTCGACGAGGTCGACAGCCCGGCGGCACTGCTGGCGGTGAACGTCGGCGGGGCGCCGGCGCTGGTCGAGCGGCTCCCGCTCGGCCTCGGCCCGGTTCCCTACGAGGTGGGCCGGTTGAGCGTCGTACTGCAGGAAGGCGCCCCGCCAGCGGTCGTCGTCTGGGACGCCGAGACCGGCTTCGGCGCGCTCGCGTCGCCGCTGGACTCGCCCCACGGGGTCCCCTCGGCTTTCCCCGGGGGCGTGGTCGTCCGCCGCGATGAGGGTCTGCAGGTCGCGTGGTGGGGCGAAGACGGCTGGAGCGCGCCGATGCAACTCCCGTCGGAGGGGCGCGTCGAGCGCGCGGGCGATGTCGTCTTCGAGGCGCCGTCGGTCGATCGGCCGGGCCGGGTGGGTACGATCGCGACGCCGGGCGACGCGGGGTGGCTGGGCCCGCTGGAATGGCCGGCGGGCGTGCCGGCCGAGCTGGACGCGGTGCGGTCGGCGCCGACGGCGCACGGCCTGCTGGTGCTGTGGGCGGGGCACGATCACAGCGTGCTGGCGCTGTACGGACCGGCGCCGGGTCCGCCCGTGGCGGTCAGCCCGCCGCTGCCGGCGCGCGCGTGGGTGTGGGCGCAGTCGTGGGAGGCGAGCACCCTGCTGGCCGAGGACGCGGGCGCGCTGCTGGTGTCGGGGCATCCCGAGCCGACGCGGCTGCTGCTGCGGGACGGCGACACGTGGCAGGTGGTGGATGACGCGGTGGACGCGCCGTCCGAGCTGTACGCGGTCGAGGGGCTGGCCCTGCTGCGCGAGGGCGACCACCTGACCGCGTGGCGCGACGGGATGGCCACGGACCTCGGCTTCGTCGGGCCGACGATCGACCGGCTGGCGTTCGCCGAGGGCGTCGCCGTGCGCTGGGCGCACGAACGGCTCACGACGCGTCTGCGGGCGGACGCGCTGCGGGCGGGCGCGGCGCTGGACATCGAGGCGCTGCGCGTGTCGGCGAGGACGCGCGATCTGGTGGGCGCCGTGGGCGGCGGTGTCGTGACCCAGGGCGAGAGCGGCTTCGAGTTCGTGCCGGTCGACGGCGAGGGTCGGCTGGGCGCGCCGCGACCGCTGGCGCTGCCCTACGACGCCCTCCGCCAGAACTGGGGGCTCGCCCGCGTCGACGGGCTGAACCTGGTGCGCTGGGACGACGCTCTGCTGGCCGGCGCCCACGTCGTGCGGGCGGACGGGGTCGTGGATCTCGACGTACCCGACGGAGGCTTCGGCTGGTTCTCGGACGGCGAGGCGTGGTGGTGGGCGGCGCCCGACGACGCCGGGAGGGTGACCATCCAGCGTCTCGTGGATCCCGCCGCGCCCCGCCTCGAGCCGCCGATCGCGCTGCCCGGGCGGCCGTTGGGCACGGACGGGCCCCACTGGGTGACCGTGACCTACACCGGGCGCGTCGAGGGTGATCCGGCGCGGTGTCCGGCGCCGCCGCTGCAGGTCGAGGGCGGCTGTCTGCGTCAGCGGACGCGGCTGGCGCTCTGGACGCGCGACGGCGGCGCGTGGGTGGAGCGGGCCGCGGTGGATCTGGGCGACCGGCCCGTGGTGCGCGCCGCGGTGGGCGGCGGGGCGGTGCACGTGCAGCTCCGTGGCGACGGGCGCCTGCAGAGCTTCCAGGGGGTGGCGGCGGGGCGCCTGGATCGCGCCTGGACGGCGCGCGTGCTGGATCCGATCGCCGAGTACCCCACCGACACCTGCTGCTTCGAGGCGCCGGGGTGGCTGCACGCGCTGCCCGACGGCGGCGTCGCGCTGGTGAGCCACGCGGGCTATCGCGCGGCGCGCTGGGACGCGGCGGGCAACCTGACGCTGGCGCCGCGGGCGACCACCGGGACGTGGGGCACCGCCGCCTTCTGGACCCTCGCGCGGGTGGAGGGCGAGCCGGTCATCATCGGCGCGCCGGGGCCGATCATCGACGCGTGGATCCCGCCGGACGCCCACTTCGCGGCGCGGCCGGTTGGGCCGTGAGCGGGCGGCGTCCTGCGACGACTGGGAGGGGGCGGGGGCGCGGCGGGTGAGGTCGATGTGGGCTCGGTCCATGGTCGTCGCGCGGCTCGCGTCGCGGCGGGGCGCGGCTGGGCGCGAGGCGCGGCAGGCCGACGGGAGCCTGTTCAATGGTCCGCGCGCGCCATCCGCGACGACGGGGCGGGAGAAGCGGAGGACGAGGTCGATGGGGGCCTGGGCAATGGCCGTCGCGCGCCAGGCGCGGCGGCGGGGCGCGAGGAGCGGCGGATGAGATCGGTGTGGATCTGGGCGGTGGTCGCCGTGGGGCTCGGTCTGAACGTCGGGTGTACGCCGGACTCGGACGACGGGGCCGGGCCGGCCGATGGAGACACCGCCGACGCTGCGGCGGGAGACGTGGGCGTCCGGGACGACGGCGGTCGCGGGGACGTTGGCCCGGCGCCCGATGCGGGGTCGCGTGAGGACGCGGAGGTCGAAGACGGCGGGGGGCGCGCGGACGCCGAGCCGTTCGGCGACGCTGCGGCGGCTGCGGACGCCGCGCCGCCGTTCGGCGACGCCGGGCCCAGGCTGGATCCGCGCGTCGTCGAAGGGGCCATCGTTCGCCACCTCGACCGCGACGTCGGTCTGGCGCCGATGCGGTACGACGGGCGGCCGCTGGCGCCGCTGCTCGCCTGGGCGGGCGACCGGGTGACGGTGGCGCTGGGGCATCAGCTCTGGGTGTACGACGTCGAGGCGGGCGCCCTCGTCGAGCGCTTCGATCTGGACGGGCCGGTGCGGGGCCTCTGGGTGGTGGACGGCGCGGTGGTCGGCCTGGCGGTGCCGGGCGCGCCGCTGGCCGTCGCCGAGGGCGGCACGTTCGCGGCGCGCGCGCTGGTGTTCCGTCTGGGCGCGGCGGGCCTCGAGACGCTCGTGGTGGAGGGCTCGGAGCAGGACGCCGCGCGCGTCGGGGACCACCTGCTGATCGGCGTGCTCGAGGCGCCGGACGGGCGCATCCCGTTCGACGACGTCGACAGCCCGACGGCGCTGCTGGCGGTCGACGTGCGGGGGGCGCCCGTCCTCGCCGAGCGGTTCGCGCTGCCGCTGGGCGCCTACCCCAATGACGTGGGCGTGTCGAGCGTCGGCTCCCGCTCGGGCGCGCCGCCCGAGGTCGTGCGCTGGTCGGCGGAGGCCGGCTTCCAAGCGATCGGCGCGCCGGCGGGCGCGCCGCACCAGCTCAGCGTCTTCGGGCAGGGCGTCGCGTGGGGCCGGCAGGGGGGGCTCGAGGTGCGCTGGTGGGGCGACGACGGGTGGAGCGCCCCGGCGGCCCTGCCGACGGCGGGTCGGATCGAGCTCGCGGGCGATCTCGTCTTCGAGGTGCCGACGACCGATCGGGCCGGACGTGTCGGCACGCTGGCGCCGCCCGACGGTCCGCGTTGGCTCGGCCCGCTCGAGTCTCCGGCGGGGCTGCCCGCGGGGCTGACCCAGGTGAGCGCGACGGCGACGGCCGAGGGCCTGCTGGTGCTGTGGAACGGCGCCGACGCGAGCCTGCTGGCGCTGTACGGCCCCACGCCAGGACCGCCGGTCGTGGTCAGCCCGCCGCTGCCGCCGCGCGCGCGGGTGCCGGCCCTGTCGCGCGAGGCGAGCACGCTGCTGCCGGCGGACGCGAGCGCGGTGCTGGTGTCGGCGCATGCCCAGCCGACGCGCCTGCTGCAGCGCGCCGGCGCGACGTGGGTCGTCGTGGACGACGCGCTGGAGGCGTGGGTCGAGCTGTACGCCGCGGTCGACGGCGCGGTGGTGCGCGAGGGCGATCGGCTGACCGCGTGGCGGGACGGCGACGCGACGGACCTGGGCTGGGCCGGGCCCACGATCGACGTCCTGGCCCGCGTGGGGGACGTGGCGACGCGCTGGGCGAACCAGCGGGTGACGACGCACGCCTGGGCCGACGCGCTGCGCGCGGCGTCGCCGCTGGACGAGACGCCGCCCTCGCCCGCTCGGCGCGAGCCCGACCTGGTGGGCGCGGCGCCCGAGGGCGCGCTGGTGCGGGACGGCGACGGCTTCTCGTGGTGGCCGGTCGGTCCGGACGGTCGGCTCGGCGAGCCGTGGCGCGTCCCGCTGCCCTTCGCCGCGCAGACGCACCGGTGGTACGGCGCCGCCGTCGACCACCCGGCCGCCGTGGCGTGGGGCGACGCGCTGCTGGTCGGGCCGCACGTCGTCGCCGGAGGCGAGGTGGTGGATCTCGACGCGGCCGACGAGGGTTACGGCTGGTTCTCGGACGGCGAGGCCTGGTGGTGGGCCGCGCCCGACGACGCGGGGCGGGTGACCATCCGGCGCGTCGTCGATCCCGCCGCGCCCCGGCTGGAGGCGCCGATCGCGCTGCCCGGCCGGCCGCTGGGCACCGTCGGGGCGACCTGGGTGACGGTGGCCTACCACGGCCGCGTCGAGGCCGATCCCGCGGCCTGCCCGGCGCGCCCCGCGGAGGTGTCCGAGGGCTGCCTGAACGTGCGCGCCCGCCTCGCGCTGCACGGTCGGCAGGGGGACGCCTGGGTCGAGCGGGCGGCGCTCGACCTGGGCCGCCGGCCAGTGACGCGCGCGGCCGTGGGCGGCGGCGCCGTGCACGTGCAGCTGGTCGGAGACGATCGGCTGCAGAGCTTCCACGGGCTGGCCGAGGGGCGCCTGGAGCGAGCCTGGACGGCGCAGGTGCTGGACCCCATCGCCGAGTTCCCCACCGACACGTGTTGCTCCGAGGCGCCGGCGTCGCTGCACGCGCTGCCCGACGGCGGCGTCGTCCTGCTGACCCACGCCGGCTACCGCGCGGCGCGCTGGGACGCCGCGGGCGACCTGACGCTCGCTCCGCGCTCGACCACGGGCCTGTGGGGCGAGTCGGGCCGGCGCGCGCTCGGGCTGGTCGAGGGGCAGCCCGTCGTGCTGGGCAGCTACGGGCCGGTGGTCGACACCTGGCTGCCGCCGGGCGCAGCGTTCACCGCTCGGCCGGCGGCACCGTGAGGCCGGCGACGGCGAGGACGTCCCAGCGGAAGTCGGGGTAGCCGAACTCGTCGGGGTTCCAGCTCGTGCGGCGGGGGTCGCGGGTGCGGACGGCCACGAGGCGCTTGCTGGGCACGACGACGACGTATTGGCCGAGCCAGCCGTCGGCGCGGTAGGCGAGCACCTCGGTGTCACGCTCGAACAGCCAGACCGGCTTCATCTTCGCTTCGATCGCCAGCAGGGCGTCGTCGCCGACGCGGCGCGCGAGGGCGACACGGGCAGCCTGCAGGGTGTCGAAGCGCTGGCCGAGCAGCGGGCGGGCGGCCTCGACGTGGGCGGCGTCGACGCCGCGCTCGGTCCAGCGCTTCAGGCGCGCCTCGGTGAGGACGTGGGCCTTGGCCCGGCCGTCGCGCCACCAGAGCAGGCCGCATTGGTCGGTCAGCGGCTGGCCGGGGGCCAGCATCTGGTCGATCCACGCGGCGCTGAGCACGCGGCGGCCCTGCCAGACGCCGCGGTCGAGCACGAGCTGGCCGATCTTCGCGAGGTCGATGGGGCGGATGATCAGCTCGCCGCCGCCGCGGGGATCGCCGCGGCCGTCCTTCGACCAGAAGGCGCCGGTGACGCCCAGCGGGCCGAAGACGAGGCGCTGCAGCGTGTCGTCGAGGTACAGGCGCTCGGGCTCGGCGCGGCGCGCGACCACCGAGAGGAAGTCGACGGCGTCGTTGTTGTAGGCGAAGGCGGCGCCGGGCGGCGTCACGAGCGCGGCGCCGAGGACGTGCGCCTCGATGGTGCGCGTGCGCCAGGCCGCGTCGCCCTCGCCGCCGGCGCCGTAGCGCTCGAGCGGCAGGCCCGAGGTGTGGTTCAGCAGGTGGCGGGTGGTGAGCGTGGCCTTGTCGGTGCCGGCCCACTCGGGCACCAGGCGCGCGGCCAGCGGCTCGTCGAGGTCGAGGTGACCGGCGTCGACCAGCGCGCCGATGCCCAGCGCGACCACCGACTTGGTGACCGACATGGCCATCGAGGCGGTCTGCGGATCGGCGCCGAAGTACGACTCGACGACGATGCGGCCGTCGTGCAGGACGATCAGGCCGGTGCTGTGCTCGGCCTCGGCGCGGGCGACCAGGTGAGCCAGGGCGGCCGCGTCGAGGGCCGCGGGCGGCGCGTCCAGCACGGGCAGGCCGTGGCGCGTGGCCGGCGGCGTCGCGGGCGCCGCACCGCAGGCGGTCAGCAGGACCGCCGCGAGGGCGACGGCCGGGGCGCGGCGGGCGGTCGAGGGCGTCGGGCGGCGCACGGGCGTCTCCCCGGTTCGGCCAGAAGGGGCCGCCGCGGCGTCCGCGGGGCTTCGTCGCGGAGGACACACCATCGGCCGGCGCACGGCAAGGGCGTCCCTGCGCCGCGGCGCGCGGGGCGGCGCAACGCGCCCCGACGTCGATCACGAATCGACGCGCCGGTTGCCCGAAGTCGCGGGCCCGCGTGTTCTGTCTTGCTGCACGGGACGGGTGGAGAAAATGCACACGGTCGCTGGAATCGAACGTCCGATCGGGCCTACAACGCTCGGGCGCCGGAACGGTGGTCGGGAGCGCGCGTCGCGCCCGTCGCCCGGCGCCCGGATGAACCTCGACGGCGCCGGCCCGATCCGACGCCGGCACCTCACGGAGCGGCTGGTGCAGCGTCTCCCCCTGTTCGTGCTCGGCTTGCTCTTCGTGGCGCCGATCTCCGCGGCGGCCCACCCCATCGTCGACGCGGTGACCTCGGCCAGCCGCAGCCTGAACCCGGCCCGCGCCTGCGACTTCGATCGCGACGGCGCCATCCGCGACTCGCAGTACTGCCGCTGCGACGACCAGAGCCGCGCCGGCCCCGGCAACTACAGCCGCCGCGGCTCGCGCGAGTTCTGCGCCTGCGATCCCGAGCGGCAGCACTGCGAAGAGGACGGCACCTACGCCGACGGCAGCGTCCGCTATCGCTGGACCATCGACTGCAACGACTTCGACGCCAACGCCTACCCCCTGCGCTGCGACGATCGCGACTGCCGCCGCAACTGGAGCAGCGAGCCGCACTGCGCGGGCGCCGGGCCCCGCGACGAGGACGCCGACGGTCACCCGGCCCTCGCCGACGGCGGCGACGACTGCGACGACGCCGATCCCGCCGTCCACCCCGGCGCCGCGGACGCTTGCGGCGACGGCGTCGACGCCAACTGCGACGGCCTCGACTGCGCCGAGGTGGACGCCGACGGCGACGGCGCGCGGGCCGATCTCGACTGCGACGACGGCGATCCCACCGTGCACCCGGGCGCCGCCGAGCTTTGCGGCAACGGCAAGGACGACGACTGCGTCGACGGCGACCGCCCCTGCGATCAGGACCTCGACCACGACGGGCACGACGCGGTGGACGTGGGCGGCGACGACTGCGACGACCTCGACAGCTCGATTTACCCCGGCGCCATCGAGCGACCGGCCGACGGCGTCGACCAGGACTGCGACGGCGCCGATCTGCCGATGGAGGCGGCCGACGCGGACGGGGACGGCTTCATGGCGCCGGCCTTCGGGGGCGGGGACTGCGACGACGCGGACGCGACGCGCAACCCGGCCGCGGTGGACGTCTGCGACGACGGCGTGGATCAGGACTGCGACGGGGCCGACCGCCACTGCGCCGCGCGCATGACCGATCTGGATCAGGACGGCCACCCGGCGCCGGCGGACGGCGGCGGCGACTGCGACGATCTCGACAGCCGGGTGCACCCGGGCGCGGTGGACGTGTGCGGGGACGGCGTGGATCAGGACTGCGACGGCGCCGACGCGGTGTGCGGGGCCGGCGGGGTGGACGTGGCGCGGGCGCCGCGGCGCACCACCAACCGCGAGGGCGAGGGGGTGTCCGCCGACGGCTGCGATCAGGGCGCGGGCGGCGGCGCGGGCGGCGGGCTGCTGCTGCTGCTGGCGCTGGGCCTGTGGGCCCGCCGCCGCGTGGGGGCCGCGCTGCTGCTGCTGGCCGTCGCGCTGCCGACGCCGGCGCGGGCCGACTGTCTCGACCTCGACGGCGACGGTCACGAGGTGTGGTGGTTCGATCAGTGCGGCGACGACTGCAACGACCTCGACCCCGGCATCCACCCCGGCATCCCCGACACCTGCGACGACGGCGTCGACAACGACTGCGACGGCGCCGTCGACGAGGGCTGCGCGGGGGGCGGTGACGCGGACGGCGACGGCGCGGGCGCGGACGTCGACTGCGACGACACCGACCCCGCCGTGCGGCCCGGCGCCCTCGAGGTGTGCGGCGACGGCGTCGACCAGAACTGCGACGGGCGCGACCCGCCCTGCGTGATCGACGACGACGGCGACGGCGTGCCCGCCGACCGCGACTGCGACGACGGCGACCGGACGGTGCGCCCGGGCGCGGCCGAGGTGTGCGGGGACGGCGTCGATCAGGACTGCGACGGGCAGGACACCGCCTGCGAGCGCGACGCCGATGGAGACGGCTTCCTGCCGGTGGCGCTGGGCGGCGACGACTGCGACGACTTCGACCGCGCGACCCACCCCGGCGCCGAAGACCCCTGCGGCGACGGGCGCGATCAGGACTGCGACGGCGAGGACGACCCCTGCGATCGCGACGGCGACGGGCAGATCGAGGGCGAGGACTGCAACGACCTCGTGGCCAGCATCCACGTCGGCGCCGAGGAGATCTGCGGCGACGGCATCGACCAGGACTGCGACGGCGCGGACGCGCCCTGCATGGCCGGCGGCTCGGAGGACGTCGACGGCGACGGCTATCGGGCGGCCGCGCTGGGCGGCGACGACTGCCGCGATCTCGATCGCGCGGTGCACCCGGGCGCCGAGGAGATCTGCGGCGACGGCGTCGACCAGGACTGCGACGGCGAGGACGCGCCCTGCGCGGCGCCGGCGCCGGCGGGCGACGACTTCGCGGGCCGATCGCCCGGCGGCCCGATCCACCTGTCGGGCGAGGGCGTGCCGGCCGACCATCACACGACCCTGTGCAGCAGCCGGCCGGGGCCGGCGGGCGCCGGGGCGGGGCTGTTGTGGCTGGCGCTGGGCGCGCTGTGGACGCTGCGGCGGCGGGTGGGCGCGGCGCTGCTGGCGGCCCTGGGGCTGGGCGGCTGCGCGGTGGACGTGGCCGAAGCGACGACGCCCCCCGCGCTCGACCCCGCGTTCTTCGCCGCGCACGTCGAGCCGGTGCTGGCCCGCGGCTGCGCCACGCTGGCCTGCCACGGCGATCCGGATCGGCCCCTGGTGCTGTACTCGGTGTCGAAGCTGCGCGGCGCGCCCGAGCTGGCCGACAGCGAGCTGACGCCCGAGGAGCTGTGCGCCGACTTCCGCAACGCGCGCGGCTTCGCCGACGGCGACGCGCCCGAGCGATCGCTGCTGCTGATGAAGCCGCAGTACCTCGAGGAGGGCGGCACCTGGCACGGCGGCGGCTATCACTTCGGCGAGGCCGACGCCGAGTATCGCTGCGTGGCGCTGTGGCTGGCCGGCGAGACGGCCCACTTCGACGCCGAGGGGCGGGCGGTGCCGCCGCCGGCCTGCGACTTCGACTGGAACATCGACGCGGCCGGCGAGCACGTGCGCTGGGCGAAGCGAGATCTGCCGTGCGCGCCCTGATCGGCCTGCTGCTGGTCGCGCCCGGCGCCGCGCTGGCCTACTCGTCGCCGACGCAGTTCGATCTGGCGCCCTCGGCCGACTCGACCGGCGGCGCGGCCGGCGTCTACTACTCGGGCTCGCCCCGCTTCCAGGGGCAGAGCTGCAGCGGGTGTCACCAGGGCGGGGACGACGGCGTCGATCTGCGGCTCAGCGCCCTGCCGTCCGCGTTGATCGGCGCGCCCTACGTGCCCCGGCAGGTGTACCACCTGCACGTCGATCTGCTGACCAACCGGGTGGGGCCGCTGGTCGACGGCCGCGGCTGCGGCGCGCACCCGGGCGAGGTGTGCGACGTCAGCGGCTTCGTCGTCGAGGCGGTGGGCGCCGACGGGCGGGCGGCGGGCATGCTGTGCCCGACGCCGCCGGTCGACGGCGCGTGCGCGGCCGATCTGGGGACGCCGACGGTGATGTCGCGCGACGGGACGGCGCTGTTCTCGAACCCGCTGGCGTTCGGCGCGGACGGCCTGCCGTCGTACCGCGACGGGCTGAACCGCTTCGACTTCTACTGGCAGGCGCCGGCGACCGACGTGGGCGCGGTGTCGTTCTGGATCGGCGCCGTCGACGGCGACGGATCCGCACACGACCCCACCCACGCGACCGACACCGCGGGGGATCGCACGGGCGTGTTCCGGCTGCAGACCTGCGCGCCGACGGGCTGCGAGTCGGCGGCCGAGGAGGGCTGCGCGGCGGCGCCCGGGCGCGGCGCGGGCGGCGGCTGGGCGCTGGGGTTGTGGGCGATGGTGATGATCGCCGAGCGGCGGAGGCGACGATGAGGGTGCTGCTTCTGGTGGCGCTGGGCGCGCTGGGCGCGACGAGCAGCGGGTGCACGGCGGTGCGGCCCTGGGAGCGCGGCACGCTGGCGAAGCGCTGCATGCAGTTCGACGCGAACCCCGAAGAGGCGACGCTCGAGCAGCACACCTTCGCCTACCGCGAGGGCGCGGCCGGGGCGGCGGGCGGCGGCGGGGGCGGCTGTGGCTGCAACTGAGGTGCGATGGGCGCTGATCGCCGCGCTCGCGCTGCTGCCGGCGGTGGCGGCGGCCGAGAACAGCGGCGCCACGCGCCTGGGCGTCTACCAGGACGACGACCACACGCTGGTGGTGACGCCGGTGGTGGCGGTGTCGGCGGCGCCCAGCGAGGGCGCGCGGGTGGACGCGCGCTACCTGGCCGACATGGTGACGTCGTCGTCGGTCGACCTGGTGAGCGCGGCCACCGAGGAGTTCAGCGAGCGGCGCGACGACCTGTCGCTGTCGGCGGGCTACACGACGCAGAAGAAGTTCAGCTTCGGCGCGGGCTACGACTGGAGCCACGAGCGGGATTACGTGTCGCACACGGTCAGCGGCAACGTGGGGCAGGAGCTCTTCGACCGCAACCTGCAGCTGAGCCTCGGCTGGGCGACGTCGTTCAACACGGTGGGGCGTTCGGGCGATCCGACGTTCTCCGAGCAGATGACGAACCACTCGCTGACGGTGAGCGGCGCGCAGGTGCTGGGCAAGGGATCGATCCTGCGGCTGACCTACCAGGGGCAGCGCGCCGAGGGCTTCCAGGCGTCGGTGTACCGCTACGTCGAGGTGGGCGGCTTCGCGGCGAGCTATCGGCAGCCCGAGGTGGTGCCGGACGTGCGGTGGCGGCACGCGGCGGCGGTGGCGCTGAACCAGCACCTGGGCGGGCCGCTGTTCGGGCAGGCGGACTACCGGCTGTACCGCGACACCTGGGGGGTGCTGGGCAACACGTTCAACGTGCGGCTGATTTTGAACCTGCTGCCCGGCCTCGACCTGCACCTGCGCGAGCGGGTGCACCTGCAGGGGGCGGCCGACTTCTACGCCGAGCGCTACGACGCGCCGCAGACCTACATGACCAGCGACAAGGAGCTGGGCGGGCTGTGGTCGAGCACCACGGGCCTGAAGCTGGACTACCTGTGGCGCGCGGCGGCCGGCGGCGGCTGGGGCGTGTCGGGGGTGGGCGTGGACGTGAAGGCCGACTACCTGACCATCCGCTACGACGCGTTCGCGCGCCTCGACGGCCTGTCCGCGTGGATCGGTGAGGTGGGCACCCGGGTGCTGTTCTGATGCTGGCGCTGCTGGCCGTGGTGCTCGCCGCGCCCCCCGCGCTGGTGCACCGGCGCGCCGAGCGGTTCACCACCGAGATCGAGCTGACGGTGCGGGCCGACGTGCCCGCCGCGCAGGTGGACGCGGCGTTCGCGGCGGTGCTGGCCGAGTGCGACCGGCTGGACGCGCTGGTCAGCGAGTGGCGGCCGGACACCGCGGTCAGCCGGCTGAACCGGTCGGCCGGCGGTGACGCCGTGGCGGTGCCCGCCGAGCTGATGGGGCTGCTGAAGACCGCCGTCGAGCTGGCCGCGCTGACCGAGGGCGCCTTCGACCCCACCTTCGCCACGCTGGCCGATCTGTGGCGCCTGAAGCCGGCCGCGGACTTCCGCCCGCCGGACGCCGCCGTCGTGAAGGCGCGCTTGCCGGCCGTGGGCTTTCGGCACCTGATCCTGGACGAGGCGGCGGGCACCGCGCGGCTGGACGACGCCCGCACGCGCATCGGCCTGGGCGGCATCGCCAAGGGCTACGCGGTCGAGCGCGCGGTGGCCCTGCTGCGCGCCCGCGGCCTGACCGACTTCTGCCTGCGCGCCGGCGGCGAGCTGTACTGCGCCGGTGACAAGGCCCCCGGCGTGCCTTGGACCGTCGGCGTGCGCGATCCGCGCGACGCCGAGGCCGTCGTCGCGACGCTGGCCGTGCGCGACGCCGCCTTCACCACCAGCGGCGACTACGAGCGCTTCGCCGAGCACGGCGGCGTGCGCTACCACCACATCCTCGACCTGCGCACCGGCTTCCCGGCCCGCGGCGTGCGCTCGGTGACCCTCCTGGCGCGCCGCCCGACCGAGGCCGACGCCCTGTCCACCGGCGTCTTCGTGCTGGGCGTCGAGCGCGGCCTCGCCCTGATCGAGCGCCTGCCCGCCGCCGAGGCGGTCATCGTCGACGACGCCGGCGCCCTGCACGTCTCGTCCGGCTTGCGCGGCGCAACGACGCCGCCCGAACCTTCCCCCGAGCCCCCGAGGTGATCATGCGCGACGCTCTCCGACTGTTGCTGCCCGTCCTGGGCTTGCTGGCGCTGGTGCCGGTGCTGCTGCCCTTCGCGGCGTCGGCGGCCGAGCCCGCCGCGCTGTTCGCGCACCCCGTCGTCGACGCCGACGGCAAGCCCATCGACGTCGCCGCCCTGAAGGGCAAGGTGGTGCTGTTCGACATCTGGGCCACCTGGTGCGAGCCCTGCCGCGCGTCGCTGCCGGTCTACGAGGATCTGTCGAAGCGCTTCGGCCCCAAGGGCTTCGCGGTGGTGGCGGTCAGCGTCGACGAGTCGGCGGACACGCTGCGCGACTTCGTGAAGAAGGCCGGCTTCACGTTCCTCGTGGGTTGGGATCCCAAGGGGGAGTGGCCGCAGCGCATGAAGCTGGAGGTCATGCCGACGGCGTGGCTCATCGGCCGCGACGGCACGGTGCAGAAGGCGCTGCCCGGCTTCGACGCCGACGAGGTGCCCGCGCTGACGAAGGCCATCGAGGCGCTGCTGGCCCAGGCGCCTTAGGGCGGGGGCCGACTTCGATCGTATAGTCGCCCCCGGGAGGTGCTGGGGATGGCGAAGCGGGTGCGCAAGCGACGCCCGAGGCGGCGCGGGCCGGCGAAGCGCGACGGCACGATCTCGCTGTGCATGATCGTCAAGAACGAGGCGCGCTTCCTCGGGCGCTGCCTGGCGGGCGCGCGGGACGTGGTCGACCAGATGGTGGTCGTCGACACCGGCTCGACGGACGCCACGGTGGCCATCGCCGAGGCCGCCGGCGCCGAGGTGCATCACTGGGCCTGGCGCGACGACTTCGCGCAGGCGCGCAACGTGTCGCTCGGCTACGCGACGGGCGACTGGATCCTGATCCTGGACGGCGACGAGCGCTTCGCCGAGGGCGCGGCCGAGGCCCTGCGCGCGCTGGACCTGGGGCCCGACGCGCCCGACGCCTACGACTTCGAGGTCATCAACTACTCGACCGACCGCCACCGGCGCTCCGAGGCGATGCTGCAGCGCCAGATTCGCTTGTTCCGCAACCGGCCGAACTTCCGCTACAGCGGGCACGTGCACAACCAGATCGCCGATCTCGCGTCGGGCTGGCCGCTCGAGGGGCCGCCGGTGCCGGTGGCGGTCGAGCACTTCGGCTACACCCCGACGGTGTGGGCCCACCAGCGCAAGGTCGAGCGGCTGACGATGCTCGAGCGGGCCGTGCGCGAGCAGCCCGACAGCGCGTTCACGCACTACAACCTGGCGAACCACCTGAAGATCCTCGAGCGCTTCGGCGAGGCGCTGAGCCACTACCGCGCCTGCCTCGACCGGCTGGCCGGCGAGCGATCGCTCGAGTGGCACACGATGGCGGCGGTGATGGCCGCCTTCTGCGCCCACCGCAGCGGCCGGGACGAAGAGGCGGTGGCGCTGTGCGACGGCGTCCTGGCCGACGACGCCACCCTGGCCGACGCGCACCTGCGGCGCGCCGAGGCGCTGCTGGCGCTGGGCCGGCCCGAGGAGGTGGTGCGGTCGCTGAGCGCGCTGCTGGCCGATCCGGCGCGGCACGCCATGAAGACCGCGGCGCTGAGCGCTGGCGTGCCGTATCGGTTGGGGCGCGCGCTGTTCGAGCTGGGGCGCTTCGCCGAGGCGCTGCCGCACTTCGAGGCGCTGGCGGCGGCGCGCCCCGACGACGTGACCGTCTTCACCCACCAGGCCGCGTGTCACCTGCGGCTGGGGGACGTCGAGGCGGCGGCGCGGGCGGTGCGCGCGGGCCTGGCGGTGGCGCCCGAGGATCCCGATCTGCGCCGGTTGGCGGCGAACCTCGAGGCGCAGCGTGCGGTGTCGCCCGCGGCGCTGGTGGCCGAGGGCGAGGCCCTGTTCGAGCGGGGTGATCTGGCCGGCGCGGCGGAGCGCTTCCAGGCGGCGCTGGCGGCGGCGCCCGACGATCTGGTGGCGCTGGGCAACCTGGGCGTCGTGTGCCACGCGTCGGGGGACACGGCGGCGGCGGTGCGGTGCCTTTCGCGCGCGCTGACGATCGATCCGACGCACCGGCCGACCCTGGCGAACCTGGTGGCGGTGCTGAGCGAGCAGGGGCGGGCGCGGCAGTGCGCGCCGTTGATCGAGCGGCAGCTCGCGGACGCGCCGGAGGACGCAGAGCTGCGGGCGCTGCTGGCGGTGTGTCTGGAGGGGTGAGGGGGCTGCAGCGCGCGGCCCGGTCGGGGTCGACCACGACGACGACGACCACGAGGGCGAGCGCTCGAGGGTGATCGATCCCGGCAGGGTGGGTCAGCGCCGGCCGAAGGCGTAGCGGTGGCCGTCGGGGTGGGTGGGCACGCCGGCGAGGTGGTCGGCGCGCAGCAGGGCGGCGCGCAGGGCCGGCACGTGCCGGGACGCCTCTTCGAGCGTCTCGGGCGCGATGGGGCGGCGGCTCATCGCGCCGATCCACGCCATGAAGCGCGCGCGATCGTCGAACAGCAGCGCCCGACCCTGCGCGACGAAGCCCAGCTTGCCGTACAGATCGCCGAACAGCGGGTTCGCCTCGACGTGCTGCTCGATGATCTGCGGGCCGACGCCGGTGAACCGCTGGCACGCCTCGATGCTGTCGGGCCACGAGGGCGTCCAGCGCGTGCCCTCGAGGCCGATGGGCTGGCCGGTGAAGGGCAGCCACACCGCGCGCGCGTAGGTCTCGCCCTCGCCGTCTCCCCAGCTGATGACCGAGGTGCCGCCGACGTCCTCGAGCGTGAAGCCGCTGCCGTAATCGGCGCCGAGCAGATCCTTGGTGAGCGCGATGACCGCGCGGCGAAGCGCGGCGGGCTCGCGCGGCGTGTTCTCGAGGCGCTTCGCCACCAGCGGCTCGCGCTCGGCCGGCGTCAGCGCCTGGAACAGGAAGGTGCGCAGGCCGGACAGCGTGCCCTCGAAGTCCTCGTGGTGCAGCATGTGGCCGACGCCCTCGACCCGCTCGAGGCGCGCGGCCGGCAGCAGGTCGAGCAGGGCCTCGGACAGCGCGGGCGGGGTGGCCAGGTCCAGCGCGCCCACCCGCAGGTACACCGGCACGCGCAGGCGGTGCAGGCGCGGGCGCAGGTCCGGCGCCTCGACGATGGCGCGCAGCTCGGCCGCGGTGACCGCGCGATCGAGCGAGCCGAACAGGGCCTTCATGGCGTCGAGGGCCGCCTCGGGCTCGCGGGCGCGATAGGCCGCCGAGTACACGCGCTCGGCGGCCATCGCGGCCAGGTCCATGCCGGCGTCCAGCGCCCCGGCGTAGGCCGCCAACGCCTGGGCGTTGGCTTCGTCGACGTGGCCCAGCGCGCCCAGCGTGGCCACCGCCCAGATGGGCAGCCGGCCGGACAGCGCCAGGCTCAGCGCGCGGTAGGCGCCGCCCGACATGCCGACGAGCGCGGCGCGCTCGACGCCGGCGGTCCGCAGGTCGGCCGCGAGCTGCGCCTCGACGGCCTCGAAGTCGTAGGGCAGCGCCGGCGCGGGTGACCGCCCGTAGCCCGGCAGGTGCACCAGGTGCACGCGGAAGGTGTCGGCCAGGCCCGAGGCGAGGGGGCGCAGCTCGTCCGGCTGCTGCGGCAGCCCGGTCAGCAGCACGACGTCCGGCCCCCGGCCGGTGGTCTCGATGAACATCCGATGGTCTCCTTGCCCGGTGCCCCCCCGAAGTCGACGCCCGACGGCGTTCGGGAGGGAGGCCGCGATGGTTCCCGGCGCCGGCCCCAGCGTCAAGCGCTTCCCGACGAGGTCCGGACCGGGCGGTGTGCCGGGCCGCGCGCCGCGGCCGAAGCGCGAGGCCGCGCGGCCGCGGAGGGCCCCGCGGCGCACCCGCGTGCGCCCATGCGCCGCCGCGCTGCATCCGTTCACCGGGGCGGCGGTCGGGCCGGCGTCGAAGAACGGAAGGGAGCACGAGCGGGTGAACACGATGCGACGCGTCTGGGAGCGCCTGCTCTCGAGCTTCTGGTTCGTCCCGCTGCTGATCGCCCTCGGCGCGCTGGGGTTGGCGCTGCTGCTCGTCCAACTGCAGCAGCCGGGGGCCGCCGAGATCGGGCCCGACGCCGAGGGCGCGCGCGCCATCCTGTCGACCATCGCCGGGTCGATGATGACCGTCGTGGGCGTCACCTTCTCGATGACCCTCGTCGCCCTCACCCTGGCCGCCGGCCAGTACTCGTCGCGCGTGCTGCGCAACTTCATGCGCGATCGCGTCACGCAGGTGGTGCTGGGCGCCTTCGCCGGCGTCTTCGTCTACTGCGTCATCGTCCTGCGCGCGGTGCGCCGCGCCGACGACGGCCTGGGCGTGCCCGATCTGGCGGTCTCCGGCGGCGTGGCGCTGGCCACCGGCAGCATCGGCGTGCTGATCTACTTCATCCACCACGTCGCCTCGTCGATCCAGGCCTCGACCATCATCGCCCGCGTGGCGGACGAGACCCTGGCCGCGGTGGAGCGCCAGTTCCCGCCCCGCGACGCCGACGCGCCGGACCCGCCGCCGCCGCCCGACGACCTGGACACCCGCCCCTGGCAGCCCGTCACGGCGCCGCGCAGCGGCTACCTCGGCAGCCTGGATCTCGACGCCCTGTTCGACTTCGCCCGCGCGCACCGCACCACCGTGCGCGTGGAGCGCGGCGTGGGCTCGTTCGTCGTCGAGGGCACGCCGCTGGTGTCGGTGGTCTGGGAGCAGCCGCCCGACGAGGACGACGCGGATCACCTGCGGGCGGCCTTCGTCGTCGGCCGCCACCGGACGCCCGAGCAGGACTGCGCCTATGGCATCCGCAAGCTGGTCGACATGGCCATGCGCGCGCTGTCGCCGGGCATCAACGACACCACCACCGCGGTGATGTGCGTCGACTACCTGTCGGCGATCCTCGTGCGCCTGGCCGGCCGGCCCACGCCGCCGGCCCTGCGCTTCGAGCGCAGCGACGACGCGCCGCCGGCCCTGCGCGTCGTGACCATCGAGCAGCCCTTCGGCCCCTTCGTCGACGCGGCCTTCGACCAGATTCGGGCCTTCGGCGGCGCCAACGCGGGCCTGCTGCTGCGGCTGCTGGGCGCGCTCGAGACGGTGGGCGCCGCGACCGACGCCCTCGACCGACGCCTGGCCCTCGCCCGCCACGTGCACGCCGTGGCCGACGTGGTGGACCGCACGATCGCCGCGCCCATCGAGCGCGTCCGCCTCGAGGCGCGCATGGAGCGCGTGCTGGCCGGGCTGCGGCGCGCCGACGACGCGGCGCTGTTCACGGTGTCAGCGGCGCAGCAGCCGCTCGAGCCCGGCGGCCTCGGGGGGTAGGGCGGCGCCGGCCTCGCGCAGCAGCCCCGCGCCGCGCTCGCGGTGCTCGGCCCCGTCGTGCCCCTGCGCCTCGCGCGCGGCCGCCAGCACGTAGAACATCACCGCGAAGGTGGGCGGCGCGTCGGGCCACTTGATGGGATCGTCCAGGATGGCCTCGAGCCGCGCCTGGGCCGCGTCGGGCTTCCAGAAGACGACGTCGCGGAAGGCGGTCAGCGCCTCGATCCACGGCGTGGGGCGGGGCAGCACGCCGCCCAGCGTGGCCAGCGCGGCGTCGAAGGTGGCGCGGTGCGTGTCGTCGTGGAACCACGACGCGCGCACGCCCGCCAGGCGCGCCTTCAGCAGCGCCAGCCGCCCCGACGTCTGCCGGTGGCTCAGCAGCGGGGCCAGATCGTCCTGCGCCTCGAGCGCGTCGATGCGCGCGGCGGCGGCGGCCAGATCGCCCCCGTAGAAGACGCGCCGGGCGCGCGCCAGGGCCAGCTCGACGTGGGGCATCGCCTTCGGCTCGGGCGGCCAGCAGTGCTCGGCCTCGTCGAGCAGGTGGTCGGCGGCGTTGAACTCACCCGCCTCGAGGTGCACCCGCGCTTGCAGCAGGCAGGCCCGCGCCTGCAGCCCGGGCAGGCCCAGCGCGCGCACCTCGCGCAGCAGCGCGCGCGCGATGGCGCGGGCGTCCGAGATGCGGCCCCGCGCCAGCACGATGGCCGCCCGCCCCAGCATCAGCCGCAGCGCCAGCAGATCGCGGTCGGCGAGGGCGGGCGCCAGCGTGTCGAGGGCGTCCTCGACGGTGGCCTGGGCGTCGGCCAGGTGGCCCTGAGCGCGCTGCACGACGGCGCGGGCGATCGCGTAGGACGCGCGCCGCGCGGGATCCTGGTGCATCGCCTCCTCGGCGGCGCCGTTCACCCGGCGGGCGGCCTCGACGATGGCCGCGGGATCGTTGCGGGCCACCAGCAGGCGAGCGCGGATCAGATCGGCGCGCGCCCCGGCGGCGTCGCCGAGCAGCGCCAGCGCGCGCTCCGCGTGCAGCGGGGCCAGCAGATCGGCCAGGGGCAGGCGATCCTCGGCCGACAGGCCCTCGGCGTCGCGCTCGAAGGCCCGCAGATCGCCGGCCATCAGGTACAGGTGGGCGCGACGCCCGCGCAGGCGCTCACCGGCCGCGGGGGCCTCGACGGCCAGGCGCTCGAGCGCGCGGGCCGCCTCGAGGTAGCGGCCGTCGCTGGCCAGGCACTCGGCGCGCTGGGCGTGCAGGTCGGCGCGCTGGCGCGGATCGCTCACCCCCTCGAGCGCGAGGCTCAGCAGGGCGGCCGCGCGGCCGTGGCGGCCCGCCTGGCGCGCGGGGCCCACGGCCTGCAGCGCGAAGCGCCAGGCGCGCTCCGGCTGATCGGCGGCGTCCCAGTGGTACGCGATGTCGGCGACGTCGCCGTCCTCGGACTCGTGCGCGCGGGCGAGCGCCTCGTGCATCTGCCGCACGTGCAGGGCGTCCAGGCCGCGCCGCGCGACGTCCATCAGCCGCGGGTGCACCGGCACGGCCACCACGACGCCGTCGCGATCGGCCTCCGGGCGCACCAGGCCCGCCCCGTTGAGCGCCACCATCGCGTCGTACAGGGCGTCCGCCTCGAGCCCGCAGGCGCGCTCGAGGACGCGATCGCGGGGCGGGCGGCGGCTGAGGCAGGTGGCCGCGAGCACGCGCTGGGCGTCGGCGTCGAGGCCCTCGATGCGCCGCGCGACCGACTCCTCGAGGGTGGGCGGCGGGGCGCCGGGATCGCGGCGGACGGTGCGCACCATGTCGGTCACGAACAGGGGCACGCCGCCGGTCTGCTGGGCGATGTGATCGGCCAGCCCGGGGGGCGCGCCGGGGACGTGCTCGTCGAGCAGGCGCTCGATCTCGTCCTGGCGCAGGGGCCCGAGGGTGACCATCTCGGCGTCGGGGTGCGCGGCGGCCACCTCGAGCAGGGCGGCGATGCGGCTGTTGGGCGATACCACCTCGGGGCGCAGGGTCAAGAGCAGCAGCACCGGCGGCATGTCCTCGCCGGTCAGCAGGGCCTCGAGGGCGTCGCAGGTGGCGTCGTCGGCCAGGTGCAGGTGCTCGACGGTGAGGATCAGCAGGCGGCGCTCGCCGAGGGCGCTGAACAGGGCGCGAAGGCCCAGGCCAGGCCCGTTGTCGCGGCCGGCCGTCTGGCCGTGCTCGCTGGCGGGCAGCAGCTCGCCGAGGAAGGTGAAGGCGCGGATCAGCGGGCCGCGCTCGATGGCGGGCAGGGTGCGCAGGATGCGGGCGACCTGCTTGCGGTAGGCCTCGGCGAGGCGCTCGACGACGGTGTCGAGGCCGCGCAGGGGGACGTGGTCGCGGTGGACGCAGGCGCCGGTGAAGGCGCTGGCGCCGTAGAGGCGCGACTCCTGCGCGAAGGCGTCCACGAGGGCCGACTTGCCCGCCCCGCTGCCGCCGGCGATCAGCACCAGGCGGCCGGAGCCCTGGCGCACCGCCTCGAGGGCCTGGTGAAGCTGCTTGCGGGCGGCGCGGCGGCCGACGAACTCGGTGCGCTCGCCGTCGTCCTCGTCCAGATCCGCCTGCAGCATCTCGAGGGCCTCGCGGGCCGAGGGGCGCTGGGCGGGATCCTTCGACAGCAGCTCCATGCAGACGGCGGCGAGATCCTTGGGGACGCCGGGCACGCGCGTCACCAGCGAGGGCGGCGGGCGCTTGCGGTGGGCCTCGGCGACCTCGGGGCCCTCGCCTTCGAACGGGGGGGTGCCCGCGAGCAGCTCGTAGAGCACGACGCCGGCGGCGTAGAGATCGGTGGCCGCCGTCACCCGCGACCCGAGGCTCTGCTCCGGGCTGAAGTAGGTCGAGGTGCCGAAGACCTGCGACAGGCTCTGCCCCTGGCCGCCGGGCAGCAGCTCCTTGACGATGCCGAAGTCGACCAGCTTGACCTGCCCGCTGCGGTCGACCAGCACGTTGCTGGGCTTGATGTCGCGGTGGATGCAGCCCTGCCCGTGCAGGTAGGCCAGGGCGCGCAGCAGCTGGACGATGGCGTTGCGCACGCGCGCGACGCGGTCGGCGCGGGTGAGCACCTTGGGGTCGGTGACGACGTGGTTGTGGCCGTTGACGTACTCGTACAGGTCGACGCCGTCGATCAGCTCCATCGTGTAGAAGTACTGGCCGTCGGCGACGTGCAGATCGTGCAGGGCCACCAGGTTGGGGTGCACCAGCCGCGCGACCGCGCGGAACTCGCGCTTGAAGTAGTGCAGGGCCCGCGGATAGCTGAACTTCAGCATCTTCAGGGCCAGCTCGCGCCGCGTCACCGGATCGAAGACCCGATAGACGTCGCCCATGCCCCCGCCGCCCACGCGCCCCCGCACCTCGAAGCGCCCGACGTTGTCCCCCACCTGGTCGGCCATGTCACCTCCCGGACCGGGCTGCATACCAGGGTCGCCCCCCTGCCGACGAGTGTTTCCCCCGCCCGCGGACCGTTTCAATGGGTTGAGGGGGCGGGGGGGCCGTGGTACCGGTTTCCTCTCACAGCTCTCCTGCCGCCGGGAGCCCGCGTGCCCAACATCGACCGCTTCGAGAGCGTCTTCCGCGCCGCGGCCAAGACGGTCTTCCACCATCGGCCCGTCGCGCTGCGCAGCGTGCTGGTCGTCACCGATCTCGAGGGCGCCGCCGCCGACGCCTACGCCGCGCGCGTGAAGCACTTCCTGGCCGGGCTGCCCAAGGCCGACGCGGTGGAGTGGTCGGTCGCGCAGGGCGACGCCGTCGAGACGGTGGGCGCGCTGCTCGAGCGCGTGCAGCAGGCGCAGCCGGATCTGGTGTGCACCTACCGCAACCTGCACAGCGGCGCCTTCCGCTGGCCCTACACGCTGGGCGATCACGTCGAGGTGCTGACGCAGGTGACGACCGTGCCGGTGCTGCTGCTGCCCCGGCCCGACGCCGCGGCGGCGCTCGAGGAGCGCCTGGCGAACACCGACCGCGTGATGGCGGTGACCGACCACCTCACCGGCGACGACGCGCTGGTGAACTGGGCGGTCGCGCTGACGGCGCCCAAGGGCACGCTGCTCTTGGCCCACGTCGAGGACGAGGCGGTCTTCGAGCGCTACATGGCGGTCATCGGCAAGGTGCCCGACGTCGACACGGCGACGGCCCGCGAGCAGATCCGCGCGCAGCTCTTGAAAGAGCCCCGCGACTTCATCGAGACGTGCCGCGCCGGCCTCACGGCCGCCGGCGTCGACCTGCGAGTGGACGCCGAGGTCACGATGGGCCACCACCTGTCGGTCTACCGCGACCTGGTCGCCGAGCACGCGGTGGATCTGCTGGTGATGAACACCAAGGACGAGGACCAGCTGGCCATGCACGGCCTGGCCTACCCGCTGGCCGTCGAGTTCCGCGGCCTGCCCCTGCTGATGCTCTGAAGAGGCGCCGATGTCTCCGCCGATGAACGACGCCGAGGTGGCCGCCGGGCTGCAGACGGCGGCCGCGCACAGCCATCACGTGTCGTCGAGCGTCACGCTCCTGTTCGCCGCGCTGCTGGTGGGCCTGATCCTGTGCCTGGCCTTCGAGGAGAAGCTGCACGCGAAGAAGTCGCTGATCGCCGGCGCCTTCGCCGTGGTCAGCCTGCTGTTGGGCGCGGCCTTCGACCTCTTGCCCTTCGGCGCGCTGACCAACGTGTTCCACGAGGATCTGCCCATCCCGGCCTACATCCAGGGCATCGACTGGGCGGTCATCGCGATCATCCTGGGCTCGTCGCTCTTCGTCGACGTGACCTCGCGCTCGGGCCTGTTCACCTGGATCGCCATCAAGCTGACGAAGGTGTCGGGCGGCGATCCGCTGCGTCTGCTGTGGTTCTACGGCCTGATGACCGTCGTCTTCTCGGCCGTGCTGAACAACGTCACCGCCATGATCATCGTGGGATCGCTCACCGCGGTCAGCCTCGACAAGCTGCGGCGCCGCGACAAGCTGCTCGGCTTCCTGTTGATCGAGGGCCTGCTGACCAACGTGGGCGGCCTGCTGACGCTCATCTCGTCGGTGCCCAACATCATCGTCGGCACCACGGCGGGCATCAGCTTCGTGCGGTTCTTCGTGGTGGCGGCGCCCTTCGTCGTGGTCGCGACGGCGGCGACGGTGTGGGTGGGGGCCCGGCAGTTCCGGGTGGTCGGGCTGGCCAACGACGCCGAGCGCGCCGAGGCCGCCGCGCTGGTGGCCGGCTTCGACGAGAACGATGGCATCGACAGCCGCCCGTTCTTCAACTTCGCGGCGGTGATGACGGTGCTGTTCATCGGCACCATCGCGTCGACCTCGGCGCTGCCCTGGATCAGCGATCTGGGCATGGGGTACGTGGCCATGGCCTTCGCCGTGGTGATGCTGGTCCGCTACAAGAGCGAGGTCGACCAGTTCTACCGGGCCGTCGACTGGGATCTGCTGGGCTTCTTCGCCGCGCTCTTCGTCGTGATCAACGTGATGGAGCACGCGCAGGTGCTGGCGCTGATCGGGAAGGGCCTGGCGGCCATCATCGGGCTGGGCGAGACGCTGGGCGCCGGGCTGATGCTGGTCAGCGCGGCCGGCTTCAGCTCGGTCACCGACAACATCCCGCTGGCGGCGATGCTGGCGAAGATCCTCGGCGGCATGGGCACGCCCAGCGACAGCGGGCTTTGGTGGTCGGTCATCTTCGGGGCCAACCTGGGCGGCAACATCACGCCGATCGGCAGCGCGTCGACGCTGGTGGCGGTGACCATCATCCACAAGCACGGGCTGCCGATGACCTTCGGGGGCTTCGTGAAGGTGGCGGCGCCCTACGCGGCGCTGCAGCTCGCGCTGGCGACGGTGTACGTCCTCGTGTTCCTCAACTGATCACCAGGCGCGCCAGGCCAGCATCACCGCCGCGCCGGTGGCCAGCGCGAGCACCGCGCGGCGCAGGGGCTCGCCCTCGACGCGGGGGATGAGGAAGCGGGCCAGCCAGAGGCCCAGCAGCAGGCCGGGCAGCAGCCAGAGCGCGGCGACGACGTCGGGCCAGCCCATCTCGCCGGTGCCCCAGCGCAGGCCGATGGCGACGACGTCGCCGATCAGGAAGTACAGCGCCAGGGTGCCGCGCAGGGTGGGGCCGGTGGCGTCGCGGTACAGCAGCGCGACGGGCGGGCCGCCGATCGAGCCGATGAGCATCATCGCGCCCGACGCCACGCCGGTGCCCACGATGGTGCGCGGCGTGCGCGGGACGCGCCGGCCGCTGGCCATCAACACGACGCCGAGCAGGATGGTCGCCGCCATCGTGAGCTGCACGCCGCGCTCGGACGCCACCTTGACCAGCGCGATGCCGAGCAGGGCGCCGGGGCCGCCGCCCAGGATCAGCAGGCCGATCTCGCGGCGGTCGGCGAAGCGTCCCTCGCGCAGCACCATGATCAGCGCCAGCGGCACGGCCACCAGGATCTGCGGCGAGGGTGCCAAATCGGGGTGCAGCAGCGCGCAGGTGGGCACCGCGAGCAGGCCGTAGCCGAAGCCGACCGTGCCGTGCACGGTGGCGGCGACGGCGCTGATGAGGCCGGCGATCAGCAGCAGCGAGGGATCGATCATCGGCCGGCGCCGACCGGGGGCGGCACCGTCAGGCCGCGTCGGCCGCGGCGGCGGCCTCGGCGAAGCGGCGCACGACGTCGGCCGCCGGCTCGACCGCGCGCACGCCCGAGACGCTGCGCCCGGCCTGGAAGAAGTCCTTGTAGTTCATGCCTTTGAGCGACGCCTGCTTCAGCGTCCAGATCGACTTCAGGCTGTAGTAGGTGCGCACGTAGTGCTTGAAGCGCGGGTGGCGCAGCAGCCGCCGCGCGACGAAGCCGGCCTTCAGGCCCATCTTCTCGATGTAGGGCGTCTTGATGACGGCGACGGGCACGCCGCTGATCTTGTCGGTGTGCACGATGTCGGCGGCCTCGGCGCGCACGATGGCCTGCTTGTAGTCGTCGTGGGCCTCGCACTCGGCCGTGGCGATGAACCGCGTGCCCATCTGCACCGCGGCGTACCCGGTCTGCAGCGCCTCCACGAACGCCGCCTCGTCCCCCACGCCGCCGGCGCAGACCAGCGGCACGCCCAGATCGGCCAGCTCGTCGTACAGCGCCCGCGGATCGCGGCTGCCGGCGTGCCCGCCCGCCCGCGCGTTGACGCAGATGAGGCCGTCCACGCCCGCGTCGAGGCCCTTGTGCGCCCACTTGCGCTCGGTCACGTCGTGGTAGACGACGCCGCCCGCCGCGTGCACCCGCTGCACCACCCAGTCCGGGTTGCCCAGCGCGGTGACGAAGAAGCGCACGCCCTCCTCGAGCGCGACGTCGACCCACCGCTTCATGCGGTCGAGGTACACCTTCGACGACGCCTCGATCAGCGCGTTGAAGCCGATGGGCTTGCCGCCCGCGAGCTGCTTCGTCAGCCGCAGCCCGGCCCGCATCTCGTGCCCGTGCACGAAGGTCAGCGAGATGGGCTGCACGATGCCCAGCCCGCCCGCGGCCGACACGGCGCCGACCAGCTCGGGGTTGCTGCAGGGGTACATGGCGCCGCAGATCAGCGGCACCTCGACGCCGGCGTGGCGGGTGAAGGCGGTCTCGGGCATGGCAGGGCCTCCGTGGCTGGGCGCGTCCTTGTACCGGCGTCGCGCGCGCGACGCCACCGCGTCGCGACCTGGCGGGGCGTTGGCGCCTCTTGTCGCCATGAGCGATCTGCCCACCGTCGTCGTCGCCGGGGCGGCCGGCTTCGTCGGGCGCGCCCTGCTCGACGCCCTCGCCGGCGACGCCCACCGCGTCGGCCTCTCGCGCAGCCGGAGGCCCGGCGTGGCCGAGGACGGCGTCGAGTGGCGCGCCTGCGATCTGTTCTCGCTGCTCGACGCCGAGCGCGGGCTCGCCGGCGCCGATCTGGCCGTGTACCTGGTGCACAGCATGTTGCCCTCGGCCCACCTGACCCAGGGGCGCTTCCAGGACTTCGACCTGGTGCTGGCCGACAACTTCGCGCGCGCCGCGGCGCACGCCGGGGTGCGCCGCATCGTCTACCTCGGCGGGCTGGTGCCCGAGGATGGCGCCCTGTCCGCCCACCTGCAGAGCCGCCTCGAGGTCGAGCGCGCCCTCGGCGCCCACGGCGTGCCGGTGACCACCCTGCGCGCCGGCCTGGTGGTCGGACCGCACGGCTCGTCGTCGACCATCCTGACGAAGCTGGTCGGCCGCCTGCCGGTGATGCTGACCCCCCGCTGGACGGCCACGCCCACGCAGCCCATCGCGCTGCGCGACGTGGTCGAGCTGATCGGCTACTGCCTGCGCACGCCCGAGACCGCGGGCGGCACCTACGACGTGGGCGCGCCCGAGGTGCTGACCTATCGCGAGATGATGGCCGAGACGGCGCGCGTCATGGGCGTGTCGCGGCGCTTCGTGCCGGTGCCGCTGCTGACGCCGCGGCTGTCGACGTTGTGGGTGTCGCTGGTGACGGGCGCCTCGCGCGCGCTGGTGGGCCCCTTGGTCGAGAGCCTGCGCCACCCGATGGTGTGCGGCGATCGACGGCTGCAGACCCAGGCGGGGCAGACGCCCACGCCCTTCGCCGAGGCCATGCGCGCCGCGCTGCAGGCCGAGCAGGCGCCCGCGAAGCCGCGGCGGCGCCGCCGGGCCCGGTCGCCCCAACGCGACGTGCGCTCGGTGCAGCGGCTGCCCCTGCCGCCGGGCCGGGACGCGATGTGGGTGGCGCGGGCCTACACGCGGTGGCTGCCCGACGCGTTCCGGCCGATGCTGGCCGTCGAGCACGAGGGGCCCCGCGTCGTCTTTCGCCTGCGGCCGGGCGGCCGACATCTGCTCGAGCTGACGCTGAGCGAGGACCGCTCGACCCCCGACCGCGCGCTGCTGTACGTCACCGGCGGCGCGCTGGCCGAGGTCGATCCCACGGACGCGCGCCGCGGGCGGTTGGAGTTCCGCGCGGTGCTGGACGACCGGGCGGTGGTCGCGGCGGTGCACGACTTCGTCCCACGGCTGCCCTGGCCGATCTACGCCGCGACGCAGGCGTGGGCGCACCTGGCGGTGATGCACGCGTTCGGCCTGTACCTGGGGCGTCAGCCCGCCGCCTGAGGTCGGCGCCTCACTCCTTCGGCTCGGGCGCGAACAGCGCGGCCGCGGCGTCGGCCCAGGTGCCCTCGCCCTGCAGCGGCGCGGGCAGGTCGTGGCGCAGATCGAGGGCCACCGTGATGGTCGGCGCGCCGAGGGCGAGGGCGGCGCCCACGGCGCGGTCGACCGTCTCGGCCGGTAGCGGGCACAGCGCCACCGTCTGCGCGATGGGCGTCAGGGTCTCGCTGCAGTCGAGCCCGCCGAGCAGCTGCCGCACGCCGCGGGCGGCCGCGGCGCAGCGGCCGTCGAGGGCGCCGAGGGCGGCGTCCAGGTAGGGGCCGGGCGCGGCGTCGGCCGGGATAGCCGGCCCCGGCGGCTCGACCGCGGGCGCGCCCCGAGCGACCAGCACGACGTACACGAAGCCCACCTTGCGCACACCAGCCAGCGCGATCCGCAGCGCGGGCAGCGGCAGATCCGGCGCCGGCACCACCGTCAGATCGGGCTTGCGATCGTCGGCCAGCGCCGTCCGCACCATGTCGTCCAGCGTCTTCAGCGTGGTGGGCCACGTGTCGGGCCGGTCGTCGGGCGAGCTGGCGAGGCGCACCCCGTCGTTCGCGATCGCGAGGCTCAGCGGCGGCACCACCGCCCCGGCGCCCGGCACCGGCACGCGGGCCGTCGGCACCCGCAGGGGCAGGCCGCGCGCGTCGTCCGGCGCGCGGCACAGCGCGCTCAGCTGCGCCCGCCGGTCGCGCACCGCGGCCTGCGTCGCCGCGGTGTAGATCAGCGGGCGCTCGCCCTTCGAGCGGATGGTGTTGGTGAACTCGAGGCCGGTCGGCGCGACGCGCAGCCACCGCTCGGCGTACGCGTCGCGGTAGAACTCGGGCGGATCGGCCAGGCTCCAGGCGAAGGCGGCCATCGCGCCGTCCTTCGCGTACGGGCCCTTCGGCGCGCCGATCGGGCCGTGCATGCAGCCGAGGACGCCGGGCGTCCGTGCCGGGGGCGCGGGCGGGGGGCGACCCGCCGACGACGCCAGCGTGAGCGTGTCGGGCGTCAGGTGGGCGTGGGCCAGGGTCATCTGGGGCAGCACCAGCGGCGACACCAGCGCGCCCCAGCCGCCGGGCTCGCTGGGCGGCGCCACGAACAGGCCGGCGCGCTGCGAGAAGGCGCGCGCGCCCCCGTCGGCGAGGTGGGTGCGGATGGTCACGATGCCCTCCGCCAGCTCGAAGTCGATGCCGCGCAGGGCCAGCACCTCCTCGGGCACCACCTGGCTGAGACCGAGGGCGGCCATGCCGGCCTGGCCGGGCAGCTCGGCCAGCGCCGGGCACTCGAAGCGGCGGCTGGTGAGGGCGGCGAGCCCGTCGGCCAAGAGCTGCCAGCCGGCCTGGACGTTCAGGGCCAGCGTGCCCCGGTGCGTCGGGCCGGTCGCCGGGTAGGCCAGGCCGCTGGCGAGGGGCGCCAGCCGGGCCGCGATGTCGTCCGGCCACTGCAGGGCGTGGGTCTCGTGGAAGGTGTGGTCGTCGGCGGTCACGCGGATGCGCCAGCGCGGCAGGGTGCGGGCCAGCCAGGTGATCTCGGTCGAGCAGGGGGGCGCGGCGATGTCCGGGAAGAAGCTGGTCACGCGCACCAGCAGGGCGGGCAGATCGACGTGGGCGACGAGCTGGGTGGGCAGCTTCGAGGACGGGTCGGCCGCCAGCACCTGCCCGGGTTCGAAGGCGGCGGCCGGCGGCGGACCCAGCGCGCGCCGCAGCACGGCCGGCGCGTCGTCCGCGCCGCCCACGACGATGATCCACTGGTCTCCTTCGACGACCGCGCCCGACCAGACGCCCTCGTGGTGGCTCTGCCACATGCGCCGGCCGTCGAGGGTGGTGGCCTCGACGGGGTCGAGCGCCTCCGCGCCCGAGGCCAGGTCGTCGAGCCAGGCGCGCGTCCGGTCGGGCTCGGCGAGGCCGACGCGGATGACGAAGGCGCGGGCGTCGACGTAGGCCACGACGTGGTGGCCGGGGGCGATGCCCATGCTCGCCAGGCGCTCGTGGGTCAACGCGTCCTTCACCTGCAGAAGGGCCGCGTGGGTGGGCGCCACCTCGGGATCGAGGACGTTCGCGCCGGCCTCCTCGACGCCCTCGGTGAACCCCTGGCCGGCGCCCTCGAAGGCCGAGTCGAGCAGCGTCAGCAGCATGTCGATGCCGCGCGGGCCCATGGGCTGGGTGGTGCCGATCGCGACGATCGCGTCGGCGGGCACGTGGCGCCACAGGTCGGTGGGCGCGGGCGCGGCGGGCGGCCGGGCGCCGCACGCGAGCAACGCGGCGGCGCCGCAGGCCAGCGCCAGCAGGCGGGCTAGGTGCATCGTCGTCTCCAGCGTCCTCGGCGGGCCCGCGTTGACGGTAGCCGCGGACCGGCGTGGACACAACGACCGGGGCCGGGACGGCGCCGCGGGGTGGCCGCGCTCGGGTGTCGCGGAAGGCGCTTGCGTTCCCGCTGTACGGTTCGAGCGGAGGTGCGCATGAGACGGTCGACCATCGGCGCGGAAGAGGCACGCCAGACCTTGCCCGCGCTGCTCGACAGGGCCGCCGAGGGCGAGACCACGATCATCAGCCGACGCGGGCGCCCGTGCGCCGCCGTCGTGCCGTTGTCCGCGCTGCCCCCGGCGCGGCGCGCAGCGTCGATGAACGACCTCCGGGGCACGGGGCGCGGTCTCTGGGGTGACGATCCGGCGGCGACCATCGCTGCGGGTCGTGACGCGTGGTGACGACGAACGTCGGCGCGGGCGGCGCCTCGCTGGACTGGTCGGCGCTGCCGGACGGGGCCCAGGTGTTGGTCGACTCGGCGCCGCTGATCTATGCGTTCGAGGGACACCCGCTCGGGGCTCGGTTCGAGGGGCTCTTCGACGAGATCGCGGCCGGGCGACTGCGCGCCCGGGTCACGCCCGTCACGGTGGCCGAGGTCGTCGGGGGGCCCCTGCGGCACGGGCGTCACGGACTGGCTGAGCGCTACCGCCTCGCGATGACGACGGCGCCGGGTTGGTCGCTGCGGGCGTTGGACGGCGACCTGGCGCTGTTGGCCGCGCGCGTGCGGGCCGAGCACGGTCTGCGGCTGCCGGACGCGATCCAGCTGGCGACGGCCATCGCCGACTGCTGCGATGCGCTGGTCACCCACGGTCGCGCCTTTCCCCGAGACGCCGGCGTTCCGGTCTGGGGGCCCCCACCCGATCCCGTCAGGTGAGCGTGGTCAACAGCGCCGCGTTCAGGGCCGCGCGGTCGGGATCCGGGTCGGGCACGGCGGCGACGGCGCGCAGGCTGGCCACGTAGTCTGCGGGGAAGCCGTGGTGCAGCGCGCCGCGGACGACCAGCTCGCGATACCAGTCGAAGGGGGCCAGGCCGGGGCGGGTGTGCTCGGCGAGGGCGACGTAGGTGAAGGCGTCGAGGACCGTGTCGGCGGCGCGCACGCGGACGGGCCGCACGGCGTAGCGGGCGCCCTCGATGACGTCGAGCACCGCGCGCTGGTCGGCGGTGATGCCGTACAGGGCGCCGTGCACGGTGTGGCCAGGGGACGGCTGGATGGTGCACTTGCCCGACGTGTCGCCGCCGAACTTGTCGAAGGTGAGGCGGTGGTCGGGCAAGACGGCCGCGCCGCGCTCCTCGAGGTCGCCCAGGCGGGCGATCAAGCGGCCGGGGTGCAGGTTGCTGCCGTAGGCGAAGTAGGTCAGCAGGTCGGTCATGCGGGGCAGGGTAGCAGGCGGCGCGAACGGCGCGGGCGTCCGAGCGGGCCACGACGCGTGGCCGGCGACCGCCCGGCGCGGCCGTGACGGTCGACCTACTCGGCGTCGCGCTCGTCGCTCAGGGGCGGGAACTCGGGCGGCTGCCAGTCGGTGGCGACGCAGCCGGGGCCCATCGTGTCGGGCAGGGTGTCGGCGCCGGCCGGGCGCAGGGCGAAGTCGAAGTGGGTCTGCGCGGCGCGGGCGTCCCAGCACTCGACCGCCGCGATGGTGGCGCCGTCCTGCAGGTCGCCGCCCGAGACGAGGGCGTCGGCGACGCCGCCGACGCCGTTGGCCCAGCGGACGCGGGCCTCGAGATCCTCGACCGCGGCGCGCTCGGCGTTGCCGTTGTCGATGTCGGCCGGGATGCCCAGGTCGAGCACGCCGCCCTCGGGGCCGTGGGCCACGAAGTAGCGGGCGTCGATGGGCGCGGCGTCACCCTCGGCCACCTGATCGAAGCGCACGTTCAGCGCCCCCTGCTCGCCCATGCGGGCGTACTCGGCGCGGAAGCGGCCGGTGTAGGCGACGGGCTGGAAGCTGGCCAGCACGTCGTAGTCGAAGACGAAGCCGCCCTGGCCGCCCTCGGCCGACTCGACGTAGGCGCCCTCGACCAGCGTCTGCCACTCGGCGTCGGCGGCGAACTGCTTCACCTGCGCGCGGTAGCCGAACAGGCCCTCGGTCTCGGTGCGCCCGACGGTCACGAGGAAGCTGGTGCGCGTGGTCCAGTCGGTCCAAGGGCCCCAGATGCAGCCGCGGGCGTCGCAGGCGTTGGGCGGGTTGCGGGTGACGTTGGTGACGATGGACAGGACGCCGGCGACCTGGTCGCTGAGGCCGGCGATGATGTTGGTCGCCACGCGGTAGTAGATGGCGGTCTCGGCGACCGGATCCTCGACCGGCGCGACGGGCGGCTCGAGCTCGTCGATCTGGGGCAGCGCCTCGATCAGCTCGGCGTCGGCGAAGGCGTCGGGGTCGAAGTCGGCGAAGGTCGGCAGCTCGCGCTCGGCGTAGGCGCACAGCGTGGCGTCGCCCTCCTCCTGCGACCACGCGCCGTACTCGAAGTGCGCGTAACTGCGGGTGAAAGCGTCACCCCAGCATTCGACGATGTCGGCGGTGGTGCCGGCGGGCAGGTCGCCGTGCGTGGCCAGCACGTCGGCGCGGCCGGGGCCTTCGGGCAGCCAGCGGGCGCGCACCTGCAGCAGCTCGCGGCGGTCGAGCGTGGGGTCGTCGTCGGCGTGGATGTCCAGGTTCGAGACGAAGTCGAAGGTGCCGGCGCGGTCGGCGGCCTCGGTGTAGCGGTACAACGTGGAGGTGGCGAGGGGGTCGTGGGGCCCCTGGACCTCGGTGAAGGTGACCTCGAGGCTGCGCGTGTCGGCCAGATCGTAGGCCACCTCGACGGTGCCCAGGGCGTCGTGCGCGATGGGATCGACGCTGCGGGCGGCGGTCAGGTCGTAGGTCCAGCTGCCGACGCCGCGGCGAGCGCCGGGGCGCGGCGTGTGCTGGCCGCGCAGGACGTCGACGGCGGCGGCCTCGTCGGCCTCCTTGGGCCACGCCTGCACGACGTAGTCGAAGCCGTCGCCCACGGCGTCGACGCGGACGCGCCAGGTGGCCGGCGACAGGGGCTCGGTCCAGGGGCCCCAAACCGCGTAGGTGGCGCCGTCCGTCTCGGTGGGCGGCAGCTCGACGATGTCCTCGACGACGTTCGAGATGTTGCGGACGAAGCCGTTGACGCTGGTGGTGATGCCCCAGGTGAAGGCGTAGAAGGTGGCCTGCTGGGCCACCTGGAAGTTGCCGCTGGGCAGGTCGATGGTCATCGCTTCGGCGCTGGGCAGCGCCTGCTTCATGGCGGTGACGCCGCTGGCCTCGGGCGTCGCGGCGTCGTCGGTGGTGTCGTCGCAGCCGGTCAGGCCGAAGGGCAGGGCGAGGGCGGCGGTGAGCAGCAGTCGGGTGCGCATGGCGCGGGCTCCTTGGTTGGGGGGCGCTGGCTCTCTAGAGGGCGCTGACCCATCCTCGGCACTTCGCCGGGCACACCCCCCGACGGCGATCTCGTCGTTGGTCGGCGCTCGAAATATCTCTGATATTCCTTCGGCCTCCCGCCTCGACCTCGCCGCCGGTGGTCGCACCCGGCTCGACCTCGAATGTGTCATCGCCCTCATGGACCCGTCAGCAGGGGAGAATCCGAAAAGAAATCTGCGTCCGGGAATGCGCAGGCGGTCACGTCGCCCTCGGCGCGCTGGCCGGCGCGGCCGTACACCTTGCCGAAGTCGGGGCCCCAGCACTCCGAGACCTCGACGGTGGTGCCGCCCTGCGCCACGAGCGCGTCGGCGCGGCCGGCGCCGTCGGCGCGCCAGCGGCTGCGCACGGCGACGCGCTGGCCGTCGTCGGTGGGGAAGGCGAAGTCGAGGGTGCCCTGGCCGGCGGGCGTCTCACGGTAGGCGTAGGTGGTGTCGAGCGGGGCCTGGGCCGGGTCGGCGGTGAAGCCGTCGAAGGCGAGGTCGAGGCGCAGGCCGTCGGGGCCCTGGGCGTAGTCGACGGTCAGGCGGCCGCGGGCGACGCTGGTGCCCAGGCCGTGGGCGGCGTCGAGGTCGAGGGTCAGGGTGCCCGCGCCGGTGGCAGGGTCGGCGGTGGGCGTGAAGCGGCCCGACAGCGTCGCGGCGTAGGGGCCGTCGTCGCCGCGTCGGCGCTGCTCGAGCACGTAGTCGAAGGCGCCGTCGGCGCGGGTCATCGTGAAGACGGTGTCGAGGGGGTCGAGCGGGTGGGGCGCCGGCGCCCAGACGCGGCCGTCGGCGTCGCGCACCGTGGGCGGGTGCTCGACGATGCGGTCGACGGCGTGCAGCAGGTCGAACGCGGCGCCGTTGAGCGATAGCGAGACCTGGCGGGTCAGGACGTACAGATCGGCCGGCTCGGCCACGATGAGCGTGGTGGCGAGCGCCGGGGAGGGCCCGGTGGGGCCGCCGATGCGCACGACCGTCGCCGAGGGGGCGGCGGCGAGGAAGCGCGCGTCGTCCTCGAGGGGGGCGTTGGTGAAGTCGTCGCCGCAGCCGGTGGCGAGCAGGAGTAGGAGCGGGAGGAGGCGGGTCATGGTGCGCTCCGGGGGCCGTCGGTGAGGGGCGGGGTGAGATGCGCTCGCGTCCGAGGCGGCGAAACGTGCCCGTGCCCGTGCCCGACTTGGTCGGAGCGGGGCGGAGGATTGGGGGCGACGTTGGAGGTCGGGGCCGTCATCGATCGGTGCTGAGGGGCGTGGTGCGGCCGTGCGGGGGAGGGGGAGGGGGAGCGGGAGGGGGAGGTCAAGGTCAAGGTCAAGGTCAAGGTCAAGGTCAAGGGCATGGGGCGCACGAGTGCGGGTGGGGGGGCAGGTGATCGTCGCGCTGTATCTTCGGGCACGGGCACGGGCACGGGCACGTTCGAGGGCACGTGCACGTGCACGGGCACGGGGGCGCGGCGGTGGTTGATGCGCTTATTCATGGCGAGTACCCCACCGACAGGTAGGCTTCGCCGAAGCCGAGCGAGCGGTCCTCGGCCTCGGTGGCGTAGCGCAGGTAGTGCGCGCGCAGGGTCAGGCCCAGGGTCAGGTCGCCCAGCCACCAGTCGGCGCCCAGCGCGGCGCCGGGCGAGATGGTGAACAGATCCTGGAAGGGCAGGGCGCCGTCGCGGAAGTCGCGGCGCAGGTAGACGGCGGACAGCTGGGGGCCGGCGCGCAGGCGGGCGGCGTCGGCGAACCACCAGTCGAAGCTGAGGCCCAGGCCGCCGACGACGATGACGAAGTCGACGGGCAGATCCTCGGCGTAGGGGCCGGCCTGGACGACGGCCTGGGTGCCGCCGACGGCGGCGTCGGCGTGCAGGCTGAGGCCGGGCGCCACCAGGTTGCGGCCCTCGACGTGGGCGCCGACGAGGGCCGAGGGGTGGAACAGGTCGCTGCGGCTGGGCGCGTCGAAGAAGGCCTGGTAGCCGACGCGGGCGTCGACCAGCCAGCCGCGGCCCAGGCGGCGGCGCTGCGCCAGCCAGGTGGGGCCCTTCGTCACGTCGTCCTCGAACGCGACGGCCTCGAAGGCGGACTCGTCGACGGGGCGCTGCTCGGCCGCGCCGACCGCGACCTCCTGCAGCAGCAGGTGGTTGGCCTCGCGCTTCTTCACGACGTAGCGCCCGGGCGCGACCGACAGGCGGGCGGGCGTGCCGGCGCGCTTGTCGACCTCGCCGACGACGAGGTCGCGGCCGCGGTCGTAGACGAGGTAGCGCCCCTCGCCGTCCGGCGGGAACAGCAGCGCGCCGCGGCCGCCCAGGCGGGTGAGCGTCACCGCGCCGTTGCCGCGCAGGTCGTAGGTGAAGGTCGGGTGCTGGGTGCCGCCGCGCGTGCCGGCGGTCTGGGCGACGGTGCGGTGGTAGGCGTAGGCGTAGGCCTCCTCGAGGCTGACGGCGCCGTCGCCCGTGCGATCGGCGGCGCCGCGCAGGCCGCTGACGAGGTGGTGGGTGAAGAACGAGCCGCGCAGCTCATCGCTCTCCTGCGAGGCCTCGAGCGCGCTGCTGCTGGTGATGACGACGTAGCCGCTGGCGTCGCGGTCGGGCTCGACGTCGACCACGAACGAGGGGGCGCGGCGGCCGCCCTTGAGGCGCGTCATGGCGCCCGACTCGCAGGCGTCGAGGAAGGCGAGCTGGACGTCGGCGCCCGAGCGTTGAAGGCCGGCGCGCAGGTCGCTCATGGGCAGGCGGCGGGCGCCCAGGCGCAGGTCGCCGGCGGCGGCGTGGCCCGAGTAGTAGAACAACAGCAGGGTGCGGGCGCCGCGGGCGCGCGCGGCCTCGACGCGGGCGCGCGCGGCGTCGAGCGCGGCGTTCACCTCGTCGGGAGACGGTGAGATGAGCAGGGTGAGGTCGTCGGCGCCGAAGCCGCCGAGCTCGGTGAGCACGGCACCCATCTTCAGCGCGTCGACGTGCGGGTAGCGCAGGGGCTCGGTGTCGGGGCCGCCCTCGGGGTGCGCGACGAGGATCGCCAGCCGCTCCGTGGGCGCGGCGCGCGCGGCGGCCGGCGCCAGCAGCGCCACCAGTAACAGAGGCAGGGCGGCCCTCACCGGGCCTTCTTCTCGAACGTGAACGTCGCCTGCGCGCAGTCGAGGGGCAGGCGGTCGACCTTGCGGGGATCGCCGCCCGCGGCCTCGAGCGCGTCGCGCCCGGCGGCGACGACGGCGTCGGTGTCCAGCGGCGTGGGGCTGAAGCAGCCGACCACGCGCTCGGTGCCCAGGGCGTCGTCGAGCACGACGCTGCCCTCGAGCAGGCGCGCGGCACCCGGCTCGATGGCCAGGGAGCGGCCCGCGTCGTCGTAGAAGGGGGTGACCGCGCCGCGGCCGTCGAGCGAGACGACCACCAGGTGCCCGCGGGCCGGGGTGCTGTAGCGCAGCTGGATGGCGTCGCCGGGGTGCAGCACGGCGCCCGGCTGGCCGTCGCGCACCGTGTCGCCGGCGCGGACGTGAAAGCTGAGGCCGACGGCGGCCTTGACGCGGGTGGTGGGCGGCGGCGGCTCGACGGCGGGCCGCGCGAGGAAGAGGACCGCGCCCGCGGCGGCGAGCGCCAGGCCGACGCCGGGCAGCCAGGCGCGACGCCACCAGGGGCGGGCGGCCCGGCGGCGAGCCTCGAGGGCGGCGGCGAAGGCGGCGGGGGGCGCGCGGCGAGGAAGGCGCGCCGCTCGGCGTCGAGCGCGTCGAGGCGGGCGCGGCAGTGCGGGCAGCCCTCGGCGTGGGCGCGCGCGGTCGCGTCGGCCTCGCCCCCCAGCACGCGGTGCAGCGCGGCGCGCGACAGGTGGCCCGGGGCGACCGGCTCGGCTTCCAGCAAGGCCAGCATGCGCTCCTCCTCCTCGCGCTCGTCCATCACAGCTTCCTCCGCGCCGGCGCGGCGCCCGGGGTCAGGGCCCGGCGCGCGCGCTCGACGAACTGCCGCAGGCGCTTGCGCACCGTCGGCACCGACAGGCCCACCGCGACGGCCACCTCCTCCTGGCTCATCTCGTCGACGTAGTAGTGCACGGCCAGGGCCTGCGTCTGCGTGTCGAACAGATCCAGGATGCCGCGCACCGCCACCGCGGTCTCCGAGGTGGCCGGCTGCGCGGCGTGGCGGTCGAGGTCGGCGACGTCCACCTGCCCGCGGCCCACCCGCACCTTGCGCGCGCGGATCTGGTTCAGGCAGTGGTGCGTCGCGATGCGCATCAGCCAGGTGTGGTGGCTGGCGCGCCCCTCGAAGCCGCGGCGCCCGCGCTCGGCCTTGAGGAAGACCTCTTGGGTGGCGTCCCAGGCGGCGTCCTCGTCGCCGAGCAGGTAGCGACACCGCGCGTGCACCGCGAAGCCGTACTGCGCATAGAGCGCCTCGAGGGACGGCAGCGGGGCAGCGGCGGGATCGTCTCGGTCCATCGCGGGGCTACGGACACCTGAGCGCCGGAAAAGGGAAAAGGAAAAACGCCGGGATCACTCGACGCGGCGCCACGCCTCCGCCGTGTGCAGATCGAAGCCCATCGGGCGGCGCGCCGGATGCTCCGCGTCGCGCATGCCCGGCGGGGTGCGCAGCGTGCCGCGGATGTGCATCGAAGATTGGTGCCGACGAGGCTGCTGCGCCGGGTCGAGCTGCCAGGTCGTCTCGACGTCGAACGCGTCGAGGGCGACGAGGAGAGCCAGCGCCAGTGAGCCCTCGAGGGCGGCGGTGCCGGTGGCGCGCAGGCCGGTGCCGGCCGCGCCGGTGTCCGCCTCGACGCGCAGCGACTGCGTCCGCGTCGCCTTCATCAGGCTGGGGGCGCGCTGCACCACGTCCCACGCGCTCGGGCCGTCGGGCGGCGGCCGGGGGAACAGGTCCTGCGCGAGCTGGGGGTCGAGCAGCCGCGCGATCTCCGTTTCGATGTCGTCCGGGCCCCCTGCCGTGGGGTCCGCGGGCGCCAGCGCGGCGTGGCGGGCGCGCAGGTCGTCCAGCCCATCGGGCGCCTCGACGGCCTGCACCTCACCCGCGGCGTCGAGCCGGTAGACCAGCCGCGTGTCGTGCAGCGCGAGCCACAGGCGGCCGGGCGCGGGCAGGGGGCCGCCGGCGCGCGCGTCGCCGTGGCCGATCTCGACCGGCCCGTCGGGCTCGAGCGTGGTGTGGCGCCCGCCCACGCGGCGCCGCTGCAGGCGCGCCGAGCCGTCGGGCCCGACCTCGAGCACGCGCACCTGCCACGTCTCGGACACCACGGTCACCACGCGGGTGTCGCCGAGGCCGCCCACGCTGGCCTGCTGACGCTCGACCTCGAAGGTCACGCCCGGCGGCCAGGCCAGCAGGGCGATGAGCAGGGGCATCATCGTGGCGCCCGCGCGGCGCGCAGCACCTGCATCAGCGCCTCGACGTCGGCGGGCCGAGCGGCGCTGAGATCGGTGGTCTCACCGGGGTCGGCGGCCAGGTCGTACAAGACGGTCTCCTCGCTCCAGGGGGCGTGCAGCAGCTTCAGGGGCCAGCGCACGACGGCGCCGTTGTAGAGGCGGCCGGTGGCCTGCTGAAAGAGCTCGAGGACGACCTCGGGGCGGGCGAGGGGCTCGCCGCGCAGGGCGGGCGCCAGGTTGCGGCCCTCGAGGCGGTCGAAGCCGGGGCGGACGCCGAGCAGGTTCTGCGCGGTGGCGATCAGGTCCGCGTGCTGCACGGGGGCCTCGACGCGGCGCGGGGCGACGCCGGGCGCGCGCAGCAGGGCGGCGGTGCGCACCTGCGCCTCGTGCAGGCGGCTGCCGTGGAAGCGCACCCCGTGCTCACCGAAGGCCTCGCCGTGATCGCCGGTGAGCAGGAAGGCGGCGGTGTCCCAGCGGCCGCGCGCCCGCAGCCCGTCGATCAGGCGCGCGACCTGGGCGTCCACGTGGTGCACCTCGGCGGCGTAGCGGTGGCGATCCTGGTCGCCGAAGACGGGCGCGCCGGGCGGCTGCTCGTACGCGGCGTGGGGCTCGACGAGGTGCACCCACAAGAGCAGGCGCGCGTCGCCGGCGCGATCGACCTCGGCGAGGGCGCGGTCGACCACCTGCGCGCTGGGGAAGCCGTGGAAGGCGCCGCTGTGCTGGCCGGCGGGCAGGTCGCGGTCGAAGACGTCGAAGCCGCGGTCGAAGCCGGCGCCCGCGTCGGCGGTGAAGCCGTCGTAGTCGACGACGACGGCGATCGTGCGGAAGCCCGCGGTCTTCAGCGTCGCCGGCAGCCAGGGCGTCGCGGGGTCGATCGGGCGGTAGCGGCCGGTCTTCTCGCCGAAGCGGACGCCCGAAGGCAGCACGCCGGCCCAGAACGCGGGCAGCGCGATCATCGTGGCGCTCGACGAGGCGTAGGCGCGCTCGAAGACGACCGCGTCGGCGGCCAGCGCGTCCAGGTTCGGCGTGGTGGGCAGGGGGCAGCCGAGGAAGCCGACGACGTCGGGGCGCAGCGCCTCGACGGTGACGACGACGAGATCGCGCGCGGTGCCGGCCACCGGGGGGTCCCAGGTGGGGGACGGCCAGGTCGATGCGACGGCGTCCGCGCCGTCGCAGTCCTGGTCGACGCCGTCGCCGGGCACGTCGACGGCGTCGGGGTGGCGGGCGGGATCATCGGGCGCGCAGTCGGCCCCCCCGAACAGGTGGGCGTGGCCGTCGCCGTCCCGATCGGCCAGCGCGCGGGCGCCGCGCACGACGAAGGCGCCCCAGCCGCCGTCGGCGACGATGGCGCGCGGCGCCGAGCCGACCAGGCCGAAGCCGAGCAGGGCGAGGGCCAGGAGGGCCCCGATGACGCCGACGGCGTGCGGCCGGGGCCGGCGCGCGACGAGGAACACGGCGAGGGCGGCGAGGGGGGCGAGGACGAAGGCCGGGCCAAGCACGTCGATGGCCGCCCGGTTGGTCAGCGCGATGCGCGCCGCGACGACGCCGACCGCGGTGAAGTGGGCGGCGCGGCGCGTGGGCGCGGGCAGCGTGTCGATGGGCCGGGCGAGCGCGAGCCCCGCGGCCAAGCCCCCCAGCGCCGCGAGGCCGACCGCGGCGGCGAACAGGTCGTGGTTGCCGACGGTGCCGCCCACCCGCGCCACCTCGAAGGCGGCGCCGACGGTGAGCGCCGGCGCGACCGGGCCGCGCGCCCAGCGGGGAAGGCCGGCGAGGGCCGGCGTCAGCGCCGCGACGCCCACCGTCACCAGCACCGCGAGCGCGCCCCACCCGGGCAGCAGGTACCCCAGCCGGACGAGCGCGGGCAGCGGCGCGCCAGCCGCGAAGGCCTCGACGGCGCCGAAGGCGAGGGCCGCAGGCCACACGGCGCGCCACGCGCGGGGTAGGGATCGGTCGGCTGGGGACACGGGCCTCACGATGGGGCAAGGCGCGGGCCGCGTCGAGAAGCGCGACCCATCGGTGATCGGAGCGGGCTGCCCGGGCGGATCGCCGGGAGAGGCCCCGCGACGACGCCTCTACGCGTCGTCCAACACCTGTTCCGGCGACGACACCGTCGCGGCGCGCCGGAGCCAGCGATCGAGCTGCTCGGGATCGGTGCAGTCGCGGACGCGCTCCGCCAGTGGCGCCGGGATGGCGAAGCCGCGGGCCTCGAGCACGGTGAGGATGGCCTCGGCCTGACCTTCGACTCGGCCCTCGGCCTTGCCCTCGGCCTTGCCCTCGGCCTTGCCGACGCCGATGTACTTCAGCGCGAAGTCGGATTGGAAGCGGTAGTTCTCGAGTCCCATCAGTCGCTCCAGAGCGCGGGCCGCGTCGCCGGACAGCCCGCGCGTCACGAGGTCATAGTAGACGGCCGCTCGTTCGTCGTCGACCGCGGCCACGGCCTGCGCGCCCAGGGCGCCGGCCAACAGGACAGGGCCGGGATCCGGCGCGTCCCGGTGAACGACCGCCGACAGCACCGCCAACTCAGGCGCGACGCGGGCCACGTCGGGCGCGCTGATCCGCGGAACGACGTCCGGTCCGACGACGACCGGCCGGAAGACCGACGCGCCGCCCAGTCGAATGGGCTCGGCCGCCCAGTCGGCGACGCCGCGGTCAGGCGTGATCACCAGCACCAGCGCAGGGCACTCCCACTGCGACCGCGCGATGCCGGCGTAGGCCGGCCAGACCCAGCGTTTGCGCTCCTTCTTGGCGAGCTGTACCTCGACGACCACGGCCAAGAGGCAGCGGCCGTCATCGTCCTCCAGTCTCAGGACCAGGTCGGCGTGGTACTCCGGCGGCGCCAACTGCGACAGGTCCGAGTCGGCCACCTGAACGACGCGTCCGCGAGGGGGCTCGTCGCCGAGAACCTCGGCGAGGAAGGACAACGCCATCGAGGGTCGATGGCGGAACAAATCCACCAGGGCTTCGTGGTCGAGGGAGGGCACGGGGGCTCCGCGGGCAGTGGTGACGGCCAACGGAGCGAGCCGCGTGCCAGGAGCGTTTCACCAGTAAAGACGGGTGGTTGTGGTTGGGGGTCTCGCCTGGGCGGTGTCCAGGATGTCCACGGCGTCCAGATCCTGGACGTTCGCCCCCCGCTTGACCGGGGGCCGGCGCGCCCGGACACTGCGCCCCTTCGGCGCGGAGGCGGGCGATGAGCGAGGCCGCGAAGACGGCGTTCGTGTTCTCGGGCGGGGGCAGCCTGGGGGCGGTGCACGTGGGCATGCTCGAGGCGCTGCTCGAGGCGGGCGTCGGCGCCGACTGCGTGGCCGGCACCTCGGTGGGCGCGCTCAACGCCGCCTTCTTCGCGGCGCGGCCGGACGCCGCGGGCGTGCGCCGGCAGCGCGAGGCTTGGGCCAGCCTGCGCACCTGCGACGTCTTCCCGCCGTCGCCCCTGCGCTTCGCGCTCGCGCTCACGCCGCTGTCGAACCACCTCGTCTCGCCGGACGGGCTCGAGGCCATCGTCCGGAAGTGGGTCGGGCTCGAGCGGCTCGAGGACGCGGCGCTGCCGCTCGCGGTGGTCGCGGCCGACCTGGTCGCCGGCGCGCCGGTCGTCCTCCGCAGCGGGCCGGCGGTGGACGCCCTGCTGGCCAGCACCGCCATCCCGGGCATCTTCCCGCCTCGGCAGATCGACGGGCGCGAGCTGGTCGACGGCGGCGTGGTGGAGAACAGCCCGCTGTCGGCCGCCATCGCCGACGGCGCGACGCGCGTGATCGTGCTCCCGTGCGGCAACACCTGCGACCTGCGTGGGCTGCAGGTGCCCGCGCTGGCCATCGTGCTGCAGTCGCTCAACGTGATGCTGGCCCGGCAGCTGGCGGTCGATCTCGAGCGCTACGGCGCCGCGGCCGACGTGCGGGTGGTGCCGGTCGCGTGCCCGCTGCCGACGCGGCCGCACGACTTCTCGGCGTCGACGCGGCTGATGGACGAGGCGCGCGATCACACCCGGCGGTGGCTCGATCAGGGCGGGCTGGACGGCTGGCGCTGATCACCGGTCATTCGCACTCGATGGGCCCCAAGGGCAGCGCGTCGTCGGCCGCGAAGCCCAGCAGCAGCACGTCCCGGTGGCCGGTCTCGAGCCAGTCGTGCACCTCTTCGGTGACCCCGCCGATGGCCGTGTTCGCCCCCGGCCCCGTCTCGTAGCCCGCCGCCAGCACCACCGCCCGCCCGGTGGCCGGGTTGCGCGCGATCATCCGCGTGCCCGGCGCCGGCCGCTCGCGCCAGTACATGTTGACGTACCAGGCCTCGTCCTCGACCGGCAGCGGGCGGCCGGTCGAGCCCTGCCCCCAGGCGCTGCCACCCTCGCCCGCCGGCGCCCAGGGCTCGGTCCGGTCCATCCGGTAGCCGGTCGCGTCGATCGTCCGCTCATAGTGGGCCTCGAGCCCCTCCCGCCCGGACGCTGGCCATCGCCCCAGCGCGTCGAAGTCGTCCTGCGTCACCAGGTGCGCCTCCTTCACCACCGGCCCGATCGCCGGCGTGCGCAGGTACACGTCGCCGCCGTCGACGTAGCAGTCGATGTCCGGCGCGCAGCCGCGCCAGAACATGCGCAGATCGACCGGCCGCGTGGCGCACAGGTCGTCGCCCACCGCGCGGAAGTCGACGGTCAGCCGATAGGGGCCGGGCAGCGCGTCCCCGGCGCCGTTCACCCACGTGTCCACGGCGACGTACCAGGTGCCCGGGCCCACCGGCCATTGCAGCGTGCGGTTGTCGCGCGCCACGCAGGCGTCGGCCGCCAGGTCGTCGAGCAGGTGCACGTCGACGTCCACGCCGTCGCCGGGCGCGTCGTCGACCTCGACGCTCAAGAGGCCGTCCTCGGGCACCTCGACCCGGTAGTAGATCTCGCCGCCGCCCTCGTCGGTGTCGGGCGCGCAGGGCGTCCAGCGGTCGACCGCCGCTTCGGGCGCGGCGCGCGTGTCGCCGTCGTCGGTGAAGGGGAAGGTCTCGACGACGATGGGCGCGCAGCGGGCGCCGCGCGGGCAGCCGGGACCGGCGTCCGGCGCGGCGTCGGGCGGCGGGCCCG
>JACKDN010000048.1 GCA_020633465.1 Myxococcales bacterium
TCCCAGCGGAACTCCATCGGGTCGTAGCCCAGGATGTCGCGGTCGATGGCCACCCGCTCGGTGCGCGCGTGGATCACGCCGGTCTCGCTCATCTCGATGTCGTCGAACATCGCCATCACCACGTCGGCCGCGCGGCGGCCCAGCCGCTCGGCGCGGTCGAACGCGCCGTTCCACTGCGCGGCGTCCGCCGGCGGATCGAAGTGCGGCGAGCCCGGCGCCATGTCGGCCGCCGCGCCCTGCACGAACATCACCTGCACCGGGTGGTCGAAGCGCTCGGCGATCTTCGCCTCGAGCCCGCCCGAAGCGTCCTGCGACAGCGCGTACTCGCGCATGCTCAGCAGCGTGCCGTGGATGGCGTGGAAGACGGCCACCGCCTTGGTCTGTCCGTCGCTCAGGCGGTCGACGCGCAGCACGGGCAGCGCCGGCTCGTCCTCCTCGGGGTTCGCGCAGCGGCGGTCGTTGTGCAGGTCGGTGGTCTGCGCCACGCCGAAGCCCAGGCGGGCCGGCTCGAGATCGGCGACGGCGTCCAGCACCACGCCCTCGAGGGCGTCGACCACGCGCACGTACAGCTCGGGCCAGAAGTAGTCCTGGATGACCTGCCAGTAGGGCTTGTCGATCAGCCGTCCCGGGCCCGAGTGCGTGTGCGTGGCCATCAGCACGAGCTGGTGGTCGACGCGCGCGCCCAGCGCCGGCTCCAACCGCGCCACCAGCGAGCGCCGCAGCGCCGCCGAGACGCCGACGGTGTCGGTGCGCACGATGATCAGGCGGTTGCCCTCGCCGGCCTCGATGACCAGCGCGCGCAGGTCCGGGTGGGTGTGGATGCGCTGGGTGCCGGGGTACACCTGCGCGAAGGGGGTGACCGAGCGGTCCGCGCTGTTGGCGCCGAAGCCGCTGGTGCCGATGCCGACGGGCACCGGCATGCGCCGGGTGGCGACGCCCACGCGGTAGGCGGCGGGCTCGGGGACGATCCAGGCGGGATCGGGGTCGACCCACGCCGCGTCGGGCGCCGCGTCCGCCGGCCCGGCGTCCGCCGCCGCGTCCCCCGAGGGCGCCCCGTCGAGGTCGCCGGCGTCGACCGATGGGGCGGCGTCCGCCTCCGCGTCGACCTCGGGCGCGGCGTCCGCCGCCGCGTCCCCCGGGCTCACCGCGTCGACGCTGGGCCCCACGTCGCTCACCGGCGCCGCGTCGTCGCCCCCGTCGTCACACCCGCCGACCGCGAGCGCCGCCGCCAGCGCCACCACGAACCTCGCGCGCATCCCTGCCTCCCCGTGCGTCGAACCGCGGCAGCGTACCGCGGCCCGCCCGCCCGGGTCACGGGCAGAGGTCGGGGCGCGCCGCGCAGTCGACGCAGGCGCCGCTGCCCGAGGGGGTGAGGCCCAGATCGCCCAGCGGCACGCAGGTCAGCCCCGGGTCGCAGAAGAAGCCGACGTCGCCGCCGGCGTCGCACAGCGGCGCGCAGCGCAGGGCGCCGTCATCGGGCAGCACGCAGGCCGAGGCGGGGTTGCACTGGTTCAGGTAGGCGCAGATGGCGCCGTCGGCCACCGGCGCGCTCGGGCGCGCGCAGATGCCGCGGTCGCCGGACGGGTAGCAGCCCTCGCCGGGCGGGCACGACGGCGCGTAGGGGAAGCAGCGCTGCGCGTCGGGCGGCGGCTCGGTGGGATCGCCGTCGCCCTGCCCCGGCTCGGTGTCGATGTCCAGCGACACCCGCACCCGGCCGTAGCCGAAGGCGATGAAGCCCTCGCCCACGCCGAAGCGCAGCGCGACCTCGGTGGTCGCCCCCTCCTCGACGGTGAAGCTCAGCGGGTTGGGCGACAACAGCACGGCCTCGTCGACGCGCACGAAGGTGCCGCCGTCCAGGCGCTGCAGCCGCCAGCCGTCGGCCAACGCCAGCGTGTAGTCACCGGGCAGCAGATCCTGCACGACGACGCTGAGCGCGCTGGCGTCGATCTCGAGCGGCTCGCCGGCGTCACCGTCGATGGTCAGCCGCGCCGCGGTCAGCCGAAAGCGGGTGCCGTCGTCGGCGTCGGCCACCAGCGGCAGCTCGAGCCGACCGGGTGCGGGGGTGCTGGTGTCGACGCCGGCGCAGCCAGCGGTGAGGGTGGTGGCCAGCGCCAAGGCCAGCAGGCTGAAGATTCGCATCGATGTCCTCCTCGTGGGGTTGCGAGGAGAGGTACCGAGGCGCGGCCGATCGTCTTTTCGGGCGGCGCCGAAAGAAAGGGGCGGACACCTGGCCGTCCGGCCGACCTCCGGACCCCACCTCGAGCGACCCACGAGGGTGCCAGCCGACTCTGGCGCAGCCGCTCGGGCCTTCGTGCTACGTTCTCGGCTCGCTCGGCGACGGCCCGATCGCCACCGCAAAGGAGAGCGCGATGACCCGATCGATGCGAGGCGCGCTGACCGCCTTCTGCCTGCTCGCCACCGCGTTCGCCGGCTGCGACGACGGCGGCGGCGGCACCGTGATCCGCCTCGACGCCGGCCCGAGCGGCGGCTGCGCCCGCGACAGCGACTGCGCCGGCGGCCTCGTGTGCCGCGCCGGAGCGTGCACCTTCGACGACGGACCCGCCGTCGAGGTCGACATCACCGGCAACTGGTGGATGCTGCGCTATCACTTCGTCGACCCGGGCGGGGCGCCGCCGCCGGCCGACGTCACCGGCGCCCGCTTCGAGCAGTCGGGCGACACCTTCACGCAGTACGCGGACGGCGATCCCGACTTCGTCGTGCCCGGCACCATCGAAGACGGCACGCGCTATGTGCAGGGCGGGGACGCCTTCACGGCGACCTTGACCTTCACCGCCGCCGACCTGGGCCGCGGCACCTTCGACCAGCAGGGCTTCACCTTCGCGATGCGCTTCATCCGGCGCGCGGCGCCCACGCACACCGGGGGCGGCGAGTGGGTCGTCGCCGGCACGGACACGCCCGCGTCGATCGAGGTGGCCGGCGACGAGGTGACGGTGTCCGCCGCGGGCACCACCTGGCGCGGCCGGGTGGCGGGCACCCACGCCGTGCTGGTCAACGAGGTGCAGGGCGGCGCCGACGAGGCCCTCGAGCTGCGCTGGGAGGGCGCCGACCGCGTCGCCGGCCTGGCCTACACCCGCGAGGCCAACGGCGCCCCCAGCCAGCGCGACCTCGCGTTCGCCCGCCCCGGCGCGCCGATGGGCGACACGACGCCGCCCACGGTGGTCGACATCTTCCCCGAGGACCGCAACGGCGTGGTGTGGCCCGACAGCCCCCTGTCGATCGTGTTCTCCGAGCCCGTCGACCCCGCCTCGGTCACCGCCCAGACGGTCCGCCTGCAGCCGCTGCAGCCCGTGGACGGCGTCACCTACGGGCCGAACGAGGGTCTGCCCGGCACGTTGAACGTCGACGGCGCGACCGTCACCTTCCAGCCCCAGCGCGGCCCCCTTCAGGAGTTCCAGACCGAGTACCGGTTTACGGTCACCGAGGGCGTCACCGACCTGGCCGGCAACCCGCTGGCCAGCGCGCGGACGTCGCAGTTCCGTACGCTGTGGCTGGCCGAGAACGCCACCTACGAGATCCGGGCCGGCGACGGTCGGCTGCTCGCGTTGACGCCCCCGGAGGCTCCCGACAACGGTGTGCTGTTCCTCACGCTCGCGCCGATGCCCGGGCCGCGCACCACCTGGGTGACCTGGTGGAGCCAGGGTGAAGGCTTCCTGTTGGCCAACGAGGCCGCCCCGGCCTTCGGCTTCGTCGAGGGGTCCGACGGGAACGGTGACGCGACGATGGGCACCTACGGTGGCCAGGTCTTCTCGGGGCAGGTCTTCATCCCGCGCCGGGCCGAGGACCGACCCGGCGCGCCGGCCGGCGAGAGCGCGGCGACCTACTACCTGACCAGCGAGTTCCAGGGCCCCGATCGAGCCCTCAGCCCGACGGGTGAGGCCGATCCCACTCTGCGCATGGAGGACATCGGGCCCGACACCGTCGCCTGGACCTTCCGTCGGATCGGCGACCGCGCGCCGACGCAGTGCGCCACGGACGCCGACTGCGGCGCGTACGCCTGTCCCGACTACGCGCGGGCCTGCACCGGCTGGTGCCGCACCGCCGAGGACTGCGGCGAGGGCGCGCGGTGCGAGCCCAACGGCGTCTGCGAATCCGACGCCGCCTGCCAGGCGCTGGGCGAGGGCCAGTGCGACGGCGAGACGCTGCGCACCTGCGAGGACGGTGAGATCGTCGAGACCGACTGCGCCTCGCTCAACCAGGGTCAGCGCCGCTTCGTCTGCCGCGCGAGCGCGCCGGGCGGGCCCGACGCCTGCGTCGCCGCGCTGGGCGCCGAGTGCCGCGCCGGCTTCGACCTCGACGCCGAGACGTGGCCCTGCGAGCCGGGTGCGGTGTGTACGCGCGGCCCCGACCGCTGGCAGTGCGAGCTGAGCGAGGTCACCTGCGACGGCCCCATCGAGCCCTACTGCGACGGCGACGTCGCCGTGCTGCTGTGCGCCGACTACGGCCAGCCGCTGGCGTTCAACTGCCGCACCGGCGCGCGCGGCGCGCCCTGTGACGCGGGCCAGTGCGTCATCCCCGAGGGCCAGGGTTGCTCCGACTCGGCGATCTATCGCTGCGACGAGGGCCTGATCTGCGGCGACCAGAACACGTGCCGCACGCCGCCCGCGTGCCAGAACGACCCCGACTGCGGCGACGCGCGCCTCGAGTGCGTCGACGGCGAGTGCGCGCTGCGCGCCTGCGAGACCTCGCAGGACTGCGGAGCGTTCGATTGCGTGTACGGCGAGTGCCAGGAGAGCTGCCAGGCGACCTGCGAGGCGCGGTGGGGCGCGGGCACCTGGGTCTGCGACGCGCCCGGCGGACCTTGCACCCGCCAGGACTGCACGCGCAGCGGCGAGTGCCCCGGCAACCAGGACTGCGTGGCGCGGTCGCACAACCGCATCGGGCCGCGCAGCACCGACCTGGTGTGCCAGGATCCGGGCCCGAGCCCGTGCGACGGCGTCTGCCGGGACGACCAGGTGTGCAGCGGCCAGGGCGGCGACTCGCCGCAGGAGCGCTGCCGCTGAGGGAGGCGGACCCGAGGCCGACGTCGCGGCGACCTCAGAACGAGTAGCCCAACCCGATGTTGAAGCCCGCGTCGATGGTGGTGAAGTCGACCGGATCGGGCTCGGTGCCGCCCGCCGGCGCCTCGAAGGTCTGGCTGCCGAAGCGCCCGACCACGTTCAGGCCGGCCTTCAGGTTGAACTGCGGCCCCGCGTAGAACACCGCGCCCAGGTCGAAGCGGCCGGCGAAGCCGCTGACGGTCGACTCGTCCTTCTGCGAGTTCGAGCCCGCGACCGGCGTCTCGCGCGTGCCGGTGAAGTAGCCCGCGCCCAGGCCCGGCGTCAGGAAGAAGCTGTTGCCCAGCGGCACGTAGTAGTGGCCGGTGGCGAAGCCGATGAAGCCGGTGTCGCTGTTCGTCTGCTCGGAGGGCTCGTCCCCCGCCCCGGGCAGGTCGGTCTCGGTCGACGCCGAGCGCAGGAAGAACCCCGCGCTCAGACCCACCGCCAGGTTGTTGATGACGAAGTACCGCCCGGTCAGCGCGCCGGTGTACGCGACATCGGTCACGGTGGTCTCGCCGTCCTCTGCGCCCCCCGTGCCGGGCAGCGGCGTGATGGTGGTGCGGTACAGCAGCAGGTTCTCGAGCCCGAGATCGATCACGCCCTTCTTGATGAAGGTGTACCCCGCCCAGCTCTTGCCCACGCCCGCCGCACCGGCGGTGGCGGGGGCGACGGCGAGGGCGATCGCGCAGACGGTCAGGATGCGGGCCAGCGGCTTCTTCATCGTCGTCACCTCGTCCGCCACGGTCCGGGCGGGCAGCAGGAGGGGTCCGGGGTGTGTGCGTCGCGCCGCAAAGTGCGGATCGGCGGGGGCCCTGTCAACCGGCGGTGGGCGCGTGGGGACCCGAACGATGGTCAGCGGCAGCCGGTGCGGCGGGGCAGGAGTGATGCCCTCACTCGCCGTCCTCGCCGCGCACGACGTCCTTGCCGACGTAGAAGAACCTCCGCCCCTGGGCAAGCGGCGGCTCGGCGATCGTCGTGCCCGGCTGCGCGGCCGCCCGGTCCATGTGCGGGCTCGGCATCAGAACGTCGACAGCCATCAGCACGCAGTCTCTACAGATCCTCGCGTCGGTCGCCACGGCGATCACCACATACGCCGAGTAGGACCGCAGGCAGAACGAACAGGCGTAGGACGGGACCTCGCCCGCCGCCGGATTGCCCTCGTCACACATGCTCACCTCCATCGAAACGGCGCGCCGCGCGCGGCAGCAACACACCGAGCCGGTCGGATCGTCGCCGCCGCCTCCGCAGCGGCCAACGGCAGCTACTCACCGGGCAGGTGCTCCCACAGGGCGGCGCCCTCTTGCAGGTCACCCTTGTCGTCGAACCAGCCGACCCGCTCGAACGTGGACAGCGTGCCGTCGCAGTCCAAATCGCCATGGGCTCGCGCAGTGAAGCGCGCGCCCACGCCGTGACCGTCGGCGACGAACGCGTACACGAACCGGTCCGGGACGATGTCCGCGTAGACCGGCCGGTCTTCGTCGGAACGTGCGCCGAGCCCGAGGGCGGCGCGGACGCAGTCGGAGCCCGAGTGGCGCGCAGCGCTGGTAACCCGGGGAAGCGTCCGCTGGGCAGGCTCGGCGGCCGACCGCAGGTGCGCGCCGCGCGCCGCGTCCGAGATGGACCTGAGGTTGCCCCCGCGCCGACGACTCTGGCGCACGTACTCGGGGGCGCACTGGCTGCGCGCCGTGCAGCACGCGAGCAGCAATCCGGAAGCGAAGAACCAGCGCATCTCAGCGCCCTCTCGACCCGAAAGCGAGCCCGCCTAGCTGCCCGGCGCGGGGCACCGAGGACGGGCTTCGGCTGCTCATCTGCTGGCACCGGAGGACGACGAAAGCAAGCGAAATGCGATTGTCCTGACCCCTACCCTGATCGGTGTCGATCAGTCACGAGCTTCGACCGAAGTGGCCAGACAGCCGGGGTGGCTGGACGACGGCCGGGCGCCGCATCTAGAATCGGCGTGTGATTCTAGACCGGAGGTGACCGGTGGCCCTGAGCATCAAGAACGACGAGGCGGATCGGCTGGCAAGGGAGCTCGCGGCGCTGACGGGCGAGAGCTTGACCGAGGCTGTGGTCGTCTCTCTTCGGGAGCGGCTGGCGCGCAAGCAGGCCGTCAAGGACAACCGGCCGCTGGCCGAGCGGTTGATGGAGATCGGACGCCGCTGTGCGAGCCGTCCCCGTCTCGACGACCGAACCCCGGACGAGATCCTGGGGTACGACGAGAACGGGCTGCCCACCTGATGGTCATCGACACCTCGGCGGTCATCGCCATCCTGGCACAGGAGGACGATGCGCATCGGCTCGGCGCTGCGATCCAGGAGGACGACGTTCGGCTGATGTCCGCTGCGACGCTGACCGAGGCCGGCATCGTGGCCACTGTCCTGTTCGGGGAGGGCGGAGCGGCAGACCTCGACGACCTGCTCAACGAGATGCAGGTCGAGATCGTGCCACTGACCGAGGACCACGCACGCCTCGCTCGGCAGGCGTTCGTCGCGTTCGGCAAGGGTCGTCACCCCGCTCGGTTGAACTTCGGGGACTGCTTCGCCTACGCCCTCGCCAAGGCGTCCGGTCACGCCCTGCTGTTCAAGGGCAACGACTTCTCTCACACCGATGTCGAGGGGGCACCCGTGCGCGTGGAGAGCACGACACCGAGGCCCTGAAGAGCGGTCACCACCGCTCGAACGGTGCTCTTGCGCCGGCGCGGTGCGCCGGCGAAGAAAGCGGAATGTGATCGTCCTGACCCCTGACTCCCGAAGAGGGTTGGTGTTCGACTCATCGACCTCGTCAGTGTCCGTCACGCGGTGCGGCGGCCTTCCGCATCGGAGTCAATCGACAGTGAGTCCGGCGCGCGCCCGAGACCTCGCCGAACACCCGCCGCCCCACGGGTCGACCGGCCCTTGGGGCGAGCCCTGCGGCCAACGCGGCTCGGTCCGCGTCGAGCCGCGGATCAGGCGAGGAAGGCCTCAACCGAGACGATCGGCAGGCCATATCGGCGGGCTGCCCGTGCCTTGGTCGATCCCGACGCGGGGTCGGCGGCGACGAGCGCGTCACAGCCCTTCTTGGTGACGTTGGCGACAGGTACGAAGCCTCGCTCGCGGGCCAGCCCCTCCAACTCCTCGCGACCGAGGTTGCGTCCCTGCGCATCTCGCGCGGTGCCCGTGAAGCACAGGCGGGCGCCAGGACGAAGGTCGACGCTCTCATGCCGCGGCGTGATCGGGGGGAGGTGCGCGTGCGGTAGGCCGAGCGCCGTGGCCACCGCGGTCAGGAGAGCGTGCTCCTCCGGCGTCACGATGCCGTCCCGCAGCGCGCCCTCGACGACCAGGTCGAGGTACCGCTGGTGAGCCAGGCCCACTTCGGCGGTCGACAGCCCGAGGTCGTTCGCGAAGTCGCGCAGCACACGTGCCTCGTGCGTGGTGAGGATCGCGTCGTCCAACGCCCAGTCCAGGGCGTCGAGGTAGGCCAACGTCGCGCCGTCGGCCGTGGGCAGCGGCGCGCGGCTCAGCATTCGGCTGAGGGCGCTGGGGGGCGGGGCCTCACCGGGCGACAACGCCTCCCGGCGCAGCGTGCGTGGGCTGAGCGGTGCTTCGACGCCGCTCACCCGGGCCAACTCGGCGTCGAGGCCGTCGGGCAACACGGACCAGAGTAGCTCGGCCGTCGCGCGCGCGTCGTGCAGCGCGCGGTGCGCGCCGCCGTGCTGAATACCATGCGCGTCGCAGGCGGCGCTCAACTTGCTCCCAGTGAGCCGCAGCGTGCAGACGCCACGGCCGGGTGCCAGGCTTGCTCCCAACCGCTCGTACTCGCTCCGAAGGAAGCGAAGATCGAAGGGCAGGTTGTGCGCCGACAACACCACGCCGTCCAGCCGACGAGCCAACGCGGCCGCCACCTCCGCGAAGGTCGGCGCCCCCGTGACCATGCTGGCCGTTATCCCATGAATGTGCGTGGGACCAACGTCCCGCTCCGGGTTGACCAGCGTGTCGAACTCGTCGATGACGTCGCCCCGGTCGTTCATGGTGACCGCCGCGACCTCGACGACGCGATCGCCGCGGCCGAGTCCCGTGGTCTCCACATCGACGACCGTGATGCGCCAGCGTTCCTCAGGGGTCTGCGTCACCCAACCCATGTGCCCTCCTGCCTGTCGGAGCCCTCGAAGCTCACCCGATGGGCACGACTGTAAGCCGCCCAAGTAGCCCTGGCAACGGCCACGGGATGCGAAGCGGGCTCGCGCCGGCGGTCGGGGTCACGACGGTTCATCTCGCACATCGACCATGCGACCGTAGCCGGCCCATGGTGAGCCGGCCCATGGTGCCAGGCAGATTCGGTCGGCGCGATGTCGAGGTGGCACCCGTGCGCGTGGAGAGCAGCACACCGAGGCCCTGAGCAACGGCCACCACCGCTCGACCGGTGCACTTGCGCCTGCGCAGTGCGCCGGCGAAGAAGGCTAAATGTGATCGTCCTGACCCCTCACTCCTCCGTCGCACGATCACGGCCATTGCCCAGGATGAGCGCGGCGCCACCCATCAGGCGGATGTGGGCCGGCCCTCGCAGGTGGCTGGCGAGGCAGCGCAGGATGCGCCCGGCGGGGTTCAACGCAGGCACGGCCGGCGCACGAGGCGGCGCGGATCGTAGCGGACGTTCGGCGGGCGCGCGTGCCGCGGCGGATGACGCCGGAGCAGGGCGCCGAGCCTCTCGACGTGCTCGTTGCGTTCGGGCGCTGGAATCAAGTCGACCAGCCAGGCGAGTACGCCCGTCGCGATCTCGCGGCGCGCGAGGAACAGCAAGCGGTCGGGGTCGACTTGGCCGGACTGCAGCATCCGAACGACGAGCTTCAGCACGCGCCCCTCGGCAGGGGCGTGGGGCTGCAACAACCCGACGATGATCTCCTCGAGGGTGAGCGTCGCATCGAGCGTGCAGAGGTCGTCGCGGCCCGAGTAGGCGCCGTGGAAGCCTTGGAGGTTCGCCTGATCGATCAGGTACTCGTGCACCGGGTCGGCGTCACCGACGGTCGGTCGCGCTCTGCGGGCCAGCGCCTCGCGGAACAGTGAGCGATGCGCGGGCTGTCGGGCGGCTTCACCGTAGGTGGGGTAGGTCGACTTCATCGTGTCCGATGATAGGCGATGCGTCCGACGACGGGAAACCGAGCAGGCTCGCCCGGCGCCACTCGGCGGGCCCGTCACCCTCGATGTCCGCTGCCCTCACTGCCCGTACCACACCACGTACGCGCTCAACGCGATGTCCCCGCCCGCCGGCTCGCGCGCGCCGAACTGGCCGCGGTACGTCACCGTGTTCTCCATGCCGGGCTGGACGTGCTCGGTCACGTCGATGCGGATCGCGTCCACCGGCAGGCCGGGGCACCAGTAGGCGCGGCCGGGCGCCCAGTTGCCCCACTGGCCGGGGGGGACGCCCTCGCCGGCGCGGTCGGCGCAGCCGCGCAGGGTGCCGGGGGCTTGCGGTGAGCGCACGACGGGGATGTCGGCGCCGTTGACCGTGAAGGCGTGGCGGTGGTCGCACCATTCGGCGCAGTTGTCGCCATCGGTCTGGCCGTGGCCGCTGAGGATGAGGACCAGCTCGACGCGGTCGGCGTCGGCGGGGGGCGCGAAGGTGAAGGGCTCGCGGGTGTTGTAGTCGGCGCCGAAGCTGCCGCCGGTGAAGGCGCGCTCGGCCCCCTGGGCGCGGGGGGCGTCGCCGGCGGTGCGCAGGCGCAGGGCGATGCGGGCGTCGCGCTCGGTCTTGCGCTCCCACTCGGGGCCCATCTCGACGCGGAAGGTGGTCTCGCCGCCAGCGCGCAGCAGGGCGAGGAAGGGGGAGGCGTCGATCAGCCAGCGGCGCTCGCCGCGGCGCCAGTAGGGGGTGATCCAGCGGGCGATCTCGCGGCGGTCGGCGCAGTCGGGGCCGTCGAGGCAGAGTTCGACGTCGGCGATGCGATCCCACTCGCTGCAGCCGAAGGGGTTGCGGGCGGGGCAGAAGACGCCGACGTCGAGGTCGAGCGTGTCGACCTCGGCCATCGCGGCGGCGTCGGGCAGCGTCACCGTGCGCACGAACACGCGATCGCTCACCCGCTCGTCGAGCAACACCACCTCGGTGGCGGGCTCGGCGGCGACGCGGGCGCGCACGGCGGCCATGTGGTTGTAGAAGGGCCCGAAGTAGGCGGCCATGGCCCAGGTCTGCGGCTGGCCGACGACGGGGCTGAGGCTGCCGCCGGCGTCCCACCGCTGGAAGCGGTCGATGGCGAAGGTGAAGGGCAGCGGCGCCTGGGCCATGCCGCGGTCGCCCAGATCGACCAGGCCCTCGGGGCTGAACATGAAGTCGAGGTAGTCGCCGGCGAAGGCGCCGAGGCTGCCTTCGACCTCGGTGAGGCGGTCGGTGACGAAGTGCAGGCGCTCGGCCCAGCCGGCGGTCATCTCGGCCGGGCGCACGCTGATGCCCAGCGCGATGCGCGACCGCATGGCTTCCATGCGGGCGCGGCGGGTCTCGGCGTCGGGCTCGAACGACAGGAACACGTAATGCGTGTTGGGCGCGCCGAGCGTCAGCAGGGGCAGCGGATCGCTGTCCCACAGCGCGTCGCCGATCCACGGGCCCTGCGGCGTCTGGCGCAGGTCGGGGAAGTAGACGAGGAAGACGTAGCTGTCGCAGCCGGTCCAGTGCTGCGAGAGCGTCAGCGGGCGGTCGAGGGTGTTGGCGGTGAAGTCGGCGGCCAGGTCGCCGAACTGGAAGCCGCCGGCGCCGTCGGCGAAGGCGACGCGGGCGCCGGGCACGCCGTCGCAGGTGGGTGGTGGGGCGGCGTCGGGGGCGGCGTCGACGGCGGCGTCGGGCGCGGCGTCGAGTGTCTCCGCAGCGTCCGGCTGGGGGCCGCCGTCCAGCGTCGCGGCGTCGAGCGTCGCGGCGTCGGCCGCGGCGGTGCCGCTGGCGCCGTCGTCGCACCCGAGGGCGAGCGCGAGGCAGGCGCCGATCAGCCCGATCCTTATCTGCATCAACGCCGACTCCCCCGCTCCCCCGGTCCAACCGCCGCAGCGCTGCAGGCCGTGGTCGTCGTCGTCGAACCGTGACTGAATCCGAGCGTTTCTCGACGAGAACTACGACGACGACTCTGCAGCGTCCAACGCCGAGCTTAGCCGTTCGTCGTGATCAGAACACACCTTCGTCGATGCCGAAGGGCGGCTTGGCCGGGGCCTCCTGCTCGAAGAAGTGCACCCGCCCCACCGGCGCCTCGCCGCGCGCGCGGCGGCCGGGGTTGTCGCGGCCCTGTTCGCACCACGCGGCGTAGCAGACGTCGATGTCGTCGAGGCGCTCGTCGTCGACCGCCCACTCGAGGTGCTCGGCCATCAGCCGCTTGCGCAGGTCGCCGGCCACCGTCCGGTCGAGCACCACCGCGTTGATCTCGCCCTCGTACTTGAAGCCGCGGTCGTTGATGTTCGCGCTGCCGACCGTGACCCACACGTCGTCGACCACCATCACTTTCGCGTGCACGTCCACCGACTGATAGACCACGCGGTCGGCGGCGTCGCGGCCCCAGGTCACCACTTCGGTCAGCTGGAACGCTGGCGTGTCGTCGGCCTGCGCCTCGCGAATCATGTTCAGCGTGTGGGCCGTCCAGTAGCCGCTCGGATCGAGGTAGCTCTTCTTGCCGCCGTTGATCGGCTTCACCACCACGAACAGCCGCAGCCGCGGGTTCCGCTTCAGCGCGGTCGCCAACGCGCGGCCCACCAGCGGGCTGCGGAAGTACTGGTTCTCGATGTAGATGTACCGCCGCGCGTTGAAGATGGCCCGGTAGTAGGCGCCGAGGATGCCGTCCTCGCCGCCGGGCGTCGTGCGCACGATCTGCACCCAGTGCGATCCGCGCGGCGGCGGCGGAGCGGCGGGCAGCGGCTCGAGCCTGGGGTTCGGCGCGCCGCCCAGTCGGTCGCGCACCCAGTCGATCAGCCGCCCGAGCAGGCTGCCGCGGCGCGCTGCCAGCGAGGTGCGCCAGCGTTCGTGGAAGTTGTGCAGCAGGTCGGCGACGGCCGGGCCCTCGACGCGCACCATCAGATCGTGCCGCGGCGGGAAGGGCGGCGCGGCCTCCTTCGCCGCCGCGCGCGCCCGCTCGCGCGGCCCCGCCGCGTGCGGGTACCGCCGCACCTCGAAGGGCGCGTGCCCGATGGTGTCCCAGTCGTTCTCCTTCAGGTTCATCCCGCCGCAGTAGCCCACCCGCCCGTCGATGGTGATCGTCTTCTGGTGGTGGCTGCCGATCAGCCGCGGGTGATCCTGCTCGAGCACGTCGATGCGGTCGCGCCCGCGCCAGTACCAAGCCCGCATCCACCGATCGACCAGCGGCGTGTAGACCATGCCCCACACCAGCAGGCGCACCCGCGTGCCGGCCTTCGCCAGCGCCTCGAGCTGCGCGCCCAGCCGCGCGTCGGCGCGGTTGGCCGGCGGCGCCAGCGCGGTGTCCAGCGGCCGCGTCAGCTCGATGTCGGGCCGGCACATCCAGGTGGCGATCTGCACCTCGGTCGTCGCGGTCGCGAGATCCTCGGCCACGCGCCCCCAGCCGGCCTCGCCGTCGACCAGCACCTCGACCCTGTTGCCCCCGCGCGGCGGCGCGCGCCCCACCCCGCGCGTGAACCAGTCGTACAGCACCAGCCGGTTCGGCGGCCCCTCGGGGTCGTCGCTGAGCGCCACGCGGAAGCGCACCGCCTCGTCGGCGTGCTGGGCGCTCACGTGCCGTGCGCCCCGAGCAGCGCGTCCACGGTCGGCGGATCCAATTCGCCCGTCTCGGACAGCCCGTGGTCGCGCTGAAACCGCCGCAGCGCGCCCGCCGTGTAGGGCCCCAGCTCACCGTCCACGTTCCCGGTGAAGTAGTTGAGCTGATTCAGCCGCTCCTGCGCGCCGCCGATCGTGTCGGCGGGCGGCAGGTCACCCAGCGTCAGGTCCAGCCGCCGATGCGCGACCACCAGCGACACCTGCGCCGCGTCGGCCGGCACCTGCGCGCGCAGCCGACCGGCGGCGTCCAACCACCCGGTCTGCTGCGCCCCGTCGGGCAGCGTCAGGACATAGGGTCGCCCCGCGAGGGGCGCGCTCGAGCTGTCGACCAGCTCGAGGTGCAGCCAGCGTGTCTCTGCCATGTCCCTTGAGTGCCGGCTCGGCGCGCCCGCGTCAACCGTCGGCGTCCTCGTCGAGGTCGGCGCCGCACTGCCAGCAGATCTCGAAGGTGGCCGGGTTGGCCTCGCCGCAGGCCGGGCAGGGGCGGTCGCTCACGTCGGCCTGTCGGGCGGCGTCGATGACCGCGGTGGCCTCGGCGACGAAGGCGTCGGGCACCAGCAGCTCGGCGCGGGCGTCGTCCATGGGGGTCTCACCGGCGAGGGGGCCCAGGTGGTCGCGGCGGATGCGCGACGGGATGCCCTCGCGGGTCAGGGTGCTGCGCACCAGGTGCACCGTGGCCAGGTTCAGCGACGAGAACACCACCGTCTCGTGCCGCGGCGCCTGGGGCCTCTTCACCGACGCCCGCCGCGCAGCTCGGCCAGCAGCTCGCCCATCGCGGTCAGCAGATCGTAGGCCGACAGGATGCCCACCAGGCGCTCCTCGCGATCGAGCACCGGCAGCGCCCCGAAGCGATGCTCGGCCAGGATCTCGACCGCCTTCCCGATGCTGTCGTAGGTGTGCACCACCATCGGCGCGCGCGTCATCAGGTCCTCGATCAGCAGGCCGTCGTCCAGCTTGTAAGGATGCGAGACCATGAAGTCCTCGTCCACCCAGTCGGGCCGGCGCAGATCGCGATCGCTGATGATGCCGACCAGGTGCTGGGCGTCGTCGACGACCGGCAGGTGGCGCACCCCCTCGCTGCGCATCAGGAAGAAGGTCTGACGCACGCCGTCCTTGGGGTGGCCCACGAGCACCTTGCGCGTCATGTACTGGCTGATTCGCATCACGTTCTCCGCCCGGCCGAGGGGGCGAGAAGAGGTCCTCGGCCCGGGACGGCGCAGCGCAGCACGGCCCATGCCACGCCGCGCCGGTGAGGCCCCCGGGGCGCGGGTTACGAGGCGGTAATCCGCCCCGCCGACCGTGGGGCGACGCCGCGTCGCCGGCGGCCGCCCGCAAATGGCGTCGAGGTTGGATTTCTGATACTGACCCCCGTTGGAGGAGGGAGGCTTGAGCAGCGCACCGCCCGCGTCGCGACCCGATGTGCACCTCGCCTACGCCCGCCCCGACGCGGGGCTGGCGCGCGCCGTCCACAAGTACCTGCGCAAGGCCGGCATCCGCGTCACCTATCCCGACAACGCCGCCGCCGACGGGCAGCCCTGGCTGGGGGCCGCCGACGGCTGGCTGAGCCGCGCCCGCGCCCACGTCGTGCTGCTGACCGATCGCACGCCGCCCGGCTGGCAGCGCGCCGAGTTCGACGCTTCGGCGCGCGCCCGCGCCGGCAACGCCGCGCTGCAGACCATCCCGGTGGTGCGCGACGGCTACGAGCCGGGCGACTTCGACGAGGTGCTCGACCGCTTCGACGCCATCACCCTGGCCGACGACGGCGCCGCGCTCGAGGCGGCCCTGGCCGAGCTCGTCGAGCGCATCACCGATCCCGGCGGCCTGCCCGCCATGCCCTCGCACGAGTCGACGCACCCCTACCCGCGCCTGCGCCCCTACGGCGTCAACGAGGCCCGGCTGTTCTTCGGGCGCGAGGCCGAGGTCGCCGAGGCCGTCGCTCGCCTGGGCAAGCAGGCCGACGGCTCGTACCGGCGCTGGCTGCGCGTCGAAGGCCCGGCCGGCGTCGGCAAGGCCTCGCTGGCCCGCGCCGGCGTCGCGCCCACCGTCGTCCGCGGCGCCCTGGCCGACGCCCCCGGCGCGTGGCTGGTGGCCGCCTTCCGCCCGCGCGACCGCCCCGCCGCCGCCCTGGTGCAGTCGCTCTGCGCCGCCTTCTCGGCCCACCTGAGCGCGCGCGAGGTCCAGCAGGCCCTCGAGGGCGACGGCCTGGCCGATCTGGTGCGCGAGCACCTGCCCTCGGATCACGGCCTGCTGCTGGTGATCGACCACCTCGAGGACGTCGTCGACGACTGCGCCGACGCGGCCGAGCGCGCCCGCTTCGAGGGCCAGCTGGCCACCGCGCTCGAGGACTTCGACCAGCGCCTGATGCTGGTGACCACCGCCCGCGACGATCGCGTGGGTGCGTTCGAGGCGGCGTGCCCGCGCCTGCGCGACGCGGCGCGCGCCCAGTCCACGCCCTTCGCGCTGGGCGGCCTGACCCGCGCGGGCGTCCGCGCGATCACGGTGCGCCCGATGGCCATGGCCGGGCGTCCCTTCGACGAGCTGCTGGTGGCCCGCGTCGTCGACGACGCCGAGCGCGCGCCGGACGCTGCCGTGCGCCTGTCCTGGCTGCTGCACGCGCTGGTCGAGGGGGGCGAGGCCACCACGGCGCGCTACGACGCGCTGGGCGGCGTGCAGGGCGCGCTCGACCGAGCGCTCGACGCGCAGATCGACCGCCTGTCGCCCGACGACCGCGCCCGCGCGCGGCAGCTGCTGCTGGCGCTGGTGCAGCCCGGGCGCGGCGGCGACGACGTCGGCGGCGTGCTGGACTACGACGACGCCGTGACGGCCGCGGGCGCCGGTCCGCGTGGCGAGGGCCTGCTCGAGCTGCTGCAGGGCGGCGAGGCCTCGACGCCCGCGCTGCCGCTGCTGTGGATCACCGAGGACGGCCCCGCCGACGCGACGGTGCACCACGTGCGCCTGATCTACGGCGGCCTGCCGCACGTCTGGGGCACGCTGCGCGGCTGGGTCGAGGCCGACCGCGCCGCGCTGGAGCGCCGCGCAGCGCTGGATCGCGCCGAGCAGTCCTGGCAAGCGGCCGGCAAGGCCGACGACGCCCTGCCCGACGAGCACCTCACGGCGTGGCTGGGCGGGGCGGATCTGCCCGGCGAGCAGCGCCAGCGCCTGCGGGCGGGGCTGACCGCGCGCCTGCGCCGCTTCCTCGAGGCGGCCGAAGCCTCGGCGGCGCGGCGGCGCGAGCGGGACGACGCGTCGCGCATGGCCAGCCAGGAGGCCGCGCTGCAGACGCTGGCCAGCGAGCGCGACCGGGCCGAGCGGCGCAAGGCGCGGCTGCGGCTGTTCGCGCTGGTGCTGGTGGCCGTGGTCTGCGCCCTGACCGGGCTGACGCTGCGGGGGCTGAGTCGCATCGACGAGCTGCAGACCCGGGTGAAGTGGGCCGACGGCCAGCGCGCCCGCCTGCGCGAGCAGCTGCGCGAGGCCGAAGGGCAGCTCTTGGCCGCCGAGAAGCAGCGCCTGACCGCCGAGACCGAGCGCCGGCAGACCGAGCGGCTGCGCCGGCTGTCCGATCGCGAGGGCCTGCTGGCCGAGCGCAGCGCCGACGACGTGCTGTCGTTCTCGATCCAGGCCGCCAACAAGGCCGACGACTTCTTCGAGCGCATCCCCCACCCCGACGCCAAGTACGCGCGGCGGGCCTACGCGCAGGACGTGCTGCAGCTGCTGCAAGCGCGGCTGGACGAGTCGCCGGACAACGAGCGCCTGCTGTACCTGATGGCGCGCCAGCACCTGTTCATGGCGCAGCTGGCCGAGGAGCGCAACGCGCTGCGCGAGGTGCAGCCGGCCATCGAGGCGGCCATCGGCGTGGTCGAGGATCTGCACCGGCGCGCGCCCGACGAGCCCGACTACCAGGAGAAGCTGGCCAACGCCTACGAGCGGCTGGGCGAGTTCCTCGCGCGCGAGCACAAGAACGCGGCGTACAACGACTTCCCCAAGGCGATCGAGCTGTTCGGCAAGGCCATCGCGCTGCACCGCTCGCTGGCCGAGCTCGAGCCGGACACGCCGACCCACCCGATGAGCGAGGCGAAGGCGCTGGCCTGGCGCGGCGAGGCGCGGCTCAGCAACGGGCAGGCCGACGCGGCGCGCGAGGACTTCGCGCAGGCGATGACGCTCACCGCGGCGCTGGTGGAGAAGCACCCGACCGATCCCGACCTGCAGGACGCGCTGGCCCGACGCACCGCCAACCAGGGCGACGTGTTCTACGCGGCCGAGGACTACGCGCAGGCCCTGCCCTATTACGAGAAGGCGCTCGCCATCGCCGAGAAGCTGGGCGCCGACGAGGCCTACGAGACGACCCGCCGCCTGCTGCGCCGCAAGCTGAAGTTCGCGCGCATCCTCGCGCGCTGAGCGCCCGCGCACGCGGGCGCTTGCACCCGCGGTCCGCTTCTGTACAGTGTGCGCGCAATTGCCGGGGGTGCGAGGGCGCCCGCCGAGGAGGAGCAGCCATGAAGGTCAGTGACTACATGACCACCGACGTCGTCACCGCCAACCTCTTGGACGGCCTTCGCCAGACGCACGTGCGCATGCAGGAGCGCAACATCCGGCACCTGCCGGTGCTGGGCGACCACGGCGAGCTGGTCGGCATCATCACCGACCGCGACATCCGCCGCCCGGCCTTCGTCGACACCAACCCGGACATCGCCGCCTCGTACAGCATCGACGACCAGCACACCGTTCAGCAGGCCATGTCGGGCAACCCGCACACGGTGTCGCCGGGGGACGACGTCACGAAGGCGCTCGACGAGCTCTTGGCCAAGGGCTACGGCGCGCTGCCGGTGGTCAAGGACGGCAAGCTGGTCGGCATGCTGTCGGCCTACGATCTGCTGCGCGCCTTCAAGGACCACCTGACCGCCGGCTGAGCACCTTCCCGGGCCCGCCGACGCGCCAACCCGTTGCGCATCGACTCCGGCCGGGCCTATCGTCGGTCTCCGTCCCGCGGGGGGATCCAGAGGAGGACCGATGAGCCAGATCGTACGCTGCGGCCTGATCCAGTGCAGCAACCCCATCAACGACGAGAGCGTGCCCGTCGCCGACATCCAGAAGGCGATGTACGACAAGCACATCCCGTTCATCGAGAAGGCCGGCGAGCAGGGCGTGCAGATCCTGTGTCTGCAGGAGATCTTCAACGGGCCGTACTTCTGCCCCAGCCAGGACACGCGGTGGTACGACGCGGCCGAGCCCGTGCCCGGCCCCACCACCGAGGCGCTGTCGGCCTACGCGAAGAAGTACGAGATGGTCATCATCGTGCCCATCTACGAAGAGGCGATGCGCGGCGTGTACTACAACACCGCGGCGGTCATCGACGCGGACGGCACGTACCTGGGCAAGTACCGCAAGCAGCACATCCCGCAGACCAGCGGCTTCTGGGAGAAGTTCTTCTTCAAGCCCGGTGACGGCGGCTACCCCATCTTCGAGACCCGCTACGCCAAGGTGGGTGTCTACATCTGCTACGACCGCCACTTCCCCGAGGGGGCGCGCTGCCTGGGCCTGAACGGCGCCGAGATCGTGTTCAACCCGAGCGCGACGGTGGCCGGCCTCAGCCAGTACCTGTGGAAGCTCGAGCAGCCCGCGCACGCGGTGGCCAACGGCTACTACGTGGGCGCGATCAACCGCGTGGGCACCGAGGCCCCGTGGAACATCGGCAAGTTCTACGGCACCAGCTACTTCGTGAACCCGCGCGGGCAGTTCGTGGCCGAGGGCAGCGAGGACGACGACGAGCTGATCGTCGCCGATCTCGACCTGTCGATGATCGACGAGGTGCGCAAGACCTGGCAGTTCTACCGCGACCGTCGGCCCGAGGCCTACGACGAGCTGGTCGACTACTGAGCCACCCGCCGCGCGCCCGCGGCACCACCTGCCCTGCAACCCCCGCGCGCGCCCCGGCGTCCTCATCGCCTCGGCGGCGCCGCGCCCCACCGAACCGTCTGGAGGTCCCCATGTCCGTCCCGGGCTTTCACCCCTTCACCGGCGCCAGCGACGATCTGGTGCAGGCCGGGCACTGCAACAACTGGATCGGCGGCGAGCTGGTCGACGCGCGCAGCGGTGCTCGGCTGGACGTCCACAACCCGCGCCACGGGGCGGTGATGGGCACCGTGGCCGACAGCGACGCGGCCGACGTCGCGAGCGCCGTCGAGGCCGCCAAGGCGGCGTTCCCCGGGTGGAAGGCGACGCCGTACAAAGAGCGGGCGCAGATCCTGTACCGGCTGAAGGCGCTGATGGAGCGCGACCTCGACCGGCTGAGCTGGCTGGTCAGCCACGAGAACGGGAAGACCTTCGCCGAGGGCAAGGCGAGCGTGCTGAAGGGTATCGAGTGCCTCGAGTACGGGTGCTCGCTGCCCAACATGAGCGCGGGCGGGCAGATCGAGGTCAGCCGCGGGGTGACCTGCAAGGTGGATTACGAGCCGCTGGGCGTCGTGGGCTGCGTGGTGCCCTTCAACTTCCCGGTGATGGTGCCCATGTGGATGCTGCCGCAGGCGCTGGTGGCCGGGAACACGGTGGTGCTGAAGCCCAGCGAGCAGGTGCCCTTCGGCCTCTTGCACCTGGCGATGCTGGCGCGCGAGGCGGGGCTGCCCGACGGGGTGCTGAACCTGGTCAACGGGCGCAAGGACGCGGTGCAGGCCATCGTCGACCACCCGGACGTGAAGGCGGTGGGCTTCGTCGGATCGACGAAGGTGGCGTCGCTGCTGTACGCGCGGGGCGCGTCGCTCGGCAAGCGCATGCTGTGCCTGGGCGGGGCGAAGAACCACCTGGTGGTGGTGCCCGACGCCGACCTCGAGCTGACGGCGCAGAACGTGGCGGCGAGCGCGTTCGGGTGCGCGGGGCAGCGCTGCATGGCGGCGTCGGTGCTGGTGGCGGTGGGCGACGCGGACGCGCAGGTGGACGCCGTCGTGGCCGAGGCCGAGAAGCTGGTTTTGGGGCGCGACGTGGGCGCGATCATCAGCGAGGCCGCCGTCGAGCGCATCACCGGCTACATCGACCAGGCCGAGAAGATGGGCGCGAAGGTGCGCGTGGACGGGCGCGGCAAGCAGGTGGACGGCAAGGGCTGGTGGGTCGGCCCGACGGTGCTCGACGGCGTCGGGCGCGACTGGCCGGCCGGCTGCGACGAGATCTTCGGGCCGGTGCTGTCGATCATCCGGGTGAAGACGCTCGACGAGGCCATCGCCATCGAGAACGACAACCCCTACGGCAACGCGGCGTGCATCTACACGACCAGCGGCTTCGTCGCCGAGTACGCCACCGCGCGCTTCGAGGCGGGCATGGTGGGCGTGAACATCGGCGTGCCCGTGCCGCGCGAGCCCTTCCCCTTCGGCGGGTGGAACCAGAGCAAGTTCGGGCACGGTGACATCACCGGCATGGACGGCTTCCGCTTCTGGACGCGGGCGCGCAAGACCACCACCAAGTGGGCGCTGCAGAGCGACCAGAACTGGATGAGCTGAGGCACCCCGTGGCGATGTTGGAGGCCGTCGGCCTGCGCAAGGCGTACGGCGACTTCGTGGCGTTGCACGGGCTGGACCTGGCCATCGAGCCCGGCGAGGTGTTCTGCCTGCTGGGCGCGAACGGCGCGGGCAAGACGACCACGATCCAGCTGTTCCTCGGGTTCATCGAGCCCACGGCGGGTGCGGTGCGCATCAACGGGCTGGACGTGGCGACGCACGGGCTCGAGACGAAGCGGCACATCGCGTACATCCCCGAGAACGTGATGCTGTACCCCAACCTGACCGGCCTCGAGAACCTGGCGTTCTTCACGCGGCTGGCCGGGCGCGACGACCTGGACGACGCCGCGCTGCGGGCGACGCTGATCGAGGCGGGGCTGCAGCCCGAGGCCGCCGACCGGCCGGTGGGCGGCTACTCGAAGGGCATGCGGCAGAAGGTCGGCGTGGCCATGGCCATCGCGAAGGGCGCGACGGCGCTGCTCTTGGACGAGCCCACGTCGGGGCTGGATCCCAAGGGCTCGAACGAGTTCTCGAACCTGCTGGTGCGCCTGCGCGAGCGCGGCGTGGCCATCCTGATGGCGACGCACGACCTGTTCCGCTCGAAAGAGGTGGGCACGCGCGTCGGCATCATGAAGCACGGGCGGCTGGTGGCCTGCATGGCCACCGACGACCTGTCGCACGTCGACCTCGAGCGCATCTACCTCGAACACATGCACGACTGACCATGAGGGACTGGATGAAGGCGGCGCTCGAGCCGGGCACGTGCACGGGCCCGTGCCCCTGCCCGGCTGGCTACACGCCACGCCCTGCCGCACGCATGCAGAAGCCGTTTCGAATCAGCCCGTTGCACGCTCGTGCGTTCTGGCGGGGTCCTTCGGGCACGGGCACGGGCACGGGCACGTGCACGTCCTCTGGCGCGGACGCCGGCGCCTTCTTTGGCGTGTTCGGCTCGACCCGCCACGTCGGGACCGGGGACGTCCGGTGATCGGGATCATCGCCAGGAAGGAGCTGCGCGAGCTCGTCCGGGACGGCCGCTTGCGCCTCGTCGCCGCGCTGGTCGTGCTGCTGCTGCTCGCGTCGATGGCGTTCGGCTGGCGGCAGGCCGCCGCGGTGGCCGCCGAGCGCGAGGCCGCGCAGCGCACGGCCGACGCGCTGTGGGTGGATCAGGGCGACAAGAACCCGCACGTCGCCGCGCACTACGGCAAGCACGTCTTCAAGCCCAGCGGCGCGCTGGCCTTCCTCGATCCCGGCGTCGACCCCTACCTGGGCGTGACGCTCGAGCTGGCCGCGCATCAGCGGACGCTGCCGCGCGACGCGGCCGCGGGCGACGCCTCGAGCCTGGCGCGCTTCGGCACGCTGTCGGCGGCGACGGTGCTGCAGCTGTTCGTGCCGCTCTTGATCATCGCGCTGGGCTTCGGCGCGTGGAGCGGCGAACGTGAGCGCGGCACCTTGCGCCAGCTCGCGGCGACGGGCGTGCGCCCGCGGCAGCTGCTGGTGGGCAAGGCGCTGGGGGTGAGCGGCGCGCTGGGCCTGGTGCTGCTGCCCGCCGCGGTGGCCGCCGGCGGCGTCGCCCTGGCGCTCGGCGAGGGCGTCGCGTGGTCGCGCCTCGCCGCGCTGCTGCCGAGCTACCTGGCCTACTACGCCGTGATCGTCGCGATCACCTTCGTGGCCTCGGCGCGCGCGCGCTCGTCCCGCGCCGCGCTGGTGGCGCTGGTCGGCTTCTGGAGCGTCACCTGCCTCGTGCTGCCGCGCCTGGCCAGCGACGCCGCGCCGCGCGTCGCTCCCCTGCCCTCGCCCGACGCCTTCGCCGCCGCCGTGAAGCGCGACCTCGAGACCGGTCTGCCCGGCGCGCCGCGCGAGGATCGCGTCGAGGCGCACCTGGGCGCGCTGCTCGAGCGCGAGGGCTTCGAGGGCGCCGAGAACCTGATGCCCGACGCCCTGCTGCAGGGCTTCGAGCTGCAGGCCGAGGCCGCCTTCGAAGACGAGGTGTTCGATCACCACGTCGAGGCGCTGCTGGACGCCATCGCGCGGCAGGAGCGCGTCAGCCAGTGGGCCGCCGCGCTGTCGCCCTACCTGGCCATCCGCGCGCTGTCGTCCGGGCTGGCCGGCACCGACTTCGCCCACCACCGGGCCTTCCAGACCGACGCCGAACACTACCGGCAGGCGCTGGTGCGCGCGCTGAACGAGGACTTCGCGCGCAACGCCGGCGACGAGGGGTGGCGCTACCGCGCGGGCCGCGACCTGTGGGCACGCGCGCCGGCCTTCGAGCACGCGCCGCCGGACCTGCGCTGGGCGCTGCGCCACAACGCCGTCGCGCTGACGCTGCTGCTGGCCTGGCTGCTGCTGGCCTGGGCCGCGGCCGGCTTCACCGCGCAGCGCGTGAGGGTGGTGGGCTGATGTCGTGGTCGCGCGCGAAGCGGGTCGCTGGCCGGTGCACGGCGGAGCGCCGGGCGGAGGTGGCCTGATGTTGTGGACCGTCGTGCAGGTCGAGGGCCGCAACCTGCTGGCCGAGCGCGGGGCGTGGTGGCTGTTCGGGCTGCTGGCCGCCTTCGTCGCGTACGCCGCGTGGAGCGGGGCCAGCAGCGCGGCGGCGCACCGCGCGGCCACGCGCGCGGCGGTCGAGGAGGAGGATCGCAAGCTCGCCGATCTGCGCGCCCAGCTCGCCGCGATCGAAGCCGGCGGACCGGACGCGCCGCACGCCGAGGATCCCGCCGATCCCGCGCTGGTCGGCGCCGGGCTGGGCGCGCGCGCCGTCGCGCTGCCGCCCACGCCGACCGCCTCGATCGCCGCCGGCCAGCGCGACGCGCACCCCGCGGTCGTGCGCCTGACGACGCAGAGCCGGCTGGCCCAGCCGCCGCGCGGCGACGTCGCCCTGCGCGGCCCCACCAGCCAGCGCGCCGGCCCCTTCGACCTGGCCTTCGTCTTCGTCTACCTGCTGCCCCTGCTGATCATCGCGCTGACCTACGACCTGCTGGCCGGCGAGCGCGAGCGCGGCACGCTGGCGCTGGTGCTGTCGCAGCCGGTGTCGCTGGCGACCTTCGTGCTGGGCAAGTCGCTGCAGCGGACGATGGTGGTGGGCGGCGCGACCGTGGTGCTGGCCGGCGGCGCGCTGCTGCTGTCCGCCGACGGGCTGGCCAGCGCCGACGGCGCCGTGCGGGCCGGCCTGTACCTCGCCGCGCTGCTGGCCTACGCGACCTTCTGGTTCGCCGCCGCCGTCGCGATCAACAGCCGCGGCCGCAGCTCGGCGGGCAATGCGCTGGCGCTGGTCGGCCTGTGGCTGGCGCTGGTGGTCGCCCTGCCCGGCCTGGTGCGCGTGGTGGTCGAGGCGACGTACCCGCCGCCCTCGCGCGTCGAGCTGGTGAACCTGGCGCGCAGCGCGGCCAGCGAGATCGAGGAGGAGCTGAGCGCGCTCGAGGGCGACCACGGCGCCGAGCCGGACGAGAGCCCGGCCGAGACCCGCGCCCGACTGCTGGCCACGCAGGAGGCCCTCGACGCGCGCGTGCGCCCCGTCGTGCAGCGCTTCCGCGAGCAGCTCGAGGCGCAGCAGCGGCTGGTCGACCGGCTACGCTTCGTCTCGCCCGCCATCGCGGTGCACGAGGCGCTGGTCGACGTCGCCGGCACCGGCGCGCACCGCCAGCAGCGCTTCGAGGCGCAGGTCGACGCCTTCCACGGCACCTGGCGCGCCTTCTTCGCCGAGCGCGTGCGCGCCGGCCGACCGCTGGCCAGCGCCGACTACGCAGCGCTGCCCACCTTCACGTTCGAGGACGAGCCCACCGGCGAGCTGGCCGCCCGCGTCGGCTTGGGCCTGCTGGGCCTGCTGGTCCCGGCCGGTCTGCTGCTGGCCTTCTCGGCCTCGGGCCTGCGCCGCGTCGGCCGCCTGGCCTGACCGCGCGGCGCCGATTCGGACCCGTTGCTCCACCGTACGCCCCGCCAAGACGGTCGGGCTGTCAGCGGTCAGCGGTCAGCTTTCAGCTCCGCCGCGACAGTTGAAGACGTCTGCCGGACCATGCGGCGCCTCGAGCTTGCCGTGAGGCCGGAAGCCTGCACGGCGACCGGGCCCGGCTGATAGCTGAAAGCTGATAGCTGACAGCCGGTTGGACGGGCCACCAGCGCCGCGTCGGCCGCCTGGCCTGACCGCGGCGCGGCGCTCAATCGATCGACAGCAGCTCGACGTCGAACACCAGCATGCCGGCGGGCTTGCCCGGGCGGTTGTTGTAGGCCAGCTCGACGGGGATCCAGAAGCGGCGCTCCTCGCCCTCGACCATCAGCTGCAGGCCCTCGGTCCAGCCGGGGATGACGCGGTTGAGGGGGAAGCGGGCCGGCCGGCCGCGCGACACCGAGCTGTCGAAGGCCTTCCCGTCGGTGGTCCAGCCCGAGTAGTGCACGGTGACGACGCTGGTGGGGCCCGGCTTGCGCTCGCCCTTGCCCGGGCTGAGCACCTTCGACGCCAGGCCGCTCGGCGTGCGCTCGGCGTCGGCGGGCGGCGCGGCGACGTCGGCGGGCGCCGGCGGCATCGGCGGCGGCGCGGCGACGCCGACCATGCGCGTCGCGCCGATCTCCTGCATCACCTGCTGATACGACGCCACGCGCCCGCTCTCGTGGTGGCAGTGGTTGCGGTGGCAGCGCATCCAGCCCGGCGGCGGGTTGTTCGGGTCGAAGACGACCTCGCCGGTCTTCTCGGCCGCCTTCGGCGTCGGCGCCTCGGCCTTCGCCGCGGCCGTTGCGGCGTCCGCCTTCTTCGCCGGCGCCCCGTCACCGCCCTTGTACTGACAGCCGGCCAGCCACAGCGCCAGCGCACACCCCACGACGCTCCACCGCATCGACGACTCTCCTCCGGTTGTGTCGGCTCGCCCCCACCGAACGCGGCGGCGAGCTCGACGGATGTCGCGAGCGCGCGCGAGGTCGCGCTCACCCGCGCCGCGCGCGCACCGCCTCGGCGTACATCGCCACGTACTCGTCCGCCGCGCCCTCCCAGGTGAAGCGCTCGGCCATCGCCCGCCGCACCATGCCGGCGAAGTGCCGCGGCCGCTCGTAGTACACGTGCACGGCCCAACCGACGGTGTCGTAGATGCTGCCCGGGTGCAGGTCGTACAGCTTGAAGCCGGTGCCCTGATCGGTGCCCTCGACGTGGTTGCGCACCGTGTCGTCGAGGCCGCCCACCGCGTGGACGATGGGCAGGGTGCCGTAGCGCATGCTGTAGAGCTGGTTGAGCCCGCAGGGCTCGAAGCGCGAGGGCATGAGGAACAGGTCGGCCCCCGCCTCGATGCGATGCGCCAGCGGATCGCTGTAGCCGATGTGCGCGGCGAAGTTGGCCGGCCCGTGCGCCGCCAGCGCGCCGAAGTGATCGTGGGCCCAGCGCTCGCCGCTGCCCAGCAGCACCACCTGGACGTCCAGCTCGAGGATGCGCGGCAGACAGGCCGCCACCAGGTCGACGCCCTTCTGGTGCACCAGCCGCGTCACCAAGCCGATCAGCGGCACGTCCGGCCGCTCGGGCAGGCCCATCTCGCGCTGCAGCGCCGCCTTGCACGCCGCCTTGCCGGCCATGTCGTCGACGTCGAAGTTGGCCGCCAGGTGCGGGTCGGTCGCCGGGTTCCAGGCGTCGTAGTCGGTGCCGTTGAGGATGCCCCGCAGATCGGCCGCCCGGTCGCGCGCGACGCCCTCGAGGCCGTGCCCGAACTCGGGCGTCTGGATCTCGAGCGCGTAGCGCGGGCTGACCGCGTTCCAGCGGGTGCAGTGATAGATGCCGCCCTTGAGCAGGTTCACCTCGTCGCCGAACTCCAGCTCGAGGTGGTTGAAGTGCTGCCAGCCGACGCCCAGCACGTCCATCAGGCCGCTGTAGTAGCGCCCTTGGTATTGCATGTTGTGGATGGTCAGCACCGACGCCGCCGCGCCCAGCCGGGGATCGTCGCGATAGACCGTGTTGAGGAACAGCGGCGCCGCCGCGGTGTGCCAGTCGTTGACGTGCACGACGTCCGGCGTGAAGTCGATCAGGTGACACAGCTCGAGCGCCGCGCGCGACAGGAAGACGAAGCGGTTGTCGTTGTCGAGGTACCCGCCGCCGTCCGGATCGTTGTAGGGGTGGGCGCGGTCGAAGTACTGCTCGAAGTCGACGAAGTAGATCGGCACGTCGCTGCCCGGCAGGCGCCCCTCGAGCACGCCCGCCCACAGCGTGCCGATGGCGCCCATGGGCACGCCCAACGGCCCCTCGCCCGCCCGCGCCAGGCCGTCGCGGTCGACGCCGCGGTACAGCGGCATCACCACCCGCACGTCGTGCCCCAACGTCTTCAGGAACTTGGGCAGCACGCCGGCCACGTCGGCCAGCCCGCCGGTCTTCGCGAACGGGACGACCTCGGCCGCCACCATCAGCACGCGCATGGTTCACCTCCCGGGCCACGCGGGCGGCAGGGTCGCACGGCCGCGCCCCGGGTGCCAGCCCTGGCTCCTACGGCGCGATGGCGCCGGCGCCCGGGTTGGCGGGGTCGCGCACGCGGCCGTTGCGGTCGCGCTCGACCTGGGCGCGCATGGCGACGGGCAGGTCGACGCCGGCGGCGTTGACGCGGGCGCTGCGGCCGCCGCCGATGTCGTTGGCGCGGCCGAGCGCGTCGATCAGCACGCCGGGGTTGCCGGGGCGGTTGTCGAAGCCGAGGTTGGTGTCGGTGGCCCAGCCGGCGATGCTGCTGGCGAAGTAACAGCGGTGGTTGGCGGGCGCGCCCATCCAACCGACCGGGCTGCCGATGCCGGAGAACTCGCCGGCGTCGGGCGGGCAGAGCATGAAGGTGGCGGTGGCATCGGCCGTTTGATTGACGCTCGCGACCGTGCCGCGGAGCGTCAACCGGGTGGGGTCGCCCGCCAGGCGGCGGTCGAGCGCGGCGAGGGCGTCGGCCAACGGGTTGGGCACCCGGCCGCTGGCGTGCACCAGCACGCTGTTGACGATCTCCAGGGTGCCGATGTCGTCCAGCAGGCGCACGGCGGCAGCCTCGTGACCCGCGGCCAGTTGAGCGCTGAGCGTGGCGTCCCGGCCGGCGCTGGCCGACACGTGCCACAGCCGGACGCTCTCGAGCAGGCCATCCGTGGCGCCGATGTCGAGGCCGTCGCTGCGCGCGCCGCCGGTGGGGCTCCAGGCGACCACGTTGTCGAGGAACACCGACTGCAGCGCCAGCAGGCGGCCGCCCGCGTGCTCGCCGCCGCTGGCCGTGCCCGACGGGCTGGCCAGCAGGTCGGCGCGGCTGATGCGCACCGTGGTCACCGCGTTGACGTCCAGCCCCACCGCGGCCACGGCCGGGAAGGGTGCGTTGAAGTTGGGCTGCTCGTAGCCCACCAGGCGGCTGTCGGTGACGGTGACGCTGCGGCCGTCGGCCATGCAGACGCCCACCGCGCGCAGGTTGGCCGCGCCCACCAGCGAGTAGACGCCGGCCAGCGTGCTGCCGCGGATCTCGAGGTCGCCGCCGGTGGCCTGCGCCGCGGCGCGGCAGCGGGCCCCGCCGGCCGCGCCGTACTCGGTGTGGGTCACGAACACGTTGTCCAGCACCAGGGAGCCATCGGTGGACGAGAAGCCGACCAGACATGCGCCCGCGGGATCGGTGTCGTAGGTCAGGAAGGCCACCGACAGGTTGCTCACGCGCAGCGTCTCGCCCTCGCTCTGGATGGCGGCGAAGGTGGGCCGCCGCGTGGGGTTGAAGCCAGCCCCGCGGCAGGTGCCCGTAGGCGCGTAGCCCCGCACCTGGAGCGTCGCCCCGGCGCCGTCGAGCGCGACGCCCTCGGGCAGCACGAAGGGCCCCTGCTGCATGCCGATGTCGCCGACGATGCGGATGATCTGCGCGCCGTCGCGGGCGCGCTCGATGGCCGTCGCCAGCGTGCGGACGGGCGCGCCCTCCTCGCCCGACTGCGCGTCGTCGCCGGCCCCGCTGACGAAGATCACCTCGGGCGCCAGCGGCACGCCGACCGCGGGCGGCGAGGGATCCACCGCGTCGCCGTCGCCGTTGAGGGCGATGATGCGCACGGTGTGATCGACGCCGGCCTCCAGGCCTTCGAGCGTCAGCCCCGGACCGGGCGCGGGCAGCCGCCGCGTCGTCTCGCAAAGCCCGCGGACGCACCGGGCGTCGCCGGCGCACGGATCCGCGTCGTCGCACGCGCCGGAGCGTTTCGACCACTCGACCTCGTACCGATCCGCGGCCACCGCGTCCCAATCGACGTCCAGCCCGCCCCGCAACGGCGTGAGCGTCGGCGCGACGCTCACTCGCTCGGGCAGCGTGGTCACGCGATCGGTCGCCCAGCCGCTCGCCACCTCGCCGTTCACCGTGCGCACCTGGAAGCGATAGGTGGTGTTCGGGCTCAGCGCGTCGGCCTCGAAGGAGGCCTCGCGGGCGTAGGCCACGGCCGATCGCGCGGGCGCCTCGCCCTCGGCGCCGAAGTCGACCTCGAAGCCCGTCGCCGTCACCGAGACGTCGCGCCAGTCCCAGCGCACGGCGTCCACGGGGCGCACGGGGCTCGCCGTGATCAGCGGCCGCGCCGGCGGGAAGTCCGCGACCTCCAGGTCGCCGCCCGGCACGTCCTCGCAGCGCCCGGTGTCGCTGTGCAGCGCCAGCACCTGGCAGATCTGGATGTCGCTGTATCCGTGGTCGCGCATGGTGCGCACCAGCGCGCGCACGATGTTGCGGTGATTCCACGTGTTCGACGCCGCCGCCCAGTTCTGGAACACCTCGAAGAAGGCCTGCGACGGCAGCGCGATGCTCTCGTCGGGTGGGCCCGGCGGGGGCGTCACGTCGGGCGCGAACTCGAGCGAAGCGTTCACCCCCGCCTCCCAGGCCGCGCCCGGCCCCGCGGTGTCGCTCACGAACCCGGCGCGCCCGTCGAACACGTCGAACAGCAGCGTGCTCATCGCGGCGAGCTGGTTGCGGAAGCTGCCCGCCGCGGGCAGCGCCGGGCCGCCGAAGTTTTCGTCCATGCACAGCGCGCCCGGCTCGCAATACTCCAGCGACGTCGCGAACGTGCTGTTGGGTGGGTCGAAGTAGTTCACCCCGCCCACCACCTGCGAGGCGAAGTAATCGGCGATGGCCTCGATGACGTACAGGTTCTCGACGCCCGGCCCCTGGCCGGTGCCGAGCGATGTGTTCACCACGTCGATCCACGACTCGCTCAGCTTCCACGAGTCGATCGCGTGTGCCATCTCACAGGTCAGGAAGTGGCCGTACTCGTGGGTGGGCACGCCGCGGCTGACGGTGGCGTTCACGCCGCCGCCGCCCGGGAACATGATGTCGAAGCCGAGCGCCGTGCGGGCGAACACCTGCACGCCGATCTGCGCGACGGCGATCCAGTCCGGCGGCAGCGGCGTGGCCGCGATCACGCCCGACACGCCCGCGATCAGGGCCTCGAACTCCAGCGCCTGCAGCGTGCCGAAGCCGCCACACAGCGCGAACGCGCGGTTCCCGTTGAACGAGCCGAAGATGTCGGCCAGGAAGCCCACCAGGACGCGCGCCGGGCGCCGCGGCGTGTGACCGAGACGCTCCCGCGCGTAGCGCCAGGCGTCGGTCATCTGGGCGAGGATGTTCACCCGCCAGTCGGCCACCGTCACCGACACCGTCGTCTCTGCCGGCACGTTGACCACCACGCGGCCGCTGTTGAAGTCGCACACCTGCACCGACTCCCACAGCTCGCTGATGAAGGCGGCGTGGTTCTCCATGCGCAGGCACACCAGGTAGTCGGCGTCGCGGCCGATCTCGACGGTGGCCTCACCGCGGACGTCCGACCACACGCGGTGGTGACCCAGGCCCACGCCGTAGACGATCTGCACGTGCTCGAGGGGCAGCTGGAAGCCGCGCCGGAAGCCGTCGAGCGCCGAGGGCCAGGCGCGGCGCATCGCGAAGGGCGCGGCGGGCGACGGCGGGTTGAAGGCCGGATCGGTGTTGCGCACGTCCACGCGCAGGCGCACGGGCACCAGGTCGCGGAAGGCGTGGTCGATGTCGCCCGCGGCGTCCTCGACGGCGTCACGCGCGTCGCGGTCGATCGCCAGCACCAACGCGATGATCTCGCCGATGAAGGGCTCGACGCGGAAGCCGATGGCCGGCGGCTGGCTGCGGCCGGCCTCGATGCCGACGTGGGGGTCGTAGCGGAAGCCGCCGCGCAGCAGGGCGTCGTAGCGCAGGCTGCCGTCGGGGTGGGTGTAGCCGGGCGGCGGCTCGCGGCGCGTGATCACCTCGAAGACGACCTCGCCCTCGAGCGCGGCCTCGCGCAGCACGTTGAAGGCGGCGCCGGGCAGGATGGCGAACTCGAACGCGCCGTAGCCATCGCCGACGGGCGAGATGACGCCGACCTGACCGTCCCAGCGCGCCCGCTCCTCGGGGAACAGCGGCAGGCTCCAATGGTGGATCTCGGCCAGATCCAGGTTGCGTCGGTCGTCCTCGCTGGCCACCAGGATCAGCGCGTAGAACAGCGCCGGGCGGCCGTCGGGATCGACCTCGGGCCAAGGCTCGGTGGCGGCCCAGTCGAAGCCCGTGCGTAGCGCGTTGGTCTCTTCACCGCTCATCGGCTGCTCGAGCGTCGGCAGGGGATCGTCCGGCGTGGCCAGCGTCACCTGCACGGCGTCGGGCGGGCCCTGATCGGGCGCGGCGTCGGGCATCGGCTCAGCGTCGACGGGCGGCGCGGCGTCACCCATGTCCGCCGTCGGACCGGCGTCGCGATCGGGTCCGAGGTCGGCGACGCCGAGGTCCGGGGCGGGCCCCCGGTCGAGGGCCGCCGCGTCGGCGCCCACCTGCGCGTCCGGCCCACCGTCGAGCCCGTCGGCGCCGCCGTCGTCGCAGCCGGGCGCCGCCAAGACCACCAGCATCGTCCACAGCAGTCGCTTCACGGCGCCCCCCCTTCATCGCGCAGGCGCAGCACCACTGCCGCGTCGCGCCCGTTCATCGAGCGCAGCGTCACCGCCACCGCGCCCATCTCGCCCTCACACTCCAGGGTGGTCGCGTGCGGCCCCGGCGGCGGCAGCCCCTCGGCGCCCGGCAGATCGACCTCGACGAAGCCCACCGGCTCGACGCTCAGCGTGGCCCCGCAGGGCAGGGTGACCTCGCCGGCCAGCCCGTCGCGCGGCACCGGAACGATCGCGGCCCGCCGGTCGGCGCCCAGGACCAACCCATCGAGCCCCGCGCGTCCGCCGTCGACCGGGCGGAGCGTCACCGGCGCCCCCAGGTCGAGCACCGTCGCCGCGTAGACGGCGTCGCTCAGGTAGCGCCAGCCGCTCGAGAAGCCGGGCGGGGCGTGCGTCACGTCGACGTCCAGCCGCAGCCCCGCGCCGCGCACCAGCGCCACCGTGCCGGGCACGTCCGGGAGGCCCGCGATCGCGAAGTCACCCGCACCCGACGCCGGACCCACCCAGGTGCGCTGCGGCCCGATGGCCGGCTCGAACACCACCCACCACGCGCCCTCCGCGGCGCCGGGCGCGCTGCCCTCGAGCACCGCCTCGCCGACCGGCAGCGTCACCAGCCCGGTGCGCGCGCGGCCGCCGCCCTCGGCCGTGACGCGCGTGGCCAGGACGTCGGGCGTGCCCGTGTCGAACAGACGCTCGACCGCGACGGTCGACGGGCAGTCCTCGTCGCGCGTGTCGGCCTCACCCGCCGGCGCGACGGGCTGCACGGACACCCGCGCCACCCGCGGCGCCGGCACCACCCGGTCGTCCAGTCCCAGCGTGGCCGCATCGAAGCCGGGCGGCAGGTGCGTCTCCCAGGTGCCTTCGTATTCCAGCGCGATGACCGGCCCGTCGGGCGGCGGTGTCGCTGCGCAGGGGGGCGGCGCCGCGTCGAAGACCGGCGGCCCCGCGTCGATGATCGCTGCGTCGACCCGCGCGCCCGCGTCCACCGGCGCGCCGTCCACGCGCGCAGCGTCGCCCGTCGCCGCGTCGGTCGGCTGCGCGTCGGACGCCGCCCCGTCTATGTCCGGCCCCCGATCGGCCCGCACCGCGCCGTCCACCGACGCCGCGTCCATCGGCGCCGCGTCCATCGGCGCCGCGTCCCCGGCCGCGCCGTCGAGCCCCGCCTCGGGGCCGTCGTCGCTGCCGCCGCCGCAGCCCGCCGCGGCCAGCGCCCAAAGCGCCCATCCCCATCGTCGCGTCATGGTGTCCCCCTTTGGCCCCGCCAGCGTGCGCCGCGCGTGGCGCCGCCACCCGAGCTTCAGAAGGACGTACCGGGCGCGCCCTGCGTTTCTTTGCACCGCGTTGCGCCGCGCGCGGCCGCCATGCCCGGCCGGGGTCGGCCCCAAGAGACAACCAATCCGCCACGGGGTCGGAGCAAACAAACGAACTTACTTGCGAGATCGTCCAGTTTCGTGTGCGCGCAGAATCCGCCACGGGGTCGGAGCAAACAAACGAACTTACTTGCGAGATCGTCCAGTTTCGTGTGCGCGCAGCGTTCGCCCCGCCCCGCTTGCGTGCGACCCCCGAATCTGGAACTGATCGCCCATGCGCCGAACCACCCGCCTGTCCCTCCCCCTGCTTCTCGCCTGTCTCGGCTGCGCCGGCCCCTCGCTGCACACCCACGTCGAGCAGGACACCTGGCAACCCGACGCCGTGCGCGCGTTGGCCGCTGGCGGGGCCGACTTGAACGCCTCCGACCCCGAGGGCCACACGCCGCTGTGGCTGGCCATCCGAAAGGGTGACCCCGCGCGGGTGAAGTTGCTGCTCGATCTGGGCGCCGATGCCAACGGGATACCCGACGCGCCGGGCGCCGATCCGCCGTTGGTGTACGCGGCCGACTGGGAACGCGCCGACCTCGTGAAGCTGCTGCTCGATCACGGCGCCCGCCCCGAGCTGCGGCGGCCCGACCCCATCGTCCAGAAGCCCAACGCGTTCGAGACGGCGGTGAAGCGCGAGGAGCTGGACATCGCGGTCCTGGTGGGCCTTCCCGCCGCGCAGCGCGCCGAGGCGCCGGCGTACGAGGCCCTGATGCGCGCGGCGTTCGAGGGGAAGCCGGACGAGGTGAAGCGCCGCGCGGCCGCGCTGACGGTGCGCTTCGACGACTTCCCCGCGCCCAGCCTCCTGGCGTTGTTGTACGCGTGGCCGCAGGAGAAGCCGCGTCCGGCCCAGCCCGCCGCCGCGCTGTTCGAGGCCGGCTACCGACCCACGCCGGGCGACATCGAGTGGCTGGGCCGCCACCTCGACCAGGTGATCGCCGGCGGAGACGCGGCCACCTTCGACGCGTTGATGGACGCCGCCCCGACCTGGACCGAGGACGGTCAGCTGCCGCCGAGTCTGGTGCCGTCCATCGTGAAGACGTGGGTCGACGACAAGGACGTGCGTGCCGACGCAGGTTGGGAGGCGATGCTGATCCGCGCCCTCGGAGCCGGCGCCGATCCCAACGCGCCCAGCGGCACCACGACGCCCCTGCACCTGGCCTGCAGCCACCGCGACGTCACGCCCGCGGCCACCGAAGCGCTGCTGCGCGCCGGCGCGAAGCCCGACGCCCCGAACGCCGACGGCGATCTGCCCATCCACGCCGCGCTCGAGGCCGCCTACGGCGACGTCGAGGATCCCGCGGTCGCCCTGTGCGTCGCGGCGCACTGGGCCGCCGGCCTCGACGTCGACGCGGCCAACCGCAACGGCGACACCCCGCTGATGCTCGCGGCCGACAAGCGTCGAGGCGAGATGGTGAAGCTCCTCCTGAGCTATGGCGCCGACCCCACGCGCACCAACGCCAAGGGCGAGACGGCGTACTTCCTGGCCCTGGCGAGCCCCCTGCACCGAAGTGACAGCCTCGCGCAGGATGCCCTGGCCGCCGTCAGCACGCTGACCGCCACCGAGAAGGCCACGCTGGACAAGCGGCTGAAGGATCGCGCCGACTACTATCGCTACGTGCGCTGGGCCGACGCCCACCGCGAGGAGATCGAGGCGGCCAAGAAGCGGCTGGCCGACGCGAAGCGTCTCGAGCGGGAGACCGCCCGCGCGCGCGCCGCCGCCGAGGCCGCGGCGAAGGCCAAGGCCGAGCAGGCGGCCGCCGCCCAGGCCGAGCGCGAGCGCCGCTTCCGCGCCCCCGTCGAGGCCCCCGCCGATGCCTTCCGCCGCTCGTACCGCGAGAACCTGTCGCCCGCCGGCGGCTGCCCCGGCGCCTCGAGCGGCTGCGGCGGCGCGTGCTGCCCGCCCGGCTGCACCTGCTGCACCGCCGCCGGCTACCAACGCTGCCTGTGCCCCCGCGGCGGGCTGCTGATCCGCGGCTGCCCGAGCGGGTCGAAGAGCGTCGCGTTCTGACGCCGAGCCTCACCGGGTCCCCGCGAGGTCCCCACGGGGTCGGAGCAAACAAACGAACTTACTTGCCTCGACGTCCACTCTATTGCCCTGTCGCGCGCCCCAACGACCCGACGGCCCACCGCGCCCGGCGCATCACCGCACCAGCGCCTCCGGTGACAGCCGCTCGCCGGCCTGAAGCGCCGCGCGCACCGCCTCGAACACGCGCGCGTCCTCGGCGCGCTCGTCCGCCGCGCGCCTTCGGCAGCTGGCCAGCTGCAGCTTCGTGCGCCGGTTGTCGGCCAACGCTGCGTCGTTGCGCGCGAGGAAGGCCCAGTACAGCCGCGTGATGGGGCACGTCGACTTCGGATCGAACGCGCAGCCCTCGCAGTAGTCGCTCATCCGGTCGATGTAAGCGGCGCCCGCCACGTAGGGCTTGGTGGTCATCACGTCGCCCGCGCCGAAGGTGCCCATGCCCAGCACGTTGGGCTCGACCACCCAGTCATAGGCGTCGACGTAGGCCACCCAGAACCAGTCGGCCAGGTCGCGCGGCGCCACGCCCAGCAGGGTCGCGAGGTTGGCCAGCACCATCAGGCGGGGGATGTGATGGGTGTAGCCCGTGGCCCACAGCTCGCTCGCCACCGTGTCGAGGCAGCTCAGCCCGCTCTCGACGCCCCAGAAGGCGGGGGGCACGGGGTCGGCGCCGGCCAGCGCCTGCGGATCGGCACCGCCGTCGCCGCCCGCGGCCGGCCACGCCTCGCCGCGCCACTGCGCCCAGCCCCCGTCGCCCGCGTGCTCTCGCACCTGAACGCCGCGCAATGTACGGAAGCCATCGGTCACCGCGTGCACGTGCCGCACGAACTCCCGCCACCCCAGCAGCTGGCGGACGAAGCCCTCTTTGCTGTTCAGCGGCACGTCGAGCGCGAGCGCGTCGTCCAGCACGCGCCGCGCGGACAGCCGCTGCAGGTTCAGCAGCGGCGACAGTCGCGTGTGGAACAGGCTGTGGCTGCGCCGGCTCATCGCGTCTTCGTAGGGGCCGAAGTGGGGCAGGCACTCGGCCTTCGCCCAGGCCCACACGCGCTCGGCGTCGGCCTGCGTGGCGGGCAACGCCCGCAAGTCGAGCTGGCCCGGGTGGTGCCCGAAGCGTTCCCGGATCAGGTCACCCACCTCCTGCGTGATCGCGTCCGGCTCGAAGGCCGGCGGCGTGGGCGCGGCCGGTTCGCCCTTCCAGGGCTGCCGGTTGTCCCCGTCGAAGCTGAAGCGGCCGCCCTCGGGCTTGCCCTCGGCGTCCATCAGCGCGCCCGTCCGGCGGCGCAGGTGCCGGTAGAAGCGATCCATGCGCCAGGGCGGCGCCTCGCCGCAGCCTTTGACGAAGTCGTCGCGCGTGGTCAACCAACCGTCGTGTTCGAGCGGCACGATCGCGCCCTCGTCCACCAGCGGCCGAAGGTCGGCGCGCAGCTCGCGCTCGGCCGGCGCCATCACCGCCAGCGGCCCCAGCTCGGCCGCCAGCGGACGCAGCGTCTCGCGGTAGCTCGCCGTGCGCGCGACGACGTGGCGGACCGCGACGCCGCGCTCGGCCAGCTCGAGCGCGAAGTGCCGTCCGTTCGCCAGTACGTAAGCCAGCTTCTGCTGGTGGTAGGGGCGGCGCGCCGCCTTGCCGGGGTGCTCGACGAGCACCACGCCCAGCTCACCGGGCGGCACCTCCGCGAGCGGCCCCAGGTGGTGCCCCAGCTGATCGTAAGGCAGGTACAGCCAGCGCCGGCCGGCGGGCTCCGGGTTGGCGGCGGCGAGGCGGCGGGCGAACGGGCTCGAGTGCGACATCGCGACAGGAAACGCGAGGGTGTGGCGAGGTCGCGGCCGCTCGGGGCGCCCCTCGCCCGCCTACGAGGATGCGCATCGGGTCCAGCCCCACTCGGGCCTGCGAGCGTGTCGGACCCCTCGCCGCCGCGGCGCCGACGCACGGGCCCGTCAGTCGAACCACACCCGGTCGAGCACGTGGTAGGCCGGCTGCCGCGAGGGCTGCGGACAGTTGCCGCACTGATCGGCCGTCGGCGCCGCCGTGCCGATGCGCAGCAGCCCTCGCTGCCCGGCGTGCGCCGCCGCGTCCAGATCGAGCGTGAGATCCCGAAAGCCCGACCAGACGTAGCCGACGCCGTCGACCTCGACCGACTCGAGGCCCGCGTCGGCCGGCCAGGGGAACGCGAGCGACGCGCTCGCGACGCCGGTCGCGAAGGCGGCGGCCGCCTCGAAGGCCGCGTTGCCGGCGCCATCGGCGGGGTGCAGGGTCGCCGCCGAGAGGTGCATCCGGGTGGCGTCGACCGGCGGCCGCACGCCGCCCGTCGCCCGACCGTCGGCGGCGTCGAAGCCGAAGGGCAGGACGATCATCGCCCCGCCCGTCGGCGCGGCGATCGGTCCCAGGGCCGCCTCGACGCGCACCGGCAGCCCGCCGTCGAAGGGCGACGGGCCGTCGGCGAAGTCGGTGTCCGCCTCGATGAACCGCGCCGGCGCCGGCGGCGCCGCCAGCTCGACCTCGCCCGGCGCGATCAGCGCGTTGCCCGCCAGATCCCGCACGTCGGCCACCACGAGGCGGCCCTGCTCACCCAACCCCAGCGGTGGGTCCAGCGTCAGCGTGAACGACGCCGCCGCGCCGGACGCCGACGCCGGCGCCTCGACGCGCAGCCCGCCGCCGGGCTCGGCCCCCTCCCAACGCGCGCCGGCGCGCACCGCGTCCACCGCGACGGGCTCCGAGAACCGCGCCCGGACGCTCTGCGCCGGCCAGTCGCCCACCACCGTCAGGGTCACCGTCGGCCCGGCCCCGTCCGGCTCGCCCGGCAGCGCGGCCGCGATGTCCCAGCTCTGCTCGGCGTCGGTGATGCGGAGCGTCGCCGACGCCTCCAGCCGCGCCGTCGTGCGCGCCGCGTCGACCGTCAGGTGCGTCACCGTGAGCGACCAGAACCGCTCGGCCGTCGTGCGCGTGAACACCAAGCCGGGCGACCACGCCGCCGCCAGCTCGCCCGCCGTCGCTCGCTGCCAGCCCAGCTGAGGCGGCGTGTCGGCGCCGAGCACCGCGACGTAGCCCACGCCGTCGCGGACGATGAGCAGCAGCGCCGGATCGCCGAACGCATCGAGGTCGACCGGCGGCATCCCCGCCCGCACCTCGACCGCGTCCCGGTCCAGGCGAAACGACCAGACGCCGTCGGCCGCCGCGCCACCGCCAGCGTCGTCCCCGCCGCACGCGGCGAGCGCGAAGAGAGCCATCCAAGCGAAGCGAGAGGCCTTCATCACCGACTCCGTCCTGCCCCGGCGAGACCGAGCGTGCCGGACGCGCGCTCGGCCGCACAAGCCGACGGGCGCGCGAATCGACCGGGCGCACCCGGTCGACGCCGCCGAGCGCCGCGACGCCGCGCCGACCGAGCCGTGCTGCTTGCCCGCCCGAAGAGCGCGCGATGCACGCCATTCCTGGATGTCCGGACACAGATGACGACATCCTTCCTTCAATCAAGGAAAGCCTACCCGTCATCTTTCCTTCTTTTTCCACGGAGCGTATCCTGGCGCCCATGAGCATTCGCGCCGCCACCGACGCCCTGGTCGCCAACTTCGAAGAGCGCTCGGTGCCGGCCGTGACCCCCCGCGATCTGATGCTGCCCGGCCTGCCCGGCAAGGCGGACGCCGTGATCGGCATGCGCCGGGTGGGCAAGACCTGGCTGTGCTGGCAGCGCATCGCCGAGCTGTTGGCGCAGGGCATCCCACGCTCGCAGATGCTGTACGTGAACTTCGAGGACGAGCGACTGCTGCCCCTCGAAGCCGACGCGCTGCACGAGGTGTCCGACGCGCACTACCGCCGCCACCCGGCCTCGCGCCAGCAGCCCGTCCACTGGTTCTTCGACGAGATCCAGAACGTGCCCGGCTGGGAGCGCTACGTCCGCCGCCTGCTCGACGAGCAGCTCGGACCGATCGTCGTCACCGGCTCGTCGGCGAAGCTGCTGGGCCGCGAGGTGGCCACCAGCCTGCGCGGCCGCAGCCTGGCGAGCGAGCTTTCTCCCTTCAGCTTCGCCGAGTACCTGCGCCACCACGGCGTCGAGCAGCCGGCGCGCTGGCCACCGTCCGACCGCGCCCGAGCCCACCTCGAGAACGCCCTCGGCGACTACCTGAACGTGGGCGGCTTCCCCGAGGTGCAGTCACTCGAGCCCCCCCTGCGTGTGCGCGTGCTGCAGGACTACGTCGACGTCGTCGTGTTCCGCGACGTCGTCGAGCGCCACGGCGTCACCAACATCGAGGCCCTCCGCTACCTGGTCCGCCGCCTGCTGAGCGCCCCCGCCGGCCGCTTCACCGTGCACCGCCTGTACAACGACCTGCGCTCGCAGGGTCGCCGCGTCAGCAAGGATCTGCTGTACGCCAGCCTCGACCACCTCGAGGACGCCTTCCTGTTCGTCACGATCACCATCGACGCCGAGTCCGAGCGCGCGCGCGCCTCGAACCCACGCAAGTGCTACCCCATCGACCCCGGCCTGGCCCGCGCGCACAGCTTCCGCGCCGACAACACGGGCCACCTGCTCGAGACGCTGGTGCTGCTGGCGCTGCGTCGCTGGGGCTACGACGCACGCTACCTGCAGGTGGACGACCTCGAGGTCGACTTCATCGCCCGCCACCCCACCGAGCCGCCGCGCCTGGTGCAGGTGTGCGCTGACATGACCGATCAGGCGACCCGCGCGCGCGAGTTGCGCGCGCTGAGCGCCGGCATGAAGGCCCGGGGCTTCGACCGCGCCGAGGTGGTGACGCTGACCGGGGCCGAGACGCTGACCGTGGACGGCGGAACGGTCGACGTCGTGCCGGCCTGGCGGTGGCTGCTGGGCGCGTAGGCGCGTACACTTCGCCCCGTGGACTTCGCCTACGAGAAGAGCCTCGCCCTGCACGCCGCCGTCGCCGAGCGCCTGCGCGCCGATCCAGCGCTGGTCGAGCGCGCCCGCGCCAAGCTCGAGACCTGGATCGCCCGCGGCGGCCGCAGCGTGCCGCTGCTGATCGAGTGGCGCCCCCTGCTCGACGGCCCGCTCGACACCCTGCTCGCCTTCCTCACCGAACGCTCCGAGCGCGCCGCCCAGCTCCGCAGCTGC
>JACKDN010000049.1 GCA_020633465.1 Myxococcales bacterium
CGCGGCGAGATCGACGCGGCGATGTTCGTCAGCCTGTGCGAGCGCCTGCTGCGGGTGGGGGAGCGGGATCCGGTCGTCGACGTGCTGCAGCAGCACGGCGTCCTGCAGCACCACCTGCAGACGCACGAGGCCGGGCTCGACAGCACGAGTCATCTGAGCGCGAGCATCGACCAGAGCCTGCACGAGGGCAGCAGCGTGCAGCACAGCGTCGAGCACACCGGCGAGTCGGACAGCGACGCGGCCGACGAGTGGGGGTATCGGGGGCTCGACGCCGCCGACGCCCAGCAGCCGGCCATCGGCGACGACGTGATCGAGCGGGCGGGCGCGATGCGCGCGTTGGCCACCGGCGGGGTCAGCGTGCCCCCCGAGAAGTACACGATGCTCGACGAGATCGCGCGGGGCGGGGTGGGCGCCATCTCGCTGGTGCGCGATCGCGATCTGATGCGCACGCTGGTGATGAAGACCCTCATCGAGGGCAACGAGGTCTCGGACTACGTCCTCAAGAAGTTCATCGAAGAGGCGCAGATCACCGCGCAGCTGGAGCACCCGAACATCGTGCCGGTGCACGACTTCGGCTACTTCAGCGGGGGCGAGGTGTTCTTCACGATGAAGCTGGTGCAGGGGCGCACCCTGAAGGACGTGCTGCGGCGCATCCGGAAGGGCGATCCCGAGGCGGCGCGCGAGTTTCCGCGCATCAAGCTGCTGACCGTCTTCCAGCACGTCTGCATGGCCATCGGCTTCGCGAACAGCCGCGGCGTGGTGCACCGCGACATCAAGCCGAGCAACGTGATGATCGGCGACTTCGGCGAGACGCTGGTGCTCGACTGGGGCGTCGCCAAGGTGCTCGGCCGCACCGAGGATCCCGTCGGCGACGCCTCGACGCCGGATCACGTGTCGACCGCGCGCAGCCAGTCCGAGGACGCCACGATGGTGGGCGTCGTGACCGGCACGCCCGCGTACATGTCGCCCGAGCAGGCGGCGGGCAAGGTGAACGAGGTCGACGCGCGCTCGGACGTCTACGCGCTGGGCGCGCTGCTGTACGAGATCCTGACCTACCGCCCGCCCTTCCGAGGCAAGAACTTCCGCCAGACGCTGGCCGCGGTGCTGACGCAGCCGGTCGTGCCGCCCTCGCAGCGGGCGCCGGGCAACAACGTGCCCGCGCGGCTCGAGGAGATCTGCCTGCGCTGCCTCGAGAAGGATCCCGACCGCCGCTACGACAGCGCGCGCCAGGTGATCGAGGCGCTCGAGCAGTATCTGTCGGGCGTCGAGGATCTCGATCGGCGCGCGCGCTTGTCCGAGCAGAAGCTGCAGGAGGGCATCGAGCTCGTCGAGGAGTACACGCGCTCGCGCGCGGTGGTCGAGCAGCTGCGGCACGAGCTGATGGATCTCGAGTGGCAGGTGAAGGGCTACGAGTCGGCCGATCACAAGCGGCCGATGTGGGCCAAGCAGACCGAGCTCGCCGAGCACGAGGTCGAGATGCACCAGCTGTTCAGCGCCGCCGCCCAGGCGCTGATGGCGTCGATCGGCTTCAACCCGGACAACGACGAGGCCTGCAACGAGCTGGCGCGGCTGTACTGGTTCAAGCTGCGCGACGCCGAAGAGGTCGACGACGAGGGCGAGTACATCTACTACCGGGGGCTGGTCGAGGCCTACAACCGGGGCCTGTTCGACGACCTGCTGCGCGGCGAGGGCCGCATCATCATCCGCTCGTACCCCGCCGACGCGATCGTCACCGCCAGCCGCTACATGGAGGTCGACCTGCGGCTGACGACGCTGATGGAGGAGGAGCTGGGCGTCACGCCGCTGAACAACATCCCGCTGACGCAGGGCAGCTGGCAGCTGACGTTGCAGCGCGAGGGTTATCGGGACGTGATCGTCTGCGCGCGGGTGGACCGGGGCGAGGTCACGGACGTCGCGTGCCGGTTCTTCACCGAGGACGAGATCGGGGCGCACTACCTGTACGTGCCGAGCGGGCCCTTCGTGATGGGCGGCGACGACGCGTGCACGTCGGCGCGGGTGCGGCGGGTGACCGAGGTGAGCGACCTGTTCGTGTCGCGCTACCCGGTCACGTGCGGTGAGTATCTGGCCTTCGTCCAGGATCTCGACGCGGTGGATCCGCAGGCGGCGCAGGCGCGGGTGCCGCGGTTGAAGGCGCAGTCGGGCTGGCTGTGGGGGCGCGACGCGCACGGGCGGTTCGCGATGCCCGAGGTCGACAGCGAGGGCCTGCGCTGGGATCCCTACTGGCCGGTGCTGGGCGTGTCCTTCGACGACGCGGTGGCGTACTGCGCCTGGTACACCGAGCGCACCGGCCTGATGGTGCGGCTGCCGACCGAGGAGGAGTGGGAGAAGGCGGCGCGCGGCACCGACGGGCGGCTGTACCCCTGGGGCAACCGGTTCGACGCCACCTTCTGCAAGATGGCGGACTCGAGGCCGGGGCAGGCGTCGCCGGAGCGGGTGGGCTCGTTCCCCGCGGACGTGTCGCCCTACGGCTGCTTCGACATGGCGGGGCTGGTGCGCGAGTACTGCGACAGCCCCTACGGCGGCGACGACGCGCTGCGCGTGCTCAAGGGGGGCAGCTTCAGCACGACCAGCGACATCGGGTGCCGGGTGACGCACCGCCTGGCCGTGCCGCGGCACGTGCCCAGCCTCGAGAACGGCTTCCGCGTGGTGCGCGAGCCCCCGGCCGCGCCCAAGGACACCACGCAGCGGCGCCTGGTGCGCCCGCGGTTCGACTGAGCCGCGCCGGCGATCAGAACAGCCGGGTCGTGTCGACCAGCAGCGTCACCGGGCCGTCGTTCAGCAGCTCGACGTCCATCATCGCGCCGAAGATGCCGGTCTCGCAGCGCAGCCCCAGCGCGCGCGTCGCCTCGACGTAGCGATCGAAGAGGGGCAGGGCGAGGTCCGGGTGGGCCGCCGACTGGAACGACGGTCGCCGGCCCTTGCGGCAGTCGCCCAGCAGGGTGAACTGGCTGACCGCCAGCACGGCGCCGCCGGCCTGCGCGACGTCGAGGTTCATCTTGCCCGCGTCGTCCCGGAAGATGCGCAGGCCGGCCACCTTCTTCGCCAGCGCGTCCGCGTCGGCGGGGGCGTCCTCGGCCGCGGCGCCGACCAGCACCAGCAGGCCCTCGTCGATGGCGCCGGTCACGTCGCCGTCCACCGTCACGCGCGCCCGCCGGACCCGCTGAACCACCGCCCGCATTTCGACCTCCTGCCGCCGTCGCGCGACGTTTCACAATCCAGACCGCCTGTGATAAAGGCTTGAGGTCACGCCGTCCACCCCCAGCCGAGCGACCATGTCCGACCAGAACCGCAAGACACTCCGCAGCTTCTACTGCCGGGACTACCTGTGGGAGCTCTTCGAGGTCATGACGCGCGACCTCGGCTGCTCGATGGACTATCTGATCAACGAGTCGATGCGGCATTACGCGCGCAGCCGGAACTACAGCCTGGCCGCCGCGTCGCGCAGCGGCGATCCGCAGGTCGTCTCGCCCTTCGACGACGCCGCCGCGCCACCCGAGGCGCCGCCCCGCCCGCCGGAGCCCGCGCCCGCCCCCGCGCAGCACCGCCGCCCCCCGCCGCTGCCCAGCCAGCGCAGCGCCGAGGCCGCGCCCGCCGCGACGGGGCGTCCGCCGCTGTTCCTGCTGTTCAACGGGCAGCGGTACCGCATCGACAAGGAGAAGTTCATCATCGGGCGCGGCAGCCAGATGACGGACCTGACCATCCGCGACGGCAACATCTCCCGCAAGCACTGCGCGGTGATCTTTCGCGGGGGGCACTACTTCATCAAGGATCTCGATTCGACGAACGGGATCGAGTTCAACGGCAAGCGCATCGAGCACAAGCGGGTGGACGAGGGCGATACGTTCTATCTGTGTGATTACGAGCTGCGGTTCACTTTTCGCTAGCCGCGGCGGCTGATCCGAGGGCCCGCGCTAGACGTGCCCGTGCCCGAAGGCACGCAGCGCCGCCCCCGGCGCGAAGCGCCGCCCCCTTGCCCTTGCCCTTGCCCTTGCCCTTGCCCTTGCCCTCCGGCGCGCAGCGCCGCTCCCCGGCGCGCAGCGCCGGCCCCCTTGACCTTGACCTTTCCCTTCGGCGCGAAGCGCCGCCCGGGGAACGCCCTCTCCCCACCCTGACGTCATCCCCGCACGCCGCGCCGGCGCGCACTTTGGTGAGGTCGGGCACGTGCACGTGCACGGGCACGGGCTTCGGAACGGTTCGTCGAGCAGGGGTCGGGGCGCCGGGGCAAGGGCAAGGGCAAGGGCAAGGGCAAGGGCAAGGGCAAGGGCAAGGGCAAGGGCCGCTGCGCGGGCCCAGAAAGGCCAAAGGCGCCCCGGGGGGCGCCTTTGGTGGTCGGAGTCGTCACGGCGGAGCGAATCTCGGGACGAATGATCAAACCCATGACCTGCAGCAGGTGGGCGCAGTGGTAAACGACTTCAGGCTTCCGACTACATGGTCGGCTTGCTCACCATCGTCAGTGACCGGGCCCGGTTTGATTGGTACAGGGATTAATCTAGAACCCTCACGCTCCGTCGGTGACGCTTCCTGCAGTCCACGTTAGGTAGCGGCCCCCGGTCTGCCAAGGGGCGCGTCCAACTTCTTTTGGGGGTTTCGTAAAACCCACGCGATCCCGCGGGGTTCGCGACGGCCGCCGCGTTGGGGGCGGCCGCCGCGGCGGGCTCAGCGGCGGGGGAGGCCTCGCCCGCGAGGGCGCAGGGCGACCAGCAGCAGGCCCAGCAGGGCCCAGGGCGCGGGGGCGCCGCCGTCGCCGGCGTCGCAGTCGCAGCCGTCGCTGGTGTCCTTGTCGTCGCCGCCGCCCGCGTCCGTGTCGTCGCCGCCGCCGCCGGTGTCGCCGCCCACGATGCCGCCGTCGCCGCCGCCCCCCGGCCCCATGTCCTCGGGCATCGGGCCGCCGTCGGGCACGCCGCCGTCGGGCATGGGCTCGACCGGGTTCAGCCAGTCGGCCACGCACTGCGCCGTGCCGTCCGTGACGGTGCACGCCTGCCGCGCGGGGCACTGCACGCCGTCACAAGGGTCGTCGGCGCACTCGCCGGCGATGCACGTGCGGCCGGGGCCGCAGCTGTCTTCGTCGCAGGTGTCTTCGACGCACTCGGCGTCGACGCACACGCTGCCCGCAGGGCACACGACGCCGCCGCAGCGCGTGTCCTGGCAGACCCCGTCGATGCAGTCCTGACCGAAGCCGCAGCTGATGCCGGCGCACGAGAACGCGCACTGCCCCTCGCGGCAGAAGCTGTCGAGGCCGCAGGTGACGCCCTCGCAGGGGTCCGGCTCGCAGACGCTCGCCCGGCACCGCTCGCCGGGCGGGCACCCCGTCTCGTAGCAGACGTCCTCGACGCACACGCCGCCCGCGCACGCCTCGCCCTCCGGGCAGCTGACGCCCTCGCAGGGATCCTCGCACGCGCCCGTCGTCGGGTTGCAGCTGGCGCCCGGCGGGCACTCGACGCCGGCGCAGGGGCTGATGCAGTGGTTGTTGATGCAGAACAGCCCGCCCGGGCACGTGTTGTCCGGCCCGCACCGGTCGGCGCACTCGCCGAGCACGCACGCCTGCTCGCCCCCGCAGAGCTCGCCCTCGTCCACCTCGCCGTCGCAGTCGTCGTCGTCGCCGTTGCAGATCTCGACCGGCACCTCGCCGCAGGTGCCGCAGTCGTTCAGCAGCTCCTCGTCGATCGAGCCGTCACAGTCGTTGTCGATCAGATCGCAGATCTCCTCGGCCGGCCCGACCGTGGCCCGGCACACGATGCTGCCGCCCAGCGAGCAGTCCAGCGTCCCGGTGCCGCACGCGCCGAACAGGCCGGTCGCGCAGGGATCCGGATCCACCACCGGGCTGCCGTCCTGGGTGCGGTCGATGATGTTGTCGCAGTCGTTGTCGATGCCGTCGCACACCTCGGGATTGCCGTCGGGCGTGCACAGGTAGCGGTCGCAGGCGTCGCCGACGCCGTCGTTGTCGGTGTCGTCCTGCGCCCGGTTGGGCACCTTGGGGCAGTTGTCGCAGGCGTCGCCGACGTCGTCCTCGTCCTCGTCCGCCTGATCGGGGTTGGGCACGTCGGGGCAGTTGTCGTCGCACAGCCCGTCGTCGTCGGTGTCGAGGCACACGCCGCCCAGCGAACGCTCGAGCGTCAGGATGGCGAAGCCCTGCGTCGACTGCTGCGTCCAGCCGGGCTGCGGGCTGCCCGCGTGGCCCGTGCCCCAGCTGCCGTCGTTGGGGCGCTGCCACTCGAGCAGCGTGTAGGCCAGGTCGAAGTAGTGCGACCGCGGCTCGGCCGGGAAGCCGAGCGCCACCGGATCACGGTCGCCGAAGTCGTCGGCGTAGATGCCGCCGCCCAGGCCGTCGTCCTCGGACACGGTGAGCGCCTTCTCGACGGCCCACAGGTAGTAGTAGGTGCTGGTCGGGCGGAAGCCGCCGATCATGTCGTCGTAGCGGTAGTTGTCGCGCAGCCAGTTCAGCGCGGCCTGCGGCGCGGCCTGCCCGGCCGGCACCTCGGCCAGCCGGTAGCACCAGAGCCCCGACGCGGTCATCGACGAGCTCGGCTCGCTGTTCGGGTTGTAGCTCAGCCCGCCGTTCTGGTCGTTCTGGTCGACCATCAGGAAGTTGATGACGTTGGGCAGGTTCATCGACGCGCCCTCGAGGATGTTCTCGGCGGCCGAGAGGCCCGCCACCCCGAACTGCGTCGTCGAGAGGTCACCGCTGGCGGTGGGGTTGTTGTAGTTCCACCCGCCGATGTTGTTCGGCCCCTGGTTGCCCTGCGTGCGCTGCAGGCCGACCACGCCGTTGGCGAGGGCCTGCGTGGCGGTCACCATGGCGCCCACGTCGTCGGGGCCGCCGGTGGCCAGGTAGGCCGACAGCGCCATCAGGTTGCCGCCGGCGACGTAGGTGTAGGGCGTCGCGTTGGGGTTGGTCATCACCCCCTCGCTCTCGATCAGCTTGCGCACCAGCCGCACGACCATGTTCTGGTCGACGGGATCGAGCCCCACGAAGCCCAGCTGCCGCCCGAGGAAACCCAAGCCGGCGCGCTTCTCGAGGAAGGTGAGGACGCCGAGGAAGTTGTGCCGACCCTGCTGATCGCCGAGGTGCCCGGTGCCGTTCTCGAGGGTGCGGTAGAACTGCAGGCCGGCCTCGATGGCGAGGTCGACCTCGCAGGCGAACGGCGAGTCGTCGCACATCTGGGCCCGGGCCGGGGGGGCCGCGAGCAGGCCGACCGCGGCGAGCAGCGGCAGGAGGGCGGAGCGAGGCGAGGACATCCGGTTACTCCACGAGAACGGGCGGGGCTCGTTCTCTCGGTACGCGTTCGGTCGGACCCGGTGTCGTCCCTTCGGTGGGACCACGCCGGTGGGCAATTCTACGGATCGCACCCGCGCGCAATACTCCCATCCCGGTCGAGATTGGCGCAAGCGGCCGATCGCGACGCGGGCGTTGCCTCGCGCGCGCGGGGCCGGTAGAACGGCCATCCGGCAGGACGCGAGTGGAGGCGGCATGGCGCGGGTCGAGCTCGACTCCGTGGGGAAGCGGTACCCCAACGGGTTCGAGGCGGTGCACGCCTTCGACATCGACATCGCCGACGGCGAGTTCATCGTGCTCGTCGGTCCTTCGGGCTGCGGCAAGAGCACCACCCTTCGCATGGTCGCTGGGCTCGAGACCATCTCGAGCGGGTCGCTGCGCATCGACGGCAAGCAGGTGAACCACCTGCCGCCCAAGGCGCGGGACGTGGCCATGGTGTTCCAGTCCTACGCGCTGTACCCGCACATGACGGTCTTCGAGAACATGGCTTTCGGTCTGCGGCTGCAGAAGGTGCCGGCGGCCGAGATCGAGGAGCGCGTGCGGTCGGTCGCCGAGCGCCTGGGCATCGCGGCCCTGCTCGACCGCCGGCCCAAGGAGATGTCGGGGGGGCAGCGGCAGCGCGTGGCGATGGGTCGTGCCATCGTGCGCCGGCCGCGCGTGTTCCTCTTCGACGAGCCCCTGTCGAACCTGGACGCCAAGCTGCGCTTGCAGATGCGCGTCGAGATCAGCCGCCTGCACGACAGCCTCGGCGCCACCAGCCTGTACGTGACCCACGACCAGGTCGAGGCGATGACGCTGGCCGACCGCATCGTGCTGATGAAGGACGGCTTCGTGCAGCAGATCGGCGCGCCGCTGGCGCTGTACGCGCGCCCGTCGAACACCTTCGTCGCCACCTTCGTGGGCAGCCCGGCGATGAACCTGCTGCCCGGCACCGTGCAGGGCGGGCGCGTCGTGGGCGCCGGCTTCGATCTGCCCCTGCCGGCCGGCAGCCAGGCGACCCCCGGGCAGGCGGTGCTGGCCGGGGTGCGCCCCGAGCACCTGCGGCGCGCCGAGGGGGCGGGCGCGCTGTCCGGGACCGTCGACGTGGTCGAGCCGATGGGCAACGAGAGCTTCGTCCACTGCGCCGCGGGCGAGCATCGCGTGGTCGCGCGCTGGCCGGGCTTCGTCGCGCCGGCCCGCGGGGAGACGGTCGCCCTCGCCGCCGACCCCGAGCACGTCCACCTGTTCGACGCGGCCTCCGAACAGCGCCTGTGAGCCGAATCACCCGCTGGCTGTGCGCGACGCTCTGCTGCGCGCTGTTCGCGCTCGGCTGCGGCGACCGCGCCCCGGCCGACGCGCGGGCCGAGCTGGTGCTGTGGCACAGCTATCGAGGCGCAGAAGAGTCGGCCCTGCTCGACGCGCTGCGCCGCTTCGAGGCCGCGCACCCGGACCTGCGGGTGCGCGCGGTGTCCATCCCCTACGACGCCTTCCCGAACAAGCTGGGCGTCGCCGTCCCGCGCGGCAACGGCCCGGATCTGTTCGTCTTCGCGCACGACCGGGTGGGGGACTGGGCCGAGACGGGCGTGCTCGAGCCCATCGGCTTCTGGGCCGACGAGACGCTGATCGATCGCTTCTTCCGCGCCACGGTGAGCCCGCTGGTGTACCGCGGTCAGCTGTACGGGCTGCCCCTGGCCTTCAAGACGCTGGCCCTCTACTACGATCCCGGCCTGGTGCCGACGCCGCCGGCGACGACGGACGATTTGATCACCGTCGCCAAGGCCGCGCGCGCCGCCGATCCGCAGGTGTGGGGCCTGGGCTACGAGGTCGACAGCCTGTACTTCCACGCGCCTTGGCTGCACGGCTTCGGCGGCGCGGTGTACGCGGACGAGGACGACACCGTCGCGCTCGACTCGCCCGCGGCCGCGGCCAGCATGGCCTTCGTGCGGCGCCTGCTGGTCGACGAGAAGATCATCCCCGAGGAGGCGACCAGCGCGCTGGTCACGGCGCTGTTCAACGATCACCACCTGGCCTTCGTGGTCAGCGGCCCCTGGTTCAAGGGCGAGCTGTCGGGCAACGACCGCTGGGCGGTGGCGCCGCTGCCGGTGGTCAGCGAGACGGGGCTGCCGGCGCGGCCCTTCCTGGGCGTCGAGGCGGTGCTGATGAGCGGGCACGCGCGCGACAAGCGCGCGGCCTTCGCGCTGATGACGTTCCTGACCACGGACGCCGAGGCGACGCATCGCCTGATCGAGGGCAGCCAGCTCGTGGCCAACCACGCGGCCTACGACGATGCGCGCGCGCGCGCGGACGCGTTCCTGCGCGCCTTCCGCGATCAGGTGGAGCAGAGCGTGTCGCTGTCCAACCGGCCCCACATGCGGCGGGTGTGGACGCCGATGAAGACCGCGCTGTCCCAGGCGATCGTGCACGGGCAGGCGCCGGCCGAGGCGCTGCGCGAGGCGGCCGCCACCATCCAGCGGGCGACGGAGTGAGGCGGTGAGCGAGGGCGCGCCGCGCGTCGGGCTGCTGGGGCCGCTGTTGACCACGCTGGTGGCGGCGGGGCTGGCGCTGGTCGTCTTCGGGCGCTTCGCGGCCGAGCGCGCGGACGCGGTGACGGCGTGGGCCGCGCGGGCGGCGGCCGAGGCGCTGGCGCGCGACGCGGCGCCCGCGGCGCGGGTGACCGCGCTGGCCGAGGCGGGCGAGGGGCCCGCGCTGCTGCCGCGCGTGGTCGAGGACGATCCGGCGCCGCGCAAGTACGCGTTCCTGCGGGTGCTGCGCTACACCGCGCATCCCGAGCGCGCGGGGGCGCGGCTGGAGGCGGACAGCGACGCCGACAAGGCCGCGGCCGACGCCTACGGGCGCGGGCTGCGCAGGGTGGATCTGCGCTGGGTGGGCCCGAACCTCGCGCGCGCGGCGGCCCCGGCGGGTCCGAACCGGGTGGCCATCGTGGACGCGACGCGGGCCGAGCTGCTGGCCGCGCCGGCGCTGCACTTCGTCGCGGTGCTCGGGGGCGCGCTGCTCGGGCTGCTGGCCTGGCTGGCGCTGCTGCGCCGCGGGCCCTCGCGCTGGGCCGCGCCCGCCGGCGCTGCGCTGACCGGCGCCGGCGTGCTGGCGGCCCTGTGGTGGGGGGGCGTCGGCGCTCGCCACGGCCACCGACGCCGCCGCGAAGGGCCTGGCGCTGCGCACCGCCGGGGTGCCGGCGCCGCCCGCGGTGGCCGCGGGGGAGTGGGCGCTGCTGTTCGCCGCGCCGCTGCTGCCGCTGGTCGTCTTCGCGGTCATCGGCGCGATGAGCGCGAGCCGACGGTCGCCCCACCGCGTGGCCTACGCCTACGTCACGCCGGCGATGCTGGGCATGGCGGTGCTGATCCTCGTGCCCTTCGGCCTGGGCCTGGCCCTGGCCTTCACCCGCCACGAGCACGGCGCCTTCACCTTCGTCGGCCTGCAGAACTTCGTCCGCATCCTGAAGAGCGAGGGCTTCGCGCTCACGCACCCGCTCAGCTTCTACTTCACGCTGGGCGTCACCATCCTGTGGACCGGCCTGAACGTGGCGCTGCACGCGGCCATCGGGCTGGGGCTGGCCTTGATCCTGCGCGAGCCGACGCTGCGGCTGAAGGGCGTCTACCGGGTGCTGCTGATCGTGCCCTGGGCGGTGCCGAACTACATCACCGCGCTCATCTGGAAGGGCATGTTCAACAAGCAGTACGGCCTCATCAACCACCTGCTGGGGCTGGTCGGCGTCGAGCCGGTCGGCTGGTTCAGCCAGTTCTGGACGGCCTTCGCCGCCAACGTCACCACCAACACCTGGCTGGGCTTCCCGTTCATGATGGTGGTGGCGCTCGGCGCGCTGCAGAGCATCCCGCGCGACCTGTACGAGGCCGCCGACGTCGACGGGGCGACGCGCTGGCAGCAGTTCCGCCACATCACCTTGCCGCTGCTGCGGCCGGCGCTGCTGCCGGCGATCATCCTGGGCTCGGTGTGGACCTTCAACATGTTCAACATCATCTACCTGGTCAGCGGCGGGCAGCCGAACGGCGCGACCGACATCCTGATCGTCGAGGCCTACCGCTGGGCCTTCGAGCAGGATCGCTACGGCTACGCGGCGGCCTACTCGGTGCTGATCTTCCTGGTGCTGTTGGCGTACTCGGGGCTGACCAGCCGGCTCAGCCGGTCGGCCGAGGGGGCGTACGGATGAGCGCGCCGCATGCGGGCGATCCCAAGCCGCCGGTGCGGTGGGGCACGCACTTCTTCCTCGCCACCTTCGCCGTGGCGACGCTGTTCCCGGTGCTGTGGGTCGTCAAGATGGCGTTCCGGCCCGAGCAGACCTTCGCCACCGGCCTGAACCCGCTGCCCACCCAGCTCAGCTTGCAGAACTTCCGCGATCTGTTCGCCGCGCCCCACTTCTGGCAGCAGATGATGAACTCGGTCGTGGTCGCCGCGGTGACGACGGCCGCGGGCGTCTTCCTGGCCTGCACCGCGGCCTACGCCTTCTCGCGCTTCCGCTTCCCCGGGCGCCGCGCGGGGCTGATGGCCTTCCTGGTCACGCAGATGTTCCCCGGCACGATGATGATGATCCCGCTGTACCACGTGCTGGATCAGCTGGGCCTGCTCGACCACCTGGCCGGCCTGGTGCTGGTCTACAGCACCACCGCCATCCCGTTCTGCGTCTTCCAGCTCAAGGGCTACTTCGACACCATCCCGCGCGACCTCGAAGAGAGCGCGCTGATGGACGGGGCCAGCCAGTTCACCATCTTCTGGCGCATCATCCTGCCGCTCAGCCGGCCGGCCATCGCGGTCACCGCGCTGTTCAGCTTCATGACCGCCTGGAACGAGTACATCCTGGCCGCCACCTTCATGAGCGACGAGGCCGCCTACACGCTGCCGGTGCAGCTTCAGCAGTACGTGGGCGACTACACCACCGAGTGGGGGCACTTCGCCGCCGGCGCGCTGCTGGTGAGCGCCCCGGTGATGGCGCTGTTCTTCCTGCTGCAGCGGCACCTGGTCGGCGGCCTGACCGCCGGCGGCGTCAAGGGATGAGCGCCGCGTCTCACCCGCTGGACTGGCTGCGGCGCTACGCCGACCTCGTGGACGACGTCGACGTCTTCCTCGAGGCGTCCGTGCGCCCGCTGCCCCGCGTCGTCTGGATCAACCCGCTGCGGGGACCGGTCGAGGTGACCGAGGCGGCCCTGCGCCGTGACTTCTTGGAGGCGCGGCCCGTGCCCTGGCGCCCGCACGCGTGGCGTCTGCCGACCGACGTGAGCTTCGCCGGCAGCCGGCTGCACCTCGGCGGCTTCGTCTACGGGCAAGAGGAGGCCGCGCTCTGGGCGGGCGATCTCGTCGGCGCCCAGCCCGGCGAGCGGGTGGCCGATCTGTGCGCCGCGCCGGGCGGCAAGGCCGCGCAGATCGCGGTCGCCATGCAGGATCGCGGCACGCTGGTGGCCAACGACCGCAAGCTGGGCCGCCTGGCCGCCCTGCGGCGCACGCTCGACCGCCTGGGCGTCACGAACGCCGCGGTCAGCTGCCACGACGCCGCCGTGTTGCCCGCGCCCGAGGGCTGGTTCGACCGCGTGCTGGCCGACGTGCCCTGCACCTGCGAGGGCACCACGCGCAAGCCCCGGTCGCGGTACCAGGCCACCGACGAGCGCTACCGCGCCAGCATCGTGCAGGTGCAGAAGGCGGCCCTGCGCCGGGCGGTCAAGCTGACCCGGCCGGGCGGCACCATCGTCTACGCCACCTGCACCTACGCGCCCGAAGAGAACGAGGGCGTGCTCGACGCCGTGGATCCCTCGCTGGTCACCGTCGAGCCCCTCGACGTGCCGCCCGGCCTGCGGGTGACGCCCGGCATCACCGCCTGGGACGGCCGCCACTACCGGCCGGACGCCGCGAACGCCGCGCGCCTCTGGCCGCACCACAACGACACGGGAGGCTTCTTCGTTGCGCGACTTCGTCGCCTTTGAGCCCTACCCCGAGGCCCCGGCGCTGATCGCCTGGTTCGGCGAGCGCTTCGGCATCCCGGCCGCCGTCTTCGCCGACTTCGCCTTCTGGCACCGCGCGGGCTCGCCGGCCATCTGGATGACGGCCGCCGCGGTCACGCCGCCCCCGGGGTTGGGCCTCGAGGCGCTGGGCGTGATGACCCTGCGCAAGCCCCCGCCCGCGGGCAAGCCGACCAGCATCTTCCTGATGAAGGTGGGGGCCCACGCCACCCGGCGCGTGTTCGACCTCGACGACGCCACCGCGGCGCGCTTCCTGGCGCGCGAGCCGATCAGCGTCGACGACACCGAGACCTACGGCCACGTCGTCGTGCGCGACGCGCTGGGCGTGCTGGGCTGCGGGATGCTGGCCGACGGCGTGCTGGTGAGTGAGCTGCCGCGGTCCTGGACGCTGGGCGAGGGCTGAGCCGGGGGAGGGTGAGGGCGGAGCGCCGCTACTTGCGGGCCAGCACCATGGTCTGCTTCTTGTCGGTGATCATCAGCTTGTCGCCTTCGATCGTGACCTTCAGCTCTTCGACCTTCTCCTTGTCGCCCTTCATGGTCTTGGTCTCGAGGGTGACGGTGTTGCCCTCGGTGCCCTTGACCGTGTAGGTGCCCTCCTTCTTCTCCTTGCCGAAGCTGGCGATCATCTTGCCGTCCTTCGTGAACTCGAAGGACATCTCGCCCATGAACTTCTTGGCCATCTCGACCTGCTTCTTCAGGTCCTCTTCCTTCAGATCCTTCGTCTTCGGATCCTGCTTCATGGTGGCCTCGACGTCGATCGTCCAGACGCCGACGATCTTGTCCTGCGGCTTGCTGCAGCCGGCGACGGCGAGACCCATGAGCAGGGCGAACACGGCGAACAGGTTGAAGCGCTGCTGAATCATGTCGGAGTGTCCCTCGCCCGAACGGGGCGGTGTCGGTGGCCCCGTCCCGGGGCGGTTCCGACGCCGCAAAGGCTCGCGGCGCCACGGGAATCACGCGGGACGCTAGGAGACGGCCTCGGACCTGTCAAGGGCGCGGCGCGGGCCTCAGCGGCAGCCTTCGATCGCCCACTTCCAGCACGGGCGACCCCTCGCCGAGGTGCAGGTGCCAGAAGTCGGGCGGCCCCTCGGGCGCCTCGACGCGCAGGACGACGCGGCGGTCGTCGTCGCGGCGCACGCTGCAGCGGCGGGCGTCGGCCCGGCCGGCGACGGTCCAGGTGCACGTGGGCGGGGCGATCTCGATCTGCACGCGCGCGACCATGCCGCGCGCGAGATCGGCGGCCAGCGCGCCGGCGCGGCTCTCGCCCGCGCGCGTGAGGAGAGGATCGTCGACGAGCGCGTCGGCATCCACCTCCCAGACGCCCGTGACGCGCTCGACGGGGTCGGGCCCGCAGCCGAGCGCGAGCAGGGCGCCGAGCAGGGCCGGCCACCGGGCGCGCGTCGTTGACACTGGAACCTCCGTGCGTCTAGAAACGTCGGCCATTCACGGGGCTGCCCCGCGCGTCGTTGTACCTGCGCCGCGCGCCCCGCGCGACCCCCCTGAACGCGAGCGAGGCCATGACCTGGGACCAGAAGCGCATCCGGCGGACCTTCCTCGACTACTTCGTCGAGCACCCGACCCTGCCGCACCGCGAGGTGCCGTCGTCGCCGATCATCCCGCGGGACGATCCGACGCTCCTGTTCACGAACGCGGGCATGAACCAGTTCAAGGCCCTGCTGCTCGGCCAGGAGAAGCGCGACTACACCCGCGCCTGCAGCGTGCAGAAGTGCGTGCGCGCCGGCGGCAAGCACAACGATCTCGACGCCGTGGGCAAGGACGCTCGGCACCTGACCTGGTTCGAGATGCTGGGGAACTGGTCGTTCGGCGACTACTACAAGGAAGCCGCCATCACGATGGCGTGGAAGCTGTCGACCGAGGTCTATGGCCTCGATCGCGAGAAGATCTACGTCAGCGTCTACAAGGACGACGACGAGTCGGTCGCCATCTGGAAGGACGTCGCCCACCTGCCCGACGAGCGCATCTACCGCTTCGGTGACGTGGAGAAGGGCGACGAGGAGAACTTCTGGTCGATGGGCGACACGGGGCCCTGCGGCCCGTGCACCGAGCTCTTCTACGACCTCGGCCCCGAGGCGGGCACCGGCCCCGATGACTACATGGGCGGCGAGGGCGACCGCTACATGGAGTTCTGGAACAACGTGTTCATGGACTCCAACCGGTCGGCGGACGGCTCGATGACGCCGCTGGCCCTGCAGTCGGTGGACACCGGCATGGGCATGGAGCGCATCACGCTCATCCTGCAGGGCAAGCTGTCGGTCTACGAGACCGATCTGTTCCAGCCGATCATCCGCGAGACGATGCGCCGCACGGGCGCCGACTGGAACGATCCCGAGCGCCGCGTCGACCTGCAGGTCATCGCCGACCACCTGCGCTGCCTCACCTTCACCATCAGCGAAGGCGGCCAGTTCAGCAACGAGGGCCGCGGCTACGTGCTGCGCCGCATCCTGCGCCGCGCGGTGCGCCACGGCCGCCGGCTGGGCTTCGACGGGCCCTTCCTCGGCGCGCTGGTGCCGCAGGTGGGCGAGCTGTTCGAGGGCGTCTACGACATGCCCGCGCACATCCTGCAGAACACCGCCGACGCGCTGGCCGAGGAGGAGGCGCGCTTCTTCCGCACCATCGACCAGGGGATGAGCCGCATCCACCAGATCATGGAGGCGAAGGGCGAGGGCGATCGGGTCATCGGCGGCGACGAGGCCTTCAAGCTGTACGACACCTTCGGCTTCCCGGTCGATCTGACCGCCATCGAGGCGGCCGAGCGCGGCTTCACCGTCGACGAGGCGGGCTTCGAGCAGGCGATGGAGGCGCAGCGCGAGCGCTCGCGCGAGGCCGGCACCTTCAAAGAGGCGGGCGGCGAGTGGCACGTGCTGCGCGACGGCGGCGGGCAGGGCTTCACCGGCTACGGGCGGGCCAACCTCGAGACGGCCGTGATGCGCTGGCGCGCGCTCGAGGACGAGGGCCGCTACGAGCTGGTGCTGAAGGAGACGCCCTTCTACGCCGAGAGCGGCGGTGAGATCGCCGACCACGGCACGCTCGAGGGCCCGGGCTTCACGCTCGCCATCGAGGACGTCCAGTCGATCAACGGCGTGGTGCATCACGTCGGGCGGCTGACGAAGGGCGAGGTGCGCCTGACGGCGTCCGATCGCGTGATCGCGCACGTCGACGTCGAGCGTCGCGCGAAGAAGGCGCTGCACCACACGGCCACGCACCTGCTGCATGCCGCGCTCAAGCACGTGGTCGGCCCCCACGTCGAGCAGAAGGGCTCGGTGGTCGAGCCGGATCGCCTGCGCTTCGACTTCAGCCACAACAAGGGGCTGACCGCCGACGAGATCGAGGCCGTCGAGGACTGGGTCAACGGGCGGGTGCGGGCCAACGCGGTCGTGCAGGTGACCGAGGGCGTGTCGCTCGAGGACGCGAAGGCCGAGGGCGTCGTGGCGCTGTTCGGCGAGAAGTACGGCGACTCGGTGCGCACGGTCCGCGCGGGCGCCGACAGCTTCGAGCTGTGCGGCGGCAACCACGTCGGCCGCACCGGCGACATCGGGCACCTGCGCATCACCTCGGAGGGCGGCGTGGCCGCCGGCGTGCGCCGCATCGAGGCGGTGGTCGGCCACGCGGCCGACGCGCTGGCCCGCGACGAGCACCACCGGCTGCGCGAGGCGGCCGGCCTGTTGAAGACGGATCCCGCCCGGCTGGTGGAGCGCGTCGAGGCGCTGCTGGACGAGCAGCGCAGCCTGAAGAAGGCGCTCGACAAGGCGCGGCGCAGCGGCGGGGCGGTCGACGCCGACGCCCTGATCGAGGCCGCCATCGAGGTCGCCGGCGTGCCGCTGGTGGCCGCGCAGGTGCAGGTGGACGCGCGCGACACCCTGGCGGCGCTGGCCGACCGGCTGCGCGACAAGCTGCCCGGCGGGGTGATGGTGCTGGGCGCCGAGCTCGACGGCGCGGTGGCGATCATCGCGGCGGTGGGTCCGCGCCTGAAGGGCGACGCCCGCTTCCACGCCGGCAAGCTGGTGAAGGCCGTGACCGAGCGGGTGGACGGGAAGGGGGGCGGGCGCCCCGACTTCGCCCAGGGCGGCGGCAAGTCGCCCGACAAGCTGCCCGCCGCCATCGCCGCGGTGCCGGCCCTCGTCGCCGACATCGCTGGCTGAGCGAGGCCGCCCCTCGCCGCGCCGTCAGTTGATCGGCGGCGCGGCGTTCGCTTCGACCACCATGTCGATGGGCACCTTGTGCACCAGCAGGTTCACCTCGTCGGTGTATTCGGCGGTGATCCACAGATCGTTGTCGCCGCCCCCGGTGCCCTCGATGGTGAAGACCACGTTGTCGGGGATGTGCACGCTGGTCGACTCGGCGCGCGCGCGGATGTTCGACTCGATGGTCTCGGCGCCGGACTTGTTGCGCCGGCCGTCGAGGGCCTCCGAGTCCATGATGCTCTTCAGCTGAAGCCGGTTGATGTACACCAGCGAGAACTGGACGCCCGCGAAGAGCACCGCCAGCACCAGCGCCGCCTTGAGGATGGTCTTGGGTTGCATGGGGGTCCCCCTCTGTTGGCCTCCGGCGGGCAGTATGAACGCTGCACGGGTCGGCGGGAAGGGGCGGGTTGCCGCCGTGGCGCGCGCGGGTGAAGATGCGCGGGTGAAGCGACGCCTTCTCCCGCTCTCCGCCCTGGTCGCCGCGCTGTCGCTCGGCTGCGGCAGCCTGGGCCAGCCCGACGCGCCGACGGTGCGCACCACGCCGCGCCCGCCGCCCGCCGCCCCCGACTTCCCGACCGACTACGTCCGCTGGACCCAGGCGCCCGAGCCGGTGCAGGACGAGCGCGCGGGCGAGCAGCGCCGACACTACGCGTCGCCCGACGCGCGGCCGGACCGGGGGGGCTGGCCCACCGGCACGGTGCTGGTGAAGGTGCACGCGCCGCTCGACGCGCCCGACGTCGTCACGCGGGTGGACGTCCGACGCAAGACGGGCGAGGGCGATCTCGGCGGCTGGACCTACGAGAGCTTCGACCCCGCCACCCGGGCGCGCATCGCCGCCGACGCCGAGGGCTGCCACCTGTGCCACGCCGCGGCCCCGGAGGACGGCACCTTCACCGTCTTCCGGTGACGCTTCGGCCGCCGCGCGAGCCCGCCGCATAAGGCCGCCCGCTTCGCGCGCACCGAAAGCCGCACCGATAAGCTCGCACTCAAAGGGCGCACTTTTTCCTCACGATCGCGGGACGCCGTCCGATGTGGTGGGTGAAGCCGCGGGAAACCCAAGGACGGGGCCCGGGCAAGAGCTTCGGTCGAGACATTGAGCGGGCGCACAGGATGCGCGCCCTGACCCGAAAAGGCATGGATGCCGCCCTCGATTACCCCGCCTGGGGCGGGACGAGGTTGTTTCCAAGGAGGAAACGATGGGCCTGTTCATCAACACCAATGTTGCCGCCCTCAACGGGCAGCGCAACCTGCTCCACACCCAGAACCGCCTCGCCAAGCAGTTCCAGCAGCTCTCGAGCGGTCTGCGGATCAACACCGCGGGCGACGACGCCGCGGGCCTCGCCATCAGCGAGCGCTTCACCAGCCAGATCCGCGGCCTGAGCCAGGCGGTGCGCAACGCGAACGACGCGGTGTCGCTGTCGCAGGTGGCCGAGGCGGCCCTGTCCGAGTCGACCAGCATCCTCCAGCGGATGCGCGAGCTGTCGATTCAGGCCGCCAACGACATCAACGGCGACGGCGAGCGCGAGGCGCTGCAGAACGAGGTCGACCAGCTCATCGAGGAGCTGACCCGCATCGGCGAGACGACCACCTTCAACGGCAAGAAGCTGCTCGATGGCTCGTTCATCGACGCCTTCTTCCACGTCGGCGCGTTCGCTCGCGAGACGGTGCGGGTGCGCATCCGGGACGCCCGCTCGCTGACCATCGGTCGGCAGGCGACGCAGACCGGCGTGCCGGTCGCCACCAACCCCATCCAGGCGGGCGACGTCCTGCTCAACGGGGTGACCATCCGCAACACGCAGGCGGTCGACGACCAGCTGTCGACGTCGTTCGCGGCGGGCTCGGCCATCGCCAAGGCGGCGGCCATCAACGACACCACCGAGTTCCACGGCGTGACGGCCAAGCCGCTGCCCAACGAGTTCGTGTCGGCCAACGCGATCACCGGCGGCACGCTGGACAACGCGACCAACATCGTCATCAACGGCCAGGTGATCTCGGGCTTCGGGGTCGCCGCCGACGACGCGACCGACGTGCTGGTGCGCTCGATCAACGAGGTCTTCGACCGCACCGGCGTGGCCGCGTCGCTCGACGAGCGGGGCCGCCTCGTGCTGCGCGCCGAGGACGGACGCAACATCGAGCTGCAGGTCAACGGGCCCGACGTCATCGGCATCGGCGGATCGCAAGTGAAGACGGCCGAGCTGAACCTGTACAGCGAAGAGCAGTACACGGTGACGGGCAACAACGAGGCGTACATCGGCTTCGCCGACAACGAGCTCATCGGCGTCACCAGCGCCGACGCCGTGACCACGGTGAGCGTCGAGACGCGCTTCGAAGCGAACGAGTCGCTGCTGAAGATCGACCGGGCCCTGGCCCAGATCACCAGCGACCGCGCCGAGCTGGGCGCGGTGACGAACCGCATGCAGTCGACGCTGTCGAACCTGACGGCCATCATCGAGGCCAGCACGGCGTCGCGGAGCCGCATCCGGGACGCCGACTTCGCCGAGGTGACCACCAACCTGTCGCGGGACCAGATTCTGTCCCAGGCGGGCATCTCGATCCTCTCCCAGGCGAACGCCCAGCCGCAGCAGGTGCTGAGCCTGCTGCAGGGCTGACGCCGCGCACGACGGCGAAGGCGCGACCGGTCGACGACCGGCCGGCGCGCCCGCCGATGGACGCGCCGCGGCATGTGTCGCGGTGACACACCACCCGTGCGTCTCGCGGCCGCCCCAGGGGACCCGTCCCGGGGCCGCCTCGAGAGAGGAGAAGGCAGATGGAACGGTTCGACCCAGGCGGCGCCGCCCCCGCGGCGGAGCGATCGCCCTGCACCCCGGACGAGGCGCGCCACCTCGGCGCCTTCGTCGCCGAGCTCGAGCGCCGCGGTCGCGCCCCGAAGACCATCGACTCCTACCGGAGCGATTGGAGCGGGTTCGTCGACTGGTACGCCCAGGACGGCCCGGGCGCGCCCTTCGAGGTCTCGGCGCTCGACGACGAGACGGTCGCGGCCTACCGCGAGCATCTGCGGACGAGCGGGCTGCGGCCGGCGACGATCAACCGCAAGCTGGTGTTCCTGAAGCGCTACGCCAGCTGGGCGCAGGGGCGGGGACTGTTGCGCGCTCGGGCCATCGAGTCCATCCGCGAGGTGGCGCCGGTGCCCCAGAAGCCGCGGCGGCCGAAGGGCCTGAGCGATCTCGAGCTGCGGCGCTTCCTTCGGGAGGTCGACCGGCGGGCGCCGGCCCGCGACCAGGCCATCGTGCACACGCTGCTCGAGACCGGGCTGCGGGTGAGCGAGCTGGTGGCGCTGGAGCGAGACGACGTGAACCTGGGCTCACGGTCGGCGACGGTGACACCCGACGAGGTGCGCAGTCTGCCGCTGAGCGGACACGGGCGCCGGCGGCTGCGGGCCTGGCTGAGCGAGCGCGGCGACGGGCCGGGCCCGCTCTTCCTCGGCGAGCGTGGACCCCTGACCGCCAACGCGGTGCAGCGGGTGGTGCGCAAGTACTGTCGGTTCGCCAAGGTGCAGGCATCGCCGGGCACGCTGAGACACACCTTCGCCGCGGCCTTCCTGGCCGCGCACGACGGTGACCTGGTGGCGCTGGCGGATCTGCTCGGGCACGAGAGCCTCGAGACGACGCGGCTGTACCTGAGCGTCGACGGCGAGGAGGGTCCGCCAACGCGTCCGGACGGGGCCGAGCGAGCGCGCCCGGTGGTGGTGCCGGGCGGGGTGGCCTGAGCCCGGCCGGCTGGCGGCGTCACTCCGGTGGCGGGCCGGTCGAGCCAGGGGGCGGAGCGATGACACCGAGCGATGGCCGCGTGCCATGACTCGGGTGGACGACGAACGAGACACGAGACAGCTGCGCCGGCAGCGGCGCGCACCGGAGGGATCCGCCATGGAGCCGAACCGCCCTCGCAACCCCGACGCCGAGCGTCGCGGGCCCGCCCCCCAGGGGACGCGGGGCCGCGACGCGGGCGGCGCCCGAGCCCGCGCCCCGAGCGCCGTGGCCGCGGCGCCCCGGTCGGGGCCCGCGGGGCGCGGTCGCGGCGCGGCGGACCCTCGAGGATCGACCGACGGCGGATCCGCTGCGGTGGGCGCCGCCTCGGTGCGCCCTGACGCTCGAGTCGGGCGCGCGCGATGCGCGGCTGGCTCGGCTGGGTGCCGGCGCCGATGCGTTGGCGGCGGGCGGATCGTCCGCCGGCCGCCGGGCGCGGAGCGTTCAGAGCGTGCCGAGCCGGCGCCGCGCGGCGCTTCGCGCGGGATCCCTGCGCGCCAGGCTCGGCCCCGCACTGTCGGGCGAGCGCGAGACGCTTCGAGCGGGGACCGACCGCGATCCGATGGTCGCGGCGTCCCGTGGGCGCTGCCGCTCGCGCCCCTGCCGTCCCGCGGCGTGCGCGCCGAGGAGCGCGCGGCCGAGGGCGAGGTGCCGGCTCGGGACGCGAGGCGCGCGGCGACGGCGTCGCTGGATCTCGGCCGCCGACGGCGCCGTGCGCGGGCCCCGTGGCCACGCGGTGCGTCAGCGCGCCTGAGCGCGCGAAGGCGACGATGGGCCTGGCGAGCCTCGGGGAGGCGCGCCGTCTGACGGCCGAGCACCGCGCGGTGCAGCCGGTCCTGGCGCCAGGCGCGCGGGCCGACGACGGGCGAAGTTCGTCCGACCGACGCGCGCGGGCTCGACCCGGCGCGCGCCGAGAGACGAGATCCTGGCGCTGAACTCCTGGCGCAGCCTGCGCTTCGCGGCGCGCCAGCCGGCGAGCCGCGGCCGCCAGAAGGCACGACGCGTGAGCCTCGCGGACCGACGACCGGTGAGCTGCGTCCGCTGGACGCGGCGAGGCAGGCGCCCGCGGACCGACGACGGGCGAGATCCGTCCGATGGACGCGGCGAGGCAGGAACTCGCGACCGACGACGGGCGAGGCGTCCGCTGGACGCGGCGAGGCAGGCGCCCGCGGACCGACGACGGGCGGGATCCGTCCGATGGACGCGGCGAGGCAGGCGCCCCGTGGACCGACGACGGGCGCCATCCGTCCGCTGGACGCGGCGAGGCAGGAACCTCGCGGACCGACGACGGGCGAGATCCGTCCGCTGGACGCGGCGAGGCAGGAACCTCGCGGGCCGACGACCGGCGCGATCCGTCCGATGGACGCGGCGAGGCAGGCGCCTCGCGGACCGACGACGGGCGAGCTCCGTCCGCTGGATGCGGCGAGGCAGGAGCCTCGCGGGCCGACGGGCGGTGATCCGTCCGCTGGACGCGGCGAGGCAGGAACCCTCGCGGGCCGACGACGGGCGCGATCCGTCCGCTGGACGCGGCGAGGCAGGCGCCTCGCGGGCCGACGACGGGTGCGATCCGTCCGATGGACGCGGCGAGGCAGAGCGCCTCGCGGGCCGACGACGGGCGAGCTCCGTCCGATGGACGCGGCGAGGCAGAGCGCCTCGCGGGCCGACGACGGGCGAGCTCCGTCCTGCTGGACGCGGCGAGGCAGGCGCCTCGCGCGGGCCGACGACGGGTGAGATCCGTCCGATGGACGCGGCGAGGCAGCGCCCTCGCGGGCCGACGACGGGCGCGATCCGTCCGATGGACGCGGGCGAGGCAGGCGCCTCGCGGGCCGACGACGGGCGCGATCCGTCCGATGGACGCGGCGAGGCGGCGCCCTCGCGGGCCGACGACGGGCGCGATCCGTCTGCTGATGGACGCGGCGAGGCAGGAACCTCGCGGGCCGACGACGGGCGAGATCCGTCCGATGGACGCGGCGAGGCAGGAACCTCGCGGGCCGACGACGGGCGAGATCCGTCCGCTGGACGCGGCGAGGCAGGAACCTCGCAGGCCGACGACGGGCGCGATCCGTCCGCTGGACGCGGCGAGGCAGGGAACCTCGCGGGCCGACGACGGGTGAGATCCGTCCGATGGACGCGGCGAGGCAGGAACCTCGCGGGCCGACGACGGGCGCGATCCGTCCGATGGACGCGGCGAGGCAGGAGCCTTCGCGGGCCGACGATGGGTGAGATCCGTCCGCTGGACGCGGCGAGGCAGGAACCTCGCGGGCCGACGACGGGCGCGATCCGTCCGATGGACGCGGCGAGGCAGGAACCTCGCGGACCGACGACGGGCGCGATCCGTCCGCTGGATGCGCGGCGAAGCGTTCGCTGGCGATGCGAGCGCGCGACGCTCGGCCGGCGTGGTGCGACCCGCGGCGGTGATCCGAAGGCGACGGGCGTTCCAGCGGGGACGCCTCGAGGCTGCGCGCGCGGCGTGACGGCGCGCTCGGCGCGCCCTTGATCGAATGGGCGGTCCGCGTGGCGGACGCCCCAGACCAGGCCATGGACCGGCCTGACCATCGCGGCCCCAGCGCCGCGCACAGGGAGGTGCACGATGAGTGTCTCTGTATCTGACCCAGGCCCGCCCTGACGGGCTGCGTCCGTCGGTCGAGCCGTCCGACGCCCACGACGACGAGCGCTTCGATCGCGCCGTCATGGGCCTGCTCGCCATGAACCACAAGGTCATCGCGCTCATCGAGAGCGCCTGGCGCGACCTGGTGCACGCGGCGACGCACCCGCACGGCTACGAAGCGGACATGAACCCCTTTCATCGCAGCCGGACCCCCCGCGGCCGCGCGTCGGGCTTTCGCCCGCGACGGTGACGCGACGGTGAGTCGACGCTGACGCGGTGGTCGGTCGCCCACGCGACCGATCCACTGAGGACAGAACGCTCGGCGGGCCCCGGTAGAACGCGCGTCGTCTGCCTGGAGGTGCGTCCGCGCGCCCGGAGAGGGACGCCGCGGTCGCTCGCGGCGGGGGTGCCGACGACAGCGCCGCTGCGGCGCGCGCCGGGCTCGCCGCGCGCCGCGGCGGGGTAGGAGGTGAGCGAGGGGGGCTGCCACGGCGGTCCGCCCGAAGGACGACACACGCTCGACGCGCGGCGCCCGCCAGGGGCCGCGCCGCTCGAGCACGGTGCAGCCCGGTCGAGCCCTCGACGGTGCCAGGGAACAGACGGTCACCTTCGCTTCGCGCGAGGGGGCTCCGTCCACGCCCCCGGTGCGTCCGGCGCGCGCCCGGCGCAGCACCCCGGTCACCCCGCGGGGTGATCGGCGCGACCGCGCCCCGTGGGGCCGGGCCGCGCGCAGCGCCGCAGGCTCGCTCCGGTGGGCCCGTGGCGGCTGCCTCGAACGCTCGGGATGGTCCCGGCCGCTCGAGGCAGGTGGTTCGACACACAGTGATGGGTCGGCGCGATGGTGCGCGCCGGCCCCGGGACTTGGGTTCGGCGCGGTGGTTCGCGCGAGCCCCGAACACAGCCGGTCAGGTGGCCGGCGACTTGTTCGCACGCTCCACGGAACGGAGCGCGCGTGCGTCATGGAGGACAGTCATGGGTCTCTTCGTCAACACGAACATCGCCTCGATCAACGCCCAGCGGAACCTGCTCAACGGCACGAACCGCCTGGCCAAGAGCTTCCAGCGCCTGTCGAGCGGCCTGCGGGTGAACACCGCCGCCGACGACGCGGCCGGCCTCGCGATCAGCGAGCGCTTCACCAGCCAGATCCGCGGCCTGACGCAGTCGGTGCGCAACGCCAACGACGCCGTGAGCGTCGTGCAGGTGGCCGAGGGCGCCCTGCAGGAGACGACGTCGATCCTGCAGCGCATCCGCGAGCTGGCCGTGCAGGCGTCGTCGGACGTCAACAGCGAGTCCGACCGCATCGCGCTGCAGGAGGAGGTCACCCAGCTGCAGCAGGAGCTGCAGCGGATCGGCGAGACGACCACCTTCAACAACCAGAAGCTGCTCGACGGGTCGTTCACCGACAAGTTCTTCCACGTCGGCATGAACTTCCGCGAGAACATCCGCGTGCAGGTCAACGACGCCCGCGCCGAGACGCTGGGCCGGCAGGCGGTCGCGACCGGCACGCTGGCGGTGACCACCAACGCGCTGACGGCCGCGGCCGGCGCCGCCAGCCTCACGATCAACGGCGTGACGGTGCGGGCGACGCAGCCCGCGGACGACGCGCTCAGCACCAGCTTCGCGACCGGCTCGGCCATCGCCAAGGCCGCCGCGATCAACGACTCGAGCGAGTTCCACAAGGTGACCGCGTACGCCAACGCCACCGTGCGGGCGAGCACCGGCGCGGTCCAGAACGGGGTGCTCGATCAGAACAACAACGTGACGATCAACGGCCGGACGATCACCGGCCTGACGGTCACCGCGAGCGACGCGGACGAGAACCTGCTCGACGCCATCAACGCCGAGTTCGAGTTCACCGGCGTCATCGCGCGCCGCGACTCGACCGGTCAGATCGAGCTCTACGCCGAGGACGGCCGCAACATCGAGGTCACCACCCTGGGCAACGGCGGCGCGATCACCGGCCTCGTCACGCCGGCGGGCGGGGACGTGACGACGGCGACGCTGACCCTGCACTCCGAGGAGCAGTACCGCCTCGGCGGTGACAACGAGGACTACATCGGCTTCGTCGACAACGCCCTCGTGGGCGTCAGCGCGGCGCAGGCGGTGGACACGATCGACCTCACGACGCGCGAGGGCGCCAACCTGGCGCTGCTGATCACCGATCGCGCCATCTCGCAGGTGACCTCGCAGCGGGCCGAGCTGGGCGCGGTGCAGAACCGCCTGCAGAGCACGATCAACAACCTGAGCGCGGTCACCGAGAACGCGGCCGCCGCGCGCAGCCGCATCCTGGACGCCGACTTCGCCACCGAGACGGCCGAGCTGTCGCGCAACCAGATCCTGACCCAGGCGGCCACGACCATCCTGGCGCAGGCCAACCAGAGCCCGCAGCAGGCGCTGTCGCTGCTGCAGTAACCCCCGCGGTCGTCGCGTCGCTCGCGCTGAGGCGGGCGGCGCGCGTCGCACCGCTCCGCCGCGTCCGTCGCGCCTCGGGTCCGCCCGGGCGCCGCTGACGCCGAGGGACGGGGGGGTGCTTTCGCAGCCACCAGAGTCAACGCCGCAGAGCCTCTCGGGGCGTCTGCACGGGAGAGAGAACCATGGGTCTCTTCGTCAACACCAACGTGGCGTCATTGAACGCTCAGCGCAACCTGCTGAACGTGTCGTCCAAGCTGGGGCAGAGCTTCGAGCGCCTGTCGAGCGGCCTGCGCATCAACCGCGCCGCCGACGACGCCGCGGGCCTGTCGATCAGCGAACGCTTCACCAGTCAGGTGCGGGGCCTCACCCAGGCCGCGCGCAACGCCAACGACGGCATCAGCCTCGCCCAGGTGGCCGAGGGCGCGCTGCAGGAGGCGACCTCCATCGTCCAGCGCGTCCGCGAGCTGTCGGTGCAGGCCGCCTCGGACGTCAACAACGAGACCGATCGCGAGGCGCTGCAGAACGAGGTGAGCCAGCTCATCGCGGAGCTGGCCCGCATCGGCGACACCACCACCTTCAACAACCAGAAGGTGCTCGACGGCACGTTCATCGCCAGCGTCTTCCACATCGGCATGAACTTCCGCGAGGGCATCGCCCTGAGCGTCGACGACGCGCGGGCCAAGACGCTCGGCCGCTCGGCCGTGCGCACCGGCGCGAGCGTCACGACGGCGGCCATCGGCACCGACGAGGTGCTGATCAACGGGGTCACCATCCGCGCGACGCAGCCGGCGGACGACGCCGTCAGCACGTCCTTCGCGACGGGCAGCGCCATCGCCAAGGCCGCCGCGATCAACGACTCGTCGGCCTTCACCCAGGTCGAGGCCTACGCCAACGCGACGGTGGCGACCGGCGGCGCGGACATCGGCGGCGGCACGCTCGACGCGACCAACAACGTCCGGATCAACGGTCGCACGATCACCGGCTTCACGGTCACGCAGGACGACGCCGACGACGGCCTGATCGTGGCGATCAACGCCGAGGCGGCGATCACCGGCGTCGTGGCGTCGCGCACCGCCGAGGGGCGCGTCGAGCTGACCGCCGAGGACGGCCGCAACATCGAGGTGGTGGCGTCGGGCACCGGCGCGGCGATCACCGGCCTGTCCACGGGCGTGGCCTTCGGCACGCTGACCTTGCACTCGAGCGACCAGTACCAGGTGACCGGGGGCAACGAGGCGCTGATCGGCTTCACCCCGAACGCGCTGGTCGGCGTCAGCGGGGTGCAGGCCATCACGACGGTCGACATCACGACGCGCGAGGGCGCCAACCTGGGCATCCTGGTGAGCGATCGCGCGCTCGAGCAGCTGTCGGGCATCCGCTCGCGGCTCGGCGCCATCCAGAACCGGCTCGAGTCGACGATCACCAACCTGACCGCGGTGACCGAGAACGCGGCCGCGGCGCGCAGCCGCATCCAGGACGCCGACTTCGCGGCCGAGACCGCCAACCTGTCCCGCAACCAGGTGCTGCAGCAGGCCGCCACGTCCATCCTGGCGCAGGCCAACGCACAGCCGCAGAACGCCTTGTCGCTGCTCGGCTAGAACGGAGGAACTCCATGGAGCTCGTCAATCACTACGTGACGCCGGACGAGGGCCTCCGCTTCGAGCGGTTCCTCGACTGGCTGGCCCGGCGGGGGCGCAGCAGCTCGACCGCCCGGTCCTATCGCTCGGACTGGCAGCACCTGGCCATGTGGTACCGGCGCCGCTACGGTCAGCTGTTCGACGCGACGATGCTGGACGCCGAGGTCACCGCGGCCTGGCGGGAGACGGCCGAGGCGCGGGGCAAGAGCGGCGCGACCGTGTCGCGGCGGCTGGCCTTCGCGCGCACCTACGGCGCCTTCCTCAGCCAGCAGGGGGTGCTGCGGCGCAGCACGGTGGACGCCATCCGCGAGCGCGCCCGCCAGCGGCGCGTCGACCGGGGGCCGCGCGTGCTGTCGGCCGAGGACGTCAACACGCTGCTCCGGCACGTCGACGAGCGGGGGTGCCTGCGCGATCAGGCGGCCTTCTATCTGCTGCTCGACACGGGCCTCAAGGTGAGCGAGGTGGTGGCGCTGACGGTGGGGGACGTCGACTTCGGCGTCGGCAGCCTGCGGGTGGAGGGGACGCGCGACCGCGTGGTCCCGCTTCCGACGCGGGCCGCCCGCAAGCTGGCCTGGAGCCTCGTCGAGCGGGGCCTGTTGGCGCTGCCCCCCTCGGGCGAGCTGGTGCTGCCGGCCAGCGGCGGGTGGCCGCCCGACCACCTCGTCGAGCCGCCGGCCGTCGAGCTGGTGCCGCGCATGGCCGAGGTGCCGCACTCGCCGATGCCCTTCGGCCACGAGGGGCCGCCGGCGAGCTGGCCCCTGCTGGTCGGCGAGCGCGGCCAGCTGAGCGCCAACGGGCTGCAGCGCATCGTGCGCAAACACTGCACGTTCGCGCGGGTGGACGCCACGCCGCAGGTGCTGCGGCACACCTTCGCGTTCGCGTACTGGCAGCGCACGCGCGACCTCGTGTCCCTGGCCGAGATCCTCGGGCACGAGACCATCGAGAGCAGCCGCATGTACACGCAGATCGCGCCGGAGGCGGCGGCGCCGGCGGCGCGCCTCGCCGCGGCCGGTGGACCGACCCCCGCGCGGGTTGGTTGACCCGGCGCCCCGAGCGGGGCAACCTGTGGGGGAACCTGCGCTCGGGGGGCGCTCGGATCCGGTATGCAAGAGCCTGTCACCTACGACCAGGTGCTGCTCGCGGAGGACGACGAGGACCACGTCCTCCTGCTGCAGCGCGCGCTGCGCACCTATCCGCGCAAAGTGAAGGTGCTCGTCGCCCGCGACGGACAGGAGGCGCTCGATCTCCTCTTCGGCGGTGGCGTCCGCCCCCAGCTGATCCTGCTCGACATCAACATGCCCAAGCTCACCGGCCTCGAGGTGCTGCGCGGGCTGAAGCAGGATCCGACGCTGCGGGGCATCCCCACGGTGATGCTGACCACCAGCGCGCGCGAGGAGGATCGCGAGGCCAGCCTGCGGGGCGGCGCCGACGACTTCCTCACCAAGCCCGTCAACTTCCGCACCTTCACGCGCAGCCTGTTCGACGTGCTCGATCAGTACCTGCGCGCCGCCGCGCCCGCCGAGTGATCGCGCGCCCGGCTCAGAGCGTCAGCCGGTAGCCGAGCGTCGCGCGGAAGATCGAGTACCAGTCACCGTCGACGCGCTCGGGCTGAGCGGTGGGGTTCTTCGCCAGCTCGGCCTCGGAGGGATCCTCGTAGGTGTAGGCCAGCGCGTCGTAGAAGTAGCAGTACCCGCCCTCGAGGTAGAGGACGCTGTGGGCGTCCAGCCGTCGCTTGACGCCGGCGATCAGGTTCGGACCCATGCCCGCCTGGTTGAGGCCGGCGGGCTCGAGATCGAAGAGGATGGCGAGGCCGCCGACGCCGCCGTAGAGCCCCCAGTCTTCGCCCTCGAGCGCGTGGGCGAGGACGCGCGGCTCGATCAGCAGGTCGAAGGCGTAGACCGTGAGGTCGTTGTCGTTGTCCCAGGTCTGGCCGAGGCCGAGGCCGAGGTCGAGGCCGATCTCGATGAGCGATCGGGTGCGATAGCCGAAGCCGAAGCCCACCTCGCCGCGCGGCGCCGTGGCCTGCAGCTCGCTCAGCTCCGAGGTCAGGAAGCTGCGCACGCGTCCGCCGTAGAGGCCCACGTGGCCGCTGACGCGGAAGCCGGGGTTGCGGGGGTCCGGGGGGCTCAGCCGCTCGGCCGGATCCCGATCCTGGGGCGGCACGTCCAGCAAGGGATCGAAGGCCTCGGGATCGGCCCACGCCGCGCCGACGCCGAGCAGCAGAGCGAGCGTCGCGGGAGGCAGCAGCGCGGGGAGCGTCGGGAGGCCCATCGCGCGCAGGATAGCCCGAACGCGCGCGAAATGGGTCGATTGACAGCGTCCATCGGCCCTCTTTATGGTCGGGGCTCCGTGACCCGGCACCTGCCCACCGAAGAGCGCCGCGCACAGATCCTGGCGGCGGCGCGCGCCTGCTTCCTCGAAGCCGGTTACCACGCGACGCGCGTGCAGCAGATCGCGCGCGCGGCGGGGCTGTCGAAGGGGGCGGTGTACTTCCACTTCGAGAACAAGCGCGCGCTGCTCGAGGCCCTCGTCGAGGACGAGTTCGCGCGGGCGCAGGGCATCTTCGACGAGGCGGAGCGTTCGCCGGTGCCCCTCGCGGCGATGGCCCAGGCCTTCCTCGGCTTCCTGGGTCAGCCGGGCGACCCCCGGCATCGCTTCTTCGTGCTCACCGGCGAGCTGGCCGTCGAGGACGAGGATCTGCGTCGCCGCCTGCGGGGCCACCACGAGGGTCTGTTGGCGCGCATGGCCGGCGTCTTCGAGCGCTTCGCCGAGGTGGCGGGGCAGCCGTTGGCCGATCCGCTGGCGACCGCGGTGCTGGTCAAGGCCATGGCCGATGGCCTGCAAGGCGCCTTCGCGATGGGCTTCGAGTTCGACCGGAGCCGCCTGCTGATGGCCGCCCTGGGTCTGCTGCAGTCCGGCCTGCTGGGCGCGGGCGCGGGCGCGGCGCCGCTGGGCCCGGCGCTGGCCGCGACGCAGGGGCAGGAATCCGGTTGATCGGCGGCCGGCCCCGCGATACTCGGGCGGGGAGCAGCGCGCGCGAAGCCGAGGGGTCCACGATGCGGCCGGGGCGGTGACGATGGAGGATGGGACGCTCCTGGTGGAGGCGCTGGTCGCCCGCGTCGGCCCGGACCACGTCCGCACGGACGCCCCCGACCGCGACGCCTACAGCCGCGACCTGTGGCCCCGCAGCCAGCTCGAGCGGCTGGCCGGCGATCCGCCCACGCGCCCGCTGGCCGTGGTGTGGCCGGGTGATCCCGCCGAGGTGGCCGAGGTGGTGCGGCTGTGCGCCGCGCGCGGCGTGCCGATCGTGCCCTTCGGCGCGGGCAGCGGCGTCTGCGGCGGCGCGCGGCCGGATCGCGGCGGCGTCGTCCTCGACGTCAAGCGCCTGAAGGCGCTGCGCCGCGTCGACCCCGTCGCCGGTGAGATCGAGGTCGAGGCGGGCATGATGGGCGAGCTGCTCGAGCGTCGCCTCGAGCACCGCGGGCTGACCCTGGGCCACTTCCCCTCGAGCATCGTCTGCTCGACGGTGGGCGGGTGGCTCGCCGGGCGCTCGGCGGGGCAGTGCAGCAGCCGCTATGGCAAGATCGAGGACATGGTGGTCGATCTCGAGGTCGTCACCGGCGACGGCGCGATTCGGCGCACCCCGCGGGCCGACGCCCTGGGCCCCGGCCCGGACTGGAACCAGCTGTTCGTCGGCAGCGAGGGCACCCTGGGGGTGATCACCGCGGCGACCCTGCGCGTGCACCCGCAGCCCGCCGAGCGCGCCTTCGGCGGCTGGCTGATGCCCGACTACCGGGCCGGCCTGGCGGTGATGCGCGGGGCGATGCAGGCCGGCGATCGACCGGCGGTGCTGCGCCTGTACGACGCGCTGGACACCTTCATGGTGGGGGCCAACCCCCACGCGGCCGAGGGCGGCGGCGCGCTGTCGCGGCTGAAGGGTCTGTTGAGCGCGGGCCACGACGGCGGCCCCAGCCGGTTGAAGCACGCGGTGCTGCGCGCGGTGCTCGGCTCGCCGGCGCTGACCAACGCGGCGGTGCGCGCCCTGCCCGCGCGCTGTCTGCTGATCACCGTGTGCGAGGGCGAGGCCGACGAGGTCGCCGCGGCCCACGCTCGGCTGGAGCGCCTGGCGGCGACGGCCGGGGGGCAGCCCCTGGGCGAGGGGCCCGGTCGCACCTGGCTGGCCCATCGGCACGACGTCAGCTTCAAGCAGAGCAAGATCTACGAGGCGGGCTGCTTCGTCGACACCTTCGAGGTGGCCACCACCTGGGCGCGCCTGCCGGCCCTGTACGAGGGCGTGCGGCGGGCGGTGGGGCCGCACGTGCTGGTGATGGCCCACTTCAGCCACGCCTACCCGGGGGGCTGCTCGATCTACTTCACCTTCGCCGGCACCGGGGCCGACGCGGTCGCCATGCGGCGCACCTACGACGCCGCCTGGCGCGCGGGCCTGGACACGGCGCAGGCGCACGGGGCGGTCATCGCGCACCACCACGGCGCCGGGCTGTCGCGCCGGGCTCATATGCCGGCGGCGCACGGCGAGGCGCGGCGGTGGTTCGACGCGCTCAAGGCCACCTTCGATCCCGCCGGCATCTTCAACCCGGGCAAGCTGTTCGCCGAGGAGGGCGCGTGACGGACGGCTGGACGCCCCACCACGACGGCGCGGTCGGCGATCTGTGGACCGCGCCGCAGGGCGCGGCGCGCGTCGAGGTGGCCGAGCCGGTGGCGGTGGCGCGGGCCCTCGCCTGGGCCGCCGATCGGGGCCTGCAGGTGCAGGTGGTCCGCGGCCCCCGCGCGCCGACGCCGCGCGCGCTGCAGCTGGACGTCGCGCCGCTGTCGGGGCTGGTGGCCGTCGACGAGATCAGCCGGGTGGCGCATCTGCGCGCCGGCACCACCTGGGCCGAGGCCGAAGCGCTGGTGGCCGCGCGCGGCCTGACCCTGGGCCCGGTGCCCGGCTGCGTGGCCGACACCCCGATCATGGCCTCGTTCGCACAGGGTGATCGGCGGCGCCCTTCGCCGGCCTACGGGCACCTGACCGACGGCGTCCTGGCGTTGCGCGCCGCGCTGCCGACCGGCGTGCTGACGCGGTCGGCCGTGGCGCCGCGCCGCGCGACCGGGCCCGATCTGGCGCGGTGCGTGGTGGGCGCGGGCGCCGCCCTCGGCCTGGCGGTCGACGTGCACCTGCAGGTGTGGGCGCGGCCGACGACGACCGTGGTGGCCGCGGTGCGCTTCGGTGGGTGGGACGCCGCGCACGACGGCGCGGCGGTGGCGTTGGGCGAGGGACTGCGCCCGGCGTGGTGGTGCGCGCGCCGCCGGGGTCGCGCGGTGGAGCTGCTCGCCGGCCTGTGGGGCGACGGCACAGAGCCCGACGCCGTGCGCCGCTTCGTCGAGGTGACCGGCGGGGACGAGGCGCCGCCCGAGGACGCGCAGGCGTGGCGCGACGCGCGCCTGGATCCGGCGGCGGCCGAGGCCTGGTGGCCACAGGTCGTGGCGCCGCGCGGCGGCCTGGCCGCGGCGGCCAAGGGTCGGCGCGGGGTCGAGGCGTGGGATCTGCGGCAGGCGGGGGCGACGCTCTACGCGCCGGGCGCCGCCGCGCCGCCCTTCGAGCGCGACGCCTGGGCCGCGTCGTCGGACCGCCTGGCCCACGCCCTGCGCGCCGAGGAGGCCTGATGCTGCGCTTGCTGGACGCCCATCGGCACGCCATCGACACCTGTGTGTTCTGCCCCAAGCTGTGCCGGTTCGCGTGCCCGGTCGCCGAGGCCGCGGCGCGCGAGACGGTGACGCCGTGGGGGCTGATGACGCGCATCGACGACGTGCACGTGGGGCGCGCGCCCCTGGACGCGGCGTCCGGCGCTCTGTGGACCCACTGCACCGGCTGCCATCGGTGCCAGGCGGTGTGCAAGCACGACAACGACGTGCCCGAGGTACTGTACGACGCGCGCGCCGCCGCCGCGGCCGGTGGGCACGCGCCCGAGGCCCTGCTGGCCTGGGGGCGATCGGGGACGCCTCCGCAGCCCGCCTTCGACGCGCTGCCCGAGGGCGGCCCGGTGCGCCTGGTGCCGGGCCACGTCGACGACGCCACGGTGCAGGCCGCCGTGCGGCTGCTCGACGCGGCCGGCCACGGGCCCCTGGGGCGGCCGATCGGCGGGGCGGGGGCCAGCGGCGTGCGGCTGCTCGAGGCAGGGCTGCCCGAGGCGTTCGACGCCGCGGCGGGCCGGCTGGCCGACGGGCTCGAGGGGGCGCGGCTGGTGGTGTGCCTCGATCCGGCCGACGCGCTCGCGCTCCGCCGCGATCTGCCAGCGCGGGGGCGGACGGTGGGCGCGCCCGTGCAGCACCTGACCGAGGCGGTCGCCGGCCGGCTGGCGAACCTGACACCCATCGTCGAGGGCGACGTGCTGTACCTCGACGCGTGCCGCCTGGGCCGGGGCCTGGGCGTGTACGACGCGCCGCGGCGGACGCTCGAGGCGATCGTCACCGGGCGCGTGGTCGAGGCCGTGATGCACCACGCCGAGGGCGGCTGCTGCGGCGCCGGGGCGGGGCTGGCCGCGACGCAGCCGGCGCTGGCCGCGCAGGTGGGCCGCGAGGCGGTCGCGGACGTGCCCGGGCTGCCCGTCGTGGTGGCCAGCGGGGTGTGCGCCAGCCACCTGCGGGTGGCCACCGCGGGGCGCGCGGTGCACGGCTGGGCGACGCTGGTGGCCCGCGCGCTGAGCGCGCCGAGCCAGGAGGAGGAGTGATGAGCCGACAGACCGTCGTGGTGGTGAACCCGGCGAGCGCCAACGGTCGGACGGGCAAGCGTTGGCCCGAGCTGGCCGCGCGGCTGCGCGCGCGCGTCGACACCTTCGACGTCCTGTTCACCGAGGCGCCCGAGCAGGCCACCACGCTGACGCGCGCGGCGCTCGAGGGCGGCGCGCGGCAGGTCATCTCGGTCGGCGGCGACGGCACGCACAACGAGGTGGTCAACGGCTTCTTCCGCGACGGCGAGCCGCTGGCCCCCGAGGCGACGCTGTCGATCGTCCCCACCGGCACCGGCGGCGATCTGCGGCGCACGCTGGGGCTGCCCAACGACGCGCTGGAGGCCATCGACCGGGTGGGGGAGCGTCCCGTGCGCTGCGATCTGGGGCGGCTGACCTTCACGGCGAGCGACGGCGCGACGGCGACGCGGCTGTTCGTCAACATCGCCTCCTTCGGGGTGTCGGGCCTGGTGGACAAGCTGGTCAACACCAGCAGCAAGGCCCTCGGCGGCAAGGCCAGCTTCCTGATCGGCGTCGGCCGGGCGGCCATCCGCTACAAGAACCAGCGGGTGCGGATGACCCTCGACGCGGGCGAGCCCTTCGAGCGCACGCTGTACAACGGCGTCGTGGCGAACGCCCGCTTCTTTGGCGGGGGCATGAAGGTCGCGCCGGACGCCGATCCCACCGACGGGCTGTTCGACGTGGTGGTGATGGGCGATCTGGGGACGCTCGATCTGGCGCGAGGGCTGCCCAAGCTGTACGCGGGCGAGCACCTGGGGCTGCCCAAGATCGAGCTGCACCGCGCGCGGCGGGTGCACGCCGAGCCGGTCGATCCCGACGACGAGGTGTTGATCGACATGGACGGCGAGCAGCCGGGCCGCCTGCCGGCCACCTTCGAGCTGCTGCCGGGCGCGCTGCGCCTGTGCGTCGGCCCCGAGGCCGGATGGGCGGATGGCCGGGCGGATGGCGCCTGACGGTCGCCGCGCCGGTCGGCGCCTGCGCGACCTGACGCTCTGCACGCTGGCGGCCGTGCTGACCTTCGTGTCCTTCCCGACCGCCTGGGCGCCCGAGCTGACGCTCTTCCCGCTGATCTGGTTCAGCCACGTGCCGCTGCTGTGGGTGCTGAAGGACAAGGCGCCGCGGGCGGCCTTCGGCTGGGGCCTCTACACCGGCACGGTGATCAACGCGGGCGGCTACTATTGGATCGCCGAGCTGCTGCAGACCTTCGGCGGCCTGCCGACGCCCGTGGCCGCCCTCGGGCTGGTGCTGCACAGCGTCTACCAGGGCCTGATGTGGGGCCTCTGGGCCTGGCTCCTGAACCGCATCGGCAACACGACGCGCGTGGGGGTCGAGTGGACGGCGCCCCTGGTGATGGTCGCCGTCGAGCAGGTGCTGCCCCGCCTGTTTCCGGCCTACATGGGCAACAGCCAGTATCTGTTCCCCCCCATCATGCAGGTCTGTGATCTGTTCGGCGTGCCGGCGGTGACCTTCCTGATCTACCGGGTGAACGCGACGCTGTACCTGTGGCTGCGCGCTCGGCTCGAGGGGCGGGATCGCCCGCGGCGCGCGGCCCTGGCGACGGCGGTGATGGTCGGCGGCGCGCTGATCTACGGCGGCGTGCGCATGGCGCAGGTGGACGCGGAGATGGAGGCGGCCCCCTCGCTGACGATCGGCATCGCCGAGGCCGACGTGGGCATCTTCCAGACCGAGCAGCGCAAGAAGATCGACGACCACCTGCTGATCCTGCAGCGCCTGTCGGCCGAGCTGGCCGACGCGGGGGCGGATCTGATCGTCTGGTCCGAGAGCGCCTATCGCTACGGCTTCCTGCGGCGCGAGGCGACGCGCTTCGTGCCCTCGGACGTACCCCTCGCGCCCGACGCGCAGGCCGACCGCGCCCGGGGCACGCCCGATCGCGATCGGGCGGCGCCTCAGCGCGGCTTCCGCACGCCGCTCCTGTTCGGCAGCACCTCGGTGCGCCGGGCCGAGCAGCCGCGGTGGGAGGGCGACGGGCACGTGGTGCCCTACAACACCGCCTGGCTGCTCGACGCGATGGGCAACATCGTGGGCACCTACGACAAGGTGTACCTGCTGATGTTCGGCGAGTACGTGCCCTTCGCGAAGGTGATCGGCAAGTGGATCTACCGCTGGATCCCGGCCGCGGGGAACCTCGAGGCGGGGACGGATCTGAAGGTGATCGAGGCGGATCTGTGGGACGTCGGGCCGGTGCGCCTGGGCGTGCTGGTGTGTTACGAGGGCATCCTGCCGTCCTTCGTGCGGCCGCTGGGCGCCCAGCGCCCGCACCTGCTGATCAACATGACCAACGACGACTGGTTCGGGAAGACCGCCGAGCGCTACCTGCACTTCGCGCTGACCGTGCCGCGCGCCATCGAGCATCGGCTGCCCTTCGTGCGCGCCACGCTCACCGGGGTCAGCGCGTTCGTCGACGCGAACGGGCGCGTGCGCAAGATGACCCGGCCCACCGATCCCGAGACCTTGATGGATCGCGTGCCGCTGATGCAGTCGACGACGGTCTACCAGGTCATCGGCGACGCCTTCGCCTGGGCCTGCCTGCTGCTGACGCTGGGCTTCTACGGCTGGGGCCGCCTGCGGCGCCGCTGAGTCAGGGGGTCTGCTCGCGCGCCCGCGCCTGCAGCACCGCCAACGGGCGCCGCAGATCGAAGGGCAGGGCGACGCGCGGGGCCTCGTCGAGCCCCAGCAGGTGCACGGCGTGCCGCTCCACCGCCTCGGCGCCCAGCAGCACGACCGCCAGGCGGGTGTCGGTGACGGCGCGGCCGAGCGCCTCGGTCGCCACGGCGCGCAGCCGCGCGGCCAGCGTCGGAGCGCGGTGAACCGAGGCGGCGACGTGCCCGAGGGGCTCACCCGGCGTGCGGGCGAGGCGCAGGGCGTCGCGCAGGGCGGTGTGTTCGGCGCTCGCGGCGAGCGCGTCGTCGAGGTGATCCATCCCGAGACCCTCCGTGGTCGGCGATCGGTCGGCGACGACGTCGCGACCGGGGTGGGGCACGTCCCTGTGCCTCGACCGCCACATCGTCGCTCGAAGGCCGGACTTGAGGCCGATCTGCGCCGGGGCGGCGGGGGGCGTCGCGTCGTTGCCCACCGACGCGAGCGTCTGGTACAAGCCTGGACGATGCGTGCTCTGATCCTGGCCTCCTGTACCCTGGCCGCGGCGCCGGTGATGGCGCAGCCCGCCCCGGCTGCGCCCGCCCCCGCGGAGGCCCCGCCCGCCGAGGCCGCGCCGGCCACGCCGCCGGCCCCTCGCACGATGGGCACGCTGCTGGTCGACGCCGGCCAGGACGGTGTGCCCGTCATCGTGGACGGCGTGGACATCGGGCGCACGCCGCTGCCCGGCCCCTGGACGTTGCCGCCGGGCCCGCACACCGTCGTGCTGCGGCCCGAGGGGGCGTCGCCCGAGAAGCACGACGTCCAGATCCCGGTGGGCGGCGAGGTGCGGCTCGAGGTGCTGACCGCGCCCGTC
>JACKDN010000005.1 GCA_020633465.1 Myxococcales bacterium
GTCTGGCGGCCGGTGATGCAGACCACCTGCGCGGCGTGCCATCGCGCCGGCGGCGTCGCCGAGCACACCCGGCTGCGGCTGGTGGGCCCCGAGGTCGACGGGTGGATCGCCGCGAACCTGGCGTCGCTGCGGCCCCTGGCGCTGGAGACGGCGCGCGACGTGCCGCTGATCGTCGCCAAGCCGGCGGGCCTTCACCCTGACGGGCACGGCGGCGGCACGCTGTTCGGCCGCGGCTCGACGGGGTACGTCGCGCTGGCCGCGCTGGCGGCGCGCCTCGACGGCTCGGCCGCGCCCTGCGAGCCCGTCGCCGGCATGGTGCCCGACGATCCCAGCTGCGAGGTGGCGCCGCCGGGCGTGCGCGGGCTGAGGCGGCTGAGCCACCTGGAGTACGCGAACACGGTGCGCGACCTGCTGGGGCTCGAGGTGAGCGACCTGTCGCCCGATCGCGTGGTGCACGGCTTCGACAACAACGGCGCCGCGCTGACGGTGACGCCGCTGCTGGCCGACCAGTACCGGGCCGAGGCCGAGCGGCTGGCCGAGGCGGTCGAGCTGACGCGCGTGGTGCCCTGCGGGACGGCCGACCGGGCCTGCGCGGTGACCTTCGTGCGCGACTTCGGCCGGCGGTTGATGCGGCGCCCCCTGACGGCCGACGAGCAGGCCGGCTATCTGAGGATCTTCGATCTGGCCGCCGAGGTCGGCTTCGAGGCGGGCATCCGCTGGACGCTGACGGCGATGCTGCAGTCGCCGCACTTCCTGTACCGCACCGAGCTGGGGCGCCGCGCCGACGGCGGCTTCACGCTGACGTCCTACGAGGTGGCCACCGAGCTGAGCTATCTGTTCTGGCAGACGACGCCGGACGCGCGGCTGCTCGAGCGGGCCGCGGACGGCAGCCTGCTCGACCCCGCCGTGGTGGCCGCCGAGGTGCCCCGGCTGCTGGACGATCCGCGCAGCGCCGCGACCATGAACCGCTTCGCCGAGCGTTGGCTGGGGCTCGACCGGCTGACGCAGGTGACGCGCGACGGCGAGCTGTACCCCCACCTGACCGAGGCCCTGCGCGCCGAGATGGCCGAGGAGACGCGCCGCACGATCGCCGCCGCCTGGCGCGACGGCGCGACGCTGGCCGACCTGCTGCGGGGCAGCTCGCGCCCGATGACCGCGACGTTGGCGGCGTACTACGACGTGCCGCCGCCCGGCGACGAGTGGGTGGCGACGAACCTCGACGGCACGCCCTACGGCGGCCTGCTGACGCACGGCAGCGTGCTGGTGACCCACGCGCTACCCACCGGCTCGTCGCCCATCCACCGCGGCCTGTTCGTGCGCGAGCGCCTGCTGTGCCAGGACCTGCCCGATCCGCCCGCCAACCTCGACACCTCGCCGCCGCCCGTCGACCCGACGCTCAGCACGCGCGAACGCTACAGCCAGCACGCCACCGACGACGCCTGCAGCGGCTGTCACCGCCAGATCGACCCCATCGGCTTCGCCTTCGAACACTTCGACGCCGACGGCCGCTGGCGCCCGACGGACGGCGTGCACGCCATCGACGCCACCGGCGCCCTCACCGGCACCGCGGCCACCGACGCCACCTTCGACGGCGTCGCCCAGCTGGCGGACGTGCTGGCCGACAGCCCCGACGTCGCCGCCTGCTACGTCACGCAGTGGCTGCGCTACGGCTACGGCGTCGACGACACGCTGCCCATCGCCTGTTACGTCGGCCAGCTGGGGCCGCAGGTGGACGCCCTCTCCGACGTGCTGCCCGCCCTCGCCGGCCTGCCCCACATGATGCGCCGCGCCGGCGGCGAGGCCGAACTGGACGTGCCCGGCGCCGACCTCACCCCGCGCATGCCCGGCGAGATCGTCGAGCCGCCCGACCCACCCGACCCCCCCGACGTGGTCGACCCCCCGCCCCCGCCGCCGCCCATGGACGACGTGACGCCCGACGCCACGCTACGCCTGGTCGAGCAGTCCCGCTGGCCGACCGGCTACTGCGTCGACGCCTTCGTGCTCAACGCGGGCGACGGCGAGCTGCGCTGGGCCGTCGCCCACGCGGTCGAGGGCCGCATCAACAACCTGTGGAACGCCACCGGCACCGCCGACAGCGGCAGGGTGGTGTTCCGCGGCGCCGACTGGAACGGCACGCTGGCGCCGGGGCAAGAGGCACAGTTCGGTTGGTGCGGCGAGCTGTAGGCCAGGCGTGCGGCGCCCGGCGAACGGCGCTTTCCGACAAGAAGTGGAAAAGTGGTCACGAAAGTTTGTTTGTGGTGCCTGACCCCGTGACCGGTGTTAGTGGTGCCTGACCCCCATGGGCGGGGGCGCTAGCGCAGATCGCCCTGCCAGCGGCGGCGGGCGGCGCGCAGCCAGCGGGCGCGGTTGCCGAAGGGGTCGCGGGCGCGCTCGGCGGCGACGAGGCGCTCGACGGCGTCGCGGTCGCCGCGCGCCATCAACACCAGCTCGGCCTCGTCATCCAGGGCAGCGTCCCGGCGCTTCCACCAGTAGGCAGCCGCGGCAGCCGCGACGGCGCCGCCGGCCATCAACAGCTTGCGCATGGTGCTCCTCCCTCGTTCGCGGTGATCGGCTCACCGTAGCGCGGTCGCGAGGAGCCGACCAGCGGGTGAGCGCAGCGGGCCGGCCCGCGGGCCGTGCGGGGCGCGACCTCGATCCGTCGGCTGCGGTCGACGACCCTCGCATTGTCGAACGTGATCGACAGTTATCATCATGTCGATTGCACTCGACGAAATGAGAGCCGTCGATCACGTTCGACAGTTTTCGAGATGGGCGGTAGTCTCCCCCGCATGGAAAGCGCCGCCCTGCTCGACATCGCCCGCGCCTGGAGCTTCTGGGATCGTCCCCTGCCCGACACCGTCGCGCGCACCGTCTCGGTGCCGGACACGCTGCGCAGCTCGCTCGCGCTGGTGGTGCTCGGCGTGCGGCGCTGCGGCAAGTCGACCCTGCTGCATCAGCTGGTCGAGCGGTACGCCCTCGACCCCGCGCGCTGCCTGTTCGTCAACCTGGAGGATCCTCGGCTGGCCAACGCTCAGCACTTCGACACCCTGCAGGGCCTGGTCGATGCCTTCCGGTCGCAGCACGGCGACGACGGACCCCTGTACTTCTTCCTCGACGAGGTGCAGGGCGTCGAAGGTTGGCAGCGCTGGCTGCGCAGCCAGCTCGACCGGCCGGGCACCGACCACTTCGTGGTGACCGGCTCGAACGCCACGATGCTCTCCGGCGAGCTGGCCTCGACCCTGACCGGCCGCCACCTGACCGTCGAGCTTTTCCCCTTCGACCTCGACGAGTTCCGGCGCGTCCGACCGGACGCCGCGCTCGCCGACTACCTCGAGGCCGGCGGCTTCCCCGAGCCCCTCGCGCTGACCGACGGCGACCGCCTTCGGCGCCAGTACTTCCTCGACATCGTCGAGCGCGACGTGCGCGAGCGCGTCGGCGCCCGCTCCAGCCTGCCCGTGCGGCAAGTGGCGCAGATGGCCTTCGAGTCCGCCGGCGCCGAGCTCAGCCTGCGCCGCATCGCCGCCGCCACCGGCATCGCCGTCGAGACCGCCGCCAGCTACCTCGAAGCGTGCGAGGCCGCGTACCTGCTGTTCGGTTGCCCCTTCTTCGCATACTCCGAGCGCAAGCGGGCCAGCCGAAACAAGAAGTACTACCCGGTCGACCCCGGCCTGCGTCGCGTCGCCACCACGCGCGGCGGCGCCGACCGCGGTAAGGCGCTCGAGATCGCCACCTTCGTCGCGCTGCGCCGCACCCACCGCGAGGTCTTCTACTGGCGGGACAAGGGCGAGGTGGACTTCGTGGTCCAACGCGACGGCCTGGCGGTGCCAGTGCAGGTGACCTGGGACGGGCCGCAGGACCGACACGAGCGCGCGCTCGAGAGCTTCTACGAGCAGCACCCCCACGCGGGCGAGGCGGTGTTCGTCACCGCCGAGAGCTTCGAGCGGGTGGTGAGCGTTTGGAACTGACGGCGCGAGGCGCCGAAAAAGTAGAAAAGTAGGCACACAGGTTTGTTTGTGGTGCCTGACCCCGGCGGACCCCGGCGGATCGACCGCGGCGGCCCTACCGATGATTCGCCACGGTGGGCGGGATCACGTCGCCGCGGGCTTGCAGGTCGAGGGCTTCGGGGTGGGCGCGGTAGTGGGCGCGGACGGCGGCGGCGAGGCGGCGCTTGGTGTCCTCGGTGACGGGGACGCGGTCCTCGCCTTCGGGCAGGGCCTCGACGAGGGCGTCGACCAGCGCGCGCTGAACGGCGGGCACCTTCTCGCGCCAGGTAGCGAGCAGCGTCCGGTTCGCGTGCGAGGGCAGCGAGCCGAGGATGCCGACGTCGTTCTGGTCGTGCACCAGCAGGCCGGACGTGGTGCCGCGGTCGAGGGTGAGCACTTGGAACAGGTAGAGCGTGTGATACGCGAGCTGGGTGGCGCGCTCGGTCTTGGTGGGGGCGCCGTGCGCGGCGAGGGCGTCGTCGAGGAGGTCGCCGTAGGTGGCGATGACGGCCTGGCCGATGCGGCGCGCCAGGTCGAGGTCGGCGGCGAAGTCTCCCGAGTCGTGGGCCTCGAGGTAGAAGTGCGCGACGCCGCGGTGGCGGTCCAGCGCGGGGATGAAGAAGTAGCGATCGCCCTGCGCGCGGGCGGCCTCGATGTGGTCGGGCGCGGCGTCGGCGAGCGCGGCGAGGAAACGTTCGGTGGCCGCGGCGTCGGGGTGGCTCGGGTTCAGGTCGGCCATCATGCGCCAGTAGCCGCGGCCGTCGCGCATCTCGGTGAAGCTGAGGTGCATGTGCATCGACGGCGCGCGCGGGTGCGCCGGGTGCACGATGGTCGACAGGGCGTTGGCCGCCGCGAGGCGCTTGTCGGGCAGGTCGTCGTAGTGGACGCCGCTGACGTTGACCGACGCGCGGTCGAAGACGGGCGTGTCGCCGGTCTGCAGGCGGCTGCCGCCGCCGTGGGCGCCGCCGTCGCGCAGCCAGCGCACGGTGTCGAACGGTCGGGGCGCGTCGGCGCGCGCGGCGACGGCCTCGAGGCGGTCGGCCAGCCGTCGCTGGAGCGTCTCGACCAGGTGCAGGGCCTCGCGCGAGCGAGGCGAGGCGGGGCGGCGCTGGGCGTCTGGGGTGGGCGCGGTCACGAGGACTCCGTCGGTGAAGCGCCGGCAGTCTACCGCGGTCGCCTCGCGCCGACATCCTCTCCGCCCTGGCGCACACCGGCGCTCTACCGCGCGCGCTTCGCCGGGACATCCCTTCCACCGCGGCGCCCGTCGGTCGTGGCCACCTCGGGCGGACGCTCCCCTTCCTCATCCTTCTCGTCGTCGGCCGGCGCCTCCTCGCACGGGCACGGCCCGTCGGCGTCGATGCACGCGCAGTCCGTCGGCGCCTCGCCCTCGGCCCGCGGGCCGGCGGTCGGATCGGACAGGTGGCCGCGGTCGCCGAAGCTGCGCCGCCAGGACAGCTCGATCTCGCCCTCACCCGCGTCACCGTAGCTGGTCTCGACCGACCACCGCGGCAGGAAGTCGTAGCGCACCACCGCCTCGGTGCTGTTCTCGTCCTCGGGCGTGTTGTGCAGGTACCGCGTCTCGACGTAGACGTCGCGCGCGACCCGCTTGCCCAGCGTCAGGATGGGCTGGTCGACCGTCTCGCCGAAGGTCAGGCCCACGCGGTCGATCCCCAGCCGATCGTTCAACGCCTGCTCCAGCGCCGGGCTCTGGAACGCGGCCAGCAGCGCGGCCGCCTCGCGCTCGACGCTCGAGTCGCCCTCGGCGCTGTCGGGCGCGCCGTTGATCAACACCGACAGCACCTCGTAGTCGGGCAGCGCCGGGCTCGAGCTCAGCTCGAGGTTGGGCTTGGACACCGGCCCGTCCAGCGTCGCGGTGATTCGATAGGGCCCCACCTCGGTCGACGCCGCCAGCGACACGTACGGCTCGTCGCCCCCCGCCGGCATCGTCACCCGGCCCCGCTCGATGACGAAGCGTCGGCCCAGCACGTCGACGTCGCCGTCGCGCGCCTCGAAGCCACCCGACACGTTCGTCTCTTCGTCCTGGACGATGATCACCTTGCCACCCCAGCGCATCAGGACGCCGCGGCCGCTGATGTCGATCGGATCCGCCAGCCGCACCACCAGCACCCGGCGCGTCACCGCGCCCCCGGGCTCGGCGTCCGCCTCACCCTCCGCCTCCTCCCCCTCACCGTGGGCGAAGCGCACCACGTCGGTCGACGCGATGGGATCGGCCGCGGGCACGTTGCTGCCCACCAGGCGCACGTCCGTCCGGTGCAGGCCGACCTCGATGCGCTGCTCGTCGCCCGACGACTCCACGACCGTGCGCACCCGCACGTCCAACAGTCCCCGCGGCATGCCCGGCCGCACGATCGGGAAGTCCTGCAGCCTCATCGTCACCTCGCCCTGCGGACCGTCCGCGTCGAGGTGCACCGCGCCGTTCGCCTCCAGCTTGCCGGCGCCGCTGCGCGCGGTCAGCCGCTCGATCTTCACCTCGTCGCCGCTCAGCGCCACCTCGAGCTGGATGCGCTCCAGCCGCTGGTTCAGGTCGACGACCGACAGGGCGCCGTCCTCGACGCGGACGTGCCCCTCGAGGTCCGGCTCACCCAGCGTGCCTCGACCGTCCAGCGAGGCGGTCAGCTTGCCCTCGGGCCCGTACAAACTGACCGGCAGCGCCTTCGTGAACAGCGCGAGGTTCAACGCGCCGATGTCGACGTGGGCCTCGAAGGGCACGTCCTCGATCTTCGCGTCCCCGCGCCGCACCCGCGCGATGGGCGCCTCGAGATCGACCGCCACCTCGACGCTCGACCCGCGCAGATCGGCGCGCAGCCCCACCGACTGTTCGTCGGGCGCGATCTGCGCCTCGAGCTTCACCGGCACCACCCCGGCGCTGGCGTGATGCACGGTGCCCTGAACGGTCAGCTCGCCGTGCGGCGCGTCGGCCGTCCCTTCGAGCTCGACCTCGGCGTTCAGATCGAGCCCGACCGGCAGCCGCGCGATGGGCAGCAGCGTCGCTTCGGTGATGCCCCGCGCCGCGAGCGACACCTGGTGCGGCGCGTCCTCGCGCCACGTCACGCGCCCCGCCGCCAGATCCACGCTCAGCGGCACGCGCGCCTTCAGATCGGTCACGCCGCCGCCCATCACCCAGCGAAGGCGCGTGTCCACCCGGCCCGGTCGGTAGCCGACGGTGCCCCCCAGCGCGCCGATGGGGCGCCGATCGATGGCCACGCCCGCCGTGGTAAAGGTGAGATCGGCCCGCGGCGCCTCGGCCGTGCCGCGCATCCCCAGCTCGAAGTCGACGAAGCCCGTCGTCAGCATCGGGGCCAGAGGCTTCAGCCGGCGCAGGTTCACCCGCTCGGCCTCGATGTTCACCCGGTGCCGGCCGTCGGCCACCCAGCGGGCCGTGCCCGACCAGGGATCACCCTGCACCGGCGCCCGGACGTCGAGCGTCAGCGACCGCGCCAGCCCGTCCTTCAGCGATCCCCGCACCTGCACGTGCGTCGCGCCCTGCTCGGCCTCGAGGTGCACGTCGCCGATGGCCACCTTCGCCACCTTCAGGTTCCGCGCGTCGACCGTGAGCGACGCGCGCTCCCGCAGCGTCGCGTCCAGGTCGACGCTGCCCGCCAGCGTCGGCTGGTCGATCAGCGCGCCCACGCGCGGCAGGCGCAGATCGTCGATCGCGACCTCGACCGACCGATCGCGCGGCGGCAGCTCGACGCCGTCCGGGCCGAGGCGCAGCGGCGCGCGGGCCTTCACGCGGATCGAGTCCGCCAAGCCGCCCTTCAGCCGCACGTCGGCGCGCAGCCGTTCGTTCGCCAGCCGCACGTCCACGCGGCCGCTGCCCAGCGCGGCGCCGGCCACGCGCAGGCCGCGCGCGCGCATCTTCACCGCGCCGTCCAGGGCGTCCATCGACCCGCGCACGTGCCCCTCGGCGCTCACCCGCCCGCGCAGATCGACGCCGGGCACGAACCGCCCGAAGGGACGCAGGTTCACCGGATCGAGGCCGAAGGTCAGATCGCTGCGACCGTCGGGATCGACCGCGCCGTCCACGCGCAGCCACGCGGGCCGGCCCTCGCCGGCGGCCAGCCCCAGGCGCAGCCCGTCGACCTCGACCCGCCCGTCGTCCAGGGTGATGCGCGCCGAGTCGTCGAGCGCGACGCGCGCGCCGCGGACCTCGCCCTCGAGCGCGCGCAGATCGACGCTCAGCGGCGGCCCCGGCCGCAGATCGACCGCGACCTGCAGACGCTCCCCCCGCGAACGCTCCACGTCGGCGGTGATGCCCAGCGCGTCGAGCGTGCCCGACGCCGCGAGGTGTACGCGCCGGTAGCGATCGCCGGCCACCTGCGCGGCGTCGGCCTTCACGTCGGCCTGCAGCGTCAGCGGCGCGCGCAGCGGGCGAGCGCGGGCGTCGACCTCGACGTGATCGACCCCGGCCGTGTCGACGCGCAGCGCGTCGCCCTCGCCCCGCGCCACACACAGGGGATCGTCCAGCGGGCCGGCGCAGCGGCCGCGCAGCGAGACGGCGCCGGCCAGCGGCGGCAGATCGACCAGGCCGGCGAGGCGCGAGGCGACGGTCTCGAGGGCGTCGACGTCCACGTGCCAGCCGAGGTCGACGCGCGCGTCGCCGCCGAGGTCGACCACGCGGCCGTCGACGCCGACCTCGGCGCTGGCCGCCTCGACCGAGAGCGTCAGCCGCCCGTCGCCCTGCGCGAGATCGGCGGCCACGGCCATGTCGATGGGACCCACCTCGGGCAGCGTGCAGTCGACGCACTCCAGGCGCACGCGGGTGGACAGGTCGTCCAGATCGTCGCCCTGCAGCGTCGCCCACGACGCGAAGCCGAAGTTGGCCTCGGCGCCGACGGGCAGATCGTGGCCCACCGCGGCGATCACCACGTCGACCGGCGGCGTCACGCGGCCGGTCGCCTGCAACGCGACCAGCGCCTGATCCACGCGCACCACCACCGTGCCCACGGCGTCCTCGGGGGTGCCCTCGACGCGCAGCTGCAGTCCGATCGGGCCCGCGACGGGCAGCTTCACGACGTGGTCGAGGGCGCCCGCGCCCGCCTCGACGGCCAGGTGGCCCCGCAGGAAGGTCGTCTCGGTGTCCAAGGCGAGGTCGTCGGCGGCCACGCGCCCCAGCGACGTGGCCAGGCGCAGGTGGCCGACGGTCAGGATCGGCGCGTCCCAGGTCGCGTCCAGCGCCAGGCGCTGCACGTCGATCGGGCCGGCCGGCGTCAGGCTCTCCCCCACGGTCGCGCGGACGGTCGGCCGAACGCTCAGCGTCGCGTGGCGCCCCTCGCCCTCGGCGCGCGCCTCGAGCCGCCGCACCACCAGGGTCGTCGTGGGCGAGGCCGCGCCGGGCGCGGCGCGGCGCAGCGTCACGTCGCGCAGCACCAGCCGGACGTCCAGCGCCACGGGCAGATCGGGTCCGGCGGGCGCGTCGGGATCGCTCGGCGTCGCGGGGCCCGGGGCGGAGAGATCGGCGAACGCCGAGGTGCCGTCGGCGCGCTGTCGCAAGGTCACGACGCCGCCGTACAGCCCCACGCGCGCCGGCACCTCGGCCGCGATCAGGGCCCACGCGTCGATCTCGAGCTCGAGGCGCTCGGCCGTCACCAGCGCGCGATCGTCCCGATCAGCGACGCGCACGTCGCGCAGCCGCACGCCGTCGGCCAGCGTGCCTTCGATGCCGCCGACGTGGATCGTGCCGGGGATGCCCTCGACGTAGCGGTCGAGCCCCGTCCGCAGCGCGTAGCGCGTGCCGGCCTCGGTGTGCAGCACCCAGCCGAGCGTCAGGGCGACGAGGCCGATCACGACGCCGAGCGTCACGACCAGCACCGCCAGGATCTTGCGGAGGATGTCGAGTGTCCGGCGCATCAGAAGGGCTCCCCCAGCGCGAAGTGGAAGGCCCAGCGCGGCTCGTCCTCGAAGCGGGCGGGATCGTTCAGCCGCACGCCGAAGTCGGCGCGCAGCAGCCCGACCGCCGTGTCGAAGCGCAGGCCGAGGCCGCTCGAGTAGTTCCAGCTGGCCACCTGGTAGTCGAACTCACCCAGGCGCACGTCGCCGACGTCGAGGAAGGGCGCGACGTACAGCTCGCCGACCGTACGCAGGCGGGCCTCGACGTTGCCGAGCACCATCGTGCGGCCGCCGACCGCGATGTCCTCGCAGCCCGACTGATCCGCGCGACAGCGAATCTGCGGGGACAGGCGCTTCAGGCCCCAGCCACGCACGTCGGCGGCGCCGCCGAGGTAGAAGCGTTGGTCGATGGGCGCGCCGGGGTTGTCGCCGTAGGGCATCACCCAGCCGGTCGCCGCGCGGGCCGCCAGCTGCAGACGCTCCCAGGGCGTCGTCCAGTACGCGCGCACCTCGGGCCGCAGCTTCTGGTAGTCGAAGTCGCCCTGCAGGGCGCCGCCGGCCACGTCGTGATCGACGGCCAGCACCACGCCCTGCCGGGGATCCACGACGCGATCGGTCAGGTGCAGGGCGACCGACGCGCGCACGAACACCAGCAGGTAGGGATCGCGGAAGTCGAGCCCCAGCCGTGTGTTGCCGTCGCGGAAGCCGGGCTGCAGGTCGAAGAAGTTCACGAACCGCGTGTTGTGGCTGACGCCGGTCTCGAGGCGGCCGAAGAAGAAGCGGGTGACGCCGATGAGGTTCTCGGGCGCGTAGAACTGGTAGCCGTCCTCGATGCCCAGCTCGAAGCTGGGCGCCCACTTCCAGCGCAGCTCGCGCTCGAGCAGCCCCTTCTTGGTGACGGTGGGCTCGATGGTGGCGATGGGGCCGTGCTGCTGGACGTCGAAGACCGACGGCAGCTCGGCGTAGCCCGCGCCGACCTTCAGATCGAGCCGGGTGAGGCGACCGAAGAGGCTGCGGTGGGTGTAGTGCGCGGTGGCGCGCTGCTCCCAGCGGTTGGGCTCGAGGCCCAGGCCCACCCCGAGGCGGATGGTCTGCGGGAGTGATTCACGCACCCGCACGCGCACGTCGACCTCGCCGTCCTTGGGCGACGCGGGCAGCGCCACGACCGACTGGAAGACACCCAGGCCGTAGATCTGACCCTCGACGCGGTTGAGCAGGCCGGGCGAGTACAGCCGCCCGGGCACCTCCTCCACCTCGGCCAGCACCAGATCGCGGGGCGCCGCCTTCAGCCCCTCGAAGCGCAGGGCGCCGATGCGGGCGCGCGGGCCGGGCCTCACGCGCAGCGTCACCTGGGCGCGGTGCGTCAGCCGATCCGCCGTCACCTCGGGCTCGACCTCGGCCTCGGGGAAGCCGCGAGACGCCGTGGCGACGCGCATGTCGGCGACCGCGTCGTTCAGCGCCTCCATCTCGAGGCGCGTGCCTTGGGCGGGCCGCGCCAGATCGGCGATGACCGAACGCTCCTTCGGGGGCATGGCGTCGGCGTCGACCCACTCCACCGTCAGCGTCTCGACCAGCATCGGCTGGCCTTCCTCGACGACGAACACCAGGTCGATCTCGCTGCCGGCGGTCTCGGGCAGCTGCCGGACGTCCAGCACGCGCGCGTCGTAGAAGCCGCGCGAGCGGTAATAGTCCTCGATGCGTTGGATGTCGGCCGGCAGCAGCGCCGGGTTGAACCAGTGCGTCGGCGTGAACGGCACCCACCAGGTCTCGCCGAGCACCATGTGGTCGATGAGATCGTCCTCGTCGACCACCGTGTTGCCTTCGAAGTCGATCTCGTCGACCTGATACTCGGCGCCGGTGATCTCGGCGACGTCCGGGCCGGTGGCGCACGCGAACAGCGCGAGCGGGAGCACGAGGGCGACGATCCGATGGGCGTAGGCCATGCGACCGGTGTTTGCAGCGGTCGTGCCGAGGGCCGGGGCGCAGCGCGCGGCCGCCGGTGCGTGGCCCCTTGCCCCGGGCCCGCCGACGCCGTGGGCACAAAGCCGCGTCCGGGCGCCGCGCGCCGCGCGACGGCGCGCAGCGCAGGCTTCTTGCACGCCTCGGGGATCGAACGTCGCCCCGAGGAGGCCCTCGTGAAGATCCATCTCGTCGTCGCCGCTGGCGCCGCCCTGGCCCTCGCGCCGAGCGCGCGCGCCCAGAACCCACCGCCGACCCCCGCCGAGCTGGTGCGGCCCACCCGCGCGCGGCGCCCCGAACCTGCGCACGCCGCGCGCCGCCGGCGATCCGACGCCGCGGCGCCCCGCCTTGGGGGGCGAAGACACCGGCGAGCTGCCGCTGGCGCCCGGCGTCGACACCGAGGCGCAGCTGCGCGACAGCGCGCGGCAGCCGGGCGGGGTCGGCCCGGTGCAGATCGCTCCGCGCACCCGCCGCGACCTGCGCCCCGCGGACCTGGCGGCCTGGCCCCAGCAGCGCGAGAACCTGACGGTCGAGCGGACGGTGGCCCCCGCCGACACCGTGCGCCCGGCCGAGGGGCTGGCGCCGCCGGTGCCCTCGGCCGCCGACCGCGGCGTCGTCAACCCCGGCGATCTGCCCGTCGCGAACGCGGCGCGCACCCCCTCGCAGGTGCCGGCCGTCGGCGCCCAGCCGGCGCTGACCTCGGCCGAGCTGTTCCAGCGGCGCGCGGGCGCGCAGATCGACGCGCTGACGTCGCGCATCGACGCGCTGCGCCGCGCGGGCGAGGCCCCCGAGGCGCTGCAGCAGATGGAGGATCGCGTGGCCGAGCTGCGGCGCGACGTGGACGCGGTGGACCTCGTGCCCGACGACGCGCAGGGCGAGCTGCGGGTGCGCGTGGGCGCCGCCGTGGGTGAGCTGAACAACGCGGTCGAGGACATCCGCGCGTCGGCCGAGGCGCCGAAGTGAGCCGGCCCCCGTTCGCCGACGCGCCGGCGCGGATGCGCGGCGGCGCCGGTCGAGGCATCATGGCCCCGTGACCGACCCCCACCCCACCGCCGAGCCGCCGCCGCCCGCCCCCGATCTGGCGTGGCTTCGCCGCTACGTGAAGGCGCTCGACAGCAGCATCCCGTTGCCCGGCGGTGTCCGCATCGGGGTCGACGGCCTGCTGGGGCTGCTGCCGGGCTGGGGCGACGCCGCCGGGCTGGCGCTGTCGACGGCGCCGATCCTCTACGCCGCCCGCCTGAACGTGCCCGCGCCGGTGCTGCTGCGCATGGGGCTGAACCTGGGCATCGACGCGCTGATCGGGCTGGTGCCCATCCTCGGCGACCTGTTCGACTTCGCGTGGAAGGCCAACGAGAAGAACCTGGCGCTGCTCGAGCGCGCCCTGGCCGACGCGCCGCGCACCCGGCGCCGCAGCACGGCGCTCTTGGTGGCGACCGGCGCGGGGCTCTTGGCGCTGCTGGCGGTCCCGGTCGCGCTGTCGGTGTGGCTGATCGGCTGGCTGTGGGGCCTGGCGTTCAGCTGAGCCGGCTCACTTGCACTTCACGCCCTTCGGCGAGGGCAGGGTGATCGCCTCGCCGACGAAGGGCCCCTCGGCCCGCGCGGCCGCGGCGCGCTCTTCGCTGCCCGGGTGCGTCGACAGGATGGCCGGCAGCCCGTTGCCCGCGTCCTCCTCGGCCATCCGGTCGAAGAAGGTGGCCATGCCCCGCGGATCGATGTGCGCCCGCTTCAGCAGCGCGCGCCCCAGCGCGTCGCTCTCCCGCTCCTGATCGCGATCGTAGCCGTGCCCCACGAGGCTCATCGCGACGCCGGTCAGGCTGCTCAGATCGGCGAAGCCGAGCACGGTGCCCAACAGCGTCCAGCCGCCCAGCTGGTGCAGGATGCGCTTCAGCCCGTGGCGCTGCAGCACGTGCTGCATCTCGTGGGCGAGCACCGCGGCGACCTCCTCGCCGCTCTCGGCCGCCTGCAGCAGGCCGTAATGCACCGTGACGAAGCCACCGGGCAGCGCGAACGCGTTGATGCTGTCGTCGTCGACCACGCGAAACTGGAAGTCGTAGGGGCTGTCGATCTGCGCGAGCAGCGGCGCGGCCAGCTGCTCGACGTACGCGAGCGCGGCGGGATCGGTGCACTGCGCCGAGGGCGGCGCCACCCGATCCCAGGTGTTCTCGCCCAGGGCGATCTCGGCCGAGGCGGGCACGAAGCGGGCGAACAGCCCGGCCCCCCACGACGCCAGCGCGAAGGCGCCCCAGATCAGCAACGCCAGCACGACCACCGCGCCCCCGATCTCGAGCGCGAGGCGCCGCCGGGAGTGACCGAAGCCCTCCGTGGGCGCCGCGGACCGGGGCTCGGACGGGCGAAAGGGGTTTGGTTGCATTTCGTCGGCCATCGTTCTTTGATGCTCCCGCGCGCCGGTCCGCTGCATGGTGCGGCGGGCGGGGCGCGCGCGCAACCGACCGGGATGTGGCATGCAACACGCCGTCGAATACGGCCCGTCCTTCGCCTGGCTGCGGGTCCAGCTCGGCCCAGGCGAGTCCATCGAGGCCGAGGCCGGGGCCATGGTGACGATGACCCCGGGCATCGAGATGACCACCGCGCTGAACGCCGGCAACAAGTCCGGCTTCTTCGGCAAGGTGATGGCCTTCTTCGTCGCCCTGATGCGCAAGGTGTTCGGCGGCGAGACGATGTTCGTCAACACCTTCACCGCGCCCGGCCAGGGCGGCGAGGTGGTGCTGGCGCCGGGGCTGTCGGGGCCCATCTGGCACAAGCGCATGACCAGCGGCGACCGCAGCCTGCTGGTGCAGGCGGGCAGCTACCTGGCCAGCAGCGGCCAGCTCGAGACCAAGATGCGCTGGGCCGGCCTGCGCGGGCTGTTCGGCGGCGAGGGCCTGTTCTTCCTCGAGTCGTCGGGGCAGGGCGACCTGTTCATCAACAGCTACGGCGGCATCCACGAGATCGACGTCGACGGCACCTACATCGTCGACACCGGCCACATCGTCGCCTTCGACTCGTCGCTCGACTTCAAGATCAAGGGCGTCAGCGGCGGACTGAAGTCGCTCCTGTTCTCGGGCGAGGGGCTCGTCTGCGAGTTCAGCGGGCGGGGCAAGCTGTACATCCAATCGCGGAATCTGGGGGCCCTCGTGGGCTGGATTTCGCCCTTCCTGCGGTAGGCGCGATGCGATTCGACATCCGATACAAGCCCGCGCACACCCTGGCCGTCTGCTCGCTGGCCCCCGGCGAGTCGGTGGTGGCCGAGTCGGGCGCGATGGTGAGCATGTCCAGCAACATCGGGGTGCGCACCGACGGCCCGATGGGCGGCAAGAAGGGCGGGCTGCTCAAGAGCCTGAAGCGCACGATGCTGGGCGGCGAGACCTTCTTCACCAACACGTTCACCGCGCAGAGCGGGCCGGCCGAGGTGTCGCTGGCGCCCAGCCTGGCCGGCGACATGGTGGTGCACCCGCTGCAGCCGGGCGAGACGCTGTTCATCCAGGGGTCGAGCTACGTGGCGGCGCCCGAGTCGGTGCTGCTGGACGCCAAGTGGCAGGGCATGCGCGGCTTCCTGACCGGCGAGGGGCTGTTCTTCCTCAAGGCCGAAGGCTCGGGGCCGGTGCTCATCAACGCCTTCGGCGCCATCCACACCATGGATCTGGACGGCGAGCTGATCGTCGACACCGGGCACCTCGTCGCCTTCACCGAGGGCATCGAGTACAAGCTCGAGAAGGCGTCCGCCGGGTGGATCTCGAGCTTCCTGTCGGGCGAGGGCTTCGTGCTGCGCATGCGCGGTCGGGGCCGGCTGTACCTGCAGACGCGCAACCCCACGGAGTTCGGCAAGTCGGTGGGGCCCAAGCTGCCCCCGCGCCGGGAGTAGGCACATGCACGGCGAGATCCTCGATTCGCCCGACTTCGGGCTGCTGAAGCTGCGCTTCGACGCGCCGGGCGAGACGGTGGTGGCCGAGTCGGGCGCCATGGTGTCGATGAGCGGCGGGGTGCAGATGAGCACCAGCATGCGCGGGGGCTTCCTGCAGGCGGCCAAGCGCAAGCTGATGGGCGGCGAGAGCCTGTTCCAGAACACCTTCACGTCGACCGCCGCCGGGCAGGAGCTGCTCCTCGCGCCCGCGCCCGAGGGCGACCTGCAGCACAAGGTGCTGGCCCCCGGCGAGACGTTCATCCTGCAGAGCGGCGCCTACGTGGCGCACATCGGCGACATGAAGCTCGACAGCAAGATCGCCGGGCTGAAGTCGTTCTTCGGCGGCGTCGGCTTCTTCATGCTGAAGTGCACCGGCCCGGGCGAGCTGTACTTCAACAGCTACGGCGCGCTGCACGCGGTGCAGGTGGGGCACGAGGGCTTCACGGTCGACAACGGCCACATCGTGGGCTTCACCGACGGGCTCGAGTTCCGCGTGCGCAAGTTCGGCGGCTTCAAGGGCCTCTTCTTCAGCGGCGAGGGCCTGGTGACCGACTTCCAGGGCAACGGCACGGTGTGGGTGCAGTCGCGCAACGCGCCCTCGCTGGCGGCCTTCCTCGAGCCCTACCGGCGCGTGCGGCGCAGCAACAACTAGCGCGATCGACGGCGCCCCCACGCGGCGCGTTGCGGCGGTGCAGGCCACCTGCTAGCTTTCGTGAGCTATTGGGGATGGCCATGAGCGACACGCCCATCGTCTACGTCGTCGAGCGCGGCGACTCGCTGTCGAAGATCGCGCGCGCGCACGGCCTGTCGAGCTGGCGGGCGTTGTACGACGCGCCCGAGAACGCCGACTTCCGGCGCAAACGCCCCAACCCCAACCTGATCCACCCCGGCGACCGGGTGATCATCCCGGCGCGCGGCCCGGGGGCGCCGCCCTCGCCGCGGCCGCCCCGCCGCACCGGCGGCTCGTCGAGCAGCGGGCGCAGCTCGTCGGGTGGCGCGCGCACCAGTGGCGGCGGCAGCACCTCGAGCAGCGCGCCGGTCAGCCACGGCGGCATGTCGTCCATGCCGACGAACGGCGGCATGTGCACGCCGGACGATCCCTACGGCGACGGGGGCATGAGCACCGATCCCTGGTCGGGCGGCATGAGCACCGACCCCTGGTCGGGCGGCATGTCCTACGATCCGTGGGAGGGCGGCATGTCGACCCCCAGCGGGGACACGCAGCCGTCGTCGGGCAACCCGCCGGAGACCATCACCGCCGATCTCATCACCAACTCGGCCTACAAGCTGCCCGAGAAGTTCATGAAGTTCCTTCTGACCGTGCTGGGCGCGGCGAAGGACGACTCGGGCAAGCAGGCGTTGAGCTGGCTGCGCAAGCGCACCGACGCCGCCGAGGGCATCGCCGCGCTGTACAAGTCGTGGCGGCACTTCGAGGCCGGGCAGAACCAGTACGGCGTGTCGAACGCCTTCAAGGGCGTCGCCAAGATCTGGAAGGTGCTGACGCCGGCCATGCGGCGGCCGGCCGTGCAATCGCTCGCCCGGGCCATGCGCCGCATCCCCAAGTTCGGCACGCTGGCGGACACCCTCGAGCCCATCGATCGCTGCGACGGCATCGCCAGCCTGCTGCTGCTGCTGTCGGCGCTGATCAAGGGCGACGGCAAGGACAGCCGCACGGCGGCCAAGGACTTCGTCGACGCGCTGAAGAAGAACCCCGGCGAGGCGGCGCGCATCGGGCCGACGCTGCTGCAGTTCTTCGCCGAGATGATCCCGGCGCGCACCCGCGGCAAGATGCTGGCCAAGATGGCCGGCAAGAAGGTGCCCGTGGCCGGCACCATCGTGGTCGGCATCACCGACGTCTGGTCCATCTGGTCGGATCCGAGCGACTGGACCCGCTGGGCGGGCCTGGGCAGCACCCTGGTGGCGCTGGTCCCGCTGGCGGGCACCGCGCTGTCGGTGGTCATCGACGTCGCGATCGTGATCGGCACGATCATCGACAACATCGGCGACCTGCAGCTGGCGATGAACCGCAACCCCTTCGCCGACTGACAGCGCTCGGTCAGCCCGAGTCGGCGGCCCGCACCACCCCCATCATCGCGACGTCGTCGAAGGGCTCGGCCTCGCGCACGTGCGCCCGCAGCGCGGCGTCGAGGGCCTCGACGAGGGCCTCGGCGTCGGGGACGGGGCGCGCCACGGCCGCCTCGGCGGCGTCGACGCCGAAGGCGCGCCCATCCGGATCGCGGGCGTCGGTGACGCCGTCGGTGAACACCAGCAGCCCGTCGCCGGGCGCGAGGCGGGCGTGCCCCACCCGGAAGGCCGCGCCGTCGATGACGCCCACCGCGGGGCCCGTCGCGGCGAAGCGCGCCTCGACGCGGCCGCGCCGCACGCGCAGCGCGGCGCCGTGCCCGGCGTTCACGTAGCGCAGCTCGCCCGTGCGCGGATCGAGCGTGGCCGCGAACAGCGTCGCGAACATGTTCAGCGCGCCGTGCTCGCGCACCAGGTAGCGGTTGGTGTGCTGGACGGTCGCGGTCAGGCCGCCGGTGGTCTCGGCGTAGGCGCGCAGCAGGGTGCGCAGCAGGCCCATGAAGACGGCCGCGCCGACGCCCTTGTCGCACACGTCGGCCACCACCACCATCAGGCGATCGCCGCAGGGAAACGCGTCGTACAGATCGCCGCCCACGTTGCGCGCCGGGCGCATGCGCGCGGCCAGCGTCCACCCCTCGGGGGCCGGCAGCTGGGCCGGCTGGAAGCTCTCGAGGATGCGCCGCCCGATGGCGAGATCGTGCGCGAGCTCGAGCATGCCGTCCCGAAAGCCGGTCAGGCGCTGCTTGCTGAGGGCGACGGCCGCCTGCGAGGCCATCGACTCGACCACCTTCTGCAGGTAGGCGCCGAAGGGCACCTGCTCGCCGGTCTCGCGATCGCGCGCGTTGACCAGCTGCAAGGCGCCCAGCAGGCGCCCCGAGGGCTCGGCGAGCGGCACGGTGAGGCACGAGGTGGTGTGATAGCCATAGGTCGCGTCGAAGGCGCGCGGGCCCGAGAAGTCGTAGGGGCCGTGGGCGGCCGCGTAGATGTCGGGCACGTTGATGGTGTGGCCTTCGAGGGCCGCGGTGGTGGCCACGTTGTGGGTGTTGGGGGTGCCGTCCTGGTCGTACAGCGGCAGGGGCTCGAAGGGCACGGGCGCGCCGTCGAGGCCGCCGAGGCGGATGCCCAGCGAGGCGTTGCGCACCAACGCGAAGCGCAGGGCCGGGCCGTGGCGCAGGTACAGCGTGCCGCCGTCCGCGTTGCACAGGGTCTGGGCCTCGACCACGATGCGCTCGATGAGGCGGTCGGCGTCCTCTTCGCGCGACAGGGCCAGGCCCAGGGGCAGCACGGTGTGGGTGAAGTCGTCGGCCAGCCGATGCAGGCCGCCGAGCTGCAGACGCGCCCGCCGCAGCCGCGCGCGCAAGGCGCGGCGCTCGACCAGCCGGCCGACACGGCCGCGCAGCTCGGCGGGGTGAGGCGGCGTGCGGGCCCAGTCGACGCCCTCGTCGATCAGGTGGCCCTCGGCGGCGTCGACCGACTCGGCCAGCACCAGGACCCCCGGCGGATCGCTCCGATCACCCAGCGTCGCGGTGGTGAGCGGCGACACGTCGGCGCCGTAGATCACCACGTCGAAGGGCTCGTCGGCGCAGCGATCCAGGGCGACCGCCAGGGCGCTGGCCGACGCCACCTCGTGGCCCTCGGCGCGCAGCCACTCGACGACGTCCGGGCGCTCGCCCACCACCAGGATGCGGCCGGGCGGCGTGGCCCGGTCGCCGTCGCCCCGGCGCACGACGAGGATGTTGCGGTTCAGCTCGCCGCGCCGCTCGTAGCGCAGATCGTCGACGCAGTGCTGCGCCAGGAACAGCCCCAGCCCGCCCACCGGGCGCTCGTCGGCGGGCAGATCGAGGCCCGGCGCGGGCGTCGCCTGCGGATCGAAGACCGGGGCGTCGTCCTCGATGATGACCTCGACGGCGTCGTCGGTGACCCGGGCGCGCAGGCGCACCAGCCCGTCGTGCCCCGACTCCACGTAGCCGTGCCCGATGATGTTCGAGACGATCTCGTCGACGGCCAGGCGCAGGCGATAGGTGGCCTCGGCGCTCAGCCCCGCTTCGGCGGCGACGGCGCGGACGAAGTCGACCACCAGGGGCATCCAGGCGGTCGTGCCGGGGATGACCAGGGGTTCCAAGTCAACCGCCCCGGCGCGCCACCAGCACCTGCACGCTGCGCGGCCCGAGGGCCAGCGAGCGCCCCGGCATCGGCGGCGCCTCGTCGATCGGCACGATGTCGGCGGGCGGCGCGGCGTGGGTGTCGACGACCGCGTGCCAGCGGCAGCCGGCCGGCGCGGGCGGCGGCACGAAGGTGTGGGCCTGCCAGTGCATGTTGAAGGCCGCGTACAGGCTGCCGGCGCCCTCGGCCTCGCGCCACTCGAAGGCCAGCGTGCGGGCCCAGTCGGCCCACTCCGGCGTGCGCGGCTCGACGCCGTGGAAGACGAGATCGGCGTCGGGCCCCTCGACCACCGGGAAGCGCGGCCGCCGCAGCACCGGGCACACGCGGCGCAGCACCAGCAGCAGGCGCACGAAGCGCAGCAGGTCGGCGTTCTTCTCGGCCAGCGTCCAGTCCACCCAGGTCAGGGGCGAATCGTGGCAGTACGGGTTGTTGTTGCCCTGCTGGGTGCGCCCCATCTCGTCGCCCATCAGCAGCATCGGCACGCCGCGGCTCAGCAGCAGCAGGGTCAGGCTGTTGCGCGCCATGCGCCCGCGCAGCGCGCGGACGGCCGGGTTGTCGGTGGGGCCCTCGACGCCGCAGTTCCAGCTGTCGTTGTGATCCGCGCCGTCGCGGTTCTGCTCGCCGTTCGCGAGGTTGTGCTTGCGATCGTAGGCCCACAGATCGGCCAGGGTGAAGCCGTCGTGGCAGGTGACGAAGTTCACCGAGGCGGTGGGGCCGCGCCAGGCGTACAGGTCGGGCGAGCCCTGGATGCGTTGGGCGATCGCCTTCGCCTGCCCGGCGTCCCCGCGCAGGAAGCGCCGGGCGTCGTCGCGGTAGCGGCCGTTCCACTCGATGAAGCGGCCGTAGTCGGGGAAGTTGCCCACCTGGTACAGGCCGCCGGCGTCCCAGGCCTCGGCGATCAGCTTCACGTGGGCCAGCACCGGATCGTGCGCCAGGTTCTCGAGCAGCGGCGGGTTGTCCAGCACGTGCCCCTGGGTGTCGCGGCCCAGGATCGACGCCAGATCGAAGCGGAAGCCGTCGACGTGGTACTCGGCCACCCACGCGCGCAGGCACTCGAGCACCATGCCGCGCACCATCGGGTGGTTGCAGTTGAGCGTGTTGCCGGTGCCGCTGAAGTTCCGGTAGGTGCCGTCGGGCGCCAGCATGTACCAGGTCTTGTTGTCGATGCCGCGGAAGGACACCGTCTGCCCGCGCTCGTCGCCCTCGCCGGTGTGGTTGAAGACCACGTCGAGCACGACCTCGATGCCGTGCGCGTGCAGCGTCTTCACCATGTTCTTGAACTCGTCGACCTGCATGCCCAGCGGGCCGGTCGCCGCGTAGCCCGCCTTGGGCGCGAAGTAGCCCAGGGTGCTGTAGCCCCAGTAGTCGAGGCGGTCGTCGGGCATGCCGTGCTCGTCGAACTCGAAGACGGGCATCAGCTCGACGCAGTTGACGCCCAGCTCGAGCAGGTGGGGGATCTTCTCGCGCAGGCCGCCGAAGGTGCCGGGGAAGCGCACGCCGGCGCTGGGGTGGCGGGTGAAGCCGCGCACGTGCAGCTCGTAGACGACCAGATCGGCCATCGGGATGCGCGGCGGCTGGTCGCTCTCCCAGTCGAAGTCGTCGAAGCCGACGCGGCTGCGCAGCGCGGTCTGGCCGCCCGCGTTCCACACCGGGCGGCCGGCGACGGCGCGCGCGTAGGGATCGATCAGCACGCGGTCGGGCTCGAAGCGGTGGCCGGCGACGGGGTCCCAGGGGCCGTCGAGCTTGTAGCCGTACTCGATGGTCTCGGCGTCGAGGTCGAAGACGACCATCGCGAAGACGTTGCCGATGCGGAACTCGGGGGGGAACGGGATCTCGGCGGTGGCCGGCCCGCCGGGCGACTCGTACAGCACCAGCGTGCAGGCCGTCGCGTGCATCGAGGCGACCGAGAAGTTGATGCCGCCGGGCACGCGGTGCGCGCCGTAGGGCAGCGGCCGCCCCTGGCGCAGCCGATAGCCGTCGTGCTGGTGCGTGGGGTGGAGATCGATGCGCTCGACGCTGCTCAACGGGGCGCCCCCAGCACGCGCAGGCCGTCTTCGAGCGTCTCGTAGGCCTGGAAGAAGTTGAGGAAGCCGGTGACCTCCATGGTGTCGCGGATGGCGTCGCTCAGCCCGACCAGCACCAGATCGCCGCCGCGCTCCTGCGCCTTGCGGTAGACGCTCAACATCAGCCGCAGCCCCGCGCTCGACATGTACCGCACGCCGTGCATGTCGAGCACCAGCCGCACCCCATCGGCCACCTCGGCGATCAGCCCCGCGTGGACGGTCGGCACCGTGGTCGTGTCCAGGTCGCCCTGCAGCTCGACCACCTTCACCCCGTCCCGCTGCTCGACGGTCATGTTCATGCTGGCCCCCTCCGCCATGACGCGCAGCGACAGTAGCACCCGCGCGCACCGCCGGGGAGTCGATGCGCGCCCACCCCCTCCCCGCTCGACATTCCGGGGTCGTGCCACACTAACAAACTTAATCTAACACTTTTCTACTTTTTGCCCCATTTGCTCGCCGAACGGAACCAACGCCCCCGCCCGCGGTCGAACCCGGCACGAAGACGAACGACGGACAGGATCCCACCGGCCGCCACCCCGGCGCCGCCGAGCGCGGGCGCGGTGCGCCCGGGATCCCACCGCGACACAGCCGGAGATCTGCCCATGCGACACACAGCCCTGCTCACCGCCCTGCTGGCGCTCGCCGCGCCGGCCGCGGCCGAGCCCCTCGACGCCGCCGACGCCCGCGCGCGCCTGGCCCCCTTCACGGTGACGCCCCCCGCCGGCCAGCCGGTCGACGCCCCCGGCGTCCTGCAGATCGCCCGCGCCGTCCGCACCGATCCCGGCGACATCCCCCGCCTGAAGGTCAAGGCCGGCGACGCGCAGCTCGACCTGCCCCTGAAGCACACCCACGTCTTCGCCGATCTCACCGGCTACGTCGCCCGCGTCGACGTCGTCCAGACCTACACCAACCCCTTCGACCGCCCCATCGAGGCCATCTACGTCTTCCCGCTGCCCGAGAACGCGGCGGTCGACGACATGAAGATCCGCATCGGCGCCCGCGTGATCGAGGCCGACATCCAGAAGCGCGCCGAGGCGCGCCAGACCTACGAGGACGCCAAGAGGAAGGGCCACACGGCGGCCCTGCTCGAGCAAGAGCGGCCGAACATCTTCACCCAGTCGGTCGCCAACATCGCGCCCGGTGAGTCCATCGACGTCACCCTGCGCTACGTCCAGCAGCTGACCTACGACGCCGGCGAGTTCGAGTTCGTCTTCCCGATGGTCGTCGGCCCCCGCTTCGTGCCCGGCGCCCCCACGGGCAAGCGGGGCCCCGGCTGGGCCCCCGACACCGACGAGGTGCCCGACGCCTCGCGCATCACCCCGCCCATCCTGGGCGCGGGCATGCGCAGCGGCCACGACATCTCGATCGAGCTGCTGCTCGACGGCGGCGAGCTGCTGACCGATCTCACCACGCCCACCCACGACGTCGACGCGCGCATCGACGACGACGGCCTGGTGCGCGTGCAGCTGACCGACGCCGCCACCGTGCCCAACCGCGACTTCGTGTTGCGCTACCGCCTGGACGGCGAGGTGCCGCGCGCCCAGGTGTTCGATCACTTCGATCACCGCGGCGGCTTCTTCTCGCTGGTGCTGCACCCGCCCCGCGCCGACCTCGACGCCCTCGTCGGCCAGCGCGAGGTGGTCTTCGTCATCGACGTCTCGGGCAGCATGGGCGGCGTCCCGCTGGGCATCGCCAAGGACGTCGTGCGCCGCGCGGTGACCCAGCTGGGCCCCGACGACACCTTCAACGTCTACACCTTCGCCGGCACCACGGCGCGCGCCTTCGAGGCCCCGCGCCCGGCCAACGACGGCAACGTCAAGCTGGGCCTGCAGTTCGTCGAGGCGGCCCGCGCCGGCGGCGGCACCTACCTGGCCGACGCCGTCGAGCAGGCGCTGTCCCCCACCGCGGGCGCGGGCCGGCATCGCTACGTCGTGTTCCTGACCGACGGCTACGTCGGCAACGAGGCCGCCCTGTTCGACCGCGCCGAGAAGCTGGTGAAGGCCCACGCGCGCGGCGGTCACCGGGCGCGCGTCTTCTCGCTGGGCACCGGGTCGTCGGTCAACCGCCACCTGCTCGACGGCCTGGCCAAGGCCGGCGACGGGCTGATGCAGGTGCTGACCGACGTGGAGGATCCCGCGCAGGCCGTCAACCGCCTGTACCGCGTGATCGACCACCCCATCATCAGCGATCTGCGCATCGACTGGGGTGGCCTGGACGTGGCCGACGTCGAGCCGACGATGCTGCCGGATCTGTTCGCGACGCGGCCCCTGGTGATCAACGGCCGCTTCGCCAAGGGCGGCACCGACACCGTGACCATCACCGGCAACCGCGGCGGCAAGCCCTTCTCGCTCGAGGTGCCGGTGACGCTGCACACGAAGGGGCGCGCGCGCGGCGCGCTGCCGACGCTGTGGGCGCGGGCGCAGGTGGGCGGGCTCGAGCGGCGGCTGTGGGGCGGGCACGACGCCGACGCGGTGGCGGCCATCGAGAAGCTGGGGCTCGAGTACCGCATCGTCACGGCCTACACGAGCTTCGTGGCGGTCGACCGCAGCCGCACCGTGGGCGACGGCAAGCCGGCGACCGTGGTGCAGCCGGTCGAGGCGCCCGCGGGCGTCGAGGTGCAGAACGCGGCGCCGGCGAGCGCGATGTACGGCGCCGCCGCGCCGGCCGCGCGGATGATGGGCACCGCCACCGGTCAGGGCTACGGCGCGGGCGGTCTGGGGTTGATCGGCACGGGGCGGGGCGGCGGCGGGGTCGGCTTCGGCCGGGTGCACGGCATGGGTCGCGTCGACACCGGCGGCGGCAAGGGCGCGGGGCGCCTCGCCGAGCGCAGCCTGAAGGCGAACGTGAAGCCGCCCTCGGTGAAGGCGGGCAACGCCGTCGTCGCGGGCAGCCTCGACAAGCAGATCGTCCAGCGCGTGATCCGCCGCTACCACCGCCAGATCCGGCTGTGCTACGAGCGCGCGCTGAACAAGAACCCGAAGCTGGCCGGGCGGCTGGTGCTCGAGCTGGTCATCGACGCCCTGGGCAAGGTGACCAAGGCGACGGTGTCCGAGGATCGCCTGCAGGATCCGGCGGTGGCCGAGTGCGTCACGCGCCAGGCCGCCCGGTGGCGCTTCCCCAAGGGCGCGGGCGTCATGAAGCTGCGCTACCCCTTCGTCTTCTCACCCGGCAAGTAGCCTCGCCGGTTCAGCCGACCTTGCTGGGCCCGCTGCCGAAGACGCCGGGCCCGTGGGGGGCGTCGGTGCGGCTGCGGCGGCGCGGATCGTGTCGCCGCCGCATCGACGCCTGCCGCGCGTCCCGGAAGGCCTCGTGGCGGTGCTGGGCCGGGCTGGGCGGCTCGGTGTCGCTCTGGCCCAGCGCGCGCTCGAAGGCGGTCGCGCGCACGTCGTAGTCGATCTCGCCGATGCCCATGCGCTGCGCCTGCCGTCGGGCGTCGGTGCGCGCGGCGCGGTCGGGCGGGCCCTCGCCGTAGAGGCTGGTCAAAAGCTCGTCCAGCATGTACCCGCGGGCGTTCGTCTCGGCCACGCGCGCGGCGGCGGCGGGCACGTCCGCGGTCACGGCCAGCTGGCGCAGGGCCTCCTCCTGACCCGGCTCGTGCCCCCCGTTCATCAGCGCCAGGGCGTGCGTGATCATCAGCATGACCGACCGCGTGACCGGCTCGACGTCGTCGAAGTCGTCGGCCTCGATGGTGTCGACGTGATCCTCGATGGGGCCGTCGCGCCGGGGCGCGAAGGTGTCGATGAAGACGCGCTCGTCGTCGGTGGGGGTGCGGCCCGCCGCCTCGATCACGCGGTGCATCATGCGGGCGAGCAGCGTCTCTTCGTCGGCGCCCAGCGGATGCGCGCCGATCAGATCACCGAACGCGCGGGCGGTCGGGCTGGCCTCGGGGCGGGGGTCGACGGTCTGGTTCTGCGTGCGCATCGGGGCTCCTGGTCCTGGGGCGCGGCGGGGTGCGGCGCGCCGGGTGAAGGTTCACCCCTCCGAGGAGCAACGGACGTTCCAGGCGCCCGCGTGCGGCGCGGCGCCGGCGCCGACGCGGCCCGCCGCCCCGTCAGCGTCGGCGCCCGGGGCGCCGCGCCCCGTCAGAACCACCAGCGGACACCGAGGCCCGCGTCGAAGTCCGGATCCGTCTCGGGCAGCACCTTCAAGCCGGGCACGATCTCGAGGAAGACGTCGATGGGCGGCCCCTTGGGCGACCACGACAGGCCGAAGGGGATGCGCACCGACAGGCCGTCGCCGCTGCGCCCCTCGTGATCGACGATGCGCACCTTGGCGCCGATGCCCACGTACGGGCGCCAGTAGCCGCCGCGCACCCCGCGCATCCACTCGGGGAAGTGCACCAGGTAGTCCCCGTGCACGTGCAGCGCCTCGTCTAGAAAGCTGAAGTCCAGCGCCAGGTCGAAGGCGTGCCGGTCGTCGAGGTACGCCTTGAACGACAGGCCGCTCGGCTCGCCGAGGATGATGCCCAGGCCGACGTCGCCGGGCCGCTCGGCGCGGGCCACGCCGGCCGCGAAGAGCGAGAGGATTGAGAGGAAAAACAATCTTCGCATGGGGGCATGCTGCCAGAGGCGACGGGGCGCGGGGAAGGGCCGAAGGCGATCGGGGCGGCGCCCGCGCGCGGGGGACCAGACGGCCCCGCCTCGGGCCACGCCGGACGCGCGGCCGCGACGTCCCGGGTTGACGGCACCGCCGGCGCCCCGCGAGCATCTGCGCAGACGCGAGAGGGGGACACGATGAAGCAGGCGCGCCAGATCGCGGTGCTGCTGGGACTCACGCTCGGCCTGGCGGGCTGCCCGCAGGACGCCGCGGACGACGGCGACGACGCCCCCACGCCGGACGCCGGCGGCCGACGCCGAGCCCGAGGCCGCGTGCGCCGACGGCGCCTCGGAGGCCGACGCGTGTGACGGCGGCGGCGAGCGCAGCCGCGTCTGTGTCGCCGGCCGCTGGGGTGCGTGGTCCACCTGCCCCGAGCCCGAGCCGCCGTGCGACGAGGGCGCCCAGCGCGAAGAGGCCTGCGCCGAGGGCACCGTGGGCAACCGGCTGTTCCTCTGCCGCCGCGGAGCGTGGGAGCTGGTGAGCGACTGCCGCCCAGCCGATCCGCCCCCGCCGCCCCCGCCGCCCCCGCCCCCGCCCGACCCGTGCGAGGCCTGCCCTGGTCTGGCCGAGCAGTACGCCGCCTGCGTCGACGCCGGCGCCGACGCCCAGGCCTGCGCCGACCGGCTGGGCCCCGACTACGCCGCCTGCGTCGAGCGCTGCGACGTGCCCCCGCCCCCGCCGCCGCCGGATCCGTGCGCCGACTGCGACACCCTGGAGGACGACTTCCGGCGGTGCCTCGAGGGCGGCGGCGATCCGCGCGCGTGCGAGCAGGACTTCGAGGCCGGCGTCGGCCGCTGCGCCGCCCAGTGCGAGCCGCCCGACCCCTGCGCCCAGTGCGACGACCTCGAGGCCAACCACGCGGACTGCCTGGCCCAGGGCGGCGCCCCCGACGCCTGCGACGCCATGTTCCGGGCGGCCCTCGACGCGTGCCGCGACCGCTGCGATCCCCCGCCCGACGACCGCCCGTGCGCCCAGCGCTGCGCCGATCTGGTCGACGGGTTCGCCCAGTGCCTCGCGTCCGGCCAGCGCCCCGACGTCTGCGAGGCCGACTTCGGCGAGCCGGCGCGACAGTGCCAGCGTGCCTGCGAGGGCGAGCCCGATCCCTGCGCGCGGTGCGACGACCTCGAGTTCCTCGTCGCCGAGTGTCTGATGGCCGGCGAGGATCCCGCGCTGTGCCAGCAGCGCTTCGAGGCCGAGCTGGAAGACTGCCGGCGACAGTGCGACCCCGGCCCCGAGCCGAATCCCTGCGCCCCCGAGTGCGAGGCGCTGCGCCAGGGCTTCGAGCGCTGCGTCGAGTCGGGCCAGCCGCCCGATCAGTGCGACGACGCGTTCCGGCGGCCCTTCGAGGCCTGCTTCGAGGCCTGCGAAGAGCCGCCGCCGCCGCCCGACGACTGCCAGGCCGAATGCCGCGACATCGAGCAGGCCTGGCAGGACTGTCACATGGCCGGCGGCGATCCCGTCGCCTGCGACCAGCGCTTCATGAACGAGCTCGAGCTGTGTCACGTGCGCTGCGACGATCCGTGCCGCGCCGAGTGCGTCGCCATCGAGCAGGACATCCGCGCCTGCCACGAGCGCGGCGAGGATCCCGCGCGCTGCGACCAGGAGCTGGCGCCCGAGCTCGACGCGTGCAACCAGCAGTGCGCCATGCCCCCGCCCCCCGCGCCCGACTGCGACGCGCGGTGCGCCGAGGCCGCCGACCTCCGCGCGCGCTGCGAGGCCGAGGGGCTCGATCCGATGGAGTGCGCCCAGCGCGCCGCCGACGTCGCGGGTGCGTGCGCCCCGATGTGCGGCTGACGCACCGCCCAGCCCACCACCGAACACACCCCCACGCCGCCCGCCACGCGCCGCCCGGACGCTGCCGCTGACCTGCACGCGGTCACCGCGCCCGGCCCCATCGGGCATGCGTAGACTTCCCTAGCGTCTTCTACCCATTGCTGGTGCCGGCGGCGTTCGTGACCCTGAACGCCATGACGACGATCGCTCGACCCGACGCGACGGCGCCGACCCCCCGGGGCGCATCGGCCCCGCGGTCGCTCCCGACCACGCTGCCCCTCGACGCGCTGACCGCCGAGACCCCTCTGTTCGCCGCCGACGCGCGCTACGCTCGGCACCGCGGCGGACCACTCACCCGAGCGTTCGTCGACGCCCTGCCGCCGGCCTGGTCGCTCGATCGCGTGGTGGTCGACTCGACGCTGGTCTGGCTGCGCCGCGGGATGGTGCCGAACGGGTTCGGCGCGTTTCACCGCGAGCCCTACCCCGAGGACAGCCACGGCGCCTACGCGGCCGCCAACGCCGAGCTCGACACGCACCACGTCGCCTGTTTCTTCGGGCCCTCCCACGCCGAGGTGCTGCGCGGCCACGTCGGTCTCGACGAGCTGCCTCCGGTGTCGCCGACCCGGGGCCGCGCCGATCTGTCCCGGCGCCACGCGGCCCTCGTCGCGCTGCTCGACGCCGGGCAGCTGAGCCTCGAGCCGATGCCTGCCGGACAGCCCTTCGCCTACGACGCGCGCACCTTCCTCCGGTACGCGCCCGCCCGCGAGAGCGGCTTTCACCTCTGGCTGCGCGCGACGCACGGCAGCCAGCGTCCGATCGTCAACGGCCACCGAAACGTGAGCAACCTGTGAGGTGGTGGCCACCCCCTCCCCCATCGCGTGAAGGAGTCGGCACGGTGCGTGTCCTGTCGGGGTTCGAAGTGGTGGGCCAGCTGCCCGCCTTCGACGAGGCGGTCATCCGGGAAGAGCCCAACCTCTTCGGGGCGACCGCCGAGGACGTCGCGGTGCACGGCGGACCCATCGCCCGGTGCTTCGTCGACCGCCTGCCCGATGCGTTCCGCGAGCGACCGTTCCGCGTCCGCAGCAAGCTGCAGTGGCTGAAGGCGGGGTGGCGCACCGGCAAGAACTTCGGGGGCTATCACTGCGACATGGTGGGCGCCCGCGCGGACGGCGAGCAGGATCACGCGCATCGCTCGCGCCCCGGTCGACACACCATCGGTGCCGCCGTCGGTGACGTCGCGCTGACGCGGTTCGCGGTCGGCCCGCTCGAGCTGCCCGACTACCCGCTGGGTCAGCGCCAGGGCCTGCTGTGGCATCAGGCCATCATCGAGGCCTGCGCGCACGGCGAGGTCGAGCAGGTCACCGTGCCCGAGGGCGCCATGCTGCGCTTCGGTGAGGGTGACTTCCACCGCACCAGCACCGCGCAACGCACCGGCTGGCGTCTGTTCATCCGCGCCACGCACGTGGCCCCCGACGACGACTTCGGGCCCGACGTCATCGACCGCTGGAACCGCATCACGAACGCCTACGCACCCACCACGGTGACCGAGGCGGCGCTCTTCGCGCCCTACGCCACCCACTGACCCCGCGGCGGGTCGAGCGACCCGCCGCGGCGTCCCGGACGAGGAACCGCGTGACTCTCGAGGCCCCCCGAGGTGCGCGCGCCGCGCACCGGACGAGCGCGCTCGTCCTCTTGACGCTGCTCGCGCCCATCGCTGGCGGAGCGTTCGCCCCGGCCGCCGCCGCGCCCCCGGCCAGCGACGCCGGGGCGCCCGACGGCGGCGACGACGCGCCGCCCGCCGCGAAGACCGACGCCGAGCAGGTCGAGGGTCCTTCGCCCGACGATCCCTCGCCCGACGACCCTCCGCCCGAAGACCCCGAGGTGATGGTGGTGACCGGCCGATCGGAGGCCGCCGCGGTGCGCGCGTCCGCGGCGCCGGTCACCGTGGTCGACCTCGCCTGGGCGAAGCTGCAGACGGCCGACCTGGGCGAGGTGCTGGCGCGGACCGAGGGCGTGGGCGTCCGCCGCAGCGGCGGGCTGGGCAGCAACACGCGCCTCTCGCTGAACGGCTTCACCGGCGATCAGGTGCGCATCCTGATCGACGGCGTCCCCCTCGAAGCGTCCGGCTTCGCGCTCGGCACCGGCAGCATCCCGCTCGACTTCCTCGACCGCGTCGAGATCTACCAGGGCGTCGTGCCCATCCGCTTCGGCACCGACGCCCTCGGGGGCGTGGTCAACCTCGTCACCACGCGCGACCTCCAGGGCACCGGCGCTTCGGCCTCGGTCGAGACGGGCGCGTTCGACACCCTGCGCGTCAACGTCGGCGGCCACCACGCGTTCGGGTGGCAGGGCGTCTACGCGCGCGCCTTCGCGGCGGTGGATCGGACCGACAACGACTACCCGGTCAGCGTCCGCGTGGCCGACGCGACCGGCCGGACGCGCGCCGCCGAGGTCCACCGCTTCCACGACGGGTACGAGGCCGCCGCCGGCGGCGTCGAGGTGGGGGTGACCGAGCAGCCCTGGGCGGCGCACTGGATGGTGCGCGCCTTCGTCAGCCGCCGGGCCAAGGCCATCCAGAGCAACCTGACGATGCAGATCCCGTACGGCGACGTGGAGTCGGGCAGCGCCGCGTTCGGCGTGATGATGCACTACGACAATCACTTCTTCGGGCGCCGCCTGCTGATCCGCTCGGACACCGGCTTCGGCGATCACGAGAACACGTTCGAGGACGAGGGGCGCGTCATCTACGACTGGTTCGGCCAGCCGGTGGGCACGCGCTCGGGGCCGGGCGAGATCCAGAACCCGGGGAGCGATCGGACGGTGCGAACGCTCACCCTGTACGAGCGCTTCGACGCCGTGGGCGTGCTCGCGCAGGGTCACCGCGTCGAGCTGGCCGTGGCGCCGACGTACACCACCCGTGAGGGCGAGGAGCGCAACACACCGCACGACACCCTCGATCCGCTGAGCATCGAGCGCGGCATGACCCGCCTCAACGGCGGCGTGGCCTATCACCTGGATGTCTTCGGCCGCGTCGAGAACACGGCCTTCGCGAAGCTGTACTTCTACTCGGCGCACACCCCCGCCACGACCGGCTCGGGATCGTTCACCCGCGGCTCGCTGGCCGGCGGCGGCTACGTCGAGCGCACCTTCAGTCACTCCAGCGCGGGCTACGGCGACATGCTGCGCGTGCGCCTGATCGACGGCCTGCACCTGAAGGCGTCCTACGAGCACGCCACGCGGCTCCCCCGACCGGAGGAGCTGTTCGGGGACAACGTCTTCATCATCCCCAACGACGACCTGCAACCCGAGACGAGCGACAACGTCAACGTGGGCGCCCAGTACGACAGCGGGCGCACCGTCGCCGGCCGCTTCCAGAGCGAGGTGACCGGGTTCTGGCGCGTCGCCGAAGGTCTGATCGCCGTGCTCGGCGCGACGGACTACGAGCTGCGCTACCAGAACCTGGTCGACGCCACCGCCAAGGGCGTGCAGGGCAGCGTCGGGTGGACCGCGCCCGGCCGCTGGCTGACGCTCGGCGGCAACGGCACCTGGATGGACTTCCGCAACAAGTCGAAGTCCGGCTACTTCGGCGCCTTCTACGACGTCCGGATGCCGAACACGCCGTACCTGTTCGCCAACGGCCAGGCACGGCTGACCGGCCACGGTCTGTTCGCCGAGGGCGACGCGCTGTCGCTCGACTGGCACACGCGCTACGTGCACGCGTTCTACCGCGCCTGGGAGAACATCGGGATCAAGTCGACCAAGCAGACCATCCCCGAGCAGCTGACCCACAGCGTCGCGCTGGTCTACGCCGTGCCCAGCCCCCATCGACGCTTCGTCACCACCCTCGAGTGCACCAACCTGACCGACGAGATGACCTTCGACTTCTTCGGCCAGCAGCGGCCCGGCCGGGCCGTCTTCTGGAAGGGGACCGTCGAGTTCTACTGACCCGACCAGCGCCCGCGCGGTAGGCCGCGGCGGGCCCGAGGAGCGTTCGATGAGAACACCGAGACGAGCGATGTGCGTCGCGCTGTGCGGCGCGGCCCTGTGGCTGAGCGCCTGCGGCACCGAGAGCAGCGAGACGGTGCACGGCGCCAACGACGCCGGCGCCGATCCCTGCGAGGGCAGGCAGACGCAACACTGGTGCCGCGACGAGGACGGCGACGGGCACGGCGACGCCGCGCGCACGCTGGACGACTGCACCGAGCCCGCCGGCTTCGTGCTGGCCTGCGACGACACCGACGACCAGAACGCGGCGGTCTACCCGGACGCGCCGGAGCGTTGCGACGGGGTGGACAACGACGGGAACGGCCAGATCGACGACCGCGCCTCCGGCGCCTGCGCATGCAGCGACGGCGCCGAGGAGGCGTGCGGCGCGGCGGTGGGCGCCTGCACGCAGGGCACGCGCACCTGCGCCGACGGCGCGTGGGGTGAGTGCGTCGGCGGCACGGGACCCATGGCCGAGGTGTGCGACGGTCAGGACACCGACTGCAACGGCACCGTCGACGACACCGGCGCGAGCGAGACCTGCAACGGCGGCGACGACGACTGCGACGGCACCAGCGACGAAGGCCTCGGCGTCGGCGACGCGTGCGTCGCGGGCGTGGGCGCCTGCCGCGCCGAGGGCAGCAACGCCTGCGCCGAGGACGGTCTGGTCGCCTGCGACGCCACCGCCGGGGCCGCCGCCGCCGAGGTGTGCAACGGCCTCGACGACGACTGCAACGGTGTGGTGGACGACACCGAGGACGGGTGTGACTGCACCGACGGCGAGACCGTGCCCTGCGGCAGCGACGTGGGCGCCTGCGCGCTGGGCGTGCAGACCTGCGTCGGCGGGCGGCTGGGCGCCTGCGAGGGCGGCGTCGCGGCCGCGGCCGAGACCTGCAACGGTGTCGACGACGACTGCGACGGATCGACCGACGACGTCGAGGGCGGGTGCGAGTGCCAGGACGGGGCCGAGCGGGCCTGCGGCAGCGCGGTGGGCGCCTGCATGCAAGGCACACAGACCTGCGCCGGCGGCCGCTGGGGCGCCTGCGAGGGCGGCGTCGCGGCGATGGCCGAGACCTGCAACGGCGTCGACGACGACTGCGACGGCATGGCCGACAACCGGCCCGGCGATCCCTGTGAGTGCGAGGACGGCGCCGAGCAGGCCTGCGGCACGTCCGAGGGTCTGTGCATGGAGGGCACTCAGCGCTGCGCCGATGGGCACTGGGCGGCCTGCGAGGGCAGCGTCGAGCCCGTCGCCGAGCTGTTCGATGGCCAGGACAACGACTGCAACGGCGTCACCGACGACGACCTGCCGGTGGGCATGGTGCTGCGCATCCGCTCGGCGCCGAACGGTCCCCGGAACTACTACTACAAGGCCTTCCCGGACATGCCGATGGCCATGGTGACGGCCGACGACACCTTCATCGAGGGCGCCAACGACGACGTCTTCTTCGCGGGCGGTCGACTGTTCCGCTTCAACCGCGACAGCCAGTCGTGGACCCGCTACTCGGTGACGGTGGACGACGGTGACTACGCGCACCCGCGGCTGACGCTCGACGAGGGCTTGGAGTTCAGCGTCGCCACCCTGGGCTTCGGCACGCGCTACGCCTACGCCATCGAGGTGGCCCCGGATCTGGCGATGGCCTGGGGCTACGCCAGCAACGACGGCAGCTTCCCCAGCATCTACCGGTGGAACCCGCAGACGATGCAGTTGGTTGGCGATCCGATCGAGGCCGACTACACCAAGCCCTACTACGACGCGGGCATCGCCACCACGGGTGTCATCTGGGGCGACTACCTCGTCTTCAGCCTGCGCTGGAAGAAGAACAGCGAGCAGCACGGCTGGGTGGGCTACCCCAACCTGGCCGTGGGGCTGGTGAAGACCGACGGCAGCGAGCCGATGCGCATCATCGAGGATCCCATGGGTCGGTGCACGGGCGGCAGCAGCCCGCCCTTCGTGGACGACGCGGGCGATCTGTACGTCTACGGCAACGGCGACACCGTCCTGCCGCACGGCTCCGTGTCGCCCAACCCCGACGAGGTGGCGCCGGTCCCCTCCCCGCCGAACTGCGTGCTGCGCATCCGCGCGGGTCAGGACGCCTTCGATCCCGACTTCTTCGTCGACCTGACCGCGGCCACCCAGACCTGCCAGATCCGCCAGGTGCAGCACGCCGGCGGCCACAAGGTGCTCGTCACCGGCGTCGCCAACGCCGACTGCGCGGGCGTGGACGCCTCGAACTACCGGGCTCAGCTGAACACCAACTACTTCGTCGACCTCGACACCGGCGAGGGCTTCGTCGCGCCGGGCATGCCCAAGCTGCGGGAGTTCCTGAGCGTCGAGTATCACTACGCCGGGGGCCTGTACTTCCAGGGCTTCCTCAACGTTCAGGAGACCGTGGACGGTGTGTTCCGCGACTCGTCGATCGAGGTCTACCGCATCGACGAGACGGACCAGAGCGTTCAGCGGGTGTTCCAGACCACCGCCGGCGACCTCATCGGGCTCGGCCCGCTGAAGGTGCAGTAGGCGGCGGACTCGAGGCCCGTGCGCGTGACGCTGATTCGACCCCGCCGCGGACGGACGCCGACGCTGCTGCTGCCCACGCTCGCCCTCCTGGCCGCGGCGGCGGCGGCGCTCGGCGTCGGCACCTCGACGCTGTCGCCGGGTGACGTGTGGGCGACGCTCGCGGGCGACGCGCCCTCGCCGCTCGCGCGGCTGCTGGTGCTCGAGGTGCGCCTGCCGCGCGTCCTGGCGGCGGCGCTCGTGGGCGCCAACCTGGCGGCGGCGGGCGCCCTGATGCAGGGCATCACGCGCAACCCCTTGGCCAGCCCCGGCCTGATGGGCCTGAACGCGGGCGGGGGCCTGGCGATGCTGATCGCCATCCTCGCCTGGCCGCACATCTCGGACGCGATGCTGTTCGTGGCGCTGTTCGTCGGCGCCGCGGGGGGAGCCACGCTGGTCTTCGGCACCGCGGCCTTGGGGCGCGGGCCCGCCTCGCCGGAGCGTCTGGCGCTGGCCGGCGTCGTGGTGTCGGGCCTCGTCACCTCGATCACCGGCTACGTGGTCCTGCACCACGGGATGACCCAGGATCGCCTCTCGTGGACCGCCGGCGGGCTGTACTCGATCCGCTGGGCGCAGGTGGCCGCGTCCGCGCCCATCGGCGGGCTCGGCCTGGTCGGCGCGCTGGCCCTGGCGCCGCAGGTGACGCTGCTGGCGTTGGGCGTCGAGACGGCGGCCGGGCTGGGGGTGCACCCCGGCCGAACGCGGGCCGCGGTCACCGCCGCCGTGCTGCTGCTGGTGGTCAGCAGCCTGGCGCTGGCCGGGCCGGTGGCCTTCCTCGGGCTGATGGTGCCCCACCTGACGCGGCGCCTTGTGGGCGACGACTATCGGTCCGTCATTCCCGTGGCGATGCTGCTGGGCGCGACGCTGGCGCTGCTGGCCGATCTGGCCGGACGCTCGGCCACGTTCCAGGGCGCCGAGGTGCCGCTGGGTGTCTACACCGCGCTGATCGGTGCGGTGTTCTTCATCGTCCTCGCGCGGGGGCTGCGCACCGGGCGCGGGTGGGCATGCTGAGGACGCCGCTGCTGCTGATCGCGCTGGCCGCGGTCACGCTGGGCGGCTGCCGGGCGCGCGAGCGACCCATCCGCGGGCGCGCCCGCGCGGGCAGCCTGGTGTTGGATCGGCCCGTCGAGCGCGTGCGCGAGGACGCGAACGAACGCACCCTGCGCGACGCGTTGGGCGAGGTGACGGTGCCGGCCCACCCCACCCGCGTGCTGCCCCTGGGCTTCACCGCGACGGACGCGCTGGTCGTTCTCGGCGTGACGCCGGCCGCCGCGCCCCTGCACATGAGCCACGCCGAGGGCGACTTCGCCGACTACGCGCGCCCGTACCTGCGCGGCGTGCCCAGCCTGTCGGTGTTCGACGCCGGCCTCGAGCGCATCCTCGCGACACACCCCGATCTGATCCTCGCCGACGCCGGCACGCCCTTCTCGATCGACCAGCTCCGCCGCGTCGCGCCCACCGTCGTGATGCGCGTCGCGAGCGCCGAGCAGCGCCTGCTGGACGTCGGCACCGTGCTGGGGCTGCGCGATCGCGCCGAGGCCCGGCTGGCCGAGCACGCCGAGAAGATGCAGCGCGCCCGGGCGCTGCTCGCGCCCTTCGCGGGGACCGAGACCGTCGCGCTGCTGCGCGTGCACCAGAAGCAGTTCCGGCTGTACGGCGATCGGCTCGGCTGCGCGCCGGTGCTGTTCGACGTGTTGGGACTGCGCCCGTCGCCGCTGGTGCAGCGCCGGGTCATCGAGCCCGGCCTGTCGCAGAGCCCGCTGAGCGAGGAGTCGCTGGCGCTGCTCGACGCCGACCGGGTCTTCCTCTACGTCGACCCGCCAGCCCAGGCGCGCACCCACCTGCTGCTGGCGCGCAACCCGGTCTGGCGAACGCTGCCCGCCGTGCGCGCCGGCCGCGTGCACCGGCTGACCAGCGCCATCATCTGGAACAGCGTGCTGGCGCGCGAGCGCATGGTCGACGACGTCCTCGAGGCCTACGGGCAGGAGCGCATCTGTGGCACCTGACCGCGCCCCGCGCCGCGGCACCGCGCTGGCGATCGGCCTGCTGTGCGTCGCCGGCGTCGCCGCCCTGGTGTGGAGCCACCGCCCCGTGGGCGCCGACGCCGAGCTGGTGGGGCGCCTGCGGCTGGTGCGCGGGCTGACCGCGGTGCTCCTCGGCGCGTGCCTGTCGATCTCGGGCGCGCTGCTGCAGGGCGTGATGAAGAACGACCTGGTCGAGCCCGGCATCCTGGGCGTCAACGCGGGGGGCAACCTGGCCGCGATGATCGCCATGCTGGCGCTGCCGGAGATCGCGCTGGTGTCGCCGGGCACGCTGGCCTTCGTCGCGTGGTCGGGCGCCGCCGGCACCTGCCTGCTGGTGCTGCTGCTGGGCAGCGGACCCGGGGGCTACCGCCCGACGCAGCTCTTGCTCACCGGCGTCGGCGTGGGCGCGGCGGTGTCCGCGCTCAGCGTGCCCATCGCCATGCTGGCGCCGGTCGAGGCGCTGTTCTTCCAGGCCGTGTACCGCCGCGAGATCGGCGCGCTGCAGGCCGGCGATCTGGGCAGCGTCGCGGTGCTCGTGCCCTTCCTGGCGACGCTGGGCCCGGCCGCCTGGCTGCTGGGCCGCTCGGTCGACACGCTGGCGTTGGGCGAGGACGCCGCGCGCTCGTTGGGCCTGCGGCTGGGGCGCACCCGCGTCCTGACGCTGCTGGTGGCCGCCGGCCTCAGCGGCGCGTGCGTCGCGGTCGGCGGCGGCATGGCCTTCGTCGGCCTGCTGGGCCCCCACATCGGCCGCCGCCTCGTCGGCCCGACGCTGCGACGCCTGGTGCCCGCCGCGGCGGCGGTCGGCGGCCTGCTGGTGCTGGCGGCCGACCAGCTCGGCCAGCACCTGCTGCCCCTCAGCGAGGTGCCCGCCGGCCTGCTGGTGGCGGTCATCGGCGCGCCCTACCTGCTGTACCTGCTGATGCGGTGAGCCGCGGGCCGGCTCAGGCGCCGAACGCCGCGAAGAACCGGGCGAGGTGCACGCCGTCGGCCAGCGCGTGATGGGCCTGGATCGACAGCGTCGTCTCGAAGCGGTCGCCCACCGCGACCACCTTGCCCCAGGCGATGCGCGGCACGCTGTCCGCCGGCGCGCGCTGCGGGTGCTGGACGCTCAGGAAGTCGAGCCAGGGCAGGCTGGTGACGTACAGCCGGTCGTCGTCGGGATCCTCGACCACGGACGCGCGCCCGGCCAGCGCGTCGCGCGCCGCCGCCACGCCGCGCAGGAAGGTCGCGCGGTCGGCGTGATAGGTGCCGTGGCAGTAGCTGAAGGTGTCGTCGGGCCCAGCGACGGTGAAGGACGGGTGCACCACGTCGTGCTCGACCACCGCGTCCCCCCGGATGCGCTGCCGCAACGCCGGCACCGCGTTCGCGGCCCCACACGCGGCGTGCAGCAGCGTGGCGAACAGCGACGCCCCCTCTGCCTTGGCCGCCGCGCGCAGGTCGGTGACGTCGACGCGGGCGGCCAGGCAGGCGTGGGGGATGAGGTAGCCGCGGAAGTGTTCGAAGTGCGGGCGCCGCGGCCAGGCGGCCAGGTCGATGACGCGGTGGGGCATGGGGGGAGGCTAGCACGCGCGCCCACATCGCCGGAGTTGGGGTATGTTGGCGGCAGATTCCCACGCGGTGCCCGCACGCCGCGCGGTGCGGCGCTGTGCGGCACGCCAGGGCTCGCCAGCGCGAAAGTCTGGGCGGTGACCCAACCGAGCCACGGGAGCGGGAGACCAAGAGGTATGCGGAGTTCGCTGGCGCTGGCGATGGTGGCCGTCATGTCGTGGTCGGGGTGCGTCAGCGAGCCGGGCATCGACCTGGAACATCCCTGCGACCCGACGGGACGCGAGATCGATCCGCGGACGGGCTTCCCGGTGGGGTGCACCTGGGGCTCAGACGCTGCGACGATACGCGACGCGGCTCTGGCAGACGATGTGCTGCCGGTGAACGACGCAGCGCTCGCCCGCGATGGGGCACCCCTTCGCGACGCCGCGCCGACACGCGACGCGCTGCCGATGCGCGACGCCGCGCCGATGCGAGACGCCGCGCACAGCCAGGACGCAACCCCCAGCGAGGACGCCCTGACCGCCGAGGATGCTGCGTCTGCAGGCCCGGACGCCGCCGAAGCCCCCTGCCAGCCGGGGGCTCGCCGCGACTGCGGAAGCAGCGTCGGCCTGTGCCGCCGGGGCACGCAGCGCTGCGCCAGCGACCGCAGTTGGGGCTCCTGCGAGGGCGGCGTCCAGCCCACCGACGAGGTGTGCAACCTGGCCGACGACGACTGCAACGGCATCGTGGACGACGGCTTCGGCGTGGGCGACGACTGCAACGGCGTCGGCGCCTGCGGGGCGGGTGTGGTCGAGTGCCGCAATACGATCCGCACCCGGTGCAGCACCGATCCCGGCGGCAGCCAGGATGCGTCGCGCGTCGAGACCTGCAACGGCCAGGACGACGACTGCGACGGCATGGTCGACGAGGGGCTGCGGGTCGGCGGCCACTGCGAGGGCATGTGCGGGCCGGGCGATCTGGAGTGCGACGACGCCGGCGGGGTGCGCTGCAGCACCGACCCCGGCGGCAGCGACAGCGTGCCACGGGCCGAGGTGTGCAACGGCCGCGACGACGACTGCAACGGGATGATCGACGACACCTTCGAGTTGGGCGCGGCGTGCGACGGCGAGGGGGCCTGCGGCGCGGGCGTGCGTGAGTGCGACGACGTCGGCGGCGTGCGCTGCAGCACCGACGCCGACGGCAGCGCAAGCCAAGTGATGGACGAGGTCTGCAACGCGGCGGACGACGACTGCGACGGAACGATCGACGAGGGCTTCGACCTGGGCGGAGCCTGCGCCGGCGAGGGCGCCTGCGGGGCGGGTGTGCTGGAATGCGACGCGGATGGAATGATCCTGTGCAGCACTGATCCGGGCGGCAGCATGTCCGGGATGCGGGCCGAGGCGTGCAACGAGGCCGACGACGACTGCGACGGCGCAGTGGACGAAGGTCTCAACCTGGGCGCGGCCTGCCCCGGCGTCGGGCGCTGCCCCGCCGGCGTCTTGGTCTGCGGCCCGGACGCGGAGGCGGTGTGCAGTACCTTCCCGGGCGGGCCGGACGATCGCTCGCTGGACGAGGAGTGCAACGGCACCGACGACGACTGCGATGGCCAGATCGACGAGGGCTTCGACCTGGGCATGGCTTGCATGGGTCTGGGAGCCTGCGGCCGCGGTATGACCGAGTGCGACGCGGAGGGCGGTTCGCGCTGCAGCACGGCGCTCGGCGGCAGCGAGGACGGGTCCGAACCCGAGGCCTGCAACGGAGCGGACGACGACTGCGACGGCAGCATCGACGAGGACGGTGGCTGCGTCGGTGACACCTGCGAGACGGCGCCGCCCTTGCCGCCGGACACTGTGGTGAGGGGGAACTCGGCGCAGTTAGGCGACGACTACGGCGATTCGACCTGCTTGGGGCCGTCGCCGGGGCGCGACCAGGTCTTTCGCTTGGACGTGCCGGCGGCTGGATCCTACGCGGTGGCCGTGGCACCAACGGGCGGCGGCTTCGACCCGGTCTTCTGGGTCACCAGCGGCAGCGCCTGTGCTGTCGCCTCGGTGCGTACCTGCCTGTCCGGCCGCGCCATCGAAGGTGCCGGCCGGCCCGAGGCGCGCCTGGTCGAATTCCTGCGCGCTGACAGCTACTACGTCGTGATCGACGGCCGCGTGGATCTCGCCGGCGGGCCCTTCGTGGCGAGCGCGCAGCCCGTGGCGCGGGGCGAGACCTGCGGCACGGCCATCCCGCTGACGGTGCCGGCGCAGTTTCCGGGCACGACCGAAGGGCGGGGGCGCGATCTGGCCGGACAGCAGTGCCCAGGCGGCACCCTCACCACGGGGCCGGAGGCGGTGTTCCGGCTCGATCTCGACGCGGCGGCTTCGCTGCGCATCACGGTGCTGCCCGCGGCCACCGGCGCCCCGGCGCCCGATCCCGTGATCTACGTGACCAACGACTGCGTGAACGTGGATCAGGGCTGCGCGGGTGGGCGCAACATCGCCGGGGCCGGCGCGGCGGAGACGCTGGACGTCGATCTGCCCGCCGGCACTTGGTTCGTGGTGGTCGACCACCCGAACAACGCGGGCGGAGCCTTCTTGCTCGAGATTACCGAGCGCTGAGCCTCCTCCACACGGCCACGCCTCGTCCCGCACGCAGTACGCCATGCCGCCCTTCTCGTCGCAGGCACAGGCAGCGGCTCGAGCGCCCCGACTCCCCGCGCCCCCACGACGACAGGTCCGTTCTGGGCAACAATGCGCTGCGCCCTCCGCGCGCCGGACCGAACCCGAGGGCGAGGGCCGAGTCCGGGCAAGGCCGGACGTGCAAATTCACCGGGCCATTGCTAGCGTGCTTCGATCCTGGGCGCGGCATCGGACCGCGCGGCTGGAGCGGAAGGCGGTAGGCGTGCGCACGTCAGTGGGATTGAGGCTTGCGGCCGCTGCGGTGGTCTGGGTGGGCTGTGTGAGCGAGCCGGACATCGAGCTGGACCATCCCTGCGATTCGATGGGGCGCGAGGTTGATCCGCGAACGGGGCGCCCAGTGGGGTGTTCGTGGATAGCCGATAGGGCGCGAGTGCGAGACGCAACGCCGGCGCTGGATGGCTCGCGCGCGCCCCACGCGCCACAAGTGCAGGACGCGATGCTGGTGTGGGACGCGAGGGCCGCACCGGACGCGGCGTCGGTCCGCGACGCGGTGCCGGTCCGCGACACAGCGCCTGTCCGCGACGCCGAGCCCGACGCGGAGTCCGCACGCGACGCCGCGCGGGAGCGCGACGCCGCGCGGGAGCGCGACGCGGCGCTGGAGCGCGACGCCGCACCCGCACTGGACGCGACGCCGCTGCGGGACGCGGCGCCGGCACGCGACGCGGCGCCGGCACGCGACGCGGCGCCGGCACGCGACGCAGCGCCTGTGCGCGACGCGGCGCCCGTGCGCGACGCTACTCCGGGCCCAGCGGTACGGGGATTCGTGCTGTTCGATCCGGGGGCCTACCAGATGGGCTCGGTCCAAGGGGACCCCCAGCGCGACGACGACGAGCACCAACACCAAGTGAACATCCTTCACCGGTTCTGGCTAAAGCGAACTGAGGTCACGCAGGCCGAGTGGCTGGCGCTGATGGGGACCGAGCCGTGGCAGTCTGGTTGCCCGGGAGGCGACTGCCCAGTAGAGAGCGTGAACTGGTTCGAGGCGGCGGCGTGGGCCAACGCGCTCTCCAACGAGGAGGGTCTGGAGCCCTGCTACCGGCTGGACGAGTGCAACCGCAACATGGACTGCGCGGTGGTCGAGGAGTTGGGCATCGGCTGCGAGGGCTATCGGCTGCCAACGGAGGCCGAGTGGGAGTATGCGGCGCGGGCGGGGGGCGGCGACCGCCGGTACCCGTGGGGCGACGAGGCGGCGACCTGCGCGCGAGCGGTGATGTTGGGCGACGGTGGCAATGGCTGCGGTGCGGACGATCCGCTGCCCGTGTGCTCGAGGGCCGAGGCGCCACGGGGGCTGTGCGACATGGCCGGGAACGTGTGGGAGTGGGCGGAGGATTGGTACGGCCCTTATGGCGAGGCGCCCAATGACGGCAGCGCGCGCATCGAGACCGCCCGGTACCGAGTCTGCCGGGGCGGTAGCTGGGGCAGCACCGCTGGAGACTTACGCGCGGCGTCGCGGCTCTGGAACTCGCCCGGAGTCCGCTATGTCAACCTGGGGTTCCGTGTGGCGAGGACGAGCCATTGATCCTCGGCTACGCGAGCCTCTGCCCATCCGTCTGAGACACAAGGTCCGATGGCGAGCGCCGAGACCTGAACGCGAAGCCCCACCAGAGGCGGGGGGACCAACGGGCACCCGACCCCCAGCGCGAGCCAAGCGGGCCCTGGAGGGCCTGTTCCCCCGGCGGGCGAGTGCAACGAGCAGGGACGGTTCCTCGAGGTGCAGCACCAACACACTCCAGTGTGATGTCACGGCAGACTCCAGAGCTGCCGAGCGTCTCGCGTGCAACGACGGGCCCGAAGTCGCCCGCGACCTCTCAACGCCGCTTCGGCGGGGTCGGTTGGCCGCCCGGTCCCCGGTGGGCCCGCGCCGCGGCCCTGCGCCGATCGGCGGTGGTGGAGCCGCGGGACGCCGGCGCCGCGTCGAGCATCCGTTACGCAGTCTGGCTTCGCCCGCAGGTCCGGTCTCGGCAGGCCGCCTGTCCGTCCAGCGGCACCGACGCCCACACGACCAACCCGAGACGCGCAGCCGAGACCGCCCCGCGCCCGGCCCGCGTGACGCGTACGGGTCGCGCCGACCCGCCGACTCGGGCATGATGCTGCCCGGCGACCGAAGAACCGAGGCATTCAGCGCCGCATGAACCCGATCATCTCGATTCCGAATGTCCAGCTCGGTGAGTCCCTCGGTGAGGGCGCAGCGGCCACCGTCTTCGCCGGCACGCTGGCCGACACCGGGCGAGCGGTAGCGGTCAAGGTGGTGCCGGCGCGGCGCGGGGATGCGGCAGGGCTGGCGAAGCGCGCGCTTCAGGAAGGCCGGCTCTGCTGGTCATTGGATCATCCCAACATCGTACGCGTGTTCGGGTCGGGCCAGACGGCCGACGGACACGTGTGGATCCTCATGGAGCGCCTGACTGGCGAGACGCTGTACGCGCGTCTCGCGCGGCGGGGGACGCTATCGCCCGCCGAGGTGCTAGCGGTGGCCCGCGACGTGGCCCGGGGCCTGTGCTCGATCCACGCGCGGGGGGTCGTGCATCGGGACGTGAAGCCCGACAACGTCTTCCTCTGCGCCGGTCCGCCCGAGCAGACGAAGCTACTCGACCTGGGCATCGCCTCGCTGGCCGCGAACGATCCGACTCGTTTGGTCCACACCCAGGCCGGCCTCGTGTTCGGCACGCCCGGCTACATGGCGCCCGAGCAGGCCCGCGGTGAGTCGATCGACGCGCGGACCGACGTGTACGGCCTGGCGGCCACCATGTATCACTGCCTGACTGGCCAGGTGCGCTACGCTGACGGCACCGTCGTCGACGTCCTGCGGCGTCTGGTCACGGGGACCGAGCCCCCACCGGCGGTCACCGGCGTCCCATCGGCGCTGGCCGATCTTGTTCGGCGCTGCCTGCATCCAGAGCCCGCACGCCGCCCGCCAGACGCTGCCGCCGTGCTGGAGGAACTCGATCGGATCTCCGGGGCCCCTCCGGCCGGCTTCGCGAAGACGACCGTGATGCACGGTGATCGCACTCTGCGGGTGGACGATCTGCACGTGCCCCCGCTGGGCGACGCGGTCGACCACCAGCGGTTCCGGCAGCACATCGTGCTAGCCCTCGCCGCCGTCTTCCGGCCCGGCCACCTGCCCGCCGCGGTGCAGGCGAGCCTGTCCGAGGTCGACCGGCTGAACGACGCCCACGCCGCTGCTCGAGAGACGCTGCATTCCGCGCGGTCCGCAGCCGACGCTGCGGCAGCCAAGCTGCAGGTCCGCACCGAGCGGCTGGAAGACGCGCTCGACGCAGTCGAAGGGACGATCGCCGCCATGAAGCAAGTCTACGTCGAACTCGAGGTACGGCTGCTGGCGTTGGCCGAGGACGTTGCAGGGGCCGATCATGACTACGCCCAGGCCTACCGCGCGATCGAGGCGCTGCAGCGGAACGAGGCGGAGCGCGCCAGCGCCCGCGGCGAGCCGGTCGAACTCGGCGGCCTCTTCGGCCAGCGCGTGCGCACCTACCTCGAGACGCTCGATGCCGCCATGCAGCGGCGGACCGCGGCCCTCGACCGCCAGCAGGCCACCCGGGACGAGATGCGGAGCACCCGGGGCGACATCGGTGACCTCGCCCATCAGGCGGCGGAGCTGCGACGGTCGCTGCTCGCCATCGAAGCGGAGCGCCGTGCACGCCTCGGTCAACTCGAGGACGACGCGCGCGTGGCCGACGACGCCGTGCTTCATTTGGAGCGTTCGCTCGAACACGCTTTCCTGCGACTCGGTGTGGCCTTTCACACCGAGCTGATGGCCCGATGAGCGCTGAAGGCATGCGCTGCAGACGGGCACGATTCGCGGTCCACGCGGCCCGCGCGGCGCCGGTGGGTGGACGGATCTGCCCGCCCGCCCGAGGCATCCCGCGGGCACCCCGATGAGCCTCGTCTGCCCTGAGTGTCGGCAGCCGGGCGCCACCGCGCGCTGCGCGGAGCACCACCTGTACCGTGTCGAGGCCGCGGCGCTCGCCGACCTCGACGAGGCGCCGCTGCTGGGCCACGCGCTCGAAGACCGCTATGTGCTGCGCCGCCTGCTGGGCGGCGGCGGCATGGGCGTCGTGTACAGCGGTCACGACCTGCGGCTGGACCGCACGGTGGCCGTGAAGACCCTGCACGCCTCGCTCACCGCCACCCGCCAGGACCGCCAGCGCTTCGAGCACGAGGCGAAGGCGATGTCGCGCCTGCGCAGCAACCACACCGTCACCGCGTTCGACTTCGGTGTCGTCCGGACGGGCCCCCTGCGCGGCACGGCGTTCATCGTGATGGAGGAGGTCGAGGGCGAGAGCCTCGCCGAGTGCATCGCGCGCGGCCCGCTTGCGCCCGCCCACGCCGCGAGCATCCTGGACCAGGTCGCGCGCTCGCTCGACGAGGCGCACGCCCTGGGCATCATCCACCGCGACCTCAAGCCCCAGAACATCCTGCTCGCCGAGACGCCCGACGGGCGGGTGGAGGCCAAGGTCATCGACTTCGGCGTGGCGCGCATCGAGGACGCCGTGCGCACCCGCAGCGGGCTGCTTCTGGGTACGCCGCAGTACATGGCGCCCGAGCAGTGCAACGCAGTGCGCGACGCACCTCTCGACGCCCGCGTCGACATCTACGCGTTGGGCATTCTGCTCTTCGAGATGTTGACCGGTACGCGCCCCTTCGACGCGCGGGATCCACTGGCGGTCGTGGTCAAGCAGCTCACCACAGCACCGCCGCGCATGCCCGGCGCGCTCGAGGATCCGGTGTTGGCGCGCCTCGAGAGCGTCGTGCATCGAGCGCTGGCGAAGGATCCAGCAGACCGGCCCGCCTCCGCCACGGGGCTGAGCCGACAGGTGTACGAGGCGCTGGGCCTCGTTGCCGGCCCGCGGACCACGGCCCCACCTTCCCGGCCAACCGGCGGCTCCTCCTCGCGGGTCGAGCGCCTCGACCCGAGCGCGGCGCAGCAGTCGATGCCGGTGCAGTCAGAGCCCAGCGGGAGCCTGAAGGGCCCGACCTCGCCGGCGTCGGGGACGCCCCTGGTCAGTGACGGCCCACCCGGCGCGGGCGGCGGGGACGATCCGGATCCGACCTTGCTGCTCGTCTCCCCGGCGCCCCAAACACCCACTCCGGCCCCCGACGGCCCACGGCCACTTCCTGCGCAGACCGCCGAGCCGAAGCGGCCGCGCGGCGCCAGCGTCGACGCGCCGACCCAGCCGCGCGCGCCCAGGCCACGCGCGGCGCCGGTCGCGCCCGACACGGCGCAGATGACCGGCGAGGCCCTCGCGATCCTGCCTAGCCTCGGGCGTCGCGGGGCCACGTGGCTTCCCCTCGGCCTGGGCGCCGCGATGCTGACGCTCCTGGCGGCCTGGGCCCTCGGCACCTCGGACGATGACAGCCCTGCCGTCCCGCGGGCCGCCGCGCTGAAAGGCGCCGCGCTTCCGTCGAGGCAGGGCAACGCCAGCCCGCGCGCCGACGCCGACGCGCCGGCCGATGCGTCGGTCGATGCGGGCAGGGCAGACGCCCGACCTGCCGACGCTGGCCCAGGCGACGCCCGTCCCACCCACGCCCCGCCGGCGGATGCCCGGCCGGTGGCCCAGCGTCCGGCCCTGAAGGCGCGCAACCGCCGCACGGACGACAAGGCTCCGGGCCGCGACCCGGCCGGCACAGAGTCGAAAGGCCCGGCCAAGGTGAAGCCCGTCGTGACCCTGCGGCCAGTCCACGAAGTGCTCTTGGGCAAGGCGGCAGGGGCCGCGCAGAAGGGTGACGCCGCAGGCGCGACGCGGCACCTGCGGGCTGCCCTGGACGCCGCCCCGGATACGCGCGCGATACAGCGGCGAGGTCAGCGGGATCGTGCCCTGCGCCGCTTGTCGCAAACGAACGACGAGGTCCGGCGCCTGCTCGGCATCAGCGTTCACCCACGACGGAAGCCACGGGTCGCCCCGAAGCCCAAGCAGCCACCGGACGCTGGCCGGACGCGCATCGAACGACTATGAAGGCGCTGATGGAAAGGAGAGCCATGCGAGTGCTCAGCGCTCTGATCACGACGATCGGCCTGCTCGGGACGCCTGTCGTCGCGGCCGGGCAGGGGGACGCTGACCCTGTGGCGCAAGCGAAGGCCAAGGTCGAGGCGGCGACCGAGCTCGCTCGCGACGGTGACTGGGCCGGGGGCCTGCGCCTATTCCGGGAGGCCCAGCCCCACGCCGAAGCCCTGGGCGATCCCGCAGGTCTGCAGTGGAACATCGCCCGTTGCCTCGAGGAGTTGGGGCGAAACGAAGACGCCATTCAGGCGTTCGAAGCGTACCTCGAGTTGCCCGACTCGACCGATGGCCACGTGGAGGCGGGCTCGCGCATCGAGGCGCTCGTCCGAAAGACCTTCGGCTTCCTCGACGTGCAGTGTGGCGGCGTCACCGCGACGGTGCGCGTCCGCGGGGACGCTGGCGGGCACCGGTGCCCGCATCGCTTCCGTCTACGTCCGGGTCGGTATCAGGTCGACGCGGTGACCCGTGGAGGGCAACCGGTGACGACGACTGTGGTGGTCGAACTCGGCGATATCACCACCGCGGCGCTGTCGCCTCCCACGGGCACCTCGGATGGGGCCCCGTCCAACGCTGGCGTCGTAGAAGAGGAGGCCGACCCCACCCAGCGCCTCGTACCCTGGCTGGTCGTGGGCAGCGCAGTCGCCCTCGCCGGCGCTGGAACCGCCTTCCTCGTCAGCGCCAGCGACTCGTTCAGCGACGCCGAGGCGGCCGCGCGCCGGTACAACAGGGCCGCCGATCCTCTGGAGCTTGCCCGCGCGCGCGCCGACGTGGACTCGGACCTCGACACCGGGCGCCTGCATCGCGGCGTAGGCTATGGCCTGCTGGGCGCGGGCGCGCTGGCCGCGGGCGCCGCGACTTGGCTGTTTCTCACCGACGGGCCGTCCGAGGACGCGCCAGCCGACGACCCGGCGCTCACGCTCGCGCCCCATAAAAATGGGGCCACCCTGGTCTGGAGTGGGCGCTGGTGAGGGGCGAGCCTCGGCCTCGGCTCCCCACCGGTGCCGATGAGGCGCACCATCACGTCCAGCGTGCGGGCGTCGTTCGCGATGCCGTCGAAGCGGGGTATCACGCGCCCGGTGAGGCCGTCGACGGCGGCCGGCTTCGGCGGCTGCGTGAGGGCGGCGCGGGCGTCGGGTGCCGTGGCCAGGGCCGCGGTGGTCGGTGTCAGGGTCTCAGTGGAGGGCGGCTTGGGATGCTGCGTCGGCTGGCAGGCCGCAAAGGCGGTGGCGAGAAGCGCGGTGACGGACCTCATGGTGTCCCCAGTCCGATGCTCAGATCTGGACCCACTCGAGGGCAACGGCCGGGGTGAGAGGCGGTGGGCATGCGTGGGTCGATGGGGCTGACCGGTCGAGCGGTGCTGGCCATGCTGGCGGTCTCGTGGGTGGGCTGCGTGAGCGAGCCGGACACCGACCTGACCCATCCCTGCGATCCCACGGGGCGCGAAGTCGATCCGCGCACGGGGTTCCCAGACGGGTGCCCGTGGGGGTCGGACGCAGCGCCGGGTCGGGTCGGGCCGGGGTTCGACGCGGCGGGACCGCCGGAGGCCGCGGCGCCGCGGCTCGACGGTGGACGGTCGCCGGACGCGGCGCCACCGCCCGACGCGGGAGCGCGACTGGATGGTGGGCGGACGCCCGACGCGGCGCCACCGCCCGACGCGGGAGCAGGGCTGGACGGTGGGCGGACGCCGGACGCTGCGCCATCGGCTGACGCGCGAGCAGAACTGGACGATGGCCGGACGCCGGACGCCGTATCGCCGCCCGACGCGGGAGCACGGCTGGACCGTGGGCGGACGCCGGACGCCGCGCCAACGCTCGATGCCGCAGGACGGCCCGACGTTAGGCCGACGCAGGACGTGGCGCCGCCGCTCGACCAGGGGCAGACGCCGGACGCGGCGCTGCCGGCGCCGGCGCTGACCAAGCCCAGGATGCTGGTCGTGTTCGACACGTCGGGCTCGATGACCTGGACACCCAGGCGCGCGCGGCAGTGCGTTTGGAACTGTGGTATGCCTCAGCAGGGCGCATGCTACGCGGACAACGATGCCAGCGGCTGCCCGCCCGGCGTACCTTGCTTGGAGGACAGTTTCTGCGCGCCGTGGACCTACGGCGACGGATCCGCAGACTACCCAGGCGTCGACCACGACGGCAACGGCCTCGCCGACGACAGCCGCATGTTCATCGCCAAGGAGGCCTTGCGCAGCACGCTCCTGGGCGTAACGGAACTCGAGTTCGGTCTGATGCGGTACGCCCAGGAGGAGGGCGACCTGATCCGATCGACGGGCATCTGCAGCGGTTGTGAGCAGCTCTTTCGCTCGCAATACGACGCCTATCCGTTCGCCATCGACGAGGGCGCCATCAACTACGACGGCCAGCTCATCTCGTGTCAGCGCGGCGGCGAGCTGCTCGTTCCCATCGCAGATGACGCCCGCGGCGCCATCGTCTCGTGGATGGACCATGTCGAGACCTTTCCCTACGACGTCAGTGGAAACAGGGAGTTGCGCGGGGACGGCAATACGCCCATCGCTGGCTCGCTGCGCTCGGCGCTCACGCTCTTCCGGGACCAGGTCATCCCCGGTGACGAGCGCCAGAACTGTCGCCCGTACTTCGTGCTGCTGCTCACGGACGGCGAGGAGACTTGCGAGACCGCGGCCGACGGTGGACCCGATCAGGCCGTCCTCGAGGCGGCCGCGAGGGACCTTCTGGAGCTGCGTGTCGAGGGACGGGCGACGCCCGTGCGCACCTTTGTGATCGGCTTCGGCGAGGACACCGAGGGCAGCGCCACCCTTGACGCGATCGCGGCCGCCGGTGGTACGGACCAGGCCCACTTCGGCAGCGATGAGATGGCGCTACAACGGGCTCTTTCGGAGATCATCCAGCAGGTGATCACTCAGGAGAGCTGCAACTGACACGGACATGCGCAGTGTCCCGGGCCTAAGACGGCCGAGCGACCGTTGCTGCTCTCCTTCGCAGTCTCGGAACAAACCGCCGAGCGGCATCCGCGGCCGTTTAGCAACTGCACCGACGTCGTCGGGTTGAGACCACGGCCCTTGCGAGCCGTCCGGAGTGATCGTGCCGCGCGCTGGGGGAGTCGGCGGGCCTCACTTCTTCCGGTCGAGGTACGCCTTCGCCTTGTACTTCTTCGTGTACGCCTTGCGGCCGGCCTCGCTGCCGCGGGCGCTGGCGACCTCGGACTGGGCCTCCTCGAGCTCCTTGATCTTCCGCTCCAGCTTGGGGCTGGGGCGCTTCGTGCTGCGGTCCTTCAGGTCGTCGATGGCGATCTGCAGTGCGCCGGTGGCCCCCTCGAAGTCGCCGGTGTCGGCGGCGCGGGCGGCCATCTCGACCTTCTCGGCGGCCTCGAGCTCGGCGACGCGCACGGTGACCTCGGCCTGCTCGCTGGCCTGCATGGCGGCGGCGTCGGCGGTCAGCTCGACCTTGACCGGCAGGTCGACGCGGCGGGCCACGCCGTCGGCGGGCACGTCCTTGAAGTGCACGGCCAGCATGCCCAGGTCGGCCACCTTGCCCTCGTAGGCCGGCAGCGTGAGGCGCACCAGCACCTCGCGGCTCTGGCCCGCGCCCAGGGCGCCGATGCGGGCGCGGGTGATCGCGTCGTCGGTGGTGCTGCTGTAGCCGAACACCTTGGCCACCCCGACGCCCAGGCCGCCCTTGAACTCGAACTCGACGCCGCGCGCGACCGTGGCCACCAGGCCCTTCATCTCGTCGTCCAGCACGCCGGCGATGGCCTCGGCGTCCTTCACGAAGTGGTAGCGGCCGCCGCCCATGTCGGCCAGGCGGGTCATCAGATCCTCGTTGTAGTCGAGGCCGACGCCGACGGTGCTGACGCTGACGCCCTTCGCGAAGCTCTGCGCGGCCCGCGCGCCGAGCGCCTCGGGGCGCTTCTCGCCCACGTTGGCCAGACCGTCCGACATCAGCATCACGTGGGCGAGGCGCGTCTCGTCGCCCAAGCCCTGCTCGGTGGCGTCGAGGGCGGCGAACATGGCCGGCCCGAGGGCGGTCATGCCGTTGGCCGACAAGGCCAACAGCGCGTCGCGCGCGGCCTGCTTGCCCGTGGCGTCCATCGGCAGCCGCGTCACGTGCGTCTGCACGCGGTCGCTGTACGAGATGAGCGTCACGCGATCCTGGGCGTCCAGCTTGTCCAGCAGCTGCAGCGCGGCGGTCTTGGCCGAACGGATCTTGTCGCCGCTCATGCTGCCCGAGCGGTCGATGACCAGCGCCAGGTCGATGGGCGGCCGCCCGGCCGGCACGTCCCCGGTGCCGGTGAGGCGCACCATGACATCCAGCGTGCGGGTGTCGTTCGTGATGCGGTCGAAGCGCGGCACGACCTGCACGGTCAAGCTGCCGACGGCCGCCGGCTTCGGCGCCTGCGCCAACGCGGCGCCCGCGTCGGGCGCCGCCGCCAGCGCCGCGGTCGACGGCGTCGGAGTCTCACTGGAGGGTGGCTTCGGGTCCTTCGCCGGCTGGCAGGCGACGAGGGTGGCGAGGGCGAGGAGCGCGGTGATCGTCTTCATGGGGTCCCCCAAGGCTGTTGATGGGGGTGTGCACGGGCGGTGGGAGGGACGGATCTAAAAACGTCGCGATCACCCCGACGCCCGAGTCGTGGTCGTCGTGGTCGACCGGACTGCTCCGCGTCCCCACCTCCTTGGCGAACGCCCGGGCGATCTGCCAACGTGTGGTCGTGCTCGAGGAGGCTGCGATGACCGACCTGCTGTCCCGCATCACCGTCGATCCGAACCAGCGCAGCGGCAGCGCTTGCGTCACGCCTCAACGTGAAAAGGGGGCCAACTCCGCCTCGAGTACCCATGAGGCAGCGGCCGCCAGGCGTCGGGAGGCCGACGTGTGGAGATTCACCCGTCCAGCGACGAGAGGACCAGAGTGACGGCCCGAAGCTTCTACGAGGAGGTGTCGTTGGAGTTGCGCTTGGGCAGGATCGTTCGTCCGGGTGAGGTGAACAGATGTCTACGATCGCTGGGATTTCGACTGCACTATGATGTGTACTCGAAACCTCGCCCAGACCACGACGCACACCCACCCTGGCAGTCGGATACACTCGTCGAGGTTGAGCTGCTAAGAGACTCCACTGAGGTCGATGCCCAGGAAGGCTGTGACACCGTGTGCATGGTGTACCCACTGGCGACGCTACCCTCTTCCATGATCGCGCCCTTCTTGGATGCCGTGCAGGACGTTTCCCGTTGCTTGGGTGGGCGGGTCTGTCTCCAAGGTGTTGCTGTTGAACGAGAGGGCCAACTCCGGCACCTGACGGAGTGTGTTTCGCACCTGATGGAAGAGTGGGGTGAAGAGCCGGGTAGCGAGAGCCTGGTGCTCATGATTGAGAACGACTGATGAGGATGTTCCGAATGTGCGGCAGGCCCGAGGCGCGAGGACGCACCACGAGTCGTTGAGTCCTCCGAGAGTACTCGGCCTTCGCCAGGGCCCGCCTCGGAAGCGGCCCGCCCTACGCGTTGCGGTGCACGGGGAGAAACGGGGAGGCGCCGAGCTCCTCCCAATCCAGCTCGACGCCCAGCTCGGTCTCGCGCCAGACCTCGACCTCGAAGTCCCAGAAGCGCGCGGTGCCGCCGGCCCTCCCCTTCTGGTCCGGCTGGTCCCACCGAATCTCCGCGCGCCCGGTGAGCTGCAGGACGCGGCTGCGCTCGAAGTCGGCGAACACCAGGCCGCAGCGGGGATGGCTGGCGATGTTGCCCAGCGTGTTGAACATGTTGTTGCCGGCGTAGTCGGGGACGCGCAGCCAACGCGAGCCGATCACTTGGACGAAGCCGGGCGGGCCGCCTCGGTGGGAGGCGTCGAGGCCTTGCTCGGGGTGGGCGCTGGCCACGAAGAAGGTGTCGGCGCCGGCGATCCAGGCCTGCTGCGCGGCGGTCAGCTCGGTGCCCTGGTCGACGGTGGGTGTCGTCGGCGCGGCGCCGGTCTCGCGGATTCGGAGGCCTCGGGCCTGGATGTACTTGGGGCAGTTCGCGTAGGCCTGCTCGACGCTCACTCGCCAGTCGCCATCGGCGCGCGGGCGCATCTTGCCGTTGATGCGGAGGCGGCGGCGGGTGGCCAGCTCGATCAGCAGCAGGCCGACCTCGGCGTCCGTCCGCAGGTTGCTCCAGAGCGGATCGCCGGCGGCCGTGTAGCAGGCCGCGTGGTGCAGCGCGAGTTGGCGATCGCTCTCGGCGACCAGGAAGCCGGGCTGCCCGTAGGCCAGGGACGCCCAGATGTTGCCGTTGGGGTCGCGGCTCCCGAGCACGACCATGGACTGGCGGGCGATGAAGGACAGGGCGGCCGCGGGGATGCGGTCGGCCAGGATCCTGGCGACCCGCTGCGCGGCGCGCGCGACCCCGGCTCGCGCCTGAACCGCGAGCTCACCTTCGTGGTAGGGACGGTCGGTCGGCATGGGAACGCCTCCGCTCGACCCGAGGCCGGGGCCAACGCCCCGACCTCGGCGAGCTCGTGGTCAGTAGGTCAGCACGCTGAAGCCCTCGCTCAGCAGGTGGGCGACGCTGGGCAGGCCGCCGACGCCCGGGATCGGGTTGTCGTCGACGAAGGCGAACGGCGACGCCTCGACCTCGTCGGTGGCTCCGAACACGGCGGCGCAGGCCCGCGAGACGCCCTCGACCTGGCACTTCACCAACTCGAACAGGCCGTGCACCGGGTGGTCCGGATCGGCGAGCGCGGCGATCCAGCGCGTGCCGGTGCCGAGGAAGAGGATGCGCACCTCACTGCCTCGCTGGTCGAGATCGTGGGCGACCGCCAGGGCGTTGAAGACTCGGCCCAGGGCCTCTTCGCCGGCCTTGGGATCGGAGTGGACGAGAATGGCGACCTTCATGGTGTCTGCTCCCGGGTGGGTGGATGTCACGGCCAGATGCCGAGGTGAACCTTCCCGGATTCGACCGCCTGAATAAATGGCCACCCACGCACTTGACTCATGCATCATTCGGAATAATTTGACGGCATGGACAAGCTCGCCTCCATGCAGGTCTTCGTCGAGATCGTCGAACGGGGCAGCCTGACGGCGGCGGCGGCGGCGGTCGGCAAGTCGCCGCCGTCGATCGTGCGCATCCTCGCGTCGCTGGAGGAGGCGCTGCAGGTGCGCCTGCTGAACCGCACCACGCGCCGCATCGCGCTGACCGAGGAGGGCCGGCTGTACCTCGAGCAGTGCAAGCGGATCCTAGCCGACGTGGAGGAGGCCGAGCGCGCGCTGACGCAGCGACAGGCCGAGCCGAGCGGCACGGTGACGGTGACCGCGCCGGTGCGCTTCGGCGAGATGCACGTGGCCCCGGCCGTGGCGAGCTTCCTCCTGCGCTATCCGAAGACCCGCGCCCGGCTGGTGCTGCTCGATCGCGTGGTGGACTTGCTGGAGGAGGGCGTGGACGTCGCGGTGCGCATCGCGCCCCTCGGGGATTCTTCGTTCATCGCTCGGCGGGTGGGATCGATCCGGCAGGTGGTCTGCGCGAGCCCGGCGCTGCTGGAACAGGTCGGCGAGCCGGTCCACCCGCGGGATCTGAGCGAGCTGCCCTGCCTGAACTTCACCGGACTGACCGGCCTCGCCCCCTGGGAGTTCGCGACGGCGGACGGGCCGCTGGCGGTGTCCATCGACAGCCGCTTCACCAGCAATCAGGTGGGGGCGTCATTGCAGGCGTGCGCGGCGGGGGTGGGGTTCGGGCGTTTCCTCGGCTACCAGGTGGCGCCGCTGGTGCGGGCGGGGCGGTTGGTGGAGGTTCTGCGGGACTTCGAGCCGGATCCGACGCCGGTGAGCTTGGTGTTTCCCCACACGCGGCTGGTGTCGTCGCGGGTGCGCGCGATGGTCGACTGGCTGGCGGAGGAGCTGGGGCGACCAGGTGGGGGGTGAGTTGGGGGGTTCGGCTGGGCGCGTGCCGTGGGCGTTGGTGGGTTTGGGTCGGGCGTGACTCGGATCAGTGGAGGGCGAGGGAGACCAGGGCGGGGCGAGAGGGCGAGGGGGGCGAGGTCAAGGTCAAGGTCAAGGTCAACGTCAAGGTCAAGGTCAAGGTCAAGGTCAAAGGCGAGGGCGAGGGCGAGGGCGAGGGCAAGGGCAAGGCTATCGCTGGGGTGGGTGGGGCTTTCGGGCACGGGCACGGGCACGGGCACGGGCACGTTTCTCTTGTTGAGGGGTGGGGTTGGGCACGCGCTGGGGCTTCGGTGGGGGGGATCAGGTGGTGGAGAGCAGGCGCGCTTTCTGCGCCTGAAACTCCTCGTCGGTCAGCACGCCCTTCTCGCGCAGGGTGTGCAGCTTCTCGAGCTGGGTGGCGATGTCGCCGCCGTTGGCGCCGACGGCCACGTTGACCTGCAAGGGGGCGGGCAGGGCGACGGCCGGGCGCTCGCCGTGGGGCTGCAGGATGAGGGTGGCGTCGTTGTAGCGGCGGTCGAACTCGGCTTGGGGCAGGTTCAGCAGGCGCAGGCCGTCGGCGACGCCCAGCACCAGGGGCACCAGGGTCCAGCAGAACAGCAGGTACAGCAGGCCGCGGCCGTGCTCTTCCAGGTAGAAGCGGTGGATGCCCACGGCGCCGAGCAGGATGGCCAGCCAGGCCGCCGTCTTCTTGTTCTTGCGGTCGCTCACCGTCGCACCCGCTCCAGTCGATCACGCAGCGAGACGTGGCTGTCGTCGTCGGGCCCCGGCGCGTCGTCGGCCAGCCGATAGCGGAAGGTGCCGTCCGTCTCGTCGAGGTCCTCGGTCAGCGCGCCCCGCGCGTCCAGCACGCCCAACGCCAGCACCACGCGCTCGTGTTCCAGCGCGGTCAGCCGCCCGATGGCCGCCACCGACAGCGCCTGGTCGGCCTCGGCGAGCAGCGTCTCGACCCGCTCGACTTCGCCCTGGCTGGCCTGGGGGCCGCGCGCTTCGGCCTGCGCCCGGGCGATGGCGCGCATGCGGCCGCGCAGCCACAGCTTGAAGCCGGCCAGCGCGGCGCCGGTCAGGCCCAGGCCGGCCAGCGGCAGCGCGAGCAGCGCCAGCGGTCCGCTCAGCCCGAACCAGGTGTAGAACGCGCCGCCCAGCAGCGCCGCGCCGCTCAGCGCGAGCGGCAGCGGGCCCGGCAGGCGCAGCAGCAGCGCGGCCAGATCGCCGTCGGGGGCGATGGGCAGGGCGTCGTCGGGCAGGGCGGGCGGCGGCGGCACGGGTACGAATCTCGGCAGGCGCGGCCCGCGTGTCAAACGTGTAGACTTCCTGGCCGATGTCCACCCCTCCCAAAGCGTGGCGTGACGCCCTGCGCGCGGCGGTGCCGCCGGCGGCGCGCGCGTTCTTCGGAGCGCTGCTCGCGGTGGCCGCGGGGGGCCTGATCGGGGCGGGCGCGGCCTCGGCTTGGGCCCTGCGCGCGGGCCTGACGCCGGGGCTGGCCGCGGGCGCGCTGAGCCTGCTGGCCTGGGCCGCCATCGCCAGCCCGGTGGCGGTGAAGCGCGCCGTCGCCGCGGGGCTCGGCGCGGCGGCCGAGGTCGTGAAGCCGGGCCGCGGCATCCTGACCGAGCTGTTCGCGCGCATCCTGGGCGTGCACGACGACGCGCTGATGGGGCAGCGCGGCGGGGCCGTCACGCGCGCCGCCGAGAACCTGCCCCTGCGCGAGGCCGAGGCCCGGCTGCGCGCGGCCGTCGAGGCGATGGCGCAGGCGCCGCTCGAGGGCGCCGGGGCCCGCGCGGGCCTGCGCCGCCGCATCCGGGACGCCGCGCTGGCCCGCGTCGAGCGCCTGACCCTCGCCCAGCTCCGCGCCGCCGACGCGCCCGCCTCGGGCGTCGACCTGGGCGCCGCCCGCGACGCGCTGATCGAGCGCGTGGACGCCGCGCTGATCGAAGGCGCCGCCGACGCCGCGCGACGCTTCACCTTGCTGGCGTGCGGCGGCGCTGCGACGGTGACCCTGGCCCTCGCCCTGCTCTTCGGAGGAATGCCTTGAGATTCGTTGCGCTGCTCGCCGCCTTCGCCTTCGCCTCGTCCGCCCAGGCCCGCGAGTGGGAGCTGGTGCACGAGGAGAACGGCATCGTCGTGCACCGCAAGGACGTCGCCGGCCGCGACCTGCCGGTGTTCCGCGGCCGCGGCGCGGTCAACGCCTCGATCTACCAGGTGATCGCCGTGCTCATCGACGCGCCGCGCCGGCCCGAGTGGCTGCACCGCTGCGTCGAGGCCAAGGTGATCGAGAAGCTGGGCGAGTTCGCGACGGTCAACTACAGCCGCACCGACGCCCCGTGGCCCGTCGAGGATCGCGACGCCGTGATGATCGGCCAGCTGTTCACGGTCGAGCCGGGCGTGAAGTACCGCGCCGAGTTCCACGGCATCCCCGACCCCCGCATGCCGCCGCGCCCCGACGCGGTGCGCATGAAGCGCCTGCACGGCCACTGGCTGCTGACCTCGCTGAGCCCCAACAAGACCCACGTCGAGTACCTGGTGGACGCCGATCCCGGCGGCATCCTGCCCGACTGGCTGGTGAAGCAGGCCAGCAAGGAGCTGCCCTACAAGACGCTGTTGAACCTGCGCCGGCAGACGCGCAAGACGCGCGGGCAGTACGACGCCTTCCTCGACCGCTGGGATCCCATGCGCCGCCCCAAGGACGCCCCGCCGCCGACGCAGCCCGCGATGTGGAAGGAGCCCAGCAAGTGAGCGAGCCCGCCCGCTACGAGGGCGGCTGCCACTGCGGCGCGGTGCGCTTCGCCGTCACCGTCACCGACCACACGGCGCTGCGCTGCTCGTGCTCCATCTGCCGCATGAAGGGCTTCGTCCACGTCATCGTGCCGCGCGACCGCTTCGAGCTGCTGGCCGGCGAGGCCGCCCTCACGACCTACACCTTCAACACCCACACCGCCCGCCACACCTTCTGCAAGCTGTGCGGCGTGCAGGCCTTCTACGTGCCCCGCAGCCACCCCGACGGCGTCAGCTGCAACCTGAACTGCCTCGACGCCGACGCCGCCACCCGCTTCGAGGTCGTCCCCTTCGACGGCGCCAACTGGGAAGCCAACATCGATACCATCCGCTGACCCGGCCCGCCCGTGGCCGACCCACCCGCGTGCAGGCACCGCGTTCGGGCACGGGAAACGTGCGCGTGCCCGTGCCCGATCTCACCCAGGTGCACCCAGGCGCGACGCCCGGGACCGAGCCCTCGCCCACCCAATCGAGCACCCCGGTCACGCCCACGCACGACCCACGGTCGTGGACCCCTTGACCTTGACCTTGACCTTGACCGTGCCCTCCCCCCGCCGCGCGCCGCCCCCACGCGTCATCGCGACGCCCGCAGGCCGCCCCCCGACCCCCCACCGCCCCCCCCTCACTCCAACCCCATCGCCTCGAACAACGTCGTGATGTTCACCCCGAACCCGAACAACAACGACACCAACACCTCCCCCTGCCGATCCCACGTGACCTCGGCCCACACCGCCCCGCTCAGATAACTCTCCGCCAGGCTCTGCGGCCCCGCGTCCGTCGCCGGCGGCAGGCGCAGCCCCAACCCCACCACCCCCGACACCCGCAGGTCGTCCACCTCGACCTCGTCGTACCGCAGCGGCGTCAGGAACCCCACGTTCAACTGCGGGTTGACCGGCAGCCAGGGCTCACCCGCGTCGAAGTCGTAGCCCTCCAGCACCAGCACCGCCCCCAGCCCGAACGCCGGCTGCTCGACGCGCGCGTACGCGCTCGACGTGGACGCCTGCAGCCCCGAGTTGGGCACCCGCTGCACCGTCGGCTGGGCCACGAAGGTCAGGTACAGCCGCGGCCCCACGCCCGACGCGCCGATCCAGCCGCGCGGCACCGGCACCTTGCGCGCGACCGCGCCGAACGCCGCCCGCGGGAAGGACCGCGCCCCACGCGCGTAGGCGCCCGGATCCGCGTGGCGCACCACCAGCCGCACCGTGCCGAACTGCGGCACGTCGATGCGCCCGCCCTGCGCGAGGTCGACCGGCACCACCAGCCGGCCGTCGCGCGTCACGCGCCAGCGGATGTTCTGCCGCGCCGGCAGGCGGTCGGCGAACAGCGCGAGCGTCGACGGGCGGGTGCCGGGCGGATCGGGCAGCGGCCGATAGCCGTCCTTGGCCTGCGTCTGCAGCTCGATGGCGAAGGTCTGGTCGCCGTGGTAGCGCATGAACCGCTGCCACGCGTCCTCGGCCTCGGGCCCGCCGAAGGCGTCCTCGGGCAGCGCGTCGTCGCAGGCGTCGGCCTCGCTGGACCAGAGGCGCACCCGCAGCTCGCAGGCGCGCAGCTCGGCGTCGGTCACCGCCTTCGGGCCCCGGTCGCTGTAGAGCGCGGCCCCGCCGCAGCGCAGGCACACCCGGTCGGGCAGGTTCATCGCCAGCCGGTAGGGCGCCGCGCGCCGCCCGGTGGCCACGTCCAGCGTGCCGGCGCATAGGGTCAGGTCGCGCTCGTGCGCCTCCAGCCGCACCTCGGGCCGCTTTAGCCGCGCCGCGGTGCCGCACAGGCGCGCCTCGAACACCAGCGGCTCGCGCGCGACGCCCGCCGGCTCGACCGCCAGCCGCCCCGCCTCGTCCAGCGCGCAGTCGCGGCAGCGGTCGCAGGTGGCCGGCGTCGCGCTCGGCGCGCACAGCGCGTACTGCTGACCGCGCGGGCGCAGGCGCCACAGCTCGGGCGCGTCGACGTCGAAGTGCAGCCGGTTCACCCGCCCCGCCGCCAGATCGGGCACGTCGGCCAGGCCCGCCCAGTCGCCCGCGGTCGCGTCGCCGCTGGGCGCGGGCAGCCACGCGTCCACCCCCAGCGCGCTGAACGCCGGCGGCGCGTCGAAGGTGAGGCTGGGTTGGGGCGCGTCGGTCCGCAGCAGCACCTCGACCCCGTCCAGCGACTGCAGCCGCAGCGGCGCCTCGCCGCCCACGTCGGCGGCCACTCGGCGCACGTGCAGCCCGACGAGGTGGTGGTCGCCGTCTCCCGGCGCCAGCACGGTCAGGCGATCCTCGACCGACACCCCGTCGCGCGGCGGATCCAGCGCCACCCGCCAGTGCGGCGGCGGGCAGCGCCAGTCGCCGGGCGCCCCGTCGGTCTGCCGCGGCGCGGCCACCACCCGGTACAGCACCAATCCGTCGCGCATGCCCGCGTGCGCCCGAGTCAGCTGCTCCACGGCGTAGGCGCACTGCCGCGCCGTCACCGCCAGGTGCACGTGCCGATCGAGCGCCAGCGGCCGGTCGCCGTCCATCCGCCACAGCCGCAGGTCGGCCGCCAGCGGCGCCTTCTGCACCAGGCTCGCGTCGCGCCGCAGATAGCTGCGCAGCGGCTCGGCCCCGAAGCGCGCCTCGAGATCCAGCTCGAGCCGCGTGCCCCCCGCCACCTCGGCCGGCTGCAGGATGCGCCCGCAGGCCGGCCGCGAGAGCTGCCCGTCCTGCGCCTCGCAGGTGCCCGCCACCGTGTCGAGCAGCCGCGCCACCGGGTGCGGCAGCACGCCCTGCAGCGTCGGGCTGCGCCGCTCGGGATCCGGCTGCGCCACCACCACGCGCGTGCGCAGGAAGCCCTGCGCGTCGATCACGTCGTCGGGCCCCGGCTCGACCAGCCAGTCGCTGATCTCCCCCAGGCTCAGGTGGCGCGGCCCCAGGCGCTCGCCGGTCTCGGCCAGGTACCAGGGCTCGGCCGGCTCGAGCGGCCCGCTCGGCGTCGAGAAGATCAGCCGCACCCGCCGCAGCAGCGGCCGCGGCACGCCCTGGTCGGTGCGCCAGTCCTGCGGCACCTCGAGCCGCCAGGTGCACACGCGGTCGGTGCAGCGCGGCGCGCAGGTCGTGTCGGGCTTCACGTCGGCGCCGGGCACGGTGAGGCAGGCCGACTGCCGCAGGGTCGGGTGCGCGGCCAGCAGGGGCGCGAAGAGGTGCACGTCGAGGCGCTCGGGCCGGCCCGGCCGCCAGCCGAGGATCACGCGCGGCAGCGTCGCGTCGCCGGGCGGCATCAGCGCCAGCGTGTTCAGCGCGACCGGCGCGTAGACGTCGACGAACAGCAGCGTCCAGTCCAGCCGCGGCGGCTGGCAGCCCTCGGCGCTGTCGGCCGCCCACACCGCGGCCGTGCGCTGGTAGCCGTCGGTGGGCTCGGCGTTGGCGCGGGTGAAGCTGTCGGTCACCGCGAGCTGGTTCGCGGTGGTCGCGGCGCCGATCAGCGGCGCGCAGGCCACGCGGTCGGCGCCCAGGACGATCTGGGGTGAGGCGCCGGTGGCGTCCGGGCGCGCCAGCACGCGGCGCACCTCGACGCGCGGCGCCCGCAGCAGCAGGCGCGCCGGGCCGTCGACGCCGTCGAGCCCCACGCGCAGCGTCACCGCGCGCCGGGTGCGGTCGGCGAACAGCGCCAGGGCCTCGCGCGGCAGCACGACCTCGGTGCGATCGCCCCGGCGCACGACGCAGTCGCGCACCCGCCGGTCTTCGCCGAGGATGCGGCACGCGCCCAGGTTCAGCCGCGCCGCGTCGGGGTGGTCGACGTGCAGCACCAGGCGGTCGCCGTCGATGCGCAGGGTGCTGGCGTCGACGCGCACCGGCAGCACCGGCTCGGTCTCGGCCGCGGCCATCGCCGGCAGCGCCAGCAGCGCCGCCCACAGCAGCACCCTCACTGCCCTGCCCCGTCGTCGCGGAAGCGCGCGCACAGGGCCGGGTCGTCGGGCCCGAGCACCTCGCCCGGGGCCTCGACGCAGCCCGTGTTGGGGCCGGCGAAGCCGCTGGCGCAGGCGTTGTCGACCAGGCCGCAGGTGGCCGGCCCGCACAGGCACACCTGGCCGTCGGCGCAGGTCGCGTCGCCCGGCGCGCCGCAGGTCGGATCGACCGGGGCCTCGAAGCGCGAACAGACGGCGTCGGCGCCGACGATCTCGGCGCCCGCGACCTCGGCCGCCTCGAGGCAGACGTCCGGCCGGGCCGCCAGCGCCCAGTCGGCGTCGCAGGCGCGGTCGGGCAGCAGGCAGCGCTGCGCGCTGCACAGGCAGAACTCACCGGCGCCGCAGGTGGGTCCACCGGGGCGCCCGCAGGCGGTGGGCAGGAAGCGCGCGCACAGCGCGCCGGACGGCGCCAGGTCGCGCAGCAGGTCGTCGGCCGAGACGGACTCGGTGGGCACGACGCAGGTGTCGTCGGCCGCGTAGCGCAGGCCGGCGCCCGCGCAGGCGGCGTCGCGGCTGACGCAGCGGCGCAGCGCGCACAGGCACAACCCGTCGTCGGCGCAGGGGGCGTCCGTGGCGGCCCCGCAGGTGGGCTCGCGGTAGCGCGCACACAGGGGCGCGGGCTCGGCCTCGCTGGGCAGCAGCTCGGCGGGCGAGGTGATCAGGCAGCCCTCGCCGTTGGCGTACCGCCAGTCGGCCTCGCACTGGTTGTCGCGCACGACGCAGCGGTTCTCGGCGCAGTGACAGGTCTGCCCCGGGCCGCAGACGGGGTCGCCAGGCTGCCCGCAGCTCGGCGCCGGCTCGCCCTCGCCGGGGCAGTAGGCCTGGTTGGCGCCGTCGATGGCGGTGGGCCGCAGGGCGGCCGACACGCAGTCCTCGTCGCCGAAGCTGAAGCGCAGGCCCGACGCGCAGTCGGCGGCCGCGCGGGCGCAGCGGTTCACGCCGCAGACGCAGCGCTCGCCCACCCGGTCGCAGCGCGTGGCCACGCCGTCGGGCCCCACGACGCCGCACTCGAAGCGGTCCTTGCAGCCGGTGAGCCCGGCGACGAGGCCGAGCGCCAGGACGAGCGCGCGCACGTGGGACTCCGCGGTCGAGACGCGCGGGATCATGGCCCGTCAGGCGCGGCGGCGTCCAGATCGGGTCAGAGGGCGCGCAGCACCGCGTCCATCGCTTTCTTGGGGGTGCGGCGCACGCCGCGGCCCTGCTCGATGTGCAGGAAGCGCTCGCTGGCGGAGTCGGCCTCGGCGCCGCACACCGCCTCGGCGTCGCCGGCGTCGTTCAGCAGGCGGCCCTGCAGGTTGGTCGTGCCGCACAGGCGGGGCAGCAGCACCAGGCCGGGGTGCGGGTTGCAGGTGGTGACCGCGTTCTCGGGGAAGGCCGCGGTGAGGGCGCGCGTGACCCGCACGACCGGCGCCTCGCTGGCCGCGGGGAAGTGCGTGCCGTTCGAGACGCTGAACCCGTCGTCGGCCATGCCGTGCAGGCTGAGCACCACGTCGTCGGGGTGCAGGCGGGCCAGCGTCGCGTGCGCCGCGTGGAAGAGCGTCCCGTCGCTGTGCGCCGGATCGCTCAGGCGATACGCGGCGTGGTCGTCGTCACAGACGCCGGTGGTGCCGTCGCAGCCGCTCTCGGCCTCGGACGCGCAGCGGTGGGTGCCGCTGACCACCAGCAGGCGCACCTGCCGGTTGGCGAAGGCGTGGCGGCCCTGGGCCAGGGTGCCGCGCTCGTTGAAGGGGTGCGGGACGCCCACCAGCACCGGGCGCGCCGCGTCGAAGCGCCAGGCGATGACCGGGCGGCCGCTGCCCGGCGCCGGGCGCCAGAGGGCGACGTCCAGCGCGCCGAGGCGGCAGACGGCGTAGCCGGCGTCCTCGGCGAAGCCCACGGCCAGCTCGGCGTCGCCGTCGCTGGCGGCCTCGAGGCTGGCGGCCAGAGCGGCGCGCTGCACCTCGTCGGGGGCCTCGAAGCCGCCGTCGCGATCGGGCGGGGCGATGCCGGCGCGCGAGAAGGCGTCGTCGAGGCCGAAGGCGCAGGGCTCCAGCTCGGTGGTCCAGCTCGCGGGCTCGGTGATGGGCTCGGCGGGCGGCATGCCCGGCGGCTCGAGGGGGCCGAGGGGGACGTCGAGCTCGGCGTCCTCGGCCTCGTCGACGACGTCCGCGGCCGCCTCGTCGTCGTCGCCGGCCGCGACCTCGTTGGCCGCCTCGTCGACGGCCTCGTCGTCGTCGCGGGCCTCGTCCTCGGTGGGCTCGGGATCGATGTCCTCGTCGACGGCCACCTCGACCGACCGGGGATCCTCGGGGGACGCGTCCTCGCTGGTCCACCCGCAGCCGCCGAGCAGCAGCAGGGCCAGGGCGAGGGCGCCCTTGGGCGTGCAGTTCTTCGGGTACATGAACCTCCACAGGTTAACCGACGCGCACCCCCCTGCTCAAATCGGCGCCCGAAGCGGTCCGTTTCAGTCCCCGTGTCATCGACCCCGTGCCGCGCACGCCGAGCGTCTGATAGTGTGCGCGGACGACGACTCGCTGGAGCGCAAACATGCACCATCCCCTCTCGCGCCTGGGGCTGCTGACCGCCGCACTGCTGGTGGGCACCCCGGCTTTCGCCCAGAACAACTCCAACGCCCAGTTCAACGCCGCCAGCCCGCGCAGCGCGACCTTCTCGGAGGGTCGCCTGGTGCACGACGTCTTCCGCGACGGCAAGAAGGGCATGGAGGTGCACTGGAAGGTCGAGGTCAGCGGCATGAAGGGCCGCGAGCTCGAGGTCGCCTGCTACTTCAAGCGCAAGGACGGCACGCCGCTGAAGGACGCCAACGGCAGCTTTCGGACCACCACCGGCAACGTGTCGGTCGGCGACCGGGAGATGGTCAAGTTCGAGCCCGCGCTGTTCCGCGACTTCACCCTGTTCATCCCCCACACCGAGCTGCATGCCGGCGCCGGCAAGCACGAGCTGACCGCCAACTGCGAGGCCTTCGACAGCGGCAAGTCGCTCGGCAAGAGCGGCTACCTGTCGTTCACCCTGCGGGTGGGTGACTCGGTGCCCAAGAAGGCCGAGTTCGGCCAGGGCTCGCTGAAGCACGACGTCTTCCGCGACGGCGTGAAGGGCATCGAGGTGCACCACCCGCTGACCGTGCAGGCGATGAAGGACCGCGAGCTCGAGGTCACCTGCTTCTTCTGGTTCAGCGATGGCCGCAAGCTGAAGGACTTCAACCAGCGCTACCGGGCCGCCGACGGCCAGGTGTCGACCAGCGACCGCGTGCAGGTGAAGTTCCCCGACGCGAAGTGGGCCGACTTCACGGTGTTCCTGCCCTACGACGAGCTGCACATGTCGTCGGGCACCTCGAACCTGAAGGTGCAGTGCGAGGCCTTCGACGCCGGCCAGTCGATCGGCAAGTCGGGCTTCTACCCCTTCACGTTCACCAAGCCCTGACCCGCTCCGCGGCGGGCCCGAAACGCGAAGAGCCCGCCGTGCTGGGCACGACGGGCTCTTCGGCGGCGCGACGTGGCGCCGGGCGGCCCACCGTTCGGTGGGCCCACCCACTCACATCTTCTTCATCGCGGCGCCGACCTTCTCGTTGGTCGCGCACTTCATCACGCCGCCCATCATCTTCTTCGAAGCGGCCTCGAGGCGGGCGCCGTACTTCTCCTTCAGCGCCTTCTCCTCCTCCTCCGAGCCCTTCTTGTCCTTCAGGCTCTTGATGAGGTCGGCGTTGCTGTCGATCAGCTTGCCCAGCTCCTCACCCATCTTGTCGCAGTCGTCCTGGTGCTTCTCGCTGATCGTCGCCATCTCCTCCATCATCTTCACGGCCTTCTCCTCGGGGCTCGAGCAGCCGAGGAAGCCAAAGCCGCAGACGGCGACGGTCAGGACGGTGAGGGTACGCTTCATGTGGGGTCCTCGATTCGTTTCGTTCGGCCCCAACCAGCGGGGCGCGCGGCGCATAGAGCACGCGGTGTGCCATCCGCTGTCAAGCCTTTCGCGGTTCGAAGCGCCGTGATCGGCCCGTGACGACGTGTGAGGGTCGTGACGCAGCGTGGCCGGGCGGCCCGCGAATCACCCTCAGCGAAGCAGCGCGCGCACCCGCTCGAGGGCCTCGGGCGGCGCCTTCACGACGAAGCGCGCGCCGTGCTCGTCGTAGGCCTCGCTGACCACCGACAGCGTGCTGCGCACCGCGCCCACGACCGCCCCCTTGCTGTAGGGCACGAACACCTCGACCGGCTCGAGGCCGGCCTCGAAGAACGCGACGATCAGGTCGCGCAGGCGCGCCACGTCGGCCGGATCGTGGGCGGACAGCTGGATGGCGTCGGGGTACTCGCGCTCGAGCGACCGCCGCCTGAACTCGTCGACCCGGTCGATCTTGTTCAGCACCAGGCGCGACGGGACGTCGCCCGCCCCGATCTCGCCCAGCACCTGCTGGGTCACCTCGAGCTGCTTGCGGTGGTTGGGATCGCTCACGTCGACGACGAACAGCAGCAGCGAGGCCTCGAGCGCCTCGTCCAGCGTCGAGCGGAAGCTGGCCACCAGATCGTGGGGCAGCTTGTCGATGAAGCCGACGGTGTCCGACACCAGGATGCGTGGGGTGGCCTCGGGCTGCAGCGCGCGCACGGTCGTGCCCAGCGTGGCGAACAGCTTGTCCTCGACCAGCACGGCGCTGCCGGTCAGCGCCCGCATCAGCGAGGACTTGCCGGCGTTGGTGTAGCCGACGAGGGCCACGCGGCGTTGGCCGCGACGCCGGGCGCGACGGGTGTCCTCGGCCTGCTCGAGCTCGGCCAGCTCGGCCCGAAGCTGCGCGATGCGGTCGCGCACCTTGCGGCGGTCGAGCTCGAGGGCCGACTCACCGGCGCCCCGGCCCCCCACCCCGCCCCGCTGACGGTCGTGCCCGCGCACGCCGGCGCGCAGGCGCGGCACCACGTAGGTCAGCCGCGCCAGCTCGACCTGCAGGCGCGCCTCGCGGGTCTGCGCGTGGCGGTGGAAGATCTCGACGATCACGCCGGTGCGGTCGAGCACCTCGGCGTCGGTCGCCAGCTCGAGGTTGCGCGCCTGCCGCGCGGTGATCTCGTTGTCGACCACCACCACGTCGGCGTGCGGCCACCCCTCGGGCGTCGGCGGCACCAGATCGGCCGCGTCGACCCCCTCGAAGGGATCCTCGTCCTCGGCCTCGGCCGCCTCGCCGCCCTTGTCCGCGGGCCCCGGCTTGGGCACCGAGCCCGGCCCGCCGGTGTACAGCGCGATGGCCTTCAGCTTGCCGGCGCCGAACACCGTCGCCCCGCTCAGCTTGCGCCGCCGCTGGCTGACCACGCCGACCACGTCGTAGCCCAGCGTCCGCAGCAAGCGATCGAGCTCGACCACCGACGCCTGATGCGCCAGGTCGTCGACGTCGGGCAGCTGCACGGCGGCGATCAGCGCGGTCTTGCGGGGGCCGTCTTGGGGGTTCATGCGAACTCCGCCGGGTGGATCTGCGGCGGAGGGTAGCGGAAACCGCGGCGCGGTACAGCGCGATCGGCGGGCGCGCGCCGCTACTGCTTCGGCGGCTGCCACGCCGTGGGGGTGGGCTTCCACACCACCTTGCCCGCCTTGTCGACGTACCCCTCGTGGTTCTGGCCGTCGACCTCGGTGGCCACCAACGCCAGCCCGCCGTGGAAGCGCTCGAGGTGGCTGTACGGCGTCTTCCAGGTGGCCGGGATCACCACCTTGCCGGTGAGATCCATGTAGCCGTAGAGCTTGTCCTTCTCGAACCGCATCAACCCCTCGCTGGGGTAGTCCAGCGACACCCCCTCGGGCGCGGTGAACAGCACCTTGCCGGCCTTGTCGATGAAGTGCACCCGCCCATCGGCGGTCGTCACCTGCGCGCGGCCGTCCCGGAAACCCCAGGCGAAGCCCCACGTGGGCTTCAGCACCCACTCGCCCTTCAGGTTCATGAAGCCCCAGCGCTCGGTGGCCGTGTCGCGCACCGCCATCAAGCCTTCGGACACGTCGCGCGCGATGCGATGGGGTATCTCGAGCACCACCTCGCCGGCGCGATTGTAGTACCGCGTGCCGCGGTCCGTCTTGCTGCGCCGGAAGTCGACGGCCGCGTGGCCCTCGTGGAAGCGCGCGGGATCGCTCATGTCGGCGTCGGGCGGCAGGGCGAAGGCGACGCTGCCGTCCGGCTTCAGGAAGGCCCAGCGGTCGGTGCGCACCTCGACGGCGGCCAGGCCCTCGCTGAAGTCCTCGGTACGCCCGGTCGGCCCCCGGATGGCCACCGCGCCCGTGGGGTCGATGTAGACGCGGTCGCGGCCTTCGCGCGCCGCGGCGCGCCCGTCGTTGAAGTCGCGGGCGTATTCGAAGCGGGGCGGGATGACCACCTTGCCCGTGCGATCGATGTAGCCGTACGTGCCGCCGGTGAGCGCGCCCGACGACGTCTTCGTCATGCCCACCTTCACGCGGGCGAGGCCCTCGCTGAAGGCGGACACCTCGTCGTAGACGGCCGGGATGACCACCTTGCCCGTGCGGTCCATGAAGCCGGCGCGCCCGTCGACGTGCACCGGGTAGAGCCCCAGCTCGGCCGTGTCGCCGGCCTCGGCGAAGGCCATGCCCGTCGGCAGCAGAGCCAGCAGAATCAGCGCGCGCAGCATCGCCCCTCCGTGTGTCGGCGGGCCCATCACAACCCGGTTGACCAGCGCGCGCAACCCACGGGCCTCGACGGACTCAGCCGGAGCAGTTGCGGACGCAGTCCTCTTCGGTCTGGAACACGCGCCGCTCGCAGCGCGCGTCGCAGCCGCAGCCGCTGACCTGCTCGCAGGTCTGGCCGTCGCCGGTGGGCGCCCAGCCGATGATCGCCAGGCACGCCCCGAACTCACCGGGCTCGACGGGCGAGCAGATCATCGGCGCGTCGACGCAGATGCCCGGGCAGTCGGCGCCGCCGCCGTCCGGATCGCACTCGTCGCCGGGATCGTCGATGCACAGGTCGCCGTCCGGGCAGGGCACGCCGGCGAAGCCCCCGCACGACAGCGGCCGGCTGCGGCACCCCGCCCAGATGGTGCAGCCGCCCGTCCAGCAGCCGTTGCGCGCCTCGGGCACCTCGCCCCGCCCCTCGCACACCGGCGGGATGGCGTCGCACAGCACCACGGTGTCGTCGAGGTTGCAGGTGTCGTCGGCGACGTCGCAGATGCCGTCGGCGTCGGCGTCGGCCTCGCAGCCCCCGCCGCAGCTGTCGCGGTACCACAGGCACTCGCCGTTGACGCACCCGCAGGCGCCCTGGGGCAGGTTGGGCAGCACGTCGCACGTCGTGTCCACCGCGAGCGCCGCGCACACCTCGCCGCTGCAGCCGCTGGCGACGCAGTCGTCGTCCGACGCGCAGGCGTTGGGGATCTCGGAGCCCTCGAAGCGGAAGTAGTTGGGGTCGCCCGGCAGCACGGTGAGCTGGCGCTCGCACATCACCGGCGTGCACAGCCCCTCGACGCAGGCCTCGCCGGCGCCGAGGCAGTCGTCGTCGGCGCGGCACATCAGCGGGTTGCCGCAGTCGGCCCACGCCAGGCAGCGGTTCGTGTAGCAGCCCTCGCGCACCTCGGGCACGGTGCCGCGCGGGCAGTCGGGCGGCCGACGCCGACACATCAGCGGGCTGCCGTCGGCGTTGCAGTCGACGTCCTCGGCGTCGCAGCGCCCGTCGTCGTCCGCGTCGGGGCAGGCCTCGCCGCAGGCCGCCTCGCACGCCTCCTGCGTCTCGTACACGCGCCCGCGGCAGGTGGCGTCGCACTCGCAGCCCGAGATGGCGCCGCACTGGCCCGTCGCGGCCTGGACGCCGTAGCCGATGATCGCCCGGCAGTCGCCGTACTCGCCGGCCTCGACCGGGCGGCACTCGTTGGGCGGCGCCGCGACGCAGATGCCGATGCAGTCGGCGCCGCCCGCCTCGGGATCGCAGTCGTCGCTGGGATCGTCGACGCACACCTCGCCCTCGGGGCAGCGCAGGCCAGCGAAGCCGCCGCAGGCCTGGGGCGGCGGCGGGTCGCCGCACTCGTCCCAGGTGACGCAGCGGTCGGTGTAGCAGCCGTCACGCAGCTCGGGCACGGTGCCCGCCGGGCACTCCGGCGTCATGCGTCGGCAGTTCTGCGCCACGCCGTCCGCCTCGCACTGGCTGTCGTCCTCGTCGCAGATGCCGTCCCCGTCGGCGTCCTCGCGGCAGCCCTGGCCGCCCGCGCAGGCCGCCTCGCAGGCCGCCGGCGTCTCGAAGACGCGGCCCTCGCAGCCCTCGTCGCAGCCGCAGCCCGACACCGCGCCGCACGCGCCGGTGGCCGCCAGGACGCCGTAGCCGATGATCGCCTCGCAGGCGCCGAACTCGCCGTCGCGCACCGGCTCGCAGCCGCCGCCGCAGTTGTCGATGTGCCACTGGCACTGGCCCTCGACGCAGCCGCAGCCGCCTTCGGGGCCGTAGGGCAGGCCCTCGCAGGTGGTGATCAGCTGCTCGGCGGCGCACACCTCGGCGCTGCAGCCGCCGACCACGCAGTCGTCGTCGGTCTGGCAGCCGTTGGCGGCGCCGGTGCCCTCGAAGCGGTCGTAGTACATGTCGTTGGGGTCGACCGAGGGCACGCGGCACTCGGCCACGACGCACGCGCCGTCGACGCAGGCCTGCCCGGGCGGGCAGTCGGCGTCGCCCTGACACACGGGCGGCGGCGGCAGGCCGCAGTCCGCCCAGGTGACGCAGCGGTTGGTGTAGCAGCCCTCGCGCACCTCGGGCACGGTGCCCGCCGGGCACTCGGGCTCGGCCTGCCGGCACGCCAGCATCGAGCCGTCGGCCTCGCAGAGCGTGTCGTCGGCGTCGCAGGTGCCGTCGTCGTCGGCGTCGGGGCAGCCGGGATCGCCGCCCATGCCGCCCACGCCCGGCTGGCCGCCCATGCCCGGCTGACCGCCGGCGCCCGGCTGGCCGCCCATGCCCGGCTCGCCGCCCGCGCCGGGCTCGCCGCCCATGCCCGGCTGACCGCCCGGGCCTGGCTCGCCGCCCACGCCGGGCGTCCTGCCGGCCCCAGGCGTGCCGCCCGCGCCGGGGTGCCGCCGGCGCCCGGCGTGCCGCCCGCGCCGGGCGCGCCGCCCTGGCCACCGCCGTCGGCCGCGCCGCCGCCTGCGCCGCCGGCGCCGCCGTCCCCGTCGTCGGTCTCACAGCCCCACAGGGCCAGGCACAGCCCGGCCGCCAGCCACGTCAGGTTCCGTCTCATCGCGTCCCCTCGCTCCCCGTCGGGGCGACCGGGGCGCGCCCCCCGCGCGCGGTCACCTCGCGACTCCATAGGGGCTGCATAGCACGACCCGAGGGATCATCGACAAGGCGTCACAGGGTCAGCGGGAACAGGCCGCCGTCGCGAGCGGGCTGCAGCGCCTGCTGGGCAAGGCGCGGGGTGCACGACATCTGGCGGACGCACTTGCCGTGCTTCCCCAGAGGGTGTGTGCCCCGCAACGCCGCCCAGGCGGGCTGTCTCTGCTGACCCGGTCAGAGCGAGGACTTCGGCGCGGGCGCGGGCTGCGTGGCGGGGGCGGGCGCGGCGGCCTCGCCGGGCGGCGCGCCCATCCTCCGCCGCATGCGCTCGAGGTGGGTGGCCCGGTCGCGGGCCCGCCGCGCCTCGGCTTCGCGCTCGACCTCGGCGCGCCCCACCGCCTCGAGCACCCAGCGCTCCCCCGCCGGCGCCAGGGACCACAAGAGCGGACCGTAGTCGCCCTGATGCAGCGCCCAGAGGCTGCCCTGCGGCAGCTGGCCCTTCCGCACCGGATACGCGTACAGCGCGTCGACGCGCGCCTCCCACCCGCCGGCCTCGGGGCGCAGCCGCGCCACCCGGTACAGCTGCGGCTGGAAGCGCGCCACGGCCCCCCGGCCCAGCCGCCGCGGGCCCGAGGGCAGCCCGTACAGCGCGTCCGCCGCCAGCTGCACCGGCGGCGCGCCCAGCGCGTTCCAGATGGGCGCGGCGGGGCGGGCCCGGTGCAGGTCGCGCGCGGCGCTCGGCGGCTTCAGCGGCGCGGGCGGCGCCGCCTGAAGCAGGTCGTAGCCCCGCAGCGCCTTCGGCCCGCCGCGCAGCAGGTGCACGCGGCCCGGCCCCCAGCGGGTGAGCGTCGACCAGGCGGCCGGGGCCAGGGGATCGACGCGCTCGGGGTACAGGGGCAGCGGGGCCAGCTGGAAGACGCGATCGCGGCACACCACCAGCGCCACCCCGGGATCGGCGTCGCCGTGCCCCTTGCGCTCGCTGGGGCGCATCACGTCGACGGCCTGCGTGGCCTCGCAGCCCGCGAGCACGCGATCGGTCCGGAACTCGCCGCGGCGCCGGGCGTCGGGGTGCCACCACGCCGCGTGGATCGCCCCGTCGGCGCGGCGGGACACCAGCAGCCGCGCGCCGCCCACCTGCACCAACGCGAGGCCCTCGCCCTGCGCGGGCAGGGGCTCGCCCAGGATCTCCAGCCCGCCCGGGCGCCCGTTGGCCATGATCCAGCGGTCGCCCACGCGCAGCGCGAAGGCCAGCGTGTCGCGGTTGGGCACGTCGGCCACCAGCAGGGCGGTCGGGTGGACGCCCGGATCGAGCTGCCAGCGGGACAGGGGCACCTTGCCGACGCGCTCCGCCGGATCGAGGGCCTTCGCCTGCGTCATCTTCAGCAGCCGCCCGCGCAGGAAGTCGCAGTGCGCCTCGGCCACCGCCGGCTCGAAGGTGATCCAGCCCTTCGCCGCCGCCCACGCCATCGCCAGCCGGGCCTGGGCCATCGCCTCGGCGCCCTGCCGCGGCTCGAAGGCGGGCCAGCTGGGCAGCTTGCCCTGGGCGACGGTCTGAGCGACCGCCAGCACCAGCGGCTTCCACGCCACCTCGCCGATCCACCGCCCGCCGCGCTTGCGCAGGCTGGCGACGTCGGCCAGCGGGTAGGCCCGGGCGTCCCCCTCGGCGCGCATCACCACCACCAGCTCTTCCGGCCGGTCGGTGCGCCACAGGCGCGCGTGCTGTCGGACGTCGCCGGGGGGCAGGGCGCGGACGGGGCTGGCGTCGACGTCGATGCCGCAGCGATCCAGGTAGTGGTCGGCGAGGCGCATGGCCTCGTCGACGCGGCGGGGGGTCCAGTGGGAGAGGTCTTCGGTCCAGGGGGTGACCGGCAGGGTCAGGCGGGGCGTCGGGCTGGCCGCGGCCAGGGCGGGCAGCCCGACGAGGGCGAGGGTGAGCAGCGCGCGCATGGCGCGCCGGACGCCCGAGGGCGCCGCGCATTCATCAGCGGCGATCGTCGTCGTCGAGCTCCTCCTCGACGCGGTCGCCGGCGCGCTCGATGGCCTCGCCGGTCTCGTCCGCCGCGCGCTCGAGGGCGTCGCCGGTCTCTTCGGCGGCCTGTTCGGCCTCGCGGGCGCCCTCCTCGAGGCCGCGCTCGACGCGCTCGGCGCCGCGCTCCATGGCGCGGCCGGCGGCCTCGGTCTGCTCCTCGGCCTCGCGCAGCGCCTCGCGGGCGCCCTCGGCGACGTCGTCGGCGGTGCGGTCGACGGCGCGGGCGGCCTCGCCGGCGGCCCGATCCAGCTCGTTGGCGGCCCGCTCACCCTTGACCTCGGCGCGCTCGGCCGCGCGCTCGAGATCGGTCTCGAGCGCCTTCAGATCGTTGTTCAGCCGGCTCTCGAAGCGCTCCCACTCCGAGGCGGCCACGTCGTCGGCCCGGACGACGGCCTGGCGCGTGGCCTCCCAGCGCTGGCGCAGCGAGCGGCGCGCGGCCTCGGTCGTCACCTCGGCGCGCGCGTCGAGGCGATCCAGCGACCGTTCGAGCTCGGTCAGCTTGCGTTCGGCGTCGTTGACGAACGCCGACCGGTCCAGGCGCTCGGTGCGCTCGACGGGCGCGGGGGTGTCGTCGGCGTCGGGCGTGCAGGCCAGGCCGCCGGTGGCGAGCGCGGCCGTCAGGAAGGCAATCGTGCGGAACGTCATGGGGGACCTCCTCGGTCGATGTTCGACCGGGGAGCCGTGCAGCGCCCGTACCAGCAGGCCCGCCGCGCAGCGCCGCGCGGTGCGCGAACCAGCCGGCCCCGGGGGCGGCCGGGCGCGGGGCCCGATGCCCCGTCACCCCGTGACGGCGAAGGTGCCGGCGCGGGCCTGGTCGAGGGCCTGTCCGGTGGCGTCGTAGGCCGCGCGTCGCTGCACGCGGGCCTGCACCTCGACGGACAGCTCGGCGCGGAAGGACTCGACGCGCGCGACGCGCTCGGGATCGGGGCGGGCGCCGGTGGCGACGAAGTCCTCGAGGCCACCGCGCACGCGCTCGTCGGTGGCGACCAGCCCCGCCTCGGTGGTCTCGTCGAGCTCGCCCAGGATGCTGCGCGCCTCGGCGAAGGCCTGCTTCACCGCGCCGCCGATGATGTCGGCGAACTGGGCGCGGCCCTCCTCGGTGTCGCCGAGGGCGCGGAAGGTGGCGCTCTTCTCGAAGCCGGACAGGGCGAAGTCGAGGATGCGGTCGGCGGTCTTCTCGGGCGAGAAGAAGTCCTGCAGGAAGCCGAAGGGATCGTCGGCGAAGGCGGCGGCGTCGGCCTCGAGCTGCTCGGCGTCGGCGCCGCCGCTGCGGGCGAGGAACTCGACGCTGCCCTTCACCGAGAAGCTGAAGCCCGAGACGGCGCGGCCCCCCGCCGACTCGACGCCGCGCACGGCCGAGACGTTGAACTCGAACTGGGCGCGCGCGTAGGTCAGCGACTGGGCCTCGGCCGACAGCGCGACGCGATCGCCGGCCTGCGCCGCCGGCGCCTGCTTGGCCTCGGCGCCGGCGAGTGCGCTGCGCTCGGCCCCGCGGCCGCCCGCCGCCTGCCGGAACGCCGCCACCACCTGATCCAGCCCGCCGAGCCCGTCGATGCCGCCCGCCATGTCCCTCTCCTCGTCCTGCGCTGCTGCCCGCGGTGCGGGTCGTTCGGGACATCGACCGCCGGTGCCCCGACATGAGGAAAAAGTTATGCGGCCAGTCGATTCGTCCGCCGGTCGCGACCGTTGCGCCGCCGACCCGCATCCTTTACCACCCCCGCAACCGACCTGGCGCCCGACGGCTCTGCACCACGATGACCCCGCTCACCTTCCGCTTCCGCCACACCGTGTTCACGGTGCAGGCCCAGCTCGACGCCGATCGGCTGGTGACCAAGACGGGCGTGCGCATGGCCGCCGCCCCCCTCGCGCGCCTGCAGCACCTGTACGTGCGGCGCGAGGTCGGGCGCGACGACGCCGAGCTGGTGCTGACCTACCTGAGCGACAAGGGGCGCCTGCGCCGCCTGCGGCTGTTCGCCGATCGTGACGAGCCCGGCTTCGACGCGCTGGTCGAGGCGCTCTTGGCGCGGCGCCCGGACATCGACATCCGCGGGCTGACGGTCAGCGAGGCCTACCGCCGCATGGGCTCGGTCGAGCTGGACTGGGTGGTCATCCCCGCGGTGATGTCGGTGGGGCTGCTGATCGTGGCCGCGCTGATGCTGCCGCTGGTGATCCACGGGGTGGACGGCGGCGCGGCCGAGACGACGGTGGCGGCGCTGGCGGCGGGTGAGGATCCGGGCACGCGCAACCTGGTGGTCGAGGGGCGCGTGCTGGCCGACCGGGGCGTGCAGGCGCAGCGCGGCGCCGACGCCAAGCTCGACGCCACCACGATGTGGCTGCCGCTGGTGCCCACGGATTGGCGCGAGGGGGATCCCGTGCCGATGGTGCTCGAGCTGCGCGGCCTGCGCGACGTCGATCCGGTGGCGCTGGGCCAAGAGACGCGCTTCGAGGGCGTCCTGCGCGACGTGCTGTGGGAGGGGCTGGACGACGCGCAGCGCGCCAAGCTGGTCGAGCGCGGCGTGGCGCTGACGCCGCGGCCCCGGCTGCTTCAGCTGGGCGCCCGGGCGCGCGACGATCTGCTGCTGGCGCTCGGAATGCTGGGCTTCCTGGGGCTGATCGTCGCGGGCACGTTCGTCTGGCTGCGCGGGCGGCGGCGTGCGCCCCCGCCGGTGCGGCCGCCGCTCAACCGGGGCCGCTGAACGCCTACGGACACTGGGCGCCGATGGCCGGGTTGCCGTCGTCGCAGTCCTGCCCGCAGCCCGGCACGCCGTCGCCGTCGGCGTCGGTGCCCGGCTCGCAGCGATCCTCGCACAGCGCCCCGAAGGCCGAGCCGCAGCCCTGATCGTTCCAGTCGGGGTTCTGCTCGGTGTTGTAGTGCACGCAGTTCTCGGTGCCCTCGCCCGCGCCGGCGTCGTTGGGCTCGTTCCGATCCCAGTTCCGATACCCGAGCGGGCTGCCGTCGACCCAGACGAACACCCCCTCTTCGGCCAGATCGGTCAGCCCGATCCAGTACTCCTCGTCCCTGATCTGCTGTGCCTGTTCGATGGCCCAGTTGCCCTCGGCGGCGCTGCCGATGACGATCAGATCGGCCCCGTAGGCCGCGCACCACGCGCGCGCGTCGAACCAGGGCCGCCCGCGCGGACAGACCAGGTAGCGGTGATCGCCGCGGTAGCGCTCGACGCAGTCACACTCGGCGAGGTCGTCGGCCGCGCCGCTGCAGTCGTTGTCGATGCCGTCGCCGCACACCTCGACGCCGGCCGGCGAGGCGGAGGGGTTGGTGTCGTCGCAGTCGGTGTCGCAGCCGAAGCCGTCGCCGTCGCCGTCGGGCTCGGGCGCGGTGCAGATGGCCTGGTTGTTCTGGCAGGCGAAGACGCCCTGGGTGACGCACGCGCCCACCTCCTTCTGGCAGGGCTGGCCCACCTGGAAGTCCTCGTCGACGCGGCCATCGCAGTCCTGGTCGACGCCGTCGCACACCTCGGCGCGGGGTGACGGGATCTGCCGGTCGCACTTGGCGCCGCCGGTGGCCTCGTTGCAGATCCACCGCCCCTCGGTGCGGCAGCGGCCGAGGCCCTCGGTGCAGGGCTGGCCCAGCGGGAAGGCCTCGTCGGTCTCGCCGTCGCAGTCGTCGTCCACCGTGTTGCACTGCTCGGGCTCGGGCGTGAGCGCGGTGGCGTCGCACAGCAGCCGCCGCCCGTCGCACTGCACCGTGCCGAACTGCCGGCACGCCCCCACGCCGTCGACGCAGCGGGCGCCGCCGAGATCCTCGTCGACGCGCTCGTCGCAGTCGTCGTCCACGCCGTTGCAGGCCTCGGGCACCGGCTCGCCGGCCTCGGCGGCGCAGCGCGTCAGGCCGCGCGCGTCGCACACGAACCCGCCGCGTCGCAGGCACGCGCCGACGCCGACCGTGCAGGCGCCGCCGAGGTCGAAGTCCTCGTCGACGCGGCCATCGCAGTCGTCGTCCTCGCCGTTGCAGTTCTCGGCGACGGCGACGCCGGGCCGGGCCGAGCACGCGCCCGTCGAGGGGCCATCGCAGACCACGCGCCCCTCGGCGCGGCAGGCGCCCTGGCCCGCGGCGCAGGGATCGCCGACGTTGTAGTCCTCGTCGACGCGCCCGTCGCAGTCCTGATCGAGGCCGTCGCACACCTCGGGGCGGGGCATGCAGCCGGGATCGATGAAGACGTCGGGGCCGGCGTCCGAGGGCGCGCCGCCGTCGCGGGCCGGCTGGGCGTCGAGCGCGGGCGGCCCCCGGTCCACGGCCGGGCGCGCGTCGACGACGGGCAGGGCGTCGGTGAGCGGCAGGGGCCCGTCGCGCCCGTCGAGGCCGCGGTCCAGGCGGCCGACGGCCGCGTCGTCGGGGGCGGCCTCGGGGAACTCGACCAGGCAGCCGGTCGCCGTCGCCAACACCACGCCCGACAACAGCACCCGCTTCACCGCACGCTCCCCCGGGCCGACGTCCCGAACGGCGGACAGATTAGCAGAGCCGGCGGCCGGGAGGGCGTTGGACCTCGGGGGCGTGCGACCCGCGGCTCACCGGGCGGGCATCAGGACGGCCAGCTCGGCGCGCAGATCCTGCACCATGCGCTCGAGGGTGCCGGCCCGCACGGCCCGCTTGGTGGCGGCCAGCGCGGGGGACGGCAACGTGCCCAGGCGGGCCGCCTCGGCGATGGCCGTCGCCCGCAGCGCGTCGCCGGGCACGACGCGGTCGAGGTACCCCACCGCCACCGCCTCGGCGGGCCCGAACACCTGCCCGAGCACCGTGGCCTCGGTCAGGCGGCGCGGATCCAGCCGCGCGGTGGCCAGCTCGATGGCCAGGCGGGGCAGCGTCAGGCCGATGGCCACCTCGTTGAGGCCGAGCTGGAAGTCGCCCTCGGCGCCCACGCGCAGGTCGGCGGACAACAGCAGCAGGGCGCCGCCGGCCACCGCGTGCCCGGTGCACGCGGCGACGACCGGCTTGGGGAAGCCGTACAGCCGCTGGTAGAGCATCGCGCCCTTCTCGAAGAGCGCGACGGCCCGCTCGGGACCGCTGGTGAGCTCCTTGAGGTCGAAGCCCGCGCTGAAGCGCCCCGGACGCCCGACCAGCACCACCGCGCGGGCCTCCTCCTCGGCGCGATCGAGCGCCGCGCCCACCCCGTCGAGCAGGGCGTGGCCCAGCGCATTGACCTTGCCGTCGTCGAAGGTGACGACCGCCACGCGATCTTCGAGCCGATACGAGACGATGGAATCGGACATGGTGCCTCCGGTGCGGGCGGCCAGTGTTCCGCGGTTCGCGCCGGGGGGCAACCCGTGACGAGGGGGGCAGGCCCGGGGGCCCCGTCGGGGTCGGGATCCCCCGGGCCCTGCCGAAGGGGAAGCGACCCCGGCGGCCGCCGGTGGGGGGCGGCGGCCGCCGGGGTCACTGGGGAGTCGGGGGCTCAGTCCTCGGGGGGCAGCAGCACCGCGTCGATGACGTGGATCAGGCCGTTGCTGGCCTCGATGTCGGTCATCGTCACGTTGACCGACCCGTTGAGCACCACCCCGCCGTCGACCACCTCGATGCTGATGTCGTCGCCGTTCAGCATCGTCGCGCTCATCAGCGTCACCACCACCTCGGCCGGCACGATGCCGTCGATGATGTGGTACTGCAGCACGTCGGTCAGCGCCGGGATGTCGGCCAGCAGCGCGTCGAGGGCGCCCTCGGGCAGCGCCGCGAAGGCCGCGTCGGTCGGCGCCAGCACCGTCAGCTCGGCCTCGGGATCGGTCAGCGCGCCGGCGAGGCCCGCCTCGGTGACGGCGGTCAGCAGGGTGCTGAAGCCGCCCGCGGCCGTCGCCACCTCGGCGATGTTGCCCGGGGCGGGATCTTCGGGCGGCAGCAGCACCGCGTCGATGACGTGGATGAGGCCGTTGCTGGCCTCGATGTCGGTCATCGTCACGTTGACCGAGCCGTTCAGCACCACCCCGCCGTCGACCACCTCGATGGTGACCTCGTCGCCGTTCAGCATCGTCGCGCTCATCAGCGTCACCACCACCTCGGCCGGCACGATGCCGTCGATCACGTGGTAGGTCAGCACGTCGGTCAGCGCCGGGATGTCGGCCAGCAGCGCGTCGACCGTGCCCTCGGGCAGCGCCTCGAAGGCCGCGTCCGTCGGCGCCAGCACCGTCAGCTCGGCCTCGGGATCGGTCAACGCGCCCACCAGGCCCGCCGCCTCGACGGCCGCCAGCAGCGTCGTGAAGTCACCGGCCGCCGTCGCGACCTCGGCCAGGTTGCCGGGAGCGGGCGCGCCGCCCATGCCGGGCGCACCGCCCATGCCTGGCTCGCCGCCCATGCCGGGCTCGCCGCCCATGCCGGGCTCGCCGCCCATGCCGGGCGCGCCGCCCGCGCCGGGCTCGCCGCCCAGGCCGGCTCGCCGCCCGCGCCGGCTCGCCGCCCGCGCCGGCTCGCCGCCCGCGCCGGGCCTCGCCGCCCAGGCCGGGCTCGCCGCCCATGCCGGCCTGCCGCCCATGCCGGGCGCGCCGCCCGCGCCGGGCGCGCCGCCCATGCCCGGGCGCCCATGTCCGCGCCGCCGCCGCCGCTCGAGTCGTCGTCGTCACAGCCCGCCAGGGCCAACGACGTGACCGCCAGACACACCACACCCCAGCGTCGAACGATGCTCCCATGTTCCTCTCCTTCCGTTGCGCGCCGCGCCGACCACCCGGTCGGCGCGTTCGCCTGAGAGGACACGTCAACGTTTGACTAAGATTCGTTCAACGTTCGTTTGGCGATCGTTTTTCCGCCGCCGGCCTGCCTACCGGGCGCCTCCGCCGCGGGCGCGAAGGCCCAGCCGCGCCCGTACAGGTCGGGCAGCACCTGCACGACGCCGCGATCGTCCACCCGCAGCGGGCGCGCGTCGATGAACACCGGCACCGGCTCGAGCAGCGTCACCACCTGCTCTTCCCCGGCCTCGAGCCAGCCGTCGAGATCCTCGGGATCGCCTGCGCCGTCGTGCCGCAGCAGCGTCCGGGCCAGCTCGAGCGGCCGCGCCACCCGCACGCAGCCGTGGCTGTAGGCGCGGTGCGCCTGTCGAACAGCGCCTTGGCCGGCGAGTCGTGCAGGTAGACGTCGTAGGGTTGGGGAACAGGAACTTGATGCGCCCCAGCGGGTTCGTCGGCCCCGGCGGCTGGCGCACCCAGGGCTCGGCCCGCTCGGCCGCCATCAGCTGGAAGCCCTTCGCGGCCAGCGCCGCCTCGAGCTCTTCGCGCGTCATGCGGTCGTGATCCTTCGGCCGCAGCTCCTCGGCGAAGATGCGCGCCGGCACGTTCCAGTACGGGTTGACCACGATGTGGCGGATGCCGCCGGCCAACACCGGTGTGGCGTTCTGACCCGGGCGCCTGACCACCACGCGCGAAGCGCAGGGCCCGCGCGCCGTCGCGCCACACCTCGCCGTGGAAGTCGTCGACGTCGATCTCACCCGATAGGCCGGCCGGCGCGGCGCGGCCCGCCACGCGCGCAGGGCCTGCCGGACCGCGTCCAGCACCACGCCGGGGGCACGGCCAGCGCCTCGCGGGTCGGCGCGTCCAGGCGCGCGACGCCGGCGACGCCCCGCGCGGCCTGAAAGCGCAGCAGCGCCTCGACCAGCGCCCCGTCGAAGCGATCGCCCGCGCCCGCGCCGAAGCCCTCGGCGGCCAGCCGCGCGCGCAGGGGCCGCGACCACCGGGCCCTGCTCGCCCGCGGCCACCACCCCGGGCGGCACTGCCGGCCAGCCGCCGGCCTCGACGGCCGCGCGGTAGCGCGCGTGGGCGGCGACCAGCCGGGGTACTGATCGCCGAGCGGCCAGCGGGCGCGCACCACCGCGTCGGCCGGCGTGGACGCGAGCGCGGCGAAGGCGACGCGCGGATCGCCCCCGAACGCGGCGACCAGCTCGAGCACCACCCGGTGCGCCGCGACCTCGATCCGGGCCAGGCCGCGGCGATCACCGGGCCGCAGCGCCGCCTCGGCCGCCGCCAGGCCGGCGCAGTCGGCCACCGGCCCCTCGAAGGCGTGGTCGGGCAGCTCGGCGCACAGCGCGCGCACCGGCGCCAGCGCGGGGCGCGGACCTCGGCGTCGACGAAGCGGGGCGCGGCGGCGGGCCAGTCGCCGGGCAGCACCGCCGCGACGCGCGGATCGCGGCGCTGGGCGGCGGCGACGGCGCGGCAGGGGCCCCGGAGGTCGAGGGCGCGGCGGTGGCGGGCGAGACGGGGCGGGCGCGCCGGCGCAGGCCGCCAGCGCGAGGCCGGCGGCGATCAGCCCGGCGGCGGGCCGGCTCACCGGCAGAAGGGCGCGTCCTCGGCGAAGGGCTGGCGCGCGTCGCGCTGGGCCTCGACGAAGGTGGCGACGTGGTTGGTGTAGTCGCCGTCGGCCACCGGCTGCGTGCCCTGCGTGCCGGCCTTCTCGCCGATGATGTAGGTGATCTCCTTCGGGATGCCCGCCTGCTCGTAAGCCTCGATGTCGCTGTCGGCGTTGCCGTAGGCGACCACGACGTCCCACTGCAGCTCGTCGACCACGCGGGTGAGGAAGGCGCCCTTGTAGCGGACGGCCGAGTCGCCGAAGACCAGCGAGTCCGCCGTCACCACCGGGCCCAGCGGATACCCGTGATCGTTCAACCACTTGCGCGTGGGCACGCGGAAGTCGTGGGGCCGCGCCGTGAGGTAGATGACCTTGTAGCCCTTCTCCACCCAGGTGTTGAGCAGCAGCTCCGAGCCGGGCCGCCGCTGGGGATCGTAGCTGGGATCGCCGATCTGGCGGATGAGCTCGCTGTCGGCGGTGGTCAGCGTCTCGTCGATGTCGGTCACCAGCACCTGGGTGCCCGCGGGCCAGTTCGCGACGATGTGCTCGGCGCAGGTGCCGTCGCCCTCGAGCACCGCGTAGGTGGTGTGCAGGCCGAGGCCGAAGCTGTCCTCGCCCGTCAGGTCGAAGGTGTACTTGCCGTCCTCGTCGGTGCGCTGCCGGCCGAGCTGCGTCCACTCGCCGGCCGCGTTCCAGGTCCACAGGCTGACCCACTCCTCGGGGAAGGGTCGCGTGTTCAACGACTTGCCCTTCGCCATGCGGCCGGGCAGCGACTGCGCGTCGGCGGGGTTCACCAGGCTGTCCTGGTTCTGCAGCTTGAACTCGGGGAAGGGCTCGAGCGACGCGACCAGCTCGGGGTCGTCGAACGTGGTCGCCTCGGTCTCGAAGGGCAGCTCGCCGGGCTCGGGGCAGCCCAGCCGCGCCGGCTCGGGGGCGTCGCAGGTGAGCATGCCGCCCATCCCGCCCATGCCGCCCGCGCCCGGCGCGCCGCCCACGCCGCCGTCGCCGCCCGCCCCCGGTGCGCCGCCCATGCCGCCCGCGCCGCCGCCGATCGGCTTGCCCTCGAGGGGGTCGCCGCCGCCGCGGCACGCGCCGAGCCCCACCGCCAGCGCCGCGACCATCCAGATGCGCGCGCCCATCACAGCCACCCGAGCTGGAGGAAGGCGTAGAACGTGTCCCCGATCAGCACGTCGCGGTCCTCGTCGACCTCGGCGCCCTCCTGGAAGTCGGTCAAGCGGTACATCAGCATCACCTTCAGTCGGTGGCCCACGACGTAGGCGTTGAGCCCGACGTCCACCTGCTGCGTCTCGGCGTTGTCCTGCACCTCGAACTGCAGGCGATCGCCCACCGGCACGTAGCCGTCCTCTTCGTCGTTCAGGTCGTAGCGGGCGAAGCGCGCCACGAGCTCGAGCTTGGGCACGAAGTCGAGGGGCAGCACATAGCCGGCCTGGGCGTAGAAGGCCCGCCGCCCGTACTCCTGGGCCGCGCTGTCGCCCGAGAGCTGGGCCGTCACGAACTCGCCGCGCACCGAGAGGCCGCGCCACTTCAGCCGCAGCTCGCCCGCCGCGCGCCACTCCTCGGCGCCGGCGTCGCCCAGGCTGAGATCCTTGCGCGCCACCGTCGGCGAATACAGGAACGAGCCCCCGACGGCGACGCGCAGGGGCGAGCCGTCGAGATCCGGCTCGCCCTCGGACACCTCGCCCAGCGGGTGCACCTCGACGCGGCCGGCGTAGGTGTAGTCGTCGTCGGGGTTGCCCGAGACGTTCTGCCCCTCGCCGTTGAACACGCCCAGCTGCGCGCCGAGGTGGACGCCGCCCAGCGTCCTGGCGGCGCGCACCTGCAGGCCGCGGTCGCGCCCGTAGGACAGGCGATCCACGTCGGTGGGCGCGGCGAACTGCAGCCGCGACTCCGAGGTCAGCTCGGCCAGCAGGAAGGGCACCTTGAACTGGCCGACGTCGACGGCGAGGGCGCCGTCGAACCAGGCCAGCGTGCCGCGCAGATCGCGCACCTGCAGCGCCCCCTGGCCGGCCTCGACGTCGAAGCGCAGGCCGGCCTCGAGCTGCTTGGTCGCCTGCAGGCGGCCGCGGGCGGTGAGGCGGGCGTTGCCGAACTGGAAGCCGTCGGCGTCGTCGTTGTCGAAGGGGGTGTCCTTGACCGCGACGTAGCCGGGCTGGAAGTAGCCCCCGAGGGTCAGGTGGTCACCCGCCACCTGCACGGGCCGAAGGGCGTCGCCGTCGGCGGCGGCCGCGGGCGACGCGGCGCAGAGGGTGGCGAGCGCGAGCCACCGGGCGGTGCTCATGAGGGGCGTCTCCTGGTCGGTCGAGCGCGCCCGTCATACACCGCGAGGGGCGGGCGCGCGCAACACCCCCGTGACATCCGGCGGCGCCTCGCCCGGTCCGGCGAGGCGATCCCCCGACGCGGGGCCGCGCGCGCGACGTCGCCCGCCGACCGAGGGCGCCCGACCGGCCCCCGCCCGCTCGATTGACCGTGCCAGCGGCCGCCGATACGGTGCGATCGGAGGCCCTCGACATGCAATTTTCCGCTGCAGGTGTTCCGCGCCGGCCCCTCTTGGTCGTGATCCTCGGCACGATCCTGGGCGGCGGGCTCCTCGGCTGCGAAGAGGTGCCCGCGCCGGCCCTCCACCGCCCCGCCGCGCCCACGGAGCCCGCGGGGACGCCGACGCGCGCGCGGGGACCGGGGCCCGGCGCGCAGACCGGCTGGCGGCCGCTGCCGCCCCTCGACGCCGCCCCGCCCGATCCGCCCGCGCCCGACGCCGCGCCCCCCGCGGATCCCGACGACCCGTCCGGGCTGCCCTGCGCGGTGAACGCCATCCTGGCGGCCCGCTGCACCGGCTGCCACGCGGAGTCGCCGCGGTTCGGCGCGCCGATGCCCCTGCTGACCCTGGCCGATCTGCGGGCGCCTTCCCTGTCCGATCCCACCCGGCCCGTCCACGAGCTGGTGCTCGAGCGCATGCTCGACGAGCGCCGGCCGATGCCTCCGCCCCCTCAGCCGGCCGCGGAGGCGGCCGAGATCGCGGCGATGCGCGCCTGGGTCGAGGCCGGCGCCCCGGCCGGCGACGCGTGCGAGGGGGACGACGTGCCGCCGCCGCCGCCGGACGTCGGCGTCGACATCGACGCGCCCCTGCCACCCCCGCACGAGGACTGCGACTACGTCTTCGAGCTGCGCGCCCACGGCGCCGGCGTGCCGAACGACGCGTCGCCCTACGCGGTGCCGCCGCTGACGGACCTGTACGTCAACTTCACCTTCGACGTGCCGTGGACGGGCTCGGTCCACGGGCTGTCGTTCCACCCGATCGTCGACGACGAGCGCGTGCTGCATCACATGCTGCTGTATGCCCACCCGGTCGGCGGCAACCTGCTCGACGGCACCATCGTGCCCGGCATCGGGGCGCACCCGGGCGAGTCGCTCGTCGCCGGCTGGGCGCCCGGCGGCATCCCTTCGGTCATGCCCGAGGGCGTCGGCATGGAGCTGCCGCCCGGTCCCACCGGGCGCTTCGTGCTCGAGGTGCACTACCACAACGAAGCCGGCTACCTCGACGCCCGCGATCGCTCCGGCTTCCGCGTCTGCGCGACCTCGAAGAAGCGCCCGCAGACCGCGGCCGTGCACCTGCTGGGCACCGAGCTGCTGGCGATGGCCGGCCCGGGCGAGTTCCAGTTCACCGGCGTGTGCCACCCGTGGCTGAACCTCTCGGGCATCTTCAACCGCGAGCCGGTGACCATCGTCTCGAGCTCACCGCACCTGCATCAGCGCGGGCGGCACCTGACGACGAAGATCCACCGGCGGGACGGCACCACCGACATCCTGCTCGATGCACCCTTCGACTGGGACAATCAGATCATCCATCCCACGCCCGCGACGATCTACCCAGGTGACTGGCTCGAGACGACCTGCACCTACGAGAACGAAGGAGGCATCGCCACCTTCGGCATACGGACCGAAGACGAGATGTGTCAGAACTACGTCCTCGCCTATCCCGTGGGCGCGCTGGACACCGGCGGCAGCCTGATCCTGGAGGCACACGCGTGCATGCTCTGAAGCCTTCCCTCCCGCATCACCCGATCGCGCCCGGGGGCAGCCCGCCCGGGGGCGGTGGCGGTCGGACGCGAACGCTCCGCCGAGGCCCGGTGCGCCGCCGCGGCTGGCTGGCGCCCACCTTGGTGGCGCTGCTCGTCGGCGGCTGCGCCGACGGCGTCGACGACGCCGACACCGTCGAGGCGCTCGAGCCCTTCGAGGACGAGGCGATCGTCGTCAAGTCGTCGCTCGACGCCCACCAGCGACTCGGACGCTTCTCGGTGATCCGGGCCGCGGCGTCGTCGCGGGGCATGACCAACGCCTACCTGCTGGCCGGCATCGCCATCACCGAGACCGAGCTGGCCCAGTGCTGGTCGGAGGCGCAGTGGGCGTGCCAGGGGCCCAACTCGCCCGACTGCGGCGGCGGGCCGGTGATCGCGGGCGCCTCGGACGGTCCGTGCCACCACCGCGAGGGCGGGCTGGGGCTGTTCCAGTTCGACGCCGGCACCCACGCGCAGACGCTGAATCGCTACGGCAACGGCATCCTGACCGTCGACGGGCAGATCGGCGCCGCGATCGACTACGTGGTCAACATGGTCAAGATCTCGGCGTACACCACCAACGCCGAGACCGACGCCAAGGCGCGCGCCTGGCTCAACGCCTTCGACGTGAACGATCCGGTCCTGCGCGACCAGTGGATCAAGACGGTCCTGCGCTACTACAACGGCTGCCAGCCCGGGTGGCGCTGCTGGGCGCCCCGCTACGAGACGTACTCGAACGGCATGTGGACGGCGCTCGACGAGCCGGGCGGGCTCGCCTTCTGGGGCCCCCCCGCCGGGCCCGACGGCGTCGTCCCGGAGGCACCACCGCCCGCCGCGCCGCCGCCGCAGCCGAGCGCCGGCACCCGGTGCGGTGACTCTCCGCTGGTCGTCGGCGCCATCGAGGAACGCTACCTCCGCATCGGCGGGTGTGACTCGCCCCTCGGGGCGCCGGTGAGCGAGGAGCTCGCGGCGCCCGACGGCGTCGGTCGCGTCAGCCGCTTCGACAACGGCGTGATCTACTGGACGCCGGAGACGGGCGCCTTCGAAGTCTACGGCCAGATCCTCGAGAAGTGGCGCGAGCACGGCGCCGAGACCGGCATCCTCGGCTATCCGATCAAGGGTGAGACCGCGGCGCCGGGGGGCGACGGCCGGTACAGCGTCTTCGAGCGTGGCTCCATCTATTGGACGCCGACGCTCGGCGCCCACGAGGTCCACGGGATGATCCGGGACAAGTGGAAGGAGATGGGCTGGGAGGCGGGCGATCTGGGCTACCCGATCTCGGACGAGTACGCGGTGCCCGAGGGGCGGCGCAGCGACTTCGAGGGTGGCTCGATCACCTGGCACCGGGCCAGCGCGACGTGCACGGTCGATCTGGCCAACGGTCCCGGCTGGAAGGTGCTGGACATCGACTTCCAGATCCAACAGACCGGCTACTGGTGCGGGCCCGCCGCGACCCACAACGCGCTCTCGGCCCGGCGGGCCGCGCCCAGCCAGCAGCAGCTGGCCAACGAGCTGCCGACCACGCGGAACGGCACCGACTGGATCGGGCAGATCACGGGGGTGCTGAACCACCACCTCGACGGCAACCCGTACCTGACGACCGAGATGCCGAACGATCCCCCGACGCCGGCGCAGCGCGATCGCCTGTGGATGGACATCGTGACGAGCATCGACAACAACTACCCGGTGGTCGCCAACATCGTGGCCCCGGCGCACAACCACCCGCCCGGCTATCCCAACTATACGATTTACCACTACTTTACGGTCATCGGGTACAACGCGGACACCGCGGAGGTCTTCATCGCCGACTCGGCGAACTTCGGCGGCAACACGCTCTACTGGCTCAGCTTCGACCAACTGGCGACGCTCATCCCGCCCAAGGGCTACTCGGCCTTCCGCCCCTGAGCCGGCTTCACCCGACGCTGCCCGGGGTCGACCCAGACCGCGACGCGCACCTCGCCCGGCGGCGGGGCGTCCCCGGCGACCGACGCCCCGCCTCAGGGCAGGGGCGGCGTCCCCAACACGTCGTAGGGGTCGATGATCTCGGGCGTCCCGGTGGCCGCCCAGGCCTGGAAGTAGCGATTCATCTGCAGGATGCCTTCGACGGTGATCGCGACGTCGTGATCGGCGGCCTCGACGCCCTGCTCGGCATCCCGCACCCCGCGGTCGAACTGGAACAGTCCCGCGGTGGTGCGGCCGTCGGCGAGGTTGCGCGAGACAGGCGCCGCGGGGGCGAGCGGCACCCCCCCGAGATCCTGGAGCACCGGCGGCACGTGCGGCACGCCGAGGGCGCGCGCCAACGCTCGGGTGGACGCGTTGGGGATGATGCTGTCGCCGATGGCCATGTTGACCAGCAGGTGCGGCGGCGCGGCGCCGGCGCCGGGGAGGCGGTCGTGCAGGACGTGCGGCCCATAGTTGGCCGGATCGCCCCGCTCGATGAGCGTCTGGATCAACGGGAAGAGCCGCGCGACGTCGCCCGGAGGCGTGCCCGCGGGTGTCATCGCGCGGACCAGGACGCTGAAGGCCGGCCCCTCGGCGATGATCGACGCGACCCGGCCTCCCGGCACGGTCAAGAAGCCCGCCGAGAGATCCGGCGAGAGCGACAACAGCTCAGGGCCCATGATGCCACCCAGGCTGGCGCCGAGGTAGGCGAGGCGTTCGGGATCGATGTCCGCGGCGCCGTCCCCGTCGAGGTCGAGATCGGCCCCGAGCAGCCGCAGCAGCTGGAGCTTGTCGTAGGTCGCCTGCCGGAGGTTGTCCCGCAGCGCCAGCGCGTCCAGCCTCTGGTTGCGGAGGTCGATCCCGAAGAAGCGGGTGACCTGCTCCAGCTCGGTGCTGCCCGGCGTGGCCGTGGGGTGCACGCCGTGCGCGGGCGCGTCGATCGCGACCGTGATGATGCCGGCCCGCGCCAGCTGGTCGGCGACGATCACCGCCTGCTCACGGTTGACCCCGATGCCGTGGCCGAAGAGGACCACCGGTCGGGGTCCCGACGCATCCGACGGCATCCAGGCGCGGACCTCGAGATCGTAGGACGCCACCGGCTCGGCGCCCGCCACCACGCCATCGGCGCCCCGGTAGTCGAAGGCCCCGAAGGTGCGATCACAGACGCGATACGCGGGCGCCTCGGCGCAGGTCGGCGGCCCCGACCAGCGAGAGGTGCGCGTCGCGATGTCGGCGGCCACCCGCACGGACTCGTCGGCGATGGACTGTGTCGTGAACGCCGCCACCGCCACGGCGTCGGCCGGGCTCACCCGGGTCCACGCCAGCGCCTCGACGAAGCGCGGCCCCACGCGCTCGAACGGCGCCTCACCCGACAGCGCGGCGTCCAGCCCCGGGCTGGACGAGACGCAGCCGCCGTCCGCGGCCAGGAGGGCGCGCGTCACCACGACCGCGTGCCGCGAGGCAGGCGCGAGCGGCTCCATGGGCCACAGGATCAGCGTGGCGCCGTCGTCGACCCGCTGGATCTCGAAGGCCACGTCGGCCTCCGCCTCGCCCGCGTCCGGATCACCGCGAACGAAACGAATCGCTCCGGCGGCCGGGGGCGCCACCGGGCCCGAGAAGCGCAGGATCACACCCGCGGTGGTGCCCCACCCGTCCAGCCGCTCGAGCTGCCGGTAGTTCGCGTCGTAGTCGCCGGGGATCGAGCCGAGCCAGCGGGCCCGATCCGGACCGAGGTAGGGTCGCAGGCCCGTCACCGTCGTGGGGTCGTCGTCCGTGTAGTAGTCGTCGGGGAACGTCTCGAGCGCGACGGCGGTTCGCGGATCCCAGACCGAGGCGACCGAGCAGCCCGGCGACGGCTCGACCTCGCCGTCCGCCCCGCCGGACGGACCGGCATCCGGCCGGGTGGCGGCGGCGTCCGGCGGCCCGCCGTCCTCGTCGCGGGCGGCGTCGGCCGATCCGCCCGCGTCGGCCCGCTCGCCGGACGCGTCGCCGCCGTCGCAGGCGACCACCCCGAGGCAAAGGGTCAGCATCATCCAGCGCATCTGAGCTCACACCTCCTCGCGCACCGTCGTCCGGCACCTCGGTCTTCGGTCCATGGAAGCTCTATCGAGGGTGCGCGCACAAGACACCGTGTCGAGGCCGGCGCAGGTTCGGCCGGAGCGTCGGGCCACACGCGCGCGCGGCGCCGACCCCGCCCTCGGCGCCCGGACGACCCGATTGTCCTTCGCCGCGTCCGGGGCTACCCTGCCGGGGGTCGATGTCGGTGTCCGTTCGCCGTCCCTCGGCGTCTCCCGACCATCCACGACACGCACCGTGTCCCGACGCGCCACGGGCGGCTCGGCCCGCCTGCGCGCCGTCGCGGGCACGACACACCGGGCGGAGGCCCCATGTCCCATCTCTCCCTCGGCCCGAGGCTCGGCGCGCTGGCGCTCGCGCTCTCGGCGCTGCTCGCTCCCACCGCCGCCGATGCCCATGGCAACGCCCCGCGCATCCGCTCGATCACCTTCCCGGCCGTGCTCGGCGGCCGACCGCTGCTGCTGACGGACACGCAGGGCATGTTCGGCGACTTCGAGGCCGGGTATCGCTGGCTGTGCGAGGACGCCGTGGGGCCCAACGCCGCGCTGGGGACGATCGTCCTCGGGCCCGAGCCCGATCGGATGCTGCTGTCGGCCGCGGGGGGTGTGTTCACCTCGGACGACGGCGGCTGCCGCATCGCACCGGCCGCGGGCCTGCCCGCGGACAGCAGCCCCTTCGGTCTGTGGCCGCATCCCGAGCGGCCGATGGAGGTGCTGACGGCCGTGGCCGAGAACGGGAACCCCCACGCCGTGCGCTTCTACCTCAGCGAGGATGGCGGCCGGACCTTCGCGGCGACCGCCGAGGTGACGCCGGGCGTGATCTCGAGCCTCGTCCGCGCCGAGGATCGCCCGGACATCGTGTACCGCTCGAGCCCCATGCTGCTCGAGCGCAGCGAGGACGGGGGCCGCACCTTCGCCCCGCTGCCGCTCGAGCTCCCCGGCGCGGCGGTCACCGCCGGCGTCATCTTCCTGGGGGGGCGCCCGGGCACGTCCGAGCTCTGGGCCGCCGCGCAGAGCTTCCCGCTGAGCCTGCTGCTGCGCAGCGCGGACCGGGGCGAGAGCTGGACCGTCGTCGCCGAGCTCCCGGACTCCATCGGCAGCCTCGCCTTCGACGAGGAGGGCCGCCGGGGCGCGCTCGCGACGCTCACCGGCCGGATGGCGCGCACCGACGACGGCGGGGCGACGTGGGGCCCGCTCGAGGAGGGGCCCGGCCCGGCCTTCGGCTGCCTGGCGCGAGGCCCGGACGGGGCCCTCTACGCCTGCGCCGATCCGTTCCTGGGCGCGCAGTTCGCGGTGGCCCGCAGCGGCGACTTCGGTGGGCAGTGGACCCCGGTGCTGACCGCGCTGGACGCCGTGACCCAGCGCTGGGACTGCCCCGACGAGGCGCCCGCCTCGACGGCCTGCGCCGATCTCTGCCCGGGCCGGGCGCCCGGCGCGTCGTGCGCCCTGTGCCCGGCCGGCGGGGACTGCGCCGACCGATCCGACGCGGGGCCCGACCAGCCGGAGGACGCGGGGGCGAGCCCGGCGCGCGACGCGGGGGCGAGGGCCGACGCTGGCGCGCGGTCCGACGCGGCCGCGCCCGAAGCCGACAGCGCCGAGACCCACGCCTGCCTCGTGGCCGGACCGCGGGGCGGCCGCGGCTGGGGCGGGTGGGCCACCCTGGCGGTCCTCTTGGCCTTGGCGCTGCGACGCGCGCGCCCGCGACGGCGTCCGATTCGCTGACAGCCTCTGACCGCCGGCCGCCGCGATCCGCTCAGTCGCCGAACGAGATGCCCAGATCGCGGGCCGTCTGGACGACGTCGCCCTCGGGATCGACGCGGCGCAGCTGAGCGATGGCGTCGGTGATGGCCACGCTGACGATGGCGTTGCCGCGCAGGGCCACCATCTGGCCGTACTTCTCCTCGCGCACCAGCCGCACGGCGGCCGCGCCGAAGCGCGAGCCGAGGACGCGATCGTTGGTGGTGGGCGAGCCGCCGCGCTGCAGGTGGCCGAGCACCATCCCGCGCACCACCTTGCCCGTCTTCTGCTGCAGGTAGTGGGCGATCCGGTTGGTCAGGGGGGACTGCATGATGTCCTTGGACTGACCGTTCAGCTGCAGCTTGTCGTTGGCCGGCTCGGCGCCCTCGGCCACGACGACGATCGCGAACTCGCGGCCGGCGTTGTAGCGGCGGTCGATCGCGTCGCACACCTTGTCGACGTCGAAGGGGATCTCCGGGATCAGGATCACGTCGGCGCCGCCGGCGATGCCCGCGTGCAGGGCGATGTGGCCGACCGTGCGCCCCATCAGCTCGACCACCATCACGCGCTGATGCGACTCGGCGGTGGGGTGCAGCTTGTCGATGGCGTCGCAGGCCGTCTCGACCGCGGTGTCGAAGCCGAAGGTGACGTCGGTGGCCGAGACGTCGTTGTCGATGGTCTTGGGCACGGCGACGACCGGCAGGCCGCGCTCGTGGAGCTTCTGGGCGATGGCCTGGGTGCCGTCGCCGCCGATGCTGATCAGGGCGTCGAAGCCCTCGTTCTTGAAGTTCTTCAGCACCAGCTCGGACTGATCTTCTGCCTGGCCGTTGACGTCGACGGCGAAGGGGTCGACGCGGTTGGTCGAGCCGAGGATGGTGCCGCCGGTGTGGATGATGCCGCGGATGCGCTCGCGCGACAGCCGGAAGGTGTCCGACACGCGGAGGCCGTCGAAGCCGTTCCGCACGCCGTACACGTCCCACCCGTAGCCGCGGGCGGTCTTGACCGCGGCGCGGATGACGGCGTTGAGGCCGGGGCAATCGCCGCCGCCCGTGAGGATCGCGATACGCCTGCTCATGAAATCTCCCGTGGAATCGAAGACGCCGCGCCCTGCCGCGCGTCGTCGCGCCTCATTCTGCGTCTTTTCATGGGGTCTTCATACAACCTTCACGGCCGACTGGCATAAGGGCGGGGTCGGAAGACGAGGAGGAACGCGATGCAGCCGCGCCACGTGGCGATGATCATGGACGGCAACGGGCGGTGGGCCGAGGCCCAGGGCCTGCCGCGCACCCGGGGGCACGTCGAGGGGGCCGAGGCGGTGCGCCGGGTGGTGCGTCGGGCGCGGCAGCGCGGGGTGCAGTGGCTGACGCTGTTCGCGTTCTCGAGCCAGAACTGGGGGCGCCCGTCGGACGAGGTGGGCGATCTGATGCAGCTGCTGGTCGACTTCCTGCGCGACGAGCGCCAGGAGATGCTCGACAACGGCATCCGGCTGACGGCGATCGGCGAGCGCGAGTTCCTGCCGCTGCCGGTGCGCGAGGCGCTGGCGTCGACCGAGGCGGCCACCGCGCACTGCACCGACATGCGGCTGGTGCTGGCGGTCAGCTACGACGGGCGGCGCGACATGGTGCGGGCGGTCAAGCGGCTGACGCAGCTGGCCAGCCAGGGGCTGCTCTTGCCCGCCGACGTGAGCGAGCGGCAGATCATGAGCGCGCTGTCGACGGCCGACATGCCCGACGTCGATCTGCTGGTGCGCACCTCGGGCGAGCTGCGGCTGAGCGGCTTCCTGCCGCTCGAGGCCTGCTACGCCGAGCTCTACTTCGCCGACAAGCTGTGGCCCGAGTTCACCGGCGAGGATCTCGACGCCGCCATGGCCACCTACACCGCCCGCCAGCGCCGCTTCGGCCTGACCGGCGCGCAGGTGGCCGCCGCGCCGGCCTGAACGGCGTACCGGCCCTCTTGATCTGATCGGGCGGCAGCCGGCAGGGTGCGGCCGCTCGACAGGAGAGGACGCCATGCGCACCCTGATTCTCGCCCTCACCGCCCCCCTCGTCGTCGCCTGCGGCGGCGCCCCCGCGTCGGGGCCGACCAGCATGCCCGGGGCCCACCATGGCCCCCGTCACGGCCACCACGGCCGCGCCGCCGACGACAAAGCGCACGTCAGCCACGACATGCCGCACCGCTTCGACGATCCGCAGCGGTGGGCCCAGCGCTTCGAGGATCCCGCCCGCGACGCCTGGCAGAAGCCCGACGAGGTCGTGAAGGCGCTGGTGCACCGGGCCGATCTCACCGTCGTCGACATCGGCGCGGCCACCGGCTACTTCCCGGTGCGCTTCGCGCGCGCCGTGCCCGAGGGCAAGGTCATCGGCGTCGACATCGAGCCGTCGATGGTGCAGTACCTCGCCGCCCGCGCGCAGGAAGAGGGGCTGAGCAACCTGAGCGCCCGCCTGGGCCAGCCCGACGATCCGATGCTGGGCGACCTGAAGCCCGACCTGGTGTTCCTGTGCAACACCTACCACCACATCGGCGACCGCGAGGCCTACTTCGCCGCCATCCGCCAGAAGATGGCCCCCGGCGGCCGCCTGGCCATCGTCGACTTCCGCAAGGACAGCGAGCGCGGCCCCCCCGCCGAACACAAGGTCGCGCTCGACCAGACGAAGGCCGAGATGGAGGCCGCCGGCTGGAAGCATCAGGAGACGCTCGACTTCCTGCCCGACCAGTACATCGCGGTGTTCACGGCCCCCGCGGAGGGGTGAGCCGGCTGGGGCAGCCGGCCGTCTGACGTTCCGATTCCCCCGCCCCCGCCCCGTGCGATAGAACCACTCCCCGTGGTCGCCCCCTTTCCCCTCCGCAGCGCCTGCCGTGCGTGCGGTCACCACGGTGACGAGGCGCTGGGCTCGGCGTGTCCGGCGTGCGGGGCGCCGCTGGTGGACGCGGCCAGCCTCGCGGCGGCGCCGGACGATCCCCTGCTGGGGCGGCCCTTCGGGGACGGTCGCTACACCGTCGTGGCCCGCTTGGGGGCGGGCGCCGAGGGCGCCGTGTATCGCGCCATCCAGGCGTCGGTGAACCGCGCGGTCGCCCTGAAGGTGGTGCGCAGCGGCAGCGGCGATCCCATGCGGCGCGAGCGCTTCTTCCGCGAGGCCCAGGCGCTGTCGAAGCTGAGCCACCGCAACAGCGTGATGCTGTTCGACTTCGGCCAGGAGGCCGACGGGCTGACCTACATCGTCGAGGAGCTGGCGCCCGGCACGCCCCTCGACGCCCTGATCGAGCGCGAGGCGCCGCTCGAGCCGCGGCGCGCGGTCTTCATCGCCGTCCAGGTGCTCGAGGCGCTGGCCGAGGCCCACGCGCAGGGCATCGTGCACCGCGACATCAAGCCGTCGAACGTCATGGTCGACACGGGCGATCAGGTGAAGGTGCTCGACTTCGGCGTCGCCCGCCTGACCGAGCACGTGCCCGGCCGCAACGATCTCACCGGGGCGATGCCGGTGGGCACGCCGCTGTTCATGGCGCCCGAGCAGACGCGCGCCGAGCAGGTCAGCCCGACGGCCGACCTGTACGCGGTGGGCGCGATGCTGTTCGTCATGCTCACCGGGCGGCCGCCCTACGACGGCGAGAGCGCCATCGAGATCATGTTCGCGCACCGCGAGCAGCCCATCCCCGATCTCGATCCCGGGCTGGGCGTGCCGCTCGCCCTCGAGAACGCGATGCGGCACGCGCTGGCCAAGCAGCCCGAGCGCCGCCCGAGCTCGGCGGAGGCCCTGCGCGACGCGCTGGTGGACGCGATGACCGGGGCGCGCAGCGCGCCCGCCACGTCGGCGCCCCCGCTCGCCGTGCCGCCGCCGCCCGGCGCGGCGCCCTCACCCTTCGCCGAGCCGCCGCCGCGGCCCGCGCCGCTGCGCGACCGCGACAGCGTCGTCCCCCAGTCGGTCGTGCCGCCGGCGCCGCCGCCCGCCCCGCTCGCCGCGCGGCCGGGCGCCGCAGCAGCGTCACCGCCGGCGGCGTCGCCGCGGTCATCCTGGGCATCGCGTTGATGGTCGGCGCCTGGCAGCTCTGGCCCGCCGGCGCCGAGCGCGCGCCGGGCGGCGGCTGGGTCGATCCCGCCGACGGCGGCTGGCTGGGCGCCGCCCCCGCCGCGGACGCCGAGCCGCCCGTCGAGCCGGCCGAGCCCCTGCCCCGCCGCCTGCAACGGCACGCCCGGACGGTCGAGCAGCACCTCGGCGCCTGCCGCTGCCGCGCCGCCCGCGACGCCCAGGCCGAGCTGCTGAAGGCCGCGGGCCGCAAGGGGCAGTCGACCTACGCGGCGAACCTGGCGAGGCTGGACGAGGCGATCGTCCGCGCCTGCGAGACGGTGGGCGCGGGCTGCAACAAGTAGGGGGAGACGTCGCGCCGGGCGCGCCGCCGGATCAGCGGCCGACGACGGCCACGCCCGGGGCGGCGCTCAGCCAGCTGATCGCCTGCAGCTCGGCGCCGCGGGCGTCGAGCAGGCGCAGGGTGTCGCCGTCGTTGTTCAGCCCCAGCGTGCGCGGGGCCACGTGGTCGGCGACGCCGCCGCCGTACACGGTGACCGACTCGCCCGCCTTCAGCTCGAAGCCCTGCGGGAACGTGAAGCGCACGCCCACGTTGTCGGCCAGCGACCAGCCCGACAGATCGGCGGGCCACGCGGCCTCGTTCACCAGCGTCACCGCCTCGTCCTCGCGCACGTCGAAGACGCCGTCGCCGTTCAGATCGCCGTCCGGGTTGGGCACGACCTTGCTGACGTAGACCTGCGGCGCCGGCGCGCTGCCGACCTCGCAGGTGGCCTGCGCGCTGACGCACACCTGGGTGCGCACCCAGCCGCCCGCCTGCGCGGCCTGGCAGACGAAGCCGGTCGGGCAGCCGTCGTCGGCGGTGCACTCGAAGGTGCAGGCCTTCTCGCCGTCGGCCAGCGTCACGCAGCGGTTGCCCTCGCCGCCGCAGTCGGCGTCGAACGCGCAGGCGCCGCACAGGGCGTCGGCGTTGGCGTAGGGGTGGCGCCGCGGGTTGTCGTCGATGCCGTGCACGCCGTACATCGTGCTGAACCAGTAGCTGTTGCTGTCCAGATCGCGCAGCAGCTCGGTCAGGCGCGGCGCCTTCGGCCGGATGAAGGCGTTGATGAAGTCCTTCACGGTGTCGGCCGTGCCCGCGTTGCTGAAGCTGGTCGTCGTGATGATGTCGAGGTTGCTGCGGTCGAGCTTCGCGGGGTTGAGGAAGAAGCCCTGGCCGATGGCGTAGGTGTCGCAGCCCTCGGCCAGCACCACCTGGTAGCGATCGGGCATCTCGACCTCGGGCAGCTCGCTGTCGTCCAGATCGCCCTCGCTGGTCTTGCGCCAGTTGGCCAGCGCGAAGCCGTAGAAGGGCCCGCTGTGGCCCGAGTACACGATGACGTCGCGATCGCGCAGGCTGGCGCGCATGTCGTCCTCGAGCACGCGGCCGCCGGCGTCGGTGTCGGGATCGGTGGCGGCGCCGGGCTTGCCCCAGAACAGCGACACGCGCACCTCGACCTCGCCCAGCGGCGTGGTCATCTTCTTCACCAGCGGGCCGCTGTCGCGCTCGAGCGCGTCGTAGCCGTCGACCGGCGACTCGAAGCCCTCGCGCACCAGGTGCTCGTACAGCGTGCGGCTGTGCACCAGGTGGTATTCCTTGTGGTAGTCCCAGCCGAAGTGGACGCCGATGTCGAGGACGCCGTCGTCGACGAGGCGCGCGTAGTCGAACCAGGCGTCGGCCGAGCGGGGCTCGGCCTCGATGGTCAGCGTCACCTTCTCGACCCGCGACGCGTCCAGCTTGCTGGGGTCGAAGCTGCTCCAGGGCGCCTTGCGGTACCACTCGTCGTTCAGCTCGAGCCGCTGCATCTCGGCGGTCGACACCTTGCCGATGGTCAGGTCGAAGGTGCGCGTGCCGTCCTCGGCCAGCGTCGTCGGCAGGATCTCGAGCAGGTTCAGCGGGCCGGCGATCTCCTGGCGGAAGCTGAACTGCCAGGTGAGATCGTCGATCGGCTTCAGATCGGCGTCTTCCCAGCTGCCGTTCTTGGTCAACGCCTTGAAGCCGCCGTAGCCGTCGTTGCTGGCGTCGTGGCCCTTCTCGACCATGTAGGCGTTGAGGAACCAGCCGATGACCGTCTGGCGGTAGGGCAGCAGGGCGCGGGCGCGGGCCTCGCGCTCGGCGGGCGTGGCGTCGGCCCACTCGGGCTCGAGGGTCACCGTCGTCGTGCCGGTCAGCAGGTACTCCTGCGCCGACTCGCTGCGGAAGTTGTCCTCCTTGCCCGGCTCGACGATCGACAGCGACTCGCCGGCGGCGGGGGCCTCGGTCGGGGTCGTGGTGTCCTCGGCGCCGCAGCCGGCGGCGAAGAGGGCGGCGAGGGCCAGGGCGCGGGGGCTCGGGTGACGCATCGTGGTCTCCTGCGGAAGCGGTCGGCGGGCACGGTTAGCAGGCAACGTGCCATGAGCCGAGGGCCGCGGCGCCCCATAACGGCGTCGCGGATCATGGCCAGTCGACCCGCCACCCCGGCGACCGCGCCGCCCCCCTTGCGCGGGCGCGCCCCTTCGGCGTCGAATGGCGCGTCACCGCCCCCGGGGAGTCCCCATGCGCCGCGCCCTGCCCCTCTGCGCCCTGCTGCTCGCCGCCTGCGGCGGCCGGGACACCAAGGTCAACACGCCCACCGACGCCGATCGTGCCCAGTGCCGCGCCACCGTCGCCGCCATCGAGGCCCGCATCGCCGCCCTCACCGAAGAGAAGCGGCAGGTGCAGCACAACAAGAGCCAGCTGCCCCCCGGCTACGACACCGCGTCCATCGACCAGACGCTGGCCCAGATCCAGTCGGAGATCGACAGCCGCGCCGCCGCCCTGCCCGGCCAGAAGGCGCGCTGCGCGGCGATGGACGAGTAGGCCGGTGGCGGGGCCGACCTCGGGAGGGACGCCGCTGCGCGCGGCGCTGATCGCGGTGCTGATGGCCGGCTGCGGGGGGCGCGCGGCGCCGCGGCCGATGCCCGAGACGCTGGCCGAGGTCGAGGCCGCGCTCGCCGAGGACGATCTCGACGCCGCGCGCGACGCGCTCCGCGGCACGCCCTCGGCGCGGGACGCCGCGATCTCGAAGTACACCCGCGACCGCCGCGCCGATCGCGTCGCCCAGATCATGCGCCTGGGCTACCAGCCCCGCCGCCTCGAGGTCACGCACGCCCTCGCGCTGAGCCCCGATCCCGAGGATCCGGTCACCCGCGCCCTCTTCGACGGCGCGCCGAACGGCCCCGAGGGCCTGATCGCCCGCCTGATCATCGACGACTGCCTCGACACGGTGCCCTCGATGATCGCCGGCGAGACCGAGGCGCCGCTGACGCCGGCCGACGTGACCGATCTGTTCACCCGCGTGCGGCCCTTCGCGCGCGCCCCCCAGGCGGTCGACTGCTTCGTGCGCCACCTGCACACGGTCGATCCCGAGTGCGCGGGGTGGCTCGACCCCGACGGGCGCACGGCCCACATCGCCTTGGCCACCTGCGAGGCCGAGCCGGCCCGGGCCCTCGTGCGCGCCTACGGCAACGAGGCGCGGGGCCGCGCCGCCGACCGCCAGACGCGGGCGAAGAAGAGGGTGGGGGCCGAGGCGCGCGCCGCCCGCCGGCGCGCCCGCGATCGCGCCGAGCGCAACGAGCAGGCCACCCGCGTGCGCGGCCTGAAGGCCATCGCGGCGCAGAAGAAGGCCGCGTGGGAGGCCTGCGACCGCGACGCCGCCTGCCGCGCCCGCCGCGAGGCCGAGGCCGCGCAGGCCAGGGCCCGGGAGGCCCAGGCGAAGCGCGACGGCCGGCTGGCCGAGATCGACGCGCGCCTCGCCGAGCTGCGCCCGCTGGCCGCCGGCCCCGATCGCCGCGAGGTCCGCAGCGGCTACGTCCAGCAGGACAAGTGCGTCGGCACCGATCCGATCAGCGGGCGCTGCACCGACACCGCCCGCGTCGCCGTGCGCGAGACGAAGACCGTGGGCAACGCGGTGAAGTCCGAGGCCGAGGCCGAGATCCGACGCCTCGAGGCCGAAAAGGCGCTGCTCGAAGCGCAGCGCTGACGCCGATCAGGGCGCCGGGCGCGTGCAGCCGCCCAGCTCGGCGCGGCGGGCGTCGCAGGGGCGCTGGTGGTAGACGAGCAGCTCGTTGCCGGTGGCCACCACCAAGTCGTCGAGGCCGTCGCCGTCGGCGTCGAGGGCGCGCAGGGCGCGGGCGCCGCTGGCCGCGTTCCCCACGCGGGTGACCGTGATCTGCCGCGCCGCGTCGAAGGTGGCCAGGCCCAGCCGGGTGTCGTCGACGAAGGCCACGTCGGCCCCGGCCCGGCCGTTGGCCTCGAACACCGCCAACACCAGCCGCCCGGGCCCGGTCGGGTCGATCGGGTACACGGTCGGCGCGGTGGCCAGTCGTCCCGGCGCCGCCGCGTCGCCCCAGTACACCGCCACGCCCGGCGTCGCGTCCTCGGGCAGCCCCATGGGCGCGCCGGGGTAGCGCGGCAGGCCGAGCCCGATGACGACGTCGAGCGCGCCGTCGCCGTCGAGATCGGCGACGTCCACCCCGAGCGGCGCCGCGCTGGTCTCGATGGGCGCAAGCTCGGCGCAGCGCAGCTCGCCCTCGACGACCGAGAGCGCCCGCACCCCGTACGGCCGCGTCGCCAGCGTCGGGAAGTCCGGGCCCCAGGTCTGCACCGCCACGAAGCTGTCGACCCCGTCGCCGTCGAGATCGGCGGCGGTCGACACCATGAACCCGCCGGCCGGATAGGTGCAGCCGTCGGCCATCGGCAGGGTCTGCTCGAGCAGCCGACTGGCGCCGAACGGGCCCTCCATCGACGCCAGGCGGAACTGCTTGGGCGGCCCCATCCCGCCGCCGCCGCCCGCGCCCATGGCGCGCATCCTCGGCTCGGCGATCATCACGTCGAGCTGTTCTTGCCCGGTGAACCGGCCCGCCGCCACCGACACCGTCACCGGCGCCCGCCGCGGGATGGTGGACGCCATGCGCCGAGAGCTGTCGCCCCGCAGCTGCACGAGCAGATCCTCGCCGCCCGGCGTGGGCACCGTGACCACCAGATCGTTGATCGCGTCCTCGTCGTTCTGCGTCACCGACAGGCGCGCCACCGCGGGCAGCTCGGCCATCACGACGCGCTCGGTCGCGACCCCCTGCCGCCCGCTGAACAGCACGCTGACCGTGTCCTGCCCCTCGACGATGGCGATGTCCTCGATCAGATCGCCGTCGAAGTCGCCCACGGCCACCTGCGACGGGCTGCCCTCGGTGGGCGCCGACAGCACGTTGTACCGCCCGGCGCCCGCCGCCAGCACCACGTCGACGACCCCGGGCCGGGTGGCCACCACGTCGACCAGGCCGTCGTGGTTCAGATCGGCGACGTCCATGAAGTTCCAGGGGCGGCCCGGCTGCAGCACCCGCACCAGCGTGGGGGGCGAGCCCGGCTGCGTGACGTACAGGCCCGCCCGGTTGACGTAATCGGCCATGCCGTCGCCGTCGAGGTCGACCACCTGCCGCAGCCCCGAGGCGTCGTTCAGCGTCCCGGTGCACCGCACGCAGCCGGCGGCGTCGGCCAGGGCCGGGCGCAGCGTCAGCGGCTCGAAGGTGCCGTCGCCCGCGCCGCGCCCCGTCGCCAGCCCGAAGCCCTCCGCGGTGCGCACCACGGCCACGATGTCCACCGGGCCGTCGCCGTCCACGTCGGCCAGCCAGGTGCCGCCCTCGGCCAGCTCGAGCCCCGCCTCGAGGGGCACCGTGGTCCGCGGGGCCACGGCGCACGGCGCCCGCGCGTCGCCGCAGGTGACGTTCACCACGTGGACGGCGGACGCCCCCACCCGGGCCAGCACCACCTCGTCCGACGTGCGCCCCTCGCCGTCGATGTCGCCGGTGGCCAGGCGCTCCACCAGCGCGCCGCCCCGCCCCAGCAGGGCCGTCACCTCGGTCGCGTCCGTCTCGTGATCGTGCACGGACAGCTCGACCATGTCCTCGGGCTGCGCCGCCACCAGCAGGTCCCGCGGGCGCGCCGTCGCCACCGCCACCACCGGCAGCGTCAGCGTCGGGCGCTCGAACGCGGGCACGGCGTCCAGCGGCACCGCCAGGGGCTGCAGTCGACGCGCGGGGTGGCCCTTGAAGAGGTGCGTGCCGTGCACGGACGCCAGCACCAGATCGGTGATGCCGTCGCCGTCGAGATCGGCGACGCTGGCCAGGGCGTCGGGCACGGCCACCGGCACGGTGATCTGGCTGTCGAAGCGCCCCTCGGCGTCGCCGTAGCCGATCGAGACCGCGGTGCTCGACACGACGAGGACGTCGTCGCGCCCGTCGCCGTCCAGATCACCCACCTGCAGATCGCTGCCGAGGATGCGGGTGACCGAGGGCTCGTCCAGCTCGCCGGCCGGCGCGCGGCAGACGCCGTCCTGGCCGCAGGCCCAGCCGGTCGGGCAGGCGCCCCCGCTCTCGGCGTCGCAGGCGAAGCGGCAGGCCCGGGGCGTGGCCGGCTCGCCGCAGGCCGCCCCCGCGGGCGCGTGGCGGTCGCAGTCTTCGCCCGCCGCCGGCTCGACGATGCCGTTCCCACAGCGCCCGTCGGCGTCCAGCTCGTCGAAGGTCTGGCACCCGGCCAGCACCACCAGCAGCACGGCCCAGAGGCCGCGCGGGCGCGCTCGCCTCGGTCGGTGGTCCATCCCGCCCTCCCTTCGATCGCTCGCCGTCACAGCCACCACGCCAGCAGGGCCGCGGCGCCGGCCAGCCCGGCGGCGACCCACGCCCCCACGACGCGACGTCCGCGGCTCGAGTCCGCAGAAAAAGTGGGCGCCGTGCGCGCGGCGTCCAGCGCCGACCAGAAGGCGTCGGCGTCGGCGAACCGCTCGACCGTCGGCACCGCCAGCGCGCGCGCGAACACCGCCTCGACCGCGTCGGACACCGGCACGCCGAGGGCCCGCGGCGTCGGCCGCCGCTCGACGTCGCAGGCCAGCGCCAGCGCCGCCACGACGTCCTCTTCGTCGTAGGGCCGCCGCCCGCTCAGCAGCTCGACGCACACCAGCGCCAGCGCGTACACGTCGGTCCAGGGGCCGGTGGGGCCGTGCGCCTTCGCGATCTGCTCGGGCGCCGCGTAGTCGATGGTGAAGGCGGTCACCTTCCCGCCGGTGCTCGCGAAGCCGCGGCGGCGCTCGGCCGCCACCTTGGCCACCCCGAAGTCCAGCAGCTTGGTCGTCGTCGCGCCCGCCTCGTCGACCAGGAAGATGTTGCTCGGCTTGACGTCCCGGTGCGCCACGCCGTGCCGGTGGGCGACGCCCAGGGCCTCGGCCACGGGCTCGAGCGTCCGCACGACCTGATCGAGCGACCAGCGCTCGTCCTCGCCGCGGGCTTCGGCCAGCGGCGTCCCCTCGAGCCACTCGAGCACCGTGAACAGCACGGTGCGCCCGTCCGGCCGCGCCCAGGTGCCGACGTCGTAGGACTGCACGATCGCGGTGGTGCGGCGCGACAGCTCGTTGAGCAGCGCGCCCTCCTTCACGAAGGCCTCGCGCAGCTCCTCGCGATCCTGCGAGTCGAGCTCCGGCCGGAACACCTTCACCGCCACCGGGCGAGACCAGCGCAGGTGCCGCGCGCGGTACACGCAGCCGAACCCGCCCTCGGCCACGAACGCCTCGACCCGGTACCGATCGTCGAGCGTCACCCCCACCAGGCCCAGCGGATCGTCCTCGGCGCCGGTGGTCATCGGCGGGCGCTCGCCGCTCTGGTTGGGCCCCTCGAACAGCGGCGCGTCGCTGACGTGCGCCAACAGCGACGCCACCTCGTCCCGCAGCGCGGCGTCGTCCCCGCAGGCCTCGGCCAGGAAGGCCCCCCGGGCCTCGGGCGGCGCGTCCAGCGCCCGCATGAACAGCGCCTTCACGCGCCGGTGGTCGGCCACGACCTCAATCTCCCCGCAGCTCGCGGCGCAGCCAGGCCTTGATCATCGTCCACTCGGCCTCGACCGTGCGCTTCGACACCCCCAGCACCAGCGCCACCTCGTCGACGGTCATGCCGCCAAAGAAGCGCATCACCACGATGTCGGCCTGCGCGGGATCGACCTCGGCCAGCTTCTTCAGCACCTCGTCGAGCACCAGCACGTCGGCGTCCCGCTGGCTGGACAGCTGCCCCGCGTCGCCGAGCTGCACGCGCACCACGTCGCCGCCGCGCTTCTGCCGCCCGCGCGCGCGGGCGTGGTCGACCAGGACGCGCCGCATGATCTGCGCCGCGGTGCCGAAGAAGTGCCCCCGGCCCTGCCAGTCGACGCGCTCCTGGTTGATGAGGCGCATGTAGGCCTCGTTGACCAGCGCGGTGGGCTGCAGGGTGTGGCCGGCGCTCTCGCGGCGCATCAGCGCGGCGGCGCGGCGACGCAGGTCGTCGTACACGATGGGCATCAGCTGCTCGGCGGCGTCGGTATCGCCCGAGGTCGCGGCCTTCAGCAGCTCGGTGACGTCTCGGCGCGCGGTCACGGGATCTCCCTCCGGTGGCAGTGCCGGCCGCACATGCTACCAGAACACACGCAACCCACCGCCCCCGTGGCCCGGAGGGGCCGGCGCCAGGCCCACGCCGGCGATGTCGGGCTCGTCGAAGATCCACAGCAGCGTCGCCGTGACCAGCGCGACGCCGGCGGCGCTGCCCAGGCCGATGGTCCAGGCGGTGTAGGTGTCGCGCTCGGCCTCCAGATCGGCGTACCGGTCGGCCTCGGCCACCGTCAGACCCTGCCGGTCGTGGCGCGCCTCGAGATCGGCGGCCTCGTCCTCGCGATCGAGGCTGAGCGCCAGCGTCACGCCCCCGGCGGCGAGCGCGCCGCCCGCCACGCCGAACAGCGTCCACGCCGTCCACCGCTGGGTCGTGACGCCCAGCGGCGCGTCCACCTCGGCGGCCTGCCCGCGGCCCAGCTCGACCTGCTGCACGAAGGGGCGACGCCCGTTCGCCGTGACGGCCAGCAGGTGACTGCCCGGCGGCACCGCGAGGGGCTCGGCGAGGGGCGCGCGGCCCACCGGCTGGCGGTCGACGAAGATCGCGGCCCCCTCGGGCGCGCGCACCGCCAGGCGACCGGGGGCCGGCCGCAGCTCGACGTTGAGCGCCACGACCGAGCCGGCCACCGCGACCGTCTCGAGGGTCTCGGCGAGGTGCTCGGGCGCCTCGACGTGCACCGTCCGCTCGCCGGGCTCGACCTCGAAGGCGGCGGGGATGGCCGCCGGCTCGCCGTCGTCGATGCGCGCGGTGGCGCCCTCGATCCGCGACGAGACGATCAGCCGCGCCACGCTGTCGGCGACGGACTCGCCCCCCGTGGCCTCGATGCGCCGCTGCTCGAGCAGGGGCTCGAGGGTCGACAGGTGCTGCGCCGCGTGATCACGGCGCCCGCCGCTGGGGACGCCCTGCAGGTAGGCGCGGTACAGGTCGACGGCCCGCTCCAGCTTGCGCAGATCCTGATCGATGAAGAACTGCAGCCGATAGGCCTGCGCGGCCGAGAACTCCAGCGAGGGGTGGGCGGCGAGGCGCAGGGCCTCCTCGAAGGCGCGGATCGCCACCTCGTACTGGCCCTGCCGGTAGGCCTCGCTGCCGGCCTCGTACAGCGCCTTGGCCTGCTCCACGTCCGCGGCGGGCGGCTCGACCGCGGGGGTCGCCAGCAGCACCAGGCCCAACAACCATGCGCACATCACCACGGCTCCAAGTCGTGCACGCCGGGCTCGGTCGGCTTCTGGGGCGCGGCCGCCGGTCGCCGCGGTCGTCGGGGTCGCGCGTCCGCCGCCGTGGCGTCGTGGGGCGACGCCGCGTCGGCGGCGGGCGGCGCGGCGTCGGCCACCGCGGCGTCGACGAGCGCGGCGTCCGCGGGCGGGCGGCGTCCGCCCGCGCGGCGGCGGCGGCGTCGGCGAGCGCGGCCGCGGGCGCCGGGCCGGCGGCGTCACCGCCGGGCCAGAGCGCGATCGCGGCGCCGCCCACCAGCAGCAGGCCCGCCGCCCAGACGGGCCACGCGCGGCGGCGCGGCGGCGCCTCCGCCTCCCGCGCGCGGCCGCGGCCAGCGCGTCCACGGCCTCGACCAGCGTGGCCGGCCGCTCGTCGGGCTGCTTGGCCATCATGCGCGCGACGGCCCGGCTGACCGCGGGCCGCAGCTCGGGCACCAGCGCGTGCAGGTCCGGGGTCGGCTCGTTGATGTGCGCCGCCATGATCGAGAAGACCGAGTCGGCCTCGAAGGGCAGGTGGCCGGCCAGCATCTCGAACGTCACCACACCGAAGGCGTACACATCGGAGCGATGGTCGACGCCTTTGCTCAAACACTGTTCCGGTGACATGTAGCTGGGCGTGCCCACCGTCGCGCCGGTCTCGGTGCGGTGCTTCTCCTCGGTCTCGCCGAGCAGCTTCGCCACGCCGAAGTCGAGCACCTTCGCCCGCCATCCGTCGTCGTCGCGTGCCAGGAACACATTGGCCGGCTTCAGATCGCGGTGCGCGATGCCAGCCGCGTGGGCGGCGTCGAGCGCCCGGGCCATCTGGCGCAGGATGCCGAGGGCCTCGTCGAGCGGCAGGCGGCCGCGCTGCTCGAGCAGCTGCCGCAGCGTCAGCCCCTCGAGCAGCTCCATCACGTAGTACTGCCGCCCGTCGGGCAACGTGCCGAAGGCGAAGATGTCGATGATGCCGCCGTGGCCGATGGTGTTGACCGCGCGCGCCTCGTCGATGAAGCGCGAGACGACGCCGGGATCCACCGAGTAGCGGAGCGACAGCACCTTGATGGCCACCTGCTTGGCGATCAACGGATGCACGCCGCGATAGACCGTGCCGAAGGCACCCTCACCGAGGAAGCCTTCGACCCGGTACTCACCCACCCGCTGGCCCACCTCGAGCGGCGTGTCACCGCGCAGGGGCACCGGCGCGGCGCCGTCGGACGCCGCGGTCGCCAGGAGCGCGATCTCCTCGTTGGACTCGGCTGGTGGCCCGCTGGCCATGCGCGTCCCCCCCTCGGCGCGCATCTTGCTCTCCACCTCGACCTCCGCGCAACCCGGGGGCGGGACCGTTCCACGAGCGCGCGCGGCGCTCCGGGCACGCGACGGACGCGCCCGACCCCCTTGGGATGACGTCGTCTTCCGAGGGGTCGCGACCCGAGGGGGTGGGTCATCGGCGCGACGGTGGACGCCGGTCGACCGGGGCAGCCACCGCCGGCCGGGCGGCCCAGTGAGCGGGTGCCTCTCATCAGAACCCGAACAGCAACACCTGCCCGGCCATCGCCGCCAGCGTCGCCAGCGTCAGCCGGGGCAGCCACGTGGCGAGCGGGCCCTCGACGAAGGCCCGCCAGGGCGGGGGCAGGGTCAGCGCGCGGGCGACGGCGCCGTCGCTCGCGCGGCGTCCGTAGCCGAACATCAGATCCACCGTCATCGCGTGGCACGCGGTCAGGATGCGGACGTGCAGGAAGGCGCCCGAGGCCAGGGCGACGCCGATCGACGCGAGCTGCACCAGCGCCTGCCCCATCCGGGGCAGCTCGGCCGACTGCACCAGCAGCGGGTTGAGCGCCCACGCGATGTAGGTCACCTGCACCTGCCAGGGCATCTCGGCGCCCAACGCCCAGTAGGCGCCGTCGGGGCTCAGGGCGCCCAACCCGCCCGGGCCGGCCCACCAGCCGACGAGCATCGCGGTGCCGAGGAGCGTCTGCAGCACGCCGATCGGGTGACGCCGCTTCACCTGATAGGCGACGAAGCCCACGCCCTGCACGACGAAGTAGACCAGCACGCCCCAACGCGCGACCTGGTGCACCGCCGGCGTGCCGTGCGCCAGCGCCAGCTCGCCCGCGACGCAGGCGAGCAGGAAGCCGGTCTGGATGAGGACGAGCGCGTGCAGGCGGCGGTCGGCGAAGCGGAGCCCGCCGCCCAGCCAGGCCACCAGCGGGAGCGCCAGCAGCAGCAGCTCGAACGCGACGCCGGTGCGCGCGAGGGCGGCCACGGCGGACAGCCAGCCGGCGGCCACCGCGACGGTGAGGCCCGCGCACAGGACGAAGCGGCGGTGATCCGGCGACACGTCAGCGGCGCGCGAGCCAGCGCAGGGCACCGCGAGCGAGGCCGACGGCGATGTCGGCGAGGTCGAGGGGCGCCCCCGCGCGCAGCCCGGCGCGGCGGTCCGCGGACAGGTGGCTCCGAACGACGCGCTCGGTGGTCGCGACGCGCGGCCCCTCGACGGGCGCCGCGGCGAAGGCTTGGGGGGGCAGGTCGGCGCTCACGCGGATCCTCCGTGCCGAGGTCGTTCGAAGGCCCACGCGCGGCCGGCGCCGGAAGTCCGCAGAGAAAGCTCTGCGGCCGTTCTCGGGCGTGGCACGAACAAGGACGAACGGTCAGACCAGCCGGCGCGGGATGACCTCGTCCCAGGTGCGGGCGAAGACGCGGCGGTCGTCCTCGAAGGCGTCGAGGCAGGCGTGCAGGTAGAAGTTCGTGGCGTCGCAGGTCAACACGGTGCGCGTGCGGGCCTCGACGCGCCAGTCGCCGCGGCGGAAGGCGCGCAGCGTCTCGGTCTCGCCCCGGGGGGAGGCGAAGTCGGCGCCGCGGGCGCTGTACCACTCGCGCGTGCGCTTCACGATCTCGGTGCCCGTCTCTTCGATCTCGAAGTGCCCGTCGTGGCGCACGACGTCCAGGGTCGACGTGTTGGTCGCCATGTCGTGGTGCACCAGCCACTTCGCGTGGGCGGGCGTGATGGTGCGCTGCGTGATGGGCGGCGACGCCTCGGGCGGCGGGAAGCGGCGCAGCCGGACGTCCTCGGGCCGGGGGGCGCGCACCGGCAGGGTGAGGGTGCTCTCGTCGGGCCACAGGGTGAGCTCGACGGGCTCGGGCGAGGGCCACGCCAGCGGCCAGTAGGACGACGAGATCGCCACGCGGATGCGGTGGCCGGTCGGGAAGTTCTGGGCCACACCGTTCAGGGGAACCGTCACGCGGTAGCGCGCGCCGGGCCGCAGGGGCTCGGGGTGCGCGTGGCCCTCGCGGTGGGTCAGGTTCAGCAGGCCGAAGGTCACGCGGGTCGCGCTGCCGTCGTGGTGCACGTCCGAGATGCGCACCGCCACCATGGCCACGGGCCGATTGGCGGTCAGCACCAACGTCACCTCGGGGCGCCCGAGGATCTCGAGCGGCCCGTCGAGCGGCGCGCTGTCGAACACCAGCGCCCCGCCGTCCTCCTGTCGCTGATCACCGGGCAGATCGGGCACGGCGGCGTACGAGCACCACTTGCCCGCGAACAGACCCACGGTCAGGGGCGACTGGATCGCCACGCCCCCCCCGCCCGCCGCGCCGTCGTCGGCCCCGCGGCGCCGACCGGCGAGCGTCGTGGTGCGCGGCTCGATGTTGGGCCCCGGCCAGGTGGGCTCGGCCACCCAGCGCCCCGGCCGCTGCTCGTAGGCCGTCGCGGGGGGGACGCTGTCCTGCATCCACACCCGCAGCGCGGGATCGTCCATCACGCCCTGGTCGTCGCCCTTCAGCCAGTGATCGAACCAGCGCAGCGTCTCCTGCAGGAACCCGATGGCCGGCCCGGGCACCGCCAGGTGCGGATACTGATGACTCCACGGGCCGATCAGCCCCCGACAGGGCGCGTCGAGGTGCTCGACGAGGCGCAGCACGGCGTTGGAGTAGCCATCGGCCCAGCCGCTGGCGCACAGCACCGGGCACTTCACCGCGGCGAAGTCGTCGCGCACCGAGCCCACCGTCCAGTAGGCGTCGCGGTGCGGGTGCTCGAGCCAGGTCTTCAGCCACAGGCCGCTGCCGTCGAGCCGCTGCAGCCAGCCGTCGCGCCAGCCCTCGCCGACGATGGCCGGATCGGGCGGGCAGCCGTTGAAGGCGAACATGGTCGTCGCCTCGGACAGGTTGTCGCCCAACAGGCAGCCGCCCATGTAGTGCATGTTGTCGACGTACAGATCATCGGTGGCCGAGGCGACGACGATCGCGCCGAGCGAGGGCGGCTGCAGCGCCGCCACCTGCAGGCCGGCGAAGCCGCCCCACGAGATGCCGAACATGCCCACCTTGCCGTCGCACCACGCCTGCTGGGCCAGCCACTCGACCACCTCGTAGCCGTCGCGCTGCTCCTGCTCGAGGAACTGGTCGTGCATCACCCCCTCCGAGTCGCCGCTGCCGCGCAGATCGACGCGCACGCAGGCGTAGCCGTGGCCGGCCAGGTAGGGGTGGTTCAGCGCGTCGCGCTGCCGGGTGAGATCGCGCTTGCGATACGGGATGTACTCGAGGATGGCCGGCACCGGGTGCTGGGCGGCGTCCTCGGGCAGCCAGGCGCGGGCGGCCAGGCAGGTGCCGTCGGACAGCGGGATCCACAGGTTCTCGACCACGCGCACCGCGTGGGGCGGATCGGCCAGGGTGCGCGGCGTCTCGATCTCGGGGTGGGCGTCGGGGGCGCGCTCAGCCATGGGCCACCTCCTCGCAGGCCGGGCACTGCTCGGCGGGCGGCGCGGGGGCCTCGAGGCGCCCGGCGCGCTCGATCTCGAAGGACAGTGCGCCGCAGATGGCGCGGTAGCGCTCCAGCAGCGCCGCGCGGCTGTCGGCGGCGACGTAGATCTCGGCCAGCTCGAAGCTGTAGGCGTCCTGATCGACCAGCGCCTCGAGGTTCTGGCCCGGCTCGACCCGCAGGGCGACGCGGCAGTCGGGGAAGTCCGCCTCGACGCGCGCGAGCTCGTCGGGCGTGGGCACGCGCCGCACGACGCCGGGCGCGTAGGCGCGGTAGAACGCCTTGGCGGCCTTGCGATGGCGGCCCTGCCCCGGGTGCAGGCGCGGCCGCTCGCCCAGCGCGACGTCGATGGCGATCTCGTGGTTCGAGGCGCCGTCGACCATGTCCCACAGGTAGGTGTGCGACTGCGACATGCGCGGGTTCACCTCGACGAGTCCGATGCGGTCGGTCTCGGGATCCCAGAAGTACTCGGCGTTGAAGACGCCGTTGTCGAAGCGCAGGTGCTCGAGCAGGCGGCGGCCGGCGACGTCGACGCGCTCCCAGACGGTCATCGGCAGCTCGCTGGGGTGCTCGTAGCGGTGGAAGGTCTCGCGGTGGCGCACCATGTCCAGGGTGCCGTGCATGCGCACCTCGCCTTCGAAGACGTGGCCCTCGTGGGCCAGCTCGAGGCCCGTCAGGTACGCCTCGGCCAGGCACATGGTGGCGGTGTGGGCGAAGGCGGGGGGCAGGTCGAGGCGGGCGAGGATGTCGGCGAAGGGATCCCCGAGGCGGTGGATTTCGCCCCGGATGGTGTCCAGGGCGCGGCCAAATGACTCTGGGCCGTCGACGCGGAAGCCGAGCAGCGAGCTGAAGCCCTTCACCGGCTTCACCCAGAACGGGAAGTCGAGGTCGATGTCCGCCAGCGGGTCGTCGGCGAAGGGATCGAAGACGGCGAAGGGCGGCGTGTACTCGGGGATGACCTCGCGCTGGCGCAGGCGGCTCCAGTACTTGTGCTCGCACTGCACGACGCCGCGCAGCGACGGGGCCGGCAGCCCGCGCTCGGCGCACAGGATGGGCACCAGGGCCGAGGTGGGGAAGTCCCAGTGGGCGATGATCGCGTCCACCGAGCCGGGGAACGCGTCGAGCTGCCGCCGCGCGTCGTCGAGCAGGCCGTCGATCGAGATCGCGTCGACGTGCACCAGCGCGTCGCGCGGCAACAGACCATGGATGGCGTACCGCGGATCCCGCGCGTGGCGCGTGGTCGACAGCTGCCGGCGCTGAAAGTCGTCGAGGCCGACGACGAAGATGTTCTTCTGGGGCATGGGCACCTCCCGAAGTCGATACCCCCGGGAGGTGTAGCAACGGGCGTTCCGGCGCCCGGTCAGCGCGGGCGGATCAGCGCAGGATGCCCTTCTGCCGCGCCTGCGCCACCCAGGCCGGGTACTCGGCGGTCATCAGGTCGTAGAGGCGGTCGGCGGCGATGGCGGTGGGATCCTCGACCTCGAAGAAGTCGGCGTTGTCGAGGAAGCGGCCGGACAGATCGTCGAGCTGCTCGAGGAAGCCGAAGCGGCCGCCGCCGATGCCGACGAACTGGAAGAAGACGGGGTAGCGCGCGGCCTCGCGCACGATGCGCTCGGCGTCGGCCTTGTCGAAGTTGTCGCCGTCGGTGACGAACAGCACGTAGACGGGCAGCGGGGCGCCCTGCGGGGGGTCGTTCCAGCGCGCCGTCACCTTCTCCTTGGTGCGGCCGAGGAAGCCCTTGGTCTCGGTGCGCTGCTCGGTGATGTAGCCATAGTGGGCCATCACCGCCTCGACCGCCGGGCCGTAGTTGGTGCCGCCCTCGTAGCCGGTCTCCTTCAGGATCCAGTCGGCCGCGCCCTCGAAGCGCTCGGGCACCAGCTCGCCCAGATCGTGCGCGCGCTTGCCGAAGGCGAAGACGTCGATGGCCGAGTTGTCGTCGAAGTTGATCGCCAGGCCCAGCACCTGCTCGATGACCGCCTGCACCGTGCCCTTGCTGAACATGCCGCTCATCGAGCCCGAGACGTCCATCACCAGGGCCACCTGCGCGGTGTGGGCGTCCAGGTTGCGCTTCTCGAGCGACACGCGCGCCTGCTTGGCCAGGCTGACCAGCTTGGGCGCCTTCTTCTCGAGGTCGACCAGCTTCTTCTCGAGGCGCACGCGCGACGGCGCGGCCGGCGGCGGGGCGGCCTCGGCGGGCCCCTGATCCTCGTCGACCGCGACGCCGAAGTGCGTGGCCAGGGGCGCGAGGCCGCCCTCGAAGCCCTGCCCCACCGCGCGGAACTTCCACGCGCCGCCGCGGCGGTACAGCTCGGCGAGGATCAGCGCGGCCTCGCGGCCCCGCTCGGGCGCGTACCGCAGTTGACCCTCGACGCCGACCCGGACCTCCTGGGCCTCGTTGAACGCCGCGTCGCCGTGCACGGTGAGCGTGAACGCCACCTTCTCCACCGCCGCGGGCAGACGCGACAGCGTCACGGCGAAGCGCGCCTGCCCGTCGCCGCCGGACAACGCGATCGCCCCGCTGGGGTGGGCCGGCTGGTTGTAGAAGACGAAGTCGTCCTCGCCGCGGACCCGACCGTTCTCGGCCAGCGCGAAGGCCGCCGCGTCGACGTCCAGGCCGCGGATCTTCGCCGGGGCCCAGTCGACCGTGACGACGACGGCGTCGCCTTCGATCGGGGCGTTGCCGCCGGACAGCAGTTCTCTCATGTCGCTCCCTCGGGGTGCCGTGAGCGTCGGCGGCGAGTATGCCGGGCGGCCGGAGGAGCGTCGAGGGGGGTCGACCACGACGACGACGACGTCTACGACGACGACGCCTCGAGGCTTCGCCCCTTCGGCTCAGGGGGCGAAGCCGGCGCTGGTGGCGAAGCTGACGAAGCGATCGAAGCCGTAGACGACGGCGCCGAAGGGGGCGTCGCCCTCCAGGCGGTGCGGACCCGGATCGAGGGCGACGTGCTTCACGACGTAGTCGGTGCCCGGCACGGCCATCTCGCCGGCCAGGCGCACCGCGACGCCGTCGAGGGTCAGCCGCGCGCCCTCGGGCGCCACGACGGTCACGCGCCGGATGGGGTAGAAGCCGGGCACGAACACGCTGTAGTCGGTGCGCCAGTCGGCCGGGGGCGTGGGGCGGAACATCGACGGATCGCCCGCCGGCGCGTCGCCGACGTCCGCCCCGTCCGGCGCCGTCGAGAACGCGCCCGAGACGATGCCGATGACCTGCACGGCCGCCGTCGCGGTGAGCTGCGTGGGCGCGCGGACGCCGAGCTCGCAGTGGCCCGCGGCCGGGATGCGCCAGACGCCGCCGCCCTGGGCCGCGCAGCTCACGCCGCTGCCGCCCGCGCCCGTCCCGGTGACCTCGACGCCGCCGGTCAAGCGCAGATCGGTGCCGGCCGGGCCCGCGACCTTGTAGTAGACGCGCTCCTCGGGGTTGGCGGCCCCGCGCTCGGCCAGGCCGTGCAGCACCCAGGTCGTCTGCGCGGCCGCGTCGGGCGCCAGCGTGTCCTCGACGTGGTCGCAGGCCTGCAGGCCGTGCGGGTAGTAGGTGCAGGGGTGGGTCGCGATGACCGTCACCGGCGCGGTGGCCGAGACGCGCGTGCCGGTCAGATCGTGCTGCGCGGTGTCGCCGAAGAAGTCGTCGATGGTCACCGCGTGCATCAGCAGCGCCTCGCCGGCGCCGAGGGCCACGTCGAAGCGCCCGGCGGCGCCCACCGCCTCGTCGGGATCGGCCGCCAGCCGCACGCCCGCGGGCACGGTCACCGTCACGGTGGCCGGCTCGAGCCCGCCGATGACCGCCATGCCGGCCGGCACCGGGTTGCCGAACTGCTGCTGCCAGCCCGGCGGGCCGACCATGGTGTACGTGCGCCCCCAGGCGGGCTCCGGCCACATCAAGCGGGCGTCGTTGCTGAAGCTGTAGTTGCAGCAATACGGGTCGAACCACCAGGCCGCGACCGCGCGATCCGAGGTCAGCCGGCGCACGTCGCCGACGACGGTCGAGGCGGCGTCGTCCCGCGCCGTCGCCGGCAACAGCAGCACCGCGACGCCGCCGGCCGGCACCTCGAGGGCGTCGGCGGCCAGCAGATCCTGCGTCACCACCTGACCGCCGGCGTCTTGCACGTGCGAGCGCACCGTCTCGGCGACGACGCCCTCGACGCCGATGTCCGGGGGCACGGCGACGGTGACCTCGTCGATCAGCTCGCTCAGGCCGCCGCCGACGTCGCGCAGCGTGAGGCGCACGCGGGCCAGGCTGGGGTTGACCACGACCAGCGCCTGGGGCGCGTCGGGCGTCGTGCCCCCTTCGCCGTCGTAGACGACGTTGGCCATCTGCGTGGTGGAGAAGGCGCAGCCGTAGTGGCCGCCGGCGCCGGGGCAGTCGGCCTGCGGCGTCACGCAGCGGCCCACCTGGCACACCTCGGCGCCGCGGCAGGCGCCGGCCGGGCGCCACTGGCCGTTGGCGTCGCAGCCCTCGCGGGCCTGCGGCTGACCGTCGACGCAGCGCAGGGTGTCGGGGACGCAGACCGGACCGCCCGCGTCGGGATCCGGAGCGGCGTCGGGGTCGACGAACGCGTCCGCCTCGACGAACGCGTCCCGCTCGACGAACGCGTCCCGCTCGACGAACGCGTCCTCGCGAGGGGCGCCCCGATCCGGCCGCGGCGCGGCGTCGCTCGGCCGGCCGCCGTCTTCGTCGATCGTGGCGTCGCGCCCGGGCCCAGCGTCGTCGGCGACGCCCGCGTCGCGCTGGCGGCCGGCGTCAGCGCCGGCGTCGCGCCGGACCGTCGCGTCCGCGCCGCCGTCCCCCGGCGGGTCGAAGGGCCCGGCGTCGCCGCAGGCGCAGGCGCCGTAGGTGCCGTCATCGGCGCAGGTCTGCGTGCCGTTCGGCGCGCCGGGACAGGCGCAGGCCACGACATCGCCCGGCGTGCAGCTCGAGGGCACCGCGCAGGCGTTCGCGACGCACACCGTGCCCTGCACGCAGTCGGCGGTGCGCAGGCACGACTCGCCGACGTTCGACAGCCGGCCGCCGCCGCCCCCGCCGCCCAGGCAGCCGGCCAACGCGACGCCCAGGCCCAGCACCCATCCCCCGCGCAGCATCAGCCCCGGTCCTTCAGCGCCACCAGGCGCCCGCAGTCGATCTCGGCCAACACGTCGGCCTCGGCGATCTTGGCGTAGGGCGGCCCGCCCTCGGGCCGCGCGGCCACCAGGTGGCGCGCCTCGCCCGGCGTCGTGGGCCGCGACTCGACGCCGACGACCTCCCACTCCCCGTCGAGGTCGGGCCCGCAGTCGCGCATCTCGAAGCGGTCGCCGGGCACGAAGCCGGCGATCTGCGCGTCGGGATCGCGCGCCCAGCGCTGCGGCGTCGTCGAGACGGCCTCGGCCGCCTTCTCGGACACGGCCTGCCGCGCCTCGCGCGTCCGCACGCGTCGAGCCGCCTCGAGCTTCTCGGCGGCCGCCTTCTTCTCTTCGTCCGTCGTCTTCTTCTGGTGGTCGTCCACCAGGTCGTCGAGCAGCGACATCTGAGCCCTCCCACGAGACCGCGGCGCATCCTATCAGACGCCCGCGGACCGACGCGCCGCATCGTTGCGCGGGCGCGCCGGACGGCTTACGGTGGCCCTTCGGGTCGTCCCACGGCCCGTCTGCGGGGGAGATGACGATGACCCAGGTGCCGCTCGAGCGCAGCGAGAACACGTTCGGCGACTTCAAGCCGGCCTACAACGAAGCGCAGGCCTTCGCCGAGGCGAACCGCTGCCTCTATTGCAGCGACGCGCCCTGCATCAAGGCGTGCCCCACCTCGATCGACATCCCGGAGTTCATCCGGAAGATCGCCACCGGCAACATCAAGGGCTCGGCCCGCACCATCTTCGAGGCCAACATCCTCGGGATGAGCTGCGCGCGGGTGTGCCCGGTCGAGACGCTGTGCGTGGGCGACTGCGTGTACAACGAGCTCGACGCGCCGCCCATCCAGATCGGCAAGCTGCAGCGGTACAGCACCGACATCGCGTACGCCGAGGGCTGGCGGTTCTTCGAGGCCGCGCCCGACAGCGGCAAGCGCGTGGCGCTCATCGGCGCCGGGCCGGCGTCGCTGGCCTGCGCGCACATGCTGCGGCGGCACGGCCACGCGTGCACGATCTTCGAGAAGCGCGACGTGATCGGCGGGCTGAACACCACCGGCGTGGCGCCCTACAAGATGAAGGCCGATCGCAGCGCCGACGAGGTCGACTGGATCCTCGGCATCGGCGGCGTCGAGGTGCGCACGGGCGTCGAGGTGGGCGCCGACGTCACCTTCGAAGAGCTCGAGCGCGACTACGACGCGGTGTTCGTGGGCTTCGGGCTGGGGCCGGACGGCTGGCTGCACGCCGAGGGCGAGGATCTCGCCGGCGTCGAGGGCGCCGTCGAGTTCATCGAGCGCATGAAGCTGGGCCCGGTCGACCTGTCGCACGTGAAGCGCGCGGTGGTGCTGGGCGGCGGCAACACGGCCATCGACGCCGCGCGCGAGCTGGCCGGGCTGGGCGTGCCGCACGTCGCCATGGTGTACCGCGGCGACGAGGACGTGATGAGCGGCTACGCCCACGAGTGGAAGGCCGCCAAGCAGGAGAGCTGCATCGGCGTCTGGCGCACGCAGCCCATCGGGTTCGTCGGCGCGGGCGGCCGGGTCACCGGGGTCAAGGTGACCAAGGTGGACGCCGCCAAGCAGCCCATCGCGGGCAGCGAGCACGTCGTCGACGCCGATCTGGTGCTGCTGGCCATCGGCCAGGGCAAGCTGGGGGCGCTGCTCGGCGGCCTCGAGGACATCGAAGTGGAGAAGGGGCGCCTGGTGGTCGACGCGAACCAGCACCTGGGTCGCACCGGCTGGTACGCCGGCGGCGACGCGACGAACGGCGGCAAGGAGGTCGTCAACGCGGCCGCCGAGGGCAAGACGGCGGCCATCGCCATCGACGCCTGGCTGAACGACGGCCACAGCCTGCGGGGAGGCCAGCATGCCTGATCTGCGCGCGAACATCGCCGGCATCCGGTCGCCCAACCCGTTCTGGCTGGCGTCGGCGCCGCCGGCCAACTCGGGCGAGCAGATCATGCGCGCCTTCGACGCGGGTTGGGGCGGGGCGGTCTGGAAGACGCTCGGCACGCCCATCCAGAACGTGTCGAGCCGCTTCGGGGCGGTGCACCACCGGGGCACGCGGGGGGTGGGCTTCAACAACATCGAGCTCATCACCGACCGCCCGCTCGAGGTGAACTTCAAGGAGATCTACGAGGTCAAGAAGCGCTTCCCCGAGCACGCCGTCGTCGCCTCGCTGATGGTCGAGACCGAGGACGAGTGGAAGGACATCATCAAGCGCAGCATCGACGCCGGCGCGGACGGGCTGGAGCTGAACTTCGGCTGCCCGCACGGCATGTGCGAGCGCGGGATGGGGTCGGCCGTGGGGCAGGAGCCCCGGGTCAACGAGCGCATCACCTCGTGGGCGGTGCAGTACAGCACGGTGCCGGTGCTGGTGAAGCTGACGCCCAACGTCGGTGACATCGTGCCGCACGGCATGGCGGCGCAGCGCGGCGGCGCGCACGGCGTGAGCCTGATCAACACGATCAAGTCGATCATCGGGGTCGACATCGATCGGTTCGTGCCCGAGCCCCGGGTGCACGATCAGTCGACCAACGGCGGGTACTGCGGGGCCGCGGTGCGGCCCATCGCGCTGCACATGGTGGCGGCGCTGGCGCGCGACAAGGCCTTCCAGCTGCCGATCAGCGGCATCGGCGGCATCACCAACTGGCGCGACGCCGTGGAGTTCCTGCTCTTGGGGTCGAGCACGGTGCAGGTGTGCACCGAGGTCATGCTGCGCGGCTATCGCATCGTCGAGGACATGATCGAGGGCCTCGAGGAGTACATGCGCGGGCACGGCTTCGAGACGCTCGACGACCTCGTCGGCAAGGCCATCCCCAGCTACTCCGAGTGGGGCGACCTGGACCTCAACTACGAGACCATCGCGAAGATCGACGCCGAGAAGTGCATCGGCTGCCAGCTGTGCGTGGTGGCCTGCCACGACGGGGCGCACCAGTGCATCCACCCGCGGGCCGACACGCGGGTGCCGATGGTCGACGAGGACGAGTGCGTCGGGTGCAACCTGTGCCAGATCGTGTGCCCGGTGCCCGACTGCATCAGCATGGTCGAGGTGGACAACGGCTTCTCGCCGGCCACCTGGAACGAGCACGTGTACGAGGGCGCGGCGCTGCGGCCGAAGAAGGGCGCGCACTGACGCGGGACCGACACCCGGGCAGACCCCAACGCGGCACCTGCGGGCAGGCAGGCGCCCGGCGCTTCGAGGGCGGTCGATGCAGCGACGCCTGGTGCTGATGCGACACGCGAAGAGCTCGTGGGCCAACAGCCTGCTGAGCGATCACGACCGCCCGCTGAACGACCGCGGCCAGCGCGAGGCGCCGGTGATGGGCGCGCGGCTGGTCGAGGCCGGGTGGGTGCCCCAGGTGGTGGTGTCGAGCGACAGCCAGCGCACGCGCGAGACCTGGGAGGGGCTGTGCGAGCACCTGCCCGCCGACCTCGAGCCGACCTTCACCGGCGCGCTGTACCTGGCCGGGCCGCCGGCCGTGCAGCAGGCGCTGCGCGGGCTGGACGACGCCGTCGAGACCGTGATGCTGCTGGGGCACAACCCCGGGTTCAGCATGGCGGTGCACTGGCTGTCGGGCGTCGAGGTGGACCTGAAGACCGCCCACGCCGCGTTGTTGACCATCGACGCGCCCGACTGGGCGGCCGCGGCCAAAGCGGCGCGCGGGTGGACGCTGGTGGACGTGCTGACGCCGCACTGAGCAGCGGGCGCCTCAGTCGTCGCTGCGGCCCAGCATGCCCGCGCGCAGCATGAAGTACAGCAGCTGCAGCACCGCGGTGACGGCGGCGGCGACGTAGGTGGCCGCCGCGGCGGTGAGCACCGCGTTGACGCCCGCGGACTCCTGCCGGTCGAGGAAGCCACCGGCGGCCAGGGCGCGCTTGGCGCGGTTCGAGGCGTCGATCTCGACCGGCAGCGTGACCAGGGTGAACGCGACGAAGCCGGCGAACAGCAGAACGCCGATTTTGGCGACGCCCGAGAGGCCGACGGCCGCGCCGATGATCACCATCCACACGCCGATGTTGGTGCCGATGTTGGCCAGGGGCACCACCGCCTGGCGGATGCGCATCGGGCCGTAGCCCACCTTGTCCTGAATGGCGTGGCCCACCTCGTGGGCGGCGATGCCGGCGGCCGCCACCGAGTGGCCGTGGTAGTTGTCGGGGCTGAGGCGCAGCACCTTGTGCGTCGGATCGTAGTGATCGCTCAGGAAGCCCTCGACCTGCTCGATGCGCACGTCGCGGATGCCCTCGACGTCGAGGATGGCCTGCGCCACGTCGCGCCCGGTGATGCCGCGGCGCAGCGCCACCTGCTTCCACTTGCCCACCGACGCCTTGACCCAGGCCTGCGCGCCGAGGCTGAGCACCAGCCCGACGCCCATGATGACCAGGTACAGGGGATCGAAGAACATGACCTCTCCTCCTCTTTGGACCGCGAGACCATGGACACCGGCGGAGCCGCGTCAACGCGCCGGCGCCGTTGACAGCAGACGCCCGACGGGCTCCGATGGCCGCGCGCCCCCTGCCCCGCTGGAGGTCCCGTGCGCCGCCTGACCGTGCTGTTGCTGTTGTCGTTGCCCGGCCTCGTCCACGCGCGCCCGGGGCCGCGCCCGTCACCCGCCGACGACGCCCTGACGTTCGAGGCCGCCGGGGTGCACCCGCGCACCTTCCGCCGCTACGGCGAGCCCGTGCTGCTCGACCGGGCGCCCGCCCGCGAGGCGGTGACGGCGCTGAAGGCCGAGCTGGCGACGCTCGACCGCATGCTGGAGTTGGTGCGCGACCGCCGCGAGCGCAAGGCGTTGAAGGAGCAGCTCGCCGGCGCGCAGGCGAAGCTCGAGGCGCTCGAGGCCGCCCTGCGGGCCGCGCCGCCCGTCCAGCGGGCCGAGCGCCGCCACGTCGAGAAGCACATCGTCGTCACCGAGGCGCCGCCCCCCAGCGAGCCCCCGCTCGAGCCCGCCACCGGCGCCGAGATGGCCCGCATCGAGCAGTCGCTGCGCGACGCCAGCTTCCGCGACGACAAGCTGCGCGTCATCCGCGCCGCCGCCCGCGAGCACCACTTCAGCACCGCCCAGGCCCGCACCCTCACCGAGACCCTCAGCTTCGGCAAGGATCGCGTCGAGGCCCTCGCCCTGCTGCACCCCCGCCTCATCGACCCCGAGAACTTCCACACCCTGTTCAGCCTGCTCGCCCACACCAGCGATCGCGCCGCCCTCGAGAAGCGCCTCGGCCTCTGATCCTCCGGGGTCGTGCCAAACTATCAACCGAACCGTACACTTCTTTCACTTTTTGCCCGGCCAGCCCCTCCGTCCCGGTTCGCTCACGAGCCGCCCTCGGGGGTCGTGCCAAACTATCGACCGAACCGTACACTTCTTTCACTTTTTGCCCGGCCGCCCACTCACCGGGCCACCCGCACCTCGATGCACGCCCCCGGCCCGTCGTCCTCGACCAGCCGGGCCGAGCCCCCGTGCAGTTCGGCGACGCTGCGCACGATCGCCAGCCCCAGGCCGGTCTGCCCCGACTCGCGGCGGTCGGTGACGAAGCGCTGAAACAGGCGCGGACGGATCGGCGCCGGCACCCCCGGCCCCTCGTCGCGCACGGTCAGCACCGCCTCGTGCTCGGCCGCGCGCAGCACCACGCGCACCGTCCCTCCCGCGGGGCTGTAGCGGATGGCGTTCGACATAAGGTTGTCGACGGCGCGGCGCAGCCAGCGGGCGTCGCCGTGCAGGCGGCAGGGCTGCAGATCGGTGTCGACCGTCAGCCCCTTGTCCTCGACGGTCGCGGCGCAGTCGCGCACGGCGCGGCGCACGACGTCGTCCAGCGCCAGGGCGCCGCGATCGGGCTGCGGGCCGCGGGCCTCCAGCCGCGCCAACTCGAGCAGATCGGCCAGCAGCGCCTCGAGGCGACGGCCGGCCTCGTCAATCCGCGCCAGGAAGCGCGGGCGCGCGGCCGGATCGTCGGCCGCGCCCTCCTGCAGCACCTCGGTCGCCGCGCGGATGGCCGAGACGGGGTTCTTCAGCTCGTGCCCCAGGTCGGCGACGAACTGCTCCATCTCGTGACGCTCCTCGAGGGCGCGCCGCATCGACTCGAAGGCCGCCGTCAGCCGCCGGACTTCGCGACCCACCGGCGGCGGCAGCACGGCGTGGCGCTCACCGCGCGCGATTGACTCGGCGTACTGCGTCAGGCGCTCCAGGGGTTGGGCGAGGCTGCGCCCGAGCGCGAACGCCGCGCCCGCGGCGCCCGCGCCCAGCAGCGCGAACAGCAGGGTGAGCTTGGGCCCGAACTCGCGGATGAGCTGGACGAGCGCCTCGCTGGGCGCGCCGTACTCGAGCGCCAGCTCGGCCGCGCGCGCCTGCAGGCGCTCGATGACCCACAGGCCGATCACGCCGGTCGCCATCAGCGAGGTGCCCAGGATCGCGAAGAACAGCTGCAGCCGGACCGAGAAGCCGTGCCGCAGCGAGCGCAGCACGCGGCTGGCGACGAAGGCCAGCCCGACGAGCAGCGCCACGCCGCCGAACAGCAGCACCGCCTCGCGCGACGCGAGCAGCGTCGACATCGATCAGACGTCTTCGGCCAGGCGGTAGCCCACGCCGCGCACCGTCTCGATGGTGTCCGGCGACAGCCCGACGGCGGCCAGCTTCTTGCGCAGCGTCTTCACGTGAACGTCCACCGTGCGCTCGGTGACGTTCACGTCGGGGCCCCACACGCGGTCGAGCAGGGTGTCGCGCTCGAAGACGCGCCCGGGCGCCCTGGCGAAGGTGGCCAGCAGGTCGAACTCGATGCGCGAAAGGCCGAGCGGCTCGCCCAGCCCCCAGGCCTGGCGTCGCGCCGGATCGACCCGCAGCCGCTCGCGCTCGGCGCTGGCGCCCGGCCCGGCCTCGCCGCCCGAGCGCCGCAGCACCGCGCGCACCCGCGCGACGACCTCGCGCGGCGAGAACGGCTTGTCGACGTAGTCGTCGGCCCCGAGCTCGAGCCCGACGATGTGGTCGACCGCCTCGTCGTGGCTCGACAGGATGATCACCGGCGTCGCGTCCCGCTGCCGCAGCCCGCGCAGCCAGTCGAGGCCGTTGCCGTCGGGCAGCATCAGGTCGAGGATCACCAGATCGACGTCGCCCCGCTCGAGCGCCGCGTCGGCGTCGGCCAGCGTGTGCGTGGGGCGCGCCACGAAGCCCTCGCGCTCGAGCGCATACGCCAAACTGTCGGTGATCGCGGGCTCGTCGTCGACCAGCAGGATGGTGCTCGCGGAGGGCGTCGGCGCGGCGCTCATGCTGCCCGGCATACCAGCAGCGGGGTTTTCGGCGCGACCCGAAAGTGGCAAGGTGCGCCGATGCGCGCCCTGGACCACGTCGTCGTCGTCGACACCGAAACCGGTGGCCTCGATCCGCTGCACCACAGCTTGCTGTCGGTGGGGCTGGTGTCGGGGGACGGCACCCGCACGCTCGAGTTCTACGTCCTCGAGCCCACGCTCACCACCGACGAGCGCTCGATGGCGGTCAACCGCATCGACCTCGACCGCGTCCGCGCCGAGGGGCTGTCGCCCGAGGAGGCGGTCGACCGCATCGAGAAGTTCCTCGACGGGATCGGCCGCGGGCGCCCGCTGAAGGCCGCGGGCCACAACATCGCGTTCGACATCGCTTTTCTGCGCCGACTGTATCGGATGGCGGGCCGCGACTTCCCGGCGGACTTCGCCCACCGCACCATCGACACGCACTCGCTGCTGTGGGCCCTGGCCCAGACCGAGCGGCTGCCGAAGGACGTCGTCAGCAGCGACAAGGCCTTCGCGCACTTCGACCTCGCGCCGCCCGACGCCCTGCGCCACACCGCGCTGGGCGACGCCGTGGCCACTCACCAGCTGCTGCAGCGCCTGCTGGCGCTGTTGGGCTGATGCGCCGCGCGGCGTACCTGGGCGCGCTGGCGCTGGCGCTGGGCTGCCAGGAGAAGCCCGCGCCGGCGAAGGCACCGGCGGCGAAGCCCGACGCGGCGGCGCCCGCTGCGCCCAAGGGCCCGACCCTGGCCGAGCGGCGCGCGCGTTTCGAGCAGCGCGCCGTCGTGGAGGCGCCGCCCGAGCTGCCGCCCGCGTGGCGGGATCTGCCGAAGGCGCTGGGCGACGCGCGGCTGACCGGCGTGTTCCACGAGGTGCGTTCGCGCGTCGATCGCGAGCCGCCCTATCGGCACGTCCACCTGCAGGTACGGGCCTTCGGCACCGACACCGAGGTCGACGCCGCGCTGCTCACGGCCCTGCGCGGGCTCGAGCTGCCGGGCCTCGAGAAGGGGCTGCCCAAGGGCGACGTGAAGGAAGGCGCGCTGACCTGGTCGGTCGAGGTGCGCCGGCTGATCGCGCCCGCGGGCGAGGCGCGCGAGCACCGCGTCGAGATCGACTGGCTGCGCGTGCCGCCCACGCCCGCCGACGCCAAGGGCTGCCGCCGCCCGCCCGCCGTCGACGCGCCCGCGGCCCGTCCGGCCTGGCTGTCGCGCCCCACCGACACCCGCAGCACGCGCCGTCGCATCTCGGCCGCCGTCGCCGACACCCCGGACGGCCACCGCGTCACGATCCGCATGCGATACCGCAACGGCTTTGCGCACGACGAGGGCATCGGCCACCTGATGGACGCCGCGCGCGCCGCGGGCCTGAAGCAGGTGGACGGCAGCGGGCCACGCCAGACCTGGGAGGGCGAGGCGGGGCGCCTGAGCTGGACGCCGGATCCCTCGGCGATGCACCTGGGCTGTGAGATCAACGGGCCGGTGGTCGAGATCGTGTGGGTGCCGCGCCGGAAGTGAACGTCGGACCGGCCGGCAAAAGTGGCATTCTGGGCACTTTGGTTTGTTAGTGTGGCACGACCCCCGAGGTGACGGGACGCTCGTGGCTGGGTGCCGCGCCGGAAGTGGGCGTCGGACCGGCCGAAAAAGTGTCATTCTGGGCACTTTGGTTTGTTAGTGTGGCACGACCCCCGAGGTGACCTAGCCCTCGAGGACGGCCCAGACGCCGGGCAGGTCGCCGGTGGAGCGGCGGGCGAGGTGCTCGGCGGCCCAGATGGCCCAGGCCAGGTCGGCGGTGGGGGCGCGCTCGGGCTCGAGGGCCTTGGTCAGCGGGCCGCGGTCGCGGTGCGCGTGGGCGGCGATGGCGGCGTCGAGCTGGGTGTGGGCGGCCCAGGCGGTGAGCAGGGCGCGGGCGGCGGGTGACTCGGCGAGCGCGGGCAAGAGCGCGGTGGTGAGCGCCAAGTCGAGCGCGGCGGTGGTGCTGAGGGGGCCGCCCGCGGCGGCGGCCAGGCAGTCGAGGCCGGCGGCGAGCACGCCGCTGCCGACGGGCGTGGCCAGGCGCACCAGCCACGCGGCGTGGCGCAGATCGGTGTAGGGCTCGGCGTCGCGGTCGCCGTGCTCGGCCGTCAGGCCCTCCCACTCGGCGCGCAGGTCGGTCGCCGGGGGCACCTCGAGCACGGTGAAGCGGTGGGCCACCGCGGCCGCGTCGGCCAGGCGGCCGCGGGCGGTGGCGACCACCGCGGCGCCGGTGGGCAGGGCGCCGTCGCCGCGCAGCGCGGCGAGCAGCGCGGCGACCATGGGATCGGGCGCGGCGAGATCCAGATCGTCGACGACCACGCCGGACACGCCCGGGTGACCCAGCGGCGCGGCGGCGGCGAGGTGGCGGGCCAACGCCTGCCACAGCGCGTCCGCGTTGCCCAGCGCCGCCCACGACAACACGGCCGGGTGCCCGCCGACGCCAGCGAGGCGCCGCGCGAGGGTGGTCTTGCCGACGCCCGCCGGACCGACGAGCAGCAGGGGCCGTCCGGCCCGCAGCGCGGTGCGCGCCCGCGCGACCAGATCGCCGGGCAGCGCCAGGCGCGCGCCGGGATCCGGCGCCGCCAGCAGGGTCGGCCAGTCGCTCAGGAAGCGCGCCGGTTCGATCTCGCTTCGGGCCGGGGTGGGCACGCCGAAGGGGCTCGCGCCCAGCGGCGCCGCCGCGGGGGCGACGGGTTCGTCGTCGACGACGCCGCCGAAGGGGCTGGCTGGCCCCCTCGCGCCGAGCCCCGCGCCCTCACCGTCGTCGTCGACGACATCGAACACCCCCTCGACGTCGCCCGCCCCCTGCCGGTCGCGCGTCGCCGCGGGCGGCGCGTCGTCCTCGGCTGCGTCGGACACGATGGCCTCGATCTCGACGTCTTCCGCGACGTCGCCCGCCGCGGCGGCGGACTCGTCCACGTCCTCCACCACGTCCCCGACCGCGCCTTGGACCTCGTCCCCGTCGGCCACCCCGGCCTGCACGTCGCCGAACGCGGCGTCGTCTGCGCCGATGTCCTCCGCCGCGAGGCCGGCCTCGTCGCCTTCGTCGGCGAAGCTGCGCGGCAGCCCGCTCGGCGGCAGCGTCACGTCGGGCACCTCGTCGTCCTCACCGAAACTGGGCTCGTCGTCGTCCGACGCGAAGGGGTCGGCCTCGTCCCCGGCGAAGGGCGTCCCGATGTCGATGCCCGTCGGCGCGACATTCCCTGCGCCGGGCGCGTCCCACGCGGTGTGCGGGCTGCCGCCGGCGCCCCGCACGTCGAACGCCGCGTCGTCGATCACGTCGACGGCCGCGGTGTGGTCGACCGGCGCCGCCTCGAACCGGTCGGCCTCCGGCGCCGCGAAGCCCCCGGTGTGATCCGGCACGGGCCGGAACAGCTCGGCCGCCTCGGCCGACTCGCTGTCCTCGACGAAGGGGTCCTCGTCCGGCGCCTGGCTAGAGGGCGCGAGTGGATCCTCACCCAGCGCGCTCGAGGCACGCCCGCGCTCGGCGCCGACGATCTCGGCCTCGTCGAACGCGGCCTCGTCGGGCGCGCCGCCCGTCGGCGCGTCCGGGAACCCGGCGTCGAGGGCGTCGCCGTCGGCAGGTCCGGCCGCGCTCGCCTCGAACGCGTCCGAGCGCTGCTCGCGGGCGTCGCCGTCGTCAGGTTCGGCCGCGCTCGCCTCGTCCGAGTGCTGGTCGAGGGCGCCGCCACCTTCGGCAGATTCGACCGCGTCCGCCTCGAACGCGGTCGGCTGCTGCTCGGGGGCGTCGCCGTCATCATCGTCGACCGCGTCCGCCTCGAACGCGGTCGGGTGCTGTTCGAGGGCGCCGCCGTCGGCAGCATCGACCGCGCTCGCCTCGAACGCTTCCGGTTCGTCGTCCAGGTATTCGTCGGGGGCGGCGATGGGGCCCCCCTCGCCATCGCCCTCGTGCTCCGCGGCGACGAGCCCGTCCTCGGCGCGGGCGTCATCCTCCTCGCCGCCGCGCGCCCCGGCGTCCTCGCCCTCCGCGGGCGCGTCGACGACCTCCGGCTCGACGATCGCCGCGTCGGCGAAGGGATCGGCGCCCTCGGCCACGGGGAAGCTGGCGTCCGGCTCGGCCACCTCGGCGTCGGCGAAGGGATCCTCGCCGCCGCTGACCGCGACCGCCGCGTCCTCGCCCCCACCGCCGTGGGCGGCCGCCTCGGCGACCGATCCGGTCGGCGACGCGTGGTCGGCGTCGGCCTCCGCGGGACCCTCTGCCGCCTGCTCGTCCGCCTCGACGGCCACGTCCGGCTCGAGCGGCGGCAGGTCGACGGCCTCGCTGACCGGCCGCACCGGCGGCGCGTCGGCCAGCGTGCGCGCCTCGAAGCCCGCGGGCACCTCGTCGGGCAGCACCTCGGCGTCGGGCGCGGGCTGCTCGGCCTGGTAGATCCACACGCGGAACAGGTTGACCTCGCGATCCTCGGTCTCGACCGCCTGCCGCACCCGCACGCTCGTCCGCGTGACGAGCCGGCCGGGCACGCGGAAGGGCCAGTTGCGCCACCGGAACCGCCGGTCGCTGCCCGGGCAGTCGAGCGCGCCGGCCGACCGTCCGTCCACGCTGATGCCCACGCGGTAGTCGCCGTGCACGTGGTCGGCGCGGCGCACCAGCAGCAGGTCGTGGCCCGGCTCGACGCCCGCCACGGTGAACTCGACCGCCCCGCCCTCGTGCGCGACGCCGCGATCCTCGACGACCGTGCCGTCGGGGTAGCGGCCCTTCTGGTTCACGCGCCAGTGGTCGAGGGCGTCGAGGATCGTGAAGTCGAAGGCCTCCTCGCTGGCGTCGTCCTGCAGGTCCAGCACGCCCATCAACCGGAACGCCTCGCCCTCGTGACGCAGGCGCGCGGGCATCGGCTGGGCGCGCAGCAGCAGATCGTCCCCGTCGAGCGCCTCGGCCTCGTCGGCGGGGCGTTCGGCGCTCGCGGCCAAACCCACGGCGACGGCGGCCTCGATCGAGTCCTCGGGCAGCGGGGCGTCGACCGTCGCGGGCGACGCGGCCGCCGGCGGGACGGAGCGGCCGTCGAGCACGCCTTGCAGACGCCGAAACAGCTCACCCTCGGGGTGCGTGGCGCGCAGGCCGAACGCGTTGCCCAGCCAGATGGCCAAGAGCGGGCGCTCGGTGCCGCGCTGCGGCGGCGCGGCCGTCAGGTGGGCCACGTCGCTCTGCAGTTGGTCGTGGGGATTTCGCAGCCGGGGCCAGCCGCTCCAGACGGTGTCGGGGATGCCATCGAACAGCAGCCCGCGCAGGCCGCCCTCGCCCAGCCCGCTGCGCGTCGCCGCGTCGACGAGCTCGTCTAGCTGCTCCCGGCTCAGCATCGCGTCCTCCGCCGCATGACCGACGCAAACGTCCGACATCCGGCGCGGGGACGCAAGACCGGGTCAGCGGGTGTTCACAAACCCTCGGCACATCGCCGTCCACGCCCCCGGACGGCGATCCCCTCGCGGGTCGGCGCTCGAAAAACCTTCGATTGGGCTTCGGCCTCCGGCCTCGACCTCGCCGCCGGCGGACGCCCGGCTCGACCTCGGATGGAGGAACGCGCTCACTCGGTGTCGTCGACCGTCAGCACGGCGTCCGCCCAGACGTGGTGCGCCGTCGGCAGGTCCTGCATCGCCTCGCTGCCGGCCACCTTGCCGATCAGCTCGTCGACCTGCCACTGCAGCCGCTCCCGCGGCACGTGATAGCGCTGCTCGAGGGTCGTCAGCAGCATCTCGCGATCGCCGTCGATGGCGTCGAGGTCGCGCTCGGTCAGTCCGTTCCACGTCTCGATCAGCGGTTCGCGCAGCGCCTGCCAGTGAGCCTTCAGCGGGTCGGCCATGGGGTGTTCTCCTTCCGTCGGTCGCGCGGCCCGCGGGCCGCCCGGCCCCCACGCTGCAATGCCCGTGCAGGGGCGCCGGCGGGCCGAATGAGATCGCGCGCGGAACCTGGCCGTTCAACCGCTGTCGACCCAAAGACACCGTCCGGGGAGGGGAAACCATGTCTCGCGCGCGCACCGACGCCGCCCTGCTCGCCGCCGCCGTCGCCGCCCTCGGGCTGGCCGCCTGGATGGCCCTCGCCGACTGGGGTGGCGGGCCGCCGACCGCGCGGGCCGCCCAACCCGAGCGCGTGGCGGAACGACCCACGCCCGGCCGCGCCGTGGCGTCGCGGGACGACGACGACCGCCCCGCCACGGGCCCCCTGCCCCCCCTCGAGCGCGATCGCCGCCGCGGGCCCGATCGCAGCCTGACCGCGCTGCGCGGCCCCGACACCACCCGCTTCGTGATGGTCGACGTGCGCGCGCTGAAGGCCGCGCCGTTCGCGCCCGACCTGCGCGCCTGCATCGAGGGCGAGGAGAAGGGCGACCTCGACCACTTGCGCGCCGCGGGCCTCGATCCCCTCGAGCAGATCGACCGCGTCGGCGGCACCGACGACGTCATCACGCTCGAGGGCGACTTCGCTGGCTTCGATCCCACCCTGCTGCGCGAGAGGTTCGTCGCTGAAGCGCGACCCGGCGGCGTCACGGTCTACCGCAACCCGCGCCACGATCCCGACAGCGATCGGGGCGAGCGCTTCGCCCGCGTCGGCGACGATCTCATCGTCGTCGGCCGCACGCCCAGCCACCTCGACGCCGCGCTCGATCGCCTGGCCGGGCGCGCCGAGCTGGGCCCGCCGCCCGTCTTCCAGCGCGAGGGGGGCGCGGTGCAGGCGTCGGTCAAGGCCTCGGATCTGCTCGACGGCGTGCCGGTGCCCTACGCGGCCCGGCGCCTGGCCGAGGAGGCGCTGGACGCGCTCGACCTGCGCGCCGCGCTGCGGGTGCAGGTCGGCGAGGGCGTCGACGTGCGGGCCACCCTCTACGGCGCGGCGGGCACCGACTTCGGGCCCGCCGCCGACGCGCTGGGGGCCGTGCTCGAGGCGATGCAGCAGGGCCCCGAGCACGGCCCCCGAGGGCGGGGCGACGCGCTGGACGCCGAGCACGACTTCGATCCGCGGCGGCTGTTCGACCAGCTCTCCATCCAGGGGGCCCACAACGCGATCGACATCCGCCTGCCGGTCAGCGGCGCCGTCGTGCAGCAGCTGCTGAGGCCCTGCCTCGAGGCGCGGCGGCTGTAGGGCACCTGGTCAGACCACGCGCCAGGGCGCGCCGCCGGGCGTCGCGTGGGCGATGCGCGCGGTGGCCTCGGCGAAGCGGGCGCCCGGCGACTGGCCCATCAGCAGGATGGCGCCGTCGACCTCGGCCACGACCTGCTCGACCACCGCGCCGAAGACGTGGCGGCCGTCGCGGCTGCGGCCGAGGCCGAGCAGCAGCAGGTCGCACTCGGCCGCCCGCCCGGTGATCGCGGCGACGACGTCGTCGCCGCGCACGACCTCGACGCGCGTGTTCGCCGAGGTCTCGTCGCGGGCCAGCGCGCGCCACTGCCGCTCGGCGCGGCCCACGTCGGCGTCGGGGGCGTGCTCGGGCAGCACGAATAGATAGGTCACCTCGAGGGGGTGGTCGAGGCGATGCAGCAGGCCGCCCAGCAGGCGCGCGCGCAGGGCGTTGTGCACGAGGCGACCGCCCACCGGCACCAGCACGCGGCGCACGTCGCGCGCGCGCCACTCCGGCGGGGCACGCAGGACACACAGATCGCCGGGCAGGCGGGTGGCGAGGCGCTGCAGGCGCTCCTTCACGCCCGGCGTGGCCAGATCCTTCAGCCCCAGCAGCACGCTGGCGCAGTCCCGCGCGCGGGCGACGCGCTCGAGCTCGAGCCAAGGGTCGACGGCCAGCGTGGCGAGGCCCTCGACGCGCACGCCCCGCCGCATCGCCGCCCGCATGGCCTGCCCGAGCACGTCGGTGGCCACCGCGATGGCGGCGTCGTCGTGCTCGGGATCGTCGCGCAGGGGCACCGCGTGCAGCAGCAGCACGCGACCCACGCCGGGCGGCGCGATGCAGGCCCCGAGGAAGGCCATCGGGCTGGCGTTGCTGGGGTTGGCGATGGGCACCAGCACGAGCGGGCTGCGGCCGCGCAGGGCCAGCAGGTCGGGATCGGCCAGCTCGCTGGCCGCGTCGACGATGCGCGCGCGCCCCTCGAAGAAGAGGATCCACGCGAAGAAGCCGGCGATCAGCCACGCCGCCGCGACGCCGCCGGCGGCCGGCACCGCGGCGCCCTGGAAGGCCGCCAGCCCGCTGCAGGCGAGGCCGCCCAGGGCGGGCAGCCACGGCCAAAGGGGCACCCGGAAGCCGTCGTGATCGCTGCGGCGCTGGCGCGCGAGGATGCAGATGCCGTGCACCAGCGCGAAGCTGACCAGGAAGATCAGCGACGAGGCCGCGCCCGCGTTGCCCACGTCGCCCATCGCCGCCACGGCGACCGCGGCGATGCCCCCGGTGAGCCACAGCGCCTTGGTCGGATCGCCGTCCTTGCCCGCCGAGCGGTCGACCCACGCGGGCAGCGTGCGGTCGCGCGCCATCACCTGCGCGATGCGCGAGGCCGCGAACAGGTTGGCCACCAGCGCCGACAGCATCGACAGGACGCCGGCCACCATCACCAGCCAGAAGCCGACCGGCCCCACGAACACCTCGGCGGCGCGCGCGACGATGGTGTTGGGGTTCGTGGCCACGAAGGCGTCCAGCTCGACGCCGGCCGGCACGCCGGCGACCGCCACCAGCAGCAGCATCGGCAGGTACACCAGCAGGCCGATGGCCAGCGACAGCAGCATGGCCGCGGGCAGCACGCGCCGCGGCTGCTTCACCTCGCCGGCCACCGCCGCGACCAGGTCGAAGCCCTGCAACGCGATGAAGGTGTAGCCCATCGCCGCGGCGAGGCCGCCCAGGCCCATGGGCAGCAAGGGATCGAGGCGCGCGGCGGCCGGCGGCGCGTCGCGGCCCCAGGCCCAGACGCCGCCGGCGATGAGCGCCGCGAAGACGGCCACCTTCACGATGTTGATCCAGTTGCCGCCGGCGCCCGCGGACTTCGCCAGGCGCTGCACGCAGAGGCCGACCGTGCCGACGGCCACCAGCGACACCACGAGCTGACCGCGGAGCCAGGCGGGCGCGCCGGTCCAGACGGCGGCCACGGCGTCGAGCAGGAAGGTGGCGAAGCCGATGGCGTACAGGGCCGCGGCCAGGATCGACGCGAACCAGACGACCCAGCCGACGTAGAAGGCCGCGCCCACGGCCAGGACGCGCTTGGCGAAGAGGTAGGTGCCGCCGGACTGAGGGTAGGCGCTCGACAGCTCGGCGAAGCTGAGCGCGGTGACGATGGCGATCAGGCCGTTGAGGCCGAAGGCGAGCATCGCGCCGGGGCCCGTGGCCTGGAAGGCCGCGCCAGCGAGGGCCAGGATGCCGCCGCCGACGATCGCGCCCACGCCGATGTTGGTGGCGCCGAAGAGGCCGAGGGTGCGCTGGGAGGTGGGGGCGTCGGACATCGGAGCTCGCGGCGGCGCGGAGGGCGCAGGTATGCCCGCGCGCCGTCCGGGGTGCCAGGGGCCGGGTTCAGGGCACGACCTCGAAGCGCACGATGCGCTCGGTGTGGCTCAGCACGGCCTCGGCGGTGAAGTACAGGTCGAAGGGCTCGTTCCTCAGCCACTTCTTCAGCTGATCGTCGTAATGCGGATCGTCGCGGAAGTGGACGTTGCCGCCGGGCACCTGCAGCGTGCAGGCGACGGGCGTCTCCGCGGGCAGGTCGCAGGCGAAGCGCATGCTGGGTCCGCTGCGCTGCGTGTAGTCGTCGCGGTACATCCCGCTCGGGTTGGCCACGTCGACGGTGAACCAGCCGCCGTCGTTGACGTAGGGGCCGTTGTTGAAGTCCGGGATGCCCGCGTCATCGAACAGGTTGGCCCGCAGCGTCACCGTGTGCAGGCGGCCCCAGCGCCAGGTGTCCGGGTCGTCGCCGAGCGTCGTCTCGAGGTAGGCGCCCGCGTCGTTCATCGCCGCGGCGACGATGGCCGGCATGGCCTCGACCTCGTCGGTCGCCACGTCGTCCCACCAGTCGGCGCCCAGCTGCAGGGCGTCGGGCCGCAGCACGAGGTTGATGAACGACACCAGGAAGGGACGGGCGATCAGCTCGCTGCCGGCCAGCTCGTCGGCCATGGCGGCGTCCACCAGGCGGGGCAGCAGGACATGGAAGGCGGCGCAGCCGATCGACGCCGTCGCCGCGTCGCCGTCGACCGGCGTGGCGGTGTCGGGGTCGACGCCGTCCAGGCCGCTGGGGCACTCGAAGTCCCAGGCGGCCAAGGCGTCGCGCACCTTCGCGCCGGCCGCGTCGAGCCCGGGCGCGCCGTCCACCGCCATCAGCAGCGGCGGCGTCATCCGCTCGCCCACCAGGCTGTGCACGTCGGCCAGCAGCGTGTTCATGGTGTCGCGCGTGTGATCGTCGCGCGCGGTGATGCCCTGCACGATGCGCTCGTGGCGATAGCCGGCGGCGGCGTCCGTCTGCAGGGCGGCCTGGCCCTCGTTGGTGGGATCGCCGTCCCAGAAGGCGCCGGTCATGTCGTTGTTGGCCGTCGCGATGAAGCCGGCGGCGGGATCGACCGCCTGCGGCAGGTCGTCGTAGTCGACGTAGTCCTGCCACTCCTGCCCGCCCTCGCCGTCGAGGGGCAGCCAGTTGGGCGCCTGGGCCGACGCCCACGGGCGGCTGGGCACCTGGTTGTAGGGGAACCACCCGATGCTGCCCGCGCGGTCGGCCACCACGACGTTCTGCCCGATGGTGGTCAGTCCGCGCAGCGCCGCGCGCGCCTCGGCGACCGACGTCGCGCGCGCCATGCCCAGCAGGTAGTTGGCGTCGGTCGAGGCGTCCTGCGTCGACCACCGCACGGTGATGGCGATCCCGGCGTCGCGGTCGATGCTCAGCACCGGGCCGTGGTGCGGCACGTACTGGAAGGTGCGCGTCACCGGCTGGCCCATGCTGACGCCGAAGGTGAAGTCCTTCTCGACGAAGGGCACCACCTGCCCGTCGTGCATCACGCCGGCGCCGTCGGGGCTGAGCGTCTCGACGTACACGTCGGTCATGTCGAAGTAGGTGGTGGTGAAGCCCCAGGCGAGGTGCTCGTTGTGGCCGATGACCACCGCGGGCAGGCCGGGGAACGAGACGCCGGCCACCTTCAGCGTGCCGGTGCCGCGGGTCACCGAGTCGAGGTGGATGGGGTACCAGACCGACGGGTTGCTGAGGCCCAGGTGCGGATCGTTGGCCAGCAGGGGCTGGCCCGACGCGGTGTGCGCGCCGCCGACGACCCAGTTGTTCGAGCCGCGGTCGCGGGCGGCCTCCACGCGCGCGAGATCGGGCGACGCCGCCGCGCGCCGAAGGGCCCGGCGCGCCGGTGCCAGCCGGACGTGCGCCGCGCGCAGCGCCTCGAGATCCGGCCGCGGCGCCGCCTTCTGCTGCCCCTCGGCCGCCGGCAGGATGGCGCTCGGCGACGCGACCAGCGGGCCGACCGCGTCGTAGGCCAGGGCCGGATCGAGCGCCGCGAACACCTCGCCGCGGTACAGATCCTCGGCCGAGAAGTCGGTCAGCTGGCGAATCACCAGCAGCACGCTGCGCACCGAGTCGACGCTCTCCCAGTCGGGCAGCGCCGTCTGGTCGACCAGCGCGTAGGTGTACTCGTCCTGGCGCTGCGCCCCGTAGTCCCCCGCCTTCACGTGGGCGATCCACGCGTTGACGCCGCGCGCGTAGGCCTCGAACGCGGCCCGCGTGTCGGCGTCCATCGCCGCCGCCATCTTCTCCTCGATGGGCGTGCCCGTGCGGTCGGTGTTGAACCGCCGGCTGGCCACGTCGGTCTCGAGCACGACGTTGCCCACGAGCTCGCTCAGGCGCCCCGACGGGAAGCGCCGGCTGATGTCCATCTGGCTGAAGCGGTGGCGCGCGTGCAGGTAACCCTGCGCGGCGAAGCAGTCGGCGTCGGTGGCGCACAGCAAGTGGGGGATGCCCATCGGGTCGATGTGCACGTCCACCTTGGCCGACAGGCCGGGCAGGTCGATCACCTCGTCGACGTCGGCCCCGCCGGGCGCGCCGCCCATGCCCGGCGCGCCCCCCGCCCCGATCTGGCCGCCGAAGCCCCCGCCGGCGCCGATCACGGCCGCGTCCTCGGCGCCCCCCCCGGCGCCGTCCCCCGCGCCGTCCTCCGGCTCGCAGGCCAGCGTCAGGGCGGCCACCGCGGCCACCATCGTCCACCACCGCCTCGTCCCCATGATCGTCCCCCGACCGTCCAGATCACCGCACCCGCACCGCCAACCGCGCCCGACACCCGCCAAGCGCGCTTGTCACCCCGCGCCCCCGCCGCTCACGGCCCCATCGCCGGGCGGCACACACCCTCGACGCAGGCCAGCGCCTCGCCGCGCATGCCCATCGCCGGGCAGTCCGCGTCGCCCGCGCAGCTCGGCACACAGCGGGCGCCCTCGGGCGTCTGGGCGCAGGTGCAGCCGGCCGCCTCGGGCGGACACATGCCGGTGCAGTCGCCGCAGTCTCCGCCGCCGGGCGCCTCCCCGCCGTCCAGCATGGGCCCGGCGTCCGGCCCCTGCGTCTGGCCCGGGATCGGCGAGCCGCGGTAGCACCCCAGCACGTAGGGGAAGCCGTCCGTGGCGTGGTAGCGATAGGTGCCGTCCGGCCCCGTCCGCCCGTTGCAGCGATCCAGCTTCGTGCCCGCGGCCTCGTCGCACGTCGCCGCGGTGCACGCGTGGTTGTCCCAGGCGTAGGTGGTGGGATCGCCCGTGCGCTCCCAGCTGCTCTCGAAGGTGACCACCTCGGCGCAGTCGGCGTCGACGCAGCCCCGCGCGCCGTAGATGGGGAAGCCGTCGAGCGCGTAGCCGATGATCGGCGAGGGCGCCTCGGCGTCCAGGTCGGGGAAGAAGCACTCGGTCAAGAGCGCGTGGTTGTGGTAGTCGCCCTGCCCGCCCGTGTGCCCCTTGCACCAGTCGAGGATGTCGTTGAAGACGGGGTCGCCGTAGGGATCCGGCATGGCCGCCTCGTTCGGCCCGTAGACCGGCACGCCGGCGATGGTGAAGGCCGCGACGCCCAGCAGGGGGATGGCCGAGCGCTCGGCCGCCACCGCCGGCGCCATGGGCACCTTCCAGGTGTGGTTCTGGGTGCGCAGCGCGTTGGGCGTCGTCTGCTGAAACGCGTGGTGCGGCAGACCGTTGCTCTGCACCGTCATCACGTCGCCGGCGCAGGTGACCGTCATCGCCGGGGCGTCGTAGCCCTCGCCCGGCCCCTCGACCGTCGACAGGTCGAGGAACAGCTCGCCGCGGCACGGCTCGCCCCCCTCCGGCGCGCCGCCCGCCCCCGGCGCGCCGCCCGCCCCCGGCGCGGCGTCCGCCGCATCGTCCCCGCCCCCGTCGTCACACCCCCAGACCCCGAACGCCAGCACCCCCGCCAAGACCACCCGCGCCTGTCGCCGTCGCATGTCTCTCCCCTTCGCGTTTCGATTGGACCCGCCGGGCCCGTGCAATGGCCACGCCACGCGAATCGGGGCACGAAGATGCGTCTCCGCCCGTCTGCCCCTATCCTCGACGGCATGCGATACCTGCCACCCCACTCCGCATCGGCGCCCCCCGCCGACCCGCGCGATCCCACCGCGTTGGTGCTCGGCGAGTGGCGAGACGAAGATCAGGACGAGATTCACATCGGGCGCACCGACGACGGCGGCTTCTCGGTGATGGTGGTCGACACCACCGACGGCGAGGTGTTCGACGTCCGCCGGGTGCGCTGGTGCGACGGCGAGCTCTCGTGGCACGTCCGCATCCCGTCGACCGGCGTCGAGCTGTTCTATCGCACCCTGCGCATCCGGCCGGACGGCCTGCTGGTGGCCTGGCGCAACACCGCGGCCGGCACCGACGCCGCCCACCTGCGCGGCCTGCAGCTGCGCGGCACCGAAGAGCTGGTGCGCCCCGATCCCTTCGGCTGATCCGCCCGCGGCGGCCCTCAGCCGCGCCCCGCCACGTTGTGCTTCTTCAGCAGCTCGCGCAGGTGATAGCGCGTCAGGCCGGCGGCCTTCGCGCTCTGCGAGATGTTGCCCCCGTGCTTCGACACCAGCTTCTCGAGGTACAGCGCCTCGAAGATGTCGAGCAGCGCCTGCTTGGCGTCCTTGAACGACTCCTCGATGTCCACCGAGAACACCAGATCGCCGTCCCGCGCCATCGGCGCGCCGGTCGCCGCCGCCGCCGACGGCAGCAGCGAGGGCTCGTTGCCCAGCATGAAGTCGCGCTTGGTCAGCATGGGCCCCTCGGCCAGGCTGGTGGCGCGCTCGCACACGTTCTTCAGCTCGCGCACGTTGCCCGGCCACTGCCGCTCCATCAGCGCCTTGAGCGCCTCGGGGCTGACCTCGACCTCGAACTGCCCGCGCTCGCGGCGCTTGGCGTTGGCGCGGTCGATGAAGTGCGACACCAGCAGCGCCACGTCCTCGCGCCGGCGGCGCAGGGGCGGCAGCTGGATCTGCATCACGCTGAGGCGGAAGTAGAGGTCTTCGCGGAAGCCGCCCTCGGTCACCATCTGCCGCAGATCGCGGTTGGTGGCCGCCACGACGCGGCAGTCGACCTTGATCACCCGGTCGCCGCCCACGCGCTTCAGCTCGCGGTTCTCGAGCACGCGCAGCAGCTTCGGCTGCAGGTTGATGTCCAGCTCGCCGATCTCGTCGAGGAAGATCGTGCCGCCGTCGGCCTGCTCGAAGACGCCCTTGTGCTGCGAGATGGCGCCGGTGAACGACCCCTTCTCGTGGCCGAAGATGGTGCTCTCGATGAGATCCTTGGGGATGGCGGAGCAGTCGAGCACCACGAAGGGCTTCTTGGTGCGGTGGCTGTGGTTGTGGATCGCCTGCGCGATCAGCTCCTTGCCGGTGCCCGTCTCGCCCTGCACCAGCACGGTCAGATCGCTGGGCGCCACGCGCTCGAGGTTGGCGAAGATCTCGCGCATCGGCACGCTCGACCCGATCACCTGGTCGAAGCGGTCGCGCTCGCTCAGCTCGATGGTGACGATGTCGCGGGTGGGCTCGAACTTGAGCACGGTGTTGCCGGCGCGGAACACGGTGCCGGGGCGCAGGAAGATCTCGCGGATGCGGATGTCGCCGTAGAAGGTGCCGTTGGTGCTGCCGGCGTCGCGCAGCACGTAGCTGTTGCCGTCCGCCTCGACGGTGAAGTGCTGGCTCGACACCGAGTTGTCGGTGAGCGTCAGATCGCACACCGAGCTGCGCCCGACGGTCACCTGCTCCTTGGCCACCACCAGCTCGCGCCCCTCGTCGGGCCCCTCGAGCACCACCAGCCGGCTCTTGCGCAGGCGCTTGGCCGTCGGCCGGTCGCCCACGAAGATGGTCTTCAGCGCAGCATCGTCACGGATGTCCGGGTTGAGGGCCATGCCGCTCCTCGGGCTGGGTGGCAATGATATTGGCCACCATAACAATGGCCCCCGGGCGGCGCCACATCGGCGCGCATCGGTGGACGCGGGCCGGTCGGGGGGCGTAGTCAGGAGGGCAGCGCCACGACCGGACACCGCGGAACGCGCCCGATGCACACCGACCTGACCGTCGCCGAGGTCCTCGACACGCTGCGCCACGCCGGCCTGCTGGACGACGCCGCCGTGCGCGACGCGACGGTGCGCGCGCCGGCCCAGCGCGCCCGGCTGCTGCGCGCGCTGGTCGGCGGCCCGGTGGATCGCGGTGCGGCGCCGCGCGTGGGCGCCGCCGAGGTGGTCGCCAGCCTCGACCTGCCACGCGCCGACGCCGAGGGCACGCTGACCGAGGACGCGGTGATGCAGACGCTGGCCCGCGCACACGGCCTGCCCTGGCGGCGCCTCGACCCGCTCGAGCTGGACCTCGAGCTGGTGACCGGCGCGCTCACCCGCCCCTTCGCCCAGCGCCACGACTGCCTGGTGGTCGACCGCGACGACGAGGCGCTGGTGGTGGCCCTCGCCGAGCCGCGCGACGCCGAGCTGCGCGACAACCTCGAGCGCCTGACCGGCAAGCGCGTGCGCCCGGTGCTGGCCAGCAAGCACGACATCCGCCGCATCATCCGCGAGTTCTACGGCTTCAAGCGCACGGTCATGGCGGCCGAGCAGGAGTACGGCCGCAGCGACGACGCCAACCTCGAGCGCCTGTTCCGCATCAAGACCGACGCCGAGATCGACGCCACCGACCGCCACGTGGTGGCCGCGGCCGACTTCCTGCTGCGCCACGCGCTCGAGCAGCGGGCCAGCGACATCCACTTCGAGCCCAAGCGCCAGCAGGGCGTCGTGCGGTTCCGCATCGACGGCGCGCTGCACACGGTGCACACGCTGCCCCGCCCGGTGGTGCCGCCCTTGACCAGCCGCCTGAAGATGATGGCGCGCATGGACATCGCCGAGCGCCGGCGCCCGCAGGACGGCCGCATCAAGCTCGAGCGCGACGGCACCGAGATCGAGATGCGCGTCAGCACCATGCCCACCGCGTTCGGCGAGAAGGTGGTCATCCGCATCTTCGACCCGGACACGCTGCTGGTGGATCTGGACGTGCTGGGCTTCTTCCCCGAGCAGCGGCAGGTGTGGGACGCGTTCCTGCGGCGCCCGCACGGCATCGTGCTGCTGACCGGCCCCACCGGCAGCGGCAAGACGACGACGCTGTACAGCAGCCTGAAGGCGCTGGCGGGTCCCGAGGTGAACATCACCACCATCGAGGATCCTATCGAGATGATCACCGAGGCGTTCAACCAGGTGCAGGTCGATCCGCGGGTCGAGGTGACGTTCTCGTCGGCCCTGCGCACCGTGCTGCGGCAGGATCCCGACATCATCATGGTGGGCGAGATCCGCGACCTCGAGACCGCGCGCCACGCGGTGCAGGCCGCGCTGACCGGCCACCTGGTGTTCTCGACGCTGCACACCAACGACGCGCCGAGCGCCTTCACGCGGCTGATCGACCTGGGCATCGAGCCCTTCCTCGTGGCCAGCACGGTGTGCGGCGTCGCGGCGCAGCGGCTGGTGCGCAAGGTGTGCCCGCACTGCGCCACCGATCGCCCGCTGGACGACGGCGAGCTGGCGCTCTTGGGGATCGAGGCGCCCGAGGGCGAGCGGCTGGCCGTGCGCGAGGGCGCGGGCTGCGTCGAGTGCCGCGGCACGGGGTATCGGGGGCGCTCGGGGGTGTTCGAGATCCTGCCGGTGACGCCGCGCATCCGGCACGGGGTGAGCCAGTCGCTGGACGCCGCGCAGCTCATGCACCGCGCCCGGCGCGAGGGTATGATGACCCTCCACGAGTCGGCGCTGCGCAAGCTGGCGCTCGGTGAGACGAGCCTGGGCGAAGTGTTCCGGACGACGACGACGGCCGAGGAGATGGCATGAACAGCTGCGTGATCGGCGGCGGCAGCTGGGGGACCGCCCTGGCGTCGGTGCTGGCCCACAACGGATCGGTGCGCCTCTGGGCGCGCGAGCCCGAGGTGGTCGAGGGCATCAACCGCGACCACCGGAACCCGCGCTACCAGACCGACATCGACCTGCCCCCGACCATCGAGGCCACCGGCGATCTGCGCGCGGCGGTGAAGGGGGCCGAGCTCGTGTGCGTGGTGGTGCCCAGCCACGCGATGCGCGCGGTGATGAGCGGCGTGGCCGACGCGCTGCAGCCGGGGGTGCCGATCGTCAGCGCGGCGAAGGGCATCGAGAACGACTCGCTGCAGACGATGGAAGAGGTGCTGTGCGACGTGCTGCCACGCACGCTGTGGGCCGACCTGGCGTTCTTGTCCGGGCCCAGCTTCGCGCGCGAGACGCTGCAGCGCATGGCCACCGCGGTGACGATCGCGGCGCGCTTCCACCAGGTGGCCAAGAAGGCGCAGGCGGCGTTCTCGACGCCCTTCTTCCGCGTCTACACCACCGAGGACGTCACCGGCGTCGAGCTGGGCGGCGCGCTGAAGAACGTGGTGGCCATCGCCGCGGGCGCCGCCAGCGGGCTGGGGCTGGGGCACAACAGCATGGCGGCGCTGTTGACGCGCGGGCTGGCCGAGATCACCCGGCTGGCGGTGAAGCGGGGCGCGAACCCGCTGACGCTGAGCGGGCTGGCCGGCATGGGCGACCTGGTGCTGACCTGCACCGGCGGGCTGAGCCGCAACCGGCACGTGGGCGTCGAGCTGGGGAAGGGGCGCACGCTCGACGACATCCTCGGCGAGATGAACGAGGTGGCCGAGGGCGTGAAGACGGCGAAGAGCACCTGGGATCTGTGTCGGCGCGAGGGCGTGGACATGCCCATCGCCGAGCAGGTGTACAAGGTGATCTACGAGCAGAAGGCGCCCGCGCAGGCGCTGACCGATCTGATGACGCGCGAGCTGAAGCGGGAGCGGGACTTCGGGTGAGGGCGCTCGGGATCCTCGCGCTGCTGTTGCCCGCGCTGGCGAGCGCGCAGCCCACGCCGCGTCGGCCCGACGGCGTGGTGCCCACGGCGAAGTCGATCTACGCGGCGGACGATCCCGACGCCGCGCTGAAGATGCAGATCGAGCGGCTGATGGGCGTGTACCTGGTCGATCCGCCGCGCCGGCACGACTCGGAGCGGGTGGTGGTTCAGGGCGACAAGGTGCAGATCGACGTCTGGCAGCCGGTGTCGCGCCTGTCCGACACCGAGCTGAAGACGCGCGCCGTGCACTGGTTCGTGCTCGGCCGCACGCAGTACGCCCCCGGCGTGCGCGGCGTCTTCTCGGAGCTGCCGCAGATCGACGACGCCCGCCTGGTGTTCCACGAGGTGCTGCGCCCCGACGCCCGCGGCCGGCGCCGCGGCAAGCAGGGCGATCAAGTGAAGCCCTACCTGGTGCTGCGCCTCGACCGCCGCAGCTTCGAGAAGCTGGCGGTCGACGTCATCGAGAAGTGCGTCGAGCGCGGCGACTGCGGCGCCCTGTTCGACAGCGCCTTCAAGTACGCGAAGTTCGACCGCCGCTACGTGCGCCGCGCCCGCAAGCGGGCGCAGTGAGGCACGCCCTCGAGCGCCGCGGTCCGCGCGCGGCGCCCGGGCCGACCGCGGCCTCGCCGAGGTCCGACGAGGGCGCAGCGGTGGCCCGGCGCGGCGCCCGAGACGGCGAGCCGAGCACCGCGCGCCAGTGCCGAGCACCCACGGAGCTGAAAGCTGAAAGCTGACCGCTGACAGCCCGCCCGCCCCGGCACAGCGGACCAAAAAATCAACAAAATCAACGCGATGCAACTTTCTCGAACTTTCATTGTCACCAATCCGGGGCGGGCCCCGTTGGCCGGGTGAAACCACCACGGCCCAGGAGGCCCCCATGTTCGCGCAGACCCAGCCCACCCCGCTCCCGCCCGCCGGCGGTCGTCTGATCGCCGCCGATGGCCGCGCGCTGCCCCTGCGCGGCGTGCACGTCCAGGCCGACGCCTGCGGGGGGCGCGCCCGCGTCGTCCTGACGCAGACCTTCAGCAACCCGCACCTCGAGCCGCTGCACGTCACCTACCAGGTGCCGCTGCCCGCCGACGCCGCGGTGGCGGGCTACGCGTTCGTGCTGGGCGACACGCGCATCGTCGGGCGGGTGGAGTCGAAGGAGCAGGCGCGCGCGTCGTTCGAGGAGGCGCTGATCGAGGGCAAGAGCGCGGCGCTCTTGGAGCAGGATCGCAGCAGCCTGTTCACCCAGCAGCTCGGCAACGTGCCGCCGGGCGCGACCGTGACCGCCGAGCTGACGCTCGACCAGCCCCTGCAGTGGGAGGACGCCGGGTGGACCTGGCGCTTCCCCACCGTCGTCGCGCCCCGCTACCTGAACGGCACCACGCCCGACCCGGCGCGCGTGTCGGTCGACGTGCTCGACGGCCCGGTGGGCGCGCGCGCCGCGCTGGCCCTGACCATCCGCGACGCCCGCACCGGCGCGCCGGCCTCGCCCTCGCACGCCCTGCGCGTGGCCGGCGACACGGTGACGCTGGCCGACGCCTCGGCGCTCGACCGCGACATCGTGGTGCGCTGGCCGGTGGCGGCGCCGACGCCGGGCCTGACCCTGGACGTCGGCCGCCGCGGCGACCGCGGCTTCGGCGCGCTGACGATCGTGCCGCCGGCGCTGCCCGCGCACGAACGGGGCGACGCCACGCACGATCGCGATCTGTGCCTGCTGCTCGACATCAGCGGCTCGATGGGCGGCGAGCCCCTCGAGCAGGCGCGCCGCGTGTGCCACGCGCTGATCGACGCGCTGGGGCCGAACGATCAGCTCGAGATGGTGGCCTTCGCCTGGAACGTCACCCGGTGGAAGTCGGCGCCGGTGAAGGCGACGCCGGCCGAGAAGGCCGCGGCGCACCGCTGGTTGGACGGCCTGCGCGCGTCCGGCGGCACCGAGATGAAGACGGGCATCCTCGAGGCCCTCGATCCGCTGCGCCCGCGCGCCCTGCGGCAGGTGCTGCTGGTCAGCGACGGGCTGATCGGCAGCGAGGCCGACATCGTCGGCGCCATCCAGCGCCGCCTGCCCGCCGGCTGCCGGCTGCACGTCCTGGGCGTCGGCCACGGCGTGAACCGCAGCCTCACCGCGCCCGCCGCCCGGGTGGGGCGCGGCGTCGAGGCCATCGTCGCGCCGGGCGAGGACGCCGAGAAGGCGGTGGCGCGGGTGCTGGCGCGCACCTCGGCCCCGCTGCTGACCAACCTGCGGGTGTCGGGCGCGGCGGTGCGAGGCGTGGCCCAGGCGCGGCTGCCCGACGTGTACGCCGGCAGCCCGGCGCAGCTCGCGGTCGAGCTCGACCTGGCGGGCGGCGAGGTGGTCGTCGAGGCCGACACGCCGGCCGGGCCCTGGCGCGTCGTCTACGAGGCGCCCGCGCAGCGCGGCGACGGCGCGCCGGCCGTGCCCGCCCTGTTCGCTCGCGAGCAGGTCGAGGATCTCGAGGCCCGCGCCGCCGTCGAGGGGCAGCGCGCGGTCGACGGGGCCATCGAGGCGCTGGGCCTGGCCTTCCAGATCGCCACGCGGCGCACGTCGTGGGTCGCGGTGAGCGCGAAGGCGACCGTCGATCCGCGGGCGGCGGCGCGGCGCGAGACGATGCCGCACGCGATGACCGCCGGGCTGTCGGCCGAGGGGCTGGGGCTGCGGGCGGCGACGGCGCCGTCGACGCTGGCCGGGGGCGGCGGGCCGCTGATGGAGAGCGGCGCCGCGCCGCCTGATGGGTCCGCCGCCGCCCGCGGCGATGGCCCCGCCCGCCTGATGGCGCCCGGCGCGCCGCCGCCCTCGGCGCGCGGTCGCGCGGCCCCGCCAGGACGCGGCGAAGAAGAAGAGCGCGAAGGGGGCTTCCTGGGCCGCATCTTCGGCGGGCGTGGCGACGACGCCGAGGCCGACCGCGCCGCGCCCGAGCCCGCGCCGGCGAAGGCCCGCGAGGAGGCCGCCGAGGGCGCCGCGCCGCAGCCGCCCCGGGCGCAGACGCCCGCGCCGGTGGTCAAGTCCGAGGCCGCGCCGCCCCGGCGCCTCGCCCGACCGCGGGCGCGCCGCTCCAGGCCCCGCCGAGCCCGCCCCGAGCACGGGCGCGCCGGCGCCGCGCGACCTCGAGGCCGCCGACGGCTTCGCCGACGCCGACGACGAGGCGCTCGACGAGCTCGAGGCCCCGCTGGCCGACGCGGCGGACGTCCCGAGCCGGCGCCCGGGCGACCCGCCGCCGCGCCGCCGCGGCCTGGCCCTGCGCCGCCTGTTGGCGCGCGTCCGGCTGCGGAACGCCCGCCGGTTGGTCGTCGAGGCCGAGCTGGACGCGCCCGCCGAGTGGGACGCGCCCGACGCGGTGACGCTGACGCTGGCCGACGGCGCCCGCCTCACCGTGCGCGTCGACCGCGACCGCAGCACGGCCGGCGCCTCGCTGCCCGGCGGTGTCACCGTGCGCCTGACGCTCGACCTCACCGGCGAGCTGCCGGCCGATCCGGTGTCGCTCACCTTCGCCGACCACCATTGGACGATCACCGCGTGACCGACCTCGACGCCCTGCTGCCGGCCATCGCGGCCGGCGACGCCGTCGCCTTCGGGCGCTTCGTGGCCCAGGCCGAGGATCGCCTGCGCGCCAGCCTGACCCGCTTCGCGCCCTACGTGGACACCGAGGCGGTGCTGCAGGAGACCCTGCTGCGCCTGTGGCAGGTGGCCCCGAAGGTGACGGCGGACGGCAAGGGCGACAGCCTGCTGCGCCTGGGCGTGCGCGTCGCCCGCAACCTGGCGGTCGATCACGCGCGCGCCCGGCGCCTCACCCCCACCGACACGGTCGCGCTGCAGCGCCTGGTGGACGCCGATCCGCCCGAGACGGCCCCGCCGGACCCGCTGCTGCGCCGCCTGATCGCGTTCTGCCGAGAGAAGCTGGCCGGCAAGCCCGCCGCCGCCCTGGCCGCGCGCCTCGAGGCCGTGGGCCGGGTGGCCGATCGCGACCTGGCCGCTGGTCTGGGCATGACCCTCAACACCTTCCTGCAGAACGTCGGGCGCGCGCGCCAGCAGCTCACCGCGTGCCTGCAGAAGCAGGGCGTCGAGCTGGAGGTCGAGCGATGAGCGACGAGCGCGACGCCCTGATCGAGGCCGCCGCCGCCGCCTACCGCGAGCGTGACGCGAACGGCCGCGTGCTCGACGCCCCCGCCTGGCACGACCTCGACGAGGCCGGCCGCGCCGAGGCCCACCACCGCGCCCGCGTGATGCGCCGCCTCGAGGCCGCCCTCGATCCCGAGGGCCTCTCGAGCACCGCCCGCGCCGTACTCGCCCGCATCCAACGCGCCTGAGCGCAGAGGGTCGACAGTCGCCACGACGGCCTGCTAGACCGCTGCTGGGCAAGGCACGGGGGCGCGCGTGACGACGATCCTGTTCTGGAACGTCAACAAGAAGGTGGCCGCGACGGCGTTGCTGCCCGACCTTGTTCGAGAGTACGGCGTCAACCTGGTCATTCTGGCCGAGGAGCCGAACGAGGGCGACGACCCGAGCCTCGCCTGGGCCCATGCGGTCGGCTTCGACCCGGTGCGCTCGCACGTCCCCTCGAAGCTGGCCTGCTACGCCGATGCGCCCCGTTGGGAAGCCCGCTACACGAACGACGCGCAGCGACTCTTCATCCTCGAGCGATTGGGCGCGCCAGCGCTCTCGGTGGGCGCCGTTCATCTGCCCTCGAAGGCGTTCTTCGACGTGCACGACATCCAGGCCGAGGCGGCCCGAACGGCAGCCGAGGTGCGAGCGCACGAGCAGGGTCGTCACGATCGCACCCTGCTCATCGGCGACTTCAACATGGCGCCCTTCGAGCCCGGCATGACGCTCGCCCGCGGCTTCAACGCCGTCATGGACGCTCGGATAGCGCGGCGCGGCGAACGCACCGTTCAGGGACTGAGCTACCCGCTGTTCTACAACCCGATGTGGAGCTTCCTCGGCGACCGCACGATCGGTCCGCCCGGTTCACACTTCCACGACGCCTCGGGGCACCACCTGAACCACTTCTGGCACATGATCGACCAGGTTCTCGTGCGGCCCAGCCTGATGGAAGCGCTGGTCGACGTGCGCCTGGTCGACCGGATCGGCGACCGCAGCCTGGCCGATGTCGAGGATGGCCGGCCCTGCGCCAGTGACCACTTTCCGCTACTCTGCACCTTGTCCGAAGGAGAGGATTCATGACGGCCGCGCACAGCCTCTGGCCAACCGATATCGACCTCGATCCGCCCACCCCCCGCGAGCTGCTGGCCGAGCAGGCCCGAGCCCTGGACGAACAGACGAACGGCCGCCTCAAAGGTGCGCTCCACGACCAGCACGTTCCCGGCCTCGAACCCAGCGTGGCGCTCATCATCGAGGCGCCCGTGCTGGACTACCGCCATCAGCTGTTGGCTCTTCGTCAGGTCGATCGCAGCCGCGCGTACCCGGTGCTCGTGGAGGCCGAGTGCCTCGTTCCGCCGGGGATGGACCAGCGACGGGACTCGGTCGGCGAGCCGGGCGGACTGAACCATTGGGAAGTGTATCCAACCGCGGCGGACGCACGGGAGCTCCAGACCTACCTCGGCACGGTGCTGGGCCATCGGGACACCCGCGCGTTGCTGACCTCGCTCCTCGCCGAGATTCGTCTGCGGAGCCTCCGGCCCCAGGCGGAGACTCCGACCGAGGGCTGACGACGACCCGCATCCGCGGCGGCTGACACCGACCCCCCGCTGCCGTATGCTCGCGCCCCGTGAGCGCCCCCGACGACACCTGGACCTTGCGCCGCGTGCTGAGCTGGACCACCGACTTCTTCCAGTCGAAGGGCCTGGACTCGCCGCGGCTGGACGCCGAGCTGCTGATCGCCGACGCCCAGGGCGTCGACCGCATCCGGCTGTACATGGATCTGGACAAGCCGCTCTTGCCCGACGAGCTGACGGCCATCCGCGCGCGGGTGCAGCGGCGGGCGCGCTTCGAGCCGGTGGCGTACATCCTCGGGCACCGCGGCTTCTGGTCGTTGGACCTGCAGGTGGATCCCCGGGTGCTGGTGCCGCGGCCGGACACCGAGCGGCTGGTCGAGCTGGCGCTGGCGCGGCTGAAGGACGTCGAGGCGCCGGTCGTGGTCGACGTGGGCACCGGCAGCGGCTGCGTCGCGCTGGCCATCGGCAAGGACCGACCGGACGCGACGATCCACGCGATCGACCGCTCGGCCGAGGCCCTGCAGGTCGCCACCGCCAACGCCGCGGCCAACGAGGTGCCCAACGTCACCTTCCACGAAGGCGATCTGCTCGCGCCGGTCGCGGGCATCGGCGCCGTCGATCTGGTGGTCAGCAACCCGCCCTACATCCCCAGCGCCGAGGTCGAGCGGCTGATGCCCGACGTGCGCCAGTACGAGCCGCGGGGCGCCCTCGACGGCGGCGCCGACGGTCTGGATCTGGTGCGCCGCCTCGTCGATCAGGCCGCCGCGCTGCTGCAGCCCGGCGGCGCGCTGATGATGGAGATCGGCTTCGACCAGGGGCCGGCCGTCGCCGCCTTGTGCCGCGGCCCCTTCGCCGAGGTGACCGTGCACCCCGACTACGCCGGGCACGATCGCGTCGTGGAGGCCATCAAATGAGGCTGCGCCTCGTCCTCGGCGCCCTGCTGCTGGCGCTGCCGATCGTCGGCGGCTGCAACCCCGAGGACGTGCTCGAGACCACCGCCGCCTACTACGGCGATCTGCCCGACGTCGAGCAGACCGAGAAGGCCGCCGAGATGGCGCGCGTGATGCCTTTCTACGTCGTCGGCGCGTGCCTCGCCCTGCTGCTGATGGGCGTCGCCATCCTCAATGGCCTCGAGCACGCGCGCACGCTGGGCCGCGCCGAGTCGATCCGGTTCGGCGCCTACGTGATGTTGCTGTGCTTCGTCAGCCTCTTCCTGGCCATGTCGGTCGAGCGCGGCTGGCTGCCCGCCGGCCACCCGGTGCTGGCCTTCCTGACCACCGCGGTGCTGGCCGCCGTGGGCACGGCCATCGCGGCCCGCGCCAAGCCGGAGCGCGCCGTCCTGTCGGTGGGCTACCTGGCGGTGACGATGACGCTGCCCCTCCTGGGCATCCTGCTCAACGGCGAGGTGTACCTGATGGACACCACCGCCAGCCTGTTCATCGGGTTCGCCAGCGGGCTGCTCTTGACGATCGTGGTCAGCGATCCGGCCCGCGGCGGCCTGGTCGACTTCCTGCGTCGGCGGGAGGCCGATCCGACCAGGCGCGATCGATGAAGTCCGCGTGGTACGGCGCCACGCTGCCGTCCGCGAAGACCCGCGTCCACTTCAACCGCTCGAGCGGCTGACCGAGGCCCCCGGCGACCGCCAAGGGCAGGAAGTCCGGCGGCCGCGGCTTGCCCCGCACGTTGGGCGCGTGCTCGACCGGCTGCAGCCCGTGCTCGGCGCGCTGCGCGTTGACGATGTCGAGCACCGCCCAGTCGATGGCGACCGGATCCTCGCTGATCAGCATCGCGTCGTAGGGCACCCGGTGGCGCGGCTGATCCTGCGGCCCGCCCTCGTACAGCACGCGCGTCGCGTCGCAGATCGTCAGCCGCGTGCGCCCCAGGATCTCCGGCTGCGCGTACATCCACACGATGGCCTCGTGGATCACCTGGTGGAACTCGGGCACGCGGTCGATGTTGCCGAAGGCCATGTTCTTGAGCGCCCCGGTGACGCCCGCGAGGTCGTGGTCCTTGGGCACGCACAGGTTGATGATCGCGGTCACCTCGTCCAGCACGCGCGTCCAACGCAGCGCGCGCACGCGATCGAAGTCGATGGCGCGCCGGCGATAGCCCACCGAGCGGTGGTTCACCACGCGCACGCCGCGCTTCGCGCTGCGCTGCAGGCGATAGCCCCCCTTCTCCATCCGGTCGCCGTACTGGTCGTAGATGATGATGCGCGCGTCGGGCACGCCGAGGGCGCGCAGGTGGTCGACGAGGCGCCAGGCGAAGACGGGGTGGAAGGGGTGGCCGGGGGACGCGAGGGCGTTGACCTTCAGGCCGACGGTGTCGGCGGGATCGACGTACTCGGCGAGCACCTCGACGGGATCGTCCTTGCCGCCGAAGCGGCGCAGGGTGTCGTCGAGCAGGTCGCGCGCGGCCTCGGGCCGCACGACGTCGCGGCCCGCCGTGACGCCCGGCCGGAACACCTGCACGACCTCACCGGGGCGCGACATCAGCTCGTCCGCGCGCCCGCGGCGCGGCAAGGCGGCCACGGCGGCGGCCGCCGCGCCGGCGGCGAGGAACTGACGTCGGTCCACGGTGCGGTCTCCTCCCTGAGATCGCGGCCCCCTCATTGGACGGCCCCGACCGCCCGCCGTCAAATCCGCGCCGAACGTCCAATCAGGTCCGGATTCACCGAGAGCCTTGATTCGGCTACCCTGCGCGTATAGGAACGGCCGGCAGCCCATCCGCGACGGCCCCACAGCGAGGCAGGAAGATGTCGGACGACAAGAACCCCCTCCAGCCCCTCGAGAAGGCGCACGAAGAGACCTGGTTCATGCGCCGCAACGCGCAGCTGATCGAGCAGATGCGCGATCGGATGCAGGCCGAGGAGGCCGCCGCCCTGCTGAAGCAGAACACCGGGGTCGAGGACGACGAGATCGCGCTGGCCCTCGCCCGGCTCGGGGTCACCGCCGACACCGCCCCCGCGCTGCACCTGGTGCCGCTGGTCGAGGTCGCCTGGGCCGACGGCGAGATTCAGGGCGACGAGCGCGATCTGCTGCTCGAGGCCGCCGACGCCACCGGCGTCACCGAGGGCCCCGCCCGCGACTTCTTCGAGACGCTGCTCGAGAACCGGCCCGCGCAGGCCTTCTTCGACACCGCGCTCGACTTCATCAGCGCGATGCTGCAGGCCCTGCCCGAGTCCGAGGCCGACAAGGCCCGCGACAACCTCACCGACTTCGCCCACCGCGTCGCGAAGGCCAGCGGCGGCCTGTTCGGCCTGTTCTGGACGGTCGACGACGAGGAGCGCTCGGCCCTCGCCCACATCGCGGAGAAGCTCGAGAAGGGCCGCCCGAAGGCGACCGAGAAGCTGCTCGACAAGGTCTGACGCCCCCGGTCAGAACACCGCACCCAGCGTCAGGTAGGGCATCGGCGCGAACCACACCGTGCCGACCTCGCTGCGCCCCCAGGGCTGCGACAGCGCGCCCAGCCGCACCTCACCCAAGAGCCGCGTCGCCAGCCTCAGGCTGAGCGTGGCGTCGACGTCGACCGCGATGCCGTCGGCGTCGTCGTAGCGGGGCACGTCGGCGAACAGCCGCCGGTAGCCGAGGCCGCCGCCGACGCGCAGGGTGGTCTTGCCGTCCAGCGGCCGCACCCAGTGCGCGGCCAGGCCCAGCTCGAACAGGTTCACCTGCTCGTCGCGCCGCTCGGCGGTGAAGCTGCCGGTGTGCAGGAAGAGGCCGGCGTCGAGCCACTCGCGGCGCGCGGCGTCGAAGGTGATCACGACCAGGAAGCCCGGCTCGGTGACCGGCGTGTCGCCGTCGACCGACAGGACCGTGGGCACCAAGACGCCGGCGCTGATGCCGAAGCGCGGGCGCGGCGCGGCGGGCGCGGCCGCCGGCAGCGCGAGCGCGAGGGCCGCGACGCAGGCCACCGCGTGCCCTATGCTGCGTGACCGCGCGGTCATCCTCGTCGACCCGTCATCAACGGAGCCCCGGCACGTCCATGGCGCCCACCTTCGCCCATTTCATCCCACAGGTCGATCTTGCGCGCCGGCCGCGCTGAGGCCGGCCGCCGGGGCGTGGTGCTCCGCCGCGGCGAGGTGGTGCAGCCGCTCGGCGGCGGGTGGCTGCTGCGCGACCGCGGCGGCTTCGATCCCTGCCCGTGGGCCTTCGAGGCGGCCGCGGCCCTGCCGGCGCGGGCCGGCGACCGCCTGCTCGACCTCGGCTGCGGCACGGGCGTGCTCTTGTGGGCCGCCGCGCAGACGCACCCGGATCTGCGCGCGCTGGTCGGCGTCGAGCGCACCGCCGACTGGGCCGACCAGGCGCGCCGCAACGCGGCCCTCAACGACCGCCGCGCGCTCATCGTGCGCGCCGACGTGCGCGACCTGCCGCTGCCCCCGGCCTTCGATCTGGTCGTGACCAACCCGCCCTTCTACCCGCCCGGCTGGGGCCGCCAGAGCGCCGACGGCAAGGTCGCGCGCGCCACGCACGCCCTGCACGGCGACGTCGGCGACTTCGCGCGGGCCGCCGCGACGGCGCTCGCGCCCCACGGGCAGGCGCTGTTCGTCTACGATGCCAACCACCTGCGCGCGCTGCTGCTGGCCGTCGACGCGGCCGGGCTGACCGCCCGCGCCGCCACCTTTCTCGACGACGACCGCGGCCAGCCCGCGCGCGTGCTGCTGCTGGCCGCCCGCGGCGGCGGCGGCCTGACCGTCATCCGGAGGACGCGATGATCCTGCACTACCTGATCAAGTGGCTCGTCTACGCGGCCGTCTTCATGGCCGCCGCGTCGGCCATCCCCAGCGTGAAGGTGAAGAAGTTCGGGGGGGCGATGGCCGCCGCGCTGGCCTTCGGCGTCGCCAACCTGCTGCTGGCCTTCGTGCTGAGCTTCGTCTTCCGGGCGCTGCTGTTCCTGCCGGCGATCCTCACCTTCGGCCTCGCCTGGCTGGTGGTGCCCTTCATCGTCAACATGATCCTGCTGAAGGTGGCCGACGGCCTCACCGGCGACGCCTTCGACGTCGAGGACTTCGGCGGGCTGGCCACGCTGTCGGTGGTGATCACCCTCGCCGGCGCGCTGATGCGCTGGCTGATGTGACGGGCTACGCCTCGAAGACCGCGTTGTCGATCAGCCGCGTGCCACCGAACCGCACGGCCAGCGCCAGCACCGCGCGGTCGACCTTGCCCTCGATCGCGGTCAGGTCGTCGGGGTGCCGCGCCTCGACGTAGTCGATCTCGGCGCCCGCCGCCGCCTCGACCACCGCCCGCGCCGCCGCCTCGAGCGCCCGGGGATCCCGCCCGCCGGCGTCCCAGATGGCCCGCGCCGCCGCCAGCCCCTTCGACAGCGCGACCGCCTCGCGGCGCTGGTCCGGCGTCAGGTTGGCGTTGCGGCTGCTCATCGCCAGCCCGTCGGGCTCGCGCACGATGGGCCCGCCCACGATCTCGATCGGCAGATCCAGGTCGCGCGTCATCCGCCGCACGATGGCGAGCTGCTGGAAGTCCTTCTCGCCAAAGGCCGCGACGTCGGGCTGCACCACGTTGAACAGCTTGGTCACGATGGTGCACACGCCGGCGAAGTGCGTCGGCCGGTCGCGGCCGCACAGTGGCCGGGCCAGCGTCGGCACGTGCACCGTCGTCGCGGCGTCGGGCGGGTACATCTCCGCCGGCGTGGGGAGGAACACCGCGTCCACGTTCCGCGCGCGGCACTTGCGCAGATCGCCTTGTAGATCGCGGGGATAGCGATCGAGATCCTCGCCCGGCGCGAACTGCGTCGGGTTGACGAAGATGCTGACCACCACGCGATCGGCCCCGGCGCGGGCCCGGTCGATCAGCGACAGGTGGCCGTCGTGCAGGAACCCCATCGTGGGCACGAAGCCGATGCGCAGCCCGCCCTTGCGGCGCGCCCGGCTCCAGGCGCGCATCTCGGCCTTCGTGTGCAGGACGTCCACGTCAGTGGCTGTGGTGCGCCGTGGGGAAGTCGCCGGTGCGCACCTCGCGGGCGTAGTTGCCCACGGCGTCGACGACGCGCTGGTGCAGGTTGTCGAACTTCTTCAGGAACTTCGGGTTGAAGCGGTCGTCGAGCCCGAGCAGGTCGTACAGCACCAGCACCTGGCCCGAGCAGCCGCCGCCGGCGCCGATGCCGATGGTGGGGACGCCGATGTCGGCGGTCACCTCGGCGGCGAGCGGGGCCGGGATGCCCTCGAGCACCAGCGAGTAGATGCCCGCCTCGACCAGGCAGCGCGCGTCGTGCTTCAGCTTCTCGGCGGCCGTCTGGGTGCGCCCCTGGATCTTGTAGCCGCCGAACTGGTGCACCGACTGCGGGGTCAGGCCCAGGTGGCCCATCACCGGGATGCCCGCGGTGGTCATGCGGTGCACGGCCTCGGCGTAGGGCTCGCCGCCCTCGAGCTTCACCGCCTGCACCCCGCCCTCCTTCATCAGGCGCGCGGCGCTGCGCAGGGCGTCGTCGAGCCCGGTCTGGTAGCTGCCGAAGGGCAGATCGCCCACGAGGTGCGGCTTGCTGCACCCGCGGGCCACGGCGCGGCTGTGGTAGATGACGTCGTCGAGCGTCACCGGGATGGTGTGCTCGTGGCCCTGGATGACCATGCCCAGGGAGTCGCCGACGAGGATGGCGTCCACGCCCGCCTCGTCGACGAGGCGGGCGAAGGTGGCGTCGTAGCAGGTGACCATGACGATCTTCTCGCCGTCGGTCGCCATGCGACGCAGCTTCGCGGTGCTGATGCGCTTGCTCAAGGGGTGGACCTTTCGTCCCGGGCCGCGTGGGCTCCAGGCAATCGGGCGTTGGGTGGCGTCTGCGTCCGTCGCCCGATGGGATGAGGCCCCCGACGTGATCGGGTGGCCGCTCCCGGCACGCGGTCGCGACGCGCGCAAGATAGCACAAACGCTCGGCGCGCGCGGTATGCTGCGCCGGATGCGCCGCCTGCTCGCCACGGCCCTGTTCGCCTCGATCGCCACCGCCTGCGGGGGCGGGGCGCCGCGCGCGCCCGGCGCGCCGGAGCCCACGCTGGTCGACGGCGAGGCCATCTATCCCGTGCGCTTCAACCCGCCGCCCTGCCTCACCGAGGGGCCCGAGCTGCGCGTCGAGGTGCGCACGCCCGCCGGCTGGGAGCGCGTGGCGCTCGAGGACGCCGACGAGGATCAGCCGCTGATGCAGACGCTGCTCGACGACTTCGCCGCCGCGCCCGACAGCGTGCGCAGCGTCCGCGCCAACCTGACGTCGACCCTGCGCCCCTACGCCGGCCAGCACGTCGCGCGGGTGCTGCGGCTGCTCGAGCTCGACCCGCCGCCCGCGCCCCCCGACGAGACCACCGCGGCGCGCTGATCCGCCCGTCAGCCGGCAGCGCCCGCCCGCAGCAGCGCCACCAGCTCGTCGGTCGACAGGCCGGCCGCGGCGCCCGATCCCTCGAGCACCTGCGCGACCAGCGCCCGCTTCTGGTGGTGCAGGGCGACGATGGCCTGCTCGATGGTGTCCTGCGCCACCAGCCGATAGACCGTCACCGGGCGCGTCTGGCCGATGCGGTGCGCTCGATCGGTGGCCTGATCCTCGGCGGCCGGGTTCCACCACGGGTCGAGGTGGATCACGTAGCTCGCCGCGGTCAGGTTGAGGCCCGTGCCGCCGGCCTTCAGCGAGATCAGGAACACGTCGCCGTCGCCCGCCTGGAAGGCGTCGACGGCGCGCTGCCGCGCCTCGGCCGGCGTGCCGCCGTCCAGCCGCTGCAGCCGGTGGCCGTCCTCGGCCAGGGCGGCCTGGGCCAGGTCGAGGTGCGCCGTGAACTGGCTGAACACCAGCACCTGGTGGCCCTCGTCGACCAGCTCGGCCACCAGCGCCCGCAGGTGCGTCAGCTTGCTCGACGGCACGCTCGATCGCGGGTCGACCAGCCGCGGGTGGCAGGCGAGCTGCCGCAGGCGGGTCAGCACGGCCAGCACCTGGACGTGGCCCGGGCCGGCGCCCAGGCCGGCCAACGCCTCGGCGCGCGCGCGGTCGTACAGGCGGCGCTCGGCGTCGCTCAGCTCGATGTCGACGGTGACCTCGGTGCGCGCGGGCAGGTCGGGCGCCACCGCGTCCTTGGTGCGGCGCAGCACGAAGGGCGCCACCAGCGCCTGCAGCCGCGCGCGGGCGTCGGCGTCCTCGTCGCGCTGGATGGGCCGGGCGAAGCGCGCGCGGAAGGCCTCGGCGCCGCCCAGCAGGCCGGGCGCCAGGAAGCGGAACAGGCTCCACAGCTCGCCCAGGTGGTTCTCGATGGGCGTGCCGGTCAGCGCGATCCGCGCCTCGGCGGTCAACGCGGCGGCCGCCCGCGCCCGCCGCGTCGCCGGGTTCTTGATCGCCTGCGCCTCGTCGAGGATCACCGTGCCCCAGGCGACGGCCGTCAGCGCCTCGCGATCGCGCGCGAGCAGGTCGTAGCTGGTCACCAGCAGGTCGCCCGGGCGCAGGTCGTCGAGCAGCGCCGCCCGCTCGGCCCCGCGGTAGGCGCGCGCCCGCAGCGGCGCCGCGAAGCGCGCCGCCTCGCGCTGCCAGTTGAAGCCCACCGAGGTCGGCGCCACCACCAGCGCCGGCCCGGCCTCGCGCCGGTGCAGCAGCAGCGCCAGCGCCTGCACCGTCTTGCCCAGCCCCATGTCGTCGGCCAGGCAGGCGCCCGCGCCCCACGCGGTGAGGCGGGCCATCCAGACGAAGCCCTCGCGCTGGTAGGGGCGCAGGGTCGCGCCGAGGTCGGCCGGCACGGCGGGCTGCAGATCCTCGGCGGCCCGGGCGCGCTCGACCAGCGCGCGGTACGCCCGCGGGCCCTCGACCTCGGCGCCCGCGGCGCGCAGCGCGTCGACCAACGGCGCGGCGAAGGGCGCCACCGTCGGGCCCTCCTTCGCCGCCTGCGCCACCGCGGCCAAGGCCTGCAGTTGGGCGGCGAAGTCGGCCGCCAGCCGCACCAGCGTGCCGTCGGCCGCCTCGACGAAGTCGCGCCCGGCGCGCACGGCGTCGAGCAGCGCGGCGACGTCGACGGTCACCCCGTCCACGCTCAGCCCGCCGCCGAGCGCGAAGCCGCCGCCCACCGCCTTCAGCCCCAGCGACAGGCCGCCCGCGCCCGCCGGCCGCGTCAACCGGCGCGGCGGCGACCGCCAGACGATCTCGAAGCCCTCGGCCGCCGCCTGGATGGCCTCGAGCGCGGCCAGCGCCTCGGCGGGCTCGGCCAGGTACCACGCCCACGGCCCGCACTCGGCCGCGTCGGGCAAGGGCACGTCGCCCAGCCGCGCGCGGGCCTGGGCCACCTCGGCCGCGAAGTCGCGCCGGACGTGGAACCGCCCCTCGGCGTCGCCGCCGTACACCTCGGCCGGGCCGCGCCCGGGCAGGCGCGGCTCGGCCTCGGGCGCCGGGCGCACCCGCAGCTCGACGCGCAGCGCCGCGCCCGCCTCGGCGTCCAGCCGCAGCAGCCAGCGCGGATCGGCCGGGCGCTCGGCCCCGCGCAGCGCGCCGTCCAGCGTCACCGGCGCCACCGCGTCCAGCGCCGGCAGCCGGACGAGCAACGCGTCGACGCCCTCGGCCGGCACCTCGACGCCGAAGCGATCCAGGCCCTCGAGCAGCGCCACCTGGCGCGCGCCCAGCGGCACCAGGCGCAGGCGCCCGGCCTCGACGTCGAGGTCGGCCCACAGCCCGTCGGCGTGCCGGTTCATCAGACCGCCGAGCACGTCGCCCGGCGCCACGGCTGCGTCGCCCAGGCGCACGCCGATGCCCGCGCCGCCGTCGCGCCGGGCCGACCAGCGCAGGCCCAGCGCGGCGACCTTCACCTGCAGCGGGCGCGGCGGCTGCCCGCCGAGGAAGACCAGCGGGTGGCCCTCGAGCGCCCGCAGCGCGCGGTGCGTCAGGGCCAGCCGGGTCGACTCGTCGGTGTAGGGGTGGGGCGTGGGGCGCAGCGCGTCGAGGGCGGCGCGATCGGCGGGCTCCAGCGCGGCGCGGTCGAGCGCGGCCAGCGCCGGCTGCGTCATCGCCTTCACCCGCCAGCCGTCGCCGCGTTTGCGCGCGACGGCCCAGGCGGGGGTGAGCGTGATCGGCGCGCGGCCGTGCGCGGTGAGCAGCCAGGCCACGCGCGCGCCCGGCTCGGGGCTCGCCGGCGCCTCGGCCAGCGCGGCGTCCAGGTGGTCGATGGCCCGCGCCCACAGCGGAACGGCCCAGGCCTTCAGCAGCGCCGCCCGCAGCGCCTCGTGCGCCGGATCGAGCAGCGCGCCGCGCAGCGCGTCGAGCGCGGCCAGGCGCGCGACGCACGGGGCGTCGGGATCGGGGCAGCCGCAGCGCAGCAGGGGCCGATCCGGCCGGTCGTGCACCGCCACCCACACGGCCTCGACCGCGGTGGCCGCACAGGCCACCGGCGGGCTGAGCCGCACGGCCAGCGCCGGCGGGTTGCCCTTCAGCTCGAAGGCGACGGTGCGATCCCGCATGGCCACCGGAGCCACGCCCTCGCGCAGGCCCTCGCGCGCCGCCTGCAGCCGGCGCTGGAAGCCGCGCAGCGGGCCGTCGAGCGGAGCGGCGGCCTCACGCGCCGCCAGCTCGGCCTCGTCGGCCTCGGCCTCACCCGCCCGCGCCGCCCGCGCCCGCAGCAGCCCCACCGCCACCTGCTGCACCGCCGCCGGCACCGCGTCGCGGCTCTGCTTCCGGCGCGGCTTCTGGGTGGGCGCGCAGATCAAATCGATCAGGGTGGTGCCGTTGGGCATCCAGAAGTGCACCCAGTCGGCGTCCAGCGGCCCCAGGTGGGCCACCAGCTCGAGCGGGCGCACGGTGACCCAGTCGCCGACGCCGTGCGCGCCGCACCACGCGCGCACCTCGACCGGGGTGAGGCCCGGCGCCAGCCCGTCGTCCGCCGCGTCGACCGACGCCAGCGGATCGGCCGCGCGCGCCGGCGCGACCGGGCGCATGTCGTGGGGGCGACTCAGCGCGCGGCCGGTGCGCCCCACGCAAGGTTCGCCGGCGGCCACCCCGCACACGGGGCAGGCCGCCGACAGCAGCGGATCGACGGTCATGGGAAGCTCGGGCCGGCGCTCAGTCGGCCTCTTCGATGACCTCCTCGAGCCCCAGCATCTCCTGCAGCTCGAGGTGGTCGGTGCGCGCGTCGCGCAGATCGGCGCTGGTGTTGCGCAGGCGCTGGTTCAGCACCTGCACGAAGCACCACAGCAGCTTGACGGCGATGTCCTTGTCGCGGCGCATCAGCAGGAACAGCGGCTTGCGCCCGATGGCGATCAGCCGCGACGGCATCGCCGCGACCACCGAGGCCGAGCGCTGCGCCTTGTCCATGATGGCCATCTCGCCGAAGTGGCCGCCCGGCCCCAGGCGCGCCAGCTCGACGTCGCCCTTGCGGATGCTGACCCGGCCCTCGAAGACGACGAACAGCTCCTCGCCGGGGTCGTTCTCCTCGAACACGATGTCGTCGACGGCGTAGCTGCGCACCTCGCTGACGTTCAGCACCTCGACCAGCTCGACGTAGGACAGGTGCTGGAACAGGGGCATCTGGCGCAGCAGGTTCAGCTTGAGCGCGATCTCGCTCTTGGCGTCGTCGTCCGCGTCCAGCTTCACCACCAGGCTGGTGATGTTGTCCTTGCCGCCGCGCTGGTTGGCCAGCTCGACGAAGGTCTTGGGGATGGCGACGAACTCCTCGCGCTCCATGACCTCGCGGATCTCGTCGTCGTCGCGCAGGTGCTCGGTGAGGCCGTCGCTGCAGAGCATGAAGTTGTCGCCGGCGGCGATCTCGAAGTCGAGCGTGTCCACCTCGACGTCGGCGTAGACGCCCACCGCGCGCGTCACGGCGTTCTTGTACGGGGCGTCCTTGGCGTCCTCGGGCCGCAGCTTGCCGCGCCGGATGAGCTCGTTGATCAGCGAGTGATCCTCGGTCATCTGGAACACCTCGCCGCCGCGGACGAGGTAGACGCGGCTGTCGCCGACGTGGCCGATGAAGCCGCGCTTCGGCGTCAGGAGCAGCATCACCACCGTGGTGCCCATGCCGCGCTTGGCGGGATCGGCCTGGGCCTGATCGTAGATGGCCCGGCCGGCGCGCCGGATGGACGTCTCGACCAGCTCGAGGATCTGCTCGCGCCCTTCGCCGGTGTCGACGAAGTGCTCGAGCACCGCCTCGTGCTCTTTGACGTACCGCCGGATCTCGCGGACGGCCGTGTCGCTGGCCACCTCGCCGGCCGCGTGTCCGCCCATGCCGTCGGCGACGATGTACAGCCGCAGGCGCTTGTCGACGAGGAAGTTGTCCTCGTTCGAGTCCTTGACCTGTCCGATGTCGGTGTGACCGAGGGCGATGGGATCCATCAGGCGTCTCCGGGCAACAGGGCTTCCTGCCAGCGCGGATGCGCGGGCGTGGGCAGCAGGTCGGCGCGCAGGCGCGCCACGTCGAACTCGGCGAGCGGCTTGCGCAGCTTGGGGCCGAAGCCGGGCAGATCGAGGCCGGCCACGACGCAGGCGGCCTGGTAGAAGGCCTGGCGCGTGGGGCACGGGGGCGTCACCGCCAGGTAGGTGTCGGCGGGCGCCGGGTGGCGCAGGGCCTCGAAGGCGGCGGTGGCGGCGTCGGCGTAGTGGATCAGCGCGAGCGTCTTGTCGGGCGGGCCCAGCGGGGCCTCGCCTCGGCGCTCGAGGGCCGACATGGGGCCGCGGCCCTTCTCGTACAGGCCGCCGCAGCGCAGGACGACGCCGCCCGCGCCGGCCCAGTCGCGGAACACCTTCTCCATGCCGACGCAGCGCAGGGCGCGATCCGAGCGGCCGGGGGGCGTGTCCTCGTCGACGGGGCCGTGGGGCACGCCGTAGTAGCTGGTGGAGCTGATCACGACCGCGCGCGCCGGCGCCGGCCCGTCGCGCAGGCCCGCGACGGCCATGGTCAGGGCGTCGCTGCCGGGCAGCGCCAACAGCAGCGCGTCGTCGGGGCCGATGTCCTCGGGCTTGCCCAGGCGGGGCTCGACGCCCGCGGCGCGCAGGGCGTCGTGGCGGTCGGGCGAGGCCGTGTGGCCCACGGCGCGCCCACCCGCGGCGACCCACGCCTCGGCCACGCGCGCGCCCAGCGTCCCTGCGCCGTACACCACCAGACGCCTCACGGATCCTCCCGCCTCTGCGCCACCACGCGGGTGCCGCCGCTGCGCCCGGCCAGCGCGCACAGCCCGGTCACCAGCAGATCGAGGGGCATCAGCGCCAGGAACAGCGCCAACCACCCCCATGGGGTGCCCCCGGGCGGCCGGAACACCAGCCGCCGGGCGAAGCCGCCGCGCAGGCCCAGCGCCAGCAGCAGGCTGCCGGCCAGCTCGGTCGGCAGCCACGGTCGGCTGACCTGCGCGACACGGAAGCCCGCGCCCTCGATCAGGCCGCGGAGCGCCCCCGGGTCGAAATGGTACAGGTGCGTCGGGGCCTGCAGGAAGAGCCATCGCCCGCGGAACAGGCGCGCGAGCGGGCCGACGGCGGGCACCTCGAGCGTCAGCCACCCGCCGGGCCGGGTGACGCGGGCCAGCTCGCGCAGCTCGGCGGCGGGATCGTAGACGTGCTCGAGGCAGTGCCAGCTGGTGACGAGATCGAAGTGGCCGTCGGGGTAGCCCTGCGCGCCCAGCTCGCCCACGTCGACCGGCACGTCGAACACCTCGCCGGCGAAGGCGGCGCAGCGCGCGTCGAAGTCGACGCCGCGCACGTCGGCGCCGGTGCGGTCGCGCACGGCGCGCGCGAAGGCGCCCAGCCCGCAGCCGGCGTCGAGCAACCGCTGCCCCGGCGCCACCTCGACGCCCTGCTGCTTCAGGCGGCGCAGGTAGTCGGCCGCGCGCACGTCGTCCAGCGCCAGCGCGCCCGAGGGCCCCTTCGCCTGCGCCAGCGCGCGCCGCCGGTCGAGCTCGGGTGGGTTGTAGTAGCCGGCGTACCAGGGCCCCATCTCGTCCGGCGCGGGCCGCGGATCGAGCACCCAGGTGCCGCACTCGACGCAAGCCCCGTAGTCGAAGCTGCCGCCCAGGCCCCAGAAGGTGTCCTCGGCGCCGCGCACCACGGGCTCGAGGGCGGCGTCGGGGTGGGCGGGACAGCGGGCGCTCTGCATGCGGCTGTATCGCCCGATCGGGGCGGCGGCATCAAGGGCGGGGGGGAAGAGCCGGCCGGATGGGGACGCGACGCGACGAGACGCGCTCCCGCCTCGACCCGTCATTCGTGCCTTGCGACGCTCTGCCGATCACGGGCGGGAAGGGGAAGGGCCGGCCGGGGTGCCAGGGGGAGACACCCCGACCGGCCGGGGGAGTCGGTCAGGCGCGGCGGCGGCGGCGCAGGAGGGCGACGGCGGCCAGCAGGGCCAGGCCGGCGAGATCGCCGCCGCGGCCGGGCGTCGCGCTGCACAAGCCGCTGTCGCCGCCACCGGCGGTGGGCATGTTCGGGTTGCGCGGCAGCGCGGTCGGCTGGCCGGTGGGCATCGGGCTCACTCGGCCGGGGTAGGGCAGCGCGGGCTCGCGCAGGGGCACGTTCAGGGCCGCCGGCGGCACCGGCACGATGGGATCGGCGCAGCTGGCGTAGGCGCGGCCCATCTCGTCGAGCAGACCGACGGCCACCTTGCCCGGCGCGCAGCGGCAGCTCTGGAAGCCGTTGAGCGTGACGCACTCGTTGCCCGCCCCGCAGGGATCGCCGGCGCAGGCGTCGGGGAAGGCCAGCGTCGGATCGCCGCCCATCACGTCGGCGTCGGTGAAGTTCAGGCGCGCGTCGCCGCAGGCCACCGAGGCGCCGGCGCGGGCGGCGCTGTCGTTCTGCGCGCGAGCCAGCGTGCCCTCGGCGCAGGCGCAGGCCGGCATCGCGCCGCGGTTCTCGTCCTCGACGGCGGCGCAGGTGCCGCCCTGGCCGCAGGCCGCGAAGTCGCAGGGGTCGTAGGTCTCGGGGGGCGGGCCGCAGGCGTCGCGCCCCCCCTCGGGCTCGGGCACCGTGTGCACGTTCGACACGTCGCCGCCCTCGACCGCCCCGAAGACCGGGTCGTAGTCCATCTCGGCGGGCGACACGCGGGCGTACAGCCGGGTGATGTAGGGCTTCGACGCCAGCACCTCGGCCAGCGCGTCGCGCGCGTCGATGGCCTCCTGCCCCAGGCGTTCGGGCACGAAGCTGTCGCGCACCGTCTGCGCCAGCTCGGCCGTGGGGCCGGCCAGCTCGGTCACGAAGGCCTTGCCGTCGGCGTCGTCGACCAAACGCGCCACCAGCGGCACGTAGTTGGTCGTCCAGGTCCACGGGTCGAACCGCAGATCGGCGTCGTCGATCAGCAGGTTCTCGCCGTTGACCAGGCCGTAGCGGCGGTCGGAGAGGATCCAGATCTTCACGCCCATCTCGAGCTGCGCCGCCACCGAGGTCAGGCGCAGGGGCACGGCCGGCGCCATGCCCGCGTAGGTCATCTTGATCGGCTCGATGCTGTCGGTGTCCTCACCGGGGGCCAGCTTCATGGCCAGGAACTTCATGCCCTCGGCGGTGTAGAGCGCCACGAAGGGCTCCATGGCGGGGAGGATGCGGTACCCGTTGGCGCGCAGCCACTCGACGAGGGCGCGCGGATCGCTCGACTGGATGGTCGCCGTCTCGAAGGGGCCCACGCGCTCCTGCGCCAGCACGTCCACCTCGTCGCGGGCGCCCGGCGGCGCCCCGCCGGCCGCGCCGTCGGCGTCGGCCTCGGCGAAGCAGCCCCACGGCACCTGGAACTGGGGCTGGGTGGCCAGGTCGAGGCCGTTGAACGCCCGCCCGTACCAGGTGTCGAGCTCGGGCACCGAGGGCACCGGCACCACCCAGGCGAAGCCCTCGGGCTCGCCCTGGTAGGCGATCTCGACGTAGCTGGTGATCGTGCCGTCGCCGTGGTCGACGAAGAGGATGCGCTCGGCCTGCTGGTCGACCGGCTGAGCGCTGCAGAAGAAGCCGCCGCAGGCCGAAGCCGCGATCGGCGCGAAGGCCGCGAGCGCCGCGGCGATCGCGGTGAGCAGAGTGCGCATGATGTCCCCCGATGCGTTCCGTCGGGGGCGTCTACAAGGCCCGTGCCAGCGACGCCGCGCCCGAACAGCGCGGGCCCGCGCCCCGCGCCGGCTCAACTTTCCGCGAGCGGCACTCAGGAATCCGGCGCGACGCGACCACGCCATCGCGCCGTCGCCCCCGCACGCCCCTTGCAGCTATGCTGGCGACCAGTCCGGGGAGGAACCACCCATGCGCACACTCGTCGCGGCCCTCGCGGTCGCCCTCTTGCCCCACGCCGCCCTCGCCTGCGGCGGCATGTTCTGCAACAACAACCAGCCGATCACGCAGAGCGCGGAGCGCATCCTGTTCGCCCAGGACGGCGACCAGATCGAGATGCACGTCCAGATCACCTACCAGGGCCCGCCGCAGGACTTCGGCTGGCTGCTGCCGGTGCCGCCCGACGTGGAGACCACGCTGTCGAGCGAGCAGCTGTTCGCGCAGCTCGACGCCGTCTTCGGCCCGCGCTTCCAGCTCGTCACCGAGTTCGACGAGGACTGCCCGCCGCCTCCGCTGGCCGCGGACGGCGCGGGCGGCGGCAACGAGGGCCCCGGCGGCCGCGGCGTCAGCGTCCTGTCGCGCGAGGCGATCGGCCCCTTCGATCGCGTCATCCTCGAGGCCGACAGCGTCATGGATCTGCGCGCCTGGCTCGACCGCGAGAACTTCCAGATCCCCGAAGGCACCGACGACAAGCTGCAGCCCTACGTCGACGCGGGCGCCGTCTTCGTCGCGGTCAAGCTGCTGCCCGGCGCCGACACCGGCGACATCCAGCCCCTGCGCCTGACCTTCACCGCCAGCCTGCCCTCCATCCCCATCCGCCCCACCGCCGTGGCCACCGAGCCGGACATGGGGCTGATCGTCCACCTGCTGGGCAGCGCGCGCGCCATCCCCAAGAACTACCGCCACCTGCAGATCAACGAGGCGGCCATCGACTGGGTCGGCGGCGGCCAGAACTACCCCGACGTCGTCAGCCAGGCGGCAGACGAGGCGGGCGGCCAGGGCTTCGCCACCGACTTCGCCGGCCCGCACGAGAGCCAGCTCGACGCGCTGCTGCAGCCCATCGAGGGTGAGCGGCTCGAGGGCCTGCGCGCGGCGACCACCCTGCGCGAGGCGGTGGACGCGCTGGGCAACCTGAACGACGCCGATCTGCAACGCATCCTCGGCGACTTCTTCGAGCTGCCCGAGGGCGTGACGCCCGCGCAGTTCTTCCAGTGCCCCGACTGCTGGGGCGACGTGGACTGGGAGCAGGCGGTCGACGGCGCGGCGCTGGCCGCCGACATCGAGGCGACGGTGAACCCGGCGCGCGCGCCCATCCTGGCGCTGCTGGCCGGCCACCCCTACCTGTCGCGCCTGTACACGACGATGAGCGCCGACGAGATGACCCTCGACCCCGAGTTCGCCTACAACCCCGACCTGGACGGACAGACCAACGTGCGTACGGCCACGCGGCGCATCCACTGCGCGCCCGGCGGCGTGGACATGGGCTCGGACATCGTGCTGGCCAACGGGCTGTCGTTCATGCTGGACGGTGGCGCCGTGCCCGACGCCATCCAGCGGCAGGCCGGCGAGACCGTGCGCGGCGAGGGCGTGCCGGCGGCCGCGGTCATCGAGCAGATGGAGGAGCGCGGGCAGCCGATCGTCATCGACGACCGCAGCGACGCGCTGGCCGAGCGCTACAACGGCGGCATGCCCGGCGGCGGACCCGGCGGCGGGCCGGGCGCCGGCCCGGGCGCGGGTCCGGGCGGCGGCGGCGCGGCCGACGGCGGGGTGGGCGGCCGCGGGGCCGACGGCGGCGACGACGGCTGCGATTGCGACGCGACGGACGGCGGCAGCCCGGTCGGCCTGCTCGGCGTGCTGCTGGGCCTGGGTCTGCTGCGTCGCCGCCGGCGGTAAGACCCGGCGCCGGATGGCGTCGGGTGCGAAGTCAAACCCCTCGAGGAGTCTTCTCGTGCGTCACCTTCTCGGCCTGCTGGCCGCCGCCCTCGTCGCCGCCGCCCCCGCCGCCGCCCTGGCCTGCGGGGGCCTGTTCTGCAACAACGCCCAGCCCGTCAACCAGGCCGCCGAGCGCATCCTGTTCGCCCGCGACGGCGATCGGACGGTGATGCACGTGCGCCTGACCTGGGACGGGCCACCCACCGAGTTCGGCTGGCTGCTGCCCGTGCCCGACGACGTCGAGGTGGGGCTGTCGAGCGAGCAGCTGTTCACGGAGCTCGATCGGCTCTACGCGCCGATCTTCACCCTCACCACCGAGTTCGAGGAGCGCTGCGAGTTCCTCGCGCGCGACGCCAGCTCCGGCGACGCGGGCGCCGCCGGCTTCCCCGGCGCCGGGGACGGCGGCGGCGGCGTGCAGGTGCTGTCGCGCCAGGCGATCGGCCCCTTCGACACCTCGGTCATCAAGGCCGACGACGTCGTGCCGCTGCGCCAATGGCTGGAGTCGAACGGCTATGGCATCCCCGAAGGCACCGACGCCCTGCTGGTGCCCTATGTCGAGGCCGGCGCCGCCTTCGTCGCCCTGCGCCTGCTGCCCGACGCCGAGAGCCGCGAGGTGCAGCCCATCCGGCTGACCTTCACCAGCGACCAGCCCACGGTGCCCATCCGGCCCACGGCCGTCGCCGCCGAGCCCGACATGGGCGTCATCGTCCACGTGCTGGGTCAGCACCGCGCCATCCCCGAGAACTTCCTGCACGTGCGCATCAACGAGGCGGCCATCGACTGGCCGGGCGGCGGCCAGAACTACCCCGACGTCGTCAGCCAGGCCGCCGACGAGGCGGGCGGCCAGGCCTTCGCCACCGACTACGCCGGCGGCAGCAACGGCCTGCGCGGCAACCTGACCATCTACGACGCCCCCTTCATCGAGCAGGTGCGCGCCGCCCGCACCTTCCAGCAGTTGGAGGAGATCCTCTTTCGCTTCCAGGGCGACGCCGACATGGCGCGCGTCCTGCCCGGGGTGATCAGCGGGCCCGACGGCTTCGACCCGGTCGACTTCCTGGCCTGCCCCTGGTGCTACGACAACGAGCGCAACGCCATCACCGTCGACGGCGCGGCGCTAGCGATGCAGATCGAAGAGGCGATCAACCCGCCCCGCGAGGATCTCCTGCGCCTCATCGGCCAGCACCCCTATCTCACCCGGCTGTATTCGACGCTGAGCAGCCACGAGATGACCCAGGATCCGCTCTTCGCCGAGAACCCCGATCTGGTCCCGGTGAGCAACCAGTACAACGCGACGCAGTACATCCGCTGCGGCAGCGACGGCGAGCCGGACTTCGCCGGCGCCACCATCGAGACCGCCAGCGGCCTGCGCTTCCGCCTGGCCAACGGCGCCAACCCCAACGTCATCCAGCGCCAGGCGGGCGAGACGGTGCGCGGCGAGGGCGTGCCCGCCGCCCGCGTCATCGAGCAGCACCTCGTCGCCGGCCAGCCGATGGTGCAGAGCGACCGCACCGCCGAGATCGCCGACTCGATGGCCGGCGACGACAGCGGCTGCGACTGCGACGCGGCCGACGGCAGCTCCCCCGCCGCCGCCCTGGCCCTGCTGGCCGTCCTGGGCCTGGTGCGCCGCCGCCGCTGACGCGCGGGAGGGTATCCGGCCGCCGAGCCGTTCAACCCGCACGCGCGGCGTGCCGCTCATGTTCCTGTGCAGTGAGTCGATGTCACGGCACGGGCTTTGCGAATGAGTCGGCAGGCCCGTAGGATGCTCAGGCCGCTGGAGGAACCATGACCGTCGACGAGCTGGCGCGCTTCCTGGAACAGCCCGACGTTCACCGCGCGCTGCTGGGCGACTACACCGGGCCCTTCGCCCTCGGCGTCGGCGGCACCGAGGAGGCGCCCGTCATCGCGCTGGGCATCCAGCAGCCATCGCGCGTGCGGATTCGCCGCATGCGCGTGGGCGACGAGTGGGTGCCCGTGGTGGTCACGCGCATCGGCCGGCCTCGGGCGCTCCCAGGCTACAAGCGGCTGGCGGCCAACGAGGGCTGACACTGCCCGTGTTGATGTGAGCCATGCCTTGCCCTAACGTGCCCCCCTGGAGGCACCATGGGCGTTCCCTTCGATTCGGTGGAGTCTGTCGTTCGTGCCGCCGCGCGGCAGTTCTTCGAGGCGGACGACCGGGTCACGGCCGTCGGCATCGGCGCGCACGGCCGGCGCTTCGGCCTGAGCGTCCTTCGGATGGCCGGTGGGCGCAACGCGCTGCCCGACCGGTTCCGCGCCGTGCCCGTCACCGTCACCCGGGCCCCCGGCGTCCCCCGCCTGCAAGCCACACCTCCCGAACAGCTGCCGTCGAACCCCCTGCACTGCGGTCTCGAAATCCAGAACTGGGACCACGACCTGCGGAGCGGCCGTCTGCACGCGGGTCTGGCAACCATGGGGACCCTCGGCGGCTTCGTCCGGGACGCCGACGGCGTCGTCTACGTGCTGTCGAACAACCACGTGCTGGCCGGCGAGAACCACGCACGCCCGGGTGACGCCGTCCGGCAGCCGTGCGCCGGACTGCCGCCCGGCACCCCGCTGCCGCGCATGCGTCTCGCGCGTTGGGTGCCCCTGCACTTCAGCGCCGTCGGGGCGCGCCACCCGGCGGCGTGGAACGAGGTGGACGCCGCGATCGCCCGGGTCGGGGACGGCGTGGCGTGGCAGGCGGGCTTCCTTCCCGTGCGTCGACGTGCGCCCCCTGCGGGCGTCGCCCGCGCGACCCTGCGGGACGCCGTCTTCAAGATCGGTCGGACGACCGGCGAGACGACCGGCGTCGTCGAGGCCCTCACCGATCGCGTCTACATGGAGCACGAGAACGGCGTGGCCTGGTTCCGCGGGCTGCTGCGCATTCGGGCCGACTCGGATCGGTTCTCCGACGACGGTGACTCGGGCGCGCTGGTGCTGCGCGCGGACGGCGTGGCCGTCGGCCTGCTCGTCGGCGGGGACGCCGACGTCAGTTGGGCGACGCCGATCGACACCGTGCTGGATGCCCTCGGCGTCGAGCTCTGCGCGGTGCCCTGACGCCGAGGCGCGTTGCCCCGCGTGGGGCCGTGTGCTACGCACGCGGCATGGCCGACAGCGCTCCGACCGACCCCGCCAAGGGCGGGCCCATCGACCTGCCGGGCGGCCCCACCGCCGTCCTCTGTCTGCACGGGCTGACCAGCACGCCCTACGAGCTGCTGCCGGTGGCCGAGGCGCTCGCCGCGCGCGGGCACCGGGTGCGGGCGCCGCGCCTCGTGGGGCACGGCACGCGGCCCGAGGCGCTGCAGCACACCCGCTGGGGCGACTGGCTGGCGACCGCGCGCCGCGCCTTCGACGCGCTGGCCGCCGAGCACGACCAGGTGTTCGTCGTCGGCCTGTCGATGGGGGCGCTGTGCGGCATCGTCGTCGCGCAGGAGCGCGGCGATCGCGTGGCCGGCCTGGTGGCGATGGCGACCCCGCTGCAGCTCGCGTTCAAGCAGCAGACCGTCCTGGCCCTCGCGCGCCGCCTGCCCCTGGCCGACGCGGTGCCCTTCGTGCCCAAGAAGGGCGGCCCCGACGTCTCGGACGCCGCCATCGCCGCCGCGATGCCCAACTACGATCGCGTACCGCTGGCCGCCGCGAGCAGCCTGCTCGAGGGGCAGGCGCAGGCGCGCGACCGCGTCGCTCGCCTGGCCGTGCCGGTGCTGGTGCAGCACGGCCGCTACGATCACGTCGCCCCGGTGCACAACGCCCACGATCTGATGGACCGCCTGCACACCCGGCACCGCCGCCTGGTGGTGTACCCGCGCAGCTGGCACATCCTGTCGCTGGACGTCGAGCACGAGGCGGTGGCGCGCGACGTGGTCGCCTTCGTCGACGATCCGCCGGCCTTCTGCGCCGCCGGCCCCACGCCCCACCCGCGCACGGAGTCCCCCGCATGAGCCGCTACGTCCTCGCCATCGACCAGGGCACCACCGGCAGCACCGTGCTGGTGCTCGACGCCGATCTGCGCGTCCGCGGCCGCCACACCGAGGAGTTCCCGCAGATCTTCCCGCAGCCCGGCTGGGTGGAGCACGATCCCGAGGCGATCATGGCGTCGGTGCAGGCGGCCCTGATCGGCGCGCTGAAGGACGCGGGCGTCGACCCGGGCGACATCGCCGGCATCGGCATCACCAACCAGCGCGAGACGACCGTGCTGTGGGATCGGCAGACGGGCCGCGCCGTGCACAACGCCATCGTCTGGCAGTGCCGCCGCACGGCCGACCGCTGCCGCGCGCTGAAGGACGCCGGCCACGAGGCGCTGTTCCGCGCGCGGACCGGCCTCGTGCTCGACCCCTACTTCTCGGGCACCAAGCTGGCCTGGCTGCTGAGCCACGTCGGCGGCGCCCGCGCGCAGGCCGAGAAGGGGGCGCTGGCCTTCGGCACCATCGACACCTTCCTCGTCTGGCGCCTCACCGGCGGCGCGGCGCACGTCACCGACGCCAGCAACGCCAGCCGCACCCTGATGATGAACCTCGAGACGCTCGACTGGGACGACGACCTGCTGCAGGTGCTCGGCGTGCCGCGCGGCGTCCTGCCCGCCGTCCGCGGCTGCAGCGAGATCTACGGCACCACCCGCGACTTCCCCGGCCTGCCCGACGGCATCCCCGTGGCGGGCATGGCGGGCGACCAGCAGGCCGCCCTCTTCGGCCAGGCCTGCTTCGACGTGGGCGAGGCGAAGTGCACCTACGGCACCGGCGCCTTCCTGCTGATGAACACCGGCGCCGAGCCCGTGCCCAGCACCAACGGCATGCTGACCACCGTGGGCTGGAAGCTGGGCGACCGCGTCACCTACGCGCTCGAGGGCAGCGCGTTCATCGCCGGCGCCGCCGTGCAGTGGCTGCGCGACGGGCTGGGGTTGATCCAGAAGGCCAGCGACATCGAGGGCCTCGCTCGGCAGGTGCCCGACAGCGGCGGCGTCTACTTCGTGCCCGCCCTGACCGGCCTGGGCGCCCCGCACTGGAAGGCCGACGCGCGCGGCCTGATCTGCGGCCTCACCCGGGGCACCACCCGCGCCCACCTCGCGCGCGCCGCGCTCGAGGGCATCGCCTTCCAGAACCACGACATCCTGCGCGCCATGGAGGCCGATCTCGGCAAGCGCCTCACCGCGCTCAAGGTCGACGGGGGGGCGGCGGCCAATGATCTGCTGATGCAGTTCCAGGCCGATCTGCTCGGCGTCGAGATCGTCCGCCCGGCCATGCTCGAGACCACCGCCCTCGGCGCGGCCTTCCTGGCCGGCCTCGCCGTCGGCGTCTGGCCCGATCTCGACGCGGTGCGCCAGAGCTGGCGCGAGGATCGCCGCTTCCACCGCGATCTGCCCGACGCCGCCGTCGCCCGCCACCTCGCCGGCTGGAACGCCGCCGTCGCCCGCGCCTGATCATGCGCGGTCGTGGTCGTCGTCGTCGTCGTGAGCGGCGAAGACGACCGCGCCCCGCCCCCGAGCGACCGCCCGCGGTTGCATCGCCCGGGCCGGCCACCTAGATTGTCCCGACCCTCAACGGCCCCCCCTCCGCCCATGCGTCGCTATCTGCTCCTCGCGCTCGGCTCGATCTTCGTGGTCGTCGCCGATCAGCTGACCAAGATCTGGGCGGTGAGCGCGCTGTCGCTGTCGCCCCCCGGCGGCCTGCCGGAGGACGCCAGCCACATCCTGAGCCGGGTGCAGGTGGTCTTCGACGGCTGGTTCAACTTCAAGCTGGCCGGCAACAAGGGCGCCGCGTGGGGCCTGTTCCGCACCCTGCCCGAGAGCTGGCGCGTCCCCTTCTTCGTCATCATCGGCTTGGTGGCCATCGGCGTGATCGTCACGCTCTACCGGCGCGCCCACGGCCAGCGCCTGCTGCGCTGGGCGCTGACGCTCATCCTCGGCGGCGCCGTCGGCAACCTGATCGACCGGGTGCGCCTCGGCTTCGTCGTCGACTTCATCGACTGGTACTACGGCGAGGCCCACTGGCCCACGTTCAACATCGCCGACGTCGCCATCTCGGTCGGCGTCGGGCTGCTGGTGGTCGACATGATCGTGCAGGGCCGCAGCGCCGCCGACGCCGCCGACGATCCGGCGAAGGCGACCGACTGAGCGCCCCGCCGCCGGACTGAGAGAATCGTGCGCCCGATCCTGTTCGAGATCGGGGACTTCACCCTCCCCAGCTATTACACCCTGCTGACGCTGGGCTTCCTGGCGGCGGTCTTCCTCGCCTGGCGCGAGGCGCCCCGCAAGGGCATCGACCCCGACGACCTGCTCGACATGGCGCTCTACGCGCTGATCGCCGGCCTGCTGGGCGCCCGCCTGCTGCACGTCTTCGCCGACGGCTACTTCTGGGATTACGTGCACCTGTGCACCGATCCCCTGCAGGTCGAGGTGCCCAGCTTCATCCACGTGCCCTGCGCCACCGACGCCGACTGCGTCGCGGCGGACGCCGGCGCGCTGTGCCACCCGGACACCGGCCGCTGCCACCCCGCCCGCGACTGCCTCGCCGCCCTGAAGTTCTGGCACGGCGGCCTGGCCTTCCTCGGCGGCTTCCTGGGCGCGGTGGCCGTGTGCTTCGTGTTCCTGCGCCGGCGCGGCATCCCCTTCCTGAAGGCCGCCGATCTGGCCAGCTTCGGCGTGCCCCTCGGCCTCGGCGTGGGCCGCCTGGGCTGCCTGCTCAGCGGCTGCTGCTACGGCCAGCCCACCACCGGCCCCCTCGGCCTGCGCTTCACCGGCTTCGTCACCCGCGCCGGCCCCGATCTGACCTGCCCGCCCAACTACGATCTGCTGCGCGACACCCCGCAGGGCCCCCTGTGCGCCTTCGGCCGCCCCGCCTTCCTCGACCACGCCGAGCACGGCCTGCTCGAGCTCGGCGCCGACCACAGCCTGCCGGTGCACCCCACGCAGGCCTACGAGGCCGCCTTCGCCCTCGCCCTGTTCGCGTTCTTCTACTTCTGGCGCCGCCGCCGGATCCGCTTCGATGGCCAGGGCATCTGGGAGTTCTGCGTGGCCTACCCCATCGGCCGCTTCGTCATCGAGTTCTTCCGGGCCGACGACCGCGGCCTGTGGCTGGGCGACACCCTGTCGACCAGCCAGTTGATCGCGATCCCGGTGGTGGCCTACGCCCTCGTGCGACTCCGGCGCGGCCACCGGGAGGCGAGCTGACGATGCACCCGATCTGGTTCAACCTGTTCGGCTACCCCATCCACCTCTACGCGGTGATGATCGCGACGGGCTTCGTGGTGGGCATCTGGCTGGCCACCCGCTACGCCGAGCGCGTCGGCTACGACCGCGACCTGGTGCTCGATCTGTGCTGGTGGATCCTCGTGGCCGGCCTGGTGGGCAGCCGCGTCCTGTTCATCGTCGTGAACTGGGACCAGTACTACTACCCCTGCGTCGACGTGGCGTACTTCAACCAGCTGTACCCCGACGACGCGATCAGCGAGCCCGACTGTACGCGCCTGCTGCGCTTCTGGAACGGCGGCCTGGTGTTCCTCGGCGGCGTCATCGGCGCGGTGCTGATCATCATCTGGTTCATGCGCCGCGAGCGCCTGCCCATCCTGCCGATGACCGACGTGCTCATCCCGTCGCTGGCCATCGGTCAGTTCTTCGGCCGCCTGGGCTGCCTGGCGGCGGGCTGCTGCTGGGGCAAGCCGACCGGCACGGGCTGGGGGCTGACCTTCCCCCCGCGCTCGATGGTGTTCCACCAGCACCTCGACGAGGGGCTGTTGACCGCCGCCGCCGATCACAGCCTGCCCGTGCACGCCACCCAGCTGTACGACAGCCTCGTCGGCCTGCTGCTGTTCGGCGTGCTGATCTGGATCCGCCAGCGCAAGCGCTACCACGGCCAGGTGTTCGTCTGGTGGTTGCTGCTGTACCCCCTGGCGCGCAGCACCATCGAGCTGTTCCGCGGCGACGACGCCGAGCGCGGCTTCGTGTTCCAGGTGATCAGCGAGCCCCTCAACCAGCTGCTGGGCCTGCCGACCGGCAGCGTCACCTTCCTGTCGACCAGCCAGCTCATCAGCCTGTGCATCGTCGGCGGCGCCCTGGTGCTGCGCCACTACGCCCGCAAGCGCGCGACGTTGACCCCTGCCCCGGCGGACACCTAGATTGGCCGGGATGCGCCGCCTCATCCTCGTCGCCAGCGCCCTGGCCGCCGGCTGCAGCCTGGGCCTCGACTTCGATCGCGACTACCCGGGTCAGGGCGGGATCATCACGCCGGACGTCGGCGGCGGGGACGTCGGCGGCGGAGACGCCGCCTCGCTGGACGCGGACGTGCGCGACAGCGCGACCGAGCGACGGGACGCCGCGCCGATGACGCGCCGCGACGGCGGCCGGCCCCGCCGCGACGCCGCCCCGCCGGTGCGCGACGCCGCCCCGCCGCCGCCCGACATGGGCTCACCCGACGTCCGCGAGGCCTGCGAGCTGACCTGCAGCACCCTGGCCACCTGCCTGCGCCGCGCCGACGCGCCCAACGGGGGCGCCGCCTGCCCCGGCCTGGCGCTGGATCCCAACAACGCCGCGTTCTTCGAGGGCGCCTGCGTCGCGCTCTGCGTCACCGGCGGCACGCGCGGCCTCGAGCCCGGCACGGATCTCAGCGAGGTCGACTGCGCGCCGCTGGCCGCCAACGAAGACTTCGAGTCGGTGTGCAGCCAGGGCAGCATGTGCGCCGATCAGCAGTGCCCCGGCGTGAACAACCCGTTCAGCCTGTGCACCGAGGCCGGCCTGCTGCGCAACCAGTGCCTGCAGAGCTGCCAGGCCCAACGCGAGAACTACTGGCGCTGCCTGGGCCAGCAGTACGTGCTGCAGTCGGGGCGCGCCGGGGGCCCGGGGTGCGCGCCCTACGACAGCTGCGACCGCTTCTTCGAGTAGGCGAGATCAGAACAGCTGGGCAGCCAGCCGCCGCCGCCAGGTGACCACCGCGGGATCCTCGGGATCGCTCAGCGCGAACAGCGACAGCAGCGCCCTGCGGCCGCCGTCGTCGCGGTATTCGCGGTCGAGCTGCACCACCTTCAGGAAGGCCTCGCAGGCGTCGTCGATGCGCCCCTGGCTGGCCAGCGTGGCGCCCAGCCCGTACCACGCCTCGGCGTCCTTGGGGTGCGCTTCGATCCGCGCCCGCAGCGCGGCCTCGTCGCCGGCGTCGGCGGCGAAGTCCATCACGCCCTTCAGCCGCTGCGCCTCGTCGTAGCGCGGATCCTCCAGCGGCACCCTGGCCAACAGCGCGCCCGCCTCGTCGGTGCGCCCCTGCCCCATCGCGATCTTCGCCAGCCCGATCAGCGCGCGCGACTCGGTGGGCTGGTCGGCCAGCACGTGTCGGAAGGCCTGCTCGGCCAGGTCCGGCCGCCCGGCGGCCAGCGCCTCGTCGGCCATGTCGAGGGGATCGGCCTCCGCCTGAAGCTGGTGGCGCTCGAGCATCTGGCGGATGGCCGGCTCGGTCTGCGCGCCCTGGAAGCCGTCGACCGGCTGCCCGCCGATGACCAGGAACACGGTGGGGATGGACTGGATGCGGAAGACGCTGGCCACCTGCGGCGAGCGATCGACGTCCACCTTCACCAGCTCGAAGGCGCCGTCGTACTCGACCGCCAGCTTCTCGAGGATGGGGCCCAGCGTCTTGCAGGGCCCGCACCACTCGGCCCAGAAGTCGACGAGGACCGGCACCTCCTGACTGCGCAGCAGCACCTTCTGCTGGAAGTCCACGTCGGTGGCGTCGATGACGTACGGGCTGGCGTGCATGGCCGACTCTCCGGGGTGACGATGGGGCGCAACCATAGGCACGCCCACGCGCGCCCGCAAGCCGGCACGGCGCGCGGCGTTGCGGCGCGCGCGGGCGTCTGCTACGCCTTCACCCGTCCATCGCCCGACATGGAGGTACGACCGTGGGCAAGTCGATCGAAGAGCTTCTCGGACACGAGGCCAAGGGCCTGCTCGAGCACCGCTGCACCACCATCCCGGCGGCGTCGCTGCACCTGCCCGGCGGCGACTTCATCGAGCGCGTGTTCGTCGACACCGACCGCCCGGTGACCGTGCTGCGCAACCTGCGCAGCCTGTACGACCACGGCCGCCTCGCGGGCACCGGCTACGTCTCGATCCTGCCCGTCGACCAGGGCATCGAGCACTCGGCCGGCGCGTCCTTCGCGCCCAACCCGCGCTACTTCGACCCGGCCGCCATCGTCGAGCTGGCCATCGAGGCGGGCTGCAACGGCGTGGCGTCGACCCTGGGCGTCCTGGCGGCCACCGCGCGCAAGTACGCGCACCGCATCCCCTACATCCTCAAGCTGAACCACAACGAGCTCTTGAGCTACCCCAACGCCTTCGACCAGGTGATGTTCGCCCGCGTCGAGCAGGCCTTCGAGATGGGGGCGGTGGGCGTCGGCGCGACGATCTACTTCGGCAGCCCCGAGAGCACCCGGCAGATCGTCGAGGTGTCCGAGGCCTTCGAGCGGGCGCACGAGCTGGGGCTGTTCACCATCCTGTGGTGCTACACCCGCAACAACGCCTTCAAGGTGGACGGCGTCGACTACCACACCTCGGCCGATCTGACCGGGCAGGCCAACCACCTCGGCGTCACGATCAAGGCCGACATCATCAAGCAGAAGCTGCCCACCAACAACGGCGGCTACAACGTGCTGAAGGGCTTCGGCAAGACGCACAAGAAGGTCTACACCGAGCTGACCACCGACCACCCGATCGACCTGTGCCGCTACCAGGTGGCGAACTGCTACATGGGACGCCAGGGGCTGATCAACTCGGGCGGGGCCAGCGGCGACAACGACCTCGCCGACGCCGCGCGCACCGCGATCATCAACAAGCGCGCGGGCGGCACCGGCCTCATCCTGGGGCGCAAGGCCTTCCAGAAGCCGGTGGCCGAGGGCGTCGAGATCCTGCACACGGTGCAGGACGTCTACCTCGACGACACGATCACGGTCGCCTGATCCACGACGGCGCGCCGCTCACGGCGCGGCGGGGGGCGGCGCGCGATCCGGCTGCCCCCAGTACTTCACCTCGACGTCGGTCATGTCGACGCCCAGCTCGCGCAGGCGCAGCACCATCTGATCGAGCGCGCGGGGCGGCGGGCGGTAGTGCCCGCTCGAGTTGTTCACGTCCACCAGCTCGCCGTTGATCACGGTCATGTCGCCGGCGCAGGCGACCGGCGCGCCCGCGGTCAGCGTGGAGTGGTGCACGTGGCCCGGGCGGTGGTCGAACGAGTAGTAGATGGTGCCGTCGCCGGTCATCGCGTACATCGCGAAGCCGCCGCGCTCGGGGTGCGCCTCGATGTCGGGATCGAGCGGGCGGCCCTCGAGGTCGACCAGCTTGCCGTCGCGCACGCGCAGGACGTGCGCCGCCCGTTTGGCATCGTCCCAGTAGGCCACGGTGTCACCCGTCTCACCCTCGCCGCGCTCTTCGCCGACGTATTGCGGGTGCAGCGCGAACACCTCGAAGCGGTCGGCGGGCGCTCGGGGGGCGCCGCCGCAGGCCGCCAGCGCGAGGCCGAGCAGGGCGAGGGTGAAGAGCGTTCGGGCGCGAATCATGGTTCATTGACCCCGAAGCCCCCCAAAAGAGCAAGTGGGGTTTATGATGGCCGCCCTGTCCCTCCCTGGCGTGGAGTCGTCGGCGTTGAAGAACAGCCCCTCCGCCCACCTCGGCGTGCTGGCGATGCTGGGCCGCGCGCGGGCGTACTGGCGCCCGTACAAGGGCCTCGGCGCGGCGCTCGTGGTCCTGCTGTTGCTGCAGCAGGCGTTCACCACCGGGCTCGCGGTCAGCCTCAAGCTGATCGTCGACAACGTGCTGGCCGGCACCAACGATCCGCCCCTGTCGCTGATCCTGATCGGCCTGACGGTGGGCTACGTGCTCGCCGCCGGCGCCAGCCTCGCGGGCGACATGCTCGAGTCGAAGGCCACCGCCGCCATCACCAACGACGTGCGCCGCCACCTGTTCCAGCACCTGCAGCGGCTGGGCATGGACTTCTACACGCGCATGCCGCTCGGCGACATCCTGGCCCGCTTCTCGAGTGATCTCGGCGTGTTGCGCCAAGGGCTCACCCGCCGGATGGTCGAGGGCGTGCTGTCGGTGCTGGGCCTGCTGGTCAACCTGCCGGTGCTGTTCTACCTCGAGTGGCGGCTGGCGCTGCTGACCAGCGTCGCCGTGCCCCTGATGGTGCTGGTGGTGGGGCGCATGACGCCGCGCGCCGCCGACGCGACCTACGTGATGAAGAAGGCCGAGGGCGACGTGCTGAACGCGGTGCAGGAGAACGTGCGCGCGCAGCCGGTCATCAAGGCCTTCGGCCTGCACACCCTGGCGATGCAGCGCTTCCACGAGGAGATCGACGCCCTCGCGAAGACCAGCATCCGCAGCGGCTTCCTCATCTCGCTGGTGGGCACCGCCTCGGCGCTGGGCGTGCAGAGCGTGCAGCTGCTGATCACCGGCATCGGCGCCTGGATGGCCTTCCGCGGCGACATGACCGCCGGCTCGCTGGTGGCCTTCCTCAGCCTGCTCACCGTCGTCAGCAAGCACACCTACGACATCAGCAAGCGCGTGGTGCCGGCGCTCATCCGCGCGTCGAGCGGGGTGCGGCGCATCGAGGAGCTCTTGAACGCCCCCGTGCGGGTCTCCGACGGGGCCGACGCCGCCCGCCTGCCCCCGCTGACCGGCGCCGTGCGCTTCGACGACGTGCGCTTCGGCTACGAAGAGACGCCGGTGCTGAACGGGCTGGATCTCGAGATCACCGCCGGGCAGACGGTGGCCGTCGTCGGCGCGAGCGGCTCGGGCAAGAGCACCGTGCTGAACCTGCTGTTGCGCTTCTACGACGTCGACGGCGGCGCGGTGCGCATCGACGGCACCGACGTGCGCGAGGGCACGCTCGACTCGCTGCGTGGGCAGATGGGCGTCGTCTTCCAGGACAACTTCCTGTTCAACACCAGCCTGCGCGAGAACATCCGGATGGCGCGGCTGGACGCCACCGACGACGAGGTCGAGGAGGCCGCGCGCCGGGCCGAGATCGACGCCCTCATCCAGCGCCTGCCCGAGGGCTACGACACCCTGGCCGGCGAGGGCGGCACGCGGCTGTCCGGCGGACAGCGTCAGCGCGTGGCCATCGCGCGCGCCCTGCTGCGCGATCCGGTCGTGCTGCTGCTCGACGAGGCGACGTCGGCGCTCGACCCGGCCACCGAGTCGGCGATCAACGACACCCTGATGCGCGTCGCGACGGGCCGCACCGTCATCAGCGTCACCCACCGCCTGGCCAGCGCCGTCGGCTTCGATCGCATCGTCGTCGTCGACGAGGGCCGCGTGGTCGAGCAGGGCACCCACGCCGAGCTCCTCGCGCAGGGCGGCGAGTACGCCCGCCTGTGGGCCAAGCAGGACGGCTTCCAGGTCAGCGCCGACGGCCGGCGCGCCCGCGTCGACGCCGAGCGCCTGGCCGCCATCCCGATCTTCTCGGTGCTCGACCGGCCGACGGTCGACGCCCTCGTGCCGCGCTTCGTCAGCGAGGTGTTCGCCGCCGACGACGTCGTCTTCGAGGCGGGCGACGCCGGCGACCGCTTCTACGTGGTGGTGCGCGGCAAGGTCGAGGTCGTCGTCGGCGGCGAGGTGGTCGCCCACCTCGAGGACGGCGACATCTTCGGCGAGATGGCGCTCTTGGACGACACCACCCGCAACGCCACCATCCGCGCGCGCACCCAGACGCTGACCATCAGCCTGGGCCGCGACGACTTCCACGAGCTGCTCGACTCGTCGCCGCAGATGATGAGCGAGGTCGAGGCGGTCGCGGGCCGGCGGCGGACGTCGCCGGGCTGACGCGCCTGGGGGCCGATGCGGCGCGCAGCCCCTGCGTCGGATCGGCGCGGGGCCCGGCCTCGCCGGGTCGGAGGTCTCGCGCTATCCTGGCCGTCGAGCGTCTGACTGGAGGTCACCATGCCCTTCCCGCGCATCTCGATCGATCCGGCGCAGATGGGCGGCGTGCCGTGCATCCGCAACCTGCGGATCCCGGTCGCCATGGTCGTTCGCCTGGTCGCCCAGGGGCTCGATGTCGACGCGATCCTCGCCGAGTATCCCGATCTTCAGGCGGACGATGTCGCCGAGGCGCTGCGGTTTGCCGCGTCGGCCGTCGACGAACGGACCCTGCCGCTGACCGGGACGTGAGATTTCTGATCGACAACGCGTTGTCTCCCCGCGTGGCCGAGGGGCTGCGCGCTGCCGGCCACGACGCGGTCCATCTGCGCGACCGCGGCCTGCATGCAGCCCGGGACGAGGTGGTCTTCGAGCTGGCGGCCGACGAGGATCGGATCATCGTCTCGGCCGACACCGACTTCGGCACCCTCCTGGCCCTGCGTGACGCCCAGTACCCCTCGGTGATCCTGTTCCGTCGCTTGCACGACGGCACGGCGGCGGCGGTGCTCCGCCTGCTCCTGAGCCAGCTCGACCGCGTCGACGACGACCTGCGCGCGGGCGCGGCCGTGGTGATCGAGCGCGACCGTATCCGCGTGCGCCGCCTGCCCTTCGGTCGAGACTGAGCGTTCTCGAGGGCGCGGCGGACGTCGCCGGGCTGACGCGCCCGGGGCTCTGATACACTCCCGTCCTCATGTTGCCCGTCTACGTCGTCTACGGCACCGAGACCTTCAACAGCGAGGACCTCGCCTTCCGCACCGGCGAGGCGCTGGAAGAGGCGGGCGTGCCGGTCACCGTGCTCGACGCCGCCGACTTCAACGCGGCGACGCTGCCGCACCTGCACACCCTGCTGTTGATCACCAGCACCTTCGGCGACGGCGAGCCGCCCTCGAACATGGAGGATCTGCACGCGCTGCTGATGGAGGGCGAGGCGCCCGAGCTGCCCCACCTGCGCTTCGCGGTGTGCGGGCTGGGCGATCGGCAGTACGAGCACTTCTGCCAGTGCGGCAAGGACCTCGACGCGCAGCTCGAGGCCCTGGGCGCCACGCGGCTGGTGCAGCGCGAAGACTGCGACGTCGACTTCGAGCCGGCCTGGGGCGCGTGGCTCGACCGCGTGCTGGTCGCGCTGCAGGGCACCGACTTCGGCGCGCTGGGCGGCGACGCCGCGGCCGTCGAGGCCCTCGACGCCGCGGCGCCGGTGGCCGAGGCCGCCCTCGGGACGCGCCGCAACCCCTTCGTCGCCAAGGTGGTGGAGAACTACAACCTCAACGCGCCCGGGGCCACGAAGGAGACGCGCCACGTCGCGCTGTCGCTCGTCGGCTCGGGGCTGACCTACAAGGTGGGCGACTCGCTCGGCGTCTTCCCGCGCAACTGCCCCGACCTGGTGCGCCGCATCCTGCACGGCCTGGGCGTCGACCGCGACGCGCCGGTCGAGGTGGACGGCGAGTGGATCACCGTGCGCGACGCTCTGGTGTACCGCCGGGACGTCGTGCAGATCGATCCGCGCCTGCTGACCCTGGGCCTGGCCGGCCCCAACGCCGCGTTCTTCCGCGACCTCGAGGCCGATCGCGCGCGCCGGCAGGCCTACCTCGACGGCCACCACGTGCTCGACTTCGTCGCGCACGCCGGCGTGCGCGTCGATCCCGCCGCGCTGGTCGCCGCCCTCAAGCCCCTCACCCCGCGCCTGTACAGCATCTCGTCGAGCCCGCTGATGCACCCCGGCGAGGTGCACCTGACCGTCGACGTCCTGCGCTACGACCTGCACGGCCTGTCGCGCAAGGGCGTCGCCAGCACCTTCCTGGGCGAGCGCGCCGGCCCCGAGGTCGAGATCCCCATCTACCTGCGCCCCACCAAGGACTTCGTGCTGTGCGACGACAGCCAGCACATCGTCATGTGCGGCCCGGGCACCGGCATCGCCCCCTTCCGCGCCTTCCTCGAGGAGCGCGCGGCCCGCGGCGCCCTGGGCCACAGCTGGCTGTTCTTCGGGGCCCGCAACGGCGCCACCGACTTCCTCTACCGCGAGCAGCTCGAGGGCTTCCTGCGCGACGGCGTGCTGACCCGCCTCGACACCGCGTTCAGCCGCGATCAGGAAGAGAAGGTGTACGTGCAGGACCGCATGTGGGCCGCCGGCGACCACCTGTTCGCCTGGTTCGAGGCCGGCGCCCACTTCTACATCTGCGGCGACGCCTCGCGCATGGCCAAGGACGTCCACGCGACGCTCTTGCGGGTCATCGCCCACCACGGCCGCATGTCGTCCGAGGACGCCGAGGACTACCTGCACGCGATGGCCGAGGACGGCCGCTACCTCAAGGACGTCTATTGAGCCGGGCGAGGCCGCGCTGCCCGCGCGCGTCGTCGGGGGCGAAGCGCAGGCCCTCCTCGTACAGCCGGCGCGCGTCGTCGGGGCGGCCGAGGCGCTCGTACACGGCGGCGAGCTGGAAGCGCCGCGCGACCTCGCCCGGCCGGGCCGCGTTGGCCGCCTCGTAGTGCCGGGCGGCGGCGGTCAGCTCGCCGCGCCGCTTCAGATCGCCGGCCCAGAAGCGGTGGTAGTCGTAGGCCGCGTCGCTGAGCGTGATCGAGGCCCACAGCGCCCCCCCGCACAGCAGCATCGCCGCGGCGCGCAGCCGCGCGCGCGGCGCCGCGCCCGGCCGGGTCACCGCCGCCGTGAAGGCCGCCGCCAACGCCGCCGCCAGCCCCGCGCCCTCGATCGGCACCTCGGCCACCCACAGACCCACGCCGGCCGTCGCGCCGACCGCGAGCACCCAGCGGGTGGCCCGATCGATCGGCCTCGGCTCGGCCGCCCAGGCGAAGGCGCGCCGCAGGGGCCGAAGCGCCCAGCCCACCGGTCGCCCCAGCGCCAGGAACCAGCGATCGGGGAACAGCAGGATGTAGTACAGGGCGATCATGTAATAGCTGAACCACCCGATCTTCAGCTCGATCACCTCGACCATGATGTGGAACACCGGGCCGGTGATGCAGGCGACGGGGCGCAGCTTGGGCACCAGGAAGGCCGCGCTGGCCAGGAACTGCCAGAGCATGATCGACCACGCGGTCACCGCGTAGGCCCAGGCCTCGGGCTGGCCGAACCAGCCGGCGAAGCGGGCCTGGAAGTCGCGCACGCCGTCGACCTGGATGATCTGCTGCAGGGTGGTGCCGTCGAGCCAGAAGGGCGACAGCTTGGTGGTGGCGGTGAACAGGTAGACCACGGCCACCTGCGCGTAGATCAGGCGCGCGGCCCAGGCCTTCACCGGCGCGTCGGCGGGCGCGGCGCCCGCGTCGACGCCCGCCGTCCGCTCGAGCGGCAGGAAGGCCGACACCCCCAGCAGCAGCACGATCAGGTAGTGATGCTGATAGCTGTCGGCCTGACTCCAGAAGTAGACGCCCCCGTAGATCGCCGTCAGCGCGAGCACCGCCCGGCGCCCGCCGACGCCCAGCGCCACCGCCAGCGAGACGAAGCCCGCCACCAGGTACAGCGCGGTCACCAGCGGCGCGGTCGGCACCGGCAGGTAGGGCTGCAGCGGGGCGATGTGCGTGACGTTGAAGAAGCCCGCGCCGTACCGCGGCGCGTGGGGCACCATCAGCATCCACAGGTCGAGCGCCAGCAGGCCGAAGAAGGCCACCCGGAAGGTGGTCAGGCGCGCGGGAAGATAGCTCGCCTCGAACCAGAAGTGGTCCCAGCGCGCACGCAACGTCGAGATCATCGACACTGATCGACCTCGGGATCGCTCTCGACGTGCTCGGTGCCGTCGGGCATGCGGCAGACGACGCCGACGTAGAGCGGCACCGGCCCGCCCGCTTCGCGCTCCATGCGCCCGCAGCGCGCCTCGGCCCAGGCGGCGATGACGTCCGGGCGGCCGCGGCGCAAGAGCGACATCCACACCGCGTGCAGCTCGGCCTCGGCCCGCACCGGCGTGCGCAGAGCGCCCTCGCGGACGTCCAGCCGGCAGTGCACCATGCGGATGGGCGAGAACATGCGCCAGGCGAAGCGCTCGTCGAGGGGCGCGTCCCCCAGGTAATAGCTGACCGGCAGGGCCAGCTGGACGGCCAGGAAGGCCACGATGAACAGGCTGCGCATCGGGCCCGGCGCGGCAGCAACGGCCGTGCCACGCGCGCGGCGCGCCGGGGGCCCGGCCCCCGGTTACGGCGCGGTGGCGTGGGGTGACGGGGCGGTTCCGTCCCTCGGCCCGCGGGAAACGTCGCTGAAGTTTTGCACGTGGGCGGGCCCTGGGTACCTTGATGCGAGGAAAGGAAGTCCCCGTGCACCTCGTCGTCGCCCCCGACCGGCGCCACGCGCGCCTCGATCTGCCGCCCGACGCCAGCGCCGCGTCCGTGCGCGCGCTGCTCGAGGCCGAGGGCGTGGTGGTCGGCGTCGACCACGCGGCGATCGACGAGGGGCTGCGGCGCGCCCGCGCCACCGGGCAGGTCGTGCCGGGCGTGCTGGTGGCGCACAGCCCGGCGCCGAAGCCGGGCACCGGCGTCAAGGTGCGCTACCGCCTGCCGCCCGGCACCGCGCAGCTGCCGCCGCTGACCGATCTGGTGCACCTGCTGGGCGCCGCGAACATCCGGCAGATCGAAGAGGCCGGCGCCACCCTGCGCGCCTGGCTGGTGCGCCCGGGGCAGCTGTTGGGGCAGCTGAAGGTCGAAGGTGGCCGCGCCGGCGAGGATCTGTGGGGCCGCCCGGTGCCGCCGCCGCCGCCCGCCCGCGCGGTGCTGCACGGGGACGGCGTCGAGGTGCGCCCCGACGGCGTCTACGCCACGCGCCTGGGCTACGCCGGCGCGCTCGAGGGCCGGGTGACCGTCCTGCCTCCCGTCTGGGTCGACCCCAGCGGGGACGCCGCGTGGTTCGTGCGCGTGCCGCCGCTGGGCGAGGCCGCCCAGCTGACGGTGGGCGACCTGAGCGAGGCGCTGCTGGCCGCGGCGGTCGTGCGCGGCGCCGACACCGCCGCCATGCGGCGCTGCGTGCAGGGCGCGGCCGGCGTCGTCCACTGCGTCGCCCAGGCCATCCCGCCCCAGAACCCGCCCGCGCCCGAGCCCCACTTCACCTTCGACCACAGCTTCCACGTCGGCGCCGCCCGCGAGGACGGCACCACCGACTTCAAGGAGCGCAACATGTTCCCCGCCGTCGAGGCGGGCGCGCTCCTCGCCGAGTGCCCCGAGCCGGGCCCCGGCCGCGACGGCGTCACCGTCACCGGCCAGCCCATCCCGGCGCGGGCCCCGCCCAAGCTGGAGATCATCGGGCTCGACCACGTGCGCCACGAGGTCGTCGACGGCGTCCACCGGCTGTACGCCGAGATCGGCGGCACGGCCACCGTGCAGTCGGACGTGCGCCACAGCAGCCGCGGCGAGCGCTATCGGTGGAAGCTCGCGGTGCGATCGGCGCTGAAGATCAACGGCGACGTCGACTACGGCACCGGCCACATCGACGCGCAGGGCAACGTGGCGGTGAAGGGCAAGGTGACCCGCGGCTTCCGGGTCACCGCCACCGGCGACATCCGCATCGGGGGCGAGCTCGAGGACGGCGCGGTCGTCGAGGCCGGCGGCGACGTGCACGTCGGGCTGGGCATCATCGGCGCCGACACCGTCGTCGAGGCCGGCGGCACCATCCGCGCGCGCTTCGTGCACGAGGCCCGCCTCGAGGCCGGCGGCGACGTGCGGGTGCAGCGCTACATCCACGACGCGCAGGTGCGCGCCGGCGGCTGGGTGAAGGTGGCCGGCCGCGGCGGCCGCGGCGTCGGCGGCATCACCGGCGGGCGCGTGGTCGCGCGGCGCGGCGTCGAGTCGCGCACCCTGGGCTCGGCCTACGCCGGCGGCACGCTGGTCGAGGTCGGCGTCGACGACCACCTCGCCGCCCGCATCGCCGACACCCGCGAGCGCTTCGAGCAGGCCGACGACGCCCTGCGCGCGGTCGCCGCGCGCCTCGGCATCACGGCCTTCGACGAGCCCTCGGTGCGCGGCCTGATCACCGACGATCCCGAGCAGCGGCGCGGCCTGCTGGCCGCCGTGCGCGACGCCCGGCCGACGCTGCACCGGCAAGTGCTCGCCCGCGAGCAGCTCGACGCCCTGCTGCACGAGATGGAGAGCCTGGTCACCGACGCGCGCGTGCTGGTCGAGGAGATCACCCACCCCGGCGTCACCGTGTGGGTGGGCAAGCACCGCTTCGACGTCGTCGACCCCCTGTCGAAGGCCCGCTTCCAGTTCGACCCCAACGCGCACCCGCCCCGCGTGGTGTGGCGGGATCCGGGCACCGCGCGCCCGGCCACGCGGCGCGGCGGCGGCGCGCGATCCCGGCGTTCGATGGTCTGATCGCGCGGCGGCGGATCACGCGTCGGGGGTCTGCGTCACCGGCAGGCGGGCCTTGGGCCCCAACGAGGGCACGCCCAGGCGATCCCGCGCCATGTCGAGCACGCGCGCCTTGGCGTCGGGGAAGCGCGCCAACGCGTCGTGGAAGCGGTGGCGATCGAGGCAGAACAGGGTGAGCGTCGTCAGCGCCTCGACCGTCGCGTTCGCCTGCCGATCGTACAGCAGCGCCAGCTCGCCGAAGACGCTGCCCGGGCCGAGGGTGGTGACGACGCGCCGCTCGCCGTCGGCCCCCCGGCGCCACACCTCGGCCATGCCAGAGGCGATGATGCAGATGGCGTGGCCGGGCTCGCCCTCGCGCACCGCCTCCTGCCCCTCGGCCAGGGTGGCCGGCAGGCACTGCTCGAACAGCGCGGCCCGCTCGAGCCCGTTGAGGGCGCCGAAGATCGAGGTGGGCCCGAAGAGCTGGGCCACCAGCCGCGCGCGCCCGGTCTCGCGCAGGCGAGCGTAGACGCCGGGCAGCTTGTGGCTCAGCTCGGCGAAGCCCGCGGGCAGGAAGCGCAGCGCCTCGACGGGGCCCTTCGCGTAGACCGACGCGGTGCGCGCCGTCCCGGCCAGCGAGGCGATCTCGCCGACCACGGTGCCGGGCGGCAGCTGGGTCAGCTCGCCCACGCCCAGCCGCCGCACGCGCGCGTCGCCGTGCAGCAGGACGAAGATCGCGTCCTCGTCGACGCCCTCGCGCATCAGCGCCACGCCGGCCTCGAAGCGCACGGCCTCGGCGCGCTGCACCAGGGCCAGCAGCGCGGCGCCCCCGGCCTCACCGGCGTCGTGTCGTTTGGCGTAGGCGTGGGCGACGCTGTGCGCCTCCGCGCGCATGCCGGCCACCTCGAGCAGCCGGATCGCGCGGATGCACAGGCCGAGATCGTGGGGGCTCCGTTGGGCGGCCTCGAGGGCGCGTTGCGCCTGGTCGAGCGATGTCATGCTGCCTCTCAGCGACCGGTGAGCCTCAAGGGGTCAGCCTAGTTCATCGGCGCGCCACCGCAACTTCCCGCTCGGAGGGTGCTGCCGGACTTCCCGCGCCTACTGCGCCCCCTGCTGGATCCAGCGCCGGATGGTCTCGATCTGGCGCGGCGCCAGGCCGTCGGTCTTCAGGGGCATCGGCCGCGAGATGACCCCGTCGGCCCTGAGCGCCGCGGTGTCCTTGGTCAGCAGATCCATCAACAGCGAGGCGTCCGGATCGCCCGGCACCACCAGCGGCCGGCCCTTGCCGTCGAAGGTGGCCGCGACGTTCACCAGGTTCACGATCGGATCCCGCGTCGGGTTCGGATCCGCCAGCCCCTTGGCGTAGTCGTAGGCGTCGTAATCGTCGTACTCGAGGATCAGGCCGCCGTGGCGCAGCACGTCGCTGTGGCAGGGCGTGCAGTTGTCGCGGATGATCGGCGCCACGTCACGGGCCCACGTCGGGTTGGCCGGCGCCTCGCGGGGCGTCTCGATGTCCACCTCGAAGACGGCCTGATCGAGGATGAACCGCCGGAGGTTGTCGATGTTGGCCGCGGCGGGGAAGCGCGCCGACATCTCCGGCCCCTCGACCACCAGCGGGCCGTGGGGGAAGTACTCCTCGGCGATGCCCTCGGCGCAGGCGCGGCGGTAGGCGCCGTCCATGAAGCGCGCCATCAGCCGCAGGAACTCCGGCGGGAAGTGGCGGTACCACGCCTTGACCGACACCCGCAGCGGGCCGACGGCGTCGTCGGGCACCCGGATGTCGTAGTAGTGCCGCTGCGCCTTGTAGAACTTCAGCGAGCGGTTGTTGGGCATGTGGTCGGCGTTCAGCGGGATGAAGGTGAACGCCTCCTTGTAGGTCGTGCCGCAGCGCTGGCCCTCGGCGAGATCCTCGTTGCCGCAGTCCTCACCCCAGATCTTCGGATCGTCCTTGGCCAGGGCCGCCAGCAGCTCGCGATAGGGCCCGGGCGTGACGTGGTCGCCGCTGTCGAGCGGGTGGTGGTTGGCTTCGCTGTCGACGTGCGGCAGCGCCGGGTAGGACTTCAGCCACGGCACCTGCGCGTGCAGCTCGGTCGGGCCGGTGCCCTCGCCGATCTTCATGCCGTACGCGTCGTAGCTGGCGCGGGACAGCGGGTTGCCCTCGTGGTCGTTGAGGTGGCCGAACGCCACCTCGAGCTCTTCGGGGCCCTCGCAGTCGCCCTCGGCGCAGTTGCAGGTCTGGTAGAAGATGTTGGTCAGGTACACCAACCCGAAGCGATCACCGAAGTGGAAGTGCCCCTCCTCGTCGAAGTGGGGCAACAGCGGCGGGTACTCCGGGAAGGGGTACAGGATCTCGAGCCGCTCGTCGGGCGTCGTCACCACCGATTCGGTCAGTCTCGGCAGATCGCCCAGCTTCACCAGGCTGCCGTCCAACCGGGTCGCGACCAGGTTGTCCATGCCGGCCAGCTTGGGATCGAGGTGATCCTCGGTCAGCTGGCAGGCGAAGGGGTTCAGGCCGGGGATGTGAAACTGATCCGGCCGCGCGACGCGCAGGCTGTCGATCTCGCCGATCTGCCCGGCGTACTGCGCCTCGCAGCGATCCGGCGCCTGGGGCAGATCGAAGTAGGGCGTGTCGAAGCCCAGATCGGCGATGTGCCAGCTGACCAGCTGCGTGCCGTCCTCGAAGGTGGGCACCGTGTTGCCGATGCGGTGCAGCAGGATGTCCTCGTCGTCCAGCCGGCCGTCCGCCTCGGGCTCGTGCGTCTCGTCGTGCGGCTTGTCGATCAGGTGGCCGGACAGGCCGCGGCAGATGCGCTCGTGGAAGTGGCGGTCGAGGCCGGGCGCGATGCCGGTCAGCCGGTCGACGAGGTCGTTCGCCTCGGCCTGCGTCAGCTTGCGCGGCGTCTCGTGCCAGATGGGGTAGCCGTTCGCGTCCAGCCGCTCCTGCGTGTAGAGGTCGTCGATGTCGGCGAGCTCGCAGTCGACCACCGAGTGCATGCCGTTGGCCAGCGGCTTGCCCAGATCCTGGATGGTGAACTCGACCCAGATCTGGCGCTCCTGGCTGAAGCCCGCCGCCACGTTGTGCCCGCCGTTGACGTTGGTGATCCACACCTTCACCGGCAGGTTGCAGGCGCCGTCGTGGCAGTTGTCCGGATCGCCCCGCTCGAGCACCTCGGGCGTGCCGGCCAGCGAGATCGACACCGTCGTCTTCAGGTTCCGCTCGCGCCGCGTGTCGAGCGCCGCGGGCAGGCCGTACACCGGATCCATGTCGTCGCCCTTCTGGAAGGGCAGGGCCGTCGAGACCTGCTGCAGCACGCCCTCGACGGGCGCGAGGTGGCCGAGGGCCACGTCCACGCCGGTCATGTTGTGCGTCGTGATGCGCTCGCGGTTGTGGATGCGCAGATCGGCCTTGGCGCCCCCCTCGGCGGCCTTCAGGCCGCAGTCCCCCGCGTCGTCGCAGTTGTCGGGGTGCGTGTAGGCGCCCGGGAAGCTGCCCGGCGGCGCGAAGGGGTACAGCGACATGTGGCAGTCCTGGCACACCACGCGCCTCGCCGAGCCGTCCGCGTTGCGGTACGGGTTGTCGGGGAACTGGAAGCGGGGGTCGTCGCTGTCGCCCTGCGTCTTCGGGTGCAGGTTCAGCGGGCTGATGTACCACTCGGTGTACAGGTTCTCGAGCCGCAGGAAGGGCTCGTTGTGCGTCGGCTCGAGGTTGGTGTTGCGCGGCTGCTGGTAGTTCGGGTCGGCCGGATCGATGCCCTGGTTCGAGAACGCGATCAGATCCACCGCGTTGCCGTCCACGCGCGCCTTCTCGGTCAGCGGCGGGAAGCGCACGTCGTGGCAGGTGCCGCAGAAGTGGCTCGACTTGATGAAGGGGCGCACGTCGCGCGGCTGGTTGGGGAAGTCGTCGCCGTTCGGGTAGCGCGCCAGGTCGAAGTTGCGCGCGTACTCGGTCGCGCCGTTCGACACCTCGTGCGCGGTCGCCGGCGCCACGTTGCCCTCGGCGAAGGGGCCGTAGCGGGTCGAGCCGTTGCGCTCGACGGGCAGCGCCGCGGTGGCGACGTGATCGTCGAAGAAGGGCTCGTCGTGCGGGTGCTGCCCGCGCGAGCGGCGCACGCAGCGGGGATCGAAGCCCTCCTCGCAGTCGGCGTACTGGCGCTCGATGCAGGCCTCTTCGCTCTCGCCCTCCGCGCAGCCGGTCAGGCCCGAGTGCCCGGGATCCTGCATCCGGTCCTCGTAGGGCCGGCCCACCTTGTGGCAGGAGTCGCAGCTGATGCCCTGGAAGCTGAGCAGGCGCTGATGATCGCGCCCCTCCTCGGCGGCCCGCTCGGCGGCGATGGCGTCGGCGACCTCGATGGCGCGCCCGGCGGGCATCACCAGGTCGGTGTCGTTCGAGGGGAAGGCGACCTCGCGCCCGTAGCCCTCGATCCGCCCCACCGCGCCCTCGCGGATGGTGGCGTTCATGTCGAAGACGCCGTCCTCGCCGAAGATGCCCAGCGAGGGCGCGTGGCAGGCGATGCACAGCTGGTTCTGGCGGAACAGCGGCCGCCCCAGGGCGTGCATCGCGTAGTAGTTCGCGGTCAGCTCGAGCGCCTGGAAGGTGCCGTCGAGGCCGGCGCCGTAGTTGTGCGACGAGCCCGCCCACTCCATCACCTGGCGGGGGTGGCAGGACACGCACGATGAGGGGTCGTCGGCCGGCATCTGTTGCGGCAATGAGGCGTCCGCGTCCTCACGCACCGGCTCCTCGCCCTCACAACCGACCAACGCGAGCCCGGCAAGGCCGAGCAACCACCACCACCGCTTCATCGTCTACCCCCCGCAGCGCCGGCTCAGAGCGTACCCTGCAGCTCCAACCGCACCGCATGGAACGGCTCCACCCAGCGGGCGAAGACCGTCGAATCCCGTGCGAACTCATAAGAAGCGCGCACGGCGGTCCATTCCGTGAACGTCCATCGGGCGTCCAGCCCGATGCCCCCGGCCAGCTCGTCGGTGTCGTCGATGAACCGGTTCCCGAGCACCCAGGCCTCCTGATAGGCGTTCACGCCCGCGGAGAAGATACGGGTCCCCAGGATGCGGTTGCCAACTCGACGCCGCCCGCGCGCATACCGCACGGCTCCGCTGATCTCGTGCGCCACGCGCTCGGCGCCCGCGGCGGGGTCCGCGAAGTGCGCGTCGCCGGCGCGATCATAGCGGGTGCCGCCGTAGCGCACCTGCAGCTCGAGGCCCTGCTGGGGGTCGATGGGCACGTCGTAGTAGCCGCCCAGCCCCCAGCGCACCTGATCGGCGTCGTAGGGCGTCCGCACCTCGGCGTCCGCCTGCACCAGCCGCACGCCGGCCTCGGGCACCAGCACGAAGCCGTCGGTCAGCTCGAGCTCGAGCAGCGCCTGGGCGTCGGTGTAGGGCTGGCGGTCGGGGATGTTCAGGCGCAGCACCTCGTAGGTGGTGCGGCGGTCGTTGCGCTCGAGCCCGCGGCCCGCGGCGATGTCGTAGGTGAGATCGCGCCCGATCTTCTGATCGACGTCCACCAGCAGCGCCGAGCGCCCGAAGGCCCAGCGCAGCGCGGCGCGCACGTGGCTGATCTCGGGCGCCACCAGCGACGCCCGCAGGCTGAGCAGCACGTCGCGCGTGGCGTCCCAGTAGGCGCCCACCTCGGCCAGCTGCACCGTGTAGTCGACGGTGTCCTCGCCGCCGGTCAGCTGCGCGGTGTCGCGATCGGTCAGCGTCAGCTCGCGGGTGAAGAACAGGTACTCGCCGCGCAGGGTCAGCCCCTGCCGGCCGCCGACCGCGTAGGCCACGTCCAGGCCGGCCAGCACGCCCGGATCGTCCTGGATCTCGTTGTAGACCGCCGCCCGTCGGCCCCCGCGCACCGCGACGGCCAGCGTGCCGTCGTCGTAGCCGAAGGTGGCGCCGTCGAAGGTGATGCCCAGCGGCCCGCCCCAGTGGAACTGCCGCCCCGCGCGCAGGTGCAGGTGCTGCAGCGCGCCCTGGGTGCCGAAGCCGGCCAGCTCGGCGTAGGCCAGGTGCAGCGCGAACAGCCGCGCGTCGCTGTAGCTGTGCAGCACCGTCGGGTGGCCGATCGTCTCGTCCACCCCCGGCTGTCCGCCCAGATCCAGCCGCAGCTGGCCCAGCAGGTACGAGTTCAGCGGCGCGTAGCCCAGGCCGCGGGTGCCCAGGGCGAGCCCGACGTCGAGGAACTGCGTCGACTCGCGCAGGTTGGCCCCGGGATCGTTGCCCTGCAGATCGGGATCGCCGCTGGCCGCGCCGCTGACGTGCTCGAAGCCGACGTCCAGCCGGCCGATGACGCTCTTCTGCGCGTGGGCCGCGGGCGCCGCCAGGCCCACCAGCACCCCCAGCGCCCCCGCCAGCCACCATGCGTCGCCGCGCCTCATCGGATCCTCCCGCGCAGGCCCTGCGTGGCCGCGCCGGTGCCGCCGAGGGCGCCGACGTGGCAGTCGATGCAGGTGCTCTCGAAGGTGTGGCAGGTCATGCAGGCGCGCGGGTTGAAGGCCGCCGCCCGATCGTGCCGGGTGGAGAAGTCGGGCCCGTGGCTGGGCGGCCGCTGGGCGTGACACTCGCTGCAGCTGTCCACCTCGTGACAGGTGGCGCAGGCGGTGGGATCCCGCGCGGCGTCGCGGCCGTGCGCCGTCGTGCGGAAGCGCAGGGTGTGCGAGCGCGGCCGCATCACCGCGTGGCACTCCTGGCAGTTGTCCCGGGGCGAGCCGCTGAGGCCCTCGTGGCAGTAGCCGCACTTCGCGTCGGTGTCGCGCGCGGCGGCCTCGTGCCGGACCCGGAACAGCGGCGTGTGGTCGTCCGGCTTCACGTTCGGGTTCACCGGCTTGACCTGCGGTGTGAGGACCGGCGCGCCGTGCACCAGGCCGGCCGGCGCCGCGGGCGCCAGCGTCGGGGCCACCGCGGTCGCGCCCGGCGTCACCTGGGGCAGCAGATCGCGCAGGCGAGGCACGGCGTCGGTGGCCGTCTCGCCGGCCCCGTCGGGCGCGGCCTGCGCCAGCACGATGCGATCGCGCAGCAGCGCGGCCAGCGAGCCGGCCCCGCCGCCGGTCGGCGCCTGCGCGGTGTGGTTGCCGGGCAGCGGGTTCGACTCGACGTCGTCCTGGTGGCACACCCCGCACTGGTCGATGCGCACGCGATCCGGCGTGCGCGCCGGATCCTCGTGGCAGGTGGCGCAGGTGGCCATCGCCGGCAGCGTGACGTCGCTGGCCTGCGTGCTCTGGGCCACCGCGCCGTGGCAGGTGAGGCAGAGGATCGCGTTGCCCTGGTGGTCGACGCGGTGCTTGCCGTGCGTGAAGCGGATGTCGTTCTTCACGAAGACGCGCGCGCGGCCCGGCCCCGACGCGTTGTGGCAGGACGCGCAGTCGTCGAGGCGGGGCGCGCCCTCGGCCGCCTTGTCGGGCGCGTGGCAGGGCGCGCACTCGACGTGCGTGGGGAAGGTCGCGTAGGCCTGCTCGGGCCCGCCCACCTGGTGGCAGTCGTCGCAGCGCAGGGCGGCGCCGTCCTTGCGCACCTTGGGATCGGTCAGGTGCAGGTTGTGGTTGAAGGCCCCCACCAGCTCGGCCTGCCGTTCGCGCCGCGGGTACTCGCCCAGCGGGCTGGCGTCCGGGGTCAGCGGGTCGACCGACGTGTGGCACACCTGGCAGAAGGCGTCGGGCGGCCGCTCGAACACCTCGTCGTGGCAGGTGTCGCAGGGCGCGTGCTGGGCGTGGCCCGGCCGCTGCGTCTTCCACCCGGTGGCCGCCGACGAGCCGTGGCAGTCGCCGCAGATCAGCGGCTTGCCGCCGTTCAGCTCGAGCAGCGTGGGCGTGCTGCCGAGGTGGTCGGCGTGCAGGAAGCCCTCGACCCCCACGTGATCGGGTCCCTCACCGCGGACGATCTTCTGGGGGCAGCCCCACAGGCCGCAGCCCAACAGGGCCAGGCCCACCACTTCGAGTACGCGTCGTTTCATGACTGTCCCGAGAGCTCGAGGAAGGACAGGTCGTCGCTCGGACCGGGCGACCACCCCTGAGGCTTGTCGACGAACTCCACGCCCAGGCCCTCGAGCCAGCGCGTGTGCGCCACCTTGCCCAACATGCAGTAGACGTAGTGGTTGGGGTACGTGCCCCCGTCCCCCAGGCCGTGCGCGGGGAAGCTGCTGCCCCCGCCCGCGCCGCCGCAGGGATCGACCTTCTTGGCCTGCGGCCCGGGCTTGGCGTCCCCCTTCGCGTCGCCCTTCGCGTCGCCCTTGGGCGCCGACACCTCGAGGGTGATCGCGTCGGCGGTGACCGCCGTGGGGTTCGTGTTCAGGTGCAGCGTGATGCGCCCGGCGTCGACCAGCGCGGTCAGCTTGTCGACGTTCTTCTTGCTGGCCTTGGCGAAGTTGTCGCGCCGGTACACCAGGCGCACGGTGTTGCTGCCGCCGTTCGCCTCGGCCACGCCGATGGCCACCTCGAGGGCGGAGTTGCCGCCGCCGACCACGCAGACGTGCTCGCCGTCGTGGCTGCTGGGATCGAGGCAGGTGTAGCGCACCTTGTCCAGGTCGGCGCCGGCCACGCGGCCGAGCGGGCGCGGCTCGCCGCCGCCCACCGCCAGGATGACCCGCAGCGCGGTGTACTCGCCCTTCGAGGTCGTGATCTTGAAGCCGGCCGGCGGCTGGTCGGGCCCAGCGAGGGGCTCGACCTTCAGCACGCCCTCGCGGTAGCGCACGTCCACCGGCGTCTTCTTCAGGTGATCGCCCCAGCGCTCGAGCAGATCCTCGCGCACGCAGTCCTCGATCCACAGGGGCCCGATGCGCTCGACCTCGGCGGGCTGGTTCTGCACCGGCTTGCCGAGGTGGAAGCTGCGGATGGTCTGCGCGAACTCCGAGCCCTTCTCGAAGACCACGGCGGTCAGGCCGCGCTCGAAGGCGGTGACGCCCGCCGACAGGCCGGCGGGGCCCGAGCCGACGATCGCGACCTCCATCTGCAGCCCGGCCTGCGCCGCCGCGCCCGCCTGCACGCCGTCGAAGCGGATGTGCTCGATGGTGCGCGTGCCCAGGTTGATCGCGTTGCGCACCAGCGGCTTCCCGGCCGCCTCGCCGATCAGGTACATGCCGCGCACGCTGGTCATGTAGTTCTTGTCGACGAAGGCGCGCCGCACGGTGGGCACCGGCGCGCCGGGCAGGCGCCGGGTCAGCGCGCGCGGCTGGCACACCTCGACGCAGGTGTTGCACTCGTTGCACGACTCGAAGTTGACGACCTTGGCGACCTTCTTGCCGGTCTTCGTCACGACGATGTCGAGCACGTGGTAGGGGCACTCGTCGACGCACGAGCGGCTGCCGACGCACATGTCCTCGTCGATGTGCAGCAGCTTCTTGGGCGTGTCGGGCTCGGGATCGACCGCCGCCTCGTCCTCGTCGGGGCGGGCGCGGTCGGCCACCACCCGGTGCAGCCCCAACACCAGGAACAGGGGCGCGAACAGCAGCATCGCCAGGCCCAGCCCGGCGGTGGGGCCGCCCGCGGCCGCGGCGCCGAAGGGGCCGGCGCCCGCCGCGGCGGCCACCATCGGCGGGGCCGCGCGCTCGTCGCCGTGCTCGATGTGGCAGGCGGTGCAGGGCTCGGCCTCGAGCGACTCGACGCCGCCGTGGCAGCGCAGGCAGCTGGTCGCGGCGCCCGCCTCGATCTCGGCGGTCTGATCGGCGTTGGCGTGGCAGCCGACGCAGCGGTGCTCGATGGCCTGGTGGATACGGTGCAGCCGGTCGGTGCCCTCGGCGTCGCGCAGGCCGAGGATGCGCGCGGCGCCCAGCTCGGCGAAGGGCTTGGCGTCCAGGCTGAAGGGCCCCGGCGTCACCTTCTTCAGCGTGGCGTGGCGATCGGCGTGGCAGTCGGCGCAGCGATCGAGGGCCAAGAGCTGCGCGGGCGCCTCGCCCTCGGGGTGCTCGACGTGGCAGCCGCGGCAGTCGGCGCCGACGGTGGCGGCCTGCACGTGCGCCTCGCGGGGCGCGTGATCGGCGTGGCAGGCGTTGCAGTTGTCGATCGCCACGCCGGCGAAGGCGGTGTGGCAGCTGTCGCAGCCCGGCGCCCTGCCGAGCGCCTCGCGCGCCCGGTCGGCGAAGGCGGGGCTGTCGTGGGGCGCCGACACCGGCTGCTGCACGAAGCGCCCGCCCGCGTCGTCGGTGGCCATCCAGGCGACGCCGCAGCCCGCGAACAGCAGGCCGGTCAGCACCAGCAGGGGCCCGCGCCAGGCGCGCTGCACGTCGCCCGGCGGCACCCAGCGGATCTTCTTGCGCGGCGGGGTCTTCTCGGCCTCGGGCGCGTCCGACATGGCCCGCTGATCGCTGGGCAGCTTGGGCAGCGCCACGCGGAACATCGTCTGGAAGGGATCGGCCGAGGTCAGATCGAGCGCGAAGGCCTCCTGCGACACCGCCGGGCGCGGCCGCGCCAGGTCGAGGGCGCAGCTGAAGCCGTCGAGCACCACCGTCGCGCGGTGGCCGCCGAAGGTGATCTCGTCGCCGTCGCGCAGGGCGTGATCGACCACGCGCTGCCCGTTGACCCGCACGCCGCGCTCGCCGGTGTCCACCAGGTGGAACACCGAGTAGCGGTGGCGGATCTCGAAGTGCTGGCGGTCGACGTCGTCGTGGTCGAGGAAGAGATCGGCGTCGGGGTTGCGCCCCACCGTCAGCACCGGCTGAACCAGCACCTGGCCGTCGAAGACGTAGCGCGGCTGCGGCAGGGCGACGGTCGAGGTGAGATCGACCTTCTCGGGATCGACGCCCGCCTCGCCGAACTCCATGACCGTCGCGCCCAGGCTGACCAGATCGCCGTGGCGCAGCCCCACCGGCCCCTCGGGCGGCGGCGCGCCGTTGATCGCCAGCGGGTTGCGGCCCCCCAGATCCTCGATCCAGGCGCGCCCCTCCTCGACGGTGATGCGCGCGTGCTGGCGCGACACCAGGGCGTCGAACAGGACGACGTCGTTGGCGTCCTCGCGGCCCACCATCGTCGCGCCCTGGCCGAGGAACACCACGCGCCCCGTGTGGGGGCCGGCGACGCAGCGCAGGCGCGGGCGCAGCGTCAGGTGCCGCGGCGGGGGCTCGGCGTCGTAGGCCAGATCGCTGTCGAGGACGACGGTGTCGCCCGGGCCCACGGTCGACCAGTCGGTGACCGCCGGCCCGCCGCCCTGCCGCTTGCGGGCCTCGGCGTAGGCCGACACCTGCGCGTGCAGGCCGGTGACGCCCTTGAGCGCCAGCGTCTCGTCCTGCGCGGCCGGCTTGCTGGGCTGGGGCGTCGCCGCGCGCTTCTCGGCGGCGCGGGCCGCCGCCTCGGCCACCAGGCGGCGGGCGTCGGCGTCCGACAGGCGCATCGTCTGGTCGAGGCCGGGCCCGGGGGGCGCGGCCGCCGCGGCCGGGGTCTGCGAGATGGTCGACAGCTCGCGGGTGAGCGCCTCGTCGGGCGCGCCGTAGGCCGCCTGCAGCGAGACGCCCCCCAGCTGCAGGATGCTGTCCTGCGCGACGAGCGCCTGGTGCTCGACGAAGGCGCCGTCGAGCAGGCAGTCCTGGCGACCCTCCTCGGCGGGCTGCAGGGCGTAGCCGTCCTCGCCGCGCACCAGGTAGGCGACCAGGCCCGCGACGCCCGGCAGGTGGACGGTGTGGCCGGGCTCGCCGCCCACCGTCGCCCACTCGCCCTCCACCTTGTAGCTGGCCCCGGCGCGGGGGCCGGCGACCACCAGCAGGTGCAGCGCGCCGTCGCCGGGGGCGGCCGGGCCCACCTCGGTGTCGGCCTGCAGCAGCGGGACGGTGGCCTCGAACGTGATGACCATGCGGGTGTTGCCGAGGCGCAGCACGTCGCCGGGCGTCAGCACCTCCGGGGCATCGAGGCGGTGATCGTTGACGAAGGTGCCGTTGCTGCTGCCCAGATCGGTGACCAGGAAGCCCGCGGGCACGCGCTCGACGACGCAGTGCTCCCAGCTGGCCTGCGGATCGTCGATGACCACCTCGCACTGCGGCGCGCGGCCGAGCGTGATCCAGCTGCCGGTGAGGCTGAGGGTCTGCCCCTGCTGGCGGCCGCTCTGGAAGACGAGCTCGATCATCCCGCGCCCCCCGCGAAGGCGAGCACCGTGACGACGTGGGCCACCACCAGGGCGAGCAGGGCGGCGCTGACGCCGACGTGCAGCCCCAGCCAGGTGCGCCGCACGCCGTACAGCGCGAGGCAGGCGGCGTAGTCGGTCAGGCGGACGTGATCGGCGGCCAGGCGCTCGAGCGCGCGCTGGGTGTCGGGGCCGAAGCCCGCGGCCTTGGGCTTCAGCCAGCCGCGGGCCGCGACGATGCGGGCGTCGTGGTCGTAGTGGGCGCCGAAGCGGGCGGCGAGGCTGCCCACCTGCTTGGGCAGCGCGCCGGCCACCGCGCGGGCGTCCTCGGGCAGGCCGGCGGCGAGATCGGCGACGCGCTCGCGCACCTGTCGCTGCGCCTTGCGCACGTCCTCTTCGACCTGGGCGTCGCCCTCGATGCGGGTGATGGTGCGCGGCATCCACTTGGCGAAGCCGACGCCGAACAGGCCGGTGATCACCTCGGCCAGCGTCAGCGCCACCAGCGTCGCGGTCAGCGTGCCGCCGGTGCGCCCGTTGCTGTGCAGGGCCACCAGCACCAGGGCCAGCAGACCCAGGTAGACGTGCACCCGGGCCCAGACGAGGAAGCTGCCCAGCTGCGTGGGCAGCAGCCGCCGCGCCGCGCCGCCCTCGGCCGGCGGCTTGCCCGGGAAGCGGTTCAGCCGCCGGCGCGCCGCCAGCATCACCGCGCCCAGCATCGCGGCCAGCGCCCCCCCACCCAGCGTCATGCCGGCGACGCTCCAGGGCGAGTAGGGCCGCGGGGCCTGCCACCACAGCCAGCCGAAGCCGGCGCCGATCAGCGCCACCACCAGCGGCACCAGCGCCTTCGACAGCTGCCGCCGCTTCTGGGCGTGGGTGTCACCGACCGCCCGCTGGCCGGTGGCCCCCAAGAGCTTGCGCAGCTCGGCGTAGTAGCTCGTGGGCTCGATGCGCAGGATGGCGCCGGTCGGGCAGTTGTGGACGCAGTTCGCCTCGCCGTAGCCCGCGCACAGGTTGCACTTGTTGGCGATCTGCGCGCGCTCGACGCCGTCCACCAGGCGGCCCGGCGTGGGCACCATGGTGATGTTGTCGTAGGGGCAGCGCTGGGCGCAGCTGGTGCAGCCGATGCAGAAGGGCTCGATCACCACCTCGCCGCTGGGCAGGCGGTGCACCGCGCCGGTGGGGCAGCCCACCATGCACTCGGGGTTGACGCAGTGGCGGCACGAGCCGGGGATCAGCACCGTCTCGTGATCGCTCTGTCGCCCCTCCTCGACGCGCCGCACCAGCTTCTTGCCGCGCCGGGTGACCCGCGCGTGGCCGTGGCGCGCCTGGCACGCCCGCACGCAGTTGCCGCAGCGGATGCAGGTGTTCAGGTTGATCGTCAGCAGCGACAGGCCTTCCTGGGCCCCCTCGGTCACCAGGCTGTGCACGAAGCCCAGCGACGTCTTGCTCAGATCCTCCGGCCCGCGGTCGACGACGTCCTTCTGAAAGCGGTCGAGCAGATCGCCGTAGAAGCGCTGCAGCGTCTCGAACTCGCGCCGCGGCGTCTCGATCAGCTCCAGGTAGCCCATCGACACCAGATCGGCGGTGTGCTGCTGGCTGGTGGCCAGGCCGATGACGTCGCCCACGTTGAAGTAGGCCAGCACCGACTCGCGATCGTCGCGGCGCCGGGTCAGCTTGGCCACGCCGGACTTGACGAGGAATACGCGGTCGGCGGGATCGCCCTGCCGGAAGACCGCCCGCCCGCGCTCGTAGACGTGCATGCGGGCGGCGTGCACCAGGTGCTCGATGCCTTCGGCGCCCATGTCCGCCAGGAAGCGGTGGTTCTCGACGAAGCGGCGGATGGCCCGCTGCTCGCTGAGCACCTCGAGGGCGGCCATCACCACCCCGTCGGTCACCATGTCCAGGCGCTCGACCCGGGTCTTCTCGAGCTCGATCAGGATGGCCGGCGTCGCGGCCTTCACCGTCGCCGAGCGCCGCCGGCGGCCCAGCATGGCGAACTCGCCGAAGTAGGTGCCGGGATCGCTCAGCGTGGCGAGATCGACGTGCTCGCCCTGATCGTTGGTGGCGCTGACCGCCACCGAGCCGCGCACCAGCACGAACATCGAGTGCCCGTACTCGCCCTGCCGGACGATGTCCTCGCCGGCGACGTAGCGCCGCACCGGGGCCTGCTGGGCCAGCTCCTCGATGCGCTCGCGGGGCACCGGCGCCAGGAACGCGGCGCTGGCCAGCACCTCGACGAGGTGACCCTGCGACAGGTCGACCGGCAGCGACCGCGTGAGGGTCAACCCCGGGATGCTGATCGTGGGTGCGTCGGCCACCGCCCGCCCTCAGTGCCGCGGAGGCAGCGGCTGGCCGCTGTCCCAGTTGAACCGCACCACCCGCTTCGCGTGGCACTTGCTGCAGTTGGCGCTGGTCGAGAAGACGACCTTGTTGTTGCGCGGATCGCGCGTGCGCCCGTCGTGGCAGCCGCGGCACGACTCGCCCATGGTGCGGTTGCCGCGCAGCAGCTGAATCTCGCCGATCGCGTCGGACTTCACCGCCTGGGTGTGGCACTGCCCGCAGCTGAGGGGCCCCAGCTGGGCGGTGCGGATGTCGACCGTGTGCGTGCCGTGGTTGAAGTGCTTCACCACCCGGCTGCCGTAATCGGGGATCCAGGGCCGGCAGCTGCCCAGCTCGCCCTGCGCGTTGTCGACGTGGCAGCCGTCGCAGGCGCTCATCGGCAGCGCGTGTCCGGCCTCGTCGTGGCACTTCGCGCACGCGGCGTGATCCGGCGGCCGCACCTCGACCCCCTCGGGATCGCGCACGTGGCAGCCGAGGCAGTCGCCCTTGCCGTCGCCCGCGCGCTCGGGCGTCAGGTGCTTCGCGTGGCTGAACTGGATGCAGTACACCTTGCCGCGGCGCCCCTGCGCCGGGAAGTCGCGCAGGGCGGTCATGCGGGCCCAGGGCTTGTTGTCCTGGTGGCACACCAGGCACAGCTGCGGCCCCTCGCCGGCGGTCGGCTTCTGGTAGAAGTCCGCGGCGTGGCAGCCCTCGGCGTCACACCCCGCGTGATCCTGCTGCCCGGGCCGCTCGCCGCTGGCCTGCACCCCGCCGGTGTGGCAGCCCGCGCAGGTGAGGGTCTTGCCCTGCGCCGCCGCGCGGTCCGCGTGCCGAGCGTGGTCGAAGGTCGCCGGCGCGTCCTGCGCCGCCGCCGAGCCCCCCCAGGCCCAGAGCCCCACCGCGATGATGCCCCCCCACCGCACGCGCTCAGATCCTGCTTCCGCCCGGCGGTCCGCCGGGCTGGGAGGCCGGCATGTCGCCGGCGGGTGACGCGTCGGCGGCCGGCCCGTGACAGGTGGGGCAGCCGAAGCCGGTGACCTTGAAGGCGCGCTCCCCCGCGTGACAGGTCGCGCAGGCCGGCTTGCCCGGCCGGGCCGCCGCGTCGCCGACGTCGACGGTGGCCATGTTGGCGTGGCAGGCCTCGCAGTCGAGCGTCTTGGCCGTCGAGCGGTCGAAGCGGGCCCAGCCCGTCTCGCCGGTCGGCGAGGCCAGCGGCGCCGCGGTCCGCACGTCCACGCGGTGCGTGCCGTGGTCGAACTTCGCGGCCACCCGCCAGCGATCCGCCGGCGAGGCCGCCGTCGCGGCCACCGTCGGCCCGCCGCCCAGCTGGTGGCAGCCGCCGCACGCCTGCATCGGCGGCTTGGCCAGCTGCTGGTGGCAGCTGCCGCACCAGCGGTGCTGGGGCGCCGGATCGGCCATGCTGGGCGCCGGCCCCGCCTTGCCCGCCTGCGTCGGGTGGCAGGTCGCGCAGCCCTGCCCGAGCAGCTTGCCCCCCTCGGCGCGGCCCAGGTGGTTGGCGTGCGAGAAGGCCACCGCGAACTCGTCGCCGTTCAGCCGCCGCTGCACCGGGTTGTCGCCCCAGGGCTCGTTGCGGGTGTGGCAGGCGAAGCAGAAGGTGGAGTCGCGCTTGGCGAACTCCATCTTGTGGCAGGCCTCGTTGGCGCAGGGCTTGTGGTCGTCCCCGCCGGGGAAGGTCGGCCGCATGTCCGGGGTGATCTTGTGGCACACCTCGCAGTTGAGCGGCACGCCCAGCTTCGAGTGCACCGCGTGGTCGTAGCGCACCATCGGGCGCTCGGCCGCGGCGGCCCCCGCCCACAGCAGCGTCGCCACCGCGAGCGCCCACGCGGGCGTCCCCCTGTCAGCTCGTCGACGATCAGCCACCCGTGGCCTCCGGCTGCACGTGACACCACCCGCACTGGATGCCGGTGGTCGAGAACACCCCCTGGCCGTGATGGCAGCCCGCGCAGGCGTCCATCGGCGGCATCGGCACGACCTCACCGGGCGCCGTCGCGGCGTTGGTGTGGCACTTGCCGCACGCCGCCTCGCCCGCCTTGGCCTCGTGGCCCACGTGCGAGAACGCCCAGGCCACCCGGAACGGATCGTCTTTCGCCGAGGCCAGCGGATCGACGTCCCCCGCGCGACGCACGTGGCAGCCGTCGCAGGTGGCCATCGTCGGCTGCACGCGCTCGCCGTGGCAGATGCTCTCGCCACAGGTGCCGTGGCCGACGACCGCCATCTCCGGGGACGGATCCTTGGTCGGCGTTTTGCGCGCCTCGGCGGTCAGCCCGTGGCACTGGGTGCAGCCGCGGTTGCCGTCGCGCAGGTGATCGCCGTGCCCGAAGCGGGCGAGCACGAAGTCGCTCTCGCCGCGCCGCCGGTGGGGCGGGAAGCGGAAGGCGTTGCCCTGGTGGCAGCTGTAGCACAGCGGCGGCGGGTTGCGGCCCGAGCCCGCCATCCGCGCGATGTCGTGGCACTTGCTGCAGGCGTAGTGGCCCATGCGCCCGCGCTGCGACCAATCGGAGGCGGCGGACATCCGGTGACACGACGCGCAGGGCTGCTGCGCGTGCTCCGCCGGCTGGCGGTGGTCGAACCGATCGGGGGCGGCACGCACCGGGCCGATCAGGCCCAGCGCGCAGATCGTGAGGCAGGCGACGAGGTGACGCATCGCCCCCTTGTCGCGCAACGACGGCCCGATGTCCAGCGGGTCGACGGCGGCCCGTGGCCACCAGGGCTCACATTGCTGTCCGGCGTGGAGGGGACGGGCGGGGGTCGGCGGGGGCGCCGCCCCGCGTCAGTACTTGCCCGTCAGGGTGAAGACCAGCTCGGTCTCGTCGCGGTGCGTGAAGAAGACGTTGGCGATGCCGTCGCGCAGCACGTTGCCGCCGTGCTCGACGCTCACGGCCACCTGCAGCGCACGCATCGGGATGTAGAACACGTGGCCCTCCCAGTCGTACGACTGGAACCAGGGCGACTGATCGCTGGTGTCGGCGGTGTAGCCCTCGCGCGAGGGGTAGCGCCGCGCGTAGTAGCTGGCCGCCGAGGCGCCCACGCCGGCCACACCCCAGGTCTTCGACTCGAGCGCGACGTAGTCCACGCCCAGCCGCGCGCCGAAGTCCACCTGGGTGTTCAGCGGCGCGCCCGGCCCCGCCCGCTCGGCGTAGGCGTGGAAGCGGTAGCGGGCCTCGGGGATGGCGCTGACGCTCAGCCCCGGCAGCACCTCGAGATCGGCCAGCAGCCGATAACGGGGCGCCGCGTACAGGTCCTGGTTCTGGCTGGCGCGCGACGTGGGCAGGTAGACGCCCAGCTCGTGCACGAGCCCCAGCTTCAGCCCCGCGCCCAGCGCGACCGGCGTGCTGTAGCGCGCGCCGATCAGCGTGTCGCGCAGGTACAGCCCCGACTCGTCCGGCTCGGCCACGAAGCGCTGCAGCAGCCCGGTCTGGATGAACGCCGTCAGCCCGTCGAGCACCTCGCCGGACAGCGTCGCCACGTAGAACAGGTACTGGTCGTTCTCGGGATCCTCGTCGACGACGCCCAGCATCCGATACTGGACGTCGAGCCGGGCGCTGACCGGCAGCGCCTTGCCCTCGGCCTGATCGGTGACGTCGGCGGCGTCCTCCGTCGGCGGCTGTGCGTGGACCGCCGTCGTGGCGAGCACGACGGCGGCGGTGATGGCAAGCCCACGCATGGCTCAGAACCCGACGAAGTTGTTGTAGTACTCGTGGTACGCCAACAGGATCTTCAGGCCGTAGTTGTCGAGCGACGCGCTGGCCCCACCGTTGAGCGACTCGTTGTAGTCGCGCATGAACTGGTAGCTGACCGGGCTGCGCGAGCGGCCCGCCACCAGGTGCCAGGACCGATCCTCGACGTAGGTGTAGACGTACTCCTCGCCGTCCACGGTGAACACCTGCTGCGGGTTGTCCGCGCGGGTGGCCGCCTCGACCGCGTCGGCCGGGAATCGCTCGACGAGGTCGGCCCAGTTGTTGAACCGCCAGATCGCGATGCGCTCCTTCAGCTCGGTGCCGCCCACCAGGTTGGTGTTGGTGACGTAGCCGAAGATGTTGAGCGCCGTGTAGCGGAACCAGGGGAACGTGTCGTAGTTGCTGCCCAGCATGTTGTCCATCACGCGCTGGGCGAGGGCCAGGTTCTCGGTGCCGAAGGGCGCGTCGAACATCGACACGTAGGTCGCCACGTTCGGGCTGTAGTAGACGTCCTGCAGATCCATGTAGGCGTAGGTGGCGAACAGCTTGTCGTTGATGATGCCCATGCGCCGGATGTCGCTGTAGAACGGGTCGAACTCGGTCTGGTAGTTGCGGAAGCTGGCCGACTGGTTGATGACCGCGTCGTAGAAGGCGATCATCATGCCGTTCGCCGCCACCAGGTCGTTGTAGAAGTCGACCGCGCGCTCGTCGTACTGCGCCTGCGTCAGCACCGGCTTGCCCTCGGTCTGGTCGAGGCGCTTCAGGCTCTCCTGCACGCCGCCGCCGCCCCAGTCGAAGATGGCCAGGTACCACATGCGCTGGATGTCGAAGATGCTGCTGTACACGCGGCTGGCGTAGCTGCCGACGCTCCAGAACCGGCGGAAGGCCCGCCGGTTGCGGAAGGTGTAGTTCCAGTCGTAGTCGTCGATCGCGTTCAGCACGATCTCGGCCGGCGTCTCGCCGTAGTCGTAGGCGCGGCACAGCGACGACAGGATGCGGTGCTCGTCGGTGCAGTACAGGGGATCCTGCTGCATCGCCTCGACGCGCACGTCCTCGGTGCCGTAGATCCACTTCAGGGCCCACTCGTCGTAGACGCCGAACTGGTGCTTGGTGCCCGACTCCGCCTGCAGCGAGACGTAGTCCATCACCGACGCGGTCACCTCGCCGGGGCGCTTGTGCTTCTTGTCCATCGAGCCATAGAAGTTGTGCCGCAGGCCGATGGTGTGGCCGAACTCGTGCAGCATCAGGTTGTAGATGATGCCCTCGATGAAGCGGTCGGTGAACTCGGCGTTCGACTCCCAGGTGCCGTCGTCCTTGCACTTGCGGGCCGCCCGCGACAGCGAGGCGAGGAAGTCGCCCTCGCCCATGTCGTACACGCTGCGCATGCCGCGCAGGAGCGACCGCTCGGCGGTGTAGCGCTCGTGGTTGCGGCGGTAGTGGCGCATCTGCACGTTGAACGCGTTCTGCATCTCGATGCCCTCGCGGGTGTGCAGCGGCACGCCCTCGAAGGGGTCGAGGCCCGTCGAGATGTCGAACATCAGCCGCTGGAACTCGGCCTCGTCGGCCACCATCTGGCCCCAGTGTTCCATCGGCGCCTGGCCCAGCGTCTGGAAGGTGTACGCGTTGTAGCCGGGGTAGCCGTAGCGGATCTCGGGCAGGATGCGGTGGAAGTCGGCGTCGAAGGTGTCCGCCTGGGGCGTCGGCACGAAGTCGGCCGGCGTGCCGGTGTTGCGGTCGGCGGGCAGATCCATCACGAAGCGCATCTCGTTGAACAGCGCGCTGTCGAGGCGCTGCGTGGCGTCGGCCGGCGCGGCCGTCGTGCCCGGCTCGCAGCTGTCGCTCAGGATGTCGGCGCCGCCGGCGTCCTGCAGGTACTCCTCGGTGTAGTACCGGAACAGATCGTAGGCGTAGTTGTAGGCGTTGACGTTGGCGCTGAACACCTCGCCCGTGCGGGGATCCGAGGTGCTCGGGCCGTAGCCGAGCGGGCCGTTCGCGTTGTGGTTCTGGAACCAGGCCACGAAGCTGTAGCGGATGTCACCCAGCTTGCGCACGGTGCCGTCGTAGTCGTGATCCTCGAACCGCACGCGCAGCGCCGCGCCGGCGTCCTCGAAGATCTTGTTCGTCTGATCCTCGATGCCGCCCTCGTCCGTGAACAGGTGCTTGTACTTCTCGGGGAAGCCCTCGGCGAAGTAGTAGACGATCGGCTCGGTGCGGTTGGGGTTCCAGCGCTTCAGCAGCTGCTTGCCGCCGAGCAGCCCGGTGTGGGTGTCGGTGTACAGGTTCAGCTGCTGGAAGGCGCCGTACTTCTTGTTGACCGCCGCCTTCTCGTCGATGAACTCCGGCTCGTAGTCGCTGTAGCCGCGCCGGTAGAAGTTGAACTTGTAGACGATCGTGCTGGTGTCGATGACGTTCTGATCGAAGGTGTGCTGGGCGAGGAAGATCCACGAGTAGCAGATGTACCGCTCGACATCGAAGGCGTAGTTCACCTCGATCTCGAAGGTCAGGTACTGGTCGTCCTTGTCCCACTCGAAGCTGTCGGGCACCAGCCGGCGGCTGACGACGCGGCCGCACTGCTTGACGAAGTAGCCGTTGATCGTGCCGATGGCGTCCTCGGGATCGAGGGTGGCCTCTTCCCAGTCCACCTTGAACTGCTGCCGCACGTCCCAGGGGCGCTCGGTGTTCTCCTCGAGGAAGTTGGTGCGCTCGCCGTCGAGCGACTCGCGCAGCTTGACGTCGACGTGCTGGCCGGGGAACTCGAGCATCACCCGGTCGACCCGGTAGGTGTCGTCGTCGTTGGGATCCTCGGGATCGTCCGCCTGCAGCTTCAGCGCGTCGACCACCTGCAGGGCGTCCTCGCGGAAGCGGAACCGCACCAGCCGGGTGCTGGACTCGCCGCCCGGGAAGGTGTCCATGGTGTTGGGATCCGACGCGCCGACCACGTTGATGCGGTACAGCCAGGCGTCGTCGCCCTCGGCCGGGGTGCCCTCGAGCTTGGGGTTCGCCTCGGTCAGGTCGTCCTTGACGATGTACTGCGACTCGCTGTCGAGCCCGTTGCGCACGGGCCGGTTGTCGACGCAGCCCGAGGCCACGGCGGCGAGCGCCGCGAACGTGATGGCGTGCTTCGTGATGTTCATGCGCGCCTCCCTCAACGCCAGACCGCGACCGAGATCGCGCGGCCGTTGCTGATGGTGAACGCGACGCGGGTGGTCAGCGAGACGACGCCGTCCAGCACGTTCCCGTTCGCGGAGTAGTTGAAGACGACCTCGCACTGCCGGTAGGCGCGCAGCCCGGCCTCGTCGGCCCAGGCGGCGAGCTTGTCGGCCACGCGATCGCCGTACTCGATGTTCAGGCCGGGGCACAGCTGCACCGGCGTCTTGAAGCGGCCCTCGACGATGCGGCCGATGCGGCCGTCCTCCTCGTCGACGTAGTACAGCTGCGCGGTCTCCTTGCCGTTCAGCTGCACGCTGGTGGCGCGCACCCACTCGTAGCGCTCGCCGCGGATCTGCCGCAGGTAGCCGCCGCGATCGTCGGGCGGCAGGCCGGGCACCTCCATGCGCACCAGGTTGCGGTCGGCGTCGGCCACGTCGACGGTGACCGTCGACAGGGCGCGGCTCGAGTCGATGACGCGGATGCCGTCGCCGCCCAGGGCCAGCGCGTTCTGCTCGGGATCCTGCCGGGCCAGGTCGACGCCGTAGTAGGGCGACTTGGTGCCCAGGCCCGGGCGGGGCCGCTGCTTCTGGTTCCACCCGTTGAAGATGTCGTCGATCGGGCTGTACGCGGTGGCCATGCTCAGCGCGGTGACCGCGCCGTAGCTCATGCTGTACTGCGCGACGATGCGGTAGGGCACGCCGTCCTGCACGACGTGCAAGAAGCCGATGACCCAGTTCTTGTCGTCGGTGTTCTGGAAGCCCAGGAAGGCGTGCTCCTGGCCGGTGCGGCCGTGGGTGAACGCCTCCATGACCGCCTCGACGAACGCCTCGACGACCCAGGTGGGCTCGGTGACCAGCGGATCGACCATCGCCCGCTGATCGGCGGGCAGGGCCCAGTAGGCCTCGTTGATCTGCTGCGCCACGATCTCGAGCCAGTTGCTGTTGACGCCGCGGTAGACGAACTGCAGCCGGTCGAGGGGCATCGACTCGTCGGCGAACTCGGGCACCTCGAGCGTCCAGGCGAGGAAGGGGTGGTTCGGGCCGGGCTGCACCGCGGCGTCGGCCGGCGGGGGCTCGACGCCCATGTCGAGATCGGGCGCGGCGCCCATGTCCGGCTCGGGGACGCCCATGTCGGCCTCGGGCGCGCCCATGTCGGCCTCGGGCGCGCCCATGTCGGCCTCCGGCGCGCCCATGTCGGCCTCGGCCATGCCGCCGTCGGGCAGCTCGCCGCCACCCACCGCGGGCTGCCGCACGGCCTCGTGGATGCGCTGCTCGATCTTCGCCTTGAAGGCGTTGGCCAGCCGCTGCGGGTTGAACTCGGCCACCGGCGCGCTCAGCTGCCGGGTGACGTCGATGCCGAACAGCACGTCCTCGTCGGCCGGCTGCTCGCCGTCGAGCAGCAGCCCCTTGCCCTCGGTGTCGTGCAGGAAGCTCAGGCTGATGCCGTTGAAGTCGACCGTGACCGCGTCCCGCTGGCCCGACACGTCGTAGGTGAAGCGCTTGAGCGCCTCGTCGGCGTTGTCACCGATGCACATCGACTTGATCTGGCCCCAGGTCATGCCCGCCGACAGGTCGAGGGTGCAGGCGTCCGACATGACGGTCGGGGCCAAGGTGCCCATGCCGCCGGCCTCGCCCGGGGTGCCCATGCGGACGCTGGCGTTCTCGAAGGGCGCCACCCGCACCGGCTCGACGTACACGTTGACGATGTGGCCGTCGGGCGTGAACACCAGGATGAAGCCCGAATCGACCAGGTACACCACGGTGTCCTGCGGGCCCGAGTTCTGGCTGGTGTAGATGATGTTGCAGACGTTGGCGTCGACGCAGTTGTAGTCCTCGCCGAACTTGTCGGGCGAGTCGCCGAAGTAGCTCTGCCGGATGAAGCGGTAGAGCTCGGTGACCACCTTGTGGTTCAGCCACGAGTTCGGCGTGTTCTCCTGCTCGGCGCTGGCCGCGAACTGGTCGAACTCGTGATCGCCGATGCGCAGGCGCTCGCGCATGACGATGCGCACCGCGTACTCGCCGGCGGCGCCGGTGACGGGATCGTAGCCCTGATAGCTGCCCTCGAGCGTGCCGATGTACTGCTCGGTGGCGACCAGGTTCTCGATCAGCCGCGTCTCTTCGTTGATGAACGCGATGATCTCGTTGGTCGGGCCCCAGGTGAGCGCGTTCGAGTAGATCGTCGGATCACAGAACTTGCCGTCCTCGGGCCGGCCGAGCAGGTCGTCGGCGTGGGTGGGCGGCCCCTCGGGGCTCCACACCTTCACGCCGCCGAGCCCCTCGCCGGGGATGATCGGCTCGACCACCATCTGCTGGACGATCTGCTCGTGCTCCTGCTCGCAGCAGAAGCGCGTCTCGCCCAGCTCGGCGGGGTTGCATTCGGCGATCTCGAGCGGCACGTCGCCCGGCTGGACGAAGGACCCGCCCTCGTAGCCGTTGCGCACGGTCGGGTTCGGGTTGTCCGGCTCGTAGATCTGCTCCGGGCCGTCCTCGCAACCCCACAGCAGGGACAGCGCGCCGAGCACACACAGGGCCCTTCGCATCTTCTTCCTCCTCGGTACGTGCCGGGTGTTTCCCAGCGCGCCGGTCGGCGCGGGCACGCACGCTGAACGCGTCTCGATGGGGCCGCCCGGGCGGCCGCCCCCCGCAAAATCGCCGGATAATGGCGCGGTGAACTTCGGTTTTGCAAGTACGCGCCGGGATCGCGCGAGTGTCGGGGGAGGAAGCAGGGGCGGGTCGGCGCCGGGGCCGGGGGCGGGCCCGCGGCGCCGACCCTGCGGGGGGCGGGATCAGTCGAAGCTGACCTGGATCTGCCGCGGGCGCGCCGCGTCGGCCTTGGGCAGCTCGACGGTCAGCACGCCGGCCTCGAGGCGGGCGGTGCTCTTGTCGCCGTCGATCCACCGGGGCAGCTCGAAGCGGCGCCGGAACTCGGCGAAGGGCGCGTCGTCGCCCTCACCGAGGGGGCGCCGCGCGACGAGGCCCAGCAGGCCCTGGTCGAAGTTCAGCTCGAGCCCGTCCTTGGGCACGCCGGGCAGGTCGACGACGAGGCGCAGGCCGTCCTCGCTCTCGAAGACGTCCACCGGCGGGCGCATGACGTAGCGGGCGCGATCCTGGGTGTTCTCGGTGCTCATCGGGGTGACTCCTCGAAGATGTGTTCGAAGCAGGGTGGCAGCGCACCATGGCAGCCGCCACCGCGGCCCGCGGGGCGAACCCCGCCGGGCGGTTCAGTCGGCCAGCGTGATCTGGCGGGGCTTGACGGCCTCGGCCTTCGCCAGCCGCACGGTCAGCACGCCGTCGCGCAGGCGGGCGCCCACCTTCTCGGGATCCACCCGCGTGGGCAGCGCGAAGCTGCGGGTGAACTTGTAGGGGCGCCGCTCGCGCACGTGCACCTTGTGGCCCTCGGGCACCTCGACGCGCCGCTGGGCGGTGAGGGTCAGCACCTCCTCCTTCAGCGAGATGTCGAGGGCGTCGGCGTCCACGCCGGGCAGATCGGCGCGCAGCACCAGCTCGTCGGGCGTCTCGGTCAGATCCACCCAGCCCAGCTCCGACGCGCGCGGCACGTCGGCGAGGCCGGCGGCGCCGAGGGCGCGATCCAGCCGGCGGTGCAGGTCGTTCATCACCTGGAAGGTGTGGTCGAGATCGTCGAGGCGGAACAGCATGGCGAACCTCCGGTTGCGGGCGCACGACGCCCGTTGCGTCGGGCGACGTGCCTGGGTACGTGATGACTTTTGGCGTCGGGCCGGCTGCCAGCCGGCGACGGACATACAGCTAAACGCGCCGCCCGGGGTGTCAACCCATTCGGCTCATTCGAAGTCGATCACGTTGCCCCGGCCCAGAATCCCTTGCGGATCGAAGGCTTGCTTCACCGCGCGCATCGCGGCGCGCTGCTCGGCGGGCAGCACCTCGGCCAACAGCGCCCGCTTGCTCTTGCCGATGCCGTGCTCGCCGCTGATGGCCCCGCCCTGCGCGGCGCAGTGGTGGGCGAGGTGCGCGTAGAGCAGCTTGCCGGCGGCCGCCTCGAGGGCGTCGCGCGGCAGCAGGTTCAGGTGCAGGTGGTTGTCACCGATGTGGCCGAACATCGCGGCGTCCAGCGTCGCCGGCAGGGGCTGCCCGTGCTCGGCCTCGAAGGCCGCGGCCGCCTCGGCGCCCAGCGCGCCGGGCACGTCGGCGACCGCCGCGTGGTACAGGGCCACCATGCGGTGCAGCCAGCCCGCGGGGTAGGCCAGATCGGTGCCCAGCTTGCGCAGGCCGCGCTGGCGGGCGAGGTCGTTGACCGACTCGGGCACGGCGTGGCGGAAGTCGCGGAAGGCGTCGAGATCGGCGCGCGTGCGCGGCATGCGCAGCCAGCGCTCGTCGTCGGGCACGCCGGCCTCGATCAGGGCCTCGTACCAGGCGCCGACGACGGCGTCCTCGTCGGCCGGGCGGTGGCGCTGCTCGACGAAGAGGGCGGCGGCGGCGTCCGGGGGCAAGCCGAAGCGCGGGTAGCGATGACCGGCCAGGGCCAGGCTGCGGCGATCGAACCACTCGACGCTCATCGGATCGAGGCCGTCGGCGCCCTTCGCCTGCAGCCGCGCGACGAAGTCGAGGCCGGCGGCCTCGGTCGGCCAGAACACCAACGCCGCGAAGATGGGCTGCCGCGGCAGCAGGCGCACGGTCACGTCGTGGATGTAGCCCAGCGTGCCCTCGCTGCCGACGAACAGGTCGATGAGATCCGGGGGGCGACCCACCGCGTAGCCGAGGGCGTTCTTGAGATCGTCCCGCCGCGCCGGCGGGCAGGGCACCCGCAGGACGCCGTCGGCCAGCGGCACCTCGAAGACGCCGCCCACCGGCGGGTGCTCGCCGCGGCGCAGGCGCAGGACGTCGCCGGTGGCCAGCACCACCGTCAGCCCGACGACCCAGTCGCCCCAGGGGCCGTGGCCGTAGCTGCGCGCGCCGCTGGCGTTGCAGGCCACCGCGCCGCCGACGCTGCACTCCTTGCGGCTGGTGGGATCCGGGCCGAAGAAGAAGCCGGCCCGCTCGGCGGCGACCTCGAGATCGGCGCTGACGACGTGCGCGGGCGCGGTGGCCTCGTGGCGCTCGACGTCCACCTGCACGCGATCGGGCGACGAGGTCTCGTCCAGCGCGACCACCCAGCCGCCCTCGGGCACGGCGGCCCCGGTGAGGCTGGTGCGGCGCGCCGAGAAGGTGATCGGCACGCCGGCCGCGTGGGCCGCGCGCAGCACCGCCGCGACGTCGTCGACCGTGCGCACGCGCACCAGCCCGTCGGCGCGGCCGCTGTACGACGACTCGTCGCGCAGGTAGCGGTCGAGGACGGCCGGATCGCGCTCGAGGTCGTGGTCGGCATCGAAGCGGCGGGCGTTTCTTTGCGTCATGCCGGCGATCTCCTCACAATCGGCGAGCGGGCGCGGGCCCTGGCCCTCGCCGGTCCTGATGCGCGGCGACCGGCGCCGGACGCAGGATCCGCGACGGCGGCCCGCAGCATGCGCGGAGGGACGAACGCTGTCCAGCGAGGCCGAGGCCAACGACGCCCCACCGCCCGAGGGGGACACCTGCCCCTTCTGCCTGCAGTTCGAGGGGGTGGCCGCCGCGCGGCGCGCGGGCGAGCGCTACTGCCCCCTGTGCGGCGGCGACTGGGCGGGGACGGACGCGCCCGTCGAGGTGCCGGCGGCCTTCCGCAGCGCGCCGCCGGCTGACGCCTTCGGCGACGACGCGCCGGACGACGACACCGATCCCAACGTGCCCGGCGTCGTGGCGACGCGCGACGCGCCGCGCGCGCCGCGCCCCGCCCCAGGCGGCCCCGGACGCCCTGCCCGCCCGCCGCCGCCGCCCGCCACGCCCTCGGTGGTGGGCCCGGTGACCATCGCGCTGCTGTTCGGGCTGGGGCTGGCCGTCGCGGTGGGCTTCTTTCACGAGCGGCTGTTTCCCCGCCGCCCCGCCGCGCCGCCGGTCGCGCCGGCGCCGGTGGCGAAGGCCGCCGTCGCGCCGATCGCGCGCCCTGCCCCGCGCCCGAAGGCCGCGCCGCCGCCCGCCGCCGCTGCCTTCGCCCGCCGACGCGCCGGATCGGCGGGCCGAGGCGGTCGAGCAGGCGATCGGCGAAGCCATGCGCGGCGCCGACCGGGCCACCCGGGTGGAGGTGAAGGCGCGCGTCGAGGGCGGCGTGGCCTTCCTGCGCGGCGCCGTCGACAGCCGGGCGACGCTGGACCGGGTGGCCGCGGCCGCCGCGGACGTGTTCGGCGTGCGCGCGGTCGACACGCGCGGGATCGAGCTGAAGTGGCGCCGCCACACGGTGGCGCCGGGCGACACGCTGGTGGGGCTGGCGCGCGAGTATTACGGGGACGCCACCGCGTGGCCCCGCATCTGGCAGGCGAACACCGACCTGGCGCACGGCCCGACGGGCATCCGCGCGGGCACCGTGCTGGTGATCCCCACCGGCCCGCCCTGATCGGGGCGGCCTGCTCCCGCTCACCCTGACCGACCGACGGGCGGGGCGATCCGACGTCGGGCCCGGTGGTATGGTCGCCGCCATGAGAGACGCCAAGAGCTTCGGACGATCGGTCGCGCTGCGGGCGGCGGCGCTGTGTGTGGCGGCGCTGTGTGTCGGGGGGTGTCACCCCACCGGCGGCGGCGGCTCGACGCAGCAGGGGGACGCGGGCGCCGGGGGTCAGCCCGGCGCGGGCGGGCAGCCGGCGCGGGCGGGCAGCCCAGCGCGGGCAGTGAGCCAGCGCCGGCGGTGAGCCAGCGGCGGCGAGCCCGGCATGGGCGGCGAGCCCGGCGCGGGCGGCGAGCCCGCGCCGGCGGTGAGCCCAGCATGGGCGGCGAGCCCGGCATGGGCGGCAGCCCGGCATGGGCAGGAGCCAGCGCCGGCGGTGAGCCGGCGCCTGGGCAGCCAGCGCCGGCGGCGAGCCAGCGCCGGGGTGAGCCTGCGCCAGTGAGCCGGCATGGGCGGTGAGCCCGGCATGGGCGGCGAGCCGGCCGGCGGTGAGCCCGGCATGGGCGGTGAGCCCGGCGCCGGCGGTGAGCCGGGCATGGGCGGTGAGCCCGGCATGGGCGGGGCGCCCGCGCCCCGGCCGCCGCGCTTCGAGAGCCTGGGCGCCAACCGCCCCGAGGTGACCGACACCGACCTGGTGACCTTCCGGGCGTGGGTCGTCGACCCCGACGGCGATCTGATCGGCGGCCAGCTGCGCACGCCGGGCGGCGCCGTCTACGGTGACTTCGCCCCGGACGCCGGGCCGGATCGCTTCGTGCTGACCCTCGACTGGGCCACCCTCGACGCCGTCGAGCCCATCGACTTCCCGCCCGGCGGCGACACCGCCCGCACCTTCGTCGCGGTCTTCGAGGACACCGGCGGGCGCACGGCCGAGCTGGACGTCACCCTGACGCTGACCTGCGACGGCGACGCCCTGTGCGACGGCGCCTGCACCCCGCTCGACACCATCGACGACTGCGGTGGCTGCGGGCTGGCCTGCGCGGTGCCCGGCCAGATCTGCGCGCCCCAGGGCTGCGCCTGCCCCGCCGGCCAGGTGGCCTGCGGCGGCCGCTGCGTGGCCGCGGGCGACGGCGACGCCTGCCACCCGGTCCTCTCGGAGGTGCTGTACGATCTCGTCGGCGCGGACGCCCGCGGCGAGTGGGTCGAGCTGTACAACGGCACCGGCGGCCCCTTCGATCTCACCGGCTGGTCGTTGGGCGCGGGCGGCCAGGACTACACCTACTCGGTGCTGCCGCTCGAGGGCGTCATGCCGGCCGGCGCGTGCTGGGTGATCGGCGGCCCCGAACGGTCGGCCGGCAACGGCTTCCCCACCTTCGATTTGCTGGCCAACTTCACGCCCGACCTGCAGAACGGGGGCGCCGAGGCCGACGGGCTCGCGCTCTTCGACGTGCCGGCCGAGGCGCTGCTGCCCGACACCGTGCCGGTCGACGCGGTGGTCTACGGCGGCGACGCCAACACCAGCGGGTTGCTGGGCGCCGACGGGAACGTGGCGCCGGTGATGGCGGGCGACGCCGGCGAGGGGCAGTCGATCGAGCGCACGCCCGCCGGGTGGCGGGTCACCCTGATCCCCAGCCCCGGCGAGTGCGTCGTGGAGTGATCGGGCCGCCGGGCACGGATCAGGGCCGCAGCGCCTCGAAGGTGCGCAGGTAGTTCAGCCCCAGCGCCTTGCGGATGCGCGTCTCGCCCCAGCCGCGATCGAGCATGTGCTGCACCAGCCGCGGATAGCTGGTGCCGCAGCGCAGATCCTTCGGGGGGGTGATGGCGCCGTCGTAGTCGGTGCCCAGCGCCACGGCGTCCTCGCCGCCGACGTCGATGACGTGCTCCATGTGCTCGACCACCATCGCGCCGTCGGTGGGCCCGCCGCGCCGGCGCAGGAAGCTGTCCTGGTACATGATGCCGACGACGCCGCCGGTGTCGGCCACCGCGCGGATCTGGTCGTCGTCGAGGTTGCGCCAGTGCTTCCGGACGCCGTTGACCCCGGTGTGCGTCACGATGAGGGGCTGGGTGGCGTCGTGCACCTCGACCGCGTCCCAGAACGAGATCGGGTGGATGTGCGCGAGGTCGACGAACACCCGCTGGGCGTTCAGCTGCTCGATCAGGCGGCGGCCGGCGGCGGTGAGGTGCTTGTCGCGGCGCAGGATCGAGACCGGCGCCGACGACGTGCCGTAGACCGCGTTGGTCAGGTGCACCAGGGTGACGCGGACGAGCAGATCGTCGGGCACCGCCGCCGGCCCCTCGTCGGGCACCGCCTGCAGCGCGTTGCCGCCCTGGATGGCCAGCATCACCGCGTGGGCGCCCGTCGCGCGCACGGCGTCGTACTCGCGCCGCGTGCGCGCGAAGGCCAGCTTGCCCTCGCTGCGCGCCACCAGATCGCGCAGGCGCTGCAGGTTGCGCTGGAAGACGGCCCAGCGCTTCTTCGCGCCGCGGAAGGGGTTGGTGGTGATCGACCACATCGCGCCGCTCAGCCCGCCCTCGAACATGCGCGGCACGTCCAGGTGGCCGAAGAAGCGCCCGCCCAGGATGGCCCCTGGGTGCCGCTCGAGGGGGTCGTAGCCCCACAGGCGCGGCGGGATCATCGTGTCGATGTGCAGGTCGACCAGCTCGACGTCGCGCGCGAGTGCCCGCGCCTCTTCGCTGACGGTGGGTGCGCTCATGGGGCGGTTCTAGCAGATTGCAGCCGCGCCCGTAGGCTGCTAATCCCGCAGGATGCCGTCCGCCACGCACATCGACCTGTACCAGCTGACCTCGCTGGTCTCGCACTGGGACGCCGGCCTGGCCGCCGCCCCGGTCACCATGAGCTTCTTCAGCCGGCGGCTGCCGCGGGATCCCGACGGGGAGCCGGCGCGCGGCTTCCTGTTGTGGGTGGGCCTGCGCCGCTGCCTCGAGTGGCTGCGCGCGGCGCGCTTCGACGACGCGCACATCGACACCCTGCGCGATCACGCGATGCTCGGCCCCGCCCTGCGCGCCCGCAAGGATCTCACCACCGCCCTGCGCGAGTGGCGCTTCACCGGCCAGATCGACGCGCCGCCCGAGGGCACGCCCCTGTGGGCCGGCCCGGCGATCTTCGAGGGCGAGCCGGTGGACGTCGACGGCGTGCGTCCGACCGCGCAGGCCCCCTACCTGGTGGTGCAGACCGATCTGCTGTCGGCGAAGCTGATCGAGACGCCGCTGCTGTCGATCATCAACCACATGACGATGGTGGCCTCGAAGGCCGCGCGCGTGGTGGAGGCCGCCGGCGACCGCGCGGTGCTCGAGTTCGGCAGCCGGCGCACGCACCCGGAGGCGGCGGTGGACGCGGCCTACGCCGCCTACGTCGCCGGCTGCGCGGGCACCAGCAACGTCGAGGCCCACCACCGCTACGGCGTGCCCGTGCTGGGCACCATGGATCACTTCGCCATCCAGGCCTGGGAGCGCCCGGGCGTGCCCCGCCACGAGAGCGAGCGCGCCTTCTTCGCCGCCTTCCACGCGGCCTACCCCGACAACTCGATCCTGCTGGTGGACACCTACGACACCTACGGCGAGAAGACGGGCATCCGCAACGCGGTGGCCGCCACCGAGGGCAAGCTGAAGGGCATCCGCCTCGACTCGAACATCGACGCCGGCAACGTGCAGAAGGCGCGGCGGATGCTCGACGAGGCGGGCGCGCCGCAGGCGCAGATCGTCGTGTCCGGCGGCATGGACGAGCACAGCGTGGCCGCCCTGGGCGACGCGCCGGTCGACGCCTTCGGGGTGGGCGAGCGCATCGTCACCTCACCCGACGCGCCGGTGGGCGTGGGCGCGGTGGGCAAGCTGTGCGCGATCGACGGGCGGCCGTCGATGAAGCTGTCGCGGGGCTCGGGCAAGGCGACGCTGCCCGGGCGGGTGCAGGTGTTCCGGCAGGCCGGGGTGGACACGGTGGCGCGGCACGACGAGACGCTGCCGGGCGAGCCGCTGCTGCAGCCGGTGTGGAGCGGCGACGCGCCGCTGCCCCTGCCCGGCGTCGAGGCGGTGCGCGACTACGCGCGCTCGGCCATCGCCGCGCTGCCCGAGGCGGCCCGCCAGCCCCGCGCGGTCGAGGTGCCGATCAGCGCCGGCCTGCTCGAGACCATCCGCGAGCTGGTGCGCGCCGATGGCTGAGCCGGGGCGCGCGCTCTACTTCGGCGATCCGCGCGGCGCGCTGGCGCTGCTCGACCGCGGCGTGACGCCGGTGGGCGTGGTGCACGGCCGGCGCGGCGGCCCGGGCTGGCAGCGGCTGCTGCCGCGCATCGCCGAACTGCCGCGGTGGCACACGCCGAACCTGAACGATCCCGCGGTGGTGGCGGCGCTGGCGGCGCTGCGGCCGACGCTGCTCGTGGCCTGCTTCTACCCCCGGCGCATCCCGCAGCCGGTGCTCGACCTGGCGCCCGGGCTGAACGTGCACCCGAGCGATCTGCCCCGCTGGCGCGGCCCCGATCCCGTGCACTGGGCGCTGCGCGCGGGCGACGCGGACACCGCGCTGTGCGTGCAGTGGCTGGCCGCCGGCCTGGACGAGGGCGACGTGCTGACGCGGGAGCGGGTGGCGATCGAGCCCCACGAGAGCGGCGGGCACCTGGCCGATCGGCTCGAGGCGCTCGGCGCCGAGCGCATCGCCGACGTCGCGGCGCGCGTGCTGAGCGGCGAGGTCCCGCCGGCGACGCCGCAGACCGGCGAGGTCACCTGGGCGCCGCTGGCCGATCCCGACGACCTGGAGATCGACTGGACGCGCCCCGCCGCCGAGGTGGACCGTCTGGTGCGCGCGTCGGCGCCGGATCCCGGCGCCTTCACCGGCATCGGCGACGAGCTGGTGGTCGTCTTCGCCGGGCGGCCGGCCGACGCGGGCGCGTTCGAGGTGCTGCCGCCGGGCACCCCCTTCGTGCGGGGCGGCGAGGCGTTCGTGCGCTGCGGCGAGGGCGCGTACAAGCTCACCCGGCTGCAGCTGGGCCGGCGCCGCCTGGGCGGCCGGGACTTCGCGAGGTTGCTGGTATGACCGACGACGATCCGGTGACCGCGCAGTACGCGCGCTGGCGCTACCCCGATCCGGCGCTGGGCGAGGCGGGGCGCACGGTGTGGAACGATCCGGGCGTGTACGCGGCGCTGTTCTGGCCGGATCGACCGCCGCCCGCGGTGCCGCGCATCCTGGTGGCCGGCTGCGGCACCAGCGAGGCGCCGGCGATGGCGCGGGCCAACCCGGGCGCCGAGGTGGTGGGCATCGACGTCAGCCAGCCCAGCCTGGACGCGGCGCAGACGCTGGGCGACGAGCTGGGGCTACGCAACCTGCGGCTGTACCGCCTGCCGATCGAGCAGGTGGAGTCGCTGGGGCGCACCTTCGACGCCATCAGCTGCGGCGGCGTGCTGCACCACCTGGCCAACCCGGCGCAGGGGCTGGCCGCGCTGGGGCGGGTGCTGGCCCCGCACGGCGTGGTGTCGGGCGCGGTGTACGGCCTGCACGCGCGGGCGGGCGTGTACCTGCTGCAGCAGGCGTTCGCCGCGGCGGGGCTGAGGCAGACCGAGGAGGACGTGGCGCTGGTGCGCGAGCTGCTGCCCGCCCTGCCCGCCCAGCACCCGGCGCGCGCCTGGATGGGCGCGACCGGCGCGCCCGGGCCGCACGACGCGCACGTCGTGGACGCCTTCCTCAACGCGCGCGACACCGCCTACGACGTGGCCGGCGTGCTGCGGCTGGTGGCCGACGCGGGCATGGCCTTCCAGGGCTGGTTCTACAACGCGCCCTACCACCCGGACGCGCTGCTCACCCCGCCGCACCCGCTGGCGACGAAGCTGCGCGCCCTCGAGGGGGCCACGCTGTGGTCGACGATGGAGCGCCTGACCACGCCGCTCGACCACTGCTTCCTGGCCTGCCGCACCGACCGCCCTCGGGCGTCCTACGTGATCGACTTCACGGCCGCCGACCTGCTCGACTGGACCGTGGGCCGCCGCTTCCCCGACGGCGTGCGCCACCCGCCCATCCCCTACGATCCGCGCGACACGCTGCAGGACGCCCTGTACCGGCAGCTCGACGGGGTCAACCCGCTGCGCGCGTGCCTCGCCCGCGCCGGCGTGCAGGGCCCGCCCGACGAGATCGAGAGCTACCTGCGCGGCTTCCTGCGGCACCTGTGGCGCAAGGACGCGATCTACGTGCGGCTGCCCGACGGGCGGTGATCGGCGCGGGGTCGGGGGCTCAGGCGTCCTCGAGGTGCGTGCACATCAGCACCTGCGACTCGCTGTCGCGGGTCAAGGGACCCTCTTCGAAGTCGCCGAAGCGGGCGACGATGGCCAGGCCGCACACCTCGAGCAAGAGCTCGAGCTCGGCCGGGAAGAAGTACCGGTGGGACAGCTGCAGGCAGAACTCGGCCGGCCCCGGGCCTTCGGGGTCGTAGCGGGTGTAGTAGAACCACATCTGGTTGATCTGCCGCACCGGATCCCAGGCCGACTGCTCGCTGTAGGTGTAGTGCGTGCGGTAGGTCGGGTGCTTGAAGCGCACGCCCGGGTAGCGCTTGAAGGACGGCCGGTTCAGGTAGTCCAGGTCGGCCATCAGCACGTCCATCAGGAACAGGCCGCCGGGCTCGAGGTGCTTCTTCACGCAGGCCAGCGCGCGGCGCGCGTCGGCCGTCTCGTACATGTGCATGAAGGCGTTGAAGGGGCAGCTGATCAGCGGGAAGCGGCGGCCGAGGTCGAAGGCGCGCATGTCGCCCTGCACCAGCGTCAGGTCGTCCCGCCGCGCCTTGGGCAGCAGGGCCGCCTTCTCGCGCGCGTAGTCGAGCATCGTCTCCGACAGATCGAGCCCCAGCACGCGCGCGCCCTGACGCACGGCGCGCCGCGCGATGCGGCCCGTGCCGACGCCCAGCTCGAGCACCTCGCCTTCGGTGTCGACGTAGTGCTGGGCGTACCAGCGCTGGTCGGCGACGCGATCCTCGTACTCGTGCTCGTAGTAGACCGCGTCGGCGTAGAACTCGGTGGTGCCCGCCTCGAGGTCGAAGTCGTCGTCCCGCATGGCCGCGAAACTAGGAGCTTGGTCGGCGGCCGTCAACGCCACATGAGGCGCACCCGGCGCGGGCGGCGGGCCAGCGCGTACAGCAGGCCGGCGGTGAAGCCGCCGAGGTGGGCGAACCAGGCGACGCCGCTGTCGCTGCCGATGCTGGCGGTGGCGTTCAGCAGCTGCAGCGCCGCCCAGACGCCCAGGAAGACGTAGGCGGGCAGGTCGACGAGGAAGATCAGCGGCAGGGGCAGCAGGGTCTGCACGCGGGCGCCCGGGAACCACACCAGGTACGCGCCCAGCACCCCCGCCAGGGCGCCCGACGCCCCCACCATCGGCACCGGCGACTGCGAGTGGGTCAGCACGTGGGACAGGGCCGCGGCCAGCCCGCAGGCCAGGTAGAACACGAGGAAGCGCGGCCGGCCCAGCGCCCCCTCGACCGCGGGCCCGAACACCCATAGGAACCACAGGTTGCCGACGACGTGCAGCCAGCCCCCGTGGACGAACATGTGGGTCAGCCAGGTGGGGGCGGTGGCCGGGCTCAGCGCCTCGGCCGGCACCAGCCCCAGGTCCAGGCCGGCCGCCGGCTCGCCTCCGAGGAAGACGGCCGCGTTGCTCAGCACGATGGCCCAGGTGACGAGGGGCGCGGCGCCCCGCGGCACCTCGCCGCGCAGGGGGATCAAGGGGCGGGCAGGACGACGTGGAAGGCCGAGCCCGTGGCGCCGTCCGACTCGACCCACACGCGCCCGCCGTGGCGGCCGATCACCCGGGTCACGATGCCCAGGCCGAGGCCCGACCCTTCGATCTGGTCGCGCGTGTGCAGCCGGTGGAACAGGCCGAAGATGCGCGTGTGCTGGTCTTCGGGGACGCCCCGCCCCTCGTCCTCGACGACGACGTGCACCGTGCCCGGCTCGGCGTCCGCCGCGTAGACCCGCACGACGCAGGGCCGATCCGGCCGGCGGTACTTGATCGCGTTGCTCAGCAGGTTCGCGAACACGTCGACCAGCCGGTCGAAGTCACCGTCCGCGGTGGGCAGGCCGTCGGCCACCTCGACCCGGGCGTCCGCCTCGTGCACCAGGGCCTCGAGCCCCTGATGGGCCGCGCGCACCACGACGTTGAGGTCGCAGGCCTCGCGCACGAGCTCCATCTTGCCCACCTTCACCACCTGCAGCAGATCCTGCACCAGGCGGCTCAGCCGGTCGGCGTTGACCTCGATGCGCTGCAGGAAGTGGCGGGAGTCGGGCTCGATGTCCGGGTTGTCCTCGATGAGCATCCGGGCGAAGCGCCGGATGTTCAGGAGCGGCCCCTTCATGTCGTGCGACGCGGTGTAGACGAAGGCCTCCATCTCCTCGGTGCGCTCGCCCAGCAGCGCGGCGCGCCGCCGCAGCTCCTCCTCGAGCGCCCAGGTGGCCGTCTCGTCGCGGAACACCGCCAGGCCGCCGGTGATGAGCCCGCCGGGCGCCTCGAGGGGCACCGCCTCGAGCGCCAGCATCCGCGGCTGCGCCGACGCCTCCGGGGTCAGCTGGAAGCGCGCGCTGGCCACCTGCTCGCCGTGCACCGCGGCGCGGTACAGGGGGTGCGTCTCGTGCGCCACCGGCCGCCCCTCGGCGTCGTGCACCCGGTAGACGCCGGCCGGCGTGGCCAGCCCACCGAGGATGGTGCGGCCGGCCTCGTTGAGGCGCACCACCTGGCCCGCCGGATCGGCGATGGCCAGGCCGGTGGTCGCCGTCTCGAAGACGCGATCGAGCTCGGCCGTGCGGGCGGCCAGGGCGTCGTTCTGCCGGCGGAAGGTGCGGCGCAGATAGCTGAGGGCCGCCATGTTGTCGACGCGCGCGGCGACGAGCGGGGGCGGCGCGTCGAGGGCCACGACGTCGCGCAGCCCCCCGTCGAGCAGCGCCTGCGCGGCCGCCGCGGCCGGCGTCGTGGGCGCGGCGGCCATCAGCGGCACGTAGCGGGTGGTCTCGGCGTCGGCCAGGGCGCGCACCCAGCCGAGGGTCGTCTCGATGCCGGCCTCGAGGCCGAAGACGACCACGTCGGGGCGGGCCGCCGCCACGCGCTGCGCCAGGCTGCCGGCGGTCGACCAGTCGCGGGGCGGCGCCACCGGCGTCTGGTGCGCCGCGCGCAGCACGTCTTCGAGCGTGCGCTGCGCGGCGGGATCGTCCATCAGCAGAAGGATGCGGGACACGGCGCGCCTCGTCCTGGGACCGGGGTCCGTTGGAGCCGGCGCCAGGATAGGCGCAAAGGCGCCGCGCGCAAAGTCGCGCGCTCTCGGGGCGGCGGGGGCGGGCGCTCGACGGGGTTCAGTGCCCCAGCTTGCGCACCTCGAGGGCGGTGGCCACGAGGCGCAGCTCGTGGGCCGGGATGGCCTCGACGGTCGAGCCGGCGTCGTCGGCGAGGTGCTTGCGCTCGGCCTCGCTGAGCGTCTTCACCTCGACGGTGCCCTCGACCAGCGCGGCGTTGCCCTGCGAGTCGAGCGGGGCGAAGAAGCCGTAGTCCTTGAAGGTGATGCGCGCCCGCGCCGCCGGCGTGGTGCCCGCGAGCGTCATCCAGCAGCCCTTCTTGCGGCACACCTGCTTGATGGTGCCCGCGACCTTGACGGTCTTGCCCGCGAAGTCGTCGGGCTTGGCCGCCACGTCGTCGAGCGTGATCTGCTCCTTCAGGGTGAAGGCCGCGCCGCGGTGCACGACGGCCTGCTGCCCCATCAGGTTGGCCGCCGGCGCGGCGGCCGCGGGCTGGCTGGACGGGGCGAAGAGCGCGATGACCAGAAGGATGCTCGTCATGGGGGACCTCCGACGGTTGCCGCTGCGGCGTTTAGCACGCCCGGTTCGGGTGGTTCAACTCGGGCGCTCGCGGGCGACGCGCCGGGCGACGCGCTGGGCGCCGCGCCGCGCGCGTTCGGCCGCCTCGGGCACGCTGGCGGCGGCGGCGTAGACGCGGGCCGCGAAGGCCCACTCGCCCGCGCGCTCGGCCTGACGGGCCAGGCCCAGGGCGCAGTCGGGATCGTGCAGCACGCCGCCCTCGACGCGCTCCACGCGGTCGAGCAGGGCGTCCACCAGGGTGACCATCGACAGGATGTCGTCGCGGTTGTGCGCGACGATCGGCAACAGCGGCGCGGGATCGTCACCGAACAGATAGCCGCGGTAGCGCCGCGGCGCCTCGCTGCCCGGCGCGTCGTCCACGCGGGTCAGCCCCAGCAGGTGCCGCTCGACCGTCGCCAGGCGACAGTCGGGCAGGCGATGCTTCAGCAGGCGGCGCACGGCGGTCAGCAGGTCGAAGTGGCCCGCCAGATCGGCCGACGGATCACCCAGGCCCAGCCCGCGGTAGCGCACCTGCAGCAGGGGCAGGTCGAAGGCGCGGCCGTTGTAGGTGACCAGGTGGTCGGCGTCGGCCAGCCGCGCGCCGAAGTCGGCCAGCGCGGCCGGCTCGTCGTCGGGATCGCGCAGCAGCCACTGCTCGAGCACGAGCTGATCGCCGGCCACGTGGGCCGCCCCGATCAGGAAGGGCAGCGTGCCCATGGCGCGGGCGAGGCCGGTGGTCTCGAGGTCGACGAACAGGGCGCGGCGCAGATCGAAGGTGCGCAGATCGGCGTCGCCGCCCGCGATCGCGGCGGTGCCGCCGGCGCGCTCGAGCGCGGCCAGCAGCGGGCGGTCGCCGTGGCGCGCGTCCAGGTCGTAGCGGTGCACCACCACGAAGCACTCGCCGTGCGGCGTGGCGCGCACCTCGCCGGGCAACAGCGCCATCAGCCGGTGGGCCTGGGGGCCGTCGGGCAGGGTCGGCACGTCACCGCGGCGCAGGCGGGCGAGCTGCTCGGCCACGGTGGTCGGCGGGCTGGGCGGCGCGACGGTGGGGGCCAGGCCGGCCGAGGCGCGCAGGCCGGCGAGGCGGCCGGCGAGGGTGCGGTCGGCCGGCGCATCGTCGGCCTCGGCGAGGGCGCGGCGCGCGGCGATGAAGGCCGCGTCGGCCGCGCGGCGGTCGCGGGCGGGGGCGCGGGCGCGGGTTCGGGGGCGGGGGTCGGGGCCGGCTGGGGCGCCGCGACGGCGGCCGGCGCGGTGGCCGGGGCTGTTCCGTTGCGGAGGGCGTCGATGCGGCGGCGGAGGGCGGACCAGTCGCTGGGGGGTGGGGCGGGGGGTGCTTGGGTCGGCGGTGCGGGCGTCGCGGCAGGGGACGGGCGGGGGGCCGGTGCGGGCGCCGGGTGGATCGGCGACGGCGACGGCGACGGCAACGGCAACGGCAACGCTGCGCTGGGTGCAGCTTGGTGCGGGGATGGGGGCGTCGCGGCAGGGGACGGGCGGGGGGGCGGTGCGGGCGCCGCGTGGTTCGGCGACGGCGACGCTGCGGTGGGTGCAGCTTGGTGCGGGGGCGCTGGGGCGGGAGCGGGTGCGTTCAGTGAGGGGGCATGGACGCTCAGGCGGGTGGCCTTCGCGGCGCGGCGGGCGCTCAGGCGTTGCAGGCGGCGGGCGACCTCGTCGGGCTTCACGACCTCACCGGCGCAGGGCGGCGAGCACGCGGCGCGCGGTGCTTCGGCTGCGGGGCTGATCGGCCTCGTGGGCGATGGGCGCGGGGGCGCCGACGCAGCTCGGGCAGCCGTCGGCGCAGGGGCAGCCCGACAGGGCGGCGTCCACCGCGTCGAGCAGCGCGTCGGTCGTCTCGAACAGGTGCTCGTGGTAGCCCACGCCGCCCGGGTAGCGCTCGTACAGGTACACCGTGGGCAGATCCTCGTCGGGCGCCGCCTCGCCCTCGGCCCCCACCAGCGCCGTGCCCAGATCGCCGCCGTCGCACATCAGGCGCACCGCCGCCACGCGGCGCGCGGCCTCGGCGATGCCCTCGAGCGCGTCGATCACCCGGTGCCGCGGCAGATCGCAGCGCAGCCCCAAGTCGGGCGCGGGCGCGATCCACCACGCCGTCGTGTGCAGCTCGTGCCCGGGCAGGTCGACCTCGCCGTAGCCCACGTTCTCGCCCGTGGCGAAGCGGATCTTCTTGAAGCCCACCACCCGCTCGAACACCCGCACCTCGCCGTGCCCTACCTCGGCCGCGGGCAGCCGCAGCGCCTCGAAGCACTCGAGCACCCGCACCCCGCCGTAGGTCATGGCGTCGGTGTAGTAGTCCACCTGCACCGGGTCGACCAGCGCCCGCCGCCCGTCCCAGTCCAGGTGCTGCACCTGGTAGGTGCGCCCGCCCACGATGTAGATGGCCTGCGGATACAGCGTGCTGGCCGCCGAGTGATAGTCCACCTCGGCCACCACCGTGTGCTGGTGCTGCTGGTCGAGCACCGTGAAGTTGCCCTCGGCGATGCCGCGCAGGCCCACCTTCTGCGCCGGGTAGGGATCGGCCGCCCACTGCCAGCGCCGCGCGCCCCGGTGCACCAGCCGCTGGTTCGCCAGCCAGGCCAGCACCTCGGCCGTCGCCTCGGCGCCGAAGCCGCCGAAGCCCTCGCCCACCTGGAAGGGCAGCTCGAACGCCGCGCACTTCACGTGGTCGGCCACCACCAGCAGGTTGTCGGCGCGCACCCGCGCGTGCTCGGGCGTGCGCTCGAAGAGGTAGTCGGGGTGCGCGGACAGGTACTGATCGACCGGCTCGCTGCGCGCCACCAGCACCACCGACGCCGGGGCCTCCCGCCGGCCGGCCCGCCCGGCGCGCTGCAGCATGCTGGCCACCGTGCCCGGGTAGCCCGCCAGCACGCAGGCCTCGAGCTGCCCGATGTCGACCCCCAGCTCGAGCGCGCTGGTCGACACCACCGTCTGGATCTGCCCCGCCCGCAGCCCCGCCTCGACGCCGCGCCGGTGCTGCGGCAGGTAGCCCCCGCGATAGCCCGACACCGACTCGGGATCGCCGCCGTCCGCCGCCACGTCGTCGCGCAGGTGCCGCGTCAGGCGCTCGACGTTCAGCCGGCTGTTGGTGAAGACGATGGTGGGGATGCCCTCGCGGGTCAGCGCCCGCGTCAGCCGCCGCGCCGCCTGCACGTAGCTCTGCCGGATGCCCCGCGCGCCGTCGACCAGCGGCGGGTTGTAGACGTAGAACGTGCGCGCCCCGCGCGGCGCGCCGCTGTCGGTCACCGCCGATACCGGCGCCTCGATCAGCGCCGCCGCGTGCTCGCCCGGGTTGGCGATGGTGGCCGAGCACAGCACGAACTGCGGCGACGCCCCGTGGAACGCCGCCACCCGCTTCAGCCGCCGCAGCACGTTGGCCACGTGGCTGCCGAACACCCCGCGGTAGGTGTGCACCTCGTCGAGCACGACGTAGCGCAGCCCGGCGAAGAAGCCGTGCCACCGATCGTGGTTGGGCAGGATGCCCGCGTGCAGCATGTCCGGGTTGCTGACCACCACGCGCGCCGCCGAGCGGATGGCGCGCCGCGCGTCCGAGGGGGTGTCGCCGTCGTAGGCGTGCGCGCCGACGTCGATGCCGCAGGCGGCCGCCAGCGCGTCCACCGCCGCCACCTGATCGTGGGCCAGCGCCTTGGTGGGGAACAGGTACAGCGCCCGGCTGTCCGGCGCCTCGTCGAGGGCCGACAGCGTCGCCGCGTTGTACACCAGCGTCTTGCCGCTGGCGGTCGGCGTGGCGACCACGACGTGCCGGCCCTCGCCCACGTGGGCCAGCGCCTCGGCCTGGTGCGCGTACAGCGGCAGCATGCCGCGCGCCTCGAGCCCGCCGCGCACCCGGGCGCTCAGCCAGCCGGGCGTCGGCCCCTGCCGCGCCGGCCGCGCCGCCTCGTGGTGCCGCGCCACGAAGGGCGCCCCGCGCGTCGGATGATCGGCCCAGCGATCGAGGATGTGGTCGGCCCGGCTCATCGCGCGCACCTGAACATTCCTTCAGGTGCGCACCCTAGCCCACGGGACGACGCCGATCAACGTCAGGGCAGCGGCCCGGTCAGCGAGCGCGGCAGGCGCGGCGGCCGCACGGGCAGGCGCACGGTGAAGGTGGCCCCCTCACCGGGCCGCCCCCGCGCGCTCAGGCTGCCGCGGTGGCGCTCGGCCACCTCGCGGCAGATGGCCAGCCCCACGCCCGTGCCGGGGTAGTCCCGGCGCCCGTGCAGGCGCCGGAAGGGCTCGAAGATGTGCTCGGCGTGCGCCGCGTCGAAGCCGATGCCGTCGTCGATCACCTCGACGATCGCCAGGCTGCGCTCCACCCGCCCGCGCACCGCGATGGTCGGCGCGCGGTTCGGGTGCCGGTACTTGATCGCGTTGCTCAGCAGGTTCTGGAAGAGCATGCGCAGCTGGGTCGCGTCGCCCAGCACCACCGGCAGGCCCCGCAGCTCGACCGTCGCGCCGGCCTCGGCCACCGCCACCTGCAGGTCGTCGAGCACGCCGTCGATCAGCGCCCTCAGGTCGACCTGATCGGCCCGCAGCGGCTGCGTCCGCACGCGGCTGTAGTCGAGCAGATCGGCCACCAGCCCCCGCATGCGCACCGCCGCGTCGCCGATCACGTCGAGGAAGCTGGCCGCCTCGCCCCCGGCGTCCTCGGCCTCGCCCAGCTCCTCGCGCAGCAGATCGGCGAAGAGCTGGATCTTGCGCAGGGGCTCCTGCAGGTCGTGCGACGCGATCCACGCGAAGCGCTCGAGATCGCGGTTCGAGCGCGACAGGTCCGCGACGAACCGGGCGTGCTCGGCCTCGCGCGCGCGGCGCTCGCGCACGTCGTACGCGAACGAGATGAACAGCCGCTCGCCCTCCCAGTCGACGGCCGCCACGCTGACGTCGACCGCCACCTCCTCGCCGTCGGGCCGGCGGTAGGCCGTCTCGTGCAGCTCGGGCACGTCCACCACCATGGCCCGCCAATCCGCTTCGAGATCCTGGGTCGCCGCCCGCCGATCGATGGTGACCAGGCTGCGCCCCAGCACGGCGGGCCGCTGCTGGCCCAGCAGCGCGCAGGTGCGCTGGTTGACGTCCAGGATGCGGCCGGCCGCGTCGTGCAGCACGAAGGCGCCGGCCGCGTGCTCGACCAGCTGGCGGAAGCGGCGCTGGTAGGCCTCGCGGTGGGCCCCCATCCGGTCGCGGTGGCCCACCTCGCGCAGGATGGCCAGGAAGCGGCGGTCGCCGGTGTCCGCCGCGTCGTCGATGCGGGTCAGCCGCACCTCGACCGGCACCGGGCGCCCGCCCGGCGCCAGGGGCCGCCCCGCCACGGTCACCGACTCGCCCACCTTCATCGCGCGCCAGGCCTGCTGGATGCCGAAGAGGTCGAAGTCGGGCTCGACGTCGGCGAGGCTCATGTGAAGCAGCACCTCGCGGCTGCGCCCCAACAGACGACATGCCTGTGCGTTGGCCTCGAGGAACCGCCCGGTGTCGTCGTGCACGACGATGGCGTCGCCGGCGATCTCGAAGCGGCGCCGGTGATCGACCAGGCTGGCCTCGAGCTTGGCGACGCGGGCCTCCAACCGGCGCAGCTGCGCCGCGTCGTCTTCGGCCGCGCCCATGAGACGCATCACCATCGATCCTGCTCCGAAGCTCATTCGGCGATCCCGAGCAGACCGCCGAGCAACCCGCCGGCCGCGCCGTCGTCGCGACCCTCGCAGTAGGCATCGCGCGCGGCCGGGCCGTCGAACAGACCGTAAGCGAAGGCGGCGCGCAAGGCCAGCCCGGCGAGCCACGCCTCGGCCTCGATGCTGCGCGCCACCAGCAGGCGGGCGGCGCCGTCGGGCGCCAGCGCCAGGGCCTCGGCGTTGCGCCAGGCCGCCTCGCGCATGGCCTGCAGCGTCAGGTTGAGGGCCGTGGCGTCCAGGGCGGTGCCCGGCAGATCGCCGCTTGCCAGGCTGGGATCGTAGCGCTCGGCGGCCTCGTCGAGCAGGCGGTCGGCGGCCGCCCGCAGGATGAGGTTGACCCGATCGTGGTCGGTCTTGCGCGTGGCGCCGTCCGGCTTCGTGAGGCCGATGGCATACAGAACGAAAGGCAGATCGCGCTGGATGTGGGCGTTCATGCCCAGCAGCACGTTGCCCATGCCCTTCACCGCGCCCTGCTCGGCGGCGCGGAAGGCCACGCGCCAGGCGGGCGGCACCCGGGCCACGTCGCCCGCGGCCCAGGCGTCGTGCGCCTGGAAGTAGAAGTTCGCGAACAGGCGGTCCTGGTTGTTGACGAAGGCGTTGTCGGTGAAGAAGGCGGGATCCCGGACGAAGTCCCGGTACGTCTCGGTGGTGACGAGGTAGGTGAAGGCGAAGACCGCGTCGTGATCGCAGGCGGCGTCGAGAGGGCGCCAGCGGCGTCGCATGTCGCGGATGACGCCATCGACACACCGCAGGCTGCCATCACAGGCCCGGACGCCGTCGCTGGGCGGCACGGGCAGCGCGGGCAGCAGATCGGCGGCGGGCACGTAGTAGAGGGGCCCGCCGTCGGCGAAGGGGTCGTCGGCGGCGCGGGCGCCGGGCGGCAGCGCGACCAGCAATCCGATGAGAGCGATGGCAACGCGCATGGGGCCCCTCCTCAAAACTCCAATTCCGAACATAGTGACCCAACCGGCGCGGCGGCGCCAACCGAACTTGCCTCGGGGCGCCCGCGCCACAACACTCGACCGGACCGGACGGGGGACGAGATGCGACACCTGTGTTGGCTGCTGATCGCGGCGTCGTTGTGCGGCTGCGACGACGCGTCGCGCGACGGCGCGCCGCCCCCCGACGACCAGGGCGCGGCGGTCGACGCGGCGGCGCCGGCCGACGCCGCCTGCACGCCCGCGGCCGAGACCTGCGACGCCCGTGACGAGGACTGCGACGGCCGCGTCGACGAGGCCCTCGAGCGCCCCTGCTACCCCGGCGCGCCCGCGACCGAGGGCGTGGGCGTCTGCGCCGCGGGCCGGCAGATCTGCGAGGCGGGGCTCTGGTCGCGCTGCGCCGAGGCCACCCTGCCCGCCCCCGAGACCTGCGACGACCGCGACGAGGACTGCGACGGCCGCGTCGACGAGGGCCTCGTGCAGGGCTGCTACCAGGGCCCCGACGGCACGCGCGACCGCGGCCTGTGCCAGGCGGGCAGCCAGGTGTGCGGCGGCGGGGCCTGGGGCCTCTGCACCGACGAGGTGCGCCCGACCCCCGAGGCCTGCGACGGCCTCGACCAGGACTGCGACGGCAGCGCCGACGAGGGGCTGGTCGAGCCCTGCTACGACGGCCCCGACGGCACCGCCGGCGTCGGCGCCTGCCGCGCGGGCGAGGTGGCCTGCACCGACGGCGTCTGGTCGGCCTGCCAGAACGCCATCCGCCCGCGGGACGAGACCTGCGACGGCGTCGACGAGGACTGCGACGGCCGCGTCGACGAGGGCGCCCCCCGCTTCTGGCCCGACGGCGACGGCGACGGCTTCGGCGACGCCACGGCCCAGCCCGCCTGCGCCCCTGGCGCGGGCCGCGCGGACAACGGCGACGACTGCGACGACACGGACTCGGACGTCAACCCGGCGGCCGCGGACGCCCCCGACGACGCCTTCGCCGACACCAACTGCGACGGCGTCGACGGCGACGCGGCGCGGCTGCTGTTCGTCGACCTCGACGGCCGCGCCGCGGGCAGCGACGGCTCGCGCGCGGCGCCCTTCGTCGACCTGGACGTCGCCCTGCGCGCCGCGGCCCGCCGACCCGAGATCGAGGGTGTGGCGCTGAGCGCCGGCCGGTACGTCGGCCCCTTCGAGATCGTGGCCGGGGTGGCGCTGTACGGGGGCTACGACGCGCGCACCGGCTGGACGCGCGGGGCCCAGAACGTGGCCACGCTGGCGCTGGGCGACGGCGACGAGGCGCCCTGGATCGCCGTGCGCGCCGAGGCGATCGACCAGCCGACGCTGCTCGAGCGGCTGACCATCGAGGTGGGCTCGACCGCCGCCGTCGGGGGCAGCGTCTACGGCCTCTACGCGCGCGACGCCGACGCCCTGGTGCTGCGGCGCGTGACGGTGCGCGCCGGCCAGGGCGGGCCGGGCGCGCCGGGCGTGGACGGCCTGGCGGGCGGGCACGGCGGACACGCGACGGCCGGGGGCGACTGCAACGGGGGTCCCCGGCCAGGGCGGCGAGAGCCCGTGTGGGGCCGACGGCGGCGACGGCGGCGCGGGCGGGGTCGTGGGGCAGCCAGGCCAGAACGGCGCGCCCCCCAGTGCGGCGGCGCCGGCGGGCCGCGCGAGGGCGGCGGCGCGGGCGCGGACGGACGGCCTGGTGCAGCCCCGATCCCCTGGGGACGGCGCGCCCGGCGCGGCGGCGAACCCGGGCGGGCCGGTCGACGGGCTGTGGCGCGGGGGACGGCGCCGACGGCGAGGCCGGCCCAACGGCGCGCCGGGCGGCGGCGGCGGCGGCGGCAGCGGCGCGCGGTCATCGGCAACACGGCGGGCGGGGCGGCGGCGGCGGCGCGGGTGGCTGCGGCGGCGGCCACGGCACGGGCGGCAAGGGCGGCGGCGGCAGCTTCGCGGTGTTCGCGGTCGACTCACCGGGCCTGCGCCTCGAGCTGTGCACCCTCGAGAGCGGCGTCGGCGGCGCGGGCGGCCTGGCGGCGCGGGCGCCGACGGCGGCCTCGGGGGCGACGGCGCGCGCGGCGGCAAGGGGCGCGAGGCCTTCGCCTGCGGCGGGCTGGCTGGCCCAGGCTGGGGCGCTGACGGCGGCGCGGGCGCCCCAGGCGGACGCGGCGGCCACGGTGAGGGTGGCAGCGGCGGCCCCAGCCACCCGCTGGTGTGCGTCGGCGCCCCGGTGGTCAGCGTCGAGACGGCGCTGCGCCCCGGCCAGGGCGGCGCGCCCGGCGGCGGCCCCGGCAACCCCGGCGTGTTCGGCGCCGCGCTGCCCAGCCTGGGCTGCGACTGACCGACCGCGCCGCCTCAGATCCCCACCTGCACCATGAACCCGAAGCGCCCCAGCTCGCCCAGCGCGGGCTGAGCGTCCCAGTTGGCCACGAGCCCCGCCCAGGGCCAGTGCACGGTGAGCTGGGCGCGCACGCCCAGCGCGGCCTCGGGCCAGACGCGCACCGCGGGCCCGGCGCCCAGGCCCAGCGTGGGGATCACGCCGAAGATGCCCGGCGAGGCGAGCTCGGCCACCAGCGCCGCCTCGACCGCGTCCACCGCGTCCTCGCCCACGACGTCGGCTTGCAGGCCGTACACCACCCACGCCGGGCCGTGCGCCTCGTAGGCCAGCCGGCCCCGCCAGCGCGGCCCGCCGTCGAGATCGACGCCCAGACCGAGCGCCGGCCCGCCGGGCAGCAGCGCGGGCCCCGGATCGCGCAGCCACAGGCCCACCGTGCGCCGGGCGGCGGGATCGACGTGCTCGACCACCTCGCCGGGGCCCGGCGTGCCGTTGAGCACCCAGCCGGGCCCGTGCCGAAGCCGAACCTCGACCGTCGGCCACGCGGCCCAGCTCGTGATCGGGTGCAGCAGGTAGGTCAGCTCGAAGATCCGATCCCCGCGGCCGACCGCCAGCGCCGGGTGCCGCACCTCGGCCGGCCGCCAGGCGTACTCGTGGTGCACCGTGCGCCACGGGCGCATGACGCCGCGCACGACAAGCGTGGCCCGCGCGCCGCCGTCCAGCCGCACCGCGACCCCCTGCAGCGTGCGCTCGCCGGCCCACGGCGCGACGTCGTCGGGCAAGGCGTCGAAGTCGGCCGCCGCCGCGTCGTCGAGGGCCACGCGCGCGTCGCGGCCATCGAGCGTGGCCGCCGTGACCTCGGTGCGCACGCCCGCGAAGGCGGCGGTCAGGGCCACGGCGTCGGCGGTGGGGTTGTGGATCACGTAGGTCGCGACGACGTCGCAGGCGACCTCGGCGCGCGCGGGGCCGCAGTCGATGTCGACGCGGGCGGACGCCACCGCGAGCGGGGTCGACGCGATCGGGCCGGGCGCGCCCTGCACCGCCGGCGCGCGGGTGGGGGCGGCGACGTTGGCGTGGGCCACGCCGACCCCCAGCAGCAGCCACGCCGGGCCGGCCCACCTCACGGCGCCGACACCCGCAGCCGCCCGATGACGGGCAGGATCTCGACCTGGCGGTCCAGCCCGCCGCGCAGGAAGCGCAGGTGGCCCACGGACACCGGCAGCTGATCCCACGTGGCGTCCACGGTCACCCAGCCGTCCGCCGCCAGCACCTCGTTCCAGGCGTGATAGCCGAAGCGCCCCTCGCGGTACACCAGGCCGACGACCAGGCGGGTCGGCACGCCCACGCTGCGCGCCAGGGCCGCGAACAGGGTGCTGTGCTCGTTGCAGTCGCCCACGCGCGACTTCAGCGTCTCGAGGGCGCTCGGCACGCCGGGCACCAGCTTCTGCTCGAGGTGGCCGTGCACGAAGGCCATCAGGCGGCGCGCCGCGGTGACGGTGTCGGTCGCGTCGCCGAGGGCGCGCCGCGCGGCGCGCTCGATGGCCGGGTGATCCGCCTGCACCAGCGCCGTCGCCTCGAGGCTGTCGGCGGGCGCGTCCGTGACCGGCAGGGGCAGGCCCGCGCCCACCGCCTCCTTCGTCACCGTCAGCAGATCGCCCTCCAGCCGCTGCCGCCCGCCGTCCAGCTCGAAGCGCCCCAGCTCGACGCCGGCCAGGCGGAGCTGCAGCACCGTCCGGTGCTCGAGCGACGCGGGCAGCCACTCGGCCGGCACCATCGTCGCCTCGATGAAGTCGGCCGCCGAGCGCCCCGCGCGCGCCTGCACGACGCCCCAGCGGGCCTCGTCCTCGGTCTCGCGCACCGCCACCAGGCCCAGCCCCAGCTCCTGCCGCAGCATCTCGCCGCGCGGGTTCATCCAGCCGTCGAGCGTCAGGCCGCCCACCGTCTGCCGCACGTGGATGGCGTCGACCTCGCGCTGCAGCACCCGCACCGGCTCGCGGCCGACGACCTCGACGTCGACCGGCTGCGCCCGCTGGGTCAGCGGGTCGAAGGTCTCGTAGCGGAAGCGCGCGCCCGGCTCGAGCGCCGTGCGGCTGAGCATCGGCCCCAGGTTGCTGCGCAGCACCGGCGGCTGGGCCAGCTCGAGTTGCCGCTCGCTCACCTGCCCGCCGGTGGTCAGGCGCAGCGTGACCGTCGTGCCGTCCACCGTGCCCTTGCCCGCCAGCGAGGCGGGCCCCGCGTCGACCGAGAAGCGGAAGGCCTCGAGGGTCAGGCCCGCGTCGAGATCGGCGTCCACCTCGAGCTCGAGCGGCGCGTCGCCGTGCAGCGCCAAGAGCCGCATCGTCGTGTAGCTCTCGAAGCGATAGCCGCCCTCGGGCCGCGCCGCCTTGGTCAGGCGGGTCAGCCCCACCTTCTCGCCGCGGAAGTACAGCCCCATCCACTCGGTGCCCAGCTGGACGTCGGTCGAGGGATCCAGCAGCTGCACGTCCGCGGGCACCCGCGCCGCGTGCCGGTGCACCAGCGCGCCCAGGCTGACGCCGAAGGCGGCCAGGGAGACGAGGCCCAGCAGATCCCAGCGGGAGACGCGCATGGCGCCGATGGTACTCCACCGCGCCGCGCGCGCGACGCCGACCTCACTGCCTGAACACTTGTGATGTAGTCCCCGGACGTGGTAGGCCGCGCCATTCGCTCCGGGTCGACGGCCGATGCAAATGGATCTGTTCCGAGACGACGACGACGGCACCCAGGGCAGCGGCGGTGTCGAGGTGGTGCGGCTGCACGAGGCCGCCCGCAAGCGCTACCTCAACTACGCCCTGAGCGTCATCACCAGCCGGGCCCTGCCCGACGTGCGCGACGGCCTCAAGCCCGTGCAGCGCCGCATCCTGTACGGCATGTACAAGGATCTGCGCCTGCGCCACGACTCGCGCTTCCTGAAGAGCGCGCGCGTCGTCGGCGACGTCATGGGTAAGTACCACCCGCACGGCGACAGCAGCATCTACGACGCCATGGTGCGCATGGCGCAGCCCTTCTCGCTGCGCTACCCGCTCGTCGACGGCCACGGCAACTTCGGATCGGTCGACGGCGATCCCGCCGCGGCCATGCGGTACACCGAGGCCCGCCTGCAGTCGATCGCCGAGGAGCTGATCAGCGAGATCGGCCAGCGCACCGTCGACCACCGCCCCACCTACGACGGCCAGCTCGAAGAGCCGGTCGTGCTGCCCGCGCAGCTGCCCAACCTGCTGATCAACGGCGCCTCGGGCATCGCGGTGGGCATGGCGACGAACATCCCGCCGCACAACCTGCGCGAGGTGATCGACGCGCTGCTGGCGATGATCGACGATCCGGCCATCGGGCTCGCCGAGCTGTGCCGCCACGTGCGCGCGCCCGACTTCCCGCTCGGCGGCGAGATCCTCAGCACGCCCGAAGAGCTGCTCGCGATGTACGAGAGCGGCCAGGGCCCGGTGAAGCTGCGCGGCGCCTACACCGAGGAGCTGATCAACCGGAAGCGCCACATCGTGGTGACCTCGATCCCCTACGGCGTGAACAAGAGCACGCTGATCGAGAAGATCGCCCAGCACATCGTCGCGCGGAACGTGCCGCAGATCGTCGACGTGCGCGACGAGAGCACCGACGACGTGCGCATCGTGCTCGAGCTGAAGCGGGGGGCCTCGACCGAGGCCGCCATGGCGTACCTGTACAAGCACACGCCGCTGCAGCAGAACTTCCACGTCAACCTGACCTGCCTGGTGCCGACCGAGAACCCGCAGGTGCAGGCCCCGCAGCGCCTGGGCCTGCGCGCCATGCTGCGGCACTTCCTCGACTTCCGGCTCGAGATCGTCACGCGGCGGCTGCGGCATCAGCTCGACAAGCTGCGCGAGCGCATCCACATCCTCGAGGGCTTCGAGATCGTCTTCGACGCGCTCGACGCCATCATCGCCCTCATCCGCGCCAGCGAGGGCAAGGCCGACGCCGCGCGCAAGATGATGGACCGCTTCCCGCTCGACGAGGTGCAGACCGAGGCCATCCTCGAGCTGAAGCTGTACCGGCTGGCGAAGCTCGAGATCCTCATCGTGCAGCAGGAGCTCGACGAGAAGCGGGCCGAGGCGTCGCGGCTGGCCGAGCTGCTGGCCGACGAGGGCGCCCGCTGGCAGGTGGTGCGCAAGGAGCTGTTCGAGATCCGCGAGACCTACGGCGACGAGCGGCGGACGGCGATCGTCGGCCCCGCCGCCGAGCCCGACTTCGATCCCGAGGCCTACATCGTCAAGGAGTCGGCCTGGGTGATCGTCAGCCGCCAGGGCCGCATCAAGCGGCAGAAGGGCTTCAGCGACATCGGCTCGATCCGCGTCCCCGACGGCGACGAGGTGGGCTGGGTGCTGCGCACGGACACCCGCCAGACGGTCACCTTCTACACCCAGCTCGGCAGCGCCTACGTCATCCGGGTGGACGACGTCACGCAGACCACCGGGTACGGCGAGGCGGTGCAGACCTACTTCAACTTCGGCGACGGCGAGCGCATCGTCGGCGTGACCAGCGGCGACGCGCGGCTGCACCCGGTGGTGGCGCCGCCCGAGCCCGCGGAGGGCGACGCGCCGGCCGAGGCGACCGCCGACGACGACGAGGACGCCGCCGAGGGCGACCTGCCGCCGCCGCCCTACGCCGTCGCGATGACCGCCGGCGGCAAGGTCACCCGGTTCCCGATCGCGGCGCACAGCGAGGTGTCCACGCGCGCCGGCCGCAAGTACGTCAGCCTGGCCAGCGGGGACACCGTCGTGGCGGTGCAGCCCACCGCCGGCGACGAGAACGTCGCGCTCGCCACCCACGACGGCCGCGTGATGCTGTTCGATGTGGGCGACATCCCGGTGAAGTCGAACGCGGTGCGCGGCGTGAACGCCATCCGGCTGCTGAAGAAGGACGCGGTCATCGGCTTCGCGCTGGTGCGCAAGAAGCGCGAGGGCCTCACCTGCTGGACCAACCGCGGGCGCGAGGTCATCGTGCGCGAGACCAGCTACAAGCCGGTGAAGCGCGGCGGCAAGGGCACCGAGGTCATCCGCCTCGGCCACCTGACGCACTGCGAGGTGCCGGTGGTGGTCTACCAGCCGGGCGGCGACGACGCGGAGGTGGGCGACCACCTCGACGACGGCGAGGAGGGCCTGCTGTGAGCACCTACAACGCCAGCAACATCACCATCCTCGAGGGGCTCGAGCCGGTCCGCAAGCGGCCGGGCATGTACATCGGCGGCGTCGGCAAGGAGGGCCTGCACCACCTGGTGTGGGAGGTGCTCGACAACGCGGTCGACGAGGCGATCAACGGCTACGCGACGACGATTCAGGTCTGGCTGCACGGCGACGGCAAGACGGTCAGCGTCGAGGACAACGGCCGCGGCATCCCGGTCGAGCGCCACCCCAAGGACGCCGCCGGGCGCAGCACGCTCGAGGTCATCTTCACCGAGCTGCACGCGGGCGGGAAGTTCGACCACGGCGCCTACAAGACCTCGGGCGGCCTGCACGGCGTCGGCGCCAGCGTGGTCAACGCGCTGAGCACGAAGCTCGAGGTGCGGACGCGGCGCGACGGCAAGACCTACGAGCAGGTGTTCCGCCGCGGCAAGCCCAAGGGCGGCGTCGGCGAGGTGGGCCCCGGCCGCGGCACCGGCACGCTGGTCACCTTCACGCCCGATCCGCAGATCTTCCCCGAGACCACCTTCGACGCCGAGCTGATCGCGTCGCGCTGCGAGGTGAAGACCTACCTGCACCGCGGCCTGCGCATCGTCTTCAAGGACGACACCGCCCAGGACAAGGACAAGCGCAACCGCGAGTTCCGCCACGAGGACGGCATCCTCGAGTACCTCGCCGATCTGATGAAGGCGCGCAACCGGCGGCCGATCATCGACGGCACCTTCTCGATCGAGAAGGAGGAGGAGGACAGCCGGGTCGAGGTGACGCTGGCCTGGACCGAGGCCACCGACGTGGTGATGCACAGCTTCGTCAACGGCATCCCCACCCAGGACGGCGGGACGCACGTGAGCGGCCTGCGCGAGGCGGTCAACCGGGCGGTGCGCGACTACATCGACGCGCACGACATGGCGCCGCGCGGGGTCTCGGTCACGCCGGAGGACATCCGCGAGGGCGTCACCGCCGCGGTGAACCTGTTCGTGCCCGAGCCCCAGTTCCAGGGGCAGACCAAGGACAAGCTGAACAACCCCGAGGTGCGGGCGCTGGTCGCCGGCGCGGTGAAGCCCGCGCTCGAGCACTGGCTGCACCACAACCAGACCATCGCGGGCGCCATCGTCACCCGGGTCATCCAGTCGGCGCGCGCGCGCCAGGCCAGCCGCTCGGCCGCGGCGAAGGTGCGCCGCAAGTCACCGGTCAGTCACCGCCTGAACCTGCCCGGCAAGCTGGCCGACTGCGCCAGCACCGATCCCGCCGAGTCCGAGCTGTTCCTGGTCGAGGGCGACTCGGCCGGCGGCTCGGCGAAGCAGGGCCGCGACCGCCAGAGCCAGGCCATCCTGCCCCTGCGCGGCAAGGTGCTGAACGCCGAGCAGGCCACCGACCGCAAGGTGCTCGGCAACACCGAGCTGGCCGACATCGTCAAGGCGCTCGGCTGCGGCATGGGCCGCGACATCAACCTCGACCAGCTGCGCTACGGCCGGGTCATCCTGCTGATGGACGCCGACAGCGACGGCCACCACATCGCCACGCTGCTGTTGACCTTCTTCTACCGCTACATGCGGCCGCTGATCGACGAGGGCCACGTCTTCCTGGCCATCCCGCCGCTGTACCGGGTCGACGTCGGCAAGCAGACCTTCTGGTGCGCCGACGACGCGCAGCGCGATCGCGTGCTCGACAAGCACGGCAAGCGCGGCAAGGTCGAGATCCAGCGCTTCAAGGGGCTGGGCGAGATGATGCCGGCCACCCTCTACAAGACCACGCTCGATCCCGATCACCGCCGGCTGGCGCAGGTGCGCGTGGCCGACGACGATCGCCTGGTCACCGAGACCACCATCACCGATCTGATGGGCAAGGATCCCCAGGCCCGCTTCGACTTCGTGATGCACCGGGCGCACGAGGCCGACGAGCTGGACATCTGACGCGCCCGCGGCGCGGTCCGGCCGGTTCGCGCGGCGCCAGCGGTCGCACCGCGCCACCCCCAGAAACGCGAACACCCCGCGCGTCCGAAGACGGGCGGGGTGTCACGCTCGGGTCAGTCAGCGGGGCGATTCAGCCGGCGCGGCTGCCCCGGCGGCGGCGCACGCCAGCGCCGGCCAGATCGGGTCGGGCACCGTCGTCGTCCGACTCGCTCTCGGGCTCGCGATCCTTGAAGGGCAGCACCTGCCCCCCGGCCCGGCCCGCCAGCCAGCGGAAGCCCGACTCGCCCGTCGGCGAGGTGGTGCGCTCGTAGGGCACGGCCAGGCCGAGCTGCGTGGCCTTGTTGGCGATGACGCGCAGGTGCGACGACAGCGCCTGGGCCTTGGCGAGGCCGAGGGTGTTGAGCACGTCGGGCACCGGCACCTGACCCTTCTCGCGGATGAGCTCGAGCAGCCGCTGCGGGACGTCCGGCAGGGCGTCGAGCAGCGCGTCGATGGGATCCGACTCGTCCTTGGCCAGCACCTGCGCGCCCAGCTCCCGCGCCGAGGGCAGCGGGGCCGGCTTGCCATCGGCGATCCAGCGCCAGGCGCGCTCGCCGGCCAGGGTGATCGCCTCGTAGGGCAGCGTGACGCCGCGCGCCGGACCCCAGCGCCCGATGGCGCCGGTGATGCCACCGACCGCCTTGGGCCCAGGGAGGCCGAGGGCCTCGACGACCTCACCGACCCGCACGACGCCGCGGTCGCGCACCAGATCGAGGAAGGCCTGCGAGCGGGCCGGCAGACCCGCATAGAAGTCGTCGTAGCTGAGCGTGCGCTCCGGCTTGGCCGGCGCCGCGGCGGCAGGCGCCTCGCGGCGAGCGGCCGGCGCGGGCGCCGTGGGTGTCGCGGCCGCCCGCGTCGCACGCCCGGCCAGCGCGTTGATCAGCGCGGTGACCGCCTGCGCCACTTCGGGGCGCGTCAGCAGTTCAGTGGGCACCGTCAAGTTGATGGACATGGTGTTCCTTCCTGAGCAGACCAGGGAGCTTCTTCCGCTGGTCACGTCTATCGACTCAGTCCGTGGCCTCGGTCGCGCGATTGACCCGCCGCCCGTTCGATTGCCGCCTGCCCGCAGCCGGCCGCCTGTGTGTCAGAGCCATGATGCCGCAGGCCGTCTTCCGGATTCGCTCTCGCCCATCCCGGTTCCTGAAACCGGATCGGCTCGACCGTTTCGACCGGGAGACGCCTTTCCCTGCAGTGCACCGACGGGAGAAACCTATCAGAGTCATGAGTCGCGGTTCAACCCACAAGCTCACATTTCTCCCAAGGCCACCTCGAACGCACCCGAACCGGTGCGGACGAGATCGCACAAACCCCGCGTGGACCCGCCGTGTTCCCGTCGGGGCCCGACGATGTCTCTTTTTTCGAAATCGTTGGGTGGGACGGAGGGCTCCGTCGACCTACCCTCTCCTACCTACTTGCCGCCGGCGGCCGGCTTGCCGACCCACTTCCAGGCACGCTCGCCGTCGACCGACAGCGTCTCGTAGGGCACCTCGACGCCTCGCTCGGGCGCCCACCGACCGATGGACCCCGTGATTCCACCCATCGCCTTCGGGATGTCGACCCCGAGGATCTCCATCGCCTCACCCATGCGCAGCAGCCCCCGCTGCTCGACCAGCTCGAGGAAGCGCTGCGATCGCTCGGGCAGGCCGGCCACGAAGCGCGTATAGCGCTCGGCCGCGTCGCCGGGCAGGCGTCGGTCCTTGGTGGCGGCCGCGGCGGCCTTGGCGGCCTTGGGCGCCTTCGGCGCGGCGGCCGGCGGCGCCTCGGGCGCGCTGGCCTTCGGGGCGGGCGCGGCGGCGGGCTGCGTGGCCGCGCCTCGACCCAGCGCGGTCATCAGATCGGCGAGCGCCTGGGCGACCGTCGGATCACGCAGGGCGTCGAGGTGGATGTCGAGCTTGATGGACATGGGACTCCAGATCGTCCGGGCGTGCGGAACGGCGGGACTCTAGCAGCCGTCGGGGAGTGACGCAACGCCGATGGTGAATCACCATCAGACCAACACACCCCCAGGCTGGATCGGGCGCCGCCGCCCCATCGCCCGCCGCCCACGCCCGAGGGCGCGCCGCGCGGCTCAGCGATCCGCCGCCCGCCGCCGCACCCGGACGCCGGGCATGCTGCTCGCCTGGGGGGCGCGGGGCGAGAGCGGGCGCGGGGCCTCGCGCTCGGCGCCCCACCGCCAGCTGCGATCACCCGTCGGCGACACGTCGGTGGCCAGCAGGTCGTCGAGGCCGTGCCGGGCGGCCGCCTCTTCGATGGGACGCAGCGCCGTGCGCAAGCCCTGCGCCCGCGCCAGCCCGAAGTGCGCGAGCGCCTCGCCCTGGGTCACCACGCCCCGCGCCTCGAGCAGCTCGACGAACGCGACCGCCGGCCCCTCGAGCTCGGCCTTCAGCGCGGCGACGCGCGCGGACGAGTCCGGGGCGGGGCGCGCTCGGTCGGCGCGGGGGCGCCGCGACGGCCGGCCGCGGCGTGGCCGCGCGCCGCCGCCGGCGCTTGCGCACCGGCATGGGGGGCGCCGGCTCGCGGCCCAGGCCGATCCAGCGCCAGGCGCGCTTGCCATCGGGCCCACGCACGGCCTCGAAGGGCACCGTCACGCCGTACTCGGGCGCCCAGCGCGCGATGCTGCCGGTCACGCCGCCCATCGCCTTGCCGATGCCGACGTCGAGCACCTGCATCGCCTCGGCGATGCCGACGGTGCCGCGCGACTCGACCAGCTCGAGGAACTGCTGCGATCGGGCGGGCAGCGCGCTCAGGAAGCGCGCCCAGCGCGCCTCGGTGGCGGCGTCGACGGGCCCCGAGGGGGCGGCGGCCCGAGCGGGCGGGGCGGGGATCGCGGCCGCCGCGCCGGACCCGCCGATCGCGATCGTCGAGCCCAGCGCGCCGAAGAGCGCCTCGACGGCCGTCGCCACGGCGGGATCGGCCAAGGCGGCCAGGGGGACCCGGATGCTGACGGACATCACCTTCACCTCACTGCTTCTCTTGCGGTCCGCGGTTCACGCGGGCCGGTCGGGTTTTCGGGTCGACCGCCCAGTGTCGATGGCCCGCGATGACTCGGGAGGCCGCGGTGCCTCGCCGTGCCGCGGGGGGTGGCACTCACCACTCGCCCCCTGTCTTCGTCCGACTGGCACGACACCTTCACCCAGTGGTCACCATCGACCCTCCCTCACCCGCCACGCCAGGAGGCGGTTGACGAGGGGCCGCCGAGTGCGCGACGGATCCGCCCGTGGACCGACGCGCCTTCCTCACCGCCGCCGCCGCCGCGGCCTCGTTCCCGCTGACCGCGCGGGCCTGGCTGCTGCCCGCGCCGCACGTGGTGCGCCGCGCCGAGCGCCGCCTCGCCCGCTCGACGGGCCTGCAGGTGGGGCTCGGGGGCGTCGCCCGCGCCACCGCCGACGCGGAGCTGGTGCCGGTGAGTGATCGATGGGTGTTCGGTGCCGGCGCGACCGGCGCCCGGGTGGACGTCACCGGACCGGACGGCCGAACGTCGTTCTGGCAGGCACCTGGCACCGCCAGCGGCGACGTGGCCCTGCTGCCCGTCGAGGCCACCCGGCGCGTCCTGCCCGCCCTCTTCGGGCAGGGCAGCCTGCGCGCGGTGATCGACGGCCTCGGGGTCGATCTGCGCGTCCAGTCCCTCGGGCTGCTGGGCGATCGGGTGGCGCACGTGCTGGGCGCCGAGCCCCGCGGCCTCGATCGTCCCCAGGTGTGGGTCGACCAGGACGACTACGCCGTGCTGCGGGTGCGCTTCCGCCTGCAGCAGGGCGGCTTCTACGATCTGCAGCTGAGCGGCTGGGAGGGCCCCCCGGCCGACGGCGCCTTCCCGCAGCGCCTGGTGACGACCATCGGCGGCCGCCTGCGCCGGCGGCTGCACCTCGATCGCGCGCAGCGCGCCGGATGAGGTGTTGACCGCGCGCACCGCCGAGGTCGCCGTCCCGGTCCCGCTGCGCACCCCCCTGCACTACGCGGTGCCCGCCGACCTGGACGCCCGCGCCGTGCCCGGCGCCCGGGTGCTGGTGCCGCTGGGGCGGCGCCGCGTGGTGGGCTACGTGGTGGCCCGCGACACCGCGCCCCCCGCGGACGTGAAGCTGGTGGCGATCAGCGCGGTGCTCGACGACGCGCTGCCCACCTTCGCCCCCGCCCTGCTCGAGTTCCTCGGCTGGATGACGCGCTACTACCGGGCGCCGCCCGGCGAGGTCTTCCGGTCGGCGCACCCGGCGGGCACCAACGTGCGCGGCGTGCCCGCCCTGCGCCTCACCGCCAGCGGCCGCGACGCGCGCCCCGCCGGCGTGGTGGGCGCGGTGCTCGATCGCCTGCGGGCCAGCGACGGCCCGGTGCAGGTGCAGGCGCTCGAGCCGGCCCCCAGCGCGTCGCAGGTGGCCCGCATGGTGCGCGAGGGGTGGGTCGAGCGCCTCGAGGTGGTCGAGCCGCCGCGGGTCGAGGTGCGCACCGAGGACGCCTGGCGGGCGGTCGGCCCCGCGCCCACCGAGCACCGCGGGCCGGGCGGCAAGCCGCTCAAGCGCGACGTGATCCACGCCTGGCTGGTGGGCCGGGGCGCCGTGCCGGCGTCGGCCCTGCGCGAGGCCTTCCCCCACGTCCGCCCGCACCTGCAGGCGCTGGTCGACGAGGGCGCCGTCGTGCGCGAGGCCGTCGAGGTGCTGCGCGATCCCTTCTTCGGCGCGGCGGTGCCCCGCGACGCGCGGCCCACCCTCACCGCCGGGCAGCGGGCGGCGGTCGACGCGATCGGCGAGGGCGAGGGCTACCGCGCGTTCCTGCTGCACGGCGAGACGGGCAGCGGCAAGACCGAGGTGTACCTGCACGCGATCGAAGGCGTGTTGGCGCGCGGGCGCGGCGCGCTGGTGCTGGTGCCCGAGATCGCGCTGACCCCGCAGCTCGTGCGGCGCTTCCGCGCGCGGCTGGGCGACGCGCTGGCCGTCGTGCACAGCGGGCTGGCCGACGGGGCGCGCTTCGATCAGTGGCGGCGGCTGCGCCGCGGCGAGGTGAAGGTGGCCATCGGGGCGCGCTCGGGCGTCTTCGCGCCGGTGGCCGATCTGGGGCTGATCATCGTCGATGAGGAGCACGATCCCAGCTTCAAGCAGGGCGACGGCGTCCGGTATCACGGGCGGGACATGGCGCTGGTGCGCGGCCACCTCGAAGGGGCGCGGGTGGTGCTCGGCTCGGCCACGCCCTCGCTCGAGAGCACGCGCAACGTCGAGCAGGGCAAGCTGACCCGCCTCAACCTGCGGGGCCGCCCCACCGGCGGCGCGCTGCCGCCCGTCGAGCTGGTCGATCTGCGGCTGACCGCGCGCGCGCCCGACGACCACTGGTTCCTCAGCCCGCCCCTGCGCGACGCGCTGGCGCAGACGCTGGCGCGTGGCGAGCAGACCATCCTGTTCCTCAACCGGCGCGGCTTCAGCAGCTTCGTGCAGTGCAGCACCTGCGGGCACGCCCTCGAGTGCGATCAGTGCGCGGTCAGCCTCACCTTCCACCGCGCGCGCCGGCAGCTGCGCTGCCACTACTGCGACGCCGCGCGGCCGCTGCCGCCCGCCTGCCCCGCCTGCCGCCGCAAGACCCTCGAGCTGCTCGGCCGCGGCACCGAGCGCGTCGAGGAGGCCCTCGGCACGCTCTTCCCCGAGGCGCGCGTCGCCCGCCTCGACCGCGACACCGCCTCGGGCCGCAAGCTGGAAGACCTGCTCGGCGCCATGCGCGATCGGCGCATCGACGTGCTGGTGGGCACGCAGATGGTGACGAAGGGCCACGACTTCCCCGACGTGACCCTGGTGGGCGTGCTCGACGCCGACGCCAGCCTCAACTTCCCCGACTTCCGCGCCGGCGAGCGCACCTTCCAGCTGCTGACCCAGGTGGCCGGACGGGCCGGCCGGGGGCAGCGGGCCGGGCGCGTGCTGGTGCAGACCCACGACCCCGCCCACCCCTGCCTGCTGGCCATCCGCGATCACGATCACGCGGCCTTCTCGGCCTACGAGCTGGCCAACCGCCGCCTGACCGGCTTCCCGCCCTTCACCCACGCCGCGGCCCTGCGCGTCGACGGCCGCGACGCGGGCCGCGTCGAGGCCCTCGCCCGCCGCGTCGGCGCCGTCCTGCAGCAGGCCGGCGCCGGCCAGGACGGTACGCGCCTGCGCGGCCCCGCCCCCGCCCCCCTGGGCCTGCTGCGCGGCCGCACCCGCTGGGCGATGCTGTTGACCGCCGCCCGCCGCGACGCCCTGCACCGCCTGCTGGCCGCCCTCGAAGCCGCTGATCCGCAGGTGCCCGACACCCGCCTGGTGGTCGACATCGATCCCTACGACTTCCTCTGACCGCGGCGCGACGCCACGCGCCAAATCGGGTACATTCGCCGCGCCGTGCAGAAGAAGATCCTCATCGTCGAAGAGGAGGCGCCCATCGCGGACGCGCTCCTCGGCCGGCTGCGCGCCCGCGGCTACGCGCCGACGCGCGTGACGGCGCCCGACGAGGCCCTGGCGGCCTTCGACGCCGAGCGCCCCGACCTGGTGGTGGCCAGCCTCACCCTGCCCGACGACGGGGGCCGGCGCGTGTGCCGCGACATCCGGCGCCGCCCGCTGGGCGCCCTGGTGCCGATCCTCTTCGTCGGCACCGGCCGCGAGGACGTGCACAGCGTCAGCGAGGCCATCGCGGCGGGCGCCGATCACTTCTTCGTCAAGCCGCACGGCGTCGGCGATCTGGTGGCCAAGGTGACCACCTACATCGGCCCGGGCGGCGAGCCCTCGGTGCCGCCCACCGAGGCCGCCGAGGCGCCCCCGCGGCCGACGGATCCGCCGCGCCCCGCGCCCGGCTCGGCCCCCCCCGCGGCCGCCCCGCTGGCCGAAGAGCCGACCATCGCCGAGCCGCCCCCGCCCGGCGACCGCTACGCCTGGTCGCTCGACGACGAGGCGCCGGCGGCGCCTGCCCTGGGCGCCGTCCCGCAGACCGCCGACGCGCCTCGGCCGGCCGCCTCGCCGCCCCGCCCACGCTGGACGAGCGCCCCGGCGCCGGCTTCCGCCCGCCCGCCGCGCCGGCGGAGGACGCCGAGGGCCTGTGGGAGTCGGTGCTGCGCCCCGGGCGCGCCGCGCCCCTCACCGAGCGCGGCGTCGGCGAGCTGCTGGCCGCCGCGGCGCGGGCCGGCCTCACCGGGCGCATCGAGGTCGCCTCGGCCGGCGTGCTGCGCCGCCTGTTCTTCGAGGCCGGCCAGCCGGTGTACGCCGACAGCAGCGCCGACGCCGAGGATCTCGCCGCGCACCTGGCCGCCGAGGGCATGGTGGCCCGCTCGGCCCTCGAGCGCGCCCGCGCCCGCGTGGCCCAGGTCGGCGGCTCGCCCGAGGAGCTGCTGATCGAGGCGGGCTACCTGGATCCCGAGGCCGTGTACCAGGCCTTGCGCGACCACGTCGTGCAGCGCGTGCTGGGGCTGTTCGCGCTCGAGGCCGGCGAGGCGGTGGTGGTGCGCGGCGGGCCGAAGCCGCTCGATCCGGTCGACCTGGGGCTGCACTCGGGTCGCCTGGTGCTCGACGGGGTGCGCCGCAAGTACGGCCGCCTTCGGCTGTACCGCGCGTTCGGCACCGCCAGCGCCATCCCCCGCCCGCGCCCCGGCGCCCAGCCGCCCACCGGCCTGGCCCTGCGCCCGGACGAGGAGGCCGTCTGGAAGGCCTGCGACGGGCACCGATCGGCCCTCGAGATCGCCCGCGCCGCGCGCACCAGCGAGGTCGACGCCCTGGCCATCCTGTACGGGCTGTCGATGCTCGACCTGGTCGAGGGGCCCACCGGACGCCGCCGCGGCGCGATGCCCGCCCTCGATCCCGAGCGCGTCGAGCGGGCCGGCGCGCCGCGCACCGCCGACCAGATGCCCGGCTACGCCGATCTGGTGGGCGGCAAGCTGGCCGACGTGCGCAGCGCCGACTACTTCCAGGTGCTGGGCGTGCCGCAGGGCGCCACCCGCGCCGAGGTGCGCGCCGCCTGGGAGGCCCTCAAGCGCCGCTTCGACCCCCACCGCGTGCGGCGCGACAGCCCCCTGTGGCATCAAGTGGTCGAGATCGCGGCGGTCGTCGACGACGCCCACACGATGTTGTCCGACCCCCGCCTGCGCGCCCGCTACGAGCGCGCGCTGAGCTAGGCTTCCTGACGAGGTTTCCGCCGATGGCCATTCGCGAAGTGCTCACCTGGCCGGATCCCCGGCTGCTCGAGGTCGCGTCGGACGTGCCCCTGGTCGACGACGCCGTCCGCGCGCTGATCGACGATCTGTTCGAGACGATGTACGACGCGCCCGGCGTGGGCCTGGCGGCCACCCAGATCGGGGTGCCCTGGCGCGTGGTCGTGCTCGACACCCGGGACGACGACGGCGAGAAGGCCCCGCTGGCGCTGGTCAACGGGCGGATCGTCGCCCGCGAGGGCACGATCCTCTGGCGCGAGGGCTGCCTGTCGCTGCCCGGCATCACCGCCGAGGTCGAGCGCAGCGCGCACATCACCGTCGAGTACCTCGATCGGGACGGGCAGCCGCAGCGGCTGGAGGCCGAGGGGCTGAAGGCGGTGTGCATCCAACACGAGCTCGACCACCTCGACGGCCAGCTCTACGTCGACCGCCTGGGCCGGCTGGAGCGCAAGGCCACGCTGCTCGAATACGAAGAGGTGCAGGCCGAAGGCGCCGCCGAGGGCGACGCCGAGCCCGTCGTCGAGGTCGACACGCCCGAGCGGAGCGCCTCGTGACGCCGGCCGATCTGCGCGTCGTCTTCATGGGCACGCCCGACTTCGCGGTGCCGGGCCTCGAGGCCCTCGTCGAGGCGGGCTGTCAGGTGGTCGGCGTCGTCAGCCAGCCGGATCGACCCAAGGGCCGCGGCCGCAAGGTGCAGCGCACGCCCGTGGCCGCCTGCGCCGATCGCCACGGCCTGCCGGTGTTCCAGTGGCCGCGGCTGAACGACACCAGCTTTGCCACCCTGCGCGATCTGCGGCCGGACCTGTGCGTCGTGGTGGCGTACGGGAAGATCCTGCCCCGCCGCTACCTCGAGCTGCCGCCCCACGGCTGCCTGAACGTGCACGCCAGTCTGCTGCCCGCGCTGCGCGGCGCGGCGCCCATCCAGTGGGCCGTCATCCGAGGCCACCAGCGGACGGGCATCAGCATCATGCGCATGGACGCCGGCATGGACACCGGCGACGTGGCGCTGACGGTGCCCACCACCATCAGCCGCGACGAGACCGCCGGCGAGCTGCACGATCGGCTGGCGCCCCTGGGCGCGCAGGCCCTCGGCCGCGCGCTCGAGGCGCTGTGCGCCGGCGCGCTGACCTTCACGCCTCAGGATCACGGCGCCGCCACGCTGGCCCCGATGCTGACCAAGGAGGACGGCCGCCTCGACTGGTCGTGGCCCGCGCAGCAGGTGCACGACCGGGTGCGCGGCACGTCGCCGTGGCCGGGCGCCTTCGTCGAGCGCGCCGACGGGCCGCTGAAGATCCACCGCACGCGCCTCGCCGAGGGCGGCGGCCCGCCGGGCACCGTCATCGCCCACGACGCCGACGGCCCGCGGGTGGCCTGCGGCGACGGCGCGGTCACCCTGCTGTCGCTGCAGCGGCCGGGCCGCACCGCCACCGCCGGCGCCGACTTCCTGCGCGGCACCCCCCTGCCCATCGGAGATCGGCTCTGAGCCCGCGCCGCCGCTTCGAGGGGGACGCCCGCCGGGTCGCGTACGACGTGCTCGAGGCGCTCGACGAGCGCGAGGCCTTCCTGCAGCCCGCCCTGCAGGCCGCCGCCCAGCGCGCGCGCCTCGACGGGCGCGACCGCGGCCTCGCGCTCGAGCTGGCCAGCGGCGTCTGCCGCTGGCGCGACGCGCTCGATCACATCCTGACGCAGCACCTCAGCCGCGGCCTGGCCGACACGCCGCCCGCGGCCGTGCGGGTGCTGCGGCTGGGCGTGTATCAGCTGCGCTGGCTCGACCGCATCCCGGCGCGCGCCGCCGTGCACGCGACGGTCGAGCTGGCCCGCCAGGTGGCCGGCGACGGGCCGTCGCGGCTGGTGAACGCGGTGCTGCGCGCGGTGCAGCGGGCCGCGGCGCCACTGGACGAGGCCACGCTGCTGCGCCTGGCGCACCCGGCCTGGCTGCGCGCCGCCTGGGTGGCCGAGGGCGGCGAGGCCTGGGCCGACGCCACCGCCCGCGCGGCCAACGCGCCGGCGCCGCTGACCGTGCGGGTCGACGCGCCAGGCGTGGATCGCGCGGCGCTGGTCGCGCGCCTGATCGACGAGGGCGCCGAGGCCGAGCCCGCCGCCCACGCGCCGGACGCGGTGCACGTGCGCCACCACCCCGCGCCCTTCGAGGGCGCCGCCTTCGGCGACGGCTGGTGGGTGGCCCAGGACGAGGCCAGCCAGCTCGTCGTGCACCTGCTCGATCCGCAGCCCGGCGACCGGGTGTGGGACGCCTGCGCGGCGCCCGGCGGCAAGACGCGCGCGATCGCCCGCCACCTGGCCACCGACGGCCGCGTGGTCGCCACCGACGTCCACCCGGCCAAAGCGAAGCGCCTCGGCCGGGCGCTGGCCGATCTGGGGCCCACGGTCGAGGTCGAGGCGCGCGACGCCGCCGATCCGCCGCCCGGCCCCTTCGACAGGGTGCTGCTCGACGCGCCGTGCACCGGCCTGGGGGTCATCCGCCGCCACCCCGAGATCAAGTGGCGGCGGCGCCCGGAGGACGTGATCGCGCGCGCCGCCGAGCAGGCCCGCCTGCTGCGCGCCGCGGCCGCCGCCGTCCGCCCCGGCGGCGTGCTGGTCTACAGCGTCTGCAGCGATCAGCGGGCCGAGGGCCCCGACGTCGTGTCCGCGTTCCTCGCCGAGCGCGCCGACTTCGACCTCGAGGCGCCGCCCGAGGGCGCGGTGGACTGGCGACCTCTGGTGCACGGCGGCTGCCTGCGCACCCGCCCCCACCTGCACGACGCCGACGGCTTCTTCGCCGCCCGCCTGCGCCGACGCGCCCACGGCCCCCGGGAGGCCCCATGACCCCGCGCATCGCCCCCTCGATCCTCTCGGCCGACTTCGGCCGGCTGGCCGCCGAGGTGGCCGCCGTCGACGCCGCGGGCGCCGACTGGATCCACCTCGACGTCATGGACGGGCACTACGTGCCCAACCTGACCTTCGGGCCGCAGGTGGTGCGCGCGGTGCGCGACGCGACGACGAAGCCCTTCGACGTCCACCTGATGATCACCGACCCCGACACCTACGCGCCGAAGTTCCGCGACGCCGGCGCCGACTCGATCACCGTGCACGCCGAGACCTGCCCCCACCTGCACCGCAGCCTGCAGGGCGTGCGCGAGACCGGCGCCCGGGTCGGCGTCAGCCTGAACCCGCACACGCCCCTCTCGGTGCTCGACCACGTGCTCGAGGACGTCGACCTGGTGCTGCTGATGACCGTCAACCCCGGCTTCGGCGGCCAGTCGTTCATCCCGCAGATGGGCGAGAAGGTGCGCCGCCTGCGGTCGTTGATCGACGCGCGCGGATTGCCGGTTGACATCGAGGTGGACGGCGGGATAAATACGCGCACCATTTTCGAGGTTGCCCAGGCCGGCGCGAACGTGTTCGTGGCCGGCTCGGCGGTCTTCGGGGGTGGTGACTATGCCGAGGCGATCCGGGCCCTGCGGGCCCGAGCCGCCGAAGCGCTTGGCGGGGCGTAGCGCAGTCTGGTAGCGCACTTGCTTCGGGAGCAAGGGGTCGGAGGTTCAAATCCTCTCGCCCCGACCAAGAAACAAAAAAGCCGGAGCCACATGGCTCCGGCTTTTTTTTTGGCCCCCGCCGCGACGCGGCGGCCCGACGTCAGGCCTGGAAGTCGGTCACGTCGCCGAGGCCCACCCGGATGACCTCGGGCGGATCCTGCGTCAGGTCGACCACGCTCGAGGGCACCCCCGGCACGTCGCCGCCGTCGAGCACCGCGGCGAGGCCGTGGCCGAACACCGACTCGCAGTGCCAGGGATCGTGGATGGTCTCGTCGGTGTCCGGATCGATCGCGGTCGTCACGATCAGCGGGCGGTCGACGGCCGCGATGATCGCCTGCGGCACGCCGTGGGCCGGCACGCGCACGCCGAAGCGCTTGCGCTTGTCGCCGATACGCCGGGGCAGGTTGCGGTTGGCCTCGAGGATGAAGCAGTAGGGCCCGGGCAGGTACCGGCGCAGCAGTCGGAAGGCCCGGTCGTCGACCAGCGCGAACTCGCTGATGTGGCGCAGATCGCGAAACACCAAGGCCAGCGGCTTCTTGGGATCCAGCCGCCGCAGCGCCATCAGCTTCTGCACCGCGGTGCGGTTGTCGGGCAGACAGGCCAGCGCGTAGGTGGTGTCGGTGGGGATGGCCACCACGCCGTCGTCCTCGAGGAAGGTGACGACGCGCTCGATGCGGTAGGGCGACGGATAGCGCCCGTCCATCTGAAGAATCATGCGTCCTCCACGGGCCGTGGCGCCTCGTCGACGACGCCGGGCAGCGCCACCTGAGGATCCTCCAGCCGGCGCCGGTACAGCAGCGCGGTGCGGCCGATCACCTGGGCGACGTGACTGCCGGTGGCGTCCGCCAGATCCCGGGGCGTCTGCTTGCGATCCTCGGGCGCCTCGGTCGACACCGACACCTTGATCAGCTCGTGCGTCTCGAGCGCGTCGAGCGTCGCCGCGACGACCCCCTCGCTGACGCCCGCGTGGCCCACCTGGACGACGGGCTTCAGGTGATGACCCGCGGCGCGCAGCGCGCGGCGCTGCGCGCTGGTCAACGTGCGGGGGCTCTTCGGAATGGGGGCGTCGCTCATGGGGTCCCTCGGGCGCGAAGGGGGCAGACTATGCCGATCCGCGCCCGCGGGGGCAAGTCAGCGGCGGCGGCGGCGGCGCGTGGTGAGACCGAAGACGCCGACGAGGGCGAGCAGCCACGCGGTGGGCGCGCCGCCCTCGCCGCTGGCGTCGCACTCGCAGCCGTCGCTCGAGGGGCTCGACCCGGTGACCGAGCCGCCGTCCGGCGTCACGCCCATGTCGACGCGCTGGCTGCCGCCGCGCCCGTCGCCGTCGCTGGCGCACTCGCCGCGGTGACAGGCGGCGCCGTTGGGGCACTCGGTCCACAGGCACGGATCGTCCACGCAGCGGCCCTCGTCGCACATGCGGCCGACCGGGCAGTCGACCTCGAAGCAGGGATCGTCGACGCAGGCGCCGTTCACGCACACCTGGGGGAAGCCGCAGGCCACGCGCGCGCAGGGGTCCTCTTCGCAGCCGCCGTTGACGCAGCGCTGCCCGTCGCCGCAGGGCAGCGTCGAGCAGTCGTCGAAGCACTGGCCCTCGAAGCAGCCCTGGCCGGCGCCGCACTGCACCGTCGCGCAGGGGTCGGGCTCGCAGCGGCCGCCGCGGCAGCGCTCGCCGTCGGCGCAGCCGGTGCCGTAGCAGTCGTTGGGCTCGCAGGCGCCGAGCGAGCAGTAGCTGCCCGCGGGGCAGGCGATGCCGACGCAGGGATCGGCGCACTCGCCGTCCTGGCAGACCTGCCCGTCGGGGCAGTCGGTGTTGCGGCAGGTGGCCAGGCAGTAGCCCCGCACGCAGGTGCGGTTGCCGAAGCACTCGCCCACCTCGCAGGGCGGCGCGCACTCGCCGTTGACGCAGGCGTCGGTCTCGGCGCGGCACAGCGTGCCCTCGTCCTGCTGGCCGTTGCAGTCGTTGTCGATGTTGTCGCAGACCTCGACGCGGCTCGGCCCGCAGTAGGCGCAGGCGTTCAGCACGCCCTCGTCGGCTTGCCCGTCGCAGTCGTTGTCGATGGCGTCGCACAGCTCGGCGCTGGGCTGCGTGCCGCCCCGGCAGATGACCTCGCCGTCGACGCAGGCGCTGGTGCCCGCGGTGCAGGCGCCGGCGGCGACGCCGCAGGGCTCGCCCGCCTCGGGGAAGGTCTCGTCGATCGAGCCGTCGCAGTCGTCGTCGAGGCCGTTGCAGATCTCGTCGGGCACGGGCCCGCACTCGCCGCAGGCGTTCAGGGTGTCCTCGTCCACCGTGCGGTCGCAGTCGTCGTCCACCCCGTTGCACACCTCGGCCTGCGGATCGCAGTCGCAGCGCGGGCAGTTGGCCGAGTGCTCGTCGATGCGGTTGTCGCAGTCGTCGTCCTCGCAGTTGCAGATCTCGCTCGGCAGGTCACCGCAGGCGCCGCACGCGTTCTCCACGCCCTCGTCGGTGCGGCCGTCACAGTCGTCGTCGCGCCCGTTGCAGACCTCGACGGGGGCGTCGCCGCAGCTGCCGCAGCGGTTCAGCACGCCCTCGTCGGTCGCGCCGTCGCAGTCGTCGTCCATGCCGTTGCAGGCCTCGGGCATGTCGTCGCCGCACGCGCCGCAGCGGTTCAGCACGCCCTCGTCCACCTGCCCGTCGCAGTCGTCGTCGAGGCCGTTGCAGACCTCGCCGCGCGGATCCCCCGGGATGGCCGAGCAGTCGGTGCCCTGGCCGTCCTCGCTGCACGCCACCACGCCGTCGCGCCCGCACTCACCGCGGCCCACCGAGCAGGGGCGGCCCAGGTTGCCGAAGCCCTCGTCGACCAGGTCGTCGCAGTCGTTGTCGACCCCGTCGCACAGCTCGCGCGGCCGCGCCTCGCCCACCGCCGCCTCGAGCGCGTCGGCCAGCCCCGCGGCGTCGTCGGCCTGATAGGCCGTGCCGTTCACCAGATCCGGGCGCCCCTGCGCGTTGACGGCCGTGCCGCCCGCCCGCGCCATCGCGTCGAGGCCGTCGGCGAAGACCGTGCCGCGCCCGAAGCCCACCACGAAGGTGCGCACGTCCTTGGTCTGCCCGCCCGCGCGCAGGTTGCGCAGGCCCGTGGCCAGCTCGACCAGCTCGGCCTGGATGGCCGGGTTGTCCTCGGCGCCCGGGCACTGCTGGAAGCCGTCGGTCAGCAGCATCAGGTAGTAGGGGCGGCAGGCCGCCTCGGGATCGGCCGAGATGATGCGCCGCAGCTCGGTCGTCGCCGTCTCGACCGAGAAGGTCAGCGGCGTATAGCCGTTGGCCCGCAGCTCCTTGTTGTTGGGGTACATCTCGACGCCGTCCATCCACGACAGCACCGCGTCGCGGCTCTGGGCCGAGGGCTCGACCAGCAGATCGGCCGGCCCGCAGCCGTTCGACATGCCGTCGTAGTTGGTCGCCACCACCTGACCGCCGCTGTAGTACTGCGCCGAGCGGTTCGGATCGGTGTGGATGGGGCTGCCGTAGCCCGCGTCGCCCGGCTCGAGCTGCCCGTAGCGCATCAGGCCGAACTGCACGGTCGGCGCGTCCTCGATGACCGTGGCCAGCGCGCCCTTGGCGAACCACAGCTTGCTGCCGTCGTCGGGCTCCTCGCACAGCAGGTGCGGGTACTCCGCGCTGCCGTCCCCCTGACAGTTCGTGGTGTCCTCGGGGTTCCAGAGCATCGAGCCCGAGGTGTCGAAGATCACCATCACTCGGGGAGCCCGGTCCTGCGCCGTCGCGGCGCCGGGGACGGCGCACGCGAGGGCGGCGGCAAGGGCGGTCAGGGCGAAACGCGTCATCGACATCTCCTCACGCCAGCGGCCGGCGACGGCCGGGCTTCGGCCCGCCCATTCAAGACACGTTCCACCCCGCCCCCCTTCCCACGGAAGGCGGATCGCGGCCGGACGATGCATCGGGCAGACGGCGGGGGAAGATAGAGAAGCGGCGGGCGGCGTGTAAAGTCGCCGCCGGCGCGCCGCGGGAGGGTCGGGCCGCGTGCGGGCGCGTCAGTCCTGACGCTTGGCCTTCAACGCCGCGACGATGCGGCGCGTGCGCTCGACGTCCGGCGTGGGCTCCTCGGCGTCGGCGTCGGTGCCCGCGATGGCGGCGAGCGCTTCGGCCTCGATGAGGGCCAGCCTCGCCGCCACGTCGTCGCGGTGGGCCTGCGCCACCCCGTCGAGCTTGTTGTCCAGGCGGGCGTCGGGCGGCAGCGCTGCCCCGGACCGCATCCTCAGGATGCGCTCCTCGGCAGCCGTGAAGCCCTGCGCCTCGCGCTCTTCGCTGACCACCGTCGTGGTGGTGGTCTGAGATTCGTTCTTCTTCACCACGACCTCGCGCACGTCATGCCTCGGTGCGTCACCCGCACCCGCACCACGCCAGAATGACTGTCGTGCTGGCGAGCCGTCGGGCCATCGAGCGGCTCGTTTCCTGCCCCCCGACTCTTACTATACGGGCTCGGGCCAGCCAACTTTTTGCGGTGACACGCACCAAGTGCCCCAAATTGCTCGACCTGTCGCCGCGCGACCGACGCGCGGCACCCCGGCGACCCCCGGTCGGGTCGGGTTATCCGGCGGGGCGCCCGGACCGAAAGCAGCATTCGTTCCACCGGCCGGGCCCCGCGCGGACGCCGCTGGGGACCGCCGGGTGACCACCCGACCCGCCACCGCGACACGCCGACCGCAACCCGAGTAGCCGCCGCCGCGCCTCTCAACGGCGCAGCCGCTCGAGGTGCTCCTGCAGGCGGCGCCCGTACTGCTCGCGGTTGAGCAGCCCGCGATCGGCCAGCATCGACAGCATCACCTGGTGCGCCACCGACGCCTCGCGCAGGATCTCGTACACCCGCGCGAGCTGACCGCGCAGCCGATCGACCTCGGCGTGCAGATCGCCCTCGCCCGCCTCGGAGGCCGCGGGCGGCGGCGCCTCGGCCGGCGGGGCGGACGCGCCCTCGTGCCCCACCCGCACCTGCAGCCCCTGCCGCAGCGGCGCGCCCCCGCCGGGCGGCGTCGTCGCCGCCGGCGCGCTGGGCGGCGGGCCGTAGAAGCGCTCGAGGGCCTCCTCGACCTCCGACGCCATCGCCACCTGCGGCCGGATGGTGTGGCCGGTGCGGAAGCGCAGCTCGTCGAGCGACTCCTGGTCGGCGGGATCGGCCATCGCCACCTCGAGCACGCCGGCGTCGGCGTCGAGGAACAGCGGCAGCAGCTGACGCTCGCGCGCGAAGTCGGCGGACACCAGATCGAGGATGCGCCGCGGGATCATCACGGTGGTGGCCAGCGGCGCCACCTCCACGCCGAGCTGGGTGGCGAGGGCCTCGAGGATCTGCGCCTCTTCGCAGTCGCCGCGCGACACCAGCACCTCGCCGACCCGGTGGCCCCACAGGGCCGCCTCGGCCAGCGCCAGCTTCAGCTGCTCGTCGTCGATCACCCCGGCCTGCACCAGGATCTCGCCCAGGCGTTTGTGCATGACCCCCTCCTCGGTGCGCACCATACCTCGATTTCCTGCCGCTGCGCAGGCGCGAAACCGGGCCGTCGCGCGCCGCGTCTCTCTTGACCTCGGCGGTCGACCGGTGCAAAGGACGGGCGGCCCCAGTCCCCCCGGAGGAATCGTGAACGAGGACCAGATCAAGGCGCTGTTGAGCGAGGTGCCCGCCCCCGGCGGCGAGGGCGACATCGTGTCGGCCGGCATCGTCGGCGAGGTCGAGGTGGACGGCGGCGAGGTGGTCGTCGTGCTGCGCTTCGAGGGCATCGACCGCGACGCGCGGCACGCGCTCGAAGACCAGGTGCGGACGCGCCTGGGCAACACGCCCGGGGTCGAGGAGCTGTTCCTCGAGGTCGAGGTGCCCGATCTGCCCGAGCCGAAGGCGCCGCCGGCCGGCGTGACCTTCGGCGGCGGGGCCGGCCCGGCCGCGGCGGCGGCGCCCAAGCCCAAGGGCGCACTGAGCGGCGTGACCCACCTCATCGCGGTGGCCAGCGGCAAGGGCGGCGTCGGCAAGTCGACGGTGGCGGTGAACCTGGCCCTGGCGCTCGCCAATCGCGGCGCCAGCGTCGGCCTCTGCGACATCGACATCTACGGGCCGTCGGTGCCCATCCAGCTGGGCGTGGCCGGGGCCAAGCCCGGCGTCTCGGCCGATCAGAAGCGCTTCCTGCCGGTGGACGCCTACGGCCTGAAGGTGATGTCGATCGGCTTCCTGGTCGACGACGACACGCCGGTCATCTGGCGCGGCCCCATCGTCTCGTCGGTGGTGAAGCAGTTCCTCGAGGACGTCGAGTGGGGCACGCTGGACTACCTGGTCATCGACATGCCCCCGGGCACCGGCGACGCGCAGCTGACCCTCAGCCAGTCGGCGCCGCTGACCGGCGCGGTCATCGTCACGACGCCCAGCGAGCTGGCCCTGGTCGACGCGGTCAAGGGCCTGCAGATGTTCCGCAAGGTGGACACGCCGGTGCTGGGCCTGGTCGAGAACATGAGCCACTACGCGTGCCCGAGCTGCGGCCACGAGAGCCACCCGTTCAACATCGGCGGCACCGAGCGCGTGGCCGAGCAGTTCGGCGTGGGCGTGCTGGCGCGGGTGCCCATCGAGATCGACATCCAGCGCGGCGGCGACACCGGCAAGCCGATGGTGGCGGCCAACCCCGAGGCGCCGCAGAGCGCGGCCTTCCTCGAGCTGGCCGACGCGGTCATCGGCAAGTGCCCCTTCCAGAAGGGCGACGCCGGCAAGAAGAAGGGCTTCCTCGCCAACATCTTCAAGCGCTGATCGGCCGTGCGCGGGCCGGCCGTCGCGATCGCGCTGGGTCTCGGGGCGCTCGCGGGCGCCGCGCGGGCCGATCACGATCCGCCCCGCAGCGGGGACGGCCTCGCCCCCACGCGCGACGGCGCGGTCGTCCGCCTGACCAACACGGGATCGGTGCCGGTGCTGGCGGTGCGCGCGGGCGACCGCACGTGGGCGCGCCTGGCGCCGGGCCAGCGGGTGGACGCGCCGCCCGACGTCCCGATCGCCGCGGGCCGCTTCCCCCTCGAGCAGTGGGGTGAGGCCCTCGAGGATCTGGGCGGTCCCTGGGCCGAGACCCACCTGCGCACCGCCGGTTTCTACCTCGACGCGGTCGCGCCCGGCCCCGAGGGCGTGCCCGCGCGGGCCGCCAACCTGCGGCTGCTGCAGACGGTCGACGCGCAGGTGGCCGCCGCGTGGGTGGGCCCCCCGGCCCTGCGCCTGGGGTTGGTCGCGCGGGCGGCGCGCCACGTGCCGCCGGGGCCGCTGTTGGACCACCTGCTGAGCGCGGCCTCCCCCGACGTCGTCACGGTGTGGCCCCCGCCCTACGACGTGCTGGAGCCGCTGAACACGCTCCTGCGCGTGGCGATCGAGGCGGGCGGCGCCGCGGCCCTGCCGGTGCTGTTCGCGCACCCCGACTGGCTGGCCGACCGGGGCTTCGACGTGCCGGGGTTGGCCCGGGCGTTCGGCGCCGAGGTGGGGCCCGCCGCGGCGACGCCCGATCCGGCCGCGCTGGCCGACGCGCTGGCCGCCGGTGACTTCGCGGCGGCCGCGCGGGCCGGCGTGGCCCGCGGCCCTCGACGGCGACACGACCGGCGAGCGCGCCCGCCTCGCCTGCGCCGCCCTGGACGTCGGCGCGCAGCGCGCGGTGGCGGCCGAGCGCCTGCTGGCCGCCGAAGCCTACCTGCGGCTGGCCGCGCCGCTGTGCGGCGAGGCCCCCGCCTTCCGCCTGCGCGCGGCCTCGCTGCTGCGCGCCCACGGCGATCGCGCCCACGCCGGCGCCGATCTCGCGGGCGCCGTCGACTGGTACCGCGGCGCGCTGTTCGTGGGCGACGCCGACGCCGACCGCGCGCGCCTGGCCGACACCCTGGCCGATCTCGCGCTGGCCCGCTTCCGCGAGGACGCGCTGACCGAGGGGCGCCTGCGCCTGGACGAGGCCCGCGAGGTGGATCCCCTGCGCCCCAAGGTGCTGGCGGCCCTCGACGCGGCGCCCAGCGTCGATCCGCGCGCGCGCGTGGCGCTGGTGCTGGTCATCCTGTTCCTGCTCGTGTTCGCGGTGCGACGCCTGCGCCGCGTGCTGCGCCCCCGCCGCGAGGGGACGCCGCGGTTGCGATGAACCGCGCGGGTGTGCCAGGAACGGCAGCGACCATCCGGGGAGGACTTCATGCGCTACGGGTTGAGCGTGGTGGCCGGGTTCGCGTTGTCGCTCAGCGGCTGCCTCGGCGGCGGAGGCGGGGGCGGCGGCACGGGCTGCGTGCAGAACCAGACCATCGAGTGTGCCTGCCCCGGCGGCGGCCGGAGCACTCAGACCTGCACGTCCGAGGGCGTCTTCGGTGCCTGTGAGTGCGGGGGGCGGCGCGGACGCCGGGCCCGGCGCGGGCGGCCAGCCAGGCGCGGGCGGTCAGCCGGGCATGGGCGGTGAGCCCGGCGCGGGCAGTCAGCCAGGCGCAGGCGGTGAGCCGGGCATGGGTGTGCCAGCCCGGCGCCGGCGGTGAGCCAGGCGTCGGCGGTGAGCCCGGCGCCGGCGGTGAGCCCGGCGCCGGCGGTGAGCCTGGCGCCGGCGGTGAGCCAGGCGCCGGCGGTGAGCCCGGCGCCGGCGGCCAGCCCGGTATGGGCGGCGGCCAGCGCCGGCATGGGCGGCGAGCCCCGGCATGGGCGGCGAGCCCGGCATGGGCGGCGAGCCAGGCGCTGGCGCGGTGAGCCGGGCGCTGGCGGTGAGCCCGGCGCTGGCGGTGAGCCAGCGCCGGCGGTGAACCAGGCGCTGGCGGTGCGCCCGGCGCTGGCGGTGAGCCCGGCGCCGGCAGTGAGCCCAGCGCCGGCGGCGAGCCCGGCATGGGCGGCGAGCCCGGTATGGGCGGCGAGCCCGGCATGGGCGGCGAGCCCGGCATGGGCGGCGAGCCCGGCATGGGCGGCGAGCCCGGCATGGGCGGCGAGCCCGGCATGGGCGGCGAGCCCGGCATGGGCGGCGCGCCCCCGGCCTTCGTCTGCGACGGCGCCGAGATCCCGCACCTGATGGGCGAGGACGACGTCTTCGACGACGAGAACCGCTTCGCCCGCCCGGTCGACGGGCCGGCCACCCTGCGCTTCGCCGCCCCCTGCGGCGAGAACGCCCGCTCGGCGCTCTACGCCTTCCGCGCGCGCGACGCCGGCTTCTACCTCTTCAACACCACGAGCCCCACCACCGACTTCGATCCGGTCCTCTTCGCCGCCGTGGGCTGCCCGGGCGTGTCCGACGCGCTCGGCTGCGACGACGACAGCGTCGGCCTGGGACCAGAGCTGGGCGTGCACCTCGAGGCGGACGAGCAGATCGTCGTCGGCCTCGCCGCGTTCGGCGCCGGCGCGGGCATCGGCCAGACCGACCTGGGCGTGCGCTACTTCGCCTACGCCGGCGTCGGCCAGCCCTGCGGCGGCGGCGACAACCCCTCGTGCGCGCCCGATCAGCGCTGCGTCTTCGTCGCCCCGGAGAGCGACGACGCCACCTGCGCCGTCGACGCCCCGCCCGTGCTGACCGGCGGCCGCGCCTTCCGCGACGGCGACGACGTGCTCGCCCTGCGCATCGAGGGCACCGATCCCACCCGCGACGCCCTGAACCTGGCCATGGAGCTGCTCGACGGCGGCGAGCCCATCGTCGTCGACGCCGAGACGGGGCAGACCGACCTGTTCGGCGAGTTCTTCGAGCCCATCGGCCGCATGGCCGTCTTCGTCGCCCACACGCGCCTGGCCGGCCTGGCCAGCTTCCCCGAGGCCGACGGCGTGCGCGTGCGCGTCATCGACGAGCTGGGCAACGAGAGCGCGCCCCTCGACCTGCCCATCGCGCCCATCCCGGAGGTCGGCGCGGGCGCGCCCTGCGATCGCTTCGGCGTCAGCAACCTCTGCCCCGGCGAGCAGGGCTGCTTCGGCCGCCGCGGCTTCGAGCGCTGCATGGATCTGGGGGCCCCGGTGATCACCGAGGCCCGCTTCGCCATCAACGTCGAGGCCCAGAGCATCGGCTTCGAGATCAGCGGCCAGCACCCGAACGCCCAGATCATCCAGGTCGCCTTCGCCCTCGGCGACGCCAACGGCAACCCGGTGCGCATCCTGGGCAACGACGCGGTCGGCGTCGATCCCGGCGAGGCCACCTACGCCGCCGACGGCACCTTCCACCTGCGCGCGTCCTACCTCCTGCCCGAGGGCGTGGCCGAGCGCGCCGCCGAGGTCCGCTTCGTGCTGGTGGGGGTGGGCGAGACCGAGTCCGAGCTGGGCGAGCGCGACATCGAGGCGCCCGCGCCGGCGGCCGCGGGCGGGGCGTGCGATCCCCTCGCGGCGCTCGACGTCTGCCCCGCGGGCCGGCGGTGCGATCCCGAAGACGCGCGCTGCGTCGCCGAGGATCTCACCTGCCCGCCGGACACCCCGGTGACCGCCATCGACACCCGCCGGGCTGGCGTCGGCCGCTGGCGGGTCACCGGCAACGCGTTCGCCGTGCCCGGGCGCGCCGGCGGCACCTGCGGCGGCGGCGCCGGCGGCGTCGTGCTGTCCTTCACCGCGCCCGCCGCGGGCACCTACCGCGCCACCCTCGACCTCGGCTACGAGGGCGTCGTCATCGTGCGCCGGGGCTGCCGCCTGACGCTGCCGTCGGACGAGATCGCCTGCGCCATCGGGGCCGAGCAGACCCTGGATCTCGACCTCGGGGCCGGCGAGACGCGCTGGATCATCCTCGAGGCTCAGCAGCCGGCCGAGGGCGCCAAGGTCGACCTCGGCGCCTACGACGTGACCGTCGAACGGCTGCCGTGACGCGCCGCATCGAACGGAGTACAGTCCCCGCGATGCGCCTCCGTCTCCCCGCACCGATCGGGTCAGCGTCCCCCTGACGCGGGGCCGGGTCGGCGCGCACTCGAAGACCGTCGACCCCACCGCGCGCCCGTCGCATTGGAGTCCGACGTGTCCGAGCCCGCCGCCGCCGACCCCCCCGCCCCCCGGTTCCTGCCCCGCGGCGCCGTCCTGCCGGTCGCCCTGGCCTTCCCCGCGGCGTTCCTCGCGCTGATCGCCGTCCCGCGCGTCCACGGCAACCCGACCCTGTGGATCACCTTCACCGTGATCGGCGTCGGTCTGGCCGGCTGGATGCTGCTGCAGGCCCGCGCCAGCGACCGCCCGCTCGAGATCGTCTGGCGCCCCCGCGCCCCGCACTACGTGCAGATGGTGGTGCAGAGCGCCATCTACACCTACTGGGCCCTGCACTGGGACGCCGTCGTGGCGCAGGTGCCGCTGATCCTGGCGCAGGTGCTCTTCGGCTACATGATGGACATCGGGCTGTCCTGGCGGCGCTACAAGCGCTACCGCCTGGGCTTCGGCCCCTGGCCCATCACCTTCAGCACCAACTTCTTCCTCTGGTTCCGCGACGACCTGTTCTACCTGCAGTTCGCGATGATGGCCCTCGCCTACCTGTCGCGGGAGCTGCTGCAGTGGAAGCGCGAGGGCCAGACCTCGCACATCTTCAACCCCTCGGGCTTCGGCCTCAGCATCGCCTCGGTCGCCCTCATCGCCGGCGGCTGGTCGGACTACACCTGGGGCAACGAGGTGTCGATCGCCCTCGGCAACCCGCCCCACTGCTACGAGGTCATCTTCTTCGCCGGCGTCATCGTGCAGCTGTTCTTCCCGGTGGTGCTGGTCACGAGCACCGCGGTCGTCACCTGCGTTCTCGCCGGCGTCGTCTACACCGCCGCCACCGGCGACTTCATGTTCGTCGACACGGCCATCCCCATCGCGCCCTTCCTGGGCATGACCCTGCTGGTGACCGATCCGGTCAGCTCGCCGCGCTCGAACGTCGGCCGCGTCCTGTTCGGCGCGCTGTACGGGCTGAGCATCTTCGTGCTCTACGACCTGCTCAAGGACGCCAGCCAGGGCGGCCCCAACCTCACCTTCTTCGACAAGCTGCTCTTCCTGCCGGTGCTGAACCTGCTGGCGCGGCCCATCGACGCGCTGACGAAGGATCTGTCGTTCCAGCTCGGGGCCCGCCGGCTCGGGCAGCGCAAGGCCAACCTGATCCACGTCGCGGTGTGGGTGGCGGCCTTCTTCGCGGTGCGCCCGCGCCTGGTGGATCACCCCGGGCGCCACCCCTCGCATTGGCAGCCCCTCTGCGCGGCCGGCGACGCCGTGGCCTGCGACAACCTGGCGTGGATGTACCGGCGGGCCTGCGAGGGCGGCGTCGCCGAGGCGTGCCACAACCTGGGCGCGATGGCCGAGGCGGGCGAGGGGCGCCCGGCGGACGCCGCGGTGGCGGCGGCGGGCTACGAGCGCGCCTGCCGCGGCGGGGCCTCGCGCGGGTGCACGGCGCTCGGCGTGCTGTACACCCACGGCCGCGGCGTCGAGCAGGACGACGTGAAGGCCGCGGCCCTGTACGCGCGGGCGTGCGCGGAGGACGACGCCCACGGCTGCTACCTGCTGGGCGTCGCGACCGCGCAGGGTCTGGGGCGCGCGCGCGATCCGGCCGCCGCCGCGGCGCTGTTCGAGCGCGCCTGCGCCTCGGGCGACGCCGACGGCTGCCGCGAGCACGCCGTCGTCTTGCTGGCGACCACCCCGGCGGCCGGGCGCGCGGCCCTCGAGCCGGTGTGCGCCGAGGGCGACAGCGTGGCCTGCGATCACCTGGCGGTGGCGTTGTTGAGCGGCCGCGGCGGCCCCCCGGACCCCGCGCGCGCCGTCGAGCTGCTCCGCACCGGCTGCGAGCGGCGCGGCCTGCCCCAGGCCTGCATCCACCTGGCGGCGCTGGAGCGCGAGGGGCGGTTCGTCCCGAAGGACGAGGCGCGCGCGGCCGCGCGGCTGGCGACGGCCTGCGAGGCCGGCCACGCGGTGGCCTGCGCCGATCTGGCCACCATGCACGGGCGCGGGGACGGCGTGCCTCGCGACGAGGCGAAGGCGCGGGGGCTGATGCAGCGGGCCTGCGATCTGGGCCTGCCCGTCGCGTGCGCCCGCTCGAAGGCGATGCCCTGATCCGGTCAGGGCGCGACGATCTGCGCCGGGCCCGCCTCGGCGAGGGCCGGCGCCTCGCGCGTCGGCGCCGCCGCCACCGCCTCGTCCTTCTTCTCGGGGCGCGCCGCCGCCAGCCGTCGCATCTGGCCCACCACCTGATCGGCCAGCGAGCGCGTCGCGTCGTCGAGCAGCTTCTCCTGCATCCGCCGCAGCTTGACGTCGTTGTGCCACACGGTGTGGTCGGCCTCGTCGTGCACCCGCTCGAACACGGTGAACAGCAGCGTGCCGGTCTTCACGTCGAACAACGTGGCCTCGAGCACGCCGGCGCTCTCGATCGTCTGGCTGGGCACGAACAGGCCGCCGATGATCGTCATGTAGGCCCAGCCCCAGCCGTTGACGCGGCTGCGGTCGACGAAGCGGTGCCGGTACAGCAGCAGGTACTCCGAGCGATAGCGCGTGGCCAGCTCGCGCAGGCCGGCGATGCTGCGCGTGCCGGGCCAGTCGGTCGTGACCTCGCTGACCACCTCGAACAGGCCGGTCGACGTCAGCTCGTCGTTCAGGCGCCCGGTGACGCGGGTGAGCGGCACGTCCTGGTCGAGCTCGTAGCGCGTGGCCACCGGCACGATGCCGAGCCGCGCCCCCTCCTCGAGGAACACCGGCGAGGCGAGGATCTCGCGCATCGCCTGCTCGCTGACGGTGCCCATGCGGTCCTGCTGGAAGTGGTTCTTCTGCAGCGGCGCGGGCGGCGCGTCGGCGAGGGCCATCGGCTTCATCGAGGCCTCGAGCGGGGCGCGCTGCGCGGCGCCGCAGGCCGTGGCGAGCAGGGCGAGGGCCGCGAGCGGCGCGAGACGGAGCGGAGCGATGCGGTTCATGGAAACCCCCTGAGCGTCGTGTTGTCGGGACGCTCACAGGATGCCGCCGCCGCGCGCGGCGGGCGTCACGGGGGTCTCACCCGTCGGTCACGATCCGGTCATGACGAGAAGCGCCCGCGATCGTGGGGCGCGTCGAGATCCAGGATCGGCCCCAGGGGCACGAGGCGCTTGGGGTTGATGCTGGGGTGGCTCTGGTAGTAGTGCCGCTTGATGTGGTCGAGGTTGCACGTGGCCGCGACCCCGGGCACCTGATAGAGGGCGCGCAGGTAGTTCGACAGGTTGGGGTAGTCGGCGATGCGGCGCAGGTTGCACTTGAAGTGGGTCGCGTAGACGGGATCGAAGCGCAGCAGCGTCGTGAAGAGGCACCAGTCGGCCTCGCTGATGCGGTCACCGCAGACGTAGGGCTGGCGCGACAGCACGTCCTCCCAGTGATCGAGCGCGGCGAAGAGGCCGGTGACCGCCTCGGCGTGCGCGGCCTGCGTCCCCGCGAAGCCCGCGCGGTAGACGCCGTTGTTGATCGGCTCGTAGATGGCGTCGATGGCGGCGTCGATCGCGTCGCCCCGGGCCGCGTCGTAGAAGCCGGGCGCCGTCGCGAGGCGGTCGAAGGCGGTGTCGAGCTGGCGGATGATCTCGCGCGACTCGTTGTTGACGATGGTGCCCGCCACCTTGTCCCACAGCACAGGCACGGTGACCCGGCCCGTGTAGGTCGGATCGGCCTTGGCGTACACCTCGCGCAGGTAGCGGGCGCCATGGACGCTGTCGGGCACGACGTCCGGATCGTGCTCGAAGGTCCAGCCCTCGGCGCCCATGTACGGGTGCACGACCGAGAGCGAGATGGCCTCGTCGAGGCCACGCAGGGCGCGGACGATCAGCGTCCGGTGTGCCCACGGGCAGGCGTAGGAGACGTACAGATGGTAGCGCCCGGCCTCGAGGGGGTGGGCCGCGTCGGGGCGATCCTCGACGCGGCCGTGGAAGGTGGTCGGATCGCGCTCGAAGCGCCCCGCGTCGTCGTGCGCGTAGTCCTCGTCGCGCCAGACACCGTCGATCATCATGCCCATGTCGGCCTCCTGCGGTACGGCCAACGGACACGCCGCGCGCGCCGCCGGATTCGGTCAACGGACCGTATCCCCTGGGAAACGACGCGGAACACTTGCGCGGTGCCAGAGGATGCGTTTGGCTGCTGTCGGGCGCCGCAGACTTCGGGCAACCCGCGGCGAATGTGACTGATGACGTCTTCGACGACACGCGTCCTGCTGGTGGAAGACAGCCGCGCCGACGCGCGGCTGATGGAGCTCGCGCTCGCGCGCGCCGCCGACATGGACTTCGGTATCACCACCGTGCGCACGCTGGCCGAAGCCTCGGCCGCCCTCGAGCATCCTCGGTTCGACGCCGTCCTGCTCGACCTGTCCCTGCCGGACGGCCAGGGCATCCCCCTCGTCGAGCACGCCGTTCACCTCGCCGGCCGCTTGCCGGTGGTCGTGATGACCGGGCTCGACGACGACGACGTGGGGCGGCGCGCCATCGCCGCCGGCGCGCAGGACTACCTGGTCAAGGGCGAGCTGGACGGCCGGGCGGTGGGGCGCGCGCTGCACCGGGCCATCGATCGGCAGCGCATGACCCTCGAGCTGGCCGAGCACCGCCAGCTGCTGCAGTCGGTGCTCGCCTCGACGGCGGACGCCGTGGTCGTGGTCGACCCCGAGGGCAACGTCACCCTGGCCAACCCGGCCGCGCACACCCTGCTCGGCCCCGCCCTGCTCGGCGACGCGACCGAGACGATGGACGGCTGGTACCTGGCCGACGCGCAGACGCCGTGCCCGGGCGAGCAGAGCCCCTTCACCCACGCCGCGCGCGGGCAGAGCGTCGACGGCGAGATGATGTACGTCGAGCACGACGGGCGCGCGCGCTGGTTGAGCGCCAACGTGCGCCCCCTGACGCTGGACGGCGCGCCGGCGGGGGGCGTCGTGGCCCTGCGCGACGTCACCGAGGCGCGGGTGGCCGACGCGCAGGTCGCCACCCTCAACGCCGAGCTGCACCAGCAGGTGGCCGAGCGCTCGCGGGCGCTGCTCGCGGCCGAGACGGCCAGCCGCCTCAAGCAGCAGTTCCTCGACGTCGTCTCGCACGAGCTGCGCACGCCGCTGACCCCCATCCTGGGCTACGCGCGGCTGCTGTTGAGGCGCCCGGCGACCCTCGAGGCGGGCACCCGGGACGCGCTCGAGGAGATCCTGGCCGCGGGGCAGCGGCTGAAGTCGGTGGTCGAGCGCATCCTCGACTTCCGCGCGCTCCGCGCGCAGGGCGTGACCGCCGTGCCCGAGGCGTGCGACCTGCGCGGGCTGCTCGATCGGGCGCTGGGCACCGCGCGGCAGGTCGAGGGCGTCACCCTCGTGCTGACCGTCGCGCCGGCCGTCCCCACGACGCTGTGGATCGATCCGGAGCTGGTGCTGCAGGTCGTCGCGGCCCTGGTCGACAACGCCGTCCGCTACACCCCCGAGGGCCAGGTGACGGTCGGCGCCGACTGGGAGGCCGACGGGGGGCGGCTGACCATCGAGGTCGCCGATCCCGGCGTGGGCATCGATCCCGCCCACCTGCCGCACATCTTCGACGCCTTCTACCAGGCCGAGCCGGCCCTCACGCGCGCGCGCGGCGGGCTGGGCCTGGGCCTGGCGCACGCGCGCTACCTCGCCGAGGCGATGGAGGGCCGCCTGACGGTCGAGAGCACCCCGGGTGTCGGCTCGCGCTTCCTGTTGGGGGTGCCGGCCCACGAAAGAGATGGACCATGACCGTCCTGGTGATCGACGACGAGCGCAGCAACCGCGCCATCCTCCGCGCCGCCCTCGGCGCCTGGGGGTGCACGGTCGAGGCGTTCGAGCGAGCCGATGGGGCGATCGAGGCGGCGCCGCGCGTCGCCCCCGATCTGGTGCTGCTCGACTGGCGCCTGCCGGGCCTGGCGGGGGCCGACGCCGTGCGCGCGCTGCGCGCGTGCACCGACGCGCCGATCGTGATCGTCACCGCCTACGCCACGCCCGACCACCGCGCCGACATCGCCGCCGCCGAGCCCGACGGTGTGCTGACCAAGCCCTTCGACTTCGACGCGCTCGAGGCCCTCGTCGACCGCTACCGGCGTTGACCCCCGCGGCGGCATCGGCGACGCTGGCGCCGTTCGCTGCTGCCGGGGTTGCCGTGACGGACCTGTACGACGCGTTCCTCTACGACGACCACCCCTTCGCCTTCACGCACCCCGACCGCCTCGGCGCCTTCGGCGTGCTGTTCGGCCTCGAGCCGACGCCGACCGAGCGCTGCCGGATGCTCGAGCTGGGCTGCGGCCTGGGCGGCAACCTGGTGCCGCTGGGTGACCGCCTGCCCGGCGCGCGCTTCGTCGGGGTGGACCGCGCCGCCCAGCAGATCGCCGTCGGCCGGCGCGACGTGCGCGCGCTGAACCTGGACAACGTCGATCTGCGGGTGCAGGACATCCTCGACGTGCCGCTCGAGGGCGAGCCCTTCGACTTCATCGTCTGCCACGGCGTCTTCTCGTGGGTCCCGCCGCCGGTCCAGCAGCACATCCTGGCGGTGTGCGGCGCGCGGCTGGCCCCGCACGGCGTGGCGCTGGTGAGCTACAACACCCTGCCCGGCTGGCACATGCGGGGGATGATCCGCGATCTGCTGCGCCGCGAGGTGCCGGCGGACGGGCCCCCCAAGGCGCGGGCCGAGGCGGGGCGGCAGATGGTGGCGATGCTGCGGGCGCACCTGCCCGTGGGGCGCAGCCGAGCGGCGGCCTGGCTGAAGGACGAGCTGGACACGATCGACAGCCTGTCGGACGCCTACCTGTTCTTCGAGCACCTCGTCGACGACAACCAGCCGCTGTACTTCCGCGACTTCGTAGGTCAGGCCGAGGCGGCGGGGCTCGGCTACCTGTGCGACGCCGACTTCCCCAGCGGGCTGCCGCAGCGGCTGGGCGACGACGCCGCGGCCGAGCTGGGGCGCCGCGCGCGCGGGCAGGTCGAGATCGAGCAGTGGATGGACTACCTGACCGTCCGCTTCTTCCGCCGCTCGCTGCTGGTGCGGGCCGACGCGCCGGTCGCGCGCACGCTGCGCGGCGAGCGCATGGGCCACCTGCGCGTCACCACGAAGCTGGATCCCATCGAGGGTGGCTTCAAGGGTCCCGACGGCGCGATGGTCGAGACGCGCGATCCGGTGGTCGAGCAGGCGCTGACGGCGCTGTCGCGGGCGTGGCCCGGCTCGCGATCGGTGGCCTCGCTGGCGGCCGAGGTGGGCGCCGAGCCCGCGGATCTCGGTGGCACGCTGCTCGAGCTGTTCGCGCACGGTCACGTCGAGGTGGGCCGCTGGGATCGCGGCATCGCCGCCGCGCCCGGCCCGACGCCGCGCACCACGCGCTTCGCCCGGCTGAAGGCCCGCGCGGGGGCCGACGCCGCCACCAACCTGCTGCACGAGAGCATCGCCCTCGACGCGGTCGATCGCGTGCTGTTGGCGCACCTGGACGGCGCCCGCGACCACGCCGCCCTCACCGAGGCCGTCTTCGCGGCCGTGCAGGCGGGCGAGGCGCGCATCACCCGCGCGGACGACAGCGTGGTCGACGATCGCGAGACGCTCGCCGAGCTGGTCGAGGTGAAGCTGGGGCACCTGGCGCGGGCGGCCTTCCTGACCGACTGATCGACCCGGGCTCGGCGGCCGGCGCACTTTTTCCGCACTTTCGCGCAACACGCGCCTCGGCTGTCCGATAGGGGACCCCGCAACGTCGCGGGAGTCTCCCATGCATCGCTTCGAACGCCGCCGCGCGCGCCGCGCGACGCGCCCCGATCCCACGCCGGCCACCCTGTTTCGCGCCCTGTGCCGCCGGCGGCCGCCGCGCCCCGAGGGCGCCGCGCGCACGCTCGACACCCTCGTCGCCGAGCTGCGCGGCCTGACGCCGGACGACCTGGCGGCCTGGCTCGGCGCGCTGGGCAACCACCCCCCACGCGCCGTCGCCACGCGCCTCGGCCCCCACGCCGCCGCCCTCTCCCTGTGGAGCGACGGGCGCCAGCGCCGGCTGGCCAGCCAAGCCCTGCTGGCCGGGCTGCGCTGGCAGGGGCCGGCCGGCGTCGCGGCCACCCGCGCCGCCTTCGACGCGCTGGACCTCGAGGGCCGCAGCCTGGCCGCCGTCGTCCTCGGCCTGCTGGGCGATCACGCCGCCACCGCGCGCCTGTTGCGGCTGTACCACCGCACCGGCAGCGACTGGCGGGTGGGCCCGCTGTGGGGCCTGGTCGATCTCGGCGCGCCCGAGGCCGTCGACCTGCTGCTGACCGAGCTGGACCGCCGCCCGCGCCTGGCCGAGGTGCTGCCCATGCTGGCCCGCGCCGGCGACGCCCGCGCCATCGCGCCGCTGGTGGCCGATCGCGAGGGCCTGTGGCCGGCCCTGCGCCGCGAGCACGTCTTCGCGCTGCTGTGCATCTGCCGCCGGATCGGCGCTGCGCGGTTCCTCGAGGCCCTGGGCGAGCCCGCCGGCCCGGCGGCGCAGGCCCGCCTGGAGGCCCTGTTCGCGGGGCTGCGCGGCGACTCCCCCACGGTGGCCTTCGGTCCGCTCTACGCGGAATGAACGTTCCCGTCGTCGTGTCAGCCCGCGCGCGTCCCCGCTGGAACAGGTGCAGCCTCCACCGGACAGACTGTGTCTCCGCCGCGCGCAAGCGCGCGGCACTGGGGGGGCTGCGCCCACCCCAGGCCCCCCGTCGCGAGCCTGTCGCGCATTCGGGGCACTTCGCGGTGCACGCCCCCGAAGGCCCGGCTCGGCGTTGCGAAAGGACACCGATACCTTTGGGTATCGGCGACCTTCCGCGCCTTGATCCGAGCCTCCGGTGACGCACCCCGCTCGACCCCTCGGTGCGCGCCAGTCGCTTGGCCGGCGCCCTTCGGGCGCACCTTCGCGATCCTCGCGTCCTCGCCTGGCCCTACGGGCCTCGGCTGCGGGCGGCTCGGTCGCTCAGGCACGTACGGCGGATGCCGCACGCCGGCCGGTTTCACCACGCTCGCGCGCTGGGCCCCGGTCACGGACAGCGTGGGGCGGGCTTGCACACCTTCTGCACGATCCTGTCGCGGGCCTGCCCCGGCGTCGCCCGCGGGGCGCGAAGGCACGGCGCCATGCTCGGGCCATGTTCGAACGCACCCCCCGTTGGTTCGCCGCTCTCGGCCTCGGGCTCGGCCTGATCGCCCTCTTGTGGGCGCCGGCCCGCTGGCTGGTGGCCGGGTGGCTGGATCCGGCGGTGGAGGGCGGCGGCCCGTGGATCGCGCTCGCGTGCGTGGCGCTGGCGGCGCGGTCGTGGGCGAGCGGGCCGGCGCCGGGTGACGCGCGGGCCGCCCGGCTGGCCCTCGGCCTGCTGGCGCTGACGACGGCGGTGCGGCTGGCGGGGCAGGTGCTTGCGGTGCGCCTGGTGGGCGGGCTGGCGCTGGTGGTCGACGTCGCGGCGCTCGCGCTGGCGCTCCGGCTGCACCGTCGACCGTGGCCGGTGCACCCGACGGCGCTCGCGGCGCTCTTCGCCTGCGCGCTGCCGCTGGCGCAGACGGCGCAGCGGCTGTTCGGTTTCCCGCTTCGGCTCGCCTCGGCGGCGCTCGCCGAGGGCGCGCTGCGGCCCTTCGTCCCCGCGCTGGTGCGCGAGGGCGCGCTGCTGCGCCACCCCGGCGTCGATCTGCTGGTCGACCTGCCCTGCAGCGGCGCCGAGGGGCTGGCGCTGCTGGCGGCCGTGGGCGCGGGCGTCGCGTGCCGTCGACGGTTGGGCGCCCGGCGCGCGGCGGCGCTGTTCGCCCTGGTCGCTGGCGGCGCCCTGCTGGCCAACGCGGCCCGTATCGTCCTGCTATTCGGCGGCGCCCGTGCGGGCTGGCCGGTGTTCGACGGCGTGGCGCACGACGCGATCGGGCTCGTGGCGCTGGGGCTGGGTGCGGCGCCGCTGCTGTTCGCCGCGGCCCGCTGGCCGGCGCGCGCCGTTCCCCCGAGCGGGTCCCGCGCGCCCGCGCCGCGTCTGCGACCGCTGCCCGCCTGGCTGTTCGCGGTCGCGGCCGTGGGCGTCTCGGCGGCGCCGGCCCGGCCGCTCGACGTCGGCGCGCCGCTGCCCACGCCCGACCTGCCCGCGCACCTGGGCGCCTGGCGGCTCGAGGACGCCGCGCTGACCCCCCTCGAGTCGGCCTACTTCACACGCTTCGGCGGGGCGGCCCGCAAGGCCCACTTCGTCGACGACCGCGGCGCGCCCATCGGCGTGCTGGTCGTCCGCACCCAAGCGCCGCTGCGCCACCTGCACGGACCCGACCGCTGCCTGCGCGGCGCCGGCTTCACCGTCGAGCGCCTGGGCGTGCGCGCCGGCGTGCCCGAGGTGCTGTGGCGCGCCACCGGCCCCGACGGCCGGGTGTGGCGCGTCGAGACGCTGTTCGTCGACGACGCCGGCCACACCGCCGCGACCGTCGGCGAGGTGGCCTGGCGCTGGGCCCGCGCCCCGCGCGCCACCTGGTCGCTGATTCAGCGCACCACCCCCTGGACCACCTGCGAGGCCGCGCCGGCCCGCTGCGCCGACTTCGCGGCCGGCCTGGCGCGCGCCCTCGATCTGCCCACCGAGGAGGCCCCCCGATGAGATCGCTCCTGCTGCTGTTGCTCGCCCTGCCCGCCGCCGCCGCGCCGCCGCCCGACGGCGCCCTCGTCGACGTCGCCGGCGTGCCCACGCCCCTGCCCCTGCTGGGCGCCGACATCACCGCGCGCGTGCAGGGCGACCTGGCCACCGTCGAGGTGGTGCAGACCTTCCACAACCCGCACGACCAGCCGGTGCACGCGCGCTACGTGTTCCCGCTGCCCGCCGACGCCGCCGTGTACGCGATGACCTTCGAGAACGGCCGGCGCGTGATCGAGGGCGAGGTTCGCCGCAAGCAGGAGGCCGAGCAGGCCTTCGCCCAGGCGAAGGCGAAGGGGCAGCAGGCGGCGCTGCTGACCCAACAGCGGCCCAACGTGTTCACGCAGCAGGTGGCGCACCTGCTGCCCGGCGAGCCGCTGAAGGTCACGCTGCGCTACGCCCACCCGGTGCCGCGCGTGGACGGCGACTACCGCTTCCACGTCCCGTTGGTGATCGGGCCGCGCTACACGCCGCCCGCGATCGATGGCGGCGCGCCCGTCGCGGGTCCGCCGCAGCCGGTGTTCGCGGCCGGCGGGCTCGATCCGCGGGTGCGGGTGACGCTGCACCTCGACGCGGGCACGCCGATCACCTGGATCGACAGCCCCAGCCACGCGGTCGACGTGCGCAGCGACGGGCCCGAGCGCCGGGTGATCACGCCCATCGCGCCGAAGGTGAAGGACGACCAGGACTTCGAGGTGCGCTACCGGCTGGCCGCCGAGCAGGCGGCGATCGGCGTCACCGCCTATCGCGGCGTCGACGACGGCGTCGTGTCGCTGCTGATCGAGCCGCCGCGCGCCGCCGCGCCGGCCGACATCACGCCGCGCGAGGTGGTGTTCGTGCTCGACTGTTCGGGCAGCATGGCCGGCGTCCCCCTCGAGGCCAGCAAGCGCTTCGTGCGGCAGATGATGGACGGTCTGCGCCCCACCGACCGGGTGCGCATCGTGCGCTTCAGCAGCGACGCCGACGAGCTGAAGGGCGTGCCGGTGCCCGCGACGCCCGAGAACCTGCGCTACGCGCGGGCCTACCTCGACACGCTGCGCGGCGGCGGCGGCACCGAGATGACCGCCGGCGTCGAGGCCGCCTTCGCGCCGCCCCTGCCCGACGGCCACCTGCGCATCGTGGTGTTCCTCACCGACGGCTACATCGGCAACGAGAACGCGGTGTTGGGGTTGCTCGACCGGCTGCGGGGCGACGCGCGGCTGTTCGCGCTGGGCATCGGCAACGCGACCAACCGCTACCTGCTCGAGGGCATGGGGCGGGTGGGCCGCGGCACCGCGACCATCGTGCGGCCGGACGAGGACGTCGAGTACGCCGCCGACCGGCTGGTCGAGGCGCTGGCCGCGCCCTACCTGACCGACGTGACCATCGACTGGGGCAAGGCGCCGGTGCGCGAGGCGACGCCCGCCGAGGTGCCCGACGTGTTCCTAGGCCGCAGCGTGCGGGTGCTGGCGCGCTACGGGCGTCCGGGGCGCTACCCGATCACGGTGCGCGGCGAGGTCGGCGGGAAGCGCGTGGCGTTGCCGGTGACGCTCGACCTGCCGGCCCACGCGCCCACCGCCGAGGCGCTGCCGCTGACCTGGGCGCGCCAGCAGATCGCCGACCGCATGCACACCTACGACCGGCCCGGGCAGCGCGAGGATCTGCGCGACGCGCTGAAGGAGGAGGTCGTGGCGCTCAGCCTGAAGCACCGCGTGCTCAGCCGATGGACCGCGTTCCTGGCGATCGACAAGACCCCCGTGGTCGACGCGCCCGGCGCCGTCACCGAGCAGCCCGTGCCGGTGTCGCCGCCCGAGGGTGTGCCCGGCAGCGCCTACGGCAACGGCTTCGCGGGCCACGCCGCCCCCGAGCCCGCCACCTGGGCCGCGCTGCTGCTACTGGCGCTGATGGGCGGGGTGGTGTTGCGCCGCCGCGCCGACGCGTAGAGTCGGCGGGACGAGGAGGGATCGATGGCCGACGTGCTGCTGGTCGACGACGACGGGCACATCCGCGAGGTGGTGCGGTTCGCGCTGCAGAAGGCGGGACACCGCGTGGTCGAGGCGGCCGACGGGCGCGCGGCGCTCGAGGCCTTCGCGGCCGAGCCCTTCGACGTGGTGGTGCTCGACATCGTGATGCCCGAGGCCGACGGGCTGGAGGTCTGCCGGCAAATTCGGGCCAAGAGCCCCGTGCCCATCCTGTTCCTCAGCAGCCGCGACGACGAGCTCGACCGCGTGCTGGGCCTCGAGCTGGGCGCCGACGACTACGTCACCAAGCCCTTCAGCCCACGCGAGCTGGTGGCGCGGGTGAAGGCGATGTTGCGTCGGGTCGAGGTCGACCGCGCGCAGTCGACCGCGCCGGCGGCGCCCGCCGCCGAGATCCGGCGGCACGGCCAGCTCAGCCTCGACCTGACGCGGCACCGCGCCTACTGGGGCGAGACCGAGCTGACGCTGACCGTGACCGAGTTCAACCTGCTCGCCGCGCTGCTGCGCGCGCCCGGCCGCGCCTACACGCGCGACGAGCTGGTCGAGCGCGCCTGGGGCCCCGGCCACCACCTCGAGGATCGCACCGTCGACAGCCACGTGCGGCGCATCCGCCGCAAGTTCGGCGCGGTGGGCGGCGATCCGGTCGAGACCGTGTACGGCCTGGGCTACCGCCTGCGTGCGCTGGACGGCTGAGTGGCCAGGAAGGGACCCTCGATCCAGCGCCTGCTGCTGGGCGTCAACGTGCTGGTGCTGCTGGTGCCGGTGCTGGCCGTGGTGCTGCTGCGCATCTACGAGACGCACCTGGTGCGGCAGACCGAGGCGCGGCTGATCGCCGAGTCGGTGCTGATCGGCGAGGCCTGGCGGGCGGCGCTGCACGCGGCCACGGGGGTGCGGCCCGGCGACGAGCCGGCGATCCAGCCGCCCCACGCGCGCCACGATCGTTTCTTTCCCATCGAGCCGATGGTCGATCTCAACCGGCGCCTCACCCCGCCCGAGCCGCCGCCCACCCGGCGCTCGCGCGTGATGGACGGCCCGGCGTGGGCCGCGGGGCGCGCCATCAAGCCGATGCTCGACCGCGCCAAGCTGGTGAACCTGTCCGGGGCGCGGGTGCTGGACGCCGAGGGCTGCGTCGTGGCCAGCACCGGCACCCAGCTGGGCGACTGCCTCGACCACCTGCCCGAGGTCAACGGCGCGCTGGCGGGGCACTACACCGCCGTCGGCCGACCGCGGATGAGCGACGAGCCGCCGCCGCCCCTGCACAGCATCAGCCGCCGGGGGCAGGTGCGGCTGTTCACGGCCACGCCGCTGTTCGAGGACGGGCAGGTCGTGGGCGTCGTGCGCATGTCGCGCACCGCCATCGATCCGCTCGAGGCGCTGTGGCAGCACCGGCAGACGCTGCTGTACGCGCTGGTGGGCAGCCTGCTGCTGGTGGGCGCGGTGTCGCTGTTCTTCGCGCGGCGCATCACGCGCCCGGTGCGCGCGATCACCGAGGCCGCCGAGGCCATCGCCCGCGGCGAGGCGCGGCGGCCGCTGACCCCCGGCGGCAAGGTGCCGGCCGAGGTGTTCCAGCTGTCGCAGGCGCTCGACACGATGACCGCGCAGCTGCGCGAACGCGCCGACTACATCGCCGACTTCGCGGCCAACGTCAGCCACGAGCTGAAGACGCCGCTGACCAGCGTGCGCGGCGCCGCCGAGCTCTTGAGCGAGTGCTGGGCCGAGATGGACGACGCGCAGCGGGCGCGCTTCCTGGGCAACATCGACGCCGACGCCGCGCGCATGCAGCGCCTGGTGACCGAGCTGCTGCGGCTGGCCCGCATCGAGCACGCGCCGCCGCCGAGCGAGCCGGTGGACGTCCGGGCGACGCTCACCGAGCTGCTCGCGCGCCACGGCGACGCGGTGACGCTGCGGTTCGAGGACGCGCCGGCCACCGTGCACATCGCGCCCGACCACCTGGCCTCGGCCGTCGTGAACCTGGTCGACAACGCGCTGCGCCACCGGCGCGCGGCGCCCGTCGAGGTGGTGGCGCGCGGCGCCGGGGACAAGCTCGCGCTGAGCGTCCGCGACGACGGCCCGGGCATCAGCGAGGGCAACCGCGCCCGCGTCTTCGACCGCTTCTTCACCACGCGCCGCGACGCCGGCGGCACCGGCCTGGGCCTGGCGCTGGTGCGCGCCATCGCCCGCGGCCGCGGCGGCGACTGCACCTTCGAGACCGGCCCCGAAGGCACCACGTTCCACCTCCTCCTGTAGATCGTCGTCGTGGTCGTCGTCGACGAAGACGCCGCGCAGCCACCCGCCCCTCGGCTGAGGTAGTCTGCCGCCATGCGCGCACTCACCCTCGCCCTCGTCCTCGCGGCCTGCGGCGGCCCCGACGCGCCGCCCGCCGCGGCGCGACCCGACCAACAGCCGACGGCGCCGACCGACCTCGCGCCGCCCCCAGCCGACGCCGCGCCCGCGCCGCCGCGCGACGCCGGGCCCGCCCCGTCACCCGACGCCACCCCCGACGCCGTCACCCGCGCCTCGCCCGCCTGGGACGCCGGCGTGCCTGTCGTCACCGCGGGCACCGTCGACGGCGCGGCGCTCATGGCCCGCACCCGTGCGCGTCTCGCCGCCGACGACAGCCCGGTGCACGTGCTCACCGGGGGCACCGCCGAGGATCTGGGCCGCCGCGCCTGCGAGGCCGCCGTGCCGCGCGTGCCCGCCGACACGCCCATCCTGCTGAAGCCCAACATCGGGGGCTTCAACTGGTTCAAGAACCCGAAGCGCAGCGGCGGCGACGATGGCCTGCGCGGCCGCACCACCGATCCCGCCTTCGTGCGGGGCGTCATCCGCTGCCTGAAGGCGCGCGGCCACACCCGCCTGACGCTGGCCGAGGGCTGGGGCGCGACGCCCAAGGACTGGAAGCGGCTGATGACGGTCAGCGGCTACGGCGCGCTGGCCGAGGCCGAGGGCATCCCGATGGTGGCCCTGCAGGACGACGGCGTCTTCGACGTGCAGGGCGACCAGCCCGGCAAGCCGCTGGCGGTGAGCGGGCTCGAGGGCACCGGCGTCGAGACGGCGCTGATGCCGAAGGCCCTGGCCGAGCACCTCGCCCACGGGCTGGTGATCTCGCTGCCCAAGATCAAGGCGCACCGCTTCGCCGTCTTCTCGGCCGGCCTGAAGGGCATGCAGGGCACCGTCTATTACAGCGACGCCGCGCCGGCGTACCTGCAGCGCTGGCGCACCCACCGCGAGCTGGGCCCCTGGCGCCGCAAGAAGAAGGCGGGCGAGCCCGCGCCGGTGGCCGAGTTCGTCGCCGCCCTCGAGGTGTTCGCCAACCGCATCGCCGCGCTGATGCTGCTCGAGGCGCCCCACGTGGTGCTCGCCGAGGGCGCGCCGGCGATGAGCGGCGACGGCTTCGTCGTCCTGACCCCCACGCCCGAGCCGGTCGCGATCGCCGGCACCCACCCGGTGAAGGTCGACCGCGTGGTCGCGGCCTACCTGGGCCTGTGGGACAACGCCGCGCTGGCCGCCGAGCTCGGCGGACACCGCACCTCACCCGTGCTCACCGCCGCCGCCGCGAAGCTGGGCCTGGACCTGACGACGGTGAAGGTGGAGGGCGACGGCGCCGATCTGCTCGACCGCCCGCGCCCCTACCACCTGAAGTCGATGGCCGGCTTCGAGATCCGCGGGACGACCGCCGGCGCGCCCGCCGCAGGCCCGCCCGCCGACGACCGCCCCACCGTCACCGCCGTCGCGCTCGGCGCCGACGCCGTGACCCTCGACGGCCGCGCCGACGAGCCCGTCTGGGCCCGCGCCACCCCCGCCGTCTGGACCACCGACTTCGCCGGCGAGACGACCCCGCACCGCACCGAGGTCCGCTTCGCCTGGGCCCCCGACGGCCTGTACCTGCACGCCACGCTGCACGACACGGGGCTCAACACCGACCGCTCGAAGCCGGTCGGCGTCGAGCGCTTCCAGCTCTACAAGGAGGACTGCCTCGAGCTGTTCCTCGACCCGGATCCGTCGACCCCGAACGCCTACCTCGAGATCGAGCTGGGGCCCTTCGGCCACGTCTTCGACCTGAAGGTGAACCTGGCCGCCCGCCCTCGCGAAGACATGGCCTGGAACAGCGACGCGCGCGTCGCGACCACGCAGGATCCCTCGGGCCGCGTCGCGACGATCGAAGCGAAGCTGACGAACCGGGCGATCACCGCGGCGCTGCGGCCCGGCGCGCTGCTGCCGCTGGGGTTGTTCCGGATGGAGGGGAAGGGGCGGCGGGCGTACCTGGCGTGGAGCCCGCCGCGGACGGCGAAGCCGAAGTTCCACGTGCCGGAAGCGTTCGGGCGGCTGCGGCTGGAGTGAGGGCGCGGGGGTCGAGGTTGGAGTGAGCGGGAAGGGCGGTCGAGGTTGGAGTGAGCGGGAAACGTGCCCGTGCCCGTGCCCGTGCCCGTGCCCGAATCAACCGAGGCACGACCACCAGCCTGAGCGAACGGCCGATCGCGCATCCCTTGACCTTGACCTTGACCTTGACCTTGACCGAAGCGACCGAGCTGCGACGACGGCCCCGAGCGAACGGGCGATCGCGCGGACCTTGACCTTGACCGCGGAGCCTTGGACGTGCCCGTCCATCAGAACGCATCGATGGCAGGGCTGGGACACTGGGGTCGGCCTGCGGGCGTGGTGCGGAACCGCAGTTGGGAGGCGCGGCTCAGGGCACGGTCAAGGTCAAGGTCAAGGGGTGTGCGGCCTGCGGGCGTCGTGCCTGCGTGCGGTGGGGTCGCGCGGCTTCTCGGGCACGGTCAAGGTCAAGGTCAAGGTCAAGGTCAAGGGGTGTGCGGCCTGCGGGCGTCGTGCCTGCGTGCGGTGGGGTGGCGCGGCCTGTCGGGCACGGGCACGGGCACGGGCACGGGCACGGTCTTCGCGGCCTGCGGGCGTCGTGCCTGCGTGCGGTGGGGTGGCGCGGCTGACGGCAAAGGCAAGCGACCCTACTTCTTCGCCTTCCCCTTCCCCACCTCGGCCCGCGGCTGGAAGCTCAGCGACGCGCTGTTGATGCAGTACCGCAGCCCCGTCGGGGCGGGGCCGTCGGTGAACACGTGGCCCAAATGGCCGCCGCAGCGGGCGCACTCGACCTCGACGCGCACCATGCCGTACTTCGTGTCCTTCTTCTCGGCGACGCGCCCCTTCTCGATGGGCTGGTAGTAGCTGGGCCAGCCGGTGCCCGAGTCGAACTTGGTCTTCGAGTCGAACAGCGGGGCGCCGCAGGCGGCGCAGCGGTAGATGCCGTCGCCGTGGTGATCGTGCAGGTGGCCGGTGAAGGCGCGCTCGGTGCCCTCTTCGCGCAGGATGTGGAACTGCTCGGGCGTCAGGCGCTTCTTCCACTCGTCTTCGGACAGGTTCAAGCGCTCGCCCACCGGCGCGTCGTCGGGCGCGGCGGCGGGGGGCGGGGTGCCGGGGGCGGTCTGGCCCCGGTTGCAGGCGGTCAGGGTGAGCAGCACGGCGGCGGTGGTCAGCAGGGGGCGCAGCATGGGCATCCTCGTTGGGCTCGGGCCGCGGCGGCGGGGTGCCGCGGGGGGGCGATGAGTTCGAAGCGTCGCCCCAGCCTACGGTCGCGCGCGCCCAGCGTTACGGGCGGGCGGCGCGGGGCACCAGCGCGGTGTGGAAGCCGCTGCCCCGGTTGGCGCCGGCGGGCAGGTCGTCGTAGGCGCCCTCGCGGCCCTGCACGTAGAAGATGTCCTGCAGCGGCGCGGGCCCGCCGTCGTGGATGAGCAGGAAGCCGCCGCTGGCCCCGGTGGTGCCGGCGCCCTCGTCCTGGAAGTCGATCAGCCGCGGATCGTCGCCGAAGAAGCGCAGGCAGGGATCGCCCTCTTCGCAGGCCAGCAGGTCGCGGCTGCGCGCGCGCACCGCGGCGCCGGCCAGCGGGATGAGCCCCTCGCCGCCGATCTGCAGCACCCGGCCGACCAGGAAGCCGCGCGCCTCGAGCCCGCCCTCACCCAGGCCCAGCGCCGCGTTCCACCGGCCCTGCGTCGCCTGGTCGCTGGCGAAGGCCGACGCCCGGTACACCTCGTTGAGCGCCGGCGCCGCCGCCAGCACGCCGCTGACCGAGCGCGTCCAGTTGTCGCCGGGCGCCATCGGCGCCTCGTCGATCACGATGGCCAGCTGCGCCGCGTCGGCGCTGGCCTGCAGCGCGAACGTACCGCCCTCGCCCACCGGCGCCACCGCCAGCGGCGGCGCGCCGCCCGCGGCCGCGATGGGATCGATGAGCGCGATGATCAGGTTGGCGTCGGCGGGCAGCGCGCACCCGGTGAGGAAGTCGGTGGCCGTGCCCACCACGCAATACGTGCCGGGCACGTTGCCGCAGTTGGCCGGCGGCTCGGCGGGCAGGCCGGTCGCCGCGCACCGCATCGGCGGCGCCGCGTCGGGCTCGACGCCCATGTCCTCGACCGGGGGCTCGCCGTCGGCCTCGGGCCCCATGTCGCCGGGCGCGCCGCCCATGCCCGCGTCCATCGGCGCCGGCCCCATGTCCAGCCGCGGCGCCGGCCCGTCGGGCACGCACACGTCGCCCTCGCGCTTGGTGCCCGGCCCGCACATCAGCGGATCCCCCGCGTCCGGCGCGACGCCCGCCTCGGGCAGCACCAGGTCGGGGTCGAGCACGCACTTGCCATCCTGGAACACCGTGTCGTCGCCGCACGCCACCTGCACGTTGGGCACGCACGTGTCGCCCTCGCGGTGCGTCCCGTCGCCGCACTCCAACGTGTCGCAAGCCACCAGCGTGCCGACGGTGAGGGCCGCGACGAGCGCCGCGGCGGCGGCTTGGCGAGCGTGGGTCGCGGTCATGGCACCTCTCACAAGAACGTGTCGTCTTCGGCCGGCACGATCGCGATCTCGCCGGCCTCGACCGCCGCGCAGATGTCGGCGTAGGGCAGGCGCAGCAGCACCCCCTTGCGCACGCCGCGCCGCGCCCGCGGCATCGTCGGGATGTTGTCGCCGCACAGCTGCTCGAACAGCATCGCGTCGTTGGGCTTCTCGGGATCGTCCGGATCGAGCGTCGCGCAGAAGTCGCGCCGGCACTCGATGGCCTGCGGCCGGTACGGCGCGACGCCGTCGCCGATCTCGGCCCGCATCACCACCCGGTCGGGCGCGGGATCGCGGTCGCCGTCCGGCTCGATGCTCAGGAACACCGACGTCGCGTCGCGCAGATCCACGTCGGTGGTCACCTTCACCCCACCCGCCAGCGTCGCGGTCGCCAGGTCGATCTTGTCGACCAGGCCCAGCCGACGGTCGGTGCCGCACAGCGTCGCGCGGTCGGCCCCGTCGTCGTAGCGCTGCACGAGATCGACGTCGGCCACCAGATCGGGATCCTGCCCGCAGTCGCGCGCCGCGCTCAGCACCTTGAACGCGGCGATCGGCACCGCGCCGCCGTTCACCACCGCGAACAGCGTGTAGTGCTCGCCGGGCGCGCTGCGGTCGATGCGCCGCAGGTTGAACTGCACGATGGCGCCCCGATAGATGTCCACGCAGCCGGCCACGAGGCCCAGCGTGATCGCCGACAACAAGGTGAGCGCGCGCACCATCAGAAGAACCGTACCGTCGCCTGGCCGAACGCGCTCCATGTCTCGCGGGGCTGCGGCCGGCTGATGACGCGATCGTCGAAGAAGAAGTCGGGGTCGTAGCGCCGCTGGCCCAGCAGGTTGTAGGCGAAGGCGCTGATCTCCAGGCGATCCTCCCACAGCCGCAGCACCCGGAAGCCCGCGTTCAGCAGCAGGTAGGGATCGATGCGGTTCACCTCGACGTCCACCGCGTCCACCGCGTTGAAGCCCAGCAGCGGCACGCCGCCGTCGGCCGCGCGGTTGATGTCCTCTTGCGGGCCGACCCAGGTGAACACCGTGGAAAGCTCGAGGTACTTGTCGAACAGCAGCACCCGCCCGCCGCCGGTGAACACCCAGTTGGGGAAGTTGCGCACCGGCCCGAACACCGAGTCCTCGGCGTGGGTGAAGTGGCCGCCGAACCACAGCTCGTGATCGCCCCGGAAGTCGGCGCGGGCGAAGAACTCGACCGAGTGGATGCCGCGCTCGCCCGAGTTGGCGAACTGCCCGTTCACGTTGCGGATGACGTCGGTGAGCAGGGTGTAGGCGTAGTCACCGCGCAGGTAGATGCGGCGCAGCACGCCCAGATCTTCGAGCACGACGGCGTTCAGCTCGGCCTCGGTGGCCTGGCTCAGCTCGGGCTGCAGGCTGCTGTCGGACTCGAAGCTGACCGTGCTGATCGAGAGGTCGTTGATGCGCGTCGACTCGAAGCTCGGCGGACGGAAGCCCTCGGCGTAGTTCAGCTTGAGGAACACCTTGTCGACCAGGTTCCACACCAGCGCGGCCGAATACAGGGTGACCGGGTCGTAGCTGTCCGACAGCTGCAGCCGCACGCCGGGCTGCAGCGCCACCGTGCGCAGGGGCTTCCACTCGTCGCTGAGGTACAGCGCGCCCACCGCGCGGTCGGTGTCGCGCAGCAGGCGCTCCTCGAACTGACAGCCGCCGGCGAAGTCGACCGCGACGCGGTCGTCGCCCAGCGCCACCTCGTGCGTCCCCGGCGGCGGGCAGCGCTGGGCGTTGTAGATGCCCTTCTGCGCCAGCGGATCCTCGGCCTCGGGGTCGGCCAGGCCGGGGATCAACACCGGCTGCCGCAGGCGGTCACCGCGCCGCCCGTCGCGCAGCCGCTCCTGGAACAGCTCGCCGCCGAACACCAGGTGGTGGTCGCGCCCGAGCTGTACGTCGGCGTCCACGTTGGCCCCGTAGCGGAACAGCTGGCCGATCTCGAGGTCGATGCGCACGCCGTCCTCGAGCGCCGAAACGCCGTCGATGGCGCGCGGGGGGAAGGCCCAGAAGGGCTGCTCGTCCACGCTGAAGCGCGTGCCGTGCAGCTTCACGCTCAGCCCCATGTCGTCGTCGAAGAAGCGGTCGCGCCAGTTCAGCCCCACCACCTGGATGGAGTCGTTGCCCAGCGTCTCCTCGACCGCCGGCACCAAGCTGCCGTCCGCCGCGCGCCGCGAGCCCTCGAGCAGCGCGCCGCCGGTCGCGATCTGCCGGTGGTCCTGCTCGTACTGGAGGAACCAGTCCAGCGTCACCGTGTCGAACAGCGTCAGCACCAGCGTGTGCGACACCCAGTAGTCGCGGCTGTTGAAGTCGGTCAGGCCGGGCGTGTTCTCGTAGACGGTCTTGCCGTCCGGCGCGGGCTCGGGCAGCACGCCCAGCACCTTGCGCGCGTCGACCTCGAGCTCGGCGCCCTTGTCCGTGTAGTAATCGAGCGCGGTGAACAGGCGCAGCTTGCCGCCCAAGAGCTCGCCGCCGTAGGCCACGTGCCCCTTGCCGGCCGCCTGCGCGCCCGGGCCGTGCCCGCCGCCGGCGCTCACCAGCAGGCCGTCGAGGTCGGCGCTGTCCTTGAGGATGATGTTGACCACGCCCAAGAGCGCGTTGCTGCCCCACAGCACGCCGCCGGGGCCCGACGTGACCTCGATGCGCTTGATGATCTCGACCGGGATCTTGCGGTCGAGGCTCAGCGAGTTGCTGCGCGACTCGGTCACGTTGACGCCGTTGATGAGGATCAGCAGCGTGCGCGGCTGCCCGCGCGCGGTGGCCTCGTCGAACCAGCCGTTGCCCTCGAAGCGCCCGCCCTCGAAGCCGGGCACCGAGCGCAGCACGTCGTTCACCGTGCGATAGCCGCGCTGCCGGATCTGCTCCGCCGTGACGACGGTGATGATGCCGGGGGCCTCCTGGATGGTGGTGCGCGTGCGGGCGGCCGACAGCACGACGGTGCGCTCGTCGACCTCGAACTCCTCGAGGATGACCGGGGCCTCGACCGGCGGCGCGGCGGTGCCCTCGGCGGGCGCGTCGGGGGTGTCGTCCTCGAGCGGGGTCAGCTCGGGCAGCTGCGCGCGCGCCGCGCTGCACCAGAGCACGACTGCGGCGGCGATCGAGAGGGCGCGGCGCATCGGGGCGACGCTAGCACATGCCAGAAAGGGCCAGCAATCTTCGGCAACCGCGGCCGAGAGGGGGCCACGGAGGTGTCATCCGGGGGCTGTGAGGGGCTACGAAGGGGGCGCCAGCCCGTGGCGCTCCATCACCGCGGCCGCGACGGCGTCGCCCCACACGTTGACCGCCGTGCGGAAGCGGTCGAGCAGCCAGTCCACCGCCAGCACGAGCCCGACGCCTTCGAGGGGCAGCCCCACCGCCTGCAGGACGATGACCATCGTGACGAGGCCCGCTTCGGGGATGCCCGCCGCGCCGATCGCGGCCAGGGTCGCCGTGAGCACGACCAAAACCTGCTGGCCGAGGGTGAGATCGACGCCCAGCGCCTGGGCGATGAAGATGGCGGCGACCGCCTCGTACAGCGCCGTGCCGTCCATGTTGACGGTCGCGCCGAGGGGCAGGACGAACTCGGCGGCGCGGCGGTCCACGCCGTTGTCCTCGGTGACGCCGTCGAGGGTCAGGGGCAGGGTGGCCGACGACGAGGCGGTGCCGAACGCGGTCAACAGCGCCTTGCCCATGCCGCGGGCGTAGGCCAGGGGCGAGCGCCGGGTCAGCCCCCACAGCAGCAGCGGGGTGACCACCATCGCGTGGATCGCCAGGCCGGCCAGCACCGTGAAGACATACCAGCCCACCGCGGACAGCTCGGCGACGAAGGCGTCGCGACCGCCCGCCGCCATCGCCTCGCCGAAGCGGCCGGCGACGAGGCCGAAGATGCCGAGGGGGGCCAGGTACATCAGCCAGTGCACCAGCCTCATCATGGCGGCGTTGCCGGCGTCGAAGAAGGCCACGAGCGGCGCGCCGCGCTCGCCCAGCGTGCTGACGGCGGCGCCGAAGGCCAGGCTGAAGACGATGATCGGCAGCAGATCGAGGTTGGCCATCGAGGCGACGACGTTGTCGCTGACGAAGCCGAGGATCAGGTCGACCACCCCCAGCCCGCCCTTGTCCATGACAGGGTCGGTCGTGACGGCGGCGCTGGCGTCGACGCCGTCGCCCGGGCGGACGACGTTGACCAGCAGGGTGCCGACGACGACGGCGATCAGGCTGGTGAGCAGGTAGAAGCCGACGGTGCGGCCGCCCAGCCGGCCCAGGCGGCGGACGTCGCCGAGGGCGGTGATGCCGGCGATCATCGAGAACATCACCAGCGGCACGATGAGCATCTTCAGGGCGCGCAGGAACAGCTCGCCCAGCCAGCCGACGCGGGCGGCGTCGCCCTCGAGGAACCAAGCCGCGGCAAAGGCCGCGACGACGGCGAGGGCGATGGCGACGAGGAGGCGGTTCACCCAGAACGGATGGACGGCGGCGGGGCGGGGTCGCGGGGCGCCGCGGCCCGAGGGCGAAGGGCGCGGCGCCGGGGCGGTGTCAGCTGAAGGCGCCCCGCATGTAATCGGCGGTGCCGTCGGCCAGGCCCTGGGCGCCCCACTTGGTCGACAGCCAGGTGGGGCGCGACGCGGGGCGCTCGCCCTGCTTGCGCAGGTACCAGTTGTAGACCTCGAGCATGCCGGGCGTCGCCTTGACCAGGTCGTACAGCCCGACGCCGATGATCATCATGCCCGAGCCGAGGATGCCCGTGGAGGACTCGAAGCGCGCGTAGAGGTAGTGCTCGGCGGCGGCCAGGTAGATGTCCTGCGTGGCGGCGTGGCTCTTCTTGCGCTCGGTGATGAGGTAGCCCCAGGCGAACTGGTTCTTCCGCATCTGGTCGGTGCCGCCCATGCTGCCCATCTCGCGGTAGGCGCGGTCGATCCAGGCCTGGACGCGGCCGTCGTCGGTCATGGGCGGCGAGGTGTTGCGGCGCGGCGCCGGCGGGGCGGGGGGCGGAGCAGGCGGGGCGGCCGGACGCTCCTGATCGGGCTCGTAGGGCGACAGCTTGCCCCAGGTGCGGCCGTTCACGTCGATGCGGCCGTCGCGGAAGTTCAGCTGCTTCGACTGGAACTCCGCGATCGCGAGGATGGTGGCGTTCCAGTTGTTGCCCGCGGTGGCGCCGTCTTCGGCGAGGCGCTGACGCGGCCCCCCCGCGCGCCGCGGCACCGCGTTGAGGATGCGCTGGACGCGGCGCACGTCGTCGCGCCGGTTCTGCCCCTGGTTGCCCACCGAGCCCGACAGGTTGGCGGCCTGCCCGGTGCGCTCGGAGTTGCTCGCCGCGCCCTGCTCGTAGTCGACCAGCTTGCGGAAGCTCTTGCCGCCCGGATCGACGCGCCCGTCCTGCCAGCCGAAGTTGGCGAACTGGAAGAGCGAGATCTGGTCGTAGGTGCGAATCCAGTTGCGGCCACCCTTGCGCCCGTCGGTCTCGAGCAGCGGCGAGGGCCCGCCCTTCGACCGCGGCACGGTGTTGAGCAGCTCCTGAACGCGCTTGATGTCCGCCGAGCGGTTCTTGCCGCCGCGCCCGACCGACCCCGTGAGATTCTGCGCCATGCCGGCCCCCTGCGTCGATGCACCCATCGTTGTGTCAACCTGAACGTTCCGTTGCAAGCGGATTTTCGCAGAGGGGCTGAAATCGGTGACCTGCGGCGGACGCTGTGGGCTGCTCCTGGGCTGTGCGAGGGCCACCGAGTCCCTTGACCTGGACCGACGGACGGGCCGGGCGGGACGGTCAGTTGAACTCGGCCGCCGGAAGCAGCGGCTCGCCCGCGTCACACGCCGCGCAGCCCTCGCCCGCCGGCGCGTGCGGCCAGAGTGTCTTGAACGCCCAGGCGGTCCACAGCCCCCGCGCCTTCATCGCCTTCACCAGAGCAGTGGGTTCGGCAGCCGCCGCCACCGCCACGCCGACCACCTTCGCATGGGCGCGGTGAGCAAGGTCCAGCAGGGCCAAGAGTCCGCCCCCGGTGGTCGCGACATCGTTGACGATCACCACGAGGCCACCCGGCGCGAGCGCGCCCCGCCTCAACGTTCGGCCCGGTCGCCGCCCGAGGTCGATCGCGGCGACAGCGAGGCTCCAGTCCTGCGCCTGAGCGACGGCCGAGCCCAGATAGAACCCGGCGGATTCGGGGCACAGAACCGTCGCGTCCTTGTCCTTGGCGCCCTTCATCTCATCGGTCGCGCACAGCACCTCCGCGATCCTCCGATTGAGGTCGGCATCCCGTCCCACCGCCGCATAGCGCAGGAAGAACTCACTGTGGGCACCGGCCTGCTGCAGGAAATGGCCGTGCAGCAGGCCGCCCGCGTCGGCCACACGCTCGACCAGCACTCGGTCGCTCTTGGCACGCGATCGGGTGCGCAGCAGTCCGTGCGCTTCCTCGCGGCTCACGCGGCGCATGCGTCCTCCGGAGGCGGCTCGCTCGCCGACGGTAGGTCGACCACCTGATCCGCGCCCTCAATGACGAGCCGCTGCCTCGCGCCGCGCACCAGCCTCTCGAGTGGACCGCCCTGCTCCCCCGCGTCCGTGCGGTCCAGATGGAACAGCGACCGCGTCTCGTACAGAATCGCGTAGCGCTGCGGGACGCCGCTCAGACCGACGGCGAGATCGGTCGAGCTCACGGGCTCGATCGGCGGCGCCTCCGGTCCCCACAATGCCGGCCAGTAGTCGTGCACGTACACCCGCCACCGATCCGCTTGGTCCGCGCGCAAATAGATGCGCTCGATGTCGCCGGCCAGCCGCGCCTTCAGAGGCGTCAGCGCCGGGTAGAACGCGGCCCCCGGGGGCTCACCGGCCGCCATTGCGTCGTTGATCTCGCGCCACAACGGGCTCTCGGATCCGGTCTCGGCCGCCGCCCACGTGAGGCCGTCGGCGTCCCGCAGCAGGCCGGCCTCTTGGACGCGGCTCACCACCGTCTCCCAAACGGCATCCGCGCGCGCGACCACGCGTCCACACGTCGCCGCGACCCGCATCCGCAAAGAGCGGTGTGGGACGCGGCCTCGAGTCAACAGCGAGCCCACGAACCAGACCGCCAGCCGCACGCCCTCGTCCAACTCGGCGGGCAGCGCCGGATTGGCGTCGAGCACCCGACGGCCAAAAGGCGTCAGCCGGTGGTGACGACACCGCCCGTCTGCCGTGTCGTCGTCGTGCGCGACCGTCGCCCCGATCTGCCGCAGCGCCTCCAGGTGGCGCGACACCGTGCTGCGGTGGGGGCCCGCCGTTTCGGCCAGCTGAGTGCTCGTCTGTGGGCCGCGCGCGAGCAGCTGGAGCAGGCGCCGGTCCAGCTCGCTCAGGCGCGCCGCCGCCTCCCGGCGATCTCGCGTGTCGGCCGTCGCCGCCCCGTAAGCCTCGACGAGGTCGAGCAGCGCGTCGCGGTAGCCGCGGTCGTAGTCGTGCTCGATGGACACGCGGGCCGCATCCCGACGAAACGACGCGAGCAGGGAGTAGCGTCCCCGCGGCAACTCGAAGCCCAGATCGTGCGCGACCTCGCGAAGCGCACCGCGCCGAAGTCTCTCGAGGGTCCGCTCCGCCTTCATGCCCGCCTCCCGACCTGGCGGCGCTGCGCGCACCACCCCAAGCCCTCGCTCGAATGCGTGCAGAATGCGTGCACACGCCGACCGATTGCAACCTCCTCTTCAACGTCGTTGTTCCAGATTCTCCAAAGGCGGGGGGGTCGCGCTACGTGGCCTGCAGCACCAACGAGTGCGCCACGGCCCCGCCGTCGGTGTCGAAGACGTGCAGCGCCGGCACGGCCCCGCGGGGACATGATACGAGCCAGTCCGTGCGGGATGGTCGACCGAACAGGCCGGCGGCAGCGGCATCGTCGATAGAGGTGTTCGCCATCGCCACGAGCGTCTGACCCCACACGGTCGGCGCGCCGATCAGTCCCTCGAATGGTTGGGTGCGCGGCGAGAACGCCGGCACCAGCAGCAGACAGGGGCGCAGATCGGCGAGAGTCCGATGCAGGTCGGGCTCGAAGAAGTCGGCGCAGATCACGACCGCGAAGGTCAGCTCGCCAGCGCGGTGTAGCGTCAGCCGAGGGTGCCGATCGATGTCCTCGAGGCGATGTGTAGCGCCGTCGTCGAACCTGAACGTCCCGAACTTGTCGTGCACGACGCGGACGGTGGGCTGACCGAGCACGACGCACCGATTGAGACGCCGCGACGCGCCGTTCGTGCCCACCTTTCGATGAACCGATCCCGCCGCCAGCAGCGCCAGTCGTCGTCCGGGCGCGGCCATCCAGATCTCGGTGGCCGCCAGCGTCTGATCGCACAGCGCCAGTTCGGGCAGCACGAGAACGTCGAGACCCTCCGCTTCCGCCCGGTCGAGCACGGCCGAGAGACGCCTCCACTGGACGGCGCTGTCCGTGGGCCGCACCCCGAAGAAGAGCGGCGTCTCGTTCCGCTCGTAGGCATCCCAGGCGAAGTCGGCGAGCGTGTCGTTGAGCACGGCGACGCCGACGCGGTGCGCACGCCGCTCGAAGTCGGGCAACAGGTTCGGATCGTGGTGCTGGACGGCCACCTCCAGGGCACCACGTTGCCGGAAGAGGAGCAGGTGCCGCGTGCGATCGAAGGCGTCGTTGAGCCGATCGGGTGGTGAGTTCGGCGCGTCGAGGTTCCATGGCTTGGCCGGCGGCGCGATGCGCGCGGGGACCAGGTCGCCCGAAGTGAGCAGGCGCGCCGGCTGACCGCGCACCCGCACCGCCAGCCGGTGGGCCACCGATGCGCCGCGCGTTGCGTCGAGCGCCTCGACCAGCGCCCGCTCGACCACGCAGTCGGGCACGATCGTGCGCTGAGCGAGCGCCGCGCTCAGCGCGCTCTGCAATGCGGTGAAGTCGTCTTCGCCGAGATCCTCGTCGTCGAACGCGCCGTCCAGCGCCGACGCCAACTGCTCGACCAACTGCTGACGCACGCCATCCCACGGCATCGACCCGTACAGCGCCGACTTCAGGGCATCCTCGTCGCGCCGCCCGGCGAGCAACAGCGCGCGGAACAGGCCCGCCAACGAGTCCCCGCTCTGGGCCCGCAGGCCTGCGACCCATGGATCCACGTTCATCCCTCGATGCCCTCGCCCGGTTCGACGGCGCCGAGGATGCGCGACGGAGGTTCGCAAGGCAAGGCTCTGAACGGCGCCCGTCGGTGTGCCATGGGCTCAGTCGTCGTCGACGTGACGGAACCAGCGGTCGGCTACGCGGACGGTGAGGGGCGGATCGAAGACCGCGAGGCCGTGCAGCACCTCGTTGATCTGGGCCTGGTCCATCGCCCACTGCTCGGGCAGCAGCGCCTGGATATCGTCCACGCGCAGACCCTCGCCCCCCTCCTCCAGCACCGAGCGTTCGGGCAGCACCGACAGCACGGCGCCCTCGTACCAGTCGACGTGGACGCCGCGCTTGCCCAGCGTGAAGAGGACCACGCCCAGGCTCACGACCTGGCTGGTGACGCCGACGTAGTTACCGCCGAAGGCGGCCAGGGCGCCGAGGATGGCGGCGCGCATGGCGCCGAACCCGTCGAGGTCCTTCTTGCGCAGCACGCGCCAGCCGCTGCCATCGAGCTTGCGGTAGACGCCGCGCTCGGTCTCCGGCTCGGGCGGCCGCTCGGTCTCGGGTAGGTGGGTGATCAGCCCGCGCAGCAGCAGCTCGCGCGCCGCCTCGGGCAGGTCGTCGCCGAGCGCGTCGCGCACCGGCCGCGCGAGGCCGTTGGCCGTCCCCTGCGCGACCACGTCCTCCGGGTCGATCACGTCGCTCATGCGCTGCCTCCGTCGATGCCCGCGACCAGCCTGCGTTGACCGGCCGGCCCCGTCAACCGGCAGGCCCACGTTGCCCGCGCGTCCGGCCTGCCGCACAATCGCCCGGCGGCGAGGAGGCAGGGTGCCAGCAGGCAGGCGACCAGACGGGCTGCGGGGCAAGGTGTGGCTCATCGGCCCCGCGGGGCCGGGCGTGGACGCGGACGTCGCCGCGCTGACCGCGTTCTTCGGCGCGCTGCCCGGGGGCTGGCGGCTGCCCGTCGAGCCCGTCCGCGTGAACGGGGGCGGGTGCACCGCCGACGCCGTCAGCGCCGCCCTGCGCGACATCCAAGGCTTCGACGGCCTGCGCATCGTCTGGGTCGGCGGGCACACGCGGCCCAACCGCTTCGGCGCGCCGGCCCTGCTGACCGACGACGTCGACGCGCGCGACCGCACCAGCCTGTCGATGGTCGACCTGTGGCACGCCCTGGCCGAGAGCGCGGCCGACCGTCCGCTGATGGCCCTGGTCGACGTCTGCCAGGCCGCCGCGAACCCGCAGCTTCAGTCCCTGCCCCGGCACCTTGCCGCGTTCGCCGCGTGCCGCCGCGACCAGCCCGCGAAGGCCGATACCCGCGGCGGCTGGTTCACGCAGGCCCTGGTCGCCGGGCTCACGGCCGGCCGGCGCACGCCAGCGGCGCTGATCGAAGGCATCGAGCACGCGTTGGCGCGGGACCACCAAGGCGCGCAGACGCCCTGGATGCACGTCGGCGCGGACATCGCGGAGCTGTGGCTAGCCCCCGACATCTGCCCGCGGGACGGCCGCCGCCTGCGCGCCGGCGACGTGCTGGGGCACCGCTACCGCCTGGACGAGCAGATCGGCAAGGGCGCCTTCTCGCGGGTGTGGGCCGCGCACGACTTCGAGACGGGCGCGCGCGTGGCGGTCAAGGTGCTGCACCAGAGCAAATCCGACAGCAAGGACCGACGCGACCGCTTCTTCAACGGCGCGGCGGCGATGGACCGACTGGATCACCCCAGCATCGTCCGCATCGTCGACGCGCAGGGCGAGACCGGCGGCCATCACTACTTCGTGATGGAGCGCATCGAAGGCCCGGACCTGGAGCGGGCGGGCACGACGCGTCGCTTCTCCGTGGACGAGGCCATCGAGATCGTCTGTACCGTTGGGCAGGCGCTCGCCTTCGCCCACCGCCACGGCCAGGTGCACCGCGACGTCAAGCCCTCGAACATCCTGCTCGCCGCCGACGGCCCGCGGCTGACGGACTTCGATCTCGTCCGCCTCGAAGACCAGGTGACCCGCTACAGCGAAGCGATGGGCACCTTCATCTTCGCGCCCCCCGAGGCCCTCGAGTCGGGCCGGCGCGCCGACCGCCCGGCAGACGTCTTCGGCCTGGCGACGACGCTGGTGTTCCTGCTGTACGGCAAGCCGCTGCCCGCCCGCGCCTACCGTCGACCGGAGCGCTTCGTCCGCGACCTGGGCGCGCCCGACTGGCTGACCGAGCTGCTGCTCGAGGCCATCGAGGACGACCCGGCGCACCGGCCGACCCTCGACGCGCTGCTGGCGCGCCTGCGGCGCGGCGCTCGCCCCACAGGCGCTTCACCTCCGCTCAGACCGTCGGAGTCAGGCGTCGCCCCGAGCTTTGGAGCTTCATCGATCGAGCCAACGGAACCGATAGGCCCGACCGCCCCGGAGCCGGGCACAGTCGTCCGTCCCGCCACGGACAACCGCCCCGCCATGCGCTACATACCCGGCGGTACGCAGCGCATTGGCCCGCGGGAGGTCACGCTGTCGGCGCTTCTGATGGCCGAGACTCCGACAACCCAGGCGCAGTACGAGGCCATCGTCGGGTGGAACCCGTCGCACTTCACGGACGGCTGGGATGGCGTGCATCGACCGGTCGAGCGAGTGAGTTGGCAAGACGCCGTCTACTTCTGCAACACACTCTCGGAGCGCGAGGGCCTGACGACTGCGTACACCGATGACGGCGCTCTCGTGCCGGGCGCGGACGGCTATCGGCTGCCCACCGAGGCGCAATGGGAGTACGCGTGCCGAGCCGGAACGCCGGTGGACTGGCCGTACTGGTCGGGCACAACCGAGGACGACCTCGCCCGAGTGGGCTGGTACGGCGGCAACAGCGAGGGCCGCACGCACGCCGTGGGTGAGAAGAAGCGGCCCAACCCCTGGGGCCTTCACGACATGCACGGCAACGTCGATGAGTGGTGCCACGACTGGGGCGATGAGCTGCCGTATTCGCCGCAGGTGGACCCTATCGGTCCCCCCACCGGCCGCTTCCGCGTCCTCCGCGGCGGTTCGTTCCGCGATCCTGCCGACGTCGCGCGGTCGGGCCTCCGCGTCAGGGGGCATCCCGGCGTCCGTGACCTCAGGCTCGGCTTCCGGATCGCGTGCCCCGTCCCCCAGCGTGGACCTGGAACCTAGGTCCTTGGGGACAAGGTCCGCCGGCGGAGTCGGCAGGCAGTTGACACTTTCTTCCCCTCGCCCGCCGTGGACCGGAACCTGAGCGGCCACCGAGGGTCGAAGCGCGCATCCGCACGACGGGGGCGTCATGGACCTCAGCATTCGAGAAGCAGCAACCCTGCTCGGCGTCAGCCCGCGTACGGTGCGCGACCGGCTCGGCGCCCTGGCCGGCCACAGCAGCTAGCCGACGCCGTGCGGATGCCAGTCGGTGGTTGGACCCACGACCCTGAAACCGATTTGGAGTGACACATCGGCGGGTATTAGCGCGGCGCGGAAGCCCGACTTGGAGACGGCCGCAGGGGCGACGAACGAACCGCCGCGCACCACGCGACCCCGGCCGGCCACAGGCCCGCTGGGGTCCTGCTGAGGTTCCCTCGGTAGTTCCGCCGCCCAGTCGCGGCACCACTCCCAGACGTTGCCGTGCATGTCGTGCATGCCCCAGGGGCTGGGCTTGTTCTTCTCACCGACTCGGTGCGTTCGACCGCCGCCGTTCTTCTCGTACCAAGCCACCGCAGCAAGGTCGGCCTCCGAGTGGCCCGACCAGTACGGCCAGTCCGGTGGGGTGCCGGCGCGACAAGCGTACTCCCACTGGGCGTCGGTCGGTAGGGCCGCTCCTGCCCAGCGGGCGAAGAGGAATGCATGCCACCACGACACCTGGTTGACCGGGTGGTGAGGCTCGTTTTCGTCGGGCGTCCAGAGGTTCGCCATAAACCAGTAGGGACGGTGGGTCGGATCGAACGCCGCGTACTGCCGGTTGGTGACCGGGAAGGTCGCCAGCCGGAACGGCGCGGTCAGCTCGACGGGCAAGGTGCCCACCGGATCGCCCATCAGGAAGGTGCCGGCCGGGATGTCGCACCAGTCGATGTCGGGCACCGCGTCGCCCAGGTGCGTGCGCTCGACGAACGCGGCGCGGTCGGGCGTCCGGCCCAGGCCCTCGAGCGCATACCACACGAAGGCCAATCGCTCGGTAGTCACCAGGCCGTCGGGCCAGGCGTCGCGCTCGAGCAGGCGCATTAGCAGTTCGTCCGCGTCGCCCGGGCTCCAATGGCGCGCCAGCGTGAGCAGATGGTCGCCGTCCCAGTCCGGCAGGCCGCGCAGGCAGTCGAAGGCGGCCTCGGGATCGAGCCGGCGCGTGGCCAGCAGCGCGTCGAGGGCGAGCGACGGCGCAGCGGCACGCAGGCTCTCGATCCAGCGCAGGGGATCGCGGGCGCGGCCGCAGCCGAGCACCAGCACGTTGCCCCAGCGCTGGGCGTGGATCTTGTTGGCGTCGTCGTCGCCCTCACCGAAGCCCCGGCGCACGGTATCCGCCCGCGTGGCGTCGGCGTTCAGCGCGTCGGCCGCCAACAGCTCGCGCAGGGCGCGGTGCAGAAAGCGCCACTCGGCGTCGCGGCCGGCGGCGGGGGGCGAGGACGCCGGTGTCGCGCGCGACGGCGTCGAGGAAGGCGTCGGTGTCGGGCCAGGCGCCGAGCTCGAAGCCCGCGTTCAGCTTCGGGCGAACGCGCGCGTCGACGACGGCGTCGACCACCTGCTCGAGGGGCCAGTCCTCGCGCCCGGACGCGTGCAGCGTCAGGCTGGCCTGGGCCAACACCGCGCGGGCGAGGGTGGGCTCCTTGATGCCGTTGCGGTCGTCGGTCAGGCCGCGCCGCAGGAGGATCTCGACGGCCTCGTGGAACAGCCCGGCCTCGTCCAGGGGCAGCGCCTCGCCCGACGCGGCGGCCAGGCGCCCAATGAGCGTCAGCATCAGCGGGTTGCCGAGCAGGTCGTGCAGAGCGTGGCGCTCGCAGTGGGCGAGTACCGCGGCGGCGCGCTCGGCGCCGACGCGGGGCTCGAGCAGCTCGAGCTGGGCGGCGCGGGCCAGCGGTTGGACGTGCGCGCGCCGGAAGGAGGGGTCGAGCTGAGTGAACGCGACGTCTCGTCCGAGCACGACCAGCGCGGCGTCGGCGAGCTGAGCGGGCAACCCGCTGAGCCAGCTGTGGACGTCGGCGAGGTTGTCGGCGACCTCGTCCAGCCCGTCGAGGAACAGCCACAGTTCGCCCCGCGCGGCGGCGGACGCCAGCGCGGCGCGCATCGCCCGCTCGGTGGCCGGATCGGGGGCGCAGTCCAGGCCCGCGGCCGTCTGGCGCGCGCGGTCGACGGCGAAGTCGAGGGCGTCCCCGCCGGCGCGCGACCACGCGCTGAGCGGGACGTAGACGCACAGGGGCAGGGGCGCCTCGCCTTCGTCCGGCGCCGCGCCCGACTTGCGCACGAGCCAGCGCGCCAGCGTCGTCTTGCCCGCGCCCGGCGCCCCGGTGACGAACCAGCGCGGCGGGCCCGACGTGGTGTCGCGCAGCAGGCCCTCGAGCGTGTCGGGGCGGCGCTCGGCCAGCGCGCGCGTTTCCGGACCCGCGGCGTCGCAGTCGACCGCGACGTGCACGGCGACCCGCACGCGCTCCATCGCCTCGGGCGTGTCCTGCGGGCGGAAGGGCAGCAGGTCGCGGTGCAGGCGCGCCATCAGGTGGCGCCAGGCCTGGGCGCCGTCGATCGGGGCAGGGGCAGGGACAGGGGCGCGCCGGGCGGGGGTGCCCGCGTTGAGGTTGGCGTTCAGGCGGGTCTTCCCCACCAATACGTCGGGCGTGTTCTTGGTCAGGTGTTGCGCCAGCTTGGCCGCCCCGAGCCGGTGCCGGAGGTCGTTCGGCGTGACTGCATCGGGCGACCGAAGCTGCGCGAGCAACCACTGCGTGAGCCAGCCGCCCTCGACGTCCGTCCCGCGGGTGACCTCACCCGGGTGCGTCGCGATGATGGCGACGAGGTTCGAATCCAGGGCCAGGCCGGCCGGCGGGCCGCCGTGACAGCAGTCGACGATGGCGATGACCGGCGCCGAGCGGTCTTCGGCCAGAGCGTTCAGCTTGCGCCAGATGAAGCGAAAGCCGAGCGGTCGCTCGTGGACGGTCTGCGTCGCGAAGAAGGCGCCGCACTTGGGGTCGGCGGGATCCTCCAGTTGGCCGTGCCCACCCAGCCACACCCACAGCCAGCCGGTGGACCGCGCCATCGTCTGGAACGCCTGCAGGATCAAGCCCGGCGAGACGCCGTCGCCATCACGCGGGGCCTCGGCCTTCACCCCCAGGCGCTGTGCGAACCAGTCCTTCAGATCGCGAACGTCGCGGTCGACCCCCGGCCCGGGGGCCGCCATCAGCCACGCCGCGTGCGGCTGCCCGTCACTCGTCTGCCCGTGCTGCATGGGGCCATGGTTGGGCATGCCTCCGCGGCGGTCAACGCCGTCGTGGGCGCGGCGAGCGAACGACGGAGGCGACGCACGGATGCAGCACCTCTCCGACGGGGCGCGGCATCGAGTTGGTGCGGCAGTCAGGGAGGCGTCGGGCATGGGCTGGGTCACCCGCATCGGGCAACAACCCCACGCGATGGGGCACGCGGAGGACCGTCGCGAGAGGCGCGGTACCCGGTCGAGCGCCCAGCGCCGCGATCCTGTCAGTGCCCTGGACGGGACGCCGAGGTAGGCTCGGAGGGCGACCTGCTGCGCCGGGCGTACACGCGGTCGCGACAGAGTCGGTGGACGAAACGACCGCCGCTCGACGCAGCGGCATCAATGGAGCGAACCGACGGGCACGAGGGCAGCGGTGAGCGAAGCGGCCAGTGGAGGTTCGGCAGAGGGCGTTCGGCGACCCCGCTGGGGGTGGGTGACGCTGTGGACGGTGCTGGCCGCCACCGCCTGCTCCGAAGCGATGCTCGATGCCGAGCGCATGATCGAGACGCACCAGCCCGCGGGCGTCGGGTTCGGAGCGTCGGCGCTGGTCGGCGCGGCGCTGTGGATCGCGGCGTGCCGCGCCGCCGCCGGCGGTTGGCGCGCGGCCGTGCTGACCGTGGCGATCTTCCTGTCGCCCGGGGTGCTGTGGCGAGGGCTCGTGCCGCTGTACCCCGCCCTGCTGCAAGTCCGCTGCGCGCTGGGCTCGGGCAACGCCTGCGGATGGCTCGGCCACCGCGCCTGGGCCGAAGGCCGGCTGGGCGAGGCGCGCCAGTACCTCGAGCGCGCCTGCGCGGGTGAACCCGACGGCGCCACGGTCGCGTACGGCCCTGCGCCGTCCTGCTTCGCGTGGGTTGCGCTGGATCCGACCCGGACCGACGACGCGCGGCGGCGGATGGAGATGGCCGTGGAGGCGGACAGCGACCTGTGGGCGAGCGACACCGTGGACGCCATCGACCGCTGCTTCGCACGCCCGTCGGCCCGGTGCACCCCGGTCTGCGAGAAGTACGCTGTCCCTTGGGCCGCTCGCATCACCGTGCCGCTCTGGGAACGCTGTCCGACCGACGGCTGAGCGACCGGGGTCGGGGGGTCTTCGACCCGTCGAGCCGTCTACGGCTATCGCATCTTCGACCGCTACCAGCGGCCCTGCGCCAGCCTGGTCATCCTCGCGGACGATCACGCCGACTGGCGACCGGACGGCTTCCGGACCGGCCTGTGGGGCAGCGAGCTGACCATGCGGTTCGCGACCACCAAGCTGCTCGACCTGGACCCGGACGATCCGGCCCACGCGGGCAACCCCTTCAACGCCGTGATCGCCGCGCACCGACGGGCGCTGGAGACGCGGCGGGATCCGCAGGCTCGGCTGCGCTGGAAGGTCGAGATCGTCCGCGCCCTCTACGCCCGCGGATTCGACCGGCAGGTCGTGCTGGACGTCTTCCGCTTCATCGACTGGGCGCTGACCCTGCCGGTTGAGCTCGAGCCCACCTTTCATCAGACTCTGGACGAGATCGAGGAGGCCTTCGCCATGCCCTACGTCACCAGCATCGAGCGCCGCGGCATCGAGAAGGGCCGCGAGGAGGGCCGCATCGAGATGCTCCTCACCGTGCTCCGGAACCAGCTGCAGCTCCGCTTCGGCCCGCTCGACGAGGCGACCGAGGCGCGCATCGCGGCGGCGGCGCCCGCTGACATGCTGCGATGGGCCAACCGGGTCATCGAAGCCGAGTCGCTCGAGGACGTCTTCGCGGACTGACTGGCCGGCGCCGGCGCAGGCAGCCGCCGGTGGTGGGGCAGTGGGACGGGCACATGGGCCATCGCACCGTCGAGGAGCGAGCGCCGGCGCGACAGCCTCGCTGGGCGTTGCTGTCGCTCCTCGTTCTGCTCAGCGCACCCACGTGCGCGCAGCTCGGGCTCGACTTCGCCCGGGCGGGCTTCGAGCGCCCACCGCCCGTCATCCCCTGGAGCTACTGGCCGGAACTCCTCGCCTTCATGACGCTCTGCTTCGCCCTTGCCCTGCGGGAGACCAGGCGCGCCTTCTGGACCGACCGGCTCCCTGCCTCGGCGCCTTCGGGGTCGTGGCGGCGCTCCTCTTCGGCACCCTCGGGGCCGCGCAGGATGCCCTCTTGGACGTCCGCTGCGACGTCGGGGGCGCCGACGCGTGCGCCTGGCTGGGCCTGAGGGCCCAAGCCGACGGCGAGAGCGACCGCGCGGTCGACTACCTGGACCGCGCGTGTCGAGGTGTCGCGCCCGAGTACGGCGGGAACTTCGACCCGGCGCACGCGTGCCTGGCGCTGGCCAGCCTGCACCCCCGAACGCGCACCGACGCTCGCTGTCCGCGCAGATACCCGAGACAACGACAGAGGCGCGGCGGCCGCCGGTGTGCTGCGCGCCTGCTTCGTCGACCCCGTGCCAGCCTGCGCCGGCGCGTGCGGACGACTGGCGCCGCGCGACATCAACCACGGCGTCTACGATGTCCGGTCCTGCCTCATCGCGCTGCAGTCCGACGTGGGCCCGCCCGCACCGCCTTGATCTGCGGCCTCGCCGATGCCGCGCGCCAGGAGCCGGCCGTGGTCGAAGCGGTGGCGGTCGTCGCGGTCGAGTCGGCCGATCGGGCTCACCGGACCGAGTCCTCTGCTCGCAGTCCTTCCACGACACCGCCCCACTTTCGTGCAACACGCGCGCGCCGTTGTCCGATGACGTCCCCGCGCAACGGACGGGAGGCGGCGCGATGACCGAACAACCAGACGACTTCGATACCCCTGGAAGGACATCCTGCGGGACCTCTTCCCCGCGGCGATGCAGCGGTTCTTCCCGCGGTGCACGCGGGCATCGACTGGAGTCGCGGGTACGACTTCCTCGACAAGGAGCTGCAGAAGATCACGCGGCGGGCGAAGACGGGCCGGCGGCACGTGGACCTGTTGGTGCGGGTCTACGGGCACGGCGGGGACGAGCGCTGGCTGCTGGTGCACGTCGAGGTGCAGGTCCAGAAGGACGCCGACCTGCCGGCGCGGATGTTCGTCTACGGGTACCGAATCTATGATCGGTACCAGCGGCCCTGCGCCAGCCTGGCCATCCTGGCGGACGACAACCCGGACTGGCGACCGGACGCCTTCTGGACGGGCCTGTGGGGCAGCGAGCTGAGCATGCGGTTCGCGACGGCGAAGCTGCTCGACCTCGACCCGGACGATCCGGCCCACGCGGGCAATCCCTTCAACGCCGTCATCGCCGCGCACCGGCGCGCGCTCGAGACCCAGCGGGATCCGCAGGCTCGACTGCGCTGGAAGGTCGAGCTCGTGCGCGCCCTCTACGCCCGCGGCTTCGACCGGCAGGTCGTGCTGGACGTCTTCCGCTTCATCGACTGGGCGCTGACCCTGCCGGTTGAGCTCGAGCCCACCTTTCATCAGACTCTGGACGAGATCGAGGAGGCCTTCGCCATGCCCTACGTCACCAGCATCGAGCGCCGCGGGATCGAGAAGGGCCGCGAACAGGGCCGCGAGGAGGGCCGCGAGGAGGGCCGCGAAGAGGGCCGCGAAGAGGGTCAGGTCCTGGCCCTGGGCACGATGCTGCGCAGGTTGCTCCGCCTTCGCTTCGGTCTCGTCGACGATGCCACCGAGGCCCGCATCGCGGCGGCGACGTCGGACGACCTCATGCGCTGGACCGAGCGGGTGATCGACGCCGAGTCGCTCGACGACGTCTTCGCGGGCTGAGCCGCGGGCGCGGGCAAACCGCCAGGCGGGCGCTGGGACGGGCAGATGGGCGATGGCCGCGCCAACGAACGATCGACCCGCACCCGACCGCCGCGCTGGTGGTGGGTGTCGGTGCTCCTGCTACTGAGCGTGCCGACTTGCGCTCAGTTCGGGACGGACTCGATGCGTGTCCTCGAGTGGCACCTGCCGCCGGTCATCCCGATGCGCTGGTGGAGCACCGTTGCGCTCTTCGTGGCGGTCTGCTTCGTGCTCGTCGCCTGGGAGGCTCGGCGGGCGTCTGGATGGCAGCGGCTCGCCGTCGTCGCTCTCGTCTTCGTCGCCTGGCAACTCGGCGTCCGTGTGCTCGCACCGGCGCAGCCTTATTTCCTCGATCTTCGCTGCGCCTCGGGCAGCGCGGAGGCGTGTGCGTGGCTCGGCGAGCAGGCCCGCTCGGCCGGCGATCACGTGACCGCCACGCGGTATCTCGAGCGGGCGTGCGACGGCTCGTCCGAGTCCATCGCACGCGCCTTCTATGGTCCACCCCTCGCGTGCGTCGGGCTGGCCAGTCTCCAGCCGGAGCGCGCGGCGACCCTGTGGGCTCGTCTGGCGCCACCGAATGACGCGCAGACCGCCTGGGCAGCCGACGCCCTCGCGGCCTGCTTTGTGAAGCCGGTGCCGGCCTGCGCGACGGCGTGCGCCGAGATGGCGCAGCAGTCGCTGTCGAGCGGCCCAATTGGCGTGCACGAATGCCTCCGCTACGCGCCGAGACGCACCACCCGTCGCGCGCCGCCCGCTTCTCCCTGACGCGCCGACGGAACAGCGACCGCAACGTCTTGGACCTCGACCCGGACGATGCGGCCCACGCGGGCAACCCCTTCAACGCCGTCATCGCCGCGCACCGGCGCGCGCTCGAGACCCAGCGGGATCCGCAGGCTCCGGCTGCGCTGGAAGGTCGAGCTCGTGCGCGCCCTCTACGCCCGCGGATGCGACCGGCAGGTCGTGCTGGACGTCTTCCGCTTCATCGACTGGGCGCTGACCCTGCCGGTTGAGCTCGAGCCCACCTTTCATCAGACTCTGGACGAGATCGAGGAGGCCTTCGCCATGCCCTACGTCACCAGCATCGAGCGCCGCGGGATCGAGAAGGGCCGCGAACAGGGCCGCGAGGAGGGCCGCGAGGAGGGCCGCGAGGAGGGCCGCGAAGAGGGCCGCGAAGAGGGTCAGGTCCTGGCCCTGGGCACGATGCTGCGCAGGTTGCTCCGCCTTCGGTTCGGTCCCGTCGACGATGCCACCGAGGCCCGCATCGCGGCGGCGACGTCGGACGACCTCATGCGCTGGACCGAGCGGGTGATCGACGCCGAGTCGCTCGACGACGTCTTCGCGGGCTGAGCCGCGGGCGCGGGCAAACCGCCGGGCGGGCGCTGGGACGGGCACATGAGCGATGGGACCGCGGACGAACGGATCGCAGCGGCGCGGCGGCCCCGCTGGGGCTATCTCTGGCTCCTGATCCTGCTCAGCGCGCCGACCTGCGTCCAAGTCGGCGGCGACTCGTTCCGCATGATGGAGGGCGGCGTGCCTCCCGCGGTGCCGCAGGACTGGGGGACCCCGCTGTTCCTTGGTGTGCTGCTGTGCTTCGCGCTCGCGCTCCGGGAGACGCGGGGCGCGTTCTGGTCCGACGGGTTGGCGATGGTGTTCACCTTTGGCGTCACGTGCATCGTGGCGGCCATCGTCCTAGCGCCGGCGCAGCCCATCCTCCAGCGCATCCGGTGCCACCGCGGCGGGTCGGGTGCGTGCGCCTGGCTCGGCGAGCGCGCCCGGGCGGATGGCGATCGGACGAAGGCGGTGGCCTACCTGGAGGCGGCCTGCCAAGGGGCCCCGCAGCGCGACGCGCTTCTCTATTCGCCGGCGCTCGCCTGCGTCGGTCTCGCCACCCTCCAGCCCCAACGCGCACCGGCCCTGCGGGCGCGGGTGTCGGCCCTCGACACGTACCGGGCCGACGAGGCGTCGGCCGCGCTGACCGCCTGCTTCGTCGATCCCGTCCCGGCGTGCGCCGACCCGTGCGCCCAGCTGGCCGAGGAGCGGCTGTGGCTGGGCCCCTTCAGGGTGCACGGGTGTCTGCGCGAGCTCGCCGGCCCCCTGGACCGGCCCACAGCGCCCGCCCCTCCTTGACGCGCCGCGGGGGTGGTGGCCAACTGCCGAGGATGACCGCCCGCCCGCCCGTGCCCGTCGGCCGCTATCAGCTGTTCAAGAGCCTCAAGAAGGGCGGCATGGCGCGGGTGTTCCTGGGCCTCGACCCCGACCGGCCCGAGCAGCTCGTCGCGGTCAAGACGCTCCTGCCCAAGCTGGCGCGCCAGAAGCTGCACCGCGAGATGTTCACGTCGGAGGGCAAGGTGGGGCTGCGCCTTCAGCACCCCAACATCGTCCGCACGCTGGATCACGGCGTCAGCGACGGCACCGCCTTCATCGCCATGGAGTTCATCTTCGGCTTCGACCTGTCGACGGTGCTGCGGCGCCTGCGCAAGGACGGGCGGCGCATGCCCATCCCGCTGGCGGTCGGGCTGGCCCGCGCGGTGGCGGGGGCGCTGGCGTACGCGCACGAGCTGACCGACGAGTTCGCCCAGCCCCTCGACATCGTCAACCGCGACGTCAGCCCCGGCAACATCATGATCGGCTTCGACGGGCGCGTGAAGCTGATCGACTTCGGCATCGCCCAGACCACCATCGACGTGAAGAGCCAGATCGGCTCGATCAAGGGCAAGATCAGCTACATGGCGCCCGAGCAGGTGCGCGGCCTGCCGGTCGACGCGCGCGCCGACCTGTTCTCGCTGGGCACGGTGCTCTACGAGATGTTGACCGGCGTGCAGGTGTTCCACGACGAGGGCGACTTCGCGACGATGGAGCGCGTGCGCCGGGCCGAGGCGCCGCCGCCCTCGACGCACAACCCGGAGGTGGACGCCGATCTCGACGCGCTGTGCGCCCGCGCGATGACCCGGGAGGTGATCGACCGCTACCCCTCGGCGCGCGACGTCCTGCGTGACCTCGAGCGCTGGCTCGAGGGCCGCGAGGACGCCACCCGGCCCGAGGCGATGGCCGAGTTCCTCCGCAGCCTGTTCGACCGCCAGATCGAAGAGATGCGCGCCGACATCGAGGCCGCGCGCAAGGTGGCCACCGGCGAGCCCCTGCCCGAGGAGTCCACCGACGCGCCCACCGGCGCGCGGCGGCCGCCCCGCCTGATCAGCGAGGACACCCTGGCCGAGATGGCGGGCTACGATCCCGAGGCCGACGCCGAGCCCGCGCCGCCGACCCCCGCGCCGATGCCGACGGGCGGCGTGCCCTGGGCGATCATCGCGGCGGTCGTCCTCGCCGGCGCCGTCGCCGCCTGGCTGGCCCTGCGGTGAAGACCCCGCTGCCCGGGCGCGAGACGGTGCGCGGGCCGGCGCCGCGCATCGACCTGCCGGACGCCGCGCAGTGGCGGCGCCACGTGGCCCTGCTGGCCCGCCGCGCCGCGCAGCTGAAGGATCCCGTCGCGGTCGCCCGGCAGCATCACCAGCGCGCCCGCGTGCTGCACGACGAGCTGGGCGACGAGCCCGCGGCCGTCGAGGCCTGGCGCGCCGCCCTGGCCGCCTGGCCCGGCCACCTGCCCACCCTGCTCGACCTGCGCGACCGCGCCCTGGCCGACGACGACGTCGAGCTGGCCCGCGACGTCTTCGATCGCGCCGTCGAGGTGCTGGCCCGCCCGGGCGCCGATCGCGCGGACGCCGCCGAGGTCGCCGGCTTCTTCCTGCTGGTGTGGCTGATGCGCTGGCCGGATCCGCCCCGCGCCCGCCGCGCCCTCGCCGCGCTGGTCGAGGCCGGCGATCCCCTCGGCCTCGCGGGCCGCCTGGGCCACCTGTGCCTGGCGCCGGACGATCGCATCGAGGCCCTGCGCGCCCAGCTCGAGGCCGGCGCGTCCGATCGCGCCGCGCCCGCCGCCGAGCTGGGTCAGTCCCTGCTGGACGCCGGCCAGGCGGCCACCGGCGAGGCCCTGCTGCTCGAGGCCGCCGATCACGATCCCGTCGCCGCGTGGGTGCTGCTGGAGCACGCCTGGCGCGCCGGCGAGCCCCTCGACCGCGCCCGCGCCCTGGCCCGCATGGCGGCCCGCTGCTCGGAAGGCGCCGGCCCCGCCCTGCGCTTCCTGGCCGGCGAGCAGTGGGAGTTCGCGCTGCACGACCCCGAGCGCGCCGAGGCCTTCTACGACGACGCGGCCGGCGGCTCCCTCGACACCGTCGTCGCGCTGAAGCGCGTCCTGGGCGCCCTCGCCGTCGATCCCCTCGCCTACGCCGCCACCCTCGAGGACGAGGCCGCGGCCATCGACGACCCGCGCCTGGCCGGCGTCCTGCTGCTGCGCGCCGCCCAGCGCTTCGCGGCCCTCGACGACGCCGACCGCGCCCGCCGCATCGCCCGCCGCGCGGCCGAGCGCTGGCCGGACGATCCGCGCCCCCGCCGCCTGCTCGAGCGCGCCGCGTGGTCGGAGGGCCGCCTCGACACCCTGGGCCCCCACCTGGCCGTCGGCGCCGATCCCGCCCTGGCCCGCGCCCTGCGCGCCGCCCTGCTGGAGCACGGCCGCCGCGATCCCGCCGCCGCCCTCGACAGCCTGGGCCCCCTCGATCCCGAGGCCGACCGCCTGCTGCTGCGCGCCCGCGGCCGCCTGGCCCCCGACACCGACGCCCGCCTGCGCGCCTGGCAGCACGAGGCCAACCTGCTGGGCAGCGGCGAGCGCCGCGCCGACCTGTACCTGCGCATCGCCCGCCACTACGCCGGCCACGCGGGCCAGCACGAGAAGGCCCTGACCTATCTCTTCTGGGTGCTGGATCACGACGCCGAGCACCTGACGGCCCTGCGCCTGATCGAGCACGTCTGCCGCAGCACCCGCCGCCACCGCCCGCTGATGGAGGTCATCGCGCGCTCGCTGCGCCTGCTCGACCAGCCGGAGGATCGCGCGCCGCTGCAGCGCGAGCTGGCCGCGCTGTGGGAGGCCGTCGAGGACGATCCCGATCGCTCCGTCGACCTGTACCGCGCGGCCCTGGCCGAGTCGCCCGAGGACGCCCGCACGCTGGCCGAGCTCGAGCGCCTGTACCGCCGCCTCGACCGCCTGCCCGATCTGCGCACGCTGTACGAGGGCGTGCTGGCGCAGGACATCGCCACCGAGCGCCGCGCCGCCGTCTCGCTGAAGCTGGCCCGCCTGCTGGCCGACGCCTTCGACGACAAGGCGGCCGCCGCGCGGCTGGCCCGCGAGGCGCTGGCCACGGCACCCCCCGGCGACACCCGCGAGGCGCTGAGCGCCCTGGTGCACCGCCTGGGCGACGCGCCGCCGGCGCCGCCAAAGCCCGCCCGGGACGGCCGCACGCAGCCGGTGCCGCCGGTGCGTCCGCGCAGCGACGAGCTGGACGCCCTCGACGCCGCGCCCGTCTTCGACGCAGCCGAGATCGAGGCCCTGGACGCCACGCGCGCCGAGGTGCCGCCCCTGCCGCCGCTGGCGCCCCTGCCCCGCATCGAGCGTGACGGCCACGTCGACGACGAGGATCAGCTGACCCGCCAGGTGCTGCCCGGCGTCGTCGCCCTGCTGCCCGAGGCCGGGGAGGCCGAGCCGGACACGATCACGTCCGACGATCCGGCCAACGGCAGCCTGGGCAGCGTCGCCGACTCGGGGCTGTTCGACGTGCCGCCGGCCGAGCCCGAGGCGATGGACTTCCTGGGCGCCGAGAAGGCCCGCGACCGCACGCTCGACCCCGGCCGCGCCATCATCGCGCGCAAGCTGCGCCGCAGCCGCGGGGCCGAGCGCGCCGCCGACTGGCCACACGCCGAGGACGCCGGCGTCGCCTCGGCGGTGCGCGCGCTGGAGGAGGGCGATCGCCTCGAGGCGCGGGTCGAGGCGGCCTACACCCTGGGCGCGCGCTACGAGGCGCTGGACGATCGCGCCGCCGCCGTGCGCGCCTACAAGGCCGTGCTCAGCTACCAGGCGGGCGCGGCGCAGGCGATCGCGCGGCTGGAGGCGCTGTATCGCGAGACAGGCGACTGGAAGGGGCTGGCGCAGGTGCTGGTGGGCGAGGTGGCGCGCACCGGCGACGTCGCCCGCAAGCGCGCGCTGCTGCTCGAGGTCGCGCGGCTGGCGGCCGGCCCGCTCGAGGATCCCGCGGCGGCCGTCGCCCGCTTCGAGGAGGCCCTGGCCCTCGGCCCGACCGACCGCGCCGTCGTCCACGAGCTGGCCGCCCTGCTGCGCCGCATCCGCCGCTGGGACGATTATGCCGAGCTGCTGCACGCGCACGGCCTGGACGAGCCGGAGCACCTCGAGCCCGACGCCGCGCTCGACCTGGGCCGCGTGCACCTGTACGAGCGCGGCGACGCGGCGCGCGCCGTGCCCTACGTCCTGCGCGCCGCCCGCGCCCTGCCCGATCGCGTGGACGTCGCCGCCGACCTGGCCGAGGCCCGCGCCGTGCTGGGCGAGGTCGACCGCGCGGTCACCCTGCTCGAGCAGGCCATCGCGGCCACCGACGCCGATCACGCCGCCGCCCGCAACGTGCTGCGCCTGCGCCTCGCGCGCCTGCTCGAGGAGCACGCCCACGACACCGACCGCGCCCGCCGCGTGTACCGCGACGCGCTGGACGAGGGCCTGGACGATCTCACCGTGCTCGACCGCGTCGACCGGCTGGCCATCGCGGCGCAGGACTGGGAGACGCTGCGCCTGGTGGTCGAGCGCTCGATCGACGCCGCGCGCCGCCGCGGCGCCGAGCCGGCCGAGCTGCGCGACCTGCACCGCCGCCTGGCGCACCACCTGCACCACCGGCTGAACCGCCCGCGCGAGGCGGCCGCGGCCTACGTCGAGGCCTTCGAGCTCGACCCCACGGACCTGCGCAGCTTCCGCACCACCGAGCAGCTGCTGACCGAGCACCCCGCGCCCGACCTGCAGATCCGCCTGTACCGCACCCTGCTCGAGCACACGCCGCCGGGCCTGCGCCGCCGGCTGGCGGTGGGCCTGCGCCTCGTGGCGGCCTACGAGAGCGAGGATCGCATCGAGGACGCCGCGCGGCTGCTCGAGGATCTGCACCGCGAGGCGCCGGGCGAGGGCGAGGTGCTGGCCGCGCTGGAGCGCGTGTACCGCCGCGCCGAGCGCTGGCCCGCGCTGGTCGAGATGTACGAGCAGGGGCTGGCCGGCCTGGACGCGCCCGCGGCCCGCGCGACGCTGCTGCGCCGCCTGGCCCAGGCCTACGAGGTGGGCCTGCGCGACCTGCCCGCCGCCACCGAGGTGTACCGCAAGCTGCTCGACCAGGATCCCGGCGACGCCGCCGCCCTGCGCGCGCTGGCCCGGCTGCTCGAGGCGCAGCGCCGCTGGCCCGAGCTGCTCGAGGTCAGCGAGCGCGAGCTGGGGCTGACCAGCAGCGCGCGTCAGCAGGCCTACATCTACTTCCGCATGGGCAGCCTGCACGAGACGCAGCTTCACGATCTGGTGGCCGCCGCCAAGGACTACCGCCGCGCGCTCGAGCTGGATCCCCGCTGCTTCCCCGCGCTGCACGGCCTGCGCGAGATCGCCGCCAACGCGGGCCACTGGGCCACCGTCGTCGAGTACCTGCGCCGCGAGCTCGAGCTGTGGGACGAGCCCCGCGAGCGCGCGTCGGTGCTGGCCCGCATCGCCGAGATCTACGAGACGCGGCTGCGCGACCGGCCCCAGGCGCTGACGCACTACCGCCAGGCCATCACCGTGTGGCCCTCGTGCCTGCCCGCCGCCCGGGCGCTGGCCGACCGCGCCTTCGCCGAGGGCCGCTACGAAGAGGCGCACGGCCACTTCCAGGTGCTGACCCAGCAGAACCTGGACAAGGTGCCGCACAAGACGCGCGCCGAGCTGTTCTACAAGCGCGGCGTGGTCGCCACCGCGCTGGGGCGGCAGCTCGAGGCCATCGAGTGCCTGAAGCTGGCGCTCGAGTTCGACGCCGACCACACCGACGCGCTGCACGCGCTGGTGCGCGCCTACGCCGGGCAGCCGCGCGACGAGGGCTTCGCCGATCTGATGCGCCGGCTCGAGGACGCCTACGCCGCCCACGGCAAGGCCGGGCGCCCCGACGAGCAGGCGCGCATCGACATCCTGCGCGGCTACGCGGCCGAGCAGGCCCTCGACCTCGAGGCCGCCGCCGCCCACTACGCCCGGGCGCTCGAGCTGCAGCCGGCTTCCCTGGCCGTCGCCCGCCCGCTGGTCGACCTCTTCGTGAAGCAGCGGCGCTGGTCCGACGCCACCGGCGTGCTGCGCCGCTTCACCGCCGGCGACCCCCCCGCGGACGACGCCGCGCGCGCCCGCTACGTGGCCGCCGCGATGCAGGAGGGCGCCCTGTGGGTGGACGGCGCGGTGCAGCCGGGCCGCGCCATCGAGTGCTTCCAGCGGGTGCTGGCGGTCGAGCCGCAGGACGAGGCCGCGCTGTTTCAGATGGCCCAGTGCCACTACCTGCAGCGCCGCTACGAGGACGCGCGGGAGACCATGCGCCGGCTGCTGGCCGACGCGCCCATGCTGCACGCGCGCGACAAGGCGCTCTACACCTTCTACCTGGGGCGCATCCAGCAGGAGGGCTTCGCCGATCCCGAGGCGGCCGAGAGCCTGTTCCGGCAGGCGCTCGACCTCGACCCGCACTGTGCGTCGGCGCTGCTCGCGCTGCTGGCCCTGCTGTCGTTGCAGGGGCGCGAGGCCTCGATCCCCGCGCTGCTGCGCAAGCACGCCGATCCCCTGCTGGCCGACGACGTCACCGACGCCCCCACCGCCGCCCTGCGCACCTTCGTCGCCGGCCTGGCCCTGCGCGAGGGCGCCCCCGACCGCGCCCGCCGCCTGCTGACCCCGGTAGCCGAGCGCGACGGGCCCGGCGCCCGCCACGCCCGCTTCGCCCTGGTGCAGGTGCACGCCCGCGCCGGCGATCTGGGCGCCGCCCGCCGCCAGCTGTACCGCGCGCTGGACGAGGACGTCTGCGATCTCGACGCCCTGCGCGCGATGGACGAGCTGCTGGCCCGCGAGCAGGACGACGAGTGGCGCTACCAGGTGCTCAGCGTGCTCGAGCTGCTCGACGCCCTGGCCGACGACGAGCGCGACGCCTTCCAGCGCCTGGACGATCGCGCCCGCAAGCAGCGCGATCGCGGCGGCCGCGCGCTGGGCGACGAGCACGTCCAGCAGCTCTTGGCCCACCCCTCGTTCCGCAGCCCGCTGGTGCCCCTCATCGGCCTCTGCGACGAGGCCCTGCGCGGCCGCTTCTCGGCCCGCCCGCGGCCCCTGCTGCCCCGCGCCGCCCAGGTGACCGGCCGCCGCCACCCCTTCAGCCTCGAGGTGCGCACGCTGCAGACCGTGCTGGGCTACCGCGGCTTCGACCTGTACTTCCTGCCCGAGCACCCCGAGCTGGTCAGCGTCTGGCCCGGCCCGCGCCCGGTGATCGTGCTGGGCCGCGACGCCCTGCTCGACACCGCCACCACCGCCGAGCGCCGCTTCCTGGCCGGCCGCGCCGCCTTCTTCTGCCGCGCCGGCCTGGCCCGGGTGCACGACCTGGGGCCCGAGCGCACGCTCGACATGCTGCAGCAGCTCGAGGCCCTGTTCGTGCCGCGCCCGGACGACGAGAGTCCGCCCACGCTGGTCGAGGCCCTGCCCGAGCGCGTGGCCGAGGCCCTCACCGCCGCCGTCGACGCCGTGCCCACCGGCACGCTGCCCGTCCTGCACACCGGCGAGGCCGTCATCGAGGGCATCGCGCGCACCGCCGATCGCGCCGGCCTGCTGACCAGCGGCCGCCTGCGCGCCGCCGCCACTTGCCTCGCCCGTGACCGCGGCGTGGGATCGGCCATGCCGGCCGCGCGCGACCTGACCTGGGCGGTCAGAAGCGGGTCGCGCCTCAGGGACCTCGTCAAGTATGCTCTCTCGGAGCAGTACCACCAGCTACGGCACGCCGCCGGCCTGGCCCTCTGAGGCCGGTCGCACGGGGAGGGCCGGGCGAACCGGATCGATGTCGAAGAAGTTCTTCCTGGGCACCAACACCGTCGAGGACGTCACCTTCCTGAAGGTGTCGGGCGTCGTCGACGAGGACAACACGCTCGCCGGCAGCCTCAAGAAGATCGACGGCAGGACGGTCATCGTCGATCTCAGCGAGGTCACCCGCATCAACAGCTGCGGGGTGCGCGACTGGGTCAACTGGCTGAACGATCTGGGGGCGCGCGGCAAGCGCGTCATCTTCGTGCGCTGCAGCCCGTGCATCGTCAACCAGATCAACCTGGTCAACAACTTCGTCGGCGGCGGCATGGTGAAGAGCTTCTTCGCCCCCTACTACTGCCCGCGCTGCGATCTCGAGCAGATGGAGCTCTTGCAGGTCGAGGCCTTCGCCGGCATGGAGCAGCCGGCCGCGCCGCCGGTGCGCGGGGGCAACTGCAACCAGGTGACCTGCGAGATGGGCTTCGACGACATCGAAGAGGCCTACTTCGCCTTCCTGCCGCGCAACACGGGGCAGGTGGTGGACGCCGAGCTGCGCAAGCACCTCGCCTCGCTGAGCCCGACGATTCAGGATCGCATCAAGCGCCTCGACACCATGGAGCGCGGCGAGGAGACCGGGCGCACGCCGATCAGCGGCATGTACTCGCCGTTGACCGTGACGACGACCGGCGTCAGCCTCAGCGGGCGCGAGTCGATCAACGTGGTGCCCAACGAGGCCGCCGCCGCGCCGGAGCAGCCGGCCAACAAGCTGACCGCCCTGCTCACCGCCGCCGCGCTGGCGCTGATCGGGGCCATCATCGCCTATGTGGTGTTCGTGATCGGTGACCGCTGAAGGCCCGAACGAGGCGCTCCTGGCCCGCATCCGCGCCCTCGGCGCGGTGTTCGTGGACGCGTACGTCGTCGTCGACGCCGAGCGCCGGCTGATCGACTTCAACCCCCACTACCGGGCCTTCTTCAGCCGCGCGCAGGCGCGGCGATTGAAGGGCAGCACGTGCTGCGCGTTCATGCGCCTGGGCGTCTGCGCGGGTGACACCTGCCTGGCGCGCCGCTGCCTGGAGGCGGGCGAGAACGTGCGCTACGACGAGATCCCGGCCGAGATCGAGGGCGAGGCCGAGCCGCGGCAGGTGATCGCGAGCGCCGCGCCGGTGGGCGACGCCAGCGAGGGCGGGCCGGTGGCGCTGATCCTGCTGCGCGACGTGTCGGACGCCGCCGGGGTGCAGCGCAAGTACCAGGACATGCTCGAGCGCGAGACGCGGCAGAAGGAGAAGCTGCGCGAGGAGATCGCCCGGAAGACGAAGGAGCTGGTGGACACCAACCAGCAGCTCAACCGGGTGCAGAAGGAGCTGTTGACGCTGCGCAAGGGGCTGTTCGGATAGCGATGCTGAAGGCGCTCAAGAGCCTGCCCATCAGCGTCAAGCTGATGGCCACCACGACGCTGCTGCTGCTGTTCACCGTCGGGCTGTACGGCGTGATGAACCTGCGCGATCTGAGCGCGGCGTACGACGAGGCGCGGCTGGATCAGCAGCAGATGCTCGAGCGATCGGTGGCGGTGGACGCGCGCAACGTGTCCGGCGCCATCGCGCGCACGTCCAGCCTGCTGATCTCGGCGACGGCCTACGGCGATCTGAAGGCGCTGCTCGAGAAGCTGCAGGCGGGCGACGAGCGGCTGCTGTTCGTGCAGGTGCGCGAGGGCGGCAAGACCGTGGCCGAGGTGGGTGACATCGCCGCGGCGACGGCCGGCCTCGAGGCCATGCCCGACAAGGCGCCGCAGAACGAGGGCGACGGGCCGGGCGAGGACAGCGTGCTGGGCAAGGGCGGCGAGCCGCAGCTGCTGCGTATCATCGTGCCCTTCGGCGACGAGGGGCTCAGCGGGCAGGTCGACGCGGGCTGGTCGATCGCCGACATCGCCGAGCGCACGCGGCGCATCGAGCAGCGCATCGACGAGCGCAAGCGGCTGGCGACGATCAACGCGCTGTTCGTCGGCGGCATGATCGTGCTGTTGGGCGTGGTGCTGACCATCCTGCAGAGCCTGCGCATCAGCCGGCCGGTGCGCGAGCTGACCGAGAGCGTCGAGCGCATCGCGCACGGCGATCTGAGCGAGCGCGCGGTGGTCGACAGCACCGACGAGATCGGGGTGCTGGGCCGCAACTTCAACTACATGGCCGAGCGCATCGGCGTGCTGCTGCGCGAGACGAAGGAGAAGGCGACCTACGAGAAGGAGATGGAGGTCGCGCGGGTGATCCAGGAGTCGCTGCTGCCGCCCTCGCAGCTGATCGACCGCGGCTTCATGGAGTTCATCGGCTACTTCAAGTCGGCCAGCATCTGCGGCGGCGACTGGTGGAACTACGCCGAGCTGGCCGACGGCCGCCTGCTGATCCTCATCGGCGACGTGACCGGCCACGGCGTGTCGAGCGCGATGATCACCGCGGCCGCGAAGTCGTGCTGCGACACCCTGCGCCACGTCACCGAGGGCGAGCTGACGGTGACGTTCCTGCTCGAGGAGCTGAACAAGACCATCTACGAGGCGGCCAACCGGCGCTTCGTGATGACCTTCTTCGCCACCATCATCGACCCCGAGGCGCGCACCATCACCTTCAGCAACGCGGGCCACAACTTCCCGCTGCTGTTCCGCAGCAACCCGCCGCCCGGCGAGCCGGCCATCGTGCCGCTGGTCACCCGCGGCAACCGCCTGGGCGACGTGATGGAGTCGCGCTTCCTCGAGCGCACCGTGCCCTACAGCCCCGGCGACGTGCTGGTGTGGTACACGGACGGCATCACCGAGGGCATGGGCAAGAGCGGCGAGGAGTACAGCGAGAAGCGCTTCCGCCGCAGCATCCGCTCGGTGCTCGACAAGGGCGCCGACGTGATTCTCGACAAGGTGATCCGCGACGCCGAGGCGTTCTTCGCCGACTTCACGAACCCCGAGGACGACATCACGCTGGTGGTGGGCAAGTTCCGCGACCGGCCGGCCGCGCGCGAGCAGGCGCCGCCGAGGCCGCCGCCCCCGCCGGTCGGCTGAGGCGCGGCCCCGTCGAAGTGGCGACCGGGTGGGACGCTGCTTTAGAGTCGCCCCATGCACCTGCCATCCGCCGCCGCCGCCGCGATGAGACGTCTGCTGTTGCGCCTCGCCCTGGGCGGGGCGCTGGGCGCCGTCGTCGCCCCGCGGCCCGCCGCGGCGCAGGGGCGCTACGTCCCGCAGGCCGCCGCCCAGCGCCACTTCGAGGACGGCGAGCGCCTGCAGCAGGCCGGCGATACGCTGCGCGCCGGCGGCGACGCCGAGGACGCCAAGGGCAAGTACCGCGAGGCCGTCGACGCCTTCCGCGAGGCCGTCGAGGCCGATCCCGGCTGGCTGGACGCCTACGCGCGCCTGGGCCTGCTGTACTACCAGCTCGAGGACTGGAAGGCCGCCCTTCCGCTGCTGCGCGAGGCCCAATCGAAGGGGAAGGACAACCTCGACGTGGCCTTCTGGCTGGGCCAGCACGAGCTGCGCGGGGGCGACCCGGCCGCCGGCCTGAAGCTGCTCGAGCGCGTGGCCGCCGAGACCGAGCGCTTCCCCGAGGTGTACGTCGTCCTCGGCAACCACTACTACAACGCCAAGGACTATCGGCGCGCCCAGCCCGCCTTCGAGCAGTACCTGCGGCTGCGCCCGGGCGAGACCACGGCGCGCGCCAAGCTGGGCAACACCTACTTCAAGCTGAAGGAGTACGCGCAGGCGCTGGCCGAGTTCGAGGCCGTGCTGAAGGCCGATCCCGACAACCTGGGCGCGCTGGTCAACGTGGGCAACGCGCACTTCCAGCTCGGGCAGTTCGACCGCGCCGTGCAGGTGCTGCAGCAGGCGCTGAAGCGCGACCCCGGGCGGGCCAGCGTGCTGTTCAACCTGGCCCAGAGCCTGTTCCAGCTGAAGCGCTACGACGAGGCGGTGGGCTACTACACGCAGTACATCGAGCAGCGGCCCGAGAGCTTCAACGGGCGCTACTTCGCGGGCAGCGCGCTGATGGAGCTGGGGCGCCAGCAGGAGGCCATCACCCAGCTTCAGAAGGCGCACGCGCTGAAGCCGAAGGTGGTGCACCCGCTGTACAAGCTGGGGCTGATCCACCTGCGGGCCGGGCGCACCGACCAGGCCGAGGGGCCGCTGCGCAAGGCGCTGGCGCTGGCGAAGGACGAGCCCTGGGTGCTGACCGCGCTGGGCACGCTGGCCCGGCAGCGGGGGCGCTTCGACGAGGCCGCGGATCTGCAGCGGCAGGCGGTGAAGCTGGCCCCGGCGCGCGGGCGGCTGCATGCGAACCTGGCGCTGACCGAGCTGCGCGCCGACCGGCTGGAGGCGGCGCAGGCGGCCATCGACGAGGCGCTGAAGACCGAGGGCGACGACGACTGGGTGAAGGGCGTGGCGACCAGCGTGCTGGCCGCGCGGGCGCAAGGGCTGGCGAAGGCGGGCAAGGCCGACGAGGCCGAGGCGCTGGTGACGCGGGCGCTGACCCTGCGACCGGGCCCCGCGCTGCAGGCCAACCGGGCGCTGCTGCGGCTGGCGCGGGGTGATCTGGACGGGGCGCGCACCGACGCGACGGCGGCCGCGTCCGTCGCGCCGGACCTGCCCGCGGCGCGCTACGCCGAGGGGCGCGTCGCGCTGGCCAGCGGCGACCTGCCCCAGGCGATCGCCGCGCTCGAGGCCGCCCACCAGAAGCGACCCTCGGCGGCCACGGCGACCGCGCTGGGCGCCGCGCGGCTGCGCGCCGGCGAAGTGGAGCCCGCCGTCGAGGCGCTGACCACCGCCGCCGAGACCTGGCCCGACGACGTGGCCCTGGCCACGACGCTCGCCGTGGGCCGCCTGCTGCGGGTCGGCGAACGGCTGGCCCGCCCGATCACGACGCGCGACAACGCCGATCTGCGCGCGGCGGTCGCCGTCGAGGACGCGCTGCCGCCGCTGTGGGCCGCCCGCGCGCGCTACGCCGCGCTGGTGGCCAGCCTGCGCCGCGGCGACGGCAACGCCGCCCGCATCCACCTGGGGCGGATGAACGCGCTGTCACGGCAGGCCGGGGGCGACGTGCTGGCGAAGAGCGCCCCGCCCCGCCACATCGACGTGCTGACCGCGCACACCAACGCGCTGTTGAAGCAATGGGATCGCGTCGAGTCGCTGCTGTCGTCGATGCGCACCGCCAAGCGGGGCAACACCGACGAAGGGCGCCTCTTGCGGCAGGCTTACGATCAGCTGGGGCTGGCGCGGTTGAAGGCCGGCGACGAGGCCGGCGCGGTGAAGCTGCTGAAGCAGGCGCAGGCCATCGACCGCGAGGCCGACACCGAGAACAACCTGATCGTGGCCGACTGGAACCGCGGGCGGCGGCGCAACGCCGAGAAGGCCTGGCGGGCGCTGATGGGGCAGGTGCCCGAGGCCATCTTCAACCTGGCCGTCGCCGTCGAGGCCAAGGGCAAGCACCGCGAGGCCTGGCAGCTGTACCGACGCTACGCCGCCACCGGCGGCGCGCACGCGGCCAAGGCGCGCGAGGTGGCCGACGCCAAGCAGCGCATCTTCGGCTTCGGGGAGGAGGCGCCGTGAGGCTGCCGAGGGTGCTCGCGTGCATCGCCGCGCTGCTGCTGGCCGCGCCCGCGGTGGCCCAGGACGCCGGCGCACCTGGGGGCGAGGGGCCGGCGACCTACGTCGTCGGCGTGTTCACCCCGCGGGTGCTGTTCGCCAACTCGCTGGCCCGCCAGCGCTACGCCGAAAGCATCGCGCAGGCCCTGCAGGCCGCCACCGGCGCGCCCTTCCGCGGCCGCGGCTTCGCCACCGCCGGCGAGTTCGCCAACCAGGTGGGCGCGGGCGCGGTCGACTTCGCCGTCGTCGAGGCGCAGTACCAGATCGAGAAGGGCTACCCGGCGCTGGCCCAGGCGACCGCCGGCGGCGCCGCCGCGCAGCCGATGGTGCTCGCGGTGGCGGGCGGCAAGGGCGAGAACATCGGCGACCTGCAGGGCAAGAGCCTGGCGACGGTGAGCGTGGGCCCCGGCGACCGGGCGTTCGTGACGAACTTCCTGCTGCAGGGGCAGGTCGAGCCCGACTACTTCAAGAAGGGCAAGGGCGCCCGCGACGTGCAGGGCGCGCTGACGCTGGTGAGCCTGGGCAAGGCCGACGCCACCTTCACCTACGCCGGCCAGACCGCCGGCCTCGGCACGGCGTTCCGCAGCCGGCCGGCGCCGCTGCCCGTGTTCGTGCAGACCGACGCCTCGGTGCCTGGCGACGTGGCGGGGACGGTGCGCAAGGCGATCACCGGTGTCCGCGCGTCGGGCGGCCTGCTCGACGGCTTCACGGCCTACGCGGCGAAGCCCCACGGCGCGCTGCGCAGCGCGCTGAAGGCGGCGCCCGCGCGCCCGGGCGGCACCCCGGTGACCAGCGCGGTGCGCGCCGCCCTGCCGACGGTCGAGCCTCACCTGAGCCTGAGCGGCACCCCGCCGGTCGTGCTGCCCGATCCCGCGGCCGATCTCACCGTCCCGCCGCCCCCCGCGGATCAGTTCTGATGGCGGTGCGCCGCGCGCTGCTGTTCGGCGAGGAGCTGCCCCTGCGCGGCGCCCGCCGGGTGGCGGTCTGCGCCGGCGCCGACGTGGCCATCGAGCCCGACCCCGCGCGCCTCGAGGCGATGGCCGGCGACGTGGCGCCCGACCTCGTACTCTTCGACCTGGATCACGCGGGCCCTGCCGCGCTCAAGCTGCTCGACGCCGTGCGCGCGGCGGCCCCGGACGCGCGCCTGGTCACCAGCGCGCACCCGTCCCCGCCGCCCGACGTCGCCGAGCTGCTCGGCGCCGACTGGTTCGCGCACCTGCTCGGCAAGCAGAGCCCCTGGTTCATGGACGAGCTGGCGCTGATCCTGGCCCACGCCGCCGGCCGCAACCCCTTCGGCCTCGACCGCCACCTGCCCTGGGCCACCCGCATCGAGCACCTCGCCATCACCGGCAGCGCCGGCAAGGCCGAGGCGTTCGACGCCATCGAAGCCCTGATGGGCGGCATGGGCGTGCGCGGCCGCCTCGTCCAGCGCCTGCAGGCGGTCGCCGACGAGATGCTGATGAACGCGGTCTACGACGCCCCGGTCGACCGCGCCACCGGCGAGACGCTGTACGCCTCGCTGCCCCGCACCACCCCCGTCGACCTGCCCCCCGACCAGCGCCCCACCTTCAGCTTCGGCAGCGACGGCCGCCGCTTCGGCATGGCCATCCGCGATCCCTTCGGCGCCCTGCAGCCCGCGACGCTGCGCCGCTACATCGCCAAGGGCCTGCGCCGCGGCGACGACCAGATCGACCGCAAGGCCGGCGGCGCGGGGCTGGGGCTGTATTTGATGTTCCAGAGCGTGAACAGCATGGTGCTGAGCCTGACGCCGGGGCGGTGCACCGAGATGGTGGGGTTGGTGGATATTCGGGGGAGTTATCGGGATGTATTGCACAGCCCGAAGTCGTTCAATGTGTTCGTGGGGGGGAGCGGTTGAGAGGCGCGGCGCCCACCCCAACCGAGCCACGACCGCCAACCGACGCCCACCCGACGCTCGCGAATCCCTTGCCCTTGCCCTTGCCCTTGCCCTTGCCCAAAGCAACCGAGCGCCTTCGGCCCAGCCGGCCCGTTGCCACGATCGCGAGCCCCTTTCCCCTGACCTTGACCTTGACCTCTCGAAGCCGACGCCGCGCGTCGTGCTCTTCGTGCACGTGCACGGACAGCTCTCGAACCCCTCGCCGACGATCTCGAACCCGAGGCCGCGCTTCATCCCATTCGGGCACGATGCACGGGCACGCGGGCACGTCCGCCCGCTTGGGCGCCGGGGTGACGGGGAGCGCGCTTTGACGGCCCCCCCCACCTCCGAAGCCGACGCGGCGCCACGACCCATTCGGGCACGGGCACGTGCACGGGCACCACACGTCCGCTGGGTGCGCCGGGGTCGCTTGGGAGGTGGGTGACGGGGAGGGAAAGGTCAAGGTCAAGGTCGAGGTCAAGGGCGCCCGCCCGAGCGCCGGGGCCACTCGGTCGTTGGGTACGGTTCAGCGCAAGGTCAAGGTCAAGGGCCCCCACCGGCCCGCCGCGCCCACTCACCACGCCGCTGCCAGCACCACCCCCGGAGCCCTCCCATGAGCGCCGTCGTCGTCGATCGCATCGAAGGCCCCTTCGCCGTCCTCCTCCCCGTCGACGGCGACGGTCCCTTCGACGTCCCCCTCGCCCTGCTGCCCCCCGACGTCGCCGAGGGCCAGGTGCTCGAAGCCCAATGGAAGCGCCGCCCCGACCTCGAAGCCGCCCTGCGCGCCGAGGTCGGCGACCGCCTAAAGCGCCTCACCGCCGACGACGACGGCGGCGACTTCGATCTGTAACGACCCGAACAACGTGCCGGGTCAGCAGTTACGCAGGAGCGGATCGTGCTGCGGCGTCCATGTGATGGGGGACGTGTCCAGGGGTAACTGTACGCCGACCGGGTCACCGAGGACGAACGCGAGGTCCGTCAGCAGGCTCCCTACGAAGCGCCCTCGAAGAGGGGCGTCAACGAGGCTCTCCCAGTTCAGCTCCCGCAGGGCCCTAGCGCCGTGGTGGGTCTCTCTGTACGGGGGCTCCTCAGCCTGTTCCCTCAGGAACCTGATGTAACGCTTGGGATGCCTGGATCGGTCCGGCCTCCGCCAACCATGGCCAACTTCGTCGCTCGGCTCGAGGTATGCGTCGTCGCCTACAGCGAACGCCTCGAAGTCGGCGTCGACCGGGAAGGTCGAGGCCGACGCCCCGGAGCCGGCGGCGTGCTGGAGCGCTTTCGGATCGCCGAAAAAGAGCGCCTCAAGCATCGGGACGAGGAGATGGAAGGAGCATCCGGTCGCGACCGTGTTCCGGTCACCGGTCCGCCCCTGCAAGATCTGGTCGACAGCGGCCTTTAGCCGCGCCACCACAACTTCGCCACGGTCCAGGTTGACGAGTTCGAGGTCGTCGATCCCGACCGCAAGGCCGGCGCACCCCTCGCGACGGCTCCGTGGGACCGTAACCGCGTCGACCAATCGCTGCGCGAACTTCTCGAACTTTGACACGAGCCCGCCACCTACGGCTGTCGAGTCCGCCGGAACCTCGGTGCTCGTGAGGTCGTCGGTCAGTTGCGCGTCGAAATCGACGTCGGGCCACAGTTGCTGCAGCGCAGCCGGAAGGCCGAGCTTCTCGGCGCTGCCCGTGACGATGAGTGTCACCCGGTCGATAGATCGGGTCATCCCTCGCTGGGCGCCCCAAAATCGCCGTGCTTGTACAGATCGCCGAGCGCGTAGTTGGCGAGCCACTGGGTGTTGCGTAGGTCAGACAGGGCGACAGGCTGAACTGTCTGACCGTCGGACTCGAGGACGAAGACGCGTTCCGGCATTGAATTGAACTGGTCGAGCGCGACGGTCGAGTGTGTCGCGAGCAGTACGGTAAGACCGTTCTGCGATGCTCGCTCACGGATCGCCTCCAGTAGTACTTGAAGCGCCCGTGGGTGGAGCGAATTCTCCGGTTCGTCGATGGCTACGATCCCGTTGGGCGGAGCAGACGCCACCGCGGCCAGATGCAATAAGGCCATCAGGAAGCCGGTCGCCTCCTGAGCGACTGGAACCTTTACATCGGGACGACCCTTCCTAAAGACCGAGACGGTGACAGTCTGACCCGCCTGCTCGAAGTCGATGTCGTCGAAATAGGGGAACAACTCACGCATAGCATCGCGCACAAACTCCCAGTGCGGCCTGGTCGCACGTTGGAGCGTCCAGTTGCGCAGCACCGAGAACAGGTTCTCGCCATTGACATGAAGCCACTGATTCGTCGAAGCCGTGGATCCACTTCGCTGAAGCTTCCACAGGTTGTAGGTGTAGCTTCGATAGAGGCGATAATTCTCGAGCGCCGAGACCATCGGCTGTAGGACACTCTCGGCATCAGGATCGTCGTCGACCGCCACCCTGACGGCGCTCTGTGAACGAGCAACCAGCCGGTGCTCGCCTGCGTAGGCGAATTCGTCGCCGGCAGCTCGCGCCACAATCTCCTGCTCGGCACGGCGAACGACTTCCGCCGGGCTGCTGCTGATTCCTGCACCAGCGGCCGCTGGCTCCAGCTGCCACGTGACATCGCCAACCCCAACGCCGATGGCACAGCGGGCGCCCTCAGGCGCATCAGATCGCCTAAGAAGCGCCGCGCCTCCGACGTGGTGCTCCAGAGCGGCCGTCGGCCCATGAGTGTAGACATGGCGCATGACTTCGGGAATCTCCAGCGCTGTCGTCTTGCCGACACCATTCGGCCCAACGACGAGCGACACGCCCTTCGCGACGTCCCACTGCAGGTGCGTTAGAGCCAAGAAATCACGCGCGAAGATGCGGAGCGACATGGCGTCCTTTTAACGCCTGACCGTGTCGCGATCAAGGCGTGGACGGCGACCTCGCGCCCCTGGGCTCCAAGTCCTCCCAGGACGCGGTCGCCCTGACTTCGCACGCCGTCCGGCGCGGCACGCGCCTCGAGCACCGTCAATCGAGCATCCCGTCGTCGCCATAGCCGACCACATCTTCGGGCGATCGGTGCTCCAGGCGCCTCTCCTCGGCGCAGCACCCCCCGATCTCCATGAGCCGCCGCGCCAGAGGCCGGGTCACTCTGAGCATTCGCTGGCGCTCCAGCCGTTCACGCAGCGAAACGACGACCAGCTCGGTAATGCTCTCGCCGGTCAACTCGGCGAGCTCGCGCGTCAGCCGCTCGGCCTCGTCGTCCTCGATGCCCAACCCCCTGCTCGACTCCCGGTGAAGACAGGACCAAGGCCTACTGTATCCGTTCCAATTGGTCAGGAAAATGGGCCAACGGGTACTGCCCGCCCCTCTCGGTCACCGCGACCAGGCGACCGCTCATGCGCGCATCTGGACCGCTCCTCAGGCGAAGGACCGCCCAGACCTCGACGCCCGAGGCATCAGGCGGCACCGCCCTCCGTGCGATGCGCTCCAACTGTGCCGTCGGCTCGAACTGCAGGAAGACGTCCACGCCGGAGCGACCCGGCGCCGAGAGCCACGTCTCCCCCGCGTAGATGGTCGTCCCGTTCAGCCTCAGCTCGACTGCCGCGATGAACTCCAGCCGCTGCTCGCGCCCATTGCAGGGTTGATGATCGGGAATTCGAGCATCCCCGACGAAGACAACGCGGTCGGGCATGTACTGCGCGAGGACCTCCAGAGTGGCCGCGCTCGACGTTCGGATCGGAGGATCGATCGACCCGGGCTCCGCGTGGGACGCCTCGTAGAGCTCACCGGCCGCCACGAAGTCCCGCTGCAACGACTCCACGATCTCTTTGGAGGAGAAGCCGAGGTGGGAGACCTCGTCGCCGTCGGCCAGCGGCGTGCGGGGGCAGCCCGCGTTTCCCCCGGTCTCGGTGCTGCACCCGAGCGTTCCCACGACGGACAGCAGGCCGACCAACGCACGGCGGCCCCAGACCGAAGCGACCAAGGCGAGCCGAGCGGGCCCCTGCGACGATTCCCACCGTGTCACCATGGCTCACCCCCCCAACAACACATCCAACACCCGCCCCAGCGCCTCCTCGTTCTCCGGCAACAACGGGATCGCCCCGCCCCGCAGCCGGTCCGGCGGCCAGTCCCGATGCAACATCCCCGGCGCGGCCAGCACCGGCCGGTTCCACTTCGCCGGGTACAGCACCCACACGCTGCCCACGAGCGGCTGCAGCTCGCCGCGGCGGCCGATCCACTCGCCGTACTTCAGCCAGATGTCCTCGACGGCGCTCCAGGGCGCACGGTCGGCGCGGGCGCGGTCGCGGCGGTGTTTGGCGTCGAAGACGTGGGCCCACACGGGCATGCCGGCCATCTCCTTCACCAGCACGGCGTCGGGGCGCAGCTCGGCGCCGCCGGTGATGCGGGCGAGGGGGCCGTCGCCGGCGTAGGCGACCTTGGGCTCGTACAGCAGGCGCCAGGTGACGTCGCCGGCGCGGGCGCTCCACACCTCGCCGCGGGGCAGGCGTACGAACCAGCCGTCGTGGACGCGGCGCAGGTCGCGGTCGAGGTGGCCGCCGAAGCGGCGGCAAAGGGCGTCGGTCAGCGCCACCAGCGTCCAGACCTCGTACAGGTCGTCCAGGTTGCGGGTGGGCGCGAAGACGCGCGGCGGCGCCAGCTCGCCGGCCTCGGCGAGGGCGGCGTCGACGCGGTGCAGCTGCCAGTAGCCGGGGTGGCGGGCCACGCGGGCGGTGCGCGGCAGGCGCGGGGCCGGGCGCAGGCCGGCGGGCAGGCCCAGGCGCGCGGGCGCGGCGTCCAGCTCGCCGCGCAGGTACTCGACGCGCAGCAGGCGATCCTCGACGGCCTGCAGGCGCGGTAGATCCTGCTCGCTGAACAGGTTGCCGCGCTCGGTGTAGAACGCCTCGCGGTCGGCGCGCCCCGCCAGCAGGCGATCGCGCTCGGCGCGCAGCCGCGCCTCGACCTTCTCCAACGCCTCGCGCAGCCGCCCGAGCAGGCCGACCAGGCCCCGGTTCTCGACCAGGTCGAGGTCGACCTGCACCCGCGGCTCGACCCGCACAGCCCGACCGCTGGCCTCGATGCGCAGCGCCGCCGGGCTGCGCGCCAGCCAGCGCACGTCGCGGGCGCGCATCCGCGGCGCCCGCGCCGGCACCGCCTGCGGTCGCTCGCGCTGCCGGTGGATGGGGCTGTTGCGGATCGACGGCGCCACCCGCCCGAGTACGCCCACCGCCTGCTCGAGCCGCGCCAGCATCGCGTCGGGGTGCATCGCCTCGCCGCCGCCCAGGTCGGCGACGACGTGCTCGGCGTCGCCGCCCAGATCGCTGGCCAGCCCCCGCGCGATGCCCTCGAGGGCGCCCACCATCGCCCGCACCGCCGCGACGTCCAGCTTCGTCGGCCGCACCGCCAGCCAGGCGCGCAGCGGCGGCTCGACGCCGTCCTCGACCAGCACGGTCACCCGCCCCGCCGCCGCGCTCAGCCACGTCGGATCGAGCCAGGTGGCCTTCCCCCGCTCGTCGGCCTGCAGCCGGTGCCGCGCGCGCCCGGCCCGCAGGATGACCTCGCCGTGCGGCGCCAGCCCGATGACCCGCAGCGCCACCCGCGCCCCGCCCCGCACCTCGAGCACCGGCGACGCGCGCCCCCGGTCGACCAGGTACACGTGCGCGCGGTCGTCGATGTCGATCTCGAGCGCGTGGTGCGCCGGATCATCCATGGAAGAAGTCGTAGAAGTGGCCGGCCATCGCCCCGCGCTCGCGCATCACCTCGCAGCGCGCCGCCGACCGCTCCCAGCCGTGCCGGCGCAGCAGCCGCGCGAGCTGCTCGAAGGTGTCGCCGACCCGCTCGCCCACCCCGCGCAGCCCGGGCAGCACCCGCTGCGACAGGCAGTAGTCCTGCGCCACCCGGGGGTGCATCAGGCCCGCGCTGGCCGCCAGGTACCGCTCGAGCGCGCGCACCGTGCGCGTCGTCGGCGCGCCGTCCACCCGCGCCTCGATCAGCAGCCGCACGACCTCCTCGAGCGGCCCCAGCCCGGGCGGCGGCAGCGTCGCGACCTGCGCGCTCAGCGCCATCCAGTCCAGCGCCTCACCGGGCGGCGAGGGGCTGGGCGGCGGGTTCAGCAGGTGCTCGATGCTGGGCTCGACCCACACCACCGCCGCGCGGCTGAGGAAGCGCGGCGACAGCCGCTCGACCGTGTCGTCGACGTTCACCGTGCCCACCATCCGCACGTTGGCGCCGAGCCGGATGCGGGCCGGGTAGCGCGCCCCGTTCGCCGGCGTCAGCCCCTCGTCGTACAGGTGCAGCGTCGGCACCCGATCCTCGAGCGCCGAGATCACCCGGCTCAGGTAGTGCTCGGGCGAGGCGAGGTTCAGCTCTTCCAGGAGCACCGCGAACACCGCCCCGTGCTGCGCCTCGGACGCGTGCTCGGCGCGCAGCAGCAGCTCGACCAGCCCGTCGGTGCTGGCCATCCACTCGTCGCGCTGCGGGTGGTAGTAGCCGAACAGCGCGCTGTCGTCGTGCCAGTCTCGGCGCACCACCAACTCCCGATAGCGATCGGTGTCGCGGTGGGCGCCCAGCTGCGCCAGCAGATCGCGCGCGAGCGTGCTCTTGCCCACGCCCGGCGGCCCGGCCAGCAGCACCCAGGGGCTGGTCAGCACCGTCAGCAGCAGGTTGTGCACGTCGTGGGGCTCCCAGCCCCGCATCCGGCCGGCGATCTCGTCCCCCACCGCCGCGATCGAGCTCACCGGGCGCACCGGATCCAGCGTCGCGCGCAGCGGCGCGTGATCGCCGTTGCCGCCGCTCACCACCGCCGGCCGTCCCGGCCCCACGCCCCCGGCGCCGAACAGCTCGGCCAAGAGCCGCGTGCGCCGATCCGCGCTCATCGCCTCGAGCGCGTCGACCTCGTCCTGCAGCGTGCCCAGCGCCGACTCCAGCCGCCGCCGCTCGTCCGCCTCGGCCGTCCGCAGCCGCGCCAGCGCCCCCTCGAGCCCGGCCTTCTGCGCGTCCGCCTCCTGCCGGTAGGCCTCGATGTCGCGATCGATCTCCGCCCGCTCGCGCTCGGCGTAGCGCTGCGCCGCCCGATCGATCTCCCGCCGCCCCTCCTCGGTCTGCAGGAACCGCTCGGCCGCCCGCCGGCGCTCCTTCACCAGCCACCGGCTGGTCTCGATCAGCGCCTCGAGCCGCCCCACCCGCTCGCGCCGAAGCTCGTCGGGCAGGTCGTGCAGCTCCTCGGCCAGCGCCGACACGCGCTCGGGCTCGACGCCGTCCAGCCCCTCGAGCAGCCGCGCCAGCCAGTGATCCGCCTCGCCCGGCGCCATGCGATCGACCGGCGTGGCGCCCAGATCGACCAGCGTCTGCAGATCGGGCGGCTCGTGCACCAGCGTGCGCCGCGGCGCCTCGGGCAGCGCCACCTCGATGCGCCCGAACAGCGGATCGAAGGCGTCCGTGGCCAGGCGCGCCTCGAAGCTGCGCTCGGCGGGCACCAGCCGGTTGTCGGCGCCGCTGAAGCGCGACGGGCCCAGGATGTGCCCCTCGACCTCGACGAACAGCGCCTCGCTGGGATCGGGCAGCGGGCCGAGATCGACGGTCTCCCAGGGCGCCTCGGGATCGTGGCCCTCGAGCAGATCGGCCAGGAGCCCGCGCGGGGGCGGCTCGGGCGCCTCGTTCAGCCGGATGGGCTCGGGGCCGTGCGCGTCGTCGACGAAGGCCGGGCGCACCACGACCAGGGCGCCGCGCACCAGCTCGACGCCGGGCGGCGTCAGCAGGCGCTCGCCGGGCACGCGCACCGGGGCGAAGGTGACGCCGGTGGCCAGCCAGCACAGGGGCATCAGCGCGGCGCCGGCGCCGACGCCCTCGTCGGCGACCACCGCCAGCACGGCTTCGCGCAGCGGCGCGCGCTCGTCCAGCGCGCTCAGCAGCCCCTCCAGCGCGCCCATCAGGCCCTCGAAGGGCAGCTCGAGCTCGGCGCGCCGCGCGATGCGATCGACCAGGTGCCGCATCGAGCGGCGCTCTTCGGGGTACAGCTCCTTGTGGTTCTCGATGCGCTGAAGCGCCTCGCGCAGCTGCGGGCTGAGGCGGGCCTCGACGTTGCGCGCCAGCGCCTTGATCGCCGCGCGCGCCTCGGCCAGCGCCTGCCGCCCGAGGGCCAGCGAGCCGCGCGACGCCTCGGCCGCCGCGGTCAGGCGCGGCGACACCTGCTGGCGCTCGGTCGAGGGCAGCCGATCGGCCTCGTTGCGCGCCTCCTGCAGCTCGGCCGCCAGCTCGCCGCGCGCCGCCTCGTGCGCCGACTGCAGCGCGGCGTGCCACGCCCGCAGCGACTCGAGATCCGCGTCGACGCCCATCTGCGCCGGCTCGGCCAGGGCCGGATCGTCGGGCAGCAGGCGCGCGCGGGCGAGCTCGGTGTGCAGCTCGGCGGCCTTGTCGTACACGGCCTCGCGCTCGGCGTTCTGCTCGTCGGTGCGGATGAAGTCGCGCGCCATGCGCAGCCACTCGTCCGCCTGATCACCGTCGAAGCCGTCCAGCGCGTCGCTGGCCTGGCGCAGCGACACCTCGGCGTCCTCGATGCCACGGCCGCGGGCGCGCTCGCGCAGCAGGTCGACCTGCTGGCGCAGGCTGTCGAGGCGCTGCTCGGCCTCGGCGGCCCAGCGCGGCGCGGGCTTGTCGGGCACGAGCGCGCGGGCCTCGCGCACCAAGGGCAGCAAGCGCACCCGGTCGAGGTCGCGGGGGGCGCCCTGCAGGGCCGAGAGGGCCTGGGCGGGGTCGAGCAGGGGCGAGGCGACCTCGCCGTTCCAGTCCAGATCCGCCAGCAGCGCCAGGGCCACCGGCGCCGCGGGACCGAGCGCGGCCTCGACCGCCACGCGCCAGTCGCGCGGCAGGGGCGAGGCGGGTACCGACTCGGTGCACCAGCGGTCGACCAGGGTCTGCACCTGCTCCTGCAGGGCGCTCATCGCGCGCACCAGCGGGTGCCACACCTTCACCCGGGTCAGCAGGCGCCGGCCCCCGCGCTCCTCGCTGGCCCAGTCCTCGACGTCGTCGGTCAGCAGGCGCAGCTCGGTCGGCGGTGACGGATCGGGGCCCACCGCCGCGTGCAGCACCGTCTCGGCCTCGCTGCGCGCCTCGCGATACAGGGTGGGGGCCGGGGCCACCTTCAGGTGCGGCATGCGCTCGGGCTCGAGCAGATCGCGCAGGGCGTCGCGCGCCGCGCGGAAGGCCACGGCGCGGCGCAGGGCGACGAGGGCGGGGTCGTCGTCCTGGCGGTCGAGCACGCCACGCAGCGCCTGGCCCAGCGCGCCCGGGAGGACGTGATCGATCTGCCAGGCCGAGCCCACCTCGTCGTGGCCGGTGGTGGCCTGCAGCCACCAGCCGACCACCTGCGCCAGCTTGACGGTGTGGGCGTCCGCGCTGGCGTAGGCCAGCTGCACCACCTGGCGGAAGCGCGCCATCGCCTGGCCGCGGGCCCCGTCCTCGGTGTCGCCACGCCACACGAAGCGGTGGGCGGGCCCCGCGAGGCGCTCGAGGGCCCACACGCGCCCGGCCCCGTCGCGGCCCGCGCCCTGGCCCGCCAGCACCTGCCAATCGGTCATTCGATCCTCCCCCCGGAGCGCAGACTAGGTCGGCCCGCCCTCACCGGCAACCACCCGCGCGGGGTGCGACCGATCCTCGGCGCAAAGCGTCGGTGAATGGTCTAGGATGCGGCCGCAGCCAGCCACTCGGAGAGTCCCATGAAGTTCTTCATCGACACCGCCGACATCGACGAGATCCGCGAGGCCAACGCCCTGGGCGTCCTCGACGGCGTCACCACCAACCCCAGCCTGGTCGCCAAGACCGGCCGCAAGTTCCGCGACGTGCTCGCCGACATCTGCGAGGTGGTCGACGGGCCCATCTCGGCCGAGGTGGTGTCGACCGACTTCGAGGGCATCAAGCGCGAGGCCAAGGAGCTGTCGGCCATCCACGAGAACATCGTGGTGAAGGTGCCGCTGATCCTCGAGGGCCTGAAGGCGGTGCGCTGGTGCGCCGATCACGGCATCGCCACCAACGTCACGCTGTGCTTCTCGCCGGTGCAGGCGCTCTTGGCCGCGAAGGCCGGCGCCGACTACATCAGCCCCTTCGTCGGCCGCCTGGACGACATCTCGACCGACGGCATGGGCCTCGTCGAGCAGATCATCGAGATCTACCAGGCCTACGAGTACGACACCGAGGTGCTGGTGGCGAGCGTGCGCCACCCGATGCACGTGCTCGAGGCCGCGCGCATGGGCGCCGACGTCGCGACGATGCCGCTGAACGTCATCAAGGGGCTCGCCAAGCACCCGCTGACCGACATCGGCCTCGAGAAGTTCCTCGCCGACTGGGACAAGGTGCCGAAGTAAGGATCTACCAATAGGTCGCGCGCACGCGGCAGTCGCCGCGGACGCGGCACAGGCACGCGATGCGGAAGCCCTCGGGGTCGTCGAGGCGGGCCAGCAGGGCGGCCTCGGCGGGCTCGATGGGCGCGACGTCGCCCTCGACCAGCAGGCGGCAGGCGACGCAGACGCCGCGGCCGCGGCAGCTGTAGCCGATCGGGCGGCCGGCGCGCAGGACGGCGGCCAGCAGCGTCGTGCCCTCGCGCACCACCAGCGACCCGCCGTCGGGCAGGAAGGTCACGACGGGGGGCACGACGTCTCGCGCGTGATCTCGAAGGTGTCGAAGGGGCCCGGCGGCAGCACGTTGCCCGCGCGGGTGCGCACCGCGCGGCCCCGCAGCACACCGCCCTGCACCTCGATCTCGACGTAGTGGTGGGCCCCGCTGAACACCCGGCTGGCGGCGTCATCGGCGTCGGCGACCGCGGGATCGACGTCCCGGGCGAGGCCGGGCACGGGCACGGTGAAGGTGGCCGCGCCGCCGGTGACGACGTAGGTGGTGCCCTCGGCGGCGTCGACGCAGCGCCGCGCCTCGCCCACGCCCACCGACGGGCAGAAGCGCTCGTAGTCGTGGTCGTGCCCGCTGAGCACCAGCGCCACGCGGTGGCGGTCGAGGATGGGCACCATCCGCGCGTTGTGCCCGCGCTCGTCGCTGCCGTGGTTGCCGCGCGACCACACCGGGCGGTGCATCACCACGATCTCGAAGGGCGCGTCCGACGCGGTGAGCAGGTCGTCGAGGCGCCGGTGCAGATCGGGCACGAACGCCTCGGGCACCTCGGCGTCGATCATCGCCAGGAACACCGGCCCCACCCGCCAGCCCCAGGCCGGCCCGTGCCCCACGCCGTGCGCGTCGAACCACGGCCCCTTGTCGTGGTTGCCGCGCACCGCCAGCATCGGCGGCCAGGGCGGCAGGCTGCGCAGGTAGTTGCGCCACTCGCGCGGCGCGTCGCCGTCCTTCACCAGATCGCCCGTGTTGACGAGGAAGGCCGGGTCGCGCGCGAGCGCCTCCTCGAGCATCGGCCGCCAGTACACCGAGGGGCCCAGGCCGTCGACGGACGCGCGCCCGTCGCCCAGCACCACGAAGCGCAGGGGCGCACAGGGATCCGTCGACGGCGGGGTGATGCGGAGGTCGACGTCGCCCACCCGCACGGCGTGCGGCCCGGCCTCGGCGAGACGCAGGTAGCCCGCCTCGCCGAACGGCCGCCCGTCCACCTCGGCCGTCGCGCCGCCCAGCCAGCGCACCACCCACCCCCCGTCCGGGTGGGGCAGCGCGCGCACGCCGAGCGGGTTGGGCGGCGGCACCGGCGCCTCGGGGCAGCCGGTCAGCGAGAGCAGCAGCGACAACGGGAGCAGGGCGCGGCGCATCGCGCCACTCTACCCGGCGCGGCCCCGCGACGCGACGCGCCCAACGGTCCCACCCGCCCCCACCTTCTGCTATCTTCCGCCGATGCCGAAGCCCCCCGAGCCCAACGCCGCCGCGACCGCCGGCCGCGGCTTCATCGTCATCACCGTCGCCAAGCTGTGGTTCATGCTGGGCGGCGCGCTGATCACCTTCGGCCTGCCCTTCATCTTCGGCAGCCGCCTCTACGGCCCCGGCGCCGACGGCAAGGCCCTGTACGGCCAGTACGTCGACCTCAACAACACCCTCAGCATCCTCAGCATGGTGATGGTGACCGGCGTGATGCAGTCGGTGGCCAAGTTCGTCAGCCAGACGCCCGAGCGCGCCGGCGGCGTCGTCCGCCAGGCCCGCACGATGATGCTGGTGGTGGGCGCCCTCGTCGGGGGCGGCTTCGTCGCCGCGTCCCCGTGGATCGCCGAGGCGCGCCACAACCCGGATCTGGTCGACGGGTACCGCGCGGCCGGCGTCATCCTCTTCTGCTACGGCGTCTACACCGTCTTCATCGGCACGCTGAACGGCCGCAAGGAGTTCTTCCGGCAGGCCCTGTTCGACATCGGCTTCACCAGCATGAAGGCGGTGCTCGTCCTCGGCGCCGCCGCCCTGGGCCTGGGTGTCATCGGCGCCTTCGGCGGCTTCGCCACCGCCGCCCTGCTGATCATGCTGCTCGCGGCGTGGCGGGTCGGCCGCGGCGTCGGCGACGGCCCGCCGGACCGCGCCCTGTACGCCTTCGCCGCGCAGGTGATGCTCTACACCCTCGTGTTCAACGTGGTCTTCAAGCTTGACGTCCTGCTGTTCAAGCCGGCCGCCGTCGACCTGTACGCCCCCGTCGCCGACTGGATGCCGCAGGGCGGCGCCCTGCTCGACTGGATGCGCGCGCGCGCCGTCGAGGCCAGCGCCGACGGCCTGCTGGGCGTCTACGGCCTGGCCCTGAACGTCAGCCGCCTGCCCTGGCAGGCCACCATCGCCATCACCTTCGTCGTCTTCCCGATGGTGAGCGAGGCCACCTTCGCCGCCGATCGCGACCGCACCCTGCTCTACATCCGCCAGACCCTGCGCTACTCGATGATGCTCATCGGGGCCGCCGCCGTGGTGCTCACCGCCGTGCCCCAGGCGGTCATCGGCCTGTTGCCCGCGGGCTTCGCCGACGGCGTCGTCGCCCTCGCCTGGCTGGCCCCGGCCTACTTCTGCTTCAGCCTGTTCAACGTGGTGAACACCCTGCTGATGTCGGCTGGGCGGGCCACCGCGGCCCTGATCATCGGCGTCGTCACCGTCGGCCTCGCCGCCGCGCTCTACTCGACCCTGCTGCCCGGCGCGGACAGCGGCGTCGATCTGCTGGCCCGCACCGGCCAGTGCACGCTGGCGGCCTTCGTCGTCGGGCTGGCCATCGGCAGCGCCGTCCTCTGGCGGCACTACGGCCCGCCCTTCCCACTGGGCACCAGCGTCCGCGTGCTGAGCATCGGCGCGGTCATGGTGGTGGCCGGCCGCGCGCTGCCCACCCTGGGCAAGATCGGCAACCTCGCGGTGGCGGTCGCCATGGGCCTGGCCTTCCTCGCCGCCCTGGTGATCACCCGCGAGTTCGGCGCCGAGGACAAGGAGCGGCTGATGCGCGTCCTGGGACGGAAGAAGAAGTGAGGCGCCTCGCCCTGACCGCCCTGCTGCTGGTCGGCGGCGTGCTCGGCGGCTGCGGCGCCGGCGCCGGCCGCGAGGCCCTGCAGGACGCCGTGCGCACCTTCAACAGCCAGGTGCGCTGGGCCCGCTGGGGCGGCGCCGCGCAGTTCGTCGCGCCCGACCTGCGCGCCGAGTGGCTGGCCTCGCGCACCGCCCACGGCAGCGCCCTGCGCATCACCGACCTTCAGGTGCACCAGGTGAACCTCGAGGGCGACGGCACCGAGGCCACGGTGATGGTGGGCATCAACTGGTACATGCTGCCGACGATGAACGTGCAGTTCACCGCCTGGAAGCAGAGCTGGAAGCTGCTCGAGGGGCACTGGACGATGACCGAGGAGGTGCCGGTGAAGGCCGACGCCCCCAAGCCCGAGGTGCCCGTTCAGGCCTGGCCCTGATCGGGCTCGAGCACGGCCCGCAGCGTGATGCGCGCGATCTCGGCCCGCACCTTCAGCCGCATCGGCGGCCCCCAGTAGCCCGTCCCCGGGTGCACGTAGATCCAGGTGTCCGGCGCGTGCTGGTGCAGGCCCACGACGTAGGGCTGCACCATCGCCACGACGATCGATCCGAAGGGCCACATCTGGCCGCCGTGCGTGTGCCCGCACAGCACCACGTTCAGCCCCAGCGACGCCGCCTCGTCGATGACCTTGGGCTGGTGCGCCAGCAGCAGCGAGGGCCGAGTCGGGTCTCGCCCGTGCGCCGCCTTCTGCAGGTCGTGCCCGTGATCGCCGCCGAAGCCCTTCGAGCGCCAGTCGTCGACGCCCAGCACGTCCAGCGGCGCGCCGTCGTGCTCCACGGTGATCCGCTCGTTGCGCAGCACGGTGATGCCCAGCCGCCGCAGCTCGGCGATCCAGGCGTCGGCCCCGCTGTAGTACTCGTGGTTGCCGGTGACGAAGTAGGTACCGTGCCGGCTCTTCAGCCCGCCCAGCGGCGCGACGTGGTCGCGCAGCCGCGCCACCGATCCGTCCACCAGATCGCCGGTGATCGCCACCAGATCGACGTCCAACGCGTTCACGCGCTCGACCAGCTGCCGCGTGAACGGCGCCCCGATGATCGGGCCGACGTGGATGTCGGTCAGCTGCGCGATGGTGAAGCCGTCCAGCGCCGGGGGCAGGCCGCGCACCGGCACCTCGATGTCGCGCAGCGTGGGCGGATCGGCGCAGGTCTTCACCCCCACCGCGCCCGCGCCGGTCGCGCCGAACGCGGTCACCGCGGCGGCGCCCCGCGCGAGCGCCAGCCGCCGCCCGGGATCGCGCGGCGCCTCGTCGCGCCCCCAGCGCAGCAGCGCCCAGCGCACGGCGTCGACCACCACCGTGATCGGCAGCAGCAGCACCACCATGCCCATCCAGCCGTAGGCCGCCAGCGCCACCCACTCGCCGACCGCGCGCGGCAGCATCCGGCTGACGACGGCGCCGCCCAGCATCACCGCGCCGGCGCCGACGAACAGCGCCAGCCCGAGGCGGCGCCGGCGGCGGTCGGTGAAGACGTCGCGCACCAGGCGGCGGTACAGGTAGGCGTGGGTGCCGACGATCAGCAGGGCGAAGACGGTCAGGAACACGGCGACGCGCAACCACTGGGGCATGGGCAGGTCCTCGGGTGGGCACGCTGCCCGCGATCAGGGTTCGGGGGAGTGAGAGTCCTCAGCGGAAGGTGAGGTCGCCGCCGGCGCCGCCCGCGGCCGCGGCGCGCACCGCGTAGTCGCTGGCGAGGTCGATCACCCGCACGCCGTCGAGCACCCCGATCGCGACGAACCGGCCGTCGCGGCTGATGGCGCCGCTGCGGGGCGTCTCGCCCTCGGCCAGTAGATCGCGCAGCTCGCGGGTCTTGCTGTCGTCGCGCAGGTGGACGATCCGGCCGGTGCCGACCGGCGCGCCGCAGACGTCCACGTCCAGCACCACGGCCCAGTTGCCCGCGCGGTCGACGTGGGCGCGGTGCGTGGTGTCGCCGGTGGCCACGGTCAGCGTCTCGTCCTCGATCGTGTCGCGCCAGGTCGTCTCGAGCGCCGCGCGGCCGCGCACGCCGCCTGGGCAGCTGGCGAAGGACTGGACCTCCACCAGCACCGCGTCGGTGTCCTCGAGCCGCGCCGACCGCTGCCGGTCGAAGGGCACGGTGGGCAGGGTCAGCGACGCCTCGAAGCGCGGATCGCCCACGTCCACCAGGCGGGCGGAGGCCCCCTGCTCGATCAGCACCCGCCGGCGGTAGGTGGCGAGCAGCGTGCCCTCGCCCAGATCGCGCGGCGCGCCCGACACGCCGTCGGCGTAGAACACCTTCGCCGCCGGCGCCGCCACCTGGTACACCGCGCCCGCGGCGTCGGGCCCGACGGCCTGGGCGGCGCTGCCGGGCAACGCCACCGGATCGGCGCCGAGGGCCCACACCGAGGTCCCCTGCGCCGTCTCGAACAGCACGGTCTCGGGGCCGGGGAAGGCCAGCACCTCGAAGCCGGGCACCTCGCCCACGACGTTGCCGCCGTCGTCGTACACCCGCACGACGTCCATGCCGTCCTCGGCGCGGCGCGCCCGCACCGCCACCTTGCCGCCGTCGGGCGACAGCCGCGGCGGGCGGTCGGCGGTCAGCCGCCACTCGGGGTACGCCTCGATGACGATGCCGGCGGCCAGGTCGTAGAGCATCAGCGGCGTGCCCTCGGCGTCGGGCACGCACAGCACGCGCCCGCCCTCGTCGTCGGGCACCGGGCGCGCGCCCGGGCAGATCACGCGGGCCTCGGTGCCCGCGGCGCTGGCGGCGAACCCGTCCTGGCCCACGCGAAAGAACAGCAGCGTCGCGTCGCCGGCGCCCGGCGGCGGCGGACCCCCTCCGCCGCCGACCAGCGCGTCCGCCTCGCCCCCCGGCGGCGGCGGGCGCAGCCGACCGTCGTCCTCGGTCTCGCCCGCGGCGCAGGCGGCCAGCGCGGCACACAGCAGCGAAATGGAGGCGCGACGCATCGCAGGCAGGTTGGCAGCCGGCGCGGGGCGGATCAAGCCGACGCGCGGCCTCACAGGGTCAGCAGGAATAGGACGCCGTCGCGAGCGGGCCGGGGCGCCTGCTGGGCAAGGCGCGGGGTGCACAACATCTGGCGGACGCACTTGCCGTGCTTCCCCAGAGGTTGTGTGCCCCGCAACGCCGCCCAGCGGGATGCACCGGTTCGCGCAGCAGGCGGCCTGTTTCTGCTGACCCTGTCAGGGCGCGCAGACCGTGCGGGCGACCTCGGCGCCGTCGGGCGCGCGCCAGCCGAAGCGCACCGGGCCTTCGGCGGCGCGCTTCAGCAGCAGGCGGAAGGGCGCCGCCGGCGCGCCGCCCAGGCCGCAGGGGCCCAGGCGCGGCGGATCGCCCTCGATGACCAGCGCGCCCGGCGGCTCGACGAACCACCGCGCCGCGCCGGCCTCGGCCACGCACTGCCCGTTGCGGTCGACGGCGCGCGCCTCGCCGGTGACCGTGGCGTCCTCGGCCAGCCAGGCGTCCATCGGACCGGCGCAGGCGGCGTGCAGGTCGGGGATCGGCGCGTCGAAGCAGCGGGGCGGCGCGCAGTCCAGGCGCAGCGCGTCGGGACCGACGTCCAGCGGCCCCACCCAGCGCAGGCGCGTCGCCGCCCAGCGCAGCGCGAGCGCGTCCGGCACACCGTTGGCGGGCGACCAGGCGCCGTCGCCGTCGGTGTCGAAGAAGATCTCGCCCGGGGTGTAGCGGCCGTCGTCGTCGGCGTCGACGTAGGGCTCCTCGACGTCGTCGGCCGGGTCGAAGCCGTCGACCTCGGGCGTGAACACGCCGTCGCCGTCCACATCGTCGAAGGGCTCGGTCGACTCGACGATGCCCACCACCGTGGCCAGGGCGTCGAGGGGGCTGGGACCGATCGGCGCCACGTCGCGCGGCGGCGGCCGGCCGGGATCGACGTACACCTCGACCGCGCCGTCGGCCTCGAGCGTGCGCGGGCGGCGGTTGGTGGTGCCCGCCTCGGTCAGCACCCACGCCCGCGTCCCCTCGACCGGGGGCCCGCCGTCCGCCGTCGCTTCGAGCCGGCAGCGCACGCCCTCGGCGTCCACGCGCACGCCGCTCCGCTCGTCGAACCAGGGCCGCGGCGCGTCGCCGCCCGCGCAGGTGATCGACACCGTGTCCGCCGGCGGCCGCGTGACGACGAAGGGGCGGCTGTCCACCTCGACCCGCTCGCCGTCCAGCAACCCCGCGTACCGCAAGACGAAAGTGCCCGGCCCGTCGCCCGCGGCGACCACGACGCTGGCCTCGCCGGTGCCGGGCTCGGTCGCGACGCGCGCCGGCGTCACCTCGACGCCCGGGGGCGCGCCGTCGGCGACGGACACCTCGATGGCGCCGCCGGTCTCGGGGCGCAGCCCACCGTCGAACACCAGGCGCAGCTTCACGGTGACGTGATCCTCGACGCCCACGCCGCTTCGCCCGCGTGGGGCCAGGCGGCGGCCCAGATCGCCGGTGGGCGCGAACTGCTCGACGGTGAAGGGGCCCAGGGGCCGCGGCGGCACGTTCGACGCGCAGGCCCGCGCGAAGCCCGACGGGCGGGCGCACAGGATCTCGGCGCTGACCGCGGTGCGGCCCTGGTCGTCGCGGGCGAAGACGTGGGTGACGCCGAAGCCGGCGCACGCGAAGCGGAAGCGCGCCTCGCCGCCCTGCACCGCCGCCTGCGGACGATCGCCCTCGACCAGGCGCCCCGGGCCGTCGACCACGCGCGCCTCGACGACGCTGCCCTCGGGCGCCGGGGTGCGCACGCGCAGCACGCCCTCGGCGTCGGCCTGCAGCACTGGATGCCGGCAGGGCCCGTCGAGGTCGACCACCAGCTCGCCGGTCGGTCGCACCCGCGGGACGCCGGCGTCGGCCTCGACCTCGAGCCCGCCGTCGTCGCACCCGGCCACCGCCAGCAGCAGCGCCAGCCGCCTGATCACCCCAGCAGGCTCGGGTCGTAATCCTCGGGCGGCGCGAAGCCCAAGAGCTCCAGCGTCGTGGCCGCCAGGTGGCTCAGCCCTGGGCGCGCCACCGTCGGCTTCAGCTTCGCCCCCGCCTTGCCGTGCGGATCGAACAGCACCAGCGGCACCGGGTTCGTCGTGTGGCTGGTGCGCGCCTTGGCCTTGCCGTCGGGCCCGATGATCAGCGCGCCCTTCTTGTCGCGCTCGATCATCTCCTCGCAGTTGCCGTGGTCGGCGGTGATCAGCGCGACGCCGCCCGCCTTCTCGACGCCCCGCAGCAGCCGCCCCAGCGTCAGGTCGACCGCGTTCATCGCGACGATCGCCGCCTCGAGGTCGCCGGTGTGCCCCACCATGTCGCCGTTGGCCAGGTTGATGCGCGCGTGCCGCACGCCCTCCAGCAGCGCGAGGGTGGTGGCGTCGACGATCTCGGCGGCCTTCATCCAGGGCCGCTGCTCGAAGGGCACCCGATCGCTCGCGATCTCGACGTAGGTCTCGACGTCCCCGTCGAACTGCCCGCTGCGGTTGCCGTTCCAGAAGTAGGTCACGTGCCCGTACTTCTGCGTCTCGCTGCACGCGAACTGCGAGACACCGTTGCGGGCCAGGTACTCGCCCATCGTGCGGTCGATGGCCGGCGGCTGCACCAGGAAGCGCGCGGGCAGCTTCAGGTCGCCGTCGTACTGCATCATGCCGGCGTAGCGGACGTCGGGCCGGCGGCCGCGGTCGAAGGCGCTGAAGTCGTCGTCCTCGAAGGCGCGGCTGATCTCGATGGCGCGGTCGCCGCGGAAGTTGAAGAAGACGACGCTGGCCCCATCGCGGATGGGCCCGGCCGGCCCGTCCGCGTCGCCGATCACGAAGCCGGGCAGGAACTGGTCGGTGACGCCGGGCGACTCTTCGCGCAGCGTCTCGATGGCCGCGCGCGCCGAGGGGAAGCGGCGCCCCTCGCCGTGGACGTGCAGCGCCCAGCCGCGCGCCACCATGTCCCAGTCGGCCTCGTAGCGATCCATGGTGACGTGCATGCGCCCGCCGCCGCTGGCGATGCGGAAGTCATGGTCACCGTCGTTGATCGCGCCGAGCACCTGCTCCAGCCGGTCGACGTAGGTGAGCGCGGTGGTCTCGCCCACGTCGCGGCCGTCGAGCAGCACGTGGACGCGCGCGGCCTTCACGCCCTGCTCGGCCGCGTGGCGCAAGAGCGCGTGCAGGTGCTTCTCGTGGCTGTGCACGTTGCCGTCGCTCAGCAGGCCGATGAAGTGCAGGGCCTCGCCCGACGCGCGGACGCCGTCGATCAGCCAGCGCCAGGTGTCGCCCTCGAACAGGCGCCCGCTGTCGACCGCGTCGTTCACCAGGCGCGCGCCCTGCGCGAAGACGCGGCCCGCGCCCAGCGCGTTGTGGCCCACCTCGCTGTTGCCCATGTCGTCGTCGGTCGGCAGGCCCACCGCGCGCCCGTGCGCCGCGATGGGCAGGCAGCCGTGCTCGCGGAACAGGCGGTCGAGCACGGGCGTGCGCGCGCGGGCGAAGGCGTTGCCCGCGTCGTCCGGGCCCAGGCCCACGCCGTCCATCACCACCAGCAGCACCGGCCCGTCGACTCCGGCGTAGCGGCCTCGCTTCAGCGTCCACTCGCTCATCGCACATCCTCCTCGCGCGCCAGTGTAGAGCACCGTGAGCGATCGGCCGTCGCGATTGAATACCGCGCGGGCGTCGCCGTCGCGCGCCGCGCTACGGGGACGAGGTTGACGGCCGCGGTGGGGCGGCCCACCCTGTCCGCTCCCCGTCGGGGCGGAGGAAATCAGATGTTGGGGACGTGGGTACTGGTGGGGCTGCTCGCCGGGGGTGGCACCGGCACGCTGCAGCTGAACGTCTCGCCGAAGACGGCGACGGTCAAGGTCGACGGCAAGACCGTCAAGGGGTTCAAGAGCGGCAAGGGCTTCAGCGCGCGCGCCGGTCTGCGCACGGTCGTCGCCACGGCGCCCGGCTACAAGCCGTTGACGCGCAAGCTGGCGGTGAAGGCCGGCCAGACCACCATCGTGAACCTGCGCCTGTCGCGATCGAGCAAGCGCGGCACGGCGGCCCCCAGCAAGCGGCCCTCGAAGAAGCGGCCCAGCGCGCGGCCGGCGAAGCCGCGCGGCAAACCTTCCCTGCGACCCAGCAAGCGCCCGAACACGAAGAAGCCCGCCGCGCGGCCCAGCAAGCGTCCGCTGAAGCCGGCCGCGAAGGCGCCGCCGACGCCGAAGAAGCGGCCGGCGACCAAGCGGCCCCCGACCAAGCGGCCGGCCGCGAAGCCGCCGGTGAAGAAGCGCCCGTCGCGCCGCCCGGCGGCCAAACCCGCCGCGCCCGCCCCGGCCGCGCGGCCGCGCCCGGCGACCGGCGGCAGCCGCGACACCGGCAGCGTGAGCACGAAGCCCTGGGCGGTGCTCTCGTTCGTGGTGGGCGGCCTGGCCGTCACCGGCGGCGTCATCGCGGGGCTGTCGGCCAACGACGCGGCCGACGACTTCAACGCCAGCTTCGACCGCAACGAGAAGCTGCGGCTGAAGGACGACAGCGAGAACCTGGCGCTGCTGTCCAACGTGCTCTACGGGGTCGGCGCCACCGGCATGGTGCTCGGCGCGGTGCTGTGGGCGATGGATCCGGGGCCCGGCGCGCGGGCCGAGGTGGGGCCGCTGCCCGGGGGCGGGGCCTACGTGGGCGTGGGGGGGACGTGGTGATGCGCGGGCTGTGTGCGCTGGCGGCGGTGGCGCTGCTGATCCTCGGGGGCTGCGACCCCGAGCTGAACGAGAACGAGTGCGTCAACGACACGGACTGCCAGCGGCTGAAGCCGGGCACCGTGTGCAGCCCCGAGAGCTGGTGCGTGCGGGCGTCGTCCATTCAGCCGGACGCGGCGCCGCAGAAGGACGCCGCGCCGATAGCGGACGCGGCGCCGATGACCGACGCCGGGCCGATGACCGACGCCGCCCCGATGACCGATGGCGCGATCGGGGACGCCGCGCCGATGACCGACGGCGCCATCGGGGACGCCGCCCCGATGGCCGATGGCGCCATCGGCGACGCCGCGCCGACGGCCGACGGTGCGATCGGGGACGCCGCGCCGATGACCGACGCGGCGACAGACGACGCCGCACCGATGGAGGACGCGGCCCCGATGGAGGACGCGGCCCCCGCCGACGCCGCCCGCCAGGACGCCGCCCCGCCCGCGGGCGACGCGGCGGCCGACGCCGCCGGCTGACGCGCTACTGCAGCGCGTCGGGCGCGACCTCCTCGACGACGGCGTACACCGCCTTCACCTCGAGCAGCCGCAGGTCGTCGTCCCACGGCACCCGCAGCCCCTCCTTCTTCGGGAACAGCACGAAGGCCCCCAGGGGCACGCCGCTGACGTTGGCGCCCAGCCCGGCGTCGTCGTCGGCCTCGGCCCGCGCGACCTCGACCACCTCGCCGTACAGCGCGTCGTCGTGCTTCTCCTTGACGCCCTCGGGCAGGTACAGGCCGGCGTTCGAGCGCTCGTCGACCTTCAGCACCCGCACCAGGACGCGCGGCCCCAGCGGCTTGATGTAGCGCACCGCGCGGCGCGGCGGCGGTTTCGTCTCGGCCATCGGAAGGCGCTCTCCTCTTGCGTTCGACCCCGCGCCGCGCGCACAAGGGGCGCATGGGCCGCATCATCCTCACGATCGCCGCGCCGTGGAGCAAGCCCCCGGCCTTCGACACCCCGCTCACCCTCGACTACGGGCCGCCGGTGCCCGCGCTGGTGGACGAGTTCGCCGATCTGGGGCGGCAGGCGGGCACCATCGACACGCCGACGCTGAAGGCCATCGAGGGCCACGCCGGCGTGCTGACCGCGCTGACCGAGTTCGACGCGCCGGGCGACCTGGGGCCCGCCAAGGCCGCCGCGCGGCTGCTGCTCGACGCCGTGCGCGCCGGCGCGCTGGGCGTGTACGTCGAGACGGGGCTGAAGGTGTTCGGGCCCGACGCCTTCGACGGCCTCGATCCCACGGATCCGCCGACGCTGGTGCACCTGTTCGTCGACGTCAGCGGTGACCGCGAGGCCGTCACCGCCGAGGGCCTGCAGGCCTTCGACCTGCCCGACATCCTGGTGCGCTACGAGGGCAAGCCCCAGCGCGCCGCGGCCCAGGCCGCCGCCTTCGGCCTCAGCGCCCGCCTCGTCTGCGATCGCTTCCGCCTCGCCGACGGCGGCAGCTACCGCAACACCGAGAGCGCCCCGCTGTACCGCGTGCGCCTCGCCCCGCCCGAGGGCGAGACCGACGATCCCTTCGTGAACGCGCGCGGGACGTGGGTGCTGACCCCCGCCTGACGCGCGCGCCAGCGCGCCATCGTCGTGGTCGACGCCGAAGTCCTCACCGCCGCCGCATCGCCCGCATGTCCGGCAGCCCCGCCGGCGTCTCGATGCCCAGCGCCTGCAGCACGCCCGCGAACACGTGCGGCTCGCTCATCGTGCGCCCGGGATCCGGCGCGCCGGTCTGCGGGTCGAAGCCGTAGGTCAGCCCCGTCGCCGGATCGACGCCGCCCAGCACCGTGTTGCCCTTCAGCATCGGCGACAACAGCAGGCTGCCGTTGTTCAGGTGGTGCCCGCTGCCGAAGTCGTCCTGGCCCTCCTGCCGGCGCCGGCTGCGGCCGAACTCGGTGGCGACGTACAGCAGGCTGCGATCCCAGAAGCTGACCCCGGCGCCCTCGTCGAGGGGCTCGGCCTTCAGCAGGTCGATCAGCCGGTCGGTCAGCCCGAGCAGGCGATCCCACATGATCGCCTGCGCCGGGCGATGCGCCTGGTGGCTGAAGTCGTAGGCCAGGGGCGGGTTGACGATGCGCTGCCCGTCGAGCAGCACGTTGAAGCTGGGCCCCAGCGTCACCGTGACCGACACCCGGTTCTTCAGCAGCAGGAAGGCCAGGGCCGCCTGCGCCTCCATGGGATCCTGCAGGAAGCGCGGGAACGCCGCCCGCACCTTCTCGGCGTCGGGGCCGCTGGTCAGCCCGAAGTCGCTCAGAGGCAGCTGCGGCGGCTGGTCGGGCAGGATGTTCAGCCGCGTCACCAGGTCGAGCCCCTCGAGCATCGGCGCCGTCTGCTCGCGCTGCGCCCGCCAGCGCTTCAGCGCCGGGCTCAGCCGGAAGGCCTCGGCGAAGGCCGACTCGGCGTCGAGCTTCTCGTCGCGCACCTTGCGGGCCATCGCGACCAGGTCGGCGTCCGGCGCGCCGCGCACGCCGCGGCTGCCGTGCAGGCTGAGCGACCACAGATCCGGGTTGGCCACCGGCTCGGCGAAGGCCCACGGCGGCAGGCTGTTGTCGGTGCCCGGCTCGAGGTAGCCCTGCCCGGCCATGTTCACGTTGGGCAGCGCCAGGCCCTGCCCGAACTGCAGCGCCACCGCCTCCTGCACCGTCCGCCCGTTCCAGGCGTTGTTGCCGGTCAGCGAGCGCTTCTGCGCGATGCTGTGGTTCACGCTGGTGCCGGTGTGCGTCACCACCAGCATGTCGTCCTTGTGCTTGCGCACGAAGCCCGACTGCGTCGCCCGGAACGGGAACGGGATGGCGCCGGCGTTGCCGCGCTGCAGGTCGACCGCGCGGAAGGGGCTGTCGGGGATCGACACCACCTCGGCGTCGGGGAAGGCGTTGATCGACCGCCAGTTCGGGCTCTCGCCGTGGCGGATGGCCAGCGGGCCGTCGATGATCGAGGCGCCGCCGGCCGCGGCCACCACGATCAGGAAGCGCGGCAGCTCGGCGGGCCCCTGCGCCGCGGCGCCCCGGGGGCGCGCGACCGTGCCGAGGGCGGCCGCCGCGCCGGCGGCGCCCAAGCGGCGCAGCACCTGTCGTCGGGTGAGTCGGCTCATCAGTACAGCACCATCTCGAGGCTGGTGAGCGTGGTGAAGCAGGCCAGCACGGCCCAGTCGCGGGCCGGCGCGGCGCCGCCCTTCGCGGCCACGTCGCGGTACAGGCCGCGCAGGTGCGCCACCTCGCTCGGCGTCACCGGCCGCAGCAGCGCGCGCTTGTAGAGGCCGTCGAGCGTGGCGGCGACCGCCTCGGCCTCCACGTCGGTCAGCGCGCCGTCCGCCACCGGCAGCGCGCCGAAGACGCCGCCCTCGCCCGCCGCCAGGTCGCGGTCCACCGCGCGCCCGCAGGCGCTCAGCGCCATGCGCTCGACCGCCAGCGGCGTCGACACGCCGGTCACCGGCCGCGCCTCGTACAGGCCCTTCTCGTAGGGATCCACGCCGCCCAGCGTCACGCCGTGCACGACGTCCACGCAGTCGTAGCGCCCGAGCTCGGTGCACACCTCGGCGGCGGGCAGCTCGAGCGCTTGGGCGAAGTCGTTGCGCAGCCGCAGCCCGCCCTTGAAGCGCAGGTTGGCCCGCTGCGCCGTCGGCGGCCCCGCGTCGGCCGCCGGGGGGGGCGGCGTCGCCGCGTCGGCCGTTCCCGGCGCCCCACCTCCGCCGCCCGGCCCGTCGGCCGTCACCGGCGCCCGCCCCTCTTCACAGGCGACCAGGCCCAGCGCCAGCAGCGCCGCGCCAAAGACGCGCATCCAGGCATCACGGCGCACCGTAGGCCTCCGTCTCGATCAGCGCGTGCAGCATCGCCTCCACGCGGTAGCCGTGCTCGCCCTTGAAGGCCTTCCACAGCGCGTTGAACTCGGCCGCCTCGCCGGGCGTGGGGTCGTGCCCCACCAGCAGCCGCCAGTAGTCGCGCGCCGTGTTGCGCGCGAAGTCGTCGCTGTTGGCCGCGGCCTCGGCCCACTCGACCAGATCGGCCACCGGCTGGCCCATGAAGACGCCGGCCTCGGGGGTCTGCGCCATCGTCGGCGCCTCGTTGCGGTAGTAGCGCGCCACGCGCTGCGGGTCGTAGCCCAGCGCGCGCCCGGTGATGCCGTGATAGCGGCTGAACGGGTAGGTCAGCGGATCGAGCGTGCTGTGGCAGGCCGCGCAGGCGGGCTCGGTGACGCCCTTGTCGTCGTAATCGGCCGGCTCGCCCTCGACCGGCACCAGCCCCTCCATGCGCGCGACGTCCAGGCCCAGGAAGGCGCGGTAGGCGTGGGCCGCCGCGGTGCGCGGGATGCCCGTGAACATCACGTTCAGCACCAGGAACCAGCGGTGCGTCAGCATGCCCGCGCGGCGCTCGCCGACGACCGGCTGGTTGGTGCGTGTGGCCACCTTCTCCAGCCGCCCGAAGCCGGCGGGCGCGACGAAGTAGTCGGCGGTCAGCACCTCGCGCGCGTCGTGATCGTCGGTCTGGGTCCACACGAACAGGCGGTAGTCGTCGTCGTAATCACCCAGCGGGATGGGCCCCGCGTTCTCGCCCGACTTCACCGCGCGGATGGGCCGCACCTTGGTGTGGGCCAAGCGCCAGACGACGCCGTCCTTGCCCTGCCAGAAGGGGGTGTCGAGGCAGGCGTCGAGCGTGTCGTGCAGCCGCGCCATCTGGGCGTCGGGCTCGAGCGCGACGAAGGCCTCGAGGTCGGCGTAGGCGGGTGAGTGGCCGCAGACGTCCAGCCAGATGCGCTTGAAGGCGAAGGCCGGGTCGTACCCGCACAGGTTCCAGGCGCCCATCATCGAGGGGGTGCAGGGCCCGGCGCGCGGCACGCTGTCGGCGTCGGCGGGCAGGGTGCCCGCGGCCAGCTCGGCGGCGTTGTCCGCGCCGTCGTCGTCGGCGTCCAGCGGGCCGACCGCGGCGAGGGCCGCGGCGAGCCCACCCCGGAAGTCGTCGTCGCTCAGGGGCCGCGGCGCCTCGGGCGCCAGCACCTCGGCGAGCTGCTTGCCGAACGCGTTCCGCGCCGGCGGCACCGCGTGGCACAGCGTGCAGGCGGGCACGCCCCCCGCGCAGGCCGGCGCCTCGGGCAGCGCGTCACAGAAGGCCTTCGGGGCCACCGGCTTGGCCGCCGCCGGCGTCGCCAGGCAAAGCCCCAGCAGAAGAAGTCCGCCGCGTCTCAATGGAACCTCCGCGCCCGCCGAGCGCCCACGGTAGCAGAAACCCAAGACCGGACCAGAGGTTGCGCGTAGCGCCTCGCGCGCCGAAACCGCACCAAGTCGGCCGCGGCCCGTCAACCGGCACGACGAAGCTGAGAGGTGAAAGCTGACCGCTGACAGCCCGGCCGATCCGCCGCGGGGTCCGACGCGGTGCCCGGTCGACCCTGACCGCGGCCCCTACTCGGTCCGCAGCACCATCTCCGGCAGCGCGTCCGCGCGGGCGATGCAGTCGGCCAGGCTGACCCCGTACAGCCCGTTGCCCGCCAGGTGCAGGCCGCTCAGCGGGCGCACGGCGGCCTCGGCGGCGGCCACGCGATCCAGGTGGCCCAGCTCGTACTGCGGGATGCCCGCCGGCCAGCGGACCACCTTCGAGAAGGCCGGCGCCGTCATCGCGCCGCCCAGGGTGATCGACAGCTCGCTCACCACCACGTCGATCAGCTCGTCGTCGGCCAGGTCGAGCAGCTCGGGCTGCCGCGATCCGCCGACGATGCAGCGCAGCAGCGCGTGCCCGCCCGGCGCGCGGCCGGGGAACAGCGTGCTCGACCACAGCACGCCCAGCACCCGCCGCCGCTCGCCGCTCGGCACCAGGAAGCCGAAGCCGTCCAGCGTGCGCGGCAGGTCGACCGCGCGGTAGCCCACCGCCACCACCGCCGCCGGCGCGTACCGGATGGTCTCGAGGGGTGCCGTCGCGCCGTCGGCCAGCGGGCCGATCAGCTTCGCCATCACGTCGGTCGGCGTGGCCACGACGACCGCGTCGCAGGCGATGGGATCGCCGCCCGCCGCGTGCACCTTCCAGCCGTGCGCGCCGACGCGCTCGAGCCGCTGCACCGGCCGCCCGGCCTGCGCCGCGTCGCCCAGCGCCCCGACCAGCGCGTCGATCATCTCGCCCAGCCCGCCCGGGAAGCTGGTCAGGCGCCCCGACGGCCCGGCCGCCGCGCCCATGTCGGCCTTGCGCTGCTTCATCATCGCGGCCATGCCGCGCATCAGGCCGCCGTGCTCGACCTCCAGCCGGTGCAGCCGCGGGAAGGCCGCGGGCAGGCTCAGCCGCTTCACGTCGCCCGCGTAGATGCCGGTCACCATCGGATCGACCAGCCGCTCGGCCGCCTCGCGCCCGATGCGCCGCGCCGCGAAGTCGTACACCGACTCGTCGCCGCCGCCCTTGCGCCGCGGCACGAAGGGCTCGGCCATCATGCGCGCCTTGCCCTTCGGGCTCAGCAGCGGCCCGGCCAGGAACGACATCGGCCCGCTCGGCGCCTCGCGCAGCGTCCCGTCGAGGAACAGGTAGCGCTTCTTCGCGGCCTCGTCGGCCTGCGTGATGCGCGACCCCAGGCCCAGATCGCGCGCCAGGTCGAGCACCTGCGTGCGGCTGTCCAGGAAGCCGTTGGGCCCGTGCTCGACGACGTACCCCCCGTCCGCCTCGGTGCGCACCTTGCCGCCGTGCCGCGCGTCGGCCTCGAGCACCACGACCTCGCAGCCGGCGCCGCGCAGGCGGTAGGCCGCGGCCAGGCCGCTGATGCCCCCGCCGATGACCACGACCTTCATCGCCGGCGGTCCCCCGAGGTCGACTGCACGTACTCGATCAGGCGCCGCACGTTGTCGACCGGCGTGTCCTTGTTGATCCCGTGGCCCAGGTTGAAGATGTGGCCGCGCCCGTCGCCCGCGTCGTCCAGCACGCGGTCGACCGCCGGCCGAATGGTGTCCCAGGTGCCCAGCAGGCGCGCGGGATCCAGGTTGCCCTGCAGCGCCACGTCGGGACCGACCAGCTGTCGGGCCCGGTCGAGGCGCAGGGTCCAGTCGACGCCGATCACGTCGGCGCCGCACTGCGCCACGAGGTCGAGGTAGGTGCCGGTGCCCTTCGCGAAGACGATGACCGGCACGCCCGGCCGCCGCACGCCCTCGACGATGCGCTTCGTGTAGGCCAGGCCCCAGCGCGCGTAGTCGTCGGGATCCAGGCAGCCGGCCCACGAGTCGAAGATCTGCACCGCGCGGCAGCCGGCGTCGATCTGCAGGTTCAAGAGCTCGATGACGACGTCGGCCAGCCGCGTGAAGAGGCGGTCGGCGGCCTCGGGCTCCTGGTGCAGGAACACCTTGGTCTTCATGAACTGGCGGCTCGAGCCGCCCTCGATGAGGTAGCTGGCCAGGGTGAAGGGCGCGCCCGCGAAGCCGATCAGCGGCACGTGGGCGGGCAGGGCCTTCACGATCAGCTCGATGGCGTCGCCGACGTAGCCCAGCGCCTCGCGCACGTCGAAGTCGCGCAGGCGGTCGACATCCGACGCCTTCTCGACGTGGTTCTCGACCACCGGCCCGTGCCCCTTGCCGAAGTGCACCGGGCACCCCATCGGCGGCAGGGGCGTCAGCAGATCGCTGAAGACGATCGAGGCGTCGAGCCCGAAGGCCTCGATGGGCTGCAGGGTGACCTCGCAGGCCAGCTCCGGCGTCTGGCACAGCGTCCAGAAGTCGACGCCCTTCCGCACCGCCCGGTACTCGGCCATGTAGCGGCCGGCCTGCCGCATCAGCCAGATGGGGGTACGCTCGGTCGGCTGACCGAAGCAGGCGCGCAGGAACAGCGGTTCGGTGGACATGCGGGGTGCCTTCGTGCTGTGGATCGGTGTCGAAATGTCCGGCCAGGGCCGGACGGGGAGCGGATCATGGCGAAGCGGAAGCACAACTTCAACGCCGGCCCGGCCGCGCTGCCGTTGCCGGTGCTCGAGAGCGTTCAGCGCGACCTGATCGACTACCGGGGCCAGGGCCTCGGGGTGATGGAGATGAGCCACCGATCGGCGAACTACGAGCCGATCATCGACGGGGCGCGCGACGCCATCGCGGCCCTCTACGACCTGCCGGAGACGCACGAGGTGCTGTTCCTGCAGGGCGGCGCCAGCCTGCAGTTCGCGATGGTGCCGCTGAACCTCGGCCCGGGCGGCGCCTACGTGAACACCGGCGTGTGGTCGACCAAGGCGCTGGGCGAGGCGAAGCGCGTGGGGGCGGCCCACGAGGTGTGGAGCAGCGCCGAGGACGGCTTCCGCCACGTGCCCCAGCCCGGCGACGCGCTCGACGTGCCCGCCGGCGCGCCCTACCTGCACTACACGTCGAACAACACCATCTACGGCACGGAGTGGCACCACGTGCCGAAGGCCGACGTGCCGCTGGTCGGCGACCTGTCGAGCGACTTCCTGTCGCGGCCCGTCGACTTCGCGCCCTTCGACCTGGCCTACGCGGGCGCCCAGAAGAACGCGGGGCCGGCCGGCGTGACGATCGTGATCGCGCGCAAGAGCGTCAGCCGCGCCTACAACGGGCCGCCGACGACGGCGAACATCCTGCGCTACGTCACGCACGCGGCGAAGGACTCGATGTTCAACACGCCCAACACGTTCGGCATCTACGTCGTGGGGTTGGTGGCCGAGTGGGTGCAGCAGCAGGGCGGGCTGGCCGCCATCGAGCAGCGCAACGTCGCGCGGGCCGACCGGCTGTACGCGGCGCTCGAGGAGAGCGACCGCTTCACGCCCTACGCGCGCCCCGACAGCCGCTCGCGCATGAACGTCACCTTCAGCACCGGCGACGCCGACGAGGACAAGCGCTTCGTGGCCGCGGCGGCCGAGCGCGACATGATCGGGCTGAAGGGGCACCGCAGCGTCGGCGGCCTGCGCGCGTCGATCTACAACGCGGTGCCCGACGAGGCGGTGGACGCGCTGATCGACTTCATCGCGGGGTGGTGAGGGCGATTAGCGGTGAGGGCGCGCCGACCGCGGCGCCGACCACCGCGCAGCGCGCCCGGGTGAGCCCCACGTAGAGCAGCCGGCGCGCCTCGGGCCGATCGGGCCAGGCGCGCGCGCCCAGATCGGGCAGCACCACCAGATCGAACTCGGCGCCCTTGGCCGCCTCGACGGTCGTGACGACCACGCCGCGACCCGCCAGCGCGCCGTCGGCGCCCGGCCGGCGCACCGTGAGGCCGCGCCCGAGATCCTCGGCCACCCGATCCGCCGCGCCCGGCGAGGCGCACAGCACGCCGACGCTCGCGCCCCGGTGCGCCCGCTGCCACGCGTCGATCGCCTCGATCAGCCCGGCCGCCGCCGGCCCGTCGCCCTCGAAGCCGAGCAGCGCGACCGCGTCGCCCGCGGCCGCGCTGCCCCCACCGAGCACCGCGTCGGCCGCCGCCTGCACCGAGGGCGGGCAGCGGTGCGCGCCGCGCAGGTTCACGGCCTTGTGCTCGGCGGCGTCGAGCGCGGCCATGGTCGCGTCCCAACCGCCGAAGAAGGCCGTGCCGTCGATCTGCTGCGCGTCGTCGCCCGCCACCACCAGCTCGCCGCCCGGCGCGCGGGCGCTGGCGATCAGGGCGAGCTCGATCGGCGCCAGATCCTGCGCCTCGTCCACCGCCAGCACGTCCACGCGGGGCGGGTGTCGGGCGCGCCGGCCCTGCCGCGCGGCCACGGCGCGCTCGATCGCGAACAGCACCGCGGCGTCCTCGCGATCGGCCGAGCGCGCGTCGCCCTCGGGCGTGCCGGCGTCGATGGCGCGGCCGTCCACCGTCTCGAGCCGCGTCGCGTCGACGACGTCGGCGTAATCGTCCTCGGTGCGCGTGTGGAACTGCACGCGGGTGTGGGCGTCGACCGCCGCGACGGCGCCCGGGCGCAGCGCGCCGCCCGAGGCGGCGACCACCCGCTCGAGGATCGCGGTGTCGCCGAACAGGTCGAGCAGCGCGTCGCGCCCCACCGGCCCACGCCGCCCGGCCCAGGCGGCCGCGACGGCGTCGACGCCCACCACCAGCGCCGGGTGCCGCTTCAGGGCCAACGCCTCGGGCGGCGTGTCGTCCGACCAGCGCCGGGGCAGGTCGACGAAGACGCGCCGCGCCGCCCGCCCGGCCCAGGCCTCGAAGCGGCGCACCTTCACGTCGGGCAGGCCGAGCGCGATCAGGCGATCCTCGGTCAGCCGGCGCAGCCCCTCGGTGGGCACCAGCACCAGGGCGCGGGTGCGTTGGCCCGACGCGGCGCGCTGGCGCAGCCGCGCGCGCAGGCGGTGCACCAGCGCGGTCGACTTGCCGCTGCCCGCGCGGCCCACCACCCGCAAGGGCGGCTCGGGCGGGGCCGCGACGACCGCCCGCTGATCGGCGTCCAGGGTGAGCGCGCGGGCGTGCGCCGGCGCGACCGGCGCGCGCGGCAGGCCCGAGCCCAGCGACACCGCGATCCACCGGTCATCATCGCCGCGCACGAAGTCGCCCTCGGCGTCGTCGCGCACCTCGACCAGCGCGTCGTCCGCGAAGCGCACCCGTCGCCGCGCCAGCACCGTCGCCTCGATGGTCCGCCCGCCCTGCTCGATCTCGACGGCGTCGCCCGCCCGCGCCTCGAAGAAGACGTCGGCCAGCGGCGACCGCCGCCAGTGCACCCGCGCGACGCCGCCCTCGACGGCGGTGACGTCGCCCAGCAGCACGTCCCGCGGCCCGCTCGGCAGCCGCAGGCGCAGGTGCGCGAAGAAGGCCGCGGGCCAACGCGCCGCCAGCGCCTCGACCTCGGCCAGCGCGCTCACTCGGCGCACACCCACGGCCGCGCCGTCTCGGGCGTCCCGTCCGCGTCCAGATCGGCCTGCAGCGCGTCGCCCGCGACGGTCGCCTGCACGGTCGGCGGCCACACCGCCCAGCCCGCGACCGCGCCGTCGAGCGCCAACCGCACGCCCCCGCAGCCCGCGGGCCCGCGATCCACCACCGCGGCCTCGCCGCCGGCGACGCCCCGCACCGTCACGCCCGGCGGCACGATGTCGGCGCAGTCCGAGGCCCCGCGCAGCTCGACCCACAGCGGGTCGTAGCAGGCCACCGGCACCGCCCCCGCGTCGTCCACCCACAGCAGCACCGCCGGCTCGCCGACGGGCCCCGGCCGCACGCCGTTGACCGTCGCGCGCCCCCCGCAGCCCGCCACCAGACCCACCATCCAGAGCGCCCACCGCGCCACGTGCACCTCCCTCGCCGGGTGTGAGCCGGACCTGAAGCTCCGTCGCACGCCCCGCCATGACGGCCGGGCTGTCAGCGGTCAGCGGTCAGCGGTCAGCTCCGCCGCGACGGTTGGAGCCTGCTGCCCGGTCGCCGCGCGCGTCGATCAGCCGCCGCGGTCCTGATCTCGGCGCGGCCTCCATGGCCCGGCTGACGGCTGACAGCTGATAGCTGATAGCCGGTCCGAGCGCATCACCCACGGCTCGTCAGCGGACCCTCTATCGCCCCGCCCCGCGAAAGCGGTTAGCCTGCGCCGCGATGAGCGAACGCCGCAACCTGCTGCTGCCCGACGCCGAGCGGTGGCCCGCCGATCGCCCGGTCATCGAGCTCGAGGACGTGCACAAGGCCTTCGGCGACGAGGTCGTGCTCGAGGGCCTCAGCCTGACCGTGCAGACCGGCAAGACGACGGTGATCGCCGGCGAGTCGGGCAGCGGCAAGTCGGTGCTGCTGAAGCTGATGAACGGCCTCGAGCTGGCCGACGCGGGCACGGTGAAGCTGTTCGGCGAGGATCTGAAGCGCATCGACGAGCGCCGCCGCACCCAGCTGCGCAAGCGCTGCACGATGGTGTTCCAGAACTACGCGCTGATCGACTCGATGACCGTCGAGCAGAACATCGGCTTCCCGCTGCTGCAGAACACCAAGATGCCCAAGAAGGAGGTGCGCAAGCTGGTCGAGGATCTGCTCGAGATGCTCGAGCTGCCCCACGCCATCGACCAGCTGCCCGCGGCCCTGTCCGGCGGCATGAAGAAGCGGGTGGCGCTGGCGCGCGCCGTCGTCAGCAACCCCGAGGTGGTGCTGTTCGACGAGCCCACCACCGGGCTCGACCCGATCATGATCGAGTTCGTCGACGAGCTGATCCGGCGCACCCAGGAGCGCTTCGAGATCACGTCGGTGATCATCTCGCACGACATGCCCAGCAACCGCCGGCTGGCCGACAAACTGGCCATCCTGGCCGAGGGGAAGATCGTCGCCAGCGGCCCCTTCGAAGAGGTGCGGAAGGACGACCACCCCGCGGTGCAGGCGCTGATGGCGAACGTGCCCACCGAGCGGCTGGGCCGCGAGACGGTCATCGAACAGGTCGCCGAGGAGGGCCCCGAGCCCGAGTCCCTCGAGGTCGAGGCCATCGTCGAGGTGAAGGATCTGCACAAGTCGTTCGGCGACAACCACGTGCTGAAGGGCGTCGACCTCACCATCCCGAAGCAGCGCATCACCGTCGTCATCGGCGGCAGCGGCTCGGGCAAGTCGGTGCTGATCAAGCACATCATCGGCCTGTTCCAGCCCGACAGCGGCACGGTGAGGGTGTTCGATCAGGTGCTCGGCGAGCTCGACCCCAAGGGCCTGCGCGCGGTGCAAGCGCGCATCGGCATGCTGTTCCAGGGCGCGGCGCTCTTCGACTCGATCACGGTGCGCGAGAACATCGCGTTCCCCCTCGTCGAGGGCCGCGGCAAGCGCAAGAAGGACGTGCGGCAGGAGGTCGAAGAGATCGCCGAGAAGCTGCACGTGCAGGACATCCTCGACCGCATGCCCGCCACCATCAGCAACGGCCAGAAGAAGCGCGTCGGCCTCGCCCGCGCGCTGATCACCCGCCCCGACATCATGGTCTACGACGAGCCCACGACCGGCCAGGATCCGGTGATGATGGCCACCGTCGACGACATGATCGTCGAGGCCGCCGAGGCCTTCGACATCACGTCGATCGTCATCTCGCACGACATGCTGTCGACCTTCCGCATCGCCGACCAGGTGGCCATGCTCTACAAGGGCGAGATGCGCATCGCCGCGCCCCCCGACGCCGTGCGCGCGAGCGACGACCCCGAGGTGCAGCGGTTCATCTTCGCCGGCGGCAGCGACCCCGACGAGGTCGACGCCGACCTCAAGGGGCGCGGCGAGGGCTGAGCCTCAGCCGGCCAACTCGGCTACAGCCGGAACACCAGGGCGCGCAGGATGCGCTTCATCGGCTCGGTGGTCTGCCGGTGGGTGTGGAAGCTGGTGTAGGCGACGGTGCCGCCGCCTTCGTAGGGCTCGAAGGCCACCATCAGCGGGCGGCCGTCGTCGATGGCCTCGACCAGCACCTCGGTGTTGGGGCCCACGTCGGTCATCTGCACCCAGCCGCCCAGGTCGAAGACGACGTCGATCGTGCGGCTGTCCAGGTAGCTCTGCAGGAAGGGGCTGACGATGTTCGACGGCACCACCTCGGCGCTGCCGCGGCCGCTGGTGCCGCTGCTCTGGCGGCACTCGGCGGGCAGCGTGCTGCCGTCGGGGCAGTGCGAGGTGGGGCCCGTGTTCTCGACCACGCACATCTCGGGGCAATCGGTGCACACGCAGCAGGTCGGGTCGCGGCCGCCGCCCGAGACGCCCATGTCGAAGTCCACCGCGTTGGGCCAGACGCGCTCGACGAAGTCGGCGGCCAGGTCGCTGACGTACAGCGAGCCGCCCTCGCGCACGAAGCGCTCGAGGTTCTCGACGATGACCTCGACTTCGGGGTTCTCGACCCGCAGGTCGATGCCCGTCGCGCAGTTCACGAACACCACCTGGTAGCGGCGCAGCTGCTCCCAGTCGGCCAGCACCTGCCGGGCGGCCCGGTGCCCGACGGTGTCGCCGCAGTACAGGTCGTACGCGAAGCCCAGGTCGTCGAGGCGATCCTCGATGCTGTCGAAGTTGCCGGTCAGCACGGCCAGCCCGGCGGCGTCGGCCCGCAGGCACACCTTGTTGCTGATGCCGTTGCTGAGGAACACGTCGGCGCCCGGCAGCACCTCGGCGCTGAAGCGCCCGACGAAGCTGCCCGCGGTGATGGTGACCTCGGTCCGACCGGGCGCCAGGCCCCCCAGCCGAAACCCGCCCCGCTCGTCCGAGAAGGTCTCGACCACCTGCTCGCGCCCCCGGCAGTCGCGCGTCACCGCGCTGATGCGCGCGCCGGGTATGGGCAGGTCGCCCGAGGGCGCGCAGGTGACCCCGCTGACGCTGCCCGTCCGGCACACGCCCGCCTCGTTGACGATCGCCGCGTCGCCCAGCGGCTCGGCGGCGTCCTCGCGCACGACCGTCCCGTCGAGCAGCCCGCTGGCGTCGGCGAAGGTGGGGGGCGGCGCCGTGTCGCGCGCCGCGGGCGGGGGCGCCGTCGCCCCCTCGGGATCGCAGCCCGCCAGCAAGAGCAGGCCCGCGACGATCGCGCGCCGCGCCGTCAGGCCGGCCCCTCGTCGGGGAAGAACTGCCGCTCGATCGCCTCGTAGTAGTCGATCACCTGCCGCACGTAGGCCCGCTTCTCGAGGTAGGTGCCCGGCATGAAGCTGCGCTTGAACCCGTAGACGATGATCGACTTCAGGTCGTGCCGGTCGAGCCCCAGGTGCTTCACCGCCAGCAGCAGCTCGCGCGTGACCGTCGTGTTGCTCACCGTCCGGTTGTCGGTGCAGATGGTCGTCGACAGCCGGTGCTGCCGCAGCTTGCGGAAGCTGTGCTCTTCGAGCGACGACATGTGCGGGTTCGTCTGCAGGTTGCTCGTCAGGCACACCTCGAGCGTGATGCGCCGGTCGGCGATGTACTGCCCGAGCTGGTCGACGTAGCTCTGCCGGTCGGTGATCTCGGGATCGCTGATCGCCTCGGGATCGAGCAGGTACGTCCCGTGCCCGATGCGGTCGGCGTGCAGGTCGGTGATCGCCTGGAAGATCGACTCCGGCCCGTAGGCCTCGCCCGCGTGCACCGTCTTCTTCAAGAACCGCTTGTGCGCGAACGTGAACGCGTCGACGTGGTCGCCCGCCGGGTAGCCCGACTCCTCACCCGCCAGGTCGAAGCCCACCACCGGCAGGTCGTACTCGTCGCGCGCGATGATCGCCGCCCGCGCGAGCTCGGTGGACGCCATCTTGTAGACGTCCTTGTCGGGGGCGTAGCGGTGCGCCTCGATCAGCGTCCGGTAGTACTCCGAGAAGTTCGACCGGAACATGCGCATCGCGCACACGATGATGCCGTACTCGAAGCGCGGCTCGGTGCCGTCCCGCACGCCCGGGCGGCGGTTGAACTCGTCCTTCGCCCGCTTCAGCCCGCGGTTGACGGCCTTCAGCACCATCACCGCGTTCATGTGCTCGTGCACGTGCAGCTGCGGCGCGAAGCGCACCTCGAGGTAGCGCACGCCCTCGAGCTGGTTGTCGACCGCCAGCTCGTAGCCCACCCGCTCGAGCGCCAGCTCGCTCTGCAGCACGGCCCCCGTGTAGGCGAAGCCCTGCAGGTACTCGCTGAGGTTGCGGTAGCGATCCTTGAAGACCGTCTCGCGCAGCCCCTCCTCGGTGTAGCTGGGCAGCTCGACGTGGTACTCGCGGGCGAGATCGATCAGCGTCGAGATGCGCACCGAGCCGTCGAGGTGCACGTGCAGGTCGGTCTTCGGCAGCTTCTCGATGAAGTCCTGCGTGATGTCGGCATCGCCGTCGACGGCGTGCAGCGGGGCGACTTTCGTGTGGGCGGGCAAGGCGGTCTCCGGATTTCGAGCGCCGGCAGTATACCCGGGTGGACGCCACCGACACGCGAAAGGATGCGCGCCGGTCCCCGACGCGGGGCGCCGAGACCGGGCGAGCCCCTGTCGTCGGCGCGTCGCGCGCCGCCCGTCGAGCAGAATGAGGGAGGGCCCCGATCGGTTCGACCGAGGGCGCCCGACGCGGTCAGTCGCGGCGTTCGGGCAATACCCCGAGGACGAGGCGGCACGCGCCAGCGGTCAGGGCGATTCCGGCGAGGGCGGTAAGGCTCAATGCGGCGACGACCGGCAGCATGGCACCTCTCGGGGGCGTGCAGGGCCCGAAGCGGGCGAAATCCGCGGCACGCTAAACGAGGCCCGACCGGGTGTCAACGCCGATTCCGCCCCCCTCGGGCCGCCCGCCGCGCGCGTTGAAACCGCCGCCGTTTTCGGGTTCTGCTGCGGGCGCCTCGACGCGGAGCCGCCCCATGTCCGACCACCCCGTCCGCCTCGGCCTCTTCGGCGCCACGGGCCGCATGGGCCAGGGCGTCCTGGCCAGCCTGCCCGACCACCCCGGCCTCGACCTCGTCGCCGAGGTGGGCCGCGGCGGCGGCGACCCCTTCGACGACTGCGACGTCGTCCTCGACTTCGCCGTGGCCGCCGCCACCGACGACCTGCTGGCCCGCCTCGAGGGCACGCGCGCCGCCCTCGTCACCGGCGTCACCGGCCGCGACGCCGCCGCCGAGGCCGCCCTCGACGCCCGCGCCGCCGTCGCCCCCGTCTTCGCCGCCGCCAACTTCTCGCTCGGCGTCGCCGTCCTGCGCGCCCTCGTCCGCCAGGCCTGCGCCGCCGTCGGCCCGGGGTGGGACGCCGAGATCTTCGAGCTGCACCACCGCCACAAGGCCGACGCGCCCAGCGGCACCGCCCTCGCCCTGGCCGCCGAGGCCGCCGCCGGGGCCGGCCTGCCCTGGCCCGACGCCCGCGCGCCGGTGCGCGACGGCCTCACCGGCCCGCGCGGCGACGCCGAGATCGGCCTCGCCGCCCTGCGCGCCGGCGGCGTCGTGGGCGAGCACACCGTCTTCCTCGTCGGCCCCAGCGAGCGCCTCGAGCTGATCCACCGCGCCGCCGACCGCCGCGTCTTCTGCCATGGCGCCCTGCGGGCCGCCGCCTGGGTGGCCGGCCGCGCTCCCGGGCGCTACGGGATGGACGACCTGGCCGCCGCCACCACCCGAACCCCCTGAAATGTCAGGCGGTTCCCCACCCGTTTGAATGGCTCGCGCCCCGGCCGCTAGGCTGTCCCCGTTCGGCCCCAGCCGGGAGTACTCCGTTGAAAGGACAGGCGTTTTCGGCCCACGGTGGCTTGCCCGCCGGTCTGCTGACGCTCGGCCGGCTGGGCCACCACCCGCTCTTCGACGCCGCGGCCATCCGCCGCGCCTTCGCGCGCGTCGACGACGGCCTCATCGAGCAGCGCGCCCTGCTCGGCGCCCACCAGGCCATGCGCGCGCTCGCCGGCCTGCCCGGCCTCGCCGAGATGCGCCACTACCTGCGCGCCCTGCCCGAGCCCACCGTCGACCTGCTGGTCTACCTCTACTTCCGCAAGCTGGATCAGTCCCTCGACGGCGAGGACCGCATCCTGCACTGATCCCTGCGTGGTCGTCGTCGTCGGGCAGACGCGCTCACGCATTGACTGGTAGTCTCCGGCCGCATGGAGCCCGTGCACCTCGTGCGGCGCGCCGTCGCTCGCCTCTGGCAGCGGGTGGGCGCCACGATCATCCTCGTCGTCGCCTTCCTGGGCCTCAACGGGTTCCTGCTGTACTTCCTGCTCAACTCGACCTTCACGTTCCGCGTCTTCGACAGCACGGTGAACACGCTCTTCCGCGGGCGCATCGGCTGGACACGCCTCAGCTTCGGCCCCATGCCCTGGCAGCTGCGTATCCTCGAGCCGGTGCTGCTCGGCCCGGACGGGCGCCCGGTGATCACCGCCCGCTCGGTCAGCGTCGACAGCGTGCGGCTGACCGATCTGCCCGGCACCATCGCCGCCGACGACATCCGCATCGAGGGCGCCGTCGTGCGCCTCGAGCAGCGGCCGCACGCCGAGGCGGTCGACCTCTTCGGTCAGCCCGAGATGGTGTTCAACATCGCGGAGATGTTCTGGCCGCCGGGGCCCCGCATCGACGAAGGGCAGCCGGGCGGCGGCGTGAACCTCGACTTCGGGCGCGTGGAGATCGTCGACGCGACCTTCGTGCTCGACATGCCGTCCACCAGCATCGAGGTCAGCGGCATCGACATCAACCGCGCGCGCTTCGCGCTCTCGGGCGAGTCCGAGACCATGGCCATCGCCGCGGCGCGCCTGCGGGCGAAGCGCGGCGAGGTGCGCATCCTGATGGACGAGGCGGCGGCGCCCGCGCTGACCGCCCCCGCCGACGCCACGCTGTCCTGGCCGATCACCGATCTGAACCTGAACGGGTTCCACTGGGCCGAGATGGCCTTCCGGGTGACGCACCTGACCGCCGCCGTCCGGGGCGACCCGCTGGTGATCAGCAGCTTCTACATGGATCTCGACCGCCCCGGCGTGCCCCTGCTGGGCACGCGCCTGCGGCTGGACACCGACGACATCGCCACCCACCTGCGGCCCCTGGGCGTCGAGGGCGTGCGCGGCGCCGCCCGCCTGAGCGTGCACGGGCGCGGTGAGATCGACGTGTTCGACGGCGCGGTCGAGCTGACCTCGACCGACCTCGACGTCTTCGGCTGGCAGGCCGCCCGCACGCGCGTCGAGGCTCGGCTGGAGAAGGCGCGGATCGCCCACGTCGACGCCCTGTCGGTGGACGCCTACGGCGGCACCGTGGAAGCGCAGGCGCGCTTCGACCTCGAGCAGGGCCACCTGTGGACCCGCGCCAGCCTGGACGGCGTGCGGCCCGCCACCCTGCCCCTGGGCCTCGATCCGGCCGTCGCCGCGCTGATCGGCGGCCCGCTGGACGGCTGGATCACCGCCCGCGGGCGCGACCTCTACGCCGACGACCGCCACCTGAACGCGGACGCCGTGCTCACCCTGCGCTACGACCGGCCGCCGCCCGGCCTCGGGCGCAGCGTCACCGTGCGCACCGTGGCCAGCTACGCCGGCGACACGCTCGACCTGCACCAGCTCGACCTGCGCAGCGGCGACACCCACCTGACGGTCGACGGCCGCGCCGATCTGGCGGCCGGCACGGGCCGCTTCGCCGGCGACGTCGCGGTGGCCGATCTGGCCGGCCCCGTGGGCGCCTTCGGTCTGCCCCTCGGCGGGCGCGCGAAGGTGGGCTTCACGATGCGCGGCGCGCTGGACAATCCGACGGTCGCCGCCGACGTGCGGGGCTGGAAGGTGCAGTGGGCCGACTTCCCCGCGGCGGACGTCGAGGGCCGCGCCCGCTACGCGAAGGGGCGCCTCGAGCTCGACAACGTCGCGCTCGACACGGCGGTCGGCGAGGTGGGCGTGCGGGGCCACCTGGATCTCGAGCGCCGAGGCACGCCGCTCGCGCTGGACGTGCGCGCCCGGCAGGTGCAGCTCGAGCGGCTGCCGCTGCCCGTCGACGTCGCCGGCCGCGTGGACGCCGACGTCCGCGTCACCGGCGCCGCGGCGCGGCCGCAGATCAAGGGCCGCGCGCGCGTGCTGAACCCGCGCTACCAGCGGCTCGGCTTCGAGCGCCTCGACGTGGCGGGGCGCTTCGCCGGCGACACCATCGAGGTGGACGAGGTGCGCCTCACCGACGGCCACGAGCTGCTGAACGCGAGCGGCGAGGTGAACCTGCGCACCGAGCAGTTCCGCGGCGCGGCCACGCTGACCGACGTGCCCCTGAGCGTCGCCGATCCGCTCCTCGACGCGCCGCTGCCCGTGCGCGGGACGATCAGCCTCACCCTGACCGGCGACGGCACCTTCGACGATCCCAGCGGCGCCGGCCAGCTCAGCCTGCGGGGCTTCGGCTACGACACCTACGATCTGGGCGACGGCGACCTCACCCTCACCGCCGGCGACGGCGAGGTCAGCCTCGACGGCCGCCTGTTCGAGGACTTCGATCTGAGCGCCACCGTCCCCACGGCGCCCGGCGGCGCGCCGGCGCGGGCCGAGGTGCGCTTCACCGAGCTGAACGTGGGGCGCTACGTGCCGCAGCTCGCGGAGAGCGGGCTGTCGGCGACGGTCAGCGGCAGCGTGCGCGCGGTGGCCGATCCCTTCGCGGGCACGCTCGAGCAGGTGACCGCGGCGCTGAACCCGGTCGAGGTGACCTACCGCCTGGTCACCGACACCGCGGGCGGCCGCGCCGCCGACGCCACCGACTTCGTGGTCCGCTCGGACGGCCCCATCGAGGTGAGCTATCGCCACGGCGTGCTGAACGTCGACCGCCTGCGGCTGACCAGCGCCGGGCAGGCCCTCGGCATCGCCGGCACCGTCGGCGACGACGGCACGATCGACCTGCAGGTGGCCGGCAACCTGAACCTGGCCGTGGCGCAGCCCTTCCTGAAGTCGGTGTTCACGCAGATGAGCGGGCGCGCGACGGTGTGGCTCGAGGTCGGCGGCGATCTGACCGATCCGCGCCCCTCCGGGCGCATCCGCCTCGACAGCCTCGACCTGATCCCGCGCAGCTCGACCATCGGCACCGAGCTGTCGCTGATGCGCCCGGTCGAGCTCGAGATCGCCGCCCCCTACGGCCCGCTGGCGCCCGCCGAGGGCGACGAGGGGCCGCCCATCGGCGTCTTCACCGTGGCCCTGCCGCCCTTCGCGGCGCCCGTACCGGGCAACCGCAAGCCACCGAATCGATTCATGATCCGGCGCGACGACGCCGAGATCGAGGTCACCCGCTTCGCCGCCTGGTTCGAGAACTTCGCGCCGACGTCGCTGATGGTCGAGGCCGACGCCACCAACATCACGCTCAACGTGCCCGACACCCTGCGCGCGACGATCAACGCGCGGCCCGTGCGCTTCGAGATGTGGACGCAGCCGGTGGCGCGCCGCGCCCCCGAGACGCGGCTGCGGCTGTCGGGCGACATCGACGTGCTGCGCGGCGAGTACGTCGCCGACATCACCAGCGCCAGCGAGATCAACCAGGGGCTGCGCGACGACCTGCGGGGCCGGTCGCGCGCGGGCTCGGTCAGCGTGTTCGAGACCTCGCCCATCCTGAAGCGGCTGATGCTCGACCTGCGGCTGCGCTCGGACGGCGACTTCTTCGTGCGCAACCAGGTGACCGTGCTGCAGCTCGAGCTCGAGACGCGCTTCGACCTGAAGGTGACGGGGTTCCTGGTCAGCCTGCCGACCGACGCGCTGGACGACGGCCTGGCGATCGACGGCCAGGTGACCGTGCTGCCCGACTCGCGCATCCTCTACGCGCGGGCGCCCTACGAGGTGACGCAGGGCTCGGTCACCTTCGGCGAGCAGGACTTCCTGAACGCCGAGCTGGTCGCCACGCACACGTTCCGCCTGCGGACCGGCGAGTCGACCACCGCCGGCATCGGCTTCGACCGGGGGCTGACCGGCGACGTGCGGCTCGAGGAGGTCGTGCTGCGCTTCAGCGTGCGCATGGCCACCCGCGACTCGACGCCGGACATCGACCTGGGCCTGTCGTCGAGCAGCGGCCTCAGCCACATCGAGGTGGCCACCCTGGTGCTGACCGGCAGCCTGCCCAGCGATCTCACCGGCGCGGCGAGCGCGCAGCCGGCCACCGAGGTGGTGCTCGGGCCCCTGCTGGGCTTCATCGAGCGGCCGCTCGAGGAGACGCTCGAGGTCGACCTGGCGCTGACGCCGGCCAGCAGCGGCACCCTGTACATCGACGCCGAGAAGCTGCTGAGCCGCCGCCTGCGGGTGTACTCGCGGACGCCGGTGGGCAACGAGGACGCCGCCACCCCGCAGACCTTCGGGCTCGAGTACCAGATCAACAACAGCACCTACGGCGAGCTGACCAACGAGCAGACCGGCAACCTCAACTCGACCAGCGGGCGCCTGCGGCTGCGCCTGAACCTGGACTGATGCGGCGCGCGGTGCTGCTCGCGGGCCTGCTGCTGTGGGCCACCGGCGCGCGCGCGCAGGCGCCGACCGCCGACGAGGCGCAGCCCGAGCAGGAGGTCGTGCAGTCGGTCGCGCGCTTCGACGGGCAGACCATCGCCGAGGTGGCGCTGGTCTGCGACATCGACGCCTGCCGCGACCCCCGATCCCGGCGGGTGCTGCGGCGGCTGCTGCGGATGGACACGGGCCAGGCGCTGGACAAGCGGCTGGTGGGGCGCGCGTGGTCGAAGCTGATGCGCACCGGGTACTTCCGCACGGTCGACGTGCAGGTCGAGGCCCGCGACGAGGGCCTCGACGTGCGCTTCGTCTGCGACGGCCACATCGTGATCACCGAGCTCGACATCGACTACGCCAACGTGGCCAGCACGCTGTACCCGAAGCAGTTCGCCGCCGAGATCCGCAAGCGTCTGCTGCTGCGCAAGGGCGGCAACTTCCCGCCGCGGCAGCCCGACGGCAGCTACGCGCCGGCGGATCAGGCCTTCCTCGACCGCCAGAAGCAGCAGATCGTCAGCCTGTACGCGCAGCAAGGCTTCGTGGGCACCACCGTGCGCATCGAGCCGACCTACGAGGGGCCCAACGGCAAGACCGTCGAGGTGCGCATCGTGGTCGACGAGGGCGAGCAGCCGCCGCTGGGCCAGGTGCTGCTGTCGGGCAACGAGGCGCGGGCCTACGCCGAGGTGGTCGGCCCGATCACCACCGGCGAGCGCATCGACTTCTGGAAGCCGTTCTTCCGCTTCTTCGGCGTCGGCACCTACGAGCGGCGGCGGCTGAAGGAGGAGCTCGACGCCGTCGAGAAGCAATACCGCGAGGATGGCTGGGTGTCGGCGCGGGTGCGGCTCGAGCCGGTGGTCCAGCAGCAGGGCGTCGTGTTCCCGCGGGTGCGCGTGTACGAGGGGCCGCGGCTCGAGGTGGCCTTCGAGGGCAACGAGGCGCTCGACGACGACGAGCTGCGCGACGTGCTCACCTTCAGCGAGAGCGGCGCGCTGGACGACACCGAGATCGAGCAGAGCGCGCAGGCGATCGTCGACGCGTACCAGGCCGTGGCGCACTACTACGCGCGCGTCGACTGGCGCGCCGAGCGGCCCGCCGAGGGCGCCGTGAAGGTCACGTTCACCGTGACCGAGGGGCCGCGGGTGTACGTGCGGCGCATCGAGGTGTGGGGCAACCAGGCGCTGACGCGGCGCGAGATCATCGGGGCGATGGAGACGAAGGGCATCGCCGAGGACGGGGTCATCGGCGCCTTCGGCGTGTCGGCCGGCGTCGCGCAGGACAGCCGCCTGGTGAACGACCTGACCGCCGTGCGCGCGCTGTACCACGACCGGGGCTTCCCGGCCGTGCAGTTCCGCTGCGCGCCGGCCGACGCCGACGCGCGCGAGTGGACGCGGATGCGGCTCTTGGCCGAGCAGGCCGACGAGCGATCGCCGCCGATGGGCCCGCCGGTGGACGCGACCCTGTTCGCCGGCCGCTTCGACGTGTGGACCGACGCCGTCGCCCAGCACCACTGCTTCCTGGTCATCCCCGACGCCGACGAGCGGCTGGTGACCGTGCGCATCCAGATCGACGAGGGCCTGCAGACCACCGTCGACCGCCTGGCCATCGAGCAGGTGATCGAGGGCATGGACGCCAAGATGCAGGACGAGGCGTACGCGCTGATGCAGAACCTCGGCTTCATGGACGATCTGCGGCGCTGGAAGCCGAACGCGGGGCTCAACCGGCGCAAGCTCGAGGCCGTGCGCGGCTTCCTGCTGCGCTACTTCCACCAGCAGGGCTATCTGCAGGCCGAGGTGACGCCCATCTGCCTGGGGCGGGACGCCGAGCAGGGCGAGGACGCCGAGCGCGACTGCGGGCAGGGGCAGCTGTACGGGGTGCACCTCGACGCGGTGCGCTTCCAGCTCGAGCCCGGCCCGCTGAGCCGCGTCGAGGGCATCCTGCTGCGCGGCAACCTGCGCACGCGCGACGCCGTGCTGTTCGACGAGCTGCTGCTGCGCGACGGCGGGCCGCTGGGCACCGAGGAGCTGTTCCTCAGCCAAGCGAACCTGCGCTCGCTCGGCGTGTTCCAGGCGGTGAACGTCGAGACGATCGGCGATCCGCCCGCCCTGGCCGAGCGCGCCGACGAGCGCCGGTCGACCGTGCTGGTGAGCGTCGAGGAGAGCCGCTACCAGTACATCGAGGCCTACGGCGGCCTGCAGCTGGACTCGGCGCCGCTGAGCGACAGCGAGCTGCCGGTGCAGTACCTGGGCGGCCTGATCCTGCGCGACCGCAACCTGGCCGGGCGCGCGCTCGAGCTGGGCGCGGGCTTCAACCACGCCAACCGCATCGACACGCCGCAGGACGTGCAGGGCGACGACGCGGTGTGGGAGGCCGGCCCCTTCTTCAAGGATCGCCGCCTGTTCGGCACGCGCCTCGACCTGACCATCGACGCCGCCTACACCCGCAGCCGCACGGCCGAGCGCGACGCCTACGAAGAGGTGGTCAACGCGAAGGTCACCGTGGGCTACGACTTCCACAACCTGTCGTACCCCGCCGACTGGGGGCGCGGCCTGCGCACGACGCTGGCCACCGAGTACCGGCGCGAGCGCCGCCGGGCGCTGACCCGCAGCGGCGAGCGCCCGCCCTTCGGCGCGCCCAGCCACTCGGTGGGCGTCGAGCCGGCGGTCATCTACGATCGGCGCGACAACCCGCTGCACCCGACGCGCGGCTACCTGGTCACGGCGAGCGCGCTCATCGTCTTCAACGACGCCGGCGCGGTGACCGACCTCACCCTGCCGGCGTTCAAGGAGACCGTCACCGGCCAGTACGTGCAGTCGTTCTTCAAGCGGCGCCTGATCATCGTGCCCACGCTGCGCCTCGGCGCCCTGCAGACCGACGACACCGAGGACGACCTGCCCAGCGGCTTCTTCTTCAAGGCCGGCGGCGACGCGGTCACCTTGCCGGTGCGCGGCTACGAGGACGCCAGCATCGACGCCTGCAACGGGCGGCTGGGCCGGGGCGCCTGCGCCGGGGTGTACGCCGAGGACGACGACGAGCTGAACGATCCGCTGCCCATCGGCGGCAAGGCGATGATGGTGGGCAGCCTCGAGGCCCGCTTCCCCACCTTCCTCATCGACGACTTCTGGTGGGCCGTCTTCGGCGACGCGGGCGCCGTCGCCCCGAGCTGGGCGCAGATGAACGTCGACCGCATCTACCCTTCGGCCGGCGTGGGCCTGCGCTGGCTGGTGACCGGGCAGATCCCCCTACGCCTCGACCTGGCCTGGCCCCTGCGCGACACCGGCTTCGCCGAGGCCAGCCCGCGCCTGCACCTGAACATCTTCTACACCCTCTGATGGGGCGATCTCATTGCCCGGTGCGCGCGCTGCCCACCCTCAAGGTGTGCGGTGCGCGGACCGATTCTGGCCTTGTTGACCGGGTTGGGCCCGGTGTTACACTCCGGGCGGATACGCCCCTCCGAGGAGAACCATGCGCCGCATCGTGGCAGCCATCGTGGCCGCCGGGCTGGTGCCCGGCCTCGCCATCGCCCAGGTGTCGCCGACCGAGGCGCCGCCGCCCCGCACCCTGCTCGCGCAGGTCGACGACTCGGACCTCGACGAGGAGATGACCCTCGACGACATCAAGGACGAGGAGTTCGAGAAGGACGCCCAGTCGATGGGCGCGGCCATCGGCCTCAGCCTGCTGCCCGGCGGCGGCTGGGGGCTGATGTACGCCGACAAGGGCGCGCAGTCGACGGTGCCCCTGGTGCTGTTCGTCGCCGGCGCCGTCGTCGGCGGCCTGTACGTCGGCGGGGTCTTCGACGAGTCGAGCAAGACGGTCTGCCAGCACACGCGCGACGGCCGGGTGCCGATCGACGAGTGCGGCATCGGCGGCACCGCCGGCGACAACCAGGCGACCGATCCCCGCGACCCCCAGATGCGCCCCTACTTCGCCACGCAGGACGATTACGAGCGCATCACGGTGGGCGAGGACTTCGATGGCACCGAGACGGGCATCATCATCCTCGGCGCCACCTACGTCGCGACCTCGATCCTCGGCGCCGTGTGGGCCGGCCTGGTCGTTTCGGAGCACAACGATCGGCTGCGCAAGGACATCGACTCGACCGTGCAGCGCCAGCCCACCGTGCGCCCCACCCTCGCCTTCAGCGACGAGGGCGGCTTCGCCGGCTTCGCCATCGACTTCTGAGTCCGTGGGGCCGCGCCCGCTCGGGGCGGCCGGTCAGATGCCGTCGGTGACCGGCGCGGGCGCTCCCGCGACGGGCCGCTCGGCGCCCGGCAGCAGCCGCGGCAGCTTCCAGGGATCCTGCAGGTCGGCCGGCCCGTACAGCGTGCGGTACGCCGCGTAGCTGCGCAGCACCTTGCGGGTGTAGCCCCGCGCCTCTTCGTAGGGGATCTCTTCGACGAACTCGTCGGTCTCGAGGTGCCCCACCCGCTTCAGCCACGACTCGGGCGCGCCCGGCCCGGCGTTGTAGCCGGCGATGGCCAGCGCCAGGTTGCCGTCGAAGCGGTCGATCAGGTGCCGCAGATAGGCGGCGCCGTAGTGCACGTTGCCCCGCTTGGTCAGCACGTAGTCGAGCGACGGCTCGCGCTCCTTCAGCAGCTTGCGCGCCACCAGCTTCGCGGTCGGATACAGCACCTGCATCAGCCCGAGCGCGCGCGCCGAGCTGCGCACGCGCACCCGGAAGGCGCTCTCCTGCCGCATCACCGCCCACAGCAGCAGGGGATCGACGCCGTGCTCTTCGGCCTCGGCGTGCACGACGCCCTCGAAGGGGGTCGGGAAGGCGGCCAGCCAGCGGTCGCGTTGGGCCGGATCCCCCGGATCGACGTCCAACGGATCGGCCGCCTTGACGATCCAGTGCGATCGCCAGGCGTCCCCGCGCTCCCGGTACAGCGCCGACAGCAGCCGAGTGCCGTCACGATCCAGCCGCCCCAGGTCGAACTGGCGGCGGATCCAGGCGCGCGCGTCGCGATCCAGCCCCACGCGGTACAGCGCGACGGCGGTGGCGTACTTCGCGGGCACCCGGCCCAGCTGCTGCGGGCGCGGCGGCACCGTCGCGCGCCCGGCGCCCAGCGCGAGGGGCCCGGGCTCGGCGCCGGCGCGGGCGAGCCACTGCCGCGCCATGACCGCGTAGTACGACAAGGGGAAGCGGCGCATCACGAAGCGCCAGCCGGCCACCGCGTCGTCGCGCCGGCCCTGCCGCAGCGCGACGCGCGCCCGCCAATAAAGCGCGCGCTCGTAGAGGCTGCGCTTCGAGGTGTCGAGCTCGGCGGGCGCCGCGTCGATCAGCGCCGCGAGCCGCGCGTCGGCCGCGGCCAGGTTGCCGTCGAGCCAGTCGAGCCAGGCCAGCTCCCACAGGGCGCGCCCCCGCTGGTCCGTCGCCGTCGCGGGCTGGTCGACGTAGGCCTGGAACAGCGTCCGCGCCTCGGGGTTGCGGTGCATCTTGCGGGCGAGCCGTCCGCCCTCGAAGGCGGCCTCGGCCCGAACGCTCGGCAGCGTCGCCGTGGTGGCCACCTCGGTGTAGCCGTTCAGGGCCGGGGTGTAGCGGCCCGAGGCCCGCAGCGCCCGGGTGTGCACGAGGCGCAGCCGATCGCGGATGGCCGGCACCCGCGCCTTCTCGAGGGCCGCGGCGGCCTCCTTCACGGTGCGCCGCGACCAGCGCTTCGGGTGCCGCTCGACCGTCAGCAGCGCGTCCAGCTCGGCGGCTTCGCGCGGATGTCGGCGCTTCAGGGCGCGCTGCCAGTCGGCGCCGCGCGCCGCGCGGCCGGTGCGCGCGTCCTCGGCCGCCGCCTCGACCACCTCGGGCAGCGGCATCGGCGCCGGCCCCTTCGGGTCGGCGAGCGCGGCGACCAGCGCGTCCCGTGCGTCGTCGCGCGCGTTGCTGCGGGGCTGGCGCTGCCAGACGTCGCGCAGGGCCGCGTGGTAGCGATGCGCGTTCCCGTCCGACGCGTACTGCGCCTCGGCCCGCCACACCGCGACGCGGGCGGTGTTCCAGGCCCAGAAGGTGTGCGAGGCCACCCGTTCCAGGGCGCGCAGCGCCGCGGCGGGCGCGTCGGCGGCGCGGGCGCGCCGCGCCAGATCGATCTGCAGGTCGACGAAGTCGGGGGCCTCGGGCGGCAGCGCGGCCACCCGCCGGTCGGCCTCGGCGTCGTCACCGCGGGCGCGCGCGAGCTGCGCGCGGTCCACCGCCAGCTGCGGGGCCAGCGCGGGCAGCGCCGCCTCGGTCAGCGCGAAGCCGGCCTCGGCCTCGGCGAACCAGCCCAGGGCGGCGTCGCACCGCGCGATCAGGTAGGTCAGCGCGACGCGCGCCTCGCCCTCGGCGGCCGGCAGCAGGTCGACGAAGATCGGCCGCGCTTCGGCGGCGCGACCGCGCTGAAGGTCGCGCAGCGCGCGGCGGACGCTCGGGGTGGCGGGCAGCACGGGCGCGCCGACCGCGACGCTGGGCGGCGCCGCAGCGGCGTTCGGGCGTCCGTCGCGGTGCACCGGGCCCGGTCGGCCGTGGGCGACGCCGACGCACAGCACCAGCACCGCCACCCACGCTGTCCGTCGTCGAAGCATGTCGGTCATCCTACCGGGACCGGGAAATCTCACCAAATCGAGCAGTTACGCGGCCAACCCGTGGACGGGCGGCGCGGCGCGCGCGCCCCGTCAGAACAGGCGATCCAGCGCCTGGCCCACGGTCGCGACCGGCACCAGCTCGACGCCGGTCACGCCCTCGAGCCGGCGGTGATCGTTGCGCGGCAGCACCACCCGCTCGAACCCCAGCTGCCGGGCCTCGGCGATGCGCGCCTCGACCGCCGTCACCGCCCGCACCTCGCCGCCGAGGCCCACCTCGCCGAAGAGCACCGTCTTCGGATCGACCGCCCGGTCGATGTGGCTCGAGGCCAGCGCGGCCACCACCGCCAGGTCGACCGCGGGCTCGTCCAGCCGCAGGCCGCCGGCCACGTTCACGAAGACGTCGGCCCCGGCCAGGTCGAGCCCGGCCTTCTTCTCGAGCACCGCCAGCAGCAGCGCCACCCGCGTCGACTCGACGCCGATCGCCGTGCGGCGCCCGGTGCCGTAGGCCGGCGGCGCCACCAGCGCCTGCACCTCGACCAGCAGCGGTCGCGTGCCCTCGAAGCTGGCGGCCACCACCGAGCCCGACGCGCCCGCGGCGCGCTCCGCGAGGAACAGCTGCGAGGGGTTCTTCACTTCCACCAGGCCGACGTCGCGCATCTCGAAGGCGCCGATCTCGTCGGTCGACCCGAAGCGGTTCTTCACCGCGCGCAGCACCCGGAACGCGTTGCCCCGGCGGCCCTCGAAGTAGAGGACCGTGTCGACCATGTGCTCGAGCACCCGGGGCCCGGCGATGGCGCCGTCCTTGGTGACGTGGCCGACCAGGAAGGTGGCCACCTCGCGCCCCTTGGCCAGCGCCATCAGTCGCGCCGTCACCGCGCGCAGCTGGCTGACGCTGCCCGGCGCCGACTGCACCTCGCTGGTGTGCAGCGTCTGCACCGAGTCGACCACCAGCACCCGCGGCTTCAGCTCGGCGACGTGCGCCTCGATGCGCTCGATCGACGTCTCGGCCACCAGCCAGAGGGCCTCGGCCGAGGCGCCCACGCGGTCGAAGCGCATGCGCGTCTGGCGCGGCGACTCCTCGCCGGTGACGTACAGCACCGCCGCGCCCTGGGCCGCGATGCGATCGCAGGCCTGCAGCAGCAGCGTCGACTTGCCGATGCCGGGGTCGCCGCCCACCAGCACCAGCGAGCCGGGCACGACGCCGCCGCCCAGCACCCGATCGAGCTCGCCGATGCCGCTGCTGCCGCGCGCCACCACGGCGCCCTCGACCTCGCGCAGCTTCTGCGGCTTGCTGGCGCCCAGCGCGCCGAAGGCGGCGCGCCCGGCGCCGGCCTCGGGCGCGCCGACCTCCTCGACCACCGAGCCCCAGGTGTCGCACCCGGTGCACCGCCCCAGCCACTTCGGGAACTGCGCCCCGCAGGCCTGACACACGAACATCGTCTTCGGCTTGGCCATCGCGTCTCGCTCGCACCGCGGTCGGGCGCCGCGACGCCGCGATCCGCTCAGAAGGTCCGGCCGACCCCCAGGTGGCCGGCCCACAGGACGCCCGTGCGGCCCGCCGCGCCGTGCACCCGCAGGGTGGCCTCGGCGCGGACGAACCAGGCGTCGCTGACGAAGGCGTCCAGGCCCCACCCGTGGGCCAGGCCCAGGCCGCCGGCGGCCCCGCTGGCCGCGTTGAAGTAGCCCTCGTCCCCGAGGGTGGCGCCCTCGCCCACGAGGTCGAGCGCGAAGCCGAGGGCGACGCGCCAATAGGGCCGCCACGTGCCCTCGCCGTAGACCCGCTCGAGGCTCAGCAGGTCGCCGTAGAGGAAGCGCAGCCTGCGGTCGCCCCCGGGGTTCGACAGCAGGTGCACGCGCCAGCCGAGCCGCACCACGCCCACCCGATGACCGTAGCCCACGCCCAACACCAGCGGGCTGAAGGCCGACAGCGGCGCGCGGTCGGTGAACCACCCGGCCACGCCCCCCACGTCGATCCACAGCGACGACTCGCCGCCGGCCAGCTCGGGATACGTGGGCCCGTCGGGCGCCTCCGTCGCCCGCGCCGCGCCCGCCATCAGGGCCCACGCGACGCCCAGCTTGAGCACGAAGCGGGCCACCCCGCGCGGCCCGGAAGACCGTCGGCGGGTGTCTCGAATCTGGACGGGGGGGTGGTTCGTACGGACGAAATCTGGACGGCTCATCGACCCTCGAGCAGGTACCAGGCGCCGAGGGCGATGGCCACCCCCAACAGCGCCGCGAAGGCCACCTGCCAGGCCAGGCCGCCGGACGCCTCGGCGGCCGCCTCGGGCTCGGCCGCCCCGGGCGGCGGGGGCTCGGCCAGCGCGGGCGCGGACGGCGGGACGGGCGCCGGCGTCGCCACCGGCATCGGCAGCGGGCGGAAGGACGGCTTGGGCGGCGAGGCCGCGGGCGGCGGGGCCGTGCTGCCGGCGGTGGCCGCCGCCAGCATGGCCTCTTTGAAGGCGATCACGGTCGGGTAGCGGTCGTCGGGCGCCTTGGCCAGCGCGCGCAGCAGCGCCCGCTCCACCGCCTCGGGCAGATCGGGCACGATGCCGCGCGGCGGCGGCGGCGGCGCCTGCACGTGCTTCATCAGCACCTGCGCGGCGTTCGGGTGCCGGAAGGGCACCTGCCCGGTGAGCATCTCGTAGAGCAGCACGCCCAGCGCGTAGATGTCGCTGCGCAGATCGTCCCGCGACGTGCCCGACGCCTGCTCGGGCGAGAGGTACTCGGCGGTGCCCACCACCATGCCGGTCAGCGTCAGCTTCTCGCTGCCGATGGCGCGGGCGATGCCGAAGTCGGTGATCATCACCCGCCCGTCCGGCCGCACGATCACGTTCGACGGCTTCAGGTCGCGGTGCATGACGCCCAGCTCGTGCGCCGCCGCGATGCCGTCGCACATCTGCGCGAAGAGATCGACCGCCACCGCCAGCGGCAGCCGGCCCTCTTTGCGCAGCAGCCGATCCAGCGTGCGCCCCTCGACGAAGGGCATGACGATGAACGCCCGCCGCTCGGACTGCAGGAAGCCCAGCAGCGGCACGAGGTTGGCGTGCTCCAGCTTGGCGATCACCTTGGCCTCGTTGACGAAGCGCGCCTTCTGGCGAGGCTGGTCGATCAGCTTGGGCAGCAGCATCTTCAGCGCCACCTGCTGCCCGGTGACCTCGTGGGTCGCCCGGTAGACCCGCCCCATGCCGCCGCGGCCGATCTCGGCCTCGATGACGTACCCCTCGACCGTCTCGCCCGCCGACGGCATGCCCGCGTCGCGCAGGGGCAGCGTCGGCTCGTTCGAGGGATCCGGGCGCACGCGCGCGGCCTCACCCTGATCCGCCGGCGCCTCGGCCTGCGCCGCCGCGAGGCCCATCATGCGGGCGCCCTCGCCGCCGTCGGGCAGGGGGCGCGTCGGCGCCGGGCGCTTCTCTTCGGCGGTGTCGGGCGCCTCGCCCATCGCGGGCGTGGCGGCCAGCGCCGCCTCGGCCAGCCCGGCGGGCAGGCCCTCCTCGGGCACCGTGGCCGTGTCGAGCTGCGGCGCCCGGGGTCCGCGGGGGCCGCTCATCAGCGTGGCGTGGCTGTCGCTGGTGCCCGGTCGGCTGGCCGCGATGGCGCGCAGGCGCTCGACCGCCGCGGCCTCGGCGGCCAGGCGGCTGGCGGGCAGGCGGACGCCGCACGTGGGGCAGTGCCGGGCGTGTCCGGGCACATCGGCCTTGCATCGGGGGCAGCTGGGCATCGAGCATCTTTCCGCGCGCCGGCCGTTTTTTGTACCACCGGGGCGCCCCATCGAGAACCTTCCGGCCGCCGCGGCCTCCCAGGATGCATGCTCGCCCTCCGCCTCGCCCCCGTCCTCGTCGCGCTCGGCCTCGCCGCGGCCCAGGCCCGCCCGACCGATCACGCGCGCGCGGAGGCCGATCGGCTGATCGCGCAGGCCGCGGCCCGCGGCGCCGAGGCCGGCGGCGCGGTCGATCTGATGCGGCTGGCCGAGCTCGATCCCTGGGCGCCCGCGGGCGCGATCCCCCGCGCGCTGCGCGACGCCGCCGACGATCCGAAGCGGGCGCCGCTGGTGCGGGCCGTCGCCTGGTGGCTGCTGCGCGACCTGGCCCGCGAGCGGCTGGACGTCGCCACCGCCGACGCGGCGCGGGCCGCGCTCGGGCTGCTGGGGGGCTTCGTCTGGCGCGTCGGGGCGGCGCCGCATCCGACCGCGCCGCTGGCCGAGGGCGAAGGCTGGCGCCCCTTCCCCGACGCCCTCGGCGGCGGCGAGCTGTGGCTCGACGCGGTCGTCCGCCCCGAGCGCGACGCCGTCGCCACGCTGGCCACGCGGCTCGACAGCCCCAGCGGCGGGCCGGCGGTGCTGCGCCTGGGCTACGACGACGCCGTCACCGTCTGGCTCAACGGCGACGAGGTGTACGTCGCGCCCGCCGACCACCCGGCGTGGCTGGACCAGGCGGCCATCCCGGTCGTCCTGCGGGCCGGCGCCAACCGCCTTGTCGTCGAGGTGCGTCAGCGCACGGGTGCCTGGCGCCTGATCGCGCGCGTCACCGACGCCGCCGGCGCGCCCCTGCCGATCACCGGGCACCCCGATCCCTGGGGGCCGCCGCCCGAGCCCGCCCCGGGTGAGCCCCCCGCCGCCGTCGCGCACCTGTGGCGCGATCTCGCCGCCGCCGCCGACACCGAGCCGCCCGACGCGCAGGGCCTGCGCGATCTGGCCGACTACGCCCGGGTGACCGGCCTGCCCGATCGCGATCAGTCCACGCCGCGCGTCGCCATCGAGGGCGCCTGGATCACCGATCCCGGCCCCCGCACGCTGCTGGCCTGGCTGCGCCTGCTGCCCGAGGACGAGGGCGCGCCGGTGCGCGCGGCCCACCCGCCCACGCGGCCGGTGAACCAGGCCGACGTCTTCGCCGACCTGCACCTGGCCCTGCGCGCCGGCTGGGCCCACTACTACGCCCGCCGGCATCGCGAGACGCGGCGCACGGTCGAGACGCTGCTCGGGCGGGATCCCGGGTTCCTGCCCGCCTGGCGTCTGGCCGCGGTGCTGCGGGAAGATCTGAACCTGCCCCACAGCGCCGTGGCCCTGCTCGACCGGGCGGTGGCCGACTGGCCCGACCGCACCGGGCTGCGCCGCGCCCGCCTGGCCGCGCTGCAGTCGGCGGGGCGCGTGATCGAGGCGCTGGCCACGCTGCGCACCTTCGTGGACGAGGGCGTGGCCGACGCCGGCGATCGCGTGCACCTGGCCGATCTGCTCGCCACGCGGGGCGACCACGGCGAGGCGCTGGCGCTGCTCGACGGCGTGACGGCGGCCCGGCCCGAGCTGCGCGCGGCGGCGCTCGAGGCCGCCGAGCTGCTGCGGCTGGCCGGCGAGCCCGAGGCGGCCCTCGAGCGCCTCGAGGTGCTGGCCGCCCAGACCCCCGGCGACGCCGCCACCGCCGAACGGCGCGTCGAGGTGCTGCGCGCGCTGGGTCGCGACGGCGACGCGGTGGACGTCGTCGACGCGGCGCTGGCCGTGCAGGCGGGCGATCCGGCCCTGCGCGCGCTGCGCGACTCCCTGGCCGAAACGGCCGAGCCGCCGCCCCTGCTGGGCCCCCCGCTGGCCGAGCTGGTGCGCACGCCGCTCGCGCCCGGGGCGCCCGCCCAGGTGCTGTACCACCACGCCCGCACCGAGGTGGACGCGCGCGGGCGGGCCGTGCGCCGCGTGCGCCGCGTGCTGCGCCTGCTGAGCGACGAGGGCGCGCGCCGCTACGGCCAGATGGAGATCGCCTACGTGCCCGGCGAGCAGCAGCTGCGGATCGAGGTCGCGCGGCGGGTGCGTCCGGGCGCGCCCGATCAGCGCCCGGCGCGCAGCGACCGCGACCTGTCCGATCCCGACTACCGCCTCTACTACGACCTGCGCGCCGAGGTGCTGACCTTCGCGCGCCCCCAGCCCGGGGACGTGATCGAGGTCGCCTGGACCCTGGCCGACGCCGACCACCACGCGGCGTTCCCCGACTACTTCGGCGAGCTGGCGTACCTGCAGGAGGCCATCCCGCGCGCGCGCACGCTGATCGAGGTGGCCGGCCCCGCCGCCGAGGGGCTGCACGTGGGGGTCGTGGCCCCGGGCCTGGACGTCCGCCGCAGCCCGGGGCGGGTCGAGGCCGTCGACGTGCCGGCCTCGCCCGTCGAGCCGGACATGCCCGGCCCGTCGTCGGTGCGGGCCTACGTGCACCTGAGCACGGCCGACGGCTGGGCCGAGATCGACCGCCGCTACCGGGCGCTGCTGGACGGCCGCGATCGGCCCACCGAGGCGCTGGCCGAGCAGGCGCGCGCCTGGGCCGGTGACGCGACCGAGCCCGCCGAGGTGGTGCGCCGCCTGTACGCGGCGGTCGCCGATCGCACCCGCTACGTGGCCCTCGAGTTCGGCGTGCGCAGCTACAAACCCGAGCACCCCGCGGTGACGCTGGCCCGCGGCTACGGCGACTGCAAGGACAAGGCGACCCTGCTGGTGGCGCTGCTGCGCGCGGTCGGCGTCGAGGCGCACCTGACGCTGGTGCGCACCCGCAACGCGGGCGACATCGCGCCGCTGCCGGCCAGCTTCGCGCTGTTCGACCACGCCATCGTCTACGTGCCCGCGCTGGACCGGTTCGTCGATCCCACGGTCGACCGCAACGATCCCGACACGCTGCCGCCCTCGGATCAGGGCGCGCAGGCGCTGGTCGTCGGCGTGGACACCGCCCTGCGCACGCTGCCCGTGCAGCCCGCCGACACCCACCTGCTCGCTTGGGATCTGCAGGTCGCGCCGACCGAGACGGGCGATCTGGTGGGCACGCTGCGCCTCACGACGCGGGGCCAGCCCGCGTCGGTCGTGCGTCGGCAGCTCGAGGCGGGCGGCACGCGCCGCGAGCGCGCGGAGCAGATCGTCGCGCGCCGCTTCCCCGGCGTGTCGCTGGCGGACGTCGAGGTCACCGGCGCCAGCCCGGCCTTCGATCCGGTCGAGGTCACCGCGCGGGTGCGGCTGCCGGCGCCGGGGGGCGGCGGCGGCCTCGACCTGCCGCTGACCGGCGCGCCCTGGCGGCTGGTGTCGCGCTTCGCCGACGCCGCCGATCGTCGGGCCCCGCTGGCGCTGGCCTTCACCCGCCACGAGCGGCTGCGGCTCGCCATCACGGACGTGACGCCCGCCGAGGCCCTGCCGCCGCCGGTCGACCTGGACAGCGCCTTCGGCCGCCTGAGCGCCCGCGCGTCGGCGAGCTCGGCCGGCGTCGAGATCGTGGTCGATCACACGATCACCGCGCTGACCGTGCCGGCCGCCGACTACGGCGCGTTCCGCGCGTGGCTGGCCCGCGCCGACGCCGCCCTGGACCGCCGGCTGCGCCTGCGCACCGATCGGGGCGTGCGATGAGGCGCGCCGCCCTCGCCCTGCTCGCGATGCTGGCCTCGGCCTGCGGTCGGCCACCGCCGGCGACGCTGGCCGAGCAGCGCGCCGCCGTCGAAGCGCGCCCGGACGCGGATCCGGCCCGCCGCGGGTGGTGGCGCTACCTCGCCGGCGACGTCGAGGGCGCCCGCGCCGACTTCGCGCGCGCCCCCGACGCACCCTTGGCGGCCCTCGGTCGGGCGCGCCTGGCCGCGCGGACGCGCTGGACGCCTCGGCGGCGCTGGCGGCCGCCGCCGTCGCGGCCCGCGGCGACGGCGTGGTGGGCCGCCTGGGCCGGTTTCTGGGCCGAGGCCGCCGCCTCCGAGGTGCCCGACGGCGAGGCCGCCTTGCGCCGCGCGCTGGGCGCCGCCGCCGCCGACCGCGTCCCGCTCGAGGGCGCCACCCACACCCTGCGCATCTCGTTTCTGCCCTTCCTCGATCTGCGGCGCCTGATCGCGCACCCCCCGACGGCGAAGGGCGACAGCGTGCGCGCGCTGGGCCGCCGCTGGGCCCTCGAGGCGCGGACGCCGCGCGCCGATCCCGACGGCCTGATCCTCACCCGGTGGCCGCTCGAGCCGGGCGCGGCGCACCTGGAGCTGCAGGTGGACGGGCCGGCCCGGGCGTGGCGCGACGGTCGGCTGGTGATGGCCACGGCCGACGATCGCCACGGGCCCCGTACGCAGCGCTTCACCGCCGAGGGGACGGGCCCGCTGATCGTCGTCTGGGCCGCGCGCCGCGGACCGAAGGCCTGGCGCTGGCGACGGCCGGCGGCGCCCGCCCCCGTGGACCCGGGGCCCGCGGTGCCGGATCGCCGGCCCACCCCGGACGCGGTGGACCGCTACCTGGCGCTCGAGGCCGCGCTGGGGACGGCGACGCCGAGGCGACCGTCGCGCTCTTGGACGGCGCCCCCAGCACGGCGCCCTTCGAGGCGCTGGCGGCCGAGGCGGCGCTGGACGCGCCTGACGCCTCGACGCGGCAGGCCCGGACGCGGCCCGCGCGCACTGGACCGCGGCGGCGCCGGTGATGCCGGCCCGCGCGGCCCTGGCGCTGGGGCGGCTGGCGCTGCGCGCGGGCGATCTGGACGAGGCCGACGCGCAGCTGACCGAGGCGGTGCGCCGGGCGCCGGACGCCTTCGCGGCCCACCGGCGCGCGCCTGCGCGCGCTGGCGGCGCGCGGCACGAGCGCCGCGGCCAGCGCCGCGCTGCGCGCCGCCGAGCGCGCCGCGCCGGATCCCTGCGTCCTGCTCGATCTGCGCGTGTCGCTGACGCCCGACGCGCGGCGCGCGCCCGAGCCCCTGGTCGAGGCGATGGTCGGCTGCGGGCGCCTGCTGGACGCCGCCGATCTGCTGCTGGGGGGCCCGGCGGCCTGAGGCGGCCCTGGCGCGGCTGGACGCGGCCGGCGACGAGGCCACGCGCCCGCGCGGGCGGCGGCTGCGCGCCCGCGCGCTCGTCGCGCTGGGTCGACTGGACGAGGCCCGCGCGCAGTACGCCGAGCTCGAGGGGCTGGACGACGCCCTCGCCGCGGCCGATCTCGCGCACGCCCTCGGGGGCGCCGACGCCGCCTGGCGGGACGCGCTGCGCGACATCGTGCGCGCGCACCCGACCGCCAGCCCCAGCTTGGATCTGGTGGCGGCGTGGCCGGCGTGGTCGCCGCTCTCCGACGTCGCGCTCGACACCGAGGCGGCCATCGCGGCCTTCGAGGCGGTGCCGCCCTTGCCCGGCCCCGCGGTGCGCGTGGTCGACCACGCGGCGCTGCTGTCCTTCGCCGACGGCACGCGCCTGCGCTGGGTGCACGAGGTGCTGGCCATCCGATCGCGCGAGGCGGCCGAGACCTACGGTGAGATCGGGCTGCCCGACGACGTGCGCCTGCTGGCGCTCTACACCCGCAAGGCGGACGGCCGGCGCGTCTTCGCCGAAGAGGTGCCCGAGAAGGACACCATCTCGCTGAAGGATCTCGAGGACGGCGACTACGTGGTCGCGGTGTACCTCGAGGCGGGCGACAACGGGTACCTGTACGACGCGGGCTACCTGACCCCGCGCATCTACTTCCGCGGCGTCGACCTGCCCATCTTCCGGCAGCGCTTCGAGGTGTTCGCGCCCGACGCCACGCCCCCGGAGCATCAACGCCTGGCGGGCGCCCCCGCGCCCGAGCCGATCATCCTCGACGAGCGCGCCGGGCTGCGCTTCGAGGCGCATCAGGTGCCGCTGCTGCCCGCCGAGCCGGACGCGCCGCCGCCGGGCCTGTGGCTGCCTTCGGTGCGCGTGGGCCAGCGGGTGCGGCTGGACGAGGATCTCGACTACTACCGCGATCGCGTCCTCGCGCTGCGGCGCCGCAGCCCGGCGTTCGAGGCCTGGGTCGAGGCCCACGCCGGCGAGGGCGCGCCGGCCGCCCGGGCGATCCGGCTGGCGCGGGCGGTGCGCGAGGCCGTGGACGGCGACGCCGGACTGGTGGGCGGCAGCGTCGGGGTCGCGGTGCAGAGCGGCAGCGGCAACCGCGCCCTGGTGCTGAGCGCGGCGCTCGAGGTGGCCGGCGTGCCCCACCGGCTGCTGATGACCCGCCCCGCGGTGCACGTGCCCTCGGGCCCGTTCCGTCAGGTGGCCGACTTCCCCTACCCGCTGATCGAGGTCATCGGCGGCCCCTGGTTCGACCCCGGCCCCGACCGGGCCGCGCCCGGCTTCCTGCCCTTCCCGATGCTGGGCGGCGACGCGCTGCAGCTGTGGCCGCCCGACGGCCCGACCGCGCCGCGGACGCTGCCCACCGAGCGCGCGGTGGGCGACGCCCGGCGCGTGCGGCTCGACCTGCGCTGGCACGAGGACGGGCGCCTCACCGGCGCGTCGACCGACACCCTCGTCGGGCAGGAGGCCATCGTGGTCGGCGCGACGCTGGCCCAGCTCGACGCCGCGCGCCGCCCCCGGCTGGTCGAGCGCCTGCTGCTGCCCGCCGTCGGCGCGGCGCAGGTCGAGTCCTTCGCCGATCCGATCGAGGACGATCCCGACGGGCCCCTGACGATGCGATCGCGCTTCGTCGTGCAGGGCGGCGACCAGCTCGCCCTCGGCCTCGCCCCCGTCTCGCCCGGACGCAGCCACGCCCGCCTGGCCGACCGCGCGCTGCCCCTGGCGCTGGACCTGCCGACGCACCAGACGGTGCACCTGGTGCTGGAGAGCGACCGCCCCTTCACCGGCGCGCCGTCCGACGTCACGCTCACCTGGGGCCCGCACCGCTTCACGCGGCGGGTCGAGGTCGACGACGACCGCGTCGAGATCCACAGCGAGCTGGTCGTGGCCGGCGGGCTGATCGCGCCCGAGGACTACCCCGCCTTCGCGAAGTGGGCGCGCCAGGTGGACGCCGCGGAGCGGTTCACCCTCGTCGCCCGCTGAGCCCGCCGGCTCAGAACACGTCGGCCAGCACGCGCTCGGCGTGGCCCATGACGTCCACGTCGGGGAACACGGTCTTCACGACCCCATCGTCGATGACGAAGGTGGTGCGGGCGATGCCGGTGAAGCGGTGGCCCTGCCACTCCTGCTCGCCCCACACGCCGAAGGCCTCGCAGACGGCGTGGTCGGGATCGGCCAGCAGCGGGAAGGTGAGCCCGAACTTGTCGCGGAACCGCGCGTGGCTGGCCACGTCGTCGGCGCTGACGCCGTAGATCGCGACGCCCTGCGCCCGGAAGGCCGCGTGCGCGTCGCGGAAGGCGCACGCCTGCTTGGTGCAGCCCGGCGTGTCGTCCTTGGGATAGAAGTACAGCACCACCGTGCGCCCGGCGAAGTCGGCGTCGGTCACCCGGTTGCCCTGGTCGTCCTCGAGATCGAAGGCGGGGATGCGGTCACCCGGCTGCAGCACGGCGTCCTCCGGCGAAGCGTGGAGCGCCGAGTCTGGCACCGCGGCGGCACGCGGGCAACGGGTGGGCGCCGCGTCAGCCGTTCAGCAGGGTCAGCGCCGACTGCTGCGAGACGTTGGCCTGGCTGAGCACCGCGATGTTCGCCTGCTGGATGATCTGCCGCTGCACCAGCTGCGAGCTGCGCTCGGCGAAGTCGGCGTCGCGGATGCGGCTGTTGGCCGCGGCCAGGTTCTCGGAGACGTTGGTGAGGTTGTTGATCGTCGACTCGAAGCGGTTCTGCAGCGCGCCGAAGGTGCTGCGCTGCGCGCTGACCTGACCCAGCGCCCGGTCGATGACCGCCAGCGAGCGGTTGGCCCCCCGCACCGTGCTGACGTCGACGCTGGCCACCGCCTCGGTGGTGCGCACACCCTCGATGCCGGCCTGCAGGCCGGCGTCGGTGGGCGCGGCGCCACCGATCGTGAACTGCTCGTCGCTGGTGAGCGTGACCGTGCCCGTGGTCGTGCCCTGGGCGAGGCCGGTGATGGTGTCGGCGTTGCCGGTGGTCTGCACGTCGATGTTGCGGCCGTCCTGCGCGGTCAGCGCGACCGTGCCATCGGCGGTGCGGCTGGCCGTCACGCCCGTGCGGTCGGCCACCGCGTTGATCGCGTCCACCAGACCGCCGCCGGCGTCGTCCGACTGCACCGCGAAGCCCGAGATGCTCTCGCCGTTGATGATCAGCTGGTTGTTCGAGTCGAGCTGCCCGCCGCCGACCGCGCCGCCCTCGACCTCGGTGGCGTTGACCGTCGCGGTCACGCCGGTGTCCGCGGACACGTCGTTGATCGCCGCCGCCACGGCGATGGCGCTGCCCGTGTTGTTGGCCGTCGATACGGTGTCGTCGGTGGCCTGGGTGGCCCGCACGTCGACGCCGTTGATCGTCAGCTCGCCCGCCTGCAGGCCGCTCGGGTCGATGGCGCCGCTGGTGGCGACCGCCGCGGCGCCGAGGCGCTCGGTGCGGGTGTCGGCGCCGGGCACGCCGATGGTCTCGTTGGCGTTGGCGCCCACCTGGAACGACGCCCGCTGGAAGCTGCCGTCGAGCACGCGCTGGCCGTTGAAGGTGGTGGTCTCGGCCACCCGCCCGATCTCCTCGGTCAGCTGGTCGACCTCGGCCTGGATGGCCTGGCGATCGGCGTCGGTCAGCGTGCCGTTGGCCGCCTGGATCGACAGCTCGCGGATGCGCTGCAGGTTCTCGCCGGTCGACGCCAGCGCCGCGTCCGCCGTCTGCACCAGCGACACCCCGTCGCTGGCGTTGCGCACGGCCTGGTTGAGCCCACGAATCTGACTGGTGAAGCGGCTGCTGATGGCGAGGCCCGCGGCGTCGTCGGCCGCCTGGTTGATGCGCAGGCCGCTCGACAGCTGCTGGAACACCTTGTCGAGCACCTGGTTGCCTTGCCGCAGCTGGCGGTTGGCGTTGATCGACCGGGTGTTGGTGTTGATCGTCAGGGCCATGCGCGTCACCTTTCGTCGGGCGCGGCCGCGCCCAGCTACTCGTGCCGCATTATCGTGCGGGTTGCCCCGTTCCTCAAGTCACCGCCCTGGCACCGACCCCCCAGCCGAGCTCCGATGCGCTTCGATCCCCCGCTGATGCCCTGCCGCTTCGTCCGCCGCTACAAGCGCTTCTTCGCCGACGTCCGCCTGCCCTCGGGCGACCTGCTGACGGTCCACTGCGCCAACACCGGCGCGATGACCGCGTGCCACGCGCCCGACGCGCCGGCCTGGATCAGCGACTCGCAGAACCCGAAGCGGAAGCTGCGCCACACCCTCGAGATCGTCGAGGTGGACGGGGCCCGCGTGGCCGTCAACACGCAGCGCCCGAACCACCTGGTGCGCGAGGCCATCGAGGCCGGCCGGGTGCCCGCGCTGGCCGGCTACGACGCCGTGCGCCCCGAGGTGCGCTACGGCGACGGGCACCGGGTCGATCTGCTGCTGACCCGCGGGGACGCGCGCTGCTTCGTCGAGGTGAAGAACGTCACCCTGGGCGTCGGCGACGGCGTCAGCCGCTTCCCCGACGCCGTCACCACGCGCGGCGCGGCGCACCTGCGCGCGCTCGCCGACGTGGCCCGCGGCGGCGACCGGGCGGTGCTGTTCTTCTGCGCGGGGCGCGACGACACGCGGGTGGTGGAGCCCGCCTGGGCGGTCGATCCGGCCTACGGCGAGGCGCTGCTCGCCGCGCTGGCCGCCGGCGTCGAGGTGATGGCGTGGCGCTGCCGCATCGAGCCCACGCGGGGCCTCTGGCTCGAGGCCGAGGTGCCCGTGCAGCCGCGCCCGGAGCGGGCCCCTACTCGAAGGCCCGGGTGAGGTTGTTCGGCGGCCCGTAGACCGACTTGCGCCACGTCTTGGGGCGCGTCAGGAACAGGCTCAGCGGATCCATCGCGGCCAGCGTCAGCACGACCTTCTTCTCGAACTGATCGTCCTTCTCGGCGGGATCCTTCGAGACGTCGTAGATCTCGATGGCCCGCTCGCTGCGCATGATCACCTTCGCCGGACCGGTCTGCAGCGCGAAGCTGCTGGTGGCCATGCTGGCCATCACCGACGTCGGGTAGGTGGCCCCCTCGGCCCAGACGTAGGGCAGCAGGTCGATGCCCTGCACCGCCTCGCCCGGCTTCTGGCCCAAGATGCCCATGAGCGTCGGCAGCACGTCGACGCCGCCCGCGCCCTCGCCGGCCACCTTGCCCTTGGGGAACAGCGCGGGGAAGCGCGCCAGGAAGGGCACGTTGATCAGCTCCTGGTTCAGGTTGTGGCCGTGCCCGCACGACCCCCGCTCCCAGAACTCGTCGCCGTGATCGCTGGTGACGATGATCAGCGTCTCGTCGTAGATGCCCGCCGACTTCAGGTGCTCGATCAGCTTCCCGAAGTGGTGGTCGTTGAAGGCGATCTCGTTCTCGTACAGCGCCTCGATGCGCTTGCGCTCGCGCTCGGCGGGCGGGCTCTTCTTGGCCTTCAGCTTCCCGAGCTCGGTGCCCGACAGGTACTTCTTGTAGCTGCCCGCGTAGCCCGGCTCGTCGTACTGATCGATGAACTGCTTGTGCGCCCGATAGGTCACGTGCGGATCGCTCGTGCCCAGGTACAGGTAGAAGGGCTTGTCCTTGTTCTTGTCGATCCAGGGCAGCGCCGCCTTCACCACGGCGCGCGCGTTGTGGCCCTTGCCCTCGCGGATGAAGTTCTGGAAGTCCTGGAAACCCTGGTCGAAGTTCCAGCGATCGCTGACGTAGCCGTTGCTGACGAAGCCGCCCGTCCGATAGCCGGCCTTCTTGAAGGCCTCGGCGATGGTGGTCAGCCCCTCCTCGAGCTTGGCCTCGTGCGTGTAGACGCCGTGCCGCACGGGGTAGGTGCCGGTGAACAGGCTGGCGTGGCTGGCCTTCGACTCGTTGCCCTGCACCCAGTACGGCGCGAAGACGGTCGACTCCTTGGCGAACGCGCTCAGGTTCGGCGTCTTGACCTTCTTGCGGCCGTTGGCGTTGGGGAAGGGATAGAAGTCGAGCTTGTCGGCGCGCAGCGTGTCGATCAGCCACACGACGACGTACTTGGGCTTGGTGGGGGCCTTCGGCGCGCCCGCGGTGCCGCCGGCCAGCTTCGCGCCGTCGAGCTTCACCGCGCCGCCCTTGCCCCGCAGCATCAGGCGCACGGCCTTGCCCGCGTAGGCGTCGAGCTTCAGCGCCAGGGTGGCCCCACCGCCCAGCTTCTTGGGCGCGGCGCCGTCGGTCTGCGCGAACACCTCGACCTCACCGCCGCGGGCCGTGCCGCTGAGCGTCAGGCCCTTCACCGGCGTGACGTAGTAGTCCAGGCCCCCGCCGTCGGGCAGCACCAGCGCGTCGCCCTCGGCGCTGCGCAGCGCCGCCGCCACGTCCGCCTCGGTGGCCGGCGCGGGCGGCGCGTCCTGCGGCGTCAGCCGCACGTAGCGGATGGCCGCCGCCGTCTTCGTGCCGGCGTACTCGGTCGAGCGCCGGAAGTGCAGCCGCACCTTCACCAGGCCCGGCGACAGCGCCTCGGGCACGTTCACCCGCACGGTCTGCCAACCCTCGGTCAGGTTCGGGCTGCCGATCTTCTTGCCGTCGACGAAGACGTCGACGCGCTGATCCTTGCCGATGGGCTTGAAGCGCGCCTCGAGCGCCAGCTTGGCGCCCTTCTGCTCGGGCCCCACGGGCAGCCACAGGTTGGCCTGCAGCCCGGGCAGGTAGGCGGCGGGCGCGCCGTCCTCCTTGGCGCCCAGCTTCCAGCTGCCGTTCATGTCGCGGATGTACTTCACGAAGCCCACCGTCGCGGCGTCGGCGACGGCGCCGCCGCGATACACGTGGGCGGCCGGCAGGTTGGCGCGCAGATCGTAGCCCAGATCGCGCGCGGCGGCCGGCGCGGCCAGCAGCGCGGCCAGCGGCAGGGCCAGGGGGAGGGCGAAGAGTCGCATCGCAGCTCCTGTGTCGAGGGGCGGTGGGGGGTTCCGAACACCGTCCGGCGCCGAAGCCGTCCCCAGCGCCGTTCGATGTAGCACATTGTGTGCGCGGGTCAAACGACGACGTCGTCCACGCGGTCTTCACCCAGCAGCAGGACCGTGGCGGTCGCGCCGGCGGGCGCGGCGGGCGCGCCGGGCGCCACCACCACCAAGGCGTCGGCGCCGCCGAGGCTCGACAGGGCGCCGCTCGACTGGGTGCGCCGGGGATCGACGTGCAGCGCCCCGTCCACCCAGCGCGTCGTCGCGCGCAGGTACTCGCGGCGGGCGCCGCCGGCCTTCAGGGGCGCGTCCAGCACCGCGGCGCGGGGGGCGCGGTGCACCGCCGTGTGCCCCATCAGGCGCAGCAGCGCCGGGCGCACGAAGATCTCGAACGTGACCAGCGCGCTGCCCGGGTTGCCCGGCAGCCCGAAGGCGAGGCACTCGCCGATGCGCCCGAAGGCCAGCGGCTTGCCCGGCTTGATCGCCACCTTCCAGAAGCCGAAGCGGTCGCCGCTGAGCGTGCGCAGCGCGTCGCCGACGAAGTCGTAGTCCCCGACGCTGACACCGCCGGTGCTCAGCAGCACGTCGGCCCGCGCGGCCCGGCGCAGGGCCTCGAAGGTGGCGTCGCGATCGTCGGGCACGATGGGGAAGATGCGCGGCGCGCAGCCCAGCGCGCGCACCGCGGCGGCCAACCCGATCGAGTTGCCGTCGACGATGCGCCCCGGGCCGGGCTCGCCCGCGTCCACGTCGAGCAGCTCGTCGCCGCTGGTCAGCACCGCCACCGTGGGCGCCCGCACCACCGCGACCTGGCTGCGCCCCAGCGACGCCAGCAGGCTCAGATCGGGCGGCGCCAGGATGCGGCCCGCGCGCAGCACGACCGCCCCCGGCTCGACGTCGCTGCCCCGGCGCCGCACGTGCTGACCCGGCCGCGGTGCCTCGAGGACGCGCACGGTGTCGCCCTCGCGCGCCGTGTCCTCCTGCATCACCACGGTGTCGGCCCCCGGCGGCAGGGGCGCGCCGGTGAAGATGCGCGCGGCGGTGCCCGCCGCCAGCGGCCGGTCGCCCGGATCGCCGGCGGGGATGGCGTCGCTCACCGGCAGCGCGCCGACGCCCTCGGGCAGATCGGCCGCGCGCAGGGCGTAGCCGTCCATGGCCGAGTTGTCCCAGGGGGGCAGCGCGCGTCCGGCCACGACGTCGGTGGCCAGCACCCGCCCGACCGCGTCGAGCAGACCGCACCGCTCGGCCTCGAGCGGCGTCGCGGCGCTCAGGATGCGGGCGACCGCCTCTTCGACCGACAACATGGGCGATCCTCTCGGCTTCAGGGGATGAGCAGCACCTGGCCGGGGCGCAGGCCGTCGCTCTTCGCGAGCCCGTTGCGCCGCCGCAGATCCTTCACCTTCACGTCGTGGCGCCGCGCGATCGTCCACAGGCTGTCGCCGGCCTTCACCTTGTAGCGTCGCCCGCCGCGCGCCTCGCGCTTGGGCGCCCGCTTCTTGGCGCGGCCGCGCGCCTTGGGCGTCGCCGAGGTGGGCACCTTCAGCGTCTGCCCCACCGACAGGTTGTGGTCGCGCGTCAGGCCGTTGGCCGCCAGCAGATCCTCGACGCTCACGTCGTAGCGCCGCGCGATCTTCCACGGCGTCTGGCCCCGCCGCACCACGTGCTCGACGTGCTTGATCGGCGCGCTCGGCTTGCGCTTCGCGTGCTCGAGCGCCTTCTCGGCCGCGTCGCTGCCCGGCGTCACCACCGTCACCTGCGCGGGCTCGACCAGCACCGCCGTCGTGCGGTCGAAGTCCTCGGGCACGTACAGCCGCAGCACCATGCCGCGCTGCAGCGGCACCGCCGGATCGAGGCTGTTCCACATGCCCACCTCGCCGGGCGCCACGCCGAAGAAGGCGGCCACCTCGGCGACGTCGGTGCGCCGGCGGACCGGGAAGTACACCAGCGCGCGCCCGGGCACGTCGAAGTCGAGCTCCGGCCGCGCGGCCACCATCAGCCCGTCGGGCACGTCGGGGCCGGGCTCGCCGATCTTCGGCACCACCAGCACCTGCCCCGGCGTCGGCTGACCCTCGGGCAGCTCGTTCAGCCGCCGCAGCTCGCGCCGCCGCACGCCGTAGCGCCGGGCGATGTCGCGCAGCCGCTCGCCGAAGCGCACCGTGTGCTCGATCAGCAGCCCGGGCGGCCGGGCGTGCAGCGCCTCGACCGCCGCGCGCAGGGGCTCGGCCGCCGCCTCGGGCACGCGCAGCGGGTACTCCTGCCCGTCGGGCGGCGTGTAGCCGCGGCGCAGGCCGGCGTTGAGCGCGGTCAGCTCGTCGAGCGCCACGCCCGCCTTGCGCGCCAGCGGGCGCAGATCGCTGCCCCCGGGCACCGGCACCACCGAGAACCGCAGGGCGGGCTCGAGGCGCACCTGATCGAAGCCGAAGCGGGCCGGCGCCTGCCCGATGATGATCGCCGCCATGATCTTGGGGACGTAGCGCGTCGCCTCGTCGGGCAGGGCGCCCGCCGCCGCCAGCCGCCAGAAGTCGTTGCTGCCGGTCTGCTCGATGGCCTGCGCCACCGCACCGATGCCCGCGTTGTAGGCGGCCATCGCCAGGGGCCACGAGCCGAAGCGCGCGTAGAGATCGGCCAGGTGGCGCGCGGCGGCGTCGGTCGCCTGCACCGGATCGCGGCGGGCGTCCACCCAGTCGTCGTAGCGCAGGCCGTAGCGGCGGGCGGTCGAGCGGATGAACTGCCAGGGCCCCACGGCGCCCGCGCGCGAGACGGCGTCGGGATCGAAGCCGCTCTCGATCATGCACAGGTACAGCATCTCGGGCGGCAGGCCGTGGCGCTCGAGGATGGGCAGCATCAGCGCGCGGTAGCGGCCCATGCGGGCGTACCAGCGGGCGTAGATGAAGCGGCCGCGGCCCTGGAAGAAGTCGATGAACTCGCGGACGGGGCCGTTGAGGGTGACCGGCACGGTCAGGTGGTCGAGGGGCAGGTCCAGCCCCGCGGGGGGGAGGGCGGCCGTGTCGAGGCCCCGGGTGGTCAGCAGCGCCGGGGGCGCCAGCGACGAGGGCGGGGCGGGCGCCGGCGGGCGCTCGGGATCCAACCCCAGCAACCCCGGCGCCGCCAGCGCCACCCAAAGGCTCAGAAGGTCCAGACCCACCATCGTCCGTCCACCTCGGCCACCACCACCCGGCGGGCCGTGGCCGCCGCGCCGTCGTGGTACCAGTACGTCACCTCGCGCGCGTCGTGGCGGTCGTCCACCACCAGCCGGCCCGCGACGTCGAAGCGCTGGATGTTCACCTTGCCCAGCCGGAACGTCGGCAGGGCCTCGTCGAATGCCGCGCGCCGCGACGGGTGCACCAGCAGGCGCAGCTGATCGGGCTGCTGGGCGTTGAAGGCCCCCGCCCAGCTCTCGGCCACCGTGTGCGCGGTCGTCTGCGGCCAGACCAGCGTCGGGGGCCGGGGCGAGCAGCCCCCGAGCGGGGCCCCCCACAGCAGCGTCAGCAGCAGCACGCGATGCACCATCACCTCCAGGGCGGGCGAGTCTAGCGATCGCGCCCCCGGATCGTCCAGGGGCGATTTCCGACGTCAGGACGTGGGTTTAGGGAAGCGAGTCCAGCCGCACGAAGGCGCGGCGGCGGGCCAGCCAGCTCAGCAGGTGGCGGAAGACGCGGCGCTTGCGGGCCACGGGCGCCTTCAGATCGGGCTGCACCGCGAGGGCGGGATCGAGGCCGTCGTCGCGCAGGCCCAGCAGATCGACGGCGTGGAACTCGAGGGTCAGGTGGCGGCGCAGGGCGTGGCCGGCGGCGACCGCGGCGAGGCTGCCGGCGCGGCCGAGCGCGGTGAAGGCGGTGCCGATGAGGGGCACGCCCGCGGCCACCGACACCGGGTACTGGCGCAGCCCGCTCGGCCCGCGGCGGTGGGGCTCGTCGCCGTCGGCGTCGTAGGGATCGCGCGGCGCGGCCAGCACGCGCGGGGTGCCCAGCACGCTCTGGCTGCGGCGGCCCGCGAGCCGCATCGCGCCCATCACCCCGGCCTTCGCCAGGTAGTAGGGCGCGCAGGGGAAGACGCTGCTGTCGTAGGTGTGGCCGGCGGCGATCACGTCGGCCTGCAGGGCGGCGTCGGTGTTGTAGCCGGGCGAGCGGAAGCCCACCACCGGCGCGCCGGCGGCGTCCTCGAGGCGCGCGCGGCCACAGGCCACCTCGGCCCGACGCTCGGCCGGCGACAGCCGAGTCAGGTCGTAGCGGTGATGCCAGGTGTGGTTGCCGATCTCGTGCCCCGCGTCGACCAGCGCGCGCAGCCGCGCCGCGTTGCCCGGCACCTCGAGATCCTCGGCGATGCAGTAGAACGTGGCCGGCACGCCCACCTCGCCGAACAGCTCGACGAAGCGCGGCACGCCCACCGCCCACGCGGCGTTGGTCGCGCTGCCCTCGTCCAGGCCGTGGATGCGGTAGTAGTGGCGCAGGCTGTCGACGTCGACGCCGACGCTCGCGGTCCGGGTCACTTCAGGTCCCGGCCGAAGCGGATGACCGAGGTCAGGCGCACCATGTTCTTCAGCACGTTGGGCACCCGGCGAAACAGGTGCACCGAGGGCGGGCGCTTCTCGACGAGGTCGATGGGCACCTCGCACCACTTCACCCGATCGTCGCGGTGCGCGCGCACCACCAGCTCGCTGGCGAACATGTCGCGGTCGACCACGCAGGCCTCGACGACGTGCAGCACCTTCGACCGCTCGAAGGCCTTCAGCCCGTGCGTGTCGGTGCCCTTGAAGCCCGTCGCCACGCGCAGCATGCCGTTGAGCACCTGCGTCGCCATGCGCCGATAGGCGGGCCGGCGATCCCGCGCGCCCGGCGCCCGCTTGCTGCCCACGACCAGGTCGTAGTCGTCCTCGCGCAGCTTCTCCATCGCGACGCGGTAGAAGTCCACGTCGCACAGGTCGATCTCGTCGCAGATGACGTACTTGCCCCGCGCCTCGAGGATGCCGCGGCGCAGCGCCTTGCCGTAGTTGGGCTCGCCGATGCTCATCACGCGCACCTCGGGGTGGCGCGTCGAGAAGTCCTCGGCGATGCGCACCGTGGCGTCGGTCGAGCCGTTCTCGGCGACGATGATCTCGTAGGTGAAGTCGACGTCCTGCAGCTTCTCGCGCAGGTCGGACAACGACGCCGAGATGATGCCCTCTTCGTTGTAGACGGGGATGACGATCGAGACGTCGGGCGCGCCCACGGTCAGCTCTCCAGTAGCTCGGCGGCGGTGCGACGGCCGTCGATCAGCGCGTCCTCCATCGACGAGTAGTTCCAGTCGCCGTACCGGCCGATGCTGCGCAGGCCCTGCGCGCCCAGCCAGCCGTGAACGGCGTCGCGGGCGTCGTGGTAGGCGAAGTCGTAGACGACGTAGGCGTCCGGGATGCGCCGCGCGTGGGCGAACCGCACGCGGCGGGCGTCGTCGATCAGGCCCATCGCGATCAGCCCCTCGGTGACGCGCGGCACGAGCGCCTCGGGCGGCGTCTCGCGATCGGCCAGCTCGACGTAGAGCGAGCTGTCGCCCGCCGGCGCCATCGCCGGGTTGGCGTTCGAGAAGCTGCCCACGCGGTACATCGGCCAGGCGGGCTCGGGCACGTAGATCCAGTGGTCGGGCTGCCCCAGCGGCCCCTCGACGCCGACGTTGAGGTACACCACCTCGGTGGCCCACAGCTTCGCGCGCGCCGCCCGCACCTCGGCGGGCACCGCGGCCCCCAGCAGGTCGACGAAGCGCGTCAGCGAGATGGTGTTGACCAGGCGGCGGTAGGTCGTGCGGGTGCCGTCGGCGTAGTGCACCGTGCGCGCGCCGTGGTCGACGCCGACGACCTCGGCCTCGAGGTGGATGACGTCGCGCCCCACCGCGTCGCCGAGCGCCTCGGCCACCGTCTGGATGCCGCCCTGCTTCGGGTACAGGAAGGTGGCGTTGTAGCCCATCGCCTTCTCGTTGCACCCGACGGCGCCCGCGACGATGTCGCTCAGCCGCGGCCGCGGCACGAAGCGCTGGCACCAGCGGCTGGTGATGCGCTCGGCGGGCACGCCCCACAGCTTGGCGTTGTAGGGCACCATGAAGTGCTCGGCGATGCCCTCGCCGAAGTAGAAGCGGATCCAGTCGGCGAAGTTCTCGGGCTCGTCGGCGATGGCCACCTCGGCGGGCAGCGCGCGATCGGCCGCGATGGCCCCCATCAGGCAGGCGTGCACCACCTCGGGCGGCAGCCCGTAGAGGTTCGCCTGGAAGGGGTAGCGCGTGTAGACGCCGTTCGACCAGATGCGGCTCAGGCGCTCGATGCGCATGAAGTGGTCGTCGCCGCACAGGCCCAGCACCAGGTCGCGGATGCCGGGATCGCGCAGGTGCAGCCAGTGGCCGGTGACGTCGAAGGTGAAGCCCTCGTATTGCTCGCTCTTCGCTTTGCCGCCGACGTGATCGGCGGCGTCGACGACGTGCACGACGGCCCCGCCCTGCTGCAGGTGCCAGGCGGCGGACAGACCGGCGAGGCCGGCGCCGATGACGAGGGTGTCGACGGATGCGGGGCGGGCGGGCATGGGCCTTCGGGGTGGCTGTGCGGGGGCGGCGAGTTTAGGTGACTGTGCGCGCCGGGATCAACTCGTGCCCCGGCGACCGAACGAAAAGAGGTATGGTAGGCGCGGCCGTGGGCTCCGCCCCCGCGCGCCGAAGTTGCCGGCCCGGGCCCGGCGTGCGATGGATCGGCGTGGCAGGCTGGCTGGGGACCGCCGAGTCGGGTTTGAAGATTCAGCCGCGACAGTTCGGGAAGTACCTGCTGCTCGACCGCATCGGCGTCGGCGGCATGGCCGAGATCTGGCGAGGTCGTCAGTTCGGTGCGGCCGGCTTCCAGAAGCAGCTCGTCATCAAGAAGATCCTGCAGCACCTCGCGGACAACGACGAGTTCGTCCGCATGTTCATCGACGAGGCGAAGATCGCCGTCTCGCTGCAGCACGCCAACGTCGTGCAGATCTTCGACCTGGGCGCCGTGCACAAGGAGTACTTCATCGCGATGGAGTACGTCCTGGGCAAGGACCTCCTCAACCTGCTCATCCGCTGCACGCACCTGCGCATCCGCGTGCCGCACAAGCTGGCGGTGTTCATCATCGCCGAGACCCTCAAGGGCCTCGAGGCCGCCCACCACGCCGTCGACAGCCGCGGCAACCCGCTGCACATCGTGCACCGCGACGTGTCGCCGTCGAACGTGCTGATCAGCTACGAGGGCGAGGTGAAGATCGGCGACTTCGGCGTCGCCAAGGCCAGCCGGCGCGAGGCCGCGACGCGCAGCGGCACGATGAAGGGCAAGCTGGGCTACATGAGCCCGGAGCAGGTGACCGGCAAGGAGATCGACCACCGGGCCGACCTGTTCGGCGCCGGCATCATGTTCTACGAGATGCTGGCGATGAACCGGCTCTTCCACGGGAAGACCGAGCTCGAGACGCTGATGCTGGTGCGCGACTGCGACGTCGACGCGGCCATCGACAAGCTGCCCGACGGCATCGCCCCCTCGCTGATCGAGATCCTGCGCAAGGCCCTCGACCGCGACCGCGACAAGCGCTTCCAGTCGGCCAGCGAGTTCCTCGATGCGCTGCTCGACCACCTGTTCAACGAGAAGATCCGGGTGTCCGGGCAGGACATGAGCCGGTTCATGAAGTCGGTCTTCGCGAAGGAGATCGACGAGGAGCTCGAGAAGCTCAAGTCGATCGACGGCATGGTGGCCGAGATGGCGCCGCGGCTGCGGCTGGACGCGACGCCCAACCCGGTCGTCGGGCGCACGGACACCGGCTCGCTGCGTATCGCGCCCACGCCCGAGCAGCTGCAGTTCTCGGCGCAGAGCCGCTTCCGCATCCGCGACGCCGAGGGCGTCATCTACGGGCCGATGGGCCTGCACACGCTGGTCGAGATCATTCAGCGCGACGGGATGCAGGGCAGCGAAGAGGTGTCGGTGGACGGCAGCCCGTGGCTGCCCGCCGAGCAGGTGCCGCAGATCGCCGAGGCCGGCGTCACCGGCGAGGGGCCCGAGCCCGACTTCACCGGCAGCTTCGACAAGCGCGCCTTCCCGCGGCTGCTGTATCGCTACGCGGCGGTCAAGGCGACCGGGCGGATGCACCTCGAGACGGGCACCAAGCGCAAGGAGATCTTCTGGCGGCGCGGCCGACCCGAGTACGTGACGAGCAACCTGCGGTCGGAGCTGTTGGGGGAGTACCTCGTCGAGCGGCGGCTGATCTCGCGCCAGCGGCTGAACGAGGCGCTGACCTCGCTGAGCGACTTCGGCGGGCGGCTGGGCGACGCGCTGCTGCACCTCGAGCTGCTGACCCCGCACGACCTCTTCACCGCGCTGGCCGCCCAGGTGAAGGCCAAGCTGCTCGAGGTGTTCAGCTGGCCCGACGGGCGCTACGCCTTCTTCCAGGGCGAGCACACCACCGCGCAGATCGTGCCGCTCGAGCTGGGCGCCTACGCGCTGATCAACGAGGGCGTCACCCGGCGCATGGCCATCGACGACATCAAGGCGCACTTCGATGGGCGCGAGCACCTGACCTTCGTGCGGCAGGACCACAAGGTCGTCACGCCCGAGCAGCTGCAGCTGTCGACGAAGCAGCTGCGGGTGTGGAACGCGGTGGGCCACGGCGTGCCCATCGCCGAGCAGTTCGGGCGCCTCGTGTCGATCCCCGGCGTCGACGAGGGCGACGTCTACCAGGTGCTGTTCCTGATGGAGCGCCTGGAGTTCGCCCGCCTCGACCCGCGCCCCTGAATACCCTCGAACCCCTTCCGTCGCGGCGCCGCGCGCCTGCTATGATGGGCCGCCTGATGGGAAGGGGGGCGAGTTCCGATGACCACACGATGGACGCGGCTTGCGCTGCCCGTGGCGCTGCTGGCGCTCGGCGGCTGCAAGAACATCACGGCAGGCCAGGCCGAGGCGGGCAACGTCGGCGCCGCCTGCGAGGCCGCCGGCGACTGCGATCAGGTCGAGGCGGCGCAATGCCTGCGCATGCCCGACGGCTACTGCTCGGCGTCGTGCAGCGGCGGGGCCTTCGACTGCGACGACCAGAGCATCTGCGACGAGCTGGGTGATCAGGCCTACTACTGCCTCGACGGCTGCCTCACCGACAACGGCAACAGCGACTGCCGCGATCAGTACCGCTGCTCGGCGCGGCCCGACGTGGTCAACTTCGACGGCGCAATGGTGGGCGTGTGCGTCCCCAAGTGCGAGTCGGACAGCGACTGCGAGGCGGGCCGGCGCTGCGACACCGGCTCGGGCAACTGCGTCGCGCGCGGCGAGAAGGCCACCGGCGACGCCTGCACCGCGAACAACCAGTGCAACGGCGGGCTGTGCCTGAAGACCACCGCGTTCCGCGGCGGCTACTGCTCGGCGCGCTGCGGCAACCAGTTCGCCGACTGCGAGCCCGGCGCCAGCTGCGTCACCGTCGACGGCGCGGCCGTCTGCCTCGGCGGCTGCGACGGCGACGGCGACTGCCGCGGCGGCGACGGCTACAAGTGCCGCGAGGTGGCGCGCACCACCGACAGCCAGGGCGACAGCGTGCCGGTGCGGGCCTGCGTGCCCCGCTGCCAGAGCAACGACGAGTGCGGCGACGGCGAGCACTGCGACGTCGAGAGCGGCGACTGCGTCGAGGGCGTCGGTGATCCCAACCCGCTCGGCGCCTTCTGCGCGGGCGACGGCGACTGCGCCTCGGGGGCCTGCCTGACCGGCGAGCGGTGGCCCAACGGCTACTGCACCGCCGGCTGCGACGCGTGCACCGGCACCTGCAACACCACCGCCGATGGGGACGTCTGCCTCGCCGCGTGCGACGCCGACCTCGACTGCCGCCCGGGCTACGTCTGCAACGACGGCGGCTGCACCGGCCCGTGCAAGTCCGAGGCGGACTGCGCCGACGGCCTGGTGTGCAACACGTCGTCGGGCCGCTGCGTCGAGCGCGCCCAGGGCGACGCGCAGGTGCAGCGCGTGCAGGTCGCGCGCGGCGTGTCGGTCAGCGGCGGCCTGAGCGATCCCCTCACCCTCGACGTGCCGGCGGGCACGCTCGGCTTCGCCATCCTCGCCGAGGGCAGCGGCGCCGATCTGATGATCATCGGCGAGATGGTCGACCCCAACGGCAACACCATCTACGACTTCCAGGATCCCTTCGGCAGCCAGGTGCGGTTCTTCCCCAGCGAGGACGTCATCACCCAGTACGTGCCCTCGAGCCCGCGCTCGGCGCCGATCCCGGGCACCTACACCTTCCGGCTGATCAAGGACGGCGGCAACGCGTCGGTCGACGTCGACGCGGTGATCAAGACCGCCGACGGCGAGCCCGAGACCAGCGCGCTCGACGTGAACTTCTTCTTCGCCGACGTCAGCGATGTCGAGGCCGCGCAGGCGGGGGGGGACGCCGACTTCCAGCGGGCCGTCGGCGAGATGAAGCGCATCTACCAGCAGCAGGGCATCGAGATCGGCGAGGTGCACTACTGCGATCTGCCCGGCGGGGACGCCGCACGCTTCGCGGTCATCGACAGCGTCGACGGGCCCACCTCGGAGCTGGGGCAGATGTTCTCGGTGTCGAGCCGCGCCGGCGACCTGGGCTGCAGCCCCGATCAGGCGCTCAACTTCTTCATGGTGCAGGAGATCGTCGGCGGCCGGGCCGGGTACATCATCCTCGGCATCGCGGGCGGCATCCCCGGGCCGCCGGGCGTGCACGGCACCACCCACAGCGGCGTGGCGGTGACGATGTCCGGCTGGCGGCGCAACCCGACCCAGCTGGCGCAGACCATGGCGCACGAGGGTGGGCACTTCCTGGGCCTGTTCCACACCACCGAGGCCGAGGGCACCGCCTTCGACCCGCTGCCCGACACGCCCCAGTGCGACAACTCGAACGACCGGGACAGCGACGGCATCGTCGCCTACCAGGAGTGCGGCGGCGGCAAGGGCGCCGAGAACCTGATGTTCTGGGCCGCGGGCGACTCGGCCGAGAAGGTCACCGGCGACCAGGGCTTCGTCCTGGTGCGCAACCCGGCGCTGAAGTGAGGCGGACGATGAACGGCACCCTGAAGCGACTCGCGCTCGCCCTCACCCTCGGCGCGTCGGCCACCGTTGCCGGCCCGGCCGCGGCGCAGGTGAGCGATCCCCACAAGCAGGTCATCCAGGCGCGTCAGGCCCTCGACGCGTGGTTCGCGGGCTACGAGTTCGTGCCCGAGAAGCGGCACTTCGACGGCCTGGGCGTCGGGCTCGGGCCGGCCCTGGCGCAGATCGTCGGGGACGCCGACGCGCCGCTGCTGTCGCGCGCGCGCGCGCTGTCGGCGATGGTGTACGCGCCCGGCCCCGAGACCGAGGGCGCGCTGCTGCTGATCGCGCGCGGCGCGAACCAGCCCAGCCTGCTGCGCCGCAAGGCGGTGCTGGTGCTGGGTGAGAGCTACGGGCCCAAGCACCTCGGCGAGATCGTCGACGTCTACAGCCAGTCGCCCGACGACGTGCCGCTGCGCGAGGCCTGCGCGCGCGCCATCCGGTTCGCCGGCGATCAGGGGAAGGTGCTGCGCACGATGATGCTGCGCGTCGAGCAGGCGCCGACGGTGCGCGCCCTGCTGCACGACGACAAGCAGATCGGGGCCGATCGTTGAGGGGACTGGTGCTGCTGGTCGCGCTGGGCCTGCCGGGCGCCGCGCTGGCGGCCCCGCAGCCCGACGTCGTGCCCGCGCTGACGCCGGCGCCCGACGGGGGCGCGCAGGTGCTGGTGCTGCACGCGCGGGCCTGCATGCTGCTCGAGGGCGAGGCGCCGGATCCGGTGCCGCTGAAGGCCGGCTCGACGGCCGACTGTCAGCGGCTGAACCGGGCGATGGGCCCGCTTCGCCAGGACAAGCTGCGGCGCCTGCGCGTCAAGGCGGGCACCTACGTCATCCGGCTGCTGAACGTCGACGTCCCCTGGCCCATCGACTTCGCGATCGAGGGCGCCCACGATCCCAGCCTGCCCAAGCACGCCGGGGGCAAGATCGCGCCCGGCGAGGGCGCCGACTTCCGCCTCGAGCTGAAGCCCGGCATCTACGTGTACCGCTCGCCGCTGAACGCGACGCTGGACTACCGGCTGCTGGTCGAGAACTGATCGATCGCTCCGGCCCGCTCGCACCGGCCGCCTGTGACGGCTGAGGCTGCGAGCGGGCGTCAGGCCGCCGTGGAGCGGCCTGACGGGGAGGGTGAGAGGGTACGGCCGCACGGGGGCGGCGGGGGCCGGGGCCGCGAGCGCGGCCCCGGCGGTGCCGGTCAGGCGTCGTCGAGGGTCTCGAAGATGGCCGCCGCGGCCTTCGCGGCCGGGGCGTCACCGTCGGTCGCCTTGGGCGCGGGCTTCTTCGCCGCGGGCTTCTTCGCCGCCGTCGTCCGGCTGCGCGTCCGCTTCGGCTTCTCCGCCGCGGCGTCCGACTTCGCCGCCTCGGGCTCGGCCGCCTTGGTCGCCGCGGGCTTCTTCGCCGCCGTCGACCGGCTGCGCGTCCGCTTCGGCTTCTCCTCCGCGGCCTCGTCGGCCTTCGCCGCCTCGGGCTCGGCCTTGGCCGCGGCGGCGGGCTTCTTCGCCGCCGTCGACCGACTGCGCGTCCGCTTCGGCTTCTCCTCGGCCGCCTCGTCCGCCTTCGCCGCCTCGGGCTCGGCGGCCGCGGGCTTCTTCGCCGCCGTCGACCGGCTGCGCGTCCGCCTCGGCTTCTCCTCGGCCGCCTCGGCCGACTTGGCCTCGGGCTCGGCCGCCGCCTTGGTCGCCGCGGGCTTCTTCGCCGCCGTCGACCGGCTGCGCGTCCGCTTCGGCTTCTCCTCCGTCGCCTCGTCGGCCTTCGCCTCGGCCGCCGCCTCGGCCGCGCCGGCCTTGGCCGGCTCGGCCTTCTTGGCCGGCGACCGCCGCCGCGTGCGCTTCGGCTTCTCCTCGGACGCGGCCTCAGGCGTCGCCGCCTCAGCCGCGCGCCCGCCGCGGCCGCAGGCTTCTTGGCCGGCGACCGCCGCCGCGACCGCGTGGGCTTCTCCGCCGGCGCCGCCTCGTCGGCGGCCGCGGCCGCCGCCAGCGCGCCGCCGGCCTCGGCCTCGCCGGTCAGCTTCGCCTTCAGCCGCGACGCCGCCCGCCGCGACGCCGCCTTCGCCGCCAGCTTCTCGTCGGCCTTCGCGGCCGCCTCGGCCTTCGCCGCGCGCCTTCCGCCGCCGGCGCCTTCTCCCGCCGCCGGCGCCGCCTCGGCCTCGCCGGTCAGCTTCGCCTTCAGCCGCGACGCCGCCCGCCGCGACGCCGCCTTCGCGGCCGGCTTCTCGTCGGCCTTCGCCGCCGTCTCTGCCTTCGGCTCGGCCTTCGCCGGCGCCTTCTCCGCCGCCGGCGCCGCCTCGGCCTCGCCGGTCAGCTTCGCCTTCAGCCGCGACGCCGCCCGCCGCGACGCCGCCTTCGCCGCCTTCGGCTTCTCGTCGGCCTTCGCCGCCGCCTCGGCCTTCGGCTCGGCCTTCGCCGGCGCCTTCTCCGCCGCCGGCAACGCCTCGGCCTCGCCGGTCAGCTTCGCCTTCAGCCGCGACGCCGCCCGCCGCGACGCCGCCTTCGGCTCGGCCTTGGGCGCCTTCGCTCCGCCTTCGCCGCTCGGCTTCGCCGGCTGCTCCTCCGCCGGCAACGCCTCGGCCTCGCCAGTCAGCTTCGCCTTCAGCCGCGACGCCGCCCGCCGCGACGCCGCCTTCGGCTCGGCCTTGGGCGCCTCGGGCTCGGCCTTCGCCGCCGGCTTCTCGGCCGGCTGCTCCGCCGGCGCCGCCTCGGTCTCGCCGGTCAGCTTCGCCTTCAGCCGCGACGCCGCCCGCCGCGCCGCCGCCTTGGGCGCGGCCTTCAGGGGCCACCTCGGCCGCCTCGTCCTGCGCCACCGTCTCGGCCACGGCCTCGGCGATCGGCGCCGCCTCGGTCTCGCCGGTCAGCTTCGCCTTCAGCCGCGACGCCGCCCGCCGCGCCGCCGCCTTGGGCGCCAGCTTCTCGGCCGGGGCCGCGGGGCCAGCGCGCCTCGGCGGGCGCCTTAGCCGCCATCGCCGCGTAGGGGTTCTCTTCGCCGGTCAGCTTCGCCTTCAGCCGCGACGCCGCCCGCCGCGAGGCCTCGGCCACCGCCGGCACCGCGTCGTCGGCGGCGGCCTCGGCCGCCGCGTCCGCCGCGGGGGCCCGCGTAGGGCGCGCCCTCGCCGGTCAGCTTCGCCTTCAGCCTCGACGCCGCCCGCCGCGACGCCGCGCCGCCCTCCGGCTTCTCGGCGGGCGCCTCCGCCGCCGTGTCCTCGGCCTCGTCCGACGGCTCGGCCGCCTTCGCCGCCTTCGCCGCCCGGCGCCGCTCGCGCCGCGCCCGGTTGCAGGCCCAGGCGGCCTCGCGCCAGCGCGCCGCGTCCTCGTCGCCGTCACCCGCGGCGTCGGTGGTCGCCTCGTCCTCGCCCTCGTCCTCGCCCTCGTCCTCGCCCTCGTCCTCGTCCTCGGTCGACGCCGCCTCGGCGGCCTCGTCGCGACCCCGGCCGCGACGGCGACGCCGGCGCCGGCGCCGGCGCTTGCGGCCCTCGCCCTCGTCCTCGCCGCCCTCGTCCGCCCCCTCGGCGGCGGCCGCCGGGGCGGTCACCTCGGCCTCGGCCTCGACCGCCTCGTCCTCGATCAGCGGCTCGTCGGCCTCGTCCTCGGGCCCCAGATCCGCCGTCGCCAGCCGGTCGGGCGGGATGTAGCCCACCACCTTCGGGGCCTCGAAGGGCGTGTCGTCCGCCTTCGCGCTGCCCGCGCCCCGGCGATCCGGGCGCCCGCCGCGTCCGCGCTCCTTCTGGGGGCGCCGCTCGCCGCGGTCCCGACCCTTGCGGTCGCGATCCCGGCCACCGCGGCGCTCGTCCTTCTTCTCCTTGCGCTCACCGTTCTGGCCGGTGACCACCTCGAAGGCGTCGCGCGTGCTGACCGCGCCGATGTCGGGCTGGATCTCGATGGTGACGTGGAAGCGCTCCTCGAGCTCGGCGATCGCCGCGCGCTTCTCGTTCAGCAGGTACAGGGCCACCTCGACCGGCAGCCGACCCACGACGCGCGCCTCGTAGGGCGCGCTGACCGCGAGCTCCTGCAGGCGGCGCAGCATGGTCATGCCGGCCACCTCGGTGGTCATCACGTAGCCGCCGCCCTCGCACATCGGGCAGAGGGCGTGGGTGCTGGCCATCAGCCGCGCCTTGATGCGCTGCCGCGACATCTCGAGCAGACCGAAGCGCGAGATCTTGCCGACCTCGGTGCGCGCCTTGTCCCGCTTCAGGTGCTTCTTCAGCGCCTTCTCGACGTTGCGGCGGTGCTTCTGGTCGTTCATGTCGATGAAGTCGCAGACGATCAGCCCGCCCAGATCGCGCAGGCGAAGCTGCCGGGCGACCACCTCGGCGGCCTCGAGGTTGGTCTCGTAGGCCATCTGCTCCTGGTTGGCCTGGCCGCGCGACTTGCCCGAGTTCACGTCGATCGAGGTCAGCGCCTCGGTGGGGTTCACCACGATGCTGCCGCCGCTGGGCAGCGGCACCTGATGGCTGGTCAGGTGCTCGAGCTGCCGCTCGAGCGCGAAGTTGCTGAACAGCGGCATCTTGCCGGTGTAGTGGCGCACCTTCGCGGCCTGCTCGGGCATGTGCTTCTCGAAGAACTCGAGCAGCTTCTGATAGGTGGGCCCGTCGTCGGTGACCACCTCGTCGATGTCGTCGGTGTAGTAGTCGCGCACCGAGCGGATCGAGACGTCGGGCTCGCGGTACAGCAGGCCGGGCTGCTTCAGGCTGTGCTGGCGCGCCTGCACGTGCCCCCACACCCGGATGAGCTCCTGATAGTCCTTCTGCAGCTCGGTCTTGCTGGCGCCCTGGCCCGCGGTGCGGACGATCAGGCCCATGTCCTCGGGCACGTCCAGCTTCTGGATCAGCTCCTTCAGCTTCTTGCGCGTGCCCTCGTCGGAGATCTTGCGGCTGACGCCGGCCGACTCCGAGAAGGGCATCAGCACCAGGTAGCGGCCGGGCAGCGTGATCTCGGTGGTGACCGCCGCGCCCTTGTTGCCGATCTCCTCCTTGTACACCTGCACCAACAGCTCGGCGCCGACGCTCAGGTAGTCCTGGATGCGCGGCCGGCCGTCGGTCTTCTGCGGCTTCTTGTTGTAGAAGCGCGGGTGGATGTCGTTGAAGGTGATGAAGCCGTTGCGCTCGGCGCCGTAGTCGATGAAGGCCGCCTGCAGGCCCGACTCGACGCTCACCACGCGGGCCTTGTAGATGTTGCCCTTGATCAGCTCGTTGCCCTCGTAGGCGACGTTCAGATCCTCGAGAATGCCGTCTTCGACGACCGCAACCCGGATCTCACCGGCCTGTGCGGCGTTCACCAGCATCTTCTTGCTCATCGGGGTTCCTCTTCCCTCGACCGGCTCGGCTCACACGCCCGGCGCCGCGCGGACTCTCCGCGGGCACGTGCTCGGGCGGGGCATCGATGCCGGTGTGACTCGGGCGCGGCCCGAACAAAGAGACGGGGCCGCGACGGGGTGATCTCTCCTGGCCGCGCCCACCCGGGCGCCGCCGAACGACTGTACGCGTGCGTCGGTACCGACCGACGTACGCCCGGCGTCACGCGGGGTCGTCGACCGGATCGGGGCGACCATAGAGCGTGTGCCAGCGGGTCTCTACCATGACGACCCGACGCTCCGCCACAAGCATCGCCAGCCGCGGGCTTGCCAGATCGGGCGCCTCGCGCCGGGGTGGCCCCTGGCAGCGCCGCGCGGCCTCGAGGTCGGCGCGCCAGCCTTCGACGCGCGTGGTCCGCCGCTCGAAGTCGAGCCACGCGGGATCGGCCTGGGACTGCACCCGGTGCGTGTTGCGCAGGAAGAACTGAGGGGTGATGGTGCCCAGCTGCTCGACGATCGCGTCCGGCCGCTCGACCGGCCGCGGCTCGGTCGTCGCCTTCACCCGCAGCATCTTCGCGGGATCGGGCTCGACCCGCCCCAGCTCGGCGACGCGCGACTCGATGGCGATCTCGAGGGGCTTCAGCCGGGGCTCGCCGAGCGTCTCGGCGACGCGGCCCCGCGCCAGCATCACGTCGGCCAGGGCCTGCACGCAGGCCGACACGGGGAAGGTGCCCGTGGCGCCGAGCGGCGCCTCGGGGTCCGGGTCGGTCACTCGTCCTTCTTCTCGGGCGGCTTGCGCGCCAGGCTGCCGAGGCCGGCCAGCGCGCCCTTGTCACCCGGCTTGCGGGCCAGGCCGCCCAGCGACAGCCCCGCGCCGGGCAGGGGCGTCTTCTTGTCACCCCCCAGGCTGCCCCAGCCGGCGTCGACGCCGCCGAGACCGCCGGACTTCTTCTCGGTCGCGCCACCCAGGCCGCCCAGCAGGCCACCCTTCTTGGTGCCGCCGGTGAGGGACTTGGGCAGGAAGCCACCGCCGCCGGGCTTGCCGAGGGGGCTGCCGACCCCGCTGCCGAGGCTGGGCAGGCCCTTGGTGGGCGGCTGGGGCGGGGCGGGCGCCGTCGGCTTCGCCGCGGCGGGCTCGGCCGCGGCCGCCGGCGCCTCGACCGGCGCCTCGTCCGCGGGCGGCTCTTCGACCGCCGGCGCGTCCGGCGTCGGCGCCTCGACCGGCGGCGGCTCGGCGGCGGGCGACTCGACCGGCGGCGCGTCGGCCGGCTCTTCGGCGGTCGGCGCCTCGGCCACCGGCTCTTCGGCGGCCAGCTCTTCGGCGGTGGGCGGCTCGGCCGCAGGCTCTTCGGCCGCCAGCTCTTCGGCCGCTGGCTCCTCGGCGGCCGGCTCTTCGGCGGCCAGCTCTTCTCTTCTTCGGCCGCCAGCTCTTCGGCCATCGGCGGCTCTCTGCAGGCTCTTCGGCCGCCGGCTCTTCGGCCGCCAGCGGCTCTCCGCTGCAGGCTCTTCGGCCGCCAGCTCTTCGGCCGCCAGCTCCGCTGCAGGCTCTTCGGCCGCCAGGCTCTTCGGCCGCCAGCTCTTCAATCCGCCGGCTCCGCTGCAGGCTCTTCGGCCGCCAGCTCTTCGGCCATCGGCGGCTCTTCGGCAGCCAGCTTTCGGCCGCCAGCTCTTCGGCCGCCAGCTCTTCGGCCGCCGGCTCTTCGGCCGCCAGCTCTTCGGCCGCCGGCTCTTCGGCCGCCGGCTCCTCGGCCGCCGGCTCTTCGGCCGCCGGCTCTTCGGCCGCCGGCGCTTCGGCCGCCGGCGCCTCGGCCGCCGGCGCCTCGGCCGCTGGCGGCTCGTCGTCCGTGGCCGTGTCCTGCGTCGGGATCGACAAGGCGGCCATCGCCACCGTCGCCTGCGCGTCCAGCTCGTCGCCGGGGGCCATGGGCTCGGCCTGAATCTCGGCCTTGGCCGCCTCGAGGGCCGCGGCGTCGTCGGCGCTCACCTCGTCGGGCGCGGAGGGCGCGGGCGCCTCGTCGGCCGCCGCCACCGCGGGCTCGGCCGCGGGGGCCTCGACCTTCTCTTCGACGGCCGCCGCGGCCGCCTTGGCCGACTCCTCGCGGATCTTGTCGAGGCGCTTCTGCTTGCGTCGCTTGCGCGCGCGCCGGCGGCGGGCCTTCTTGCGCTCGCGCGCGGCCCGCTGCTGCTCGGGATCCGCCGACGCCGTGGACGCCTCGTCCTCGTCGTCGTCCTCGTCGTCGTCGTCCGGGCCGTCGTCGTCGTCATGATCGTCGTCGTCGTCGTCGGACGCCGCGGCCGCGGCGGCGGCGGCCGCGCGCCGCCTGCTCGGCCGCCGCCTTCTCGGCCGCCGCCTTCTCGGCCGCCGCCTTCTCGGCCGCCGCCTTCTCGGCCGCCGCCTTCTCGGCCGCCGCCTTCTCGGCCGCCGCCTTCTTCTCGGCCGCCGCCTTCTTCTCGGCCGCCGCCTTCTCGTCGACGGCCTTCTTCTCGGCCGCCGCCGCGGGCGCGTCCGCCTTGGCCTCCAGCGCCGGTGCCTCCGCACCGCCGAAGAGGCTGCGGAAGAATTCGACGATCCGCTGCCAGAGCGACATCAGTCCTCCCCGATCTTCACCGTCTCTTCGGCGGTGACCTCGTCCTGGTAGTACGCCGAGGTCTTCTGCCGGTCCACCACCAAACCCAGCGCCTCCTCGAGATCGCGCGTCAGGTCCAGGCATTCGGCGCCGGTCGCCCCCTCCACCTTGATCGTGATCTCGCCGTCGGGCGTGATCTCGATCTTCAGCTCGTGCCTCACTGCCATTTGCGCACCGTGATGGAGATGCTCTGGTCCGCCGATACCTCGTCGGACTCGATGGTGTAGCCCTGCTTCGCCACTTCGCTCATGACCTTGTGGTACGCGTACCGCTGGGTCACCTGCTTGACGAAGGCCTCTTGGGTCAGACCGCGGGTGGTCTCGACGCCCCACCAGTCGGCCACGAACTCGTAGCCATCCGCCGTCTGCTTGACCCCGACATCATAGGTCTTGCTGGCGTGGATGGATATGTCCGCCTTCTCTTTCTGCCCCAGGTAGCCCTTGACCTCCACCCCCTGCGTGCTCTCGCTGAAGGCGAAGCCCAGATCCTTCAGCGCCGCCTTGAGGGCGACGAGATCCTTGATCTTGGTCTGTACGGTCGTGAAGTGGGACATCAGTCGCCTTCGAGCTCGAGGTTGCGGAAGCCGGCCGACATGCCCTTGCGGCCGCCGGCCGCCTCGCCGGTGTCGTCGGGGGTGTCGTCGTCGCGCGGCCCGATGGGCAGGCCGCTCGCGCTGCGCGCCCGGGCGCTGGCCCAGTCGCGCAGGTCGTCGATGCGCTCCTTCATCGTCAGGCTCAGCGGGATCACCTCACGGCAGGCCAACGCGATGCGCTCGTCGGTCAGGTCGGCCTCGTCCTCGAACGCGTCGTAGAGCGCGCCCACGACCGCCTGCTCGATCTCGGCGCCGCTGAACCCGCGCGCCGCCCGCGCCAGCGCGTCGAGGTCGAAGGTGTCGACGTCGCGGCGCTTCTTCTCGATGTGGATGCGGAAGATGTCCTTCCGCTCGTCCTCGCTGGGCATGTCGACGAAGAAGATCTCGTCGAAGCGCCCCTTGCGCAACAGCTCCGGCGGCATCAGCGACACGTCGTTGGCGGTCGCGATGACGAACACCGGCGAGGTCTTCTCCTGCAGCCAGGTGATGAAGCTGCCGAAGACGCGCGCCGTGGTGCCGGCGTCGCTCTGCCCCGACGACTGCACGCCGCTGAAGCCCTTCTCCAGCTCGTCCAGCCACAGGATGGCGGGCGCCACGGCCTCGGCGGTCGCGATCACCTTGCGGATGTTCTCTTCGCTGCTGCCCACGAGGCCGCTGAACACCTTGCCCACGTCCAGCCGCAAGAGGGGCATCTGCCACAGCGCGCCCACCGCCTTGGCGGTCAGCGACTTGCCGCACCCGGGGATGCCGATCAGCAGGATGCCCTTGGGCACCGGCAGCCCGAAGTCGCGCGCGGCCTTGGTGAAGGCCCGCTGCCGCTTGCGCAGCCACTCCTTCAGCACCGGCAGCCCGCCCACGTCGGCGAAGGCCTCGCTCGACTCGTAGAAGTCCAAGAGCCCCGACTTGCGGATGATGGCCTTCTTCTCGGACAGGATGGTGTTGATGTCGAAGTCGCGGTGGCGGATCAGGCTCTTCGCCAGCACGTAGCTGGCCTCGTCGTAGGTCAGCCCCAGCGCGGCCTCGACGAAGCGGTCGAGCGCGTCGTCGTCGTGCGTCGTCAGCTGGTAGGCGTCGCGGAACTGCCGCAGCAGGGCGTGCAGCTCGAGCCGATCGGGCAGCGCGAAGTCGACCACCGCCACCTCGGCCTCGACCTCGGCGGGGATGCGCATCAGCGGCGACAAGAGCAGCACGTTCTTCGGCCGCTCGCTGTCCTTGAAGGCGCGGTGGCAGTCGCGCAGGCGCCGCACCACCACGGGATCCTTCAGGTAGGGGTGGAAGTCGCGCAGGGCGAACAGCGCGCTGTCCTCGTAGCGGATGGCGAAGTCGAGCGCCTTGATCGGATCGCGGAGGTCGGTGAACTCCTCGTCGCCGGTGAAGCCCTCGGTGATCGACCAGAACAGCAGCTTGCGGGGCGTCGCCGACTTGGCGTTCAGCGCGTCGCGGATGTCGAGCACCGCGTGCTCGACCCGCTCCTCCTCGCTGCTGTTGATGTAGATGACCGGATAGCGCGCCTTGACCAGGTGCTCGAGCTCGGTCCGACTGTCGACCCTCTTCACGCGCGTCAGCTCCCGTAGCCGTGCCGGGCCAGCAGGTCCCGGAAGGCTCGCATCTGCTTCTTGATGTCCCGCGCGCGGCCCGACGCGTCGCTCAGCGCCTCGCGCGCCTGCTCCAGCGTCAGCTGCGCGTCGGCGTCCTCGACCGCGGCCTTCAGCCGCACGGCCGCCGGCCCCTCGAAGCCGGGCGCGCAGGCGGCCTCGACCACCGGCGCCAGATCACCCACGTAGCTCTGCACGAGCTGCATGTCGGTCTTCAACCCGGACGCCAGGTCGTTGAGCGCCTCGAACACCGGCACCGCGTCCTCGACCACCGCGCCGCCGTCGGCGGGCGCGGCCGCCGGCGCCTGGCTCGCCGACGCGGCCCGCGACTCGGCGTCCGCCAGCGCGGCCTCGGCCGCCTGCAGCCGCTGCTCGAGCGCCGCCACCCGCGGATCCGGCCCGGCCGCCGCCCCGCCGCCGCTCGCCCGCGCCTCGTCCAGCGCGTTGCGCAGATCGCGGTTGGCGCGCTTCAGCTCGTTCAGCTGCTCGACCAGGTTGCGCGCCGGCGTCGCGCTGCGCCCGGCCAGCTGCGCCTGCAGCGCCTCGTTCTCGCGCTTCGCCTCGGCCAGCTCGCCCTCGAGCGTCCGCAGCGCGTCGTCCAGCGCCGCCGCCCGCGCCCCGCCCGCCTCGCGCGCCGTCGCCTCGGCCTGCGACAGCCGCTGCTCGACGCGCGACAGCTCGCCCTGCAGGCGGTCGATCATGGCCTCCTTCTCCTCGTTGACCTGCTTCAGGTGGTCAATCGTGGTGTTGAGGCCCTTGCGCGCCGCGTCATCGTCGGTCAGCGCCAGGCGCAGGTTCTCGTTCTCCGACCGCACCGCGTCCAGGTTGTACTCGGCCAGCTCGAGCTGCCGCTGGATCTCGCGGTTCTCGTTCTTCTTCTGCTGCACCTCGCGCTTGAGGTCGTTCACGTCGTCGGCCAGCTCGGCCTCGCGCGCGCTCGACGCCTTCAGCGCGTTCTCGAGATCGCCGACGCGCTGCCGCGTCTCGCCGAGGCCCACCTCGAGCTCGATCTTCTCGCGCCGGTACTCCTCGAGCTGGTTCTGCTGCGCCTGCACCTGCTCGCGCAGCGACCGCTGACGGTCGGTCAGCGTGTCGATCTGCTCCTTCGAGCGCACCTTGGTGCTCTCGAGCTCGGCGATGCGGCCGGCCTTGTCGTCGACGTCGCGCCGCAGCTCGGTCAGCTCGCGCTGCGCCGCGTCGCGCTCGCCGGTCAGCGCCTCGACGCGCCTCTGCAGCTCGGCGGCGTCCGGCCCGTCCGCCGCGGGCGCCGGCGCGTCGCCGCCCTCGAGCAGCGCCTTGGCCTCGAGCTGCGCCTTCAGGTGCGCCACCTCGGCCTCGAGGCGCGCGACGGCGTCCCCGCCCTCGGCCGGCGCGGAGGGCGGGGCCGAGGTCGGCCCCGGCGCCTTCGACTTCCGCGGCGACAGCCGCCCGGCCACCTTCAGGCCCGGCGCGTCGCTCGCGCGCCCCTTCGGGCGGATGGTGCCGACGACCTTGGGCTTCGGGCTGATGGCCGGCGAGGGCGGCGGCGCGGGCGCCGGCGGCGCGGGCGCCTGCTCGACCTCGCGGGTGCCGCCCTCGTTCTCGCGGAAGTCGAGCTTGAAGTCGCCACAGCGCAGGGCGTCGCCGTCGGTCAGCGACACCCGGGTCACGCGCTGGTTGTTGACGTAGGTGCCGTTCGAGCTGCCCAGATCCTCGATGTAGAAGCCCCCCGCCTCGAACCACAGGCGGGCGTGCTTGCGGGACACCGAGGGCTGCGCCACCGTGATGGTGCACTGGGGGTGTCGCCCGATGGACGTCTCCCCCGCCGTGGACAAGACGAACTCCTGTTCGCCGCCCTCCGGGGTGGAAAAGAGCAGCAGCGCCTGGCGGGGCATGCGGGAACTCCCCTCGCGGCCCGGCACCAGGGGGCCGCGAGCCGAGCGACTATAGCCCCGGTCGACCCCCCCATCAAGGACGCGCCCGTCCGGGCGCGCGTCGGGTGTCGGTTGCGTCGCGAGGCCCACCAGCAGCGGGCTTCAGCTGCGCAGCAGCGCCGGCAGGGCGAAGGCGTCGGCGCAGGGGTCGACGGGGTCGATGCGGCAGGCCGGCACGCGCAGATCGGCCTCGACGCCGATGCCGACCTCGTCGAACAGCGTCTGGATGACGTGCTCGGGGTAGAGCACCGCGCCGCCGGGATCGGGGCGCCCGGTGACGCGATCGACGGGCAGCGGGGTCATGCCGACGTCGGACGAGGCGCCGATGACCTGGCCACCGCGCACGCCGCCGCCAGCGAGGAAGCAGCTGTTGGTCAGGTGGTGGTCGCGGCCGCCGCGCACGTTGAGCAGGGGCGTCCGGCTGAACTCGCTGAAGCCGACGATGACCGTGTGGTCGAGCCAGCTGTCGCCGGTGTCGCCGTAGGGGCGGACGGCGAGATCCTCGATCATGCGGGCGACGGCGGCGAAGCCGCGCGCCTGGCGCGGGCCCTGGTCGGTGGTCCAGTCGTCGAAGTGGGTGTCGAGGCTCTCGCTCATCGTCACGCTGACGCAGCGGCTGACGCCCTGCGTGATCGCCTGCACCGCGAGCGCGGCGTGCACCTCGGGGCTGGGCGGCGCGTTGGCGGCGAAGCCGTAGCGATCGCGCAGGGCCTCCATCTGCGGCGTGCGCGCGCCGAAGTCGAAGAGGTCGGCCAGGCCGCCCTGCACCATCTCGCGCGCCTTCTGCCGGCCGGCCTCGGCCGAGCGCCACAGGGGCGAGGCCGCGCCGCGCGCGCAGGCCGCCGCCTCGCTCAGCGTGGCGTCCACCTGGCGGCCCACCCGCGCGCCCAGCAGGGGCGCGCTGGGGCGCAGCGCCCGCACCAGATCGGCCACGCTGTTCACGCCCAGCGCCGTCGCGAAGTC
>JACKDN010000050.1 GCA_020633465.1 Myxococcales bacterium
GTTCTCGACACCGAGCCGCGAGGAACGCGCTGGCGTCGCGCGGCGCCTCATCGCAGCGCGGCGGCGTCGAGCCGCGAGGAGCGCGTCGGCGTCGCGGGGTGCCCCACCCGCGCGCCGCGGCGATCGATCGGCAACGCGGCGCACGCCGAGGATCAGTGGATCACGAAGTCCCACCGCACCTTCGCGAACGCCCGATCATGATCATCGAACCCCGCAAACGGCCCGAACTTCCCCTCCTCACTCGCCCCGTAGTGCACGTACCCCACCCCCACATCCAGCCCCTGCGTCAGCTCCCACGTCGCCTCCCCCCGCGCCAACCACCCGTACTGCGCGCTCAACCCAAAGGCCGTCGCGGCCCCCGCCAACATCAATCGCTCGCGCAGCGCCACATAACTGACCCGCAGCGCCCCGATGGGCGCATCCACCGGAAACAGCAGGTCGTCCGGCCCATCCACCACGATCCCCCGCTGGGCCTCCACGCCCACCGTCAGATCCGTCACCCCCCGCCAGGTGGCGCCCGCCATCGCCGTCACGGTGTCGATCTCGTCGACGTCCAGCATGGGAATCGCGGCGCTGACATCGCCGCTGTTGTAGGCGCGGTCCAGCTCGCCGGCGACCTCCCACTTCAGCACCCAGTCGCCGAAGGCGGTGGCGGCGGACAGGCCGCCGGTGAGGTAGCGGCGGTGCTCGAGGCGCACGTCGATGTGATCCTGCGCCAGCAACGCCAGGCCGGTCGGCAGGACGACGACGCCCTGGTCGTCGCGCACCCAGGCGACGTGCAGGCCGGCGTCCAGGCCGGGGCCCTTGTAGACCCAGCGGCCCAGCACCTCTTGGCCTTCGAGGTCGAAGCGCTCGGGGTCGTGCGCGTAGTCGAAGGACTTGCCGGCCAGCAGCATGGCGACGGTGGGATCGCCGCCGATGACCGACGCGAACGGGCTGAACGGGGCCCGCGGGGGCGGGCGCTCGCCGTAGTAGGCCTCGTGGATGCCCATGACCTCGAAGCGGTGCGCGCCGAAGAAGACGCCCACGCGCGAGGCGAGCACGCTGAGGCGCAGGTCGTCGAGATCGGCCAGGCCGGGCTCGCGCAGGTCGCGCGGGTTGACCACGTCGAGCGGGCTGAGCACGTCGCCCTCGCCCCAGGCGACGATCTGGCGGCCCAGCGTCACCTCGACGGGGCCGGCGGCGTAGGCGACGAACTGCTCGCCGCCGATGAAGCGCAGCTCGTAGTCGCGGATCGTGGCGTCGTCGTAGGTGTCGCGCTCGTACAGGTAGGCGGCGTCCCAGGCGGCCTGCTGCGCGACGCGCACGCGCCAGCCGGCGTTGGCCCAGTCGAACTGCAGGTCGAGGCTCTGGCGCGCCTTGGCGAAGGGGTTGTCGTCGAAGCGCTCGACCCACAGGCCCACGTCGCTGCGCGCGAACCCGATCAGGCTCCAATCGCTGGGCGGCGGCGGCGCCTCGGTGGCGGTGTCGGGCACCTCGAAGTCGAACGCGGCGTCGTCGCCGCCCTCGCCGAAGCCCACGTCGTCGCCCCAGTCGTCCTGCGCCCCGGCGGGCGCGGCGAGCGCCAGCAGGCAGAGGATGATCGCCGCGCGCTGCACCGGCCTCGACTCAGAGCGGCGCTGGTGTGGCCCGCGGCGGTTCTCGATTGGTGCGCGGTGTCGCAACGGTCGGGCTATCAGCTTTCAGCTATCAGCGGTCAGCTTGGCGGGCACAGCGCGGCGACCAGCTTGCAGCCCCGCCGCAGAGCGAAGCGAAACCCCACGGCCGAGGGCCGAGGACGGTATCGCCGAGGCTTCCGGTTGGTGGCCGCGCGCTCGGCTCAGCGCCGCGGTGCCGAGCGCCGACGGAGCTGAAAGCTGAAAGCTGAAAGCTGACAGCCCGCCGCGATGACCGCCACGTCGGACGAAGCCACCGCTGGTCCAACCCCCGCCCACTCAGAGCCCCTTCTCGAGCTGCCGCTGCGTGAACAGATCGTCGCCGACGTCCGCGTTGCCGAAGCTGAGGTCGCTGAACTCGAGCACCGTCGTCGACTCGGGCGTCTTGCCGCGCACCGTGCGCGCCATGATCTTGTGGGCCACCCAGATGCCGTCCACCTGCTTGATGTCGTCGAACTTGATCAGCTTGATCTTGCGCCCGGCGATGACCCACGCCTTCAACTGCAGCGGCATCAGCTTCTTCTTGCTGACCCACACGTGCGTCTTCAGATAGCCCGTCTCGCTCTTCGCCTTCTCGGTGGCCGGCACGGCCTCGATCAGCCAGCACTCCTCGCCGTCCACCGTGGCCGACTGCTCGAGCAGGGTGTAGGTCCAGTGATCGGGATCGTTGGCGGTCATGTCGGCGTAGCTGAGGTCGGTGCCCATGAAGCTGCCCGACTTGTCGCCGCTCGAGATGCGCGTCGACTTGTGCAGGCTGGGCAGGTACAGCCACTGGTCGTCGTCCTTGTCGCCGTCGTCGTAGTCGATCGACAAGAGGCCCGTGCCCTTCACGTCGGCGGGGCTCTCGAACACCATGATCTGGCGCCGCCCCTCGGCGAAGTCCATCGCGCGCGAGCCGACCACGCGCTGCCGCTTGCGGCCGGACTTGTCGATGATGGTCATCACCAGGCGGCCCTTCGACTTGTCGCCGGTGGGGCGATCCTCGACGGCCTGCATGATGGCCTTGGCGTCGGTGCTGTCGGGGGCGATGGCCAGCGCGGGCGTCGCGAGCGACGCGCTGGTCAGCAGGGCCACGGCGAAGCGAGCGAGACGGGTCATGCGGCAGACTCCTGGGGCTTGGGGGGCCGGCGGCGGAAGGCCGCGCGGATGAGCGCGGGCGCGAACACCAGATCGATCAGCAGCGCCATCAACGCGGTCAGGCCGATCAACAGCCCGAACCGCTGGATGTTGTACATCGATGCCCCGAGGTAGACGAAGAAGCCCACCATCAGGATGAGGGTCGTGCTGACCATCGCGCGGCCGCTGTGGCGCATGGCGCGGGTGAGCGCGTGCTCGACGTTGCCGGTCCAGTCGTGGTTCACGCGGTAGTGGTGCATGAAGTGGATGGTGTCGTCGACGGCGATGCCGATGGCGATGGACGCGATGAGCAGATTGTTCATGTCGATGGGGATGCCCAGGCCGCCCATCAGCCCCATGATGAACGCGATGGGCATCAGGTTGGGCACCATGGCGATGAGGCCCAGCTTGATGTTCCGCAGCAGGATCATCATCACGATCGTGATGACCACGAAGGCCATGCCGAAGCTGCGGATCAGGTCGGACAACAGGTGGCTGACCGTGGTGACCAGCGTGTAGATGCTGCCGGTGGGTCGCACGGACGCGTCGGCGGGCACGTACTTCCGAATGCCGGCCTCGACGTGCTCGGCCAGCGGCACATAGCTGGTGGCGTCCAACCACTTGATGCGAATGGACATCTGGCCGCGCTGCAGGTCGTTCGTGGCCAGGCGGCGCAGCTCGTCGGGGCCGGCGTTCTCGAACATGAACAGGGCGTCGCTGATGGCGCGCTGGGTGTCGGGCAGGCGGTCGAAGGCCGGGTCGCCCCCGTGCAGGGCGCGGTTGGTCTCGTGCAGCACGTCGAGCACGCTGATGGCGTTGCCGACGATGGGACCCACGTCGGGGTGCTCGTAGGCCGCGATGTGGGCCTGCAGCTTCTCGAGGCCCTGGAGCAAGGCCTGATCCTTCAGGCCGCGGCCGGGCGGGCCGTCGATCAACAGCTGCACGTTGGCGGTGCCGCCGATGTGCTCGTCGAGCATCTGGATGTCGGTCTTCACGGGGGTACCGTCGGGCATCCAGGTCAGCGGGTTGTGGTAGACGCGCAACAGCGACATGCCGAAGAGGGCGAAGCCGACCAGGGCCGCGCCGGCCAGCAGCGTGCGGCGGCGGCGGCGCAGGGCCGGGGCCGGGGTGGGGCCGTGGCCGTCGTCGTCGGCGACGCCGGAGGCGCCCAGGCACAGCTCGAGGAAGTGATCGAGGCGATCGTGCCGGCCCTCGGCCTTGGCGCCCATCAGGCTCTTGTTGAAGGTGACCAGCGCGGGCAGGAAGGTGAGCGACAGCACCATCGCCACCAGCACGCCATAGGCGCCGGCGAGGCCCATCTCCTGGATGGCTTCGAGGCTGGCGAACTGGAAGCTGAGCAGGCCCACCATGGTGGTCAGCGATGTGTAGAAGACGGGCACGCCGGTGGTGGCGACGGCCTTCACCAGCGCCGGGACGGGCGCCGCGCCCCTTCGCATCTCGTCGCGGTAGACCGACAGCAGGTGCACCGAGTCGCCGATGCCGACGCAGGCCAGGAACGCGGGCAGGATGTTGCTCAGCATCGTCAGCGGCATGCCGACCAGCGCCATCATGCCCAGCGTGTTGATCGCGGCCATCGCGACGACGATCAGCGGCCCCAGCACGCCGATGGGGTGCCGGAACAGGAACAGCAGCATCAGGAACATGGCGCCGACCGACAGCACCAGCATGCGGCTGAGGTCGGTCATCATCAGACCGTTGAGGCCCACGTTCAGCGCGGGCATGCCCGACAGGCGGATGTCGAAGCCCTCGGCCTGGTGCCGGGCCACGATGTCCTCGAGCGCGTGGTAGACCTTGACGGTGTCGGCCTCGGCCATGAACTGCGTGCGCAGCACGATGACCGAGTGGCGCCCGGCCCGGCCGACCACCTGGCCGACGAGGGTGTCGTCGGCCAGCACCTTGGCCTTCAGCGCGGGCAGATCGGCGGCGGTGGGGAAGGGATCGAGCAGTTCGCCCACCTCGATGCCTTCGGGCGTGCCGCGGGTCTGGCGCACGTTCACCAGCGACGTGATCTCGTCGATGATCGTGCCGCCCTCGACGCCCGCCCAGTCGTCGAAGGCGTCCTCGGGCGCGCCCTCGTCGCCGAAGCCGTCGTCGCCGAAGTCGGCGAAGGCGTCGTCGAGCGCCGCTTCGGAGGGCGCCGGCTCGGCGGGCGCGGCGGCGGGCTTCGCGGCGATGGGCGCGCGGTGGCGTTTGGCGTCGCGGTCGGCGCGGCGCTCGCCCAGCGACTCGACCTTCACGTCCAGCGTCGCCAGCTCGTCGTGCAGCGCCTTCAGCCGCTCGAGGTAGGGCATCGAGAAGACGTCGCCCTCGATGAGCACGAAGAACATGTCGTCGCGGCCGAAGTCGTCGCGGTACTCCTCGAGCACCTGCTGCGACTCGCTGTGCGTGGCGGCGAACGACTCGACGCTGGTGTCGACGGTGAGGCGGGTGGCGATGGCCCAGCCGCTGAGCGCGGTGAGGGCGACCGAGAGGCCCAGCACCAGCCAGCGGTAGCGCGTGACCAGGCCGGCGAGGCCCAGGAAGTACGGGTTGAGCGGCTCCTCGTGGGGCAGCTTCCCGGACGGGGACTGTTCGGACATCGTCCACCTCGGCCGCGACGGCACATCGTGGGGGCGCGCGCGCCGCGTTGCAAGGGGTGGACCCGGGGCCGGGACGGTCGGCGCGGCGCCCTGGTGTGTCGTGCGCCGCGGCAACCTGCCGCGCCGCCGTGACTAATCGTCTTCGGGGTCGAGGTCCAGCTCGGGGATGCCGTCGATGGTCGGGTGCTCGGGGGGCAGGCCCAGGTAGTCGTGCAGCAGGTGGGGGCTGGTGGGCTCGCGGCGGAAGCCGGCGTCGCGGCTGGGCAGGCCGAGCATCTCGCGGGCGGCGGGCGAGAGGCCGAAGACCTCGGACAGGGCGGCCAGGGCCTCGGCCAGCAGGTGGGCGTCGGGGTAGCGGTCGCGGGCGCGGGACGCCATGGCGCGCAGGACGACGGGATCGAGGTAGGCGGCCAGCTCGGCGTCGGTGCGCTTCCACGAGGGCGGGGTGACGACCTTGACGCCCTCGGGATCGACCTTGGGCGGGCGGTCGGCGGTCAGCAGGTGGTACAGCAGCGCGCCGACGCCGAAGATGTCGTCGGCGGCCGTGGGGCGGCCGCCGTCGCGCGGGCGGTCGGGCGCCCAGTAGCTGCGCGCGGGGCGCGGCGGGTTGACCAGCAGGTCGCCCAGGCCGCGGCTGAGGCCCATGTCGAAGATCACCGGGCGGTCGGGATCGTCGCCCTCGGGGTCGAGCAGCACGGTGGTGGGGCGCAGGCTGCCGAGGTGGACGCCGCCGTCGTGGGCCGCGGCGACCAGGCGCGCCAGGCGGTGGCCCACCTCGGCCACGCGGCGCTCGCCGAAGGGGCCCAGCTTCTTGACCGCCTGGCTCATCGATCGCCCCCGGAAGGGACCGAGCACCATGTAGACGGCCTCGCCGGCGATGTGGCCGCCGTCGATGGGCAGCAGCAGATCGGCGGGCAGCGGGCCGTTGCGCTGGGCCTCGCGCTGCACCCAGCGCAGGTAGCGCGCGGTTTGGCCGGGCTGCACGTCGAGGGCGATGAGGGTGCGCACGCCGGGCGTGTCCGGCGCGCTGACGTCGTAGGCGGTGCCCACCTTCCAGCGGCCGATCATGCGGCGCACGCGGTAGCGGCCACCCACCGGGGTGTCGGCCACGAGCTGGTGGTGGTGACCTTGCGGCATCCTGGCCCTATATCACAGCCCGCGCCCGGGTCATCAGGCTTGTCGCGGGGCCTCGTCGAGCACGGTCCGGAGCAGGTCGGGGCGGTCGGTCATGATGCCGCCGACGCCCATGTCGACCAGCGTACGCATCGTCGGCGCGTCGTCCACGGTCCAGACGTTGACCCACAGCCCGTCGTCGGCCGCCGCCTGCAACAACGCGGGCGTCACCAGGGTCATGCCCTGCCAGGCGTAGGGCATGTCGATCACGCGCCAGCGCGGATCGGCGGGCCGCGCGCCGCCCGTGTGCACCGCGGTGACCCAGGCGATCAGCGCGTCGCGCGGCATGAAGTGGGTGGCCTCGGGCAGGGCGTCGTACAGCGCCGCGGCGATCGCGTCGTGCTCGCTGCCGCAGCACACGCGGTCGACCGCGCCGGCCGCGCGCACGACCTCGACGAAGGCCGGCACCAGCGCGGGCTGGTCGGGCTTGAGGTCGATGTTCCAGCGCATGGCGGGCAGGGCGTCGAACACCTCGGCCAGGCCGGGGATGCCCGTGGCGTGGCCGGGCGGGGCGCGACGTTCGCGCGCGGCGTCCAGGCGCCACAGGGCATCCCATGGCGTGTCCGCGATGGCGCCGCGGCCGTCGGTGCACCGCTCGAGGGTCGGATCGTGGGCGACGACCACGACGCCGTCCGCGCTGAGGTGCACGTCGGTCTCGATCAGGTCGGTCGCGTGGTCGCGCGCCGCCCGCCGGAAGGCGTACAGCGTGTTCTCGGGGTAGAGGGCCGCGCCGCCGCGGTGGGCGATGTGCAGCGTCGGGGACAGGCCGTCGAAGAAGCGCATGGCGCGAGTGTGCGGTCGCGCGCGCGGGCGGTGCAAGGGGCGCTGAGCGGTGGCCGGTCGTGGTGGACGCGCGCGGCTCGCCTGCGCTAGGAAGGCCGCAGGACTCGACGTCCCGCAGCGGAGGGCGATCCATGGACGCGACGGCGCCTTGCGGGCCGACGATCGGTGACGTGGTCACCGCGCAGCTCGCGGCGAAGGGCCTCACGGTCGAGCTGCTCGCCCGGCTGACGTCGACGGACGCCCATCGGCTTCGCTCGATCGCCGACGATGTGGTCGACGCGACGTTCGCGGAGCTTGCTGAGCTGTCCCGGTACTTGGGGGTCGACCTCGAGGCCTACGATCCCGACGAGGACGCCGCCCCGGCGCCGCTGCCCGAGATCACGACGCTGCTGAAGGCGTCCGAGGACTTCCTCCGGCCCGACAGTTGGCCGATCGTCGTGGAGACCGCGGAGGTCGCCCGCGCGGTGGTCGAGCTGGAAGGGCTGCTGGGGCTGCCGAGCCGGTTCGAGGCGCTGCACCGCACGTTTCAGGTCGACGGACGGTTCGGTACGCCCGTGTGGCGGGACGGGCGGCGTCTCGCGCAGGATCTGCGGGCCCAACTCGGCCTGGGGAACGAGCCGATCCCGTCCATGCGCGCTCTCTGCGAACGCCTCCACATCACGGTGATCGAGACCGTCGACCTGCCGGAGTGGGTGAACGCGATGTGCCTGGCGGATCCTCATCACGGGCCGGCGGTGGTGCTGAACCTGTTGGGTCGGAACGATGCTCCGCTGCCCCGCAGGTACACACTCGCGCACGAACTGTGTCACGTCCTCTACGACCGCCACGAGCGCGAGCCGCTGCGCAAGCTGGACCGCGACTCGGCCGTCTATGATCGCGAGAAGCCCGACGTCGAGGTGCGGGCGGATGCGTTCGCCGTTCACCTGCTGGCGCCCGAGGCTGCCGTCGCGCACCTCTGGCGCGAGCTCGAGGGACGCGGGACACCGGTGGGGACCCGACTGCGAGCGATGGTGGAGCGGTTCGGGATCAGCATCTCGGCGGCGCGTAGTCACGCCCTCAATCTGGGCCTGCTGGACCGTACTCAGTGGGGACGCGTCGGCAGCGTCGATGCCGCGACGCCGGCGGCCTTCGAGCACGCCGAGGAGGTCAGGACGTCCGCCCCGGCGTTCGAGTCCGTTCCCGTTCACCGGCGCGGCAAGTTGCTGGAGTTGGCCCTCGCCGCGCACGACCGCGGGTTGATCGGCACCAGTCGGGTGCTCGAGCTGCTGCAGACGACGGGCGAAGCCTACGAGCAGCAGCGGGGCACCTGGTGGGCGGCGCTGGCGCAGGCCGGTGGCGCGAGCGCGCAGTAGTCGGCGATGTCGGCGTGCGCGGACGTGGTGGTCGACTGCAACATGCTGCATCTGCTGCAGCAGAACCACCTGTTCGGCGCCCTGCTGGCCCTGCCGACCGTGAAGCAGATCGCGACGTTGGAGCCGGTCTACCGGCGCGAAGCCACGGCGGCGCTGCGAGCAGCGCTGGATGAACTGGCCGCGCGGCAGCAATTCGAGCGTCTACCGGACCCACACGATGCCCAGCTCGAACGGTCCGAGCACAAGGTGATGAAGAAGCTGAAGCGCGCGTCGAGGCGGACCACCACGAGTCGGGTCGACGAGGGACTGCTGTTCGCCGCGATCGTGCGCCGCGCACCGCTCTTGACCTGCGAAGCGCCGCTGCGGGCGCTGGCGCTCGAGGTCGGACACGACGACGTGTACGACGAGTTGGACCTGGTCGATGCGTTGTGTGCGTTCGAGGCCATCGACGCTCACCGGCGTCTCGAGCTGTTCGGACGCCCCCTCGGCAGACAGCCGCCGCCGACCGTTGACGAGCGATGCGCGCAGAGCGCGGAGCGTGGGGGGCTGGAACGGTTTCCCCGGTGCGCCGACCCGACCCCGGCCTGACGGAATGGCCACACAGCTACCTGGCGAGGGAGAGCGCGTACGATTGAAGAACGGGGCGCTTGGGCGTAGGTTGCCGGCGCACGGCTGGACACTGGGAGGACGACTCTGATGGCGAAGCACGATCCGTACGGCGCGGCGAAGACCCTCGACACCCCGCTCGGGGCGCTGAAGGTGTTCGACCTGAACGCCCTGAAGGCGAAGGGCGTGGGCGACGTGGACGCGCTGCCCTACTCGATCAAGGTGCTGCTCGAGGCGGTGCTGCGCAACGTCGACGGCTTCGCCATCACCGAGGCGCACGTCGAGGCGCTGGCCAGCTACGACGCGAAGAACGTCGGCGAGACGGAGATCCCCTTCAAGCCCGGCCGCGTGGTGCTGCAGGACTTCACCGGCGTGCCGGCGGTGGTCGACCTGGCGGCGCTGCGCAGCGCGATGAAGCGGCTGGGCGGCGACGTGCAGAAGGTGAACCCGCTGGTGCCCTGCGACCTGGTCATCGATCACTCGGTGCAGGTGGACGCCTTCGGCAGCGACGCGGCGCTCGACCTGAACGCGCAGATCGAGTTCGACCGCAACCAGGAGCGCTACGAGTTCCTGAAGTGGGGTCAGCAGAGCTTCGAGAACTTCCGCGTGGTGCCGCCGGCCACCGGCATCGTGCACCAGGTGAACCTCGAGTACCTGGCCAGCGTGGTGCTGACGGCCGAGCAGGACGGCGAGACGGTGGCCTTCCCCGACTCGCTGGTGGGCACCGACAGCCACACGACGATGATCAACGGCATCGGCGTCTTGGGCTGGGGCGTGGGCGGCATCGAGGCCGAGGCCGTGATGCTGGGCCAGCCGATCTACATGCTCATCCCCGAGGTGGTGGGCTTCGAGCTGACCGGCAAGCTGGCCGAGGGCGCGACGGCGACCGACGCGGTGCTGACCGTGACGCAGATGCTGCGCAAGCGGGGCGTCGTCGGGAAGTTCGTCGAGTTCTTCGGGCCGGGCCTGGCGACGATGTCGCTGCCCGACCGGGCGACCATCGCGAACATGGCGCCCGAGTACGGCGCGACGATGGGCTTCTTCCCGGTGGATGAGCAGACGCTCGAGTACATGCGCACGACCGGGCGCGACGAGAAGCTGATCCAGACGGTCGAGCAGTACAGCAAGCTGCAGGGGCTGTGGCGCGACGACAGCCGCAAGGTGACGTACACCGACACGCTGAAGCTGGATCTGAGCACGGTGCAGCCCTGCCTGTCGGGGCCGAAGCGGCCGCAGGACAAGATCCTGCTGAGCGACATGAAGGGGCAGTTCGGGCTCGACCTGAACAAGACCTACGGCGTCGAGGGCGGGAAGCGCAGCGTCGACTTCGAGATGGGCGGCGCGAAGCACACGCTCGAGGACGGGTCGGTGGTGATCGCGGCGATCACCAGCTGCACGAACACCAGCAACCCGTCGGTGCTGGTGGCGGCGGGCCTGGTGGCGCGCAAGGCGCGGGCGAAGGGGCTGAGCCGGAAGCCCTGGGTGAAGACGTCGCTGGCGCCCGGGTCGCGCGTGGTGACCGACTACCTGGACAAGGCCGAGCTGTCGGCCGATCTGGACGCCATCGGCTTCCAGACGGTGGGCTACGGCTGCACGACGTGCATCGGCAACTCGGGGCCGCTGATCCCCGAGGTGGGCGACGCCGTGCGCAAGGGCGACCTGGCGGTGGCGGCGGTGCTGTCGGGCAACCGCAACTTCGAGGGCCGCGTGAACCCGCTGGTGAAGCCCAGCTACCTGGCGTCGCCGCCGCTGGTGGTGGCCTACGCGCTGGCCGGCACGGTGGACATCGACCTGGCGACGCAGCCCATCGGCAAGGGCGCCGACGGCGAGGACGTGTTCCTGAAGGACATCTGGCCGAGCAACGCCGAGATCGCGCAGGTGATGAAGGCGTGCGTGACGCGCGAGCAGTTCGAGTCGCGCTACGCGGCGGTCGACGAGGGCCCGGCCATGTGGCGCGCCATCGAGACCTCGCAGAGCGACGTCTACGCCTGGAACGACGACTCGACCTACGTGCAGGAGCCGCCCTTCTTCGTCGGCATGACCAAGGAGGCCGAGCCCATCCAGCCCATCGCGGGCGCGCGCTGCCTGGTCAGCGTGGGTGACTCGGTGACGACCGATCACATCAGCCCCGCGGGGTCGATCGCCAAGGACAGCCCGGCGGGCAAGTACCTGATGGCGCACGGGGTGCAGCCGGCCGACTTCAACAGCTACGGTTCGCGCCGCGGCAACGACCGGGTGATGACGCGCGGCACGTTCGCCAACATCCGCCTGCGCAACCTGCTGGCGCCGGGCACCGAGGGCGGGTGGACCACCTACTTCGGGCCGGCGAAGGACGGGCTGCAGCCGGACGAGATCACGTCGATCTACGAGGCGTCGGTGGCCTACAAGGCGAACGAGACGCCGCTGGTGGTGCTGGCCGGCAAGGACTACGGCATGGGCTCGAGCCGCGACTGGGCGGCGAAGGGCACGTTCCTCTTGGGCGTGAAGGCGGTCATCGCCGAGAGCTACGAGCGCATCCACCGGTCGAACCTGGTGGGCATGGGCGTGCTGCCGCTGCAGTACAAGGCGGGCGACACGCGCGCCTCGCTGGGGCTGACCGGCAAGGAGACCTTCGACATCGCGGTGGGCGACGACGTGAAGGCGGGCGACGACCTGAAGGTGACCGCGACGGCGCCCGACGGTACGACGACCACCTTCGAGGTCACCTGCCGCATCGACACGCCGGTCGAGGTGGACTACTACCGCAACGGCGGCATCCTGCACACGGTGCTGCGGAAGATGGCGCGGGGCTGATCTTGCTGGGCGGCGGGGCTCAGCCCAGGCGGGTGAGCTCCAGCGCGGCCCACGCCTCGCCGGAGGCGTCGGGATCGTCGTCCCACACCTCGATCAGCGCCGCCGCGACGGCCTCTTCGCCGCAGGTGGCGCGGACCGCCCAGGGCACCGCGCCGGGATCGCGGCGGCTGCGCACCAGGTACCAGTGGCCGGCGCCGGGCAGGACGGGGCAGCGCACCAGGCGCAGGCGCGGTGGATCGCCGACGACTGCGAGGGGCTGGTCGGTGTCGTGCGGGTTCCACGTGATCTCGGCCCAGCGGCGGAAGTCGGGCAGCTCGTCGGGCGCGACGGTGTAGTAGCGCACCGGGCCGCCGTCGGGCTCGGCCAGGGCGATCAGGTTCGGGCGGCCGGCGTAGGGGTCGGGCTGGCCGGGATCGACCGTGGCGCGGTGACGGCGTCCGAAGCGGGTGGGCTCCATGGGCCCGAATGTGCCAGAGAAGGCCGGTGCGGGCCATCGGGTTTGCGTCGTCCCCCGGCCTGCGGCATCTTTTCGCCGGGGGGTTCGTGCGTCATCGGGGAGGGGGAGGAAGGTCGCCTTTGAGCACTGCCGGTGCGCTGTCGGTCGTCGTGGTTCACGAGGCCAGCCAGGTGCGCCTCGCCCTCATCCGTGACCTGCGGGCCCAGGGCATGCGGGCGCGGGGGGTCGCGGTCCTCGACGAGGCGGCCATCGAGGCGCTCGCCACCGAGCGGCCCCACGCGCTGCTGGTGCACTGGGCGCTGCCCGACGACGGGGCGCCCATCCTGATGGTCGAGCTGGCCGAGCGGCTGGGCCGCAAGGCGCCCTTCGTGCTGGCCTTCCGCTCGGCGTGGTCGCCGGTGGCGCTGCGCCAGGCGCTGCAACTGAACGTCCTGGGCATCCACCGCTCGCCCGTCGAGGCGGCGGCCGTCGCGCGCGACCTCGCCGCGCTGCGGCGGCGGGACGACGCGCCGTCGGTGGCGCGCCTGCTCGATCAGGCCGGCGCGGCGCTGCTGACGCCGGACGCCGCGCTGTGGGGGCAGGTGAGCGATCCCGACTGGGTCGACCGCCTCATCCGCTTCGCCGCCGAGCAGTCGCGGCGGCGCCGGGTGGCGCTGGGTCTCGAGGGCGGCGCCGACCAGGTCGATCCGAAGACGCTGGAGGGGCCCCTGGGGCCCTTCATGCGCGCCGACGAGCACCTCGACGGCCGCGGGCTGCGCACGCTGTACCGCGAGGGCGCCCTCGAAGAGCGCATGGACGAAGAGGAGCACGATCGCCTCGCCGCCCTGCGCACCGGCGCGTGGGAGCACATCGCCGAGCACATGCGGCGGGTCGAGCTCGAGCCCGAGTTTCAGGAGGCCCTCGACGCCTGCCGCTACGCCGTCGATTACCGCCGCGCCACCGAGCGCCTGCCCGCGCCGCCCCTGGACATGGACAACTGGACGCACCGCGAGGGCACGCGCATGCGCCTGCTGGCGGCCCTGTGGCGCCAGGCCGACGAGGACGATCGCGAGGTGGTGTTCGACCACGTCGCGGCGCGGCACGGCGACCGCATCGACGCCGCGACCGGCCTGCGCGCGGTGCTGCGCGGCGAGGGCGACGAAGCAGGCGTGCAGGCGCTGCGGCGCCACCTGGGCCTGCCCGTCCGCATCCAGAGCGCGGTCGAGATCGAGTCGCTGATCACGCGCGGCGAGTTCGACCTGGCCTACTTCGCCATCACCGAGATGCGCGACGACGATCCCCGGGCCATCTTCCTGATGCGCACGCTGGACGACGCCCTGTCGAAGGCGGGGCGCATGGACGCCGCCGAGCGCTTCTACGTGCGGGCCGTGCGGCGCGCCGGCAACCAGGCAACGATGCTGAAGAAGTTCGTGCACCTGAAGCTGAAGCAGGGCGAGCGCGCGCGCGCGCTCGAGCTGGCGATCAAGGTGCAGCGCATGGCGCCCGCCGACCCCGAGCTGAGCGCCATCCGGGATGCCTTGGTGATGGGCGCGGCCTGAACATCGCTCACCGGGCGCCGCGCCGCCCGAGGCCCCAATCGTGCAGTGACCGGCTCCCTCGCGCCGCCCGTCGTCGGACGCTCGCCGTGGAGCCGCCATGTCTCGCTCGCCCGCCCGCACGTGTACGCTGCTGTTCGCCTCGCTGCTGCTGGCCGCCTGCAGCGAGGTGTCACCGTCCAACCCCTTCGACCCCGCCACCCCCGGCAGCCAGCAGGCGACGGGGCGCGTGGTGGGGCGGCTGGTGCTGCCCGACGGCTTCGGCGCGCAGCGGCTGCAGGGCGCGCAGGTAACGCTGCGCCCGCAGGTGGATCCCGCATCGGTAACGGCCACCGCCGAGGTGGACGCCGAGGGCGCCTTCGCGCTGACCGACGTGGTGGCCGGCCTGTACAGCGTGCAGGTGCAGGTCGTCGGGCTGAGCCTGACGCCGATCGCCATCGAGCTGACGATCGGGGGCGTGGTCGACCTGGGCGATCTGCTGCTGGAGGCGCCGCCCGAGGGGCTGGCGGCGGTGGTGGGGCGCGTGCAGCGGGCGGGCGCGGCGGAGGACGGGCACCAGGGCATCGTCATCGAGGCGCTGGGCACGCCCTACAGCGCGGTGACCACCAGCGACGGCACCTTCCGGCTGGCGGTGGCCGCCGGCGAGCACACCCTGCGCTACAGCGCGCCCGGCTACGCGCCCGAGACGGCGCCGCTGGACACCCCCCTGGCGGCGGGCGAGGTGCGGACGCTGGAGGCCATCGTGGTGCTGACCGGCAGCCCGGGCGCGGTGCGCGGCGTCGTGACGCTGGAGGCCGGCTTCGAAGACGCCGATCTGCTGCGCACCGCCACGCTGACGCTGGCCCACCCCGGCGCGGGGGCCGACGACGAGGCCACCCGCGAGGTGCGCCCTGACGGCGACGGGCGCTACCTGTTCGACACGGTCCCGGCGGGCGAGTGGATCCTGACCGCGACGCTCGACACCTTCCTGCCGGTGACCGTGCCGTTGACGGTGGCGGTGGGCGAGACGACGGCGCCGCCGGTGGTGACCCTGTTCTCGGCGCTCGATCTCACCGACCCCTCGACGGCCGGCGCCGTCGAGGGCCAGGCCCTGCGGCAGGGCGCGCCGGCCGACCAGCACGGCGGCATCCGCGTGCAGGCGGTGGGCACGCCCTTCGTGACGCAGACGGCCGACGACGGGCGCTTCCGCCTGGACGTCGCGGGCGGCCGCGCCTACGCGGTGCGGCTGAGCGCGGCCGGCCACACGGCGCACGTCGAGGACGACGTCGCCGTCGAGGCGGGCGCGACCGCGACGCTCGAGCCGGTGACGCTGGTGGGCCTGCCCGGCAGCGTCGCCGGGCGGCTGGTGGCGCCGGCCGGCTTCGCGGTGGCGCTCGACACCGCCGTCGTGTGCCTGCTGACCCTCGAGGGCGCCGACGAGGTACCGCTGCCCTGCGGCGGCGAGCCATCGGACAGCCTGCTGCGCGACCGGCCCGCCGACGTGGCGGGCGGCTTCCTGTTCGACGACGTGGCCGCGGGTCGCTACGCCGTGGCCGCGGTGGTCGACGGGTTCCAGCCGCTGGTCGTCGAGGCGCAGGTCGACCTCGCCGCGCGCGCCGAGCTGGGCCGCCTGGCCCTGCAGCCCCTGCCGCAGGTGGGCACGCTGCTGGGCGTCGCCCGCTTCGGGGGCCGCGGCGAGAACGCCCACGCCGACATCGTGGTGCAGGCCGAGGGCACGCCCTACGCCACGCGCACCGCCGACGACGGGCGCTGGGCGCTGACGCTGCCGGCGCGGGCGGCGGGCTACGCCGTGCGGTTCAGCAGCCCGGGCTACGATGCGGTGACGGTGGACGTCGCGGCGCTGGCCGGGGGCGCCGAGGTGGTGCTCGACGACGTGACGCTGCTGGGCCAGCCGGGCCGCGTGCGCGGGCAGATCGGCATCCGGCCCTTCGAGACCCCCGAGGGCGAAGCGGCCTTCGACGAGCGCCAGTTCCTGCCCCGCGTCGACGTGAAGCTGTTCCCCCTGGACGACGGCTCGCTGGCCTACGATCCCGAGGCGCCGCTGGCGACGACGCAGCCCTCGGACGCGCCCGCCGATCAGGGGCTGTTCACGTTCGACGCGGTGCCGGCGGGCAACTACTTCCTGGTCGTCGAGCTCGAGGGCTTCCAGACGCAGCGCACGCTGGTCGAGGTGCCCCTGGGCGACGTCGCGCTGGTGCCCCGCATCGAGCTGCGGTCGAACCTGAGCGCGCCGGATGTGGCGCCCTCGGTGCTGGTGGGCGACGCGCTGCTCGACTGCGCCGGTGCCTGCGATCACGGCGGCACGCTGGTGCAGGTGGTGGGCACGCCCTTCACCGCCGTGACGTCGAGCACCGGCGCGTACCGCATCGAGCTGACGGCCGGGCCGTACCAGCTGCGCTACACCCACGCGGGCTTCACGCCCGAGGTGTCGGCGGTGGGCGCCATCGGCGACGAGGAGACGCTGCAGCTCGAGCCCGTGCGCCTGTCGCACCTGCCCGGCGCGGTGGCCGGCGACGTGCTGCGCGGGCTGCCCGACGGGGGCGCGGCGCCGGCCGAGGGCGCGACGGCGACGCTGCTGCAGGGCGAGGACGTGATCGCGAGCGTGCCGGTGGACGCGGCGGGCGGGTTCACGTTCCCCGATCTGCGCGAGGGCGCGTACACGGTGCGGCTGACGCGGCCCTTCTGCGGGGCGCGGACGGCGGCGGTGCAGGTGCGACCGGGGGCGGTGAGCCGCGTCGAGCCGGTGGTGCTGCCGTACCTGAACGGGGCGCTGGCGGGACGGGCCGCGCTGCAGGGGCCGCCGCGCGGTGTGCCGGTGACGGTGGTGCTGGACGGTCAGCCGGACGACGCGGCGCTGCCGCCGCTGCGCCGGGTGCTGACGGCCGCGCCCGACGATCAGACCTGGGCGGCGGCCGGCTTGCCGGTGGGCGCCTGGCGGGTGCGCGCGGTGGCCGACGGCTACCGCCCCTTCGTGGGTGAGCCGGTGGCGCTGGCGGCGGACGCCGCGGTGGCGGTGGACGGCGCGCTCGCGCCGCGCAGCTACGCCGCGACGGCCCCGGCGGTGAGCGCCGGCCCGATCGAGGTGACGCTGATCGCGGACGCCGATCTCACGCACGCGCGGGTGTGGGTCGGCGGGCCGACGCCGCCGGCCGGCCTGGCCTTCGCGCCGCTGCCCGCCGGGGGCGTGGTGCCGGCGCCGGTGGCCGAGGACGGGGCCTGGACCGTGCGGGCGCAGCTGGCCACGGCCGCGGCGGTGGACGCCGATCCGAGCAACGACCTGTTCGCCTGGCGCTCGCCGGTGTTGGACGTGCCGGCGGTGCGCGACACGACGCCGCCGGTCGTGTCGCTGCGGGCGCCGGGCGCGTTCGTGCGGGCGCCGGCGGTGAGCGTGGGCGTGGACTGCGTGGACGCGCTGAGCGGGCCCGACGCGCTGACGCTGCAGGTCGAGGCCAGCGACGGCGCGCGCTACGACGGCCCGCTGCAGGCGGCCGTGCCGCTGGCCCTGGAGGCGGCGCCCGGGCCGCGGACGGTGGACGCCACGTGCATCGACGCGGCGGGCAACGCGGGCGAGGCCGATCCGGTGGGCTTCGTGCTCGACTTCCAGCCGCCGGCCTTCACCGCCTTCACGCTCGACGGCGGCGGCGCGAACGTCGCCACGCGCGAGCGCGCGGTGACCGTGCAGGTGCAGGTGGCCGATGCCCACAGCGGCGTCGCCGCGCTGGCGTTGTCCGAGGACCCCGCGCTGGACTGTACGACCGCGGCCTACGGCGCGCCGCCGCCCGCCGACGGCGTGCTGGGCTTCACGCTGACGCCGGGCGACGGGCCGCGGGCGCTGTACGCCTGTGCGCGCGACGGCGCGGGCAACGTCAGCGCGCGGCAGGCCTCGAACGCGGTGCTGCTGGACACGCAGGCGCCCGAGGCCGGCACGCTGACGCTGGCCGGCGGCGCCGGGGCGACGGCGAACGCGACGGTGGCGCTCTCGATCACCGGGCGCGAGGCGGGGCTCACCGTGCGCCTGACCGGGGCGCTGGCCGACGGCGCGCCGCGCAGCTTCGCGCTGGCGCAGGCGCCGGCGACGATCGCGCTCTCACCCGGGGACGGCGACAAGCTGGTGACGGCGGTGCTGGAGGACGCGGCGGGCAACCGCTCGGCGCCGTTCACGGGGCTGGTGCGGCTGGACACGACGGCGCCGCTGGCCGGCGAGGTGCTGCTGGCGGGCGGCCAGTGCACGGTCACGACGCAGACGGTGGCGCTGAACGTGGCGGGCTCGGACGCCGACCGCATGGCGGTGTGGACGCAGCCGGTGAACCCCGCCACGGCCACCTGCGCGGGCGGCGCGCAGGCGGTCTTCGCCGGCTGCGCGGCGCGCCCCTGCGACGCGCCCTTCTCGCCCGCGGTGCAGGTGACGCTGGGCGCCGCGGTGGGGGCCCACGCGGTGTGCTGGCGGTTCTGCGACGACGCCGGCAACGCGACGGCGCCGGCCGGGCGGCTGGTGGGGCTCGAGTCGTTCGTCGACCGGCCGCGCCCGACGTTGGGCGGGTTGGCCCGGGCCGACGACGCCGACGCGCCGGCGGCATCGGTCAGCGTGGTGGCCTTCGGTGAGCCCGGCGTGGACGACGTCCTCGTCGTGCACGGCGCGGGCTTCGCGGCGAACACGCAGGCGCTGATCGGCGACGTCGCGGTGGGCTGCGCGCCGATCGACGCGGGGGGGGCGCCCGTGGACGCCGCGGCCTGCCAGGCCAACCCCGACGGCGGCTGCGCGGGCGGTGTGTGCGCCGCGAGCTGCGCGGCGCGCTGCCGCGTGGAGCTGCCCCCCGCGGTGCTGCGCAACGGCGGGACCTACCTGGTGCGGGTGGCGACGCCGGCGCCGGTGGCGGGCGGCGTGGGCACGTCCGAGGGCGTGGGCTTCCTGACCGTGGTGTCGCCGGTGCCGACCTTGCTGTCGCTCGATCGCCGGGGCGTCGTGCAGTCGATCGACGGCGGCGGCGCGCCCGTGGCCCAGACGGTGCGGCTGACGGTCACCGGCGAGCGCTTCATGGACAACGTGCAGTTCCGGCTGGGCGACAACTACGCCGAGGTGGTCGAGCGGGTGGACGACGCCGACGATCCGCTGCGGGCGACGGTGACGCTGGACGTGTCGACGGCGGGGCTGTACCCGCTGGACGCGGTGGACGCCGCGTTCGCCGTGGGCAACCCGGCGCCGGGCGGCGGCGAGGACGCCGTGCCCTTCGGCATCAACCCGGCGGCGGTGCGGTGCCGCGGCGACGTGCCCTGCGTCTCGAACCTGCGGGCCACGCGGCCGCCGCGCGCCGGCGGGCCGGGCGTCGAGCACGCCTTCGACGTGACCGCGGCGCCGGGGTTCGGGGTGCTGAGCTGGCACGGGGGCACCGCGGCGGCGGTGTACGACGCCGAGGGGCGGCTGTTGACGCGGGTGGAGGCCGACGCGACGGACGGGCTGATCCCGCTGCCCTTCGGCGGGGCCACGCGGGTGGTTCTCGAGGACGCGCGGGGCGACGCGCCGACCACGCGGCTGGCCTGGGCGCGGGCGCGGGGCGCCGCCGACTGGGGCGACGAGGCCGAGGTGCTCGAGGTGCCGGTGGGCGTGGCGGCGGTGGCCGCGCGGGCGGTCGACCTGGACGCCGACGGCGACCTCGATCTGCTGGTGCTGGACGGCGCGCGCGATCAGGTGGCGGTGCGGCTGAACGACGGGGCGGGCGCCTTCACGCCCGGCGCGCCCGTGCGCGTGGGGCCGGCGCCGACCGACCTGGCGGTGGTCGACCTGAACGGCGACGGGGCGCCCGACCTGGCGGTGGCCGAGGACGCGGGCGTGTCGGTGCACCTCGGCGACGGCGCGGCCGGCTTCGTCGAGGGGGTCTTCCTGCCGCTCGACAACGTGCGCAGCGTGCGCGCCGGCGACGTCGACCGCGACGGGCTGCCCGACCTGGTGGGGGCGCAAGCGCCCAGCCCGGTGACGCTGTGGACCGGGCGCGGCGACGGGACCTTCGATCGGCAGGCGGCGCAGGTCGTGCTGCCCACCGACGACGTGGCGTTGGTGGACATGGACGCCGATGGGTGGCTGGACCTCGTGGGCAGCGGCTTCCTGGCGGGCGTGCAGTACACCGGCGTGGCGCTGAACGACCGCGCGGGCGGGTTCGCCGCGGTGGTGCAGGGCCCGGCCGGCTTCTCGAACGTCGAGCTGGTGATGGGCGACGCGGACGACGACGGCTTCCCCGACGCGTGGGTCATCGACCGCTTCAACCCGGCGCTGCAGCTGATGCGGGGCGACGGCGGGGGCGGGCTGTCGCCGGCGGCCGTCTTCGACGTGGGCGCGGAGGGCACCGGCGCGGCGCGGGGCGCCTTGGCCGACGTGAACGCCGATGGCACCCTGGACCTCGTGCACGGCACCAACATCCGACAGCCGCTGCGGCTCGAGGCGGGCGACGGCGCGGGCGATCTGGCCCCCGGCGTCGACGTGGGGCGGCTGCCCATCGGCGAACCCGTCGACCTGCGGCTGGCCGACCTGGACGGCGACGGCGCGCGGGACGTGCTGGTGGCCGACGTCCGCCGGGGCTCGGCCCTCGTGGCCTGGGCCACGCCGTCGTTCAGCGTGGGCGGCGTGGGCATCGACCTCTCGGCGAACGATCGCTTCCTCGATCCGGAAAACGTTCGTGCTGTCGCGGTGGGCGACGTCGACCGGGACGGGCTGCCCGACGTGGCGGTGTGCAACCACGCCGAGACCTACGTGCGGCGGGGCGACGACGACACGCTCCGCTGGCTCGCCCCGGCCTCGGCGGACCTGCGCGGCGTGCGCGTGATCGACGTCGACCGCGACGGCGACGACGACGTCGTCGGCTTCGGCCCCGACGGCTACGTGGTGTCGCGCAGCAACGGCGACGGCACGTTCGCCGCGCGCCTCGACCGCTCGGTGTCGCTGGGCGAGGAGGTCGACTTCGCCGATCTGAACGACGACGGCGCGCCCGACATGGTGGGGGTGCAGGGCACGCGCTCGGTGGCGGTGCGCCTGAACAACGGCGCGGGCGACTTCACCACCAGCCGCAGCTTCACCGCGCCCCGCGCGATCCATCGGTTGGTCGCGACCGACTTCGACGACGACCAGGCGCCCGACCTGCTGCTGGTCGAGCAGGCCGGGCAGACGACGCTGTGGACCAACGACGGCGGCGGGCGCTTCGCGTCGGCCCGCGCGGTGGGCATCCAGGCCAGCAAGGCCGTGTTCGCGGGCGACGTCGACGGCGACGGGAACCCCGACGCGGTCGGCCTGCGCACCTCCGGCAGCGGGGTCGAGGCCACGTTCACCTTCGGCGTCGCGTTCAACAACGGACGCGGCGAGTTCGGCGCCGCGGTCGAGGTGACGCACCCCGGCGCCGCGGCGGGCGGGCAGCTGGCCGACGTCAACGGCGACGGCCTGCTCGATCTGGTCGGGCTCGATGGCGAGGGGCGCGCGGTGGTGATGTTCCTCAACCAGGACGGGCGGTCGTTCGGGGCGGCCACGCGGCTGCGCACGGGCGCGGGGGGCGACGGTGTGCTGGCGGCCGACGTGACCGGCGACGGCGTGGTCGACCTCGTGGCCTGGGGCGCCACCCTGCCGCTGACGGCGTGGCAGGGGCCGGGCCCGTCGGTGTGGTCGCAACGGCTGCAGCAGCCCTGGCGTCCGCTGCCCGGCGAGGACGTCGAGGCGGCCAACGCGGCCCGGACGCGGCACCCGGTGAACTGCCGGCCGAACGGGGGCCGCCGCGACTGCCGCGTGGCGATGGCGCACCAGGATCTCGAGCACCTGGCGGTGCGCGTCCGGCTCGAGGGCGCGGGCGTCGATCAGGTGCGCCTGGCGCTCGAGGCGCCGAACGGGCGGATCGTGCCGTTGGACGATCTGCGACCGCGCCTGGCCGGGTGCGAGGGCGCGGCCTGCGTCACCTGGAGCGCTGGCTACCGCGCGCGGCCCGGCAACGCGCTGGGCGACCTGCTGGGCTGGCAGCCGGCGGGCGACTGGACGCTCAGCGTGCTGGGCGCGGCCGACACGGTCGAGATCGTCGACTTTACGGTCGCCGTGCGCGGCGCCTTCGCCCGGGCGGCGCGCTGACCTTGCGGCGCCGTCCGTCTGCGCGGCGCGCGGCGAATCGTGGTGACCAGGGGCGCCGGCGGCGCGGCGCGAAGACGCCGGCGGCCCGTCGACGGGCGTGCGGCGCGGTCCTGCTCGCGCTCGCCCTCACCGGCTGCGCCACGGTCTCGGGGCGGCATCAACGGGTCGCCGTCGACTCGACGCCGCGAGGCGCCACCGTGCGCGACGCCGAGGGCGTCGAGCTGGGGCGCACGCCGCTGGTGCTGAGGGTGAAGCGCGACGACGCCGTGCCGCTGACGCTGTCGATGGGTGGCCGCGAGACGCCCGTGCGGCTCGACTGCGACGTGCGCACCGGCATCGTCGTGCTGGGCAACGCCCCCTACGGCCTGCTGACGCTGGCCGGCTACGGCTGGGGCTTCGTGGCCGCGGCGGGCCTCGACCTGTGGACCGGCGCCGCCTATGGCTGCCCCGAGCGGGTGCGCTTCGAGGTGCCCGCGCCGGCCGCGCCGCCCCCGGTGTGCCGCGTGCTGCTGGTGCTGCCGCCGCCCCACGACGACTACGCCGAGCAGGATCGCGTCGTGCGCGCCTGGGCCGACAGCACACGGGCCGCGCGCGGGCCCTGCGATCGGGTGGTGCCCACGGCTCAGGTGCGCCCCGAGCTGGCGCGCCTGGGCTTGGGCGCCCACGACGCGCGCGAGATCGACCGGCAGCGGCTGAACAAGCTGGCCGAACAGACCGGGGCGACCCACCTGGTGCGCCTGCGCTGGGCCGCCGACGCCGCCGGCACGCGCATCGAGGGCACGGTGCGCGACGTCTTCACCGACGCGCGCACGCCCGCCCCCGTCGGCTACGACCCCGCGCCCCCGCCCGACGACGGCTTCAGCTGGCGCGCCCTGTGGAAGTATTTGTATCTATTGCCGAACAGCGTCGCGTTCGCGCCCTCGGTGACCAACCCGGTGCCCACGCCGGCCGAGGGCTACGACAGCGTCACGCTCGAGTACCACGCCTCGCTGCCCGCGCTGCTGACCGGCTGGACGCTGACCTCGGCCGAGCACCCCGATCAGTTCGACAGCTGGGACGCCCACTGGAAGCTGACCCCCAGCGTCGGCCTGGGCGTGCTGGACGTCACCTGGACCGCCACGCCCGCCGACGACGCCGACGTCCCGGCCTACGCCGATCGCAGCACCACCTGGTTCATCCGCGGCTACGCCGAGCTGGGGGGCGTCTTCCACACGCCGCTCGGCGCGCTCGACCTGCACCTGCTGCTCGGCGGCGTGGGCGTCTACCAGGAGGCCCTGGGCACGGCCCCCGCCGACTTCCGCGGCGCCTTCGAGGGCGGCCTGGGCGCCGCCTACACCGCCTTCCTGAGCGACCGCACCTTCTTCCGCCTCGCCGTCGCCGGCTTCGGCACCGGCGATCCCACCATCGAGCACCCCGCCTTCACCGTGGACCAGTACGGCGTCGCCACCGTGGCCTTGGGCTACTACCTGCCCGAGACGCGCTGGTGGCTGCGCTCGCTGGTGGAGTGACTGGGCGAGATGGGGTGGGTGCATCCCGGCGACCCGTGCTAGCTTCCCAGCCGTGGACCTCTCGATCCTCGAACGGCGGCGGCAGCAGCTCGGGCTGACGCCGGCGCAGGTGGCCGAGCTCAGCGGCCTGGACGCGCCTCGTGTGCTGGCTTTCGAGGGGGCCCGGGCCATCCCGACGCTGTCCGAGTTCGCCCGGCTGGGCGACGCCCTGGCCTTCGATTCCTCGGCCGTTCTGCGGGACGCCGACGCCGAGCTGTCGGATCCGGCGCGGCAGGTGGCGCGCTTCAAGGCGGTGGACGGTGCCGCGCTGAGCCCGCTGGACCTGCGCCTCCTCGTGCGGGCCGCCGAGCTCTCCCGCGTCGGCGCCTTCCTGTGGCAGAGATTGGCCCATCCTCCATCGGCGGTCTCGTTGGCGCGCGAGGTCAAAGCCGTCCGCGCACCCGTGGGGCGCGTGCACGTCGAAGGGTATGCCCTCGGTCAGGCGGCGCGGTATCGCCTCGCGCCGGCCCCACGCGGCCCGCTCCCGTCCGTGCAGGCCGCGCTGGAGTCGTGGGGGGTCCACGTCGCCCTCGTGCCCTTCACCGCGCCGGACGTCGTCGGCGCCAGCCTGTACGAGGCAGGGGCGCTGCCGCTCGTGCTGTTGAACGCCGCCTCGCCCCGCGTTCGGGATCCGGTGAGCCGGCGGTCGGTCTTGGCGCACGAGCTGTGTCACCTGCTGCACGACGGCCACGGTGGGGCCGATCTGCTGACGCGGGTGAGCCGGGCGAAGGACGCGGATCCGTACGAGAAGCGGGCCAACGCCTTTGCCCCCAACTTCCTCGCGCCGCGCGATTGGGTCGGGCGCCTCGAGGGCACGCCGCGCGAGATCGTGACGCGCCTCGCCGCCGCGTGGGGGATGAGCTTCGACGGCGCGGCGTATCACGCGAAGAACCTGGCGTTGATCACCCGGCGCGACGAGCAGCGGCTGCTGCGCGAGGGGGTCGCGTCCATCGAGTATGCGTTCCACGTCGAGACGGGGGCGACCGCCCCGCCCCCCGGTGTCGTCGAGGGGGTCGCGCCGAGCCCGCTCGCGACGGGGCTCGTCACACGATTGGCCGCCGAAGCGGCGGCCCTCGGGGTCATCAGCGGCGGACGCGCCGTCGAGATCGCCCGCTTCCGCTGATGCAGCGCTGGCTGGTCGACGCAACGCCGCTTCATCACCTGTCGGCTGTGGCCGCGGGCGCGCGCTGGGCGTGGCCGCCGACGACGTTGGAGGTGGCGCAGGCCGTCTTCGACGAGGTGGACGTGCCGCACGAGCCGCGGGCGCCTCGCCATCGCCTGCTGCGGCGCGCGACGCAGGGTCAGCGCTGGATTCGCGTACACGACCTCGCGCTGGGCTCGGCCGCCGAGCGGCTGTACAGCACGTATCTGCGGCCCAGTCAGACCGACGCCACCAAGCACCAAGGCGAAGATCAGTCGATCGCCTTGTGCGCGACGGCGCTGACGGACGCCGTCTTCGTCACTTGTGACAGGCAGGCGGCGCTGGTGGCGCTCGCCGAGCTGGGACCGGGCCGAGTCGCAACGCCCTTCGACGTCTGGGCGGACCTCGAACGGCGCGGCCTCGTCTCTGCGGCCGATCGCGCCGCGCTCGACGCGGAGACGTTGAAGACCACCCAGGGTCTGTTCCCTGGCGTTCCGCGACGCCTCGCGTCGGGATGACCGCGTGACGCGGGCGTCAGCCCGCCAGCTTGACCGCGGGCGGGGCGCTGGCCGGGGGGCGGCGGGCGTCGAGGACGACGCGGCGGCCGAGGCCGGCGCCGGGGTAGGGGCGGTGGTTGGCGCCGGGCAGGGCGAAGCCGTTGAGGAACATGCGGCGCGGGCGGTCGCTGGTGTTGGCCTCGCTGCCGTGCACGGTGAACGCGCCGAAGGCCACCAGATCGCCGGGCATCAGCGCGGGGGCGACGGCGCCGCGGGGGTCGACGTGCTCGGGGGCCAGGGTGCGGGTGTCGGGCTCGTAGGGGCGGGGGCCGGCGCGGTGGCTGCCGGGCAGGAAGCGCAGGGGGCCGTTGTCCGGGCCCACCGGATCGATCGCGAGCGCCAGCTCGACGAAGCTGCCCCTGCCGTCCACGTCGGTCCAGGCCGGCGTGCCGTGGCGGCGGTGCGCGCTGTCCTGGTGCCAAGGGAAGGCGACCCCGTCGCCGGGGTGCTTGAAGTGGGCCTGGCTGATCAGCTGATCCAGCAGCGGGCTGTCGAGCAGCTGCGCGGCGATGGCCACCAGGCGCGGATGGCGGCCCAGGCGGTCGAGCGTGGGATCGGCGCCGGCGCACCAGACCACGCGGTGAATGCGCGGGGGATCGCCGGGATCGGTCACGAAGCGGGCGGTGCCGGTCGGGGCGTCGGGGTCGCGGGCGAGCTCGACCAGGCGGCCGAAGGCGGCGCTCAGCTGGGCGACGGCCGACGTGGGGAAGACCCGCGGCACGACGAGGAAGCCGTCGCGGGCGAAGCGGGCCATCTGCGTCTCGGTGAGTGGACCTCGCATGGCTGTGAGCCTACCGCCGGCCCGCGGGCGGTCGCCAATTCGGGCGCGGCGGGGGTCACGCGTCGAGGCGTCGCATCACCCGCAGGAAGGCGTCGATCGTCGCGTCCCCGGCGGGGTGCCGGCCGTCGACGATCACCGGCCGGCCGGCCACCCACGTGGCGCGCACGCAGTCGGGGGCGGCGCTGAAGGCGAGGTCGGCCCGCAGCGTGCGCGCGGTGGTGGCGGCCAGGCGGGGGTGCCGCAGGTCGAGGGCGATCAGGTCGGCGGGCGCGCCGGGCGTCAGCGCGCCGACGGGCAGGCCGAGGCTGCGCGCGCCGTGCGCCGTGGCCATGGGCCAGAGCAGATCGGCCACCTCGAGGCGGCCGTCCGCGGGCGCCGGCCACCACGCGCCGTGGCTGGCCGCCAGCACGTTGCGGCGCTCGGCGCGCAGGCGCTCGTGGTACTCGACCAGCCGCATCTCGTTGAACAGGTCGATGTCGGCCTGGCCGTCGCTGCCGAGGGCGACCGGCACGCGCCGCGCGAGCAGCGCGGCGGCGGGCAGGAAGCCGTCGCCCAGGTTGCGCTCGGTGCCGGGGCAGGCGGCCACCGTGGGGCGCGCGCGCTCGACGCGGGCGAGGGCGTCGCCGTCGAGGTGGGTGGCGTGCACCAGCGTCGTGCGCGGCCCGAGCAGGCCGCAGGCGTCGATCAACGCGACGGGCGACAGCCCGTGCTCGGCGGCGCACTGCGCGAGCTCGGCGCGCTGCTCACACGCGTGCAGGTGGACGACGCGCTCGCCGGCGGCCCGCGCGACGGCCTCCAGCCAGGCGCGGGGCACGGCGCGGACGCTGTGCGGGGCGAGGCCCACGCTGACCGCGGCGTCGTCGCGCCACGCTTCGGCCAGCGCCTCGACGCGGCCGAGCGCGGTGTCGACGTCGGGATCCACGAAGCGGCGCTGCAGCGGCTCGGCCGGGCGGTCGGGCCCGGCCCGGTGATACAGCACCCGCAGCAGGGCGACGCGCAGGCCCACGGCGCGCGCGGCCCGGATCACCCGATGCGCGAGCTCGTTGGCGTCGGCGTAGGGCGTCCCGTCGGGCGCGTGGTGCAGGTAGTGGAACTCGCCCACCGTCGTGACGCCGCCGAGCGCCATCTCGAGGAAGGCCATGCGCGACACGGCCTCGACGTCGTCGGGGTCGAGCGCGTTGGCCGTGCGGTACATCAGCTCGCGCCACGACCAGAAGTCCTCGTCGGGGCGCGCGGCCCGCAGGTGCTCGGTGCGGCCGCGCAGGGCGCGCTGGAAGGCGTGGCTGTGCGCGTTGATCAGCCCGGGGGCGAGGGCGACCTCGCCCAGGTCGGTGTCGCCGGGCTCGGGGGGCCGGAGGGTGGCGACGCGGCCCTGCCGGATGACGAGCGTGGCGTCGGTGTGCACGGCGTCGGGGCCCACGACGAAGCGGGCGCGCAGACGGATCTCGGCTGGGTTCATCGGGCCTCCTCGGCGCCCCATTGGAGCGGGCGGCGGCGTCGTTGCCAAGCGGCGCCTGCCCCCGCCCACGCGTGGTGGATCGGTGACGCGCCGCCGCGTCGCGAGCCCCCGCGGGCTGGCATGGGATATGCCAACGCAGGGCGCCGACCACCTGGGGGTAGCCCATGAAGCCCATCACCCTGCACGCCGAGGGCGTCGCCGCGCTCTTCGGGCGCAGCCTGCTGACCACCTCGGACTTCAGCGACAGCGCGCTGCGCCACCTGTTGGCGCTGGCCGAGACCTTCGCCCGCCTCGACCGCGCCAGCGTGCGGACGGACCTTCTGCCCGCGCAGCTGGCGTACGCGATGTTCTTCGACAACTCGACGCGCACCAAGTCGGCCTGGGCCGGCGCCGCGGCCCGCCTGGGCATGCACCCGGTCATCGTCGACGGCAGCAGCACCCAGGTCGCCCACGGCGAGACGGCGGCCGAGACGGGCGCCATGATCGGCATGAACGCCCACGCGCTGGGGGTGCGCCACGACAAGGTGCTGGGCGCGGGCAACCGCTTCATGCGCGAGGTGCTGGGCGGGCTGCAGAGCTACCTGGACGCCACGCGGGACGATCGCAAGGTGCCGCTGGTCAACCTGCAGTGCGACGTCGACCACCCGACGCAGACGCTGGCCGATCTGCGCTGGCTGCAGCGGCGGGTGGGCGATCTGCGCGGCAAGCGCGTCGCGATCAGCTGGGCCTACTCGCCGAGCTACGCGAAGCCCCTGTCGGTGCCGCAAGGCCTGGCGACGCTGCTGACGCGCTTCGGCGCGCACGTCACGCTGGCGCACCCGCCCGGGTACGAGCTGCTCGACGAGCCGATGACGCTGGCCCACACGCACGCCGATCGCAGCGGGGGCACCTTCCGCGTCGTGCACGACATGGACGAGGCCTTCCGCGACGCGGACGTGGTGTACCCCAAGAGCTGGGGGCCCATGGATCTGATGCAGGCGCGGGTGGGCGCCGGCGAGGTCGAGCTGGCCGACATCGAGCAGCAGATGCTGGCGCTCAACGCCCGCCACACCGGGTGGATCTGCGACGAGGCGCGCATGGCCCGGACGAACGAGGCGCTGTACATGCACTGCCTGCCCGCGGACATCGGCGCCGAGGTCAGCCCCGGGGTGATGGATCGCTTCCGCGTGGATCTGGCCCGCGAGGCCAACGAGAAGCTGTACGTGATCATGGCGTTGCTGGCCGGCGCGAAGGTGCCCGACCTGGCCGAGCGCCTGGCCGAGATCGGGGGCAACCATGTCGTCGTTGGATGAACGGGTGATGGCGCTGGCGGCGCGCGACCTGCCGCTGGCGCGGGCGATCCTGGCCGAGGCCATCCGGGTGCCGGCCGATCACGTGGAGCGCGACGCCCGCTGCGGCCTGAGCAACCACGAGGGCCCGCGGCTCGAGTACCTGAAGCGGCGCATCGTCGAGATCGGCGCCGTGCGCGCCCCCGAGGACGTCTTCTTCGACAGCTTCGGCAACCTGGTGTGGCAGATCGAGGATCCCGACGATCCGACGCCGGCCGAGCAGAAGCGGGTGATCTGGTTCGACGGGCACACCGACACCGTGCAGGCGCTGCGGGGCGCGTGGCGCAGCAAGATCGGGGGCGTCGACGCCTACGACGGTCGGGTGGACGGCGACATCGATCGCGACTTCCTGCGCCGCGAGCTGGGCTGGCTGCCGGCGGACGATCAGTGGGATCACCTGCTCTTCGGGCGGGGCAGCGCCGACCAGCTCGGCGGCGTGGTCGCGCAGATCGTCGCCAGCCGCATCCTGGTCGAGCTGACCGCCGAGGGCGCGCTGCGCGGCTGCGTCGTGCGGTGCTACGGCACGGTGGCCGAGGAGGACAACGACGGGGGCGGCCCGCACCACGTCCTGCACCACGAGCTGCCCGAGCTGCCGCCCTGGAAGGTGCCGGACGTCGTGGTGCTGACCGAAGGCACCGGCGACGCGAAGAAGGGATCGCTGGGCATCTACCGCGGGCAGCGCGGGCGCATGCAGATCGAGGTCGAGATCACCGGGCGCTCGTGCCACGGGTCGATGCCCTGGGAGGGGCTGAACCCGCTCGAGCACGGGGCGCTGATCCTGGTCGAGGCGACGGCGCGCTATGGCCGCGGCGAGGGCTTCCTCGAGGACGCCTTCCTCGGCCCGGGCAGCCGCACGGCGTCGTGGGCGTCGCTGGACACGCCGAGCGACTGCGCGGTGCCCGAGCGGTTCACCTTCCGCTTCGATCGGCGGCTGACCCTGGGGGAGACCGCCGAGGCGGCCCTGGCGGACGTGGAGGGCATGGGCAGCGTCGAGGCGGCCCGCGCCGCCGGCCTGACCGTGGACGTGCGCGTGCCGATCTACGAGACGCCGACGTGGACGGGCACGGTGCCGGGCAACGCGCAGGTGTACCCCGGCTGGGCCACGCCCGCCGACCACCCCGCCATCGACGCGGCCGTGCGCACCTACCGGCGCGTGGTCAGCCCGACCATCCCCGCCGACGGCAGCATGGGCAACCTGAGGCCGGAGCCGCGGGTCGATCGCTGGATCTTCAGCACCGACGGCGTCGGCTTCCCGGTGCCCGTCGCGGCGCCGCCCTTCGCGGTGCCCGCCGAGAAGGGCTGGGTGCGCGCGGGCGACGTGACCTATCCGCCGATGTTCGGGGTGGGGCCGGGGGTCGAGCAGAACACGCACAAGATCGGCGAGTGCGTCGATCTGCGCGAGCTGGAGCGCACGGTGGGCTTCCTGGCGCGCTTCCCCAGCGTGTTCGCGGCGCGCTGATCGCGCCGAGGGCGGGTCAGTAGTCCCAGCCGGCGACGAGCCAGTTCTGCATGATGAAGGTCGTCTCTTCCTCGTCGCCGGCCTTCTCCTGCGCGATGCCGAACAGGGGCGTCAGCAGCAGGTGGATGTGCTTGCTGGGCTGCCACGAGATGCTGGGCCCGACGACGTACTTCTTCTCGATGAAGTCGAAGCGGTTGTCCTTGTCGTCGATCAGCTCGACCTCGGCCTCGGCGCCGATGGACAGCTGGGTGTCGACGATCGTCTTCGAGATGCCGCCGGTGACCTTGTACTCGTGCGTCTCGGGCCCGCCCACGACGCGCTCGAGCACCAGGTTGAGGCCGCTGTGCAGCCCGGGGGCCATCTCGCCGCCGAGCAGCACCTTCAGCTCGACGAAGTTCTCCTCGGCGTTGTGCCGGCCCGCCTCGAAGTACAGCGTGGGGTTGGCCCAGATCTCGCCCCAGTCGGCCAGCGCGTAGCGCAGCTCGATGCTCTCCTTGGCGATCTCGATGGGACCGTGGCCCTTCTGCTCGGCGGTCAGGTAGAGGTCGAGCTGCAGTCGGTTGCCCAGGCCGAACTCCCACTCGTAGATGCTGCGGTACTTCTTGGCGTTGGCCTTGCCGAAGTTCTCGAGATCGGCGGTGCTGCGCAGCCAGTACTCGAAGGCGAACTGGCCCTCGGGGCGCACGTAGACGCGGGTGGTGGGGAAGCGGCGGCGCGCCGTCCAGCGCGGCTGCTTGTAGCTGCCGATGCGATCCTCTTCGACCAGGCCGCGGTGGCCCTTGACCACCATGGGCGCGTCGTACGCGTTGTAGTAGGGCTCGCCGGCGCGGTCGCCGGCCGCGCCTTCGGCGTTCTTGCGAGCGGCGTCGCCGGGCTGGACGACATCCTGGGCGGATGCCAGCTGGGGCAGCGCCGCGATGGCCAACACTGCGACACACTTCTTCAGGCCGCGCATGGTTCCTCCGTTGATGGGCTGCGGGAGGATTGTTCCCATCGCGGGCCGACGGCAATGGGAAGAAATGCCTTGGGTAGAAGTGCCTACGAACAGTGTGCGGGTTCGCGGTGGCTCGAGCGGGGGGTCAGAACGCGACGCCGATCGTCGAGTGGGCGGCGACCAGGACGCCCTCGGGCCCGAGGCCGTCGACGGTGTAGTGCAGGTACTGCACGCCCAGGCCGCCGGCGAGCACGAACCAGCCGTCGAAGATGGCCGTGTAGCCGCCGAGGGCGCTGACGTAGCCGCCGAAGGAGGTGGCGTCGTCGGGCGTGCGGAGGCGGGCGCCGACGCCGCGGATCTGGGCCCACCAGCCCTCGGGCGCGGTGGGGCGGAAGAAGTAGCGCACGCCCACCTCGAGGCCGAGGCCGAGGAAGTCCTCGTCGTCGAAGGCCGGCGACGAGAACAGGCGCGCGTGGGGGCCGGCGTAAACCGACCAGTGCGGCGCCAGCGCGCGCTCGACCTGCAGGTGCACGAAGCCGAGGTAGGTCGTCAGGGGATCCACCTGCAGGGTCCAGGCGGGGCGGTCGTCCTCGGCGGCAGCCGGCGTGGCGGCCAGCGCGAGGGCGGCGATCAGGGGAAGGGTGCGCATGGCCCGCAGCATCGGAGATGGGCGGGCGGCTGTCACGCCGAGGGTGGGATCAGCGGTCGCCGTCGTTGCAGGCGGCGAGGCAGCGCAGGTGCGTGGGCTCGATCTCGGCGGCGCAGCGGCGGGGCTCGCCGCCGGCCTCGACGCAGCGGTCGATGAAGCCGGCGCGGCGCTCGAAGCAGATGTCCTCGCACGAGGGGGCGGGCGCGCAGTTCTGCTCGATGCACTGGGCGGTGGCGACGCGGACGCGCTCGCGGCAGGCCTCGGCGTTCTCGTCCGCCGTGCAGCTCGAGGCACTCCTGGCCGACGCGGCCGACGGCGGCGCAGCGATCCTCGCAGGTGACGGCGGGCAGGGGCTCGCGCAGCGCTCGGCGATACACTGCTTTTCGGCGACGCGGCTCACGCAGGCGCGGCAGGCCCTCGCGTTATACGCGGCCGTTCTCCTCGACGCAGGCCCGCGCGTAATCGGCGACTCGGCGCCGCGCAGCGATCCTCTGCAGGAGTGGCGGGCTGGGGGGCGGCGGCGGCTCAGCGGTCTGCTTGATGCACGGGCGGTGGCGACGCGGACGTCGCGGCTTGACCTCGGCGTTCTCGTCGCCGTGCAGCTCGAACTCTGGCCGACGGCGCGGCGCGGCGCAGCGATCCCTCGCAGGTGGCGGGGCTCGGGCTCCAGGCCTGGCGCAGTGGTCAGCGACGCAGGCGGCGCCTACGTCTCGAGCGCAGGCGGCGCAGCGGTCGGCGCGTCGTTGCCGGCCTCGACGCACTCGGCGTAGGCGGCGCGGGCGCAGGCGGCGCAGCGATCCTCGCAGGTGGCGGGCTCGGGCTCGGACGGCGCGCGGTGGTCAGCGACGCAGGCGCGGACCGATGTCGCAGGGCGCGCTCGGCCGAGCGTCAGGATCGTTGCCGGCCTCGACGCACTCGGCGTGGGCATGGCGCAGGCGCGGGCGGCGCAGCGATCTTCGCAGGTGGCGGGCTCCGGGCGCGGCGCAGTGGTCGGCGACGCAGGCGCGGTTTAGCTCGCGGGCGTGGGCGGCGCAGGCGGCAGGGTCGCGGCCGTTATCGACACACTCAGCGCCGCGGCGCAGGGCGTGGAAGCCCTTGCCGTCAGCGCAGGCGTCGCCGCCGGATCGCGATCGTCGGGGCAGTCGCGGTCGTCGGGGCGATCTCCGTCGTCAGGCCGTCGGGGGCGGTCGCCGCCGTCCGTCAGGGCAGTCGCCGTCGTCGGCCGGTCAGGGCGGTCTCGCGCCGTCCGTCAGGGGGCAGTCGCCGTCGTCAGGCCAGTCAGGGCGGTCGCGGGGCGGTCACCGTCAGGCGGTCGCCGTCGTCGGGCCATCCGGCCAAAATCCGCGTCGCGCAGCAGGCTGGCAGTGGCGGCGCGCGATGTGGCGCGGCGGCGCAGCGGCGCCAGTCACTGCCGTCCGGCGATGCAGCGAGCGCAGCGTCGCCAGCGGCGCTGCGCGCAGACGCCAGCGCAGGCGGGGCGCGGCCGGTCGTCAGGCGGTGCCGGCACGCGCGCAGTCGGCGCGGGCACTCGGCGGCGGCCTCGGGCGCGCGGTGGCGGCAGCGCTCAGGCTCGCCGCCGGCCTCGAGACACCGCTCGGCGATGGCACGCGCGCCTTCGGCGCAGCCGTCGAGGCAGACCTGCCATCGGCCCGCAGGCCTCGGCCGTTCGGCTCGCCCGCGCGTCGCCTCGGCTCGCAGCCGCTGACGCCCACGGCGAGCAGGAGCGCGAGCGCGCTGGTGAAGAGGGCCGGGTCTGCGGTGCGTCGGGTCATGTTCTTCCCCTGGGCTGTGCTCACAGTTCCTCGGCGCGTCGCCGCGCACATCCCTCGACAACGATCTCTTCGTTGGTCGGCGCTCGAAATATCTCCGATATTCCTTCGCCCTCCCGCCTCGACCTCGCCGCCGATGGATGCACTCGGCTCGACCTCGGAAATGCGATCACCCCCTGAAGTGCGGGCGTTGAGTCGCCACTATCCCGGGTTTGGCCGCCGTGGATCGAATCCGTCATCGGCTGCCGAAGAAAATTTCAGCCTCAGCCTACCGGCAACGCGCGCGCGGCGCACGGCGTGGAGCCGAGGATCGCTCCCCCCGTCAGCGTCGGCCCCGAAGATCGTCGAGGTCGCCCACCCACTCCACGGTGCCGCGCAGCGCCAGCAGCTCACGGCGCCGGTGACTCCGAGCGAAGGCCCGCAGTGCCGCGTTCACGACCTCGTCGCGGCTCCGGCCCTCGGCGTACTCCATCGCCGTTCGCAGGGCGTCCTCGTCCACGTCGATCGAGATGCGCATGGCAGCCTCCGGGCGTCGGCTCGAGCCTGGATCCGATGCGGGCGCCGTGTCCAGCGTCGCCGCTCGTGCCGGCCGGCGCTATGCTGCCCGCCATGGTCGACCTGCCCGATCGCACGCGCGCCGTGGTCGCGCGCCTCGAGGCCACGCGGGGCTTCCCGGCGGTCGGCGCGCACATCGCCGAGATCAACCGGCTGGTGGCCGAGCCCTCGACCTCGGCCAGCCGCCTCGCCAACGCGGTGTGCCGCGACTTCGCGCTCACCACGCGGCTGCTGCGGCTGGTCAACTCGGCCTGGTACCGGCAGGTGCGCGAGCCGGTTGCGACGGTTTCGCGGGCGGTGGTGCTGCTGGGCTTCGAGCGGGTGCGCGCCATCGCCGCCAACCTCATCCTGTTCGACCACCTGCAGACGGGCCCCGGCCGCACGGCGCTGGCCGACCACGCGCTGAGCGCGCTGACCGCCAGCCTCGTCGCCCGCGCGCTGAGCGGCGACGCCGACAGCGTCGAGGCCGGCGAGGCGGCGCTGGCCGCCATGTTCCACCGGCTGGGCGACGCGTTGGTGGCGCTGCTGCCGGATCTGAGCGACGCGATCGACGCCACGCCCGGCGATCGCGAGGCCGCCGAGGTCGAGGTGCTGGGCGTCACCGCCGGCGCGCTGGGCCAGATCGTCGCGCGCCGCTGGGGTTTCCCCGACGTGCTCGTCGACGCGGTGCCGCCGCTGCAGCCCGGCCCGGTCTGGCCGCCGCACGACCGCGCGAGCTGGCTGCGCGTGGTCGGCGGCTTCGGGCACGCGGTGGCCGAGGGCCTGGTGGACGAGGCCGCGATGGGCGCCCTGCTCGGCCGCTTCGGCGACGCGCTCGACCTCGACGCGCCGCGCCTCGAGCGCCTGCTGCGCACCATCGGCCGCGAGGTCGTCGAGCACGCCGAGGTGCTGGACGCGGCCGCGGGGCCGTCCGGCGGCAAGGCAGCCCGTCTGCTCGAGCGCCTGGGCGCCGTGCCCGCCCCGTCCGCCGACGGCGCCGATCCCGGCCCCGATCTCGAGCGCGGCCAGCGCGCCTTCCTGGCCCAGGGCCTCGACGAGGTCGCCCGCGCCGTGGCCGCCGGCGACGACCTCAACCTCGTCCTCGCCGCCGTCGTCGAGACCGTCTACCGCGGCTTGGGCTTCGACCGCGTCGTCCTGTGCATCCACGAGGTCGACAGCCGCACCATGCGCGCCCGCCACGGCTTCGGCCGCGACGTCGAGGCGCTTTTGACCCGCTTCGCCTTCCCGGTGGCCCGCGCCGACGACCTGTTCGCCCGCGCGGCCCTCGACGGCGAGGACGTCGTGCACGACGCCCCCACCACGCCCGGCGCCCAGCGCCGCCTGCCCGCGTGGTATCGCCCCTTGGCCGGCGGCGCCTTCGTCGCCTATCCCATGCGCCTCAACGGCGTGCCCGTCGGCCTCCTCTACGCCGACACGCAGGGGCCGCTGCCGCGCGGCCGCTTGATCCACCTCAAGCGCCTGCGCGATCTGGCCGTCTCGGCCCTGGACGTGCGGCGCCGCGGGCGCGCCGCGAAGGAGCTGCGTTGACCGCCACCACCGCCGGCCCGTGGATCGTCGGGCCCCGCTACGACACGCTGTTCTTCACCGCCAGCCTGCTGGTGCCGCTGATGCTGTGGGCCGGCTTCTCGGTGGGCCTGCTCACCGGCGTCGCGGTCTACGTGCTGTTCCAGCTGCTGTTCAACATGCCGCACAACTTCCAGACCTGGACGATGTCGGTCATGGATCCCGCCGATCGCGCGAAGCACGGCCGGCGCTACCTGGTGGCCGCCGTCGTCTGCCTGGCGGTGCTGGGCCTGCCGATGGCCTTCTCGCCCGACGGCGTCTATCCCTGGGTGCGCGACGCCCTGATCTACTGGGGCTACTACCACCTGGTGCGGCAGCATTACGGCTTCCTGCGCATCTACGAGCGCAAGATGGGCGGCGTCACGCCCACCGAGTCGATGTTCTACAAGCGCTACGTCGACGTCGTCTGCTACCTGCCGCTGCTGATCCGCTTCCGCGATCCGTCGCAGATGACCATCTACGTCGGCGACAGTTCGACCTGGATCTGGCACCCGGTGCTGCCGCGCGCGGTGTGGCTGCCCCTGGCGATCGTCTACACCGCCTTCGTCGCCGCGGCGCTGGTGCACCACGTCAAGCTGCGCGTCGACGGCCGCCGCCACCTGATGCCACGCTTCCTGCTTCTGACCAGCATCACCGTGGCCTTCGCGCTGGCCGGCCTGATCATCCCCGACTTCATCGTCGCGGTGGCCGTGGTGACCGCCTTCCACAACCTGCAGTACCTGGGGCTGACCTGGTACCACAACCGCAACCGGGCGGCGGAGCGGGCGCCGGACGACCGCAACCGCGCCATCGGCTGGCTGGGCAACGGCCAGGCGTGGGTCTACATCGTCGCGACGGTGCTGTTCGGGGTGGTGGTGTTCTCGCCGCGGGCCATCTTCCAGACGCACCGCGTGGCCGAGCTGCCCCTCGCGTTCGTGGTGGCGATGCACTACTACGTGGACAGTCGCCTGTGGCGATTCAACCTGTACCCCGAACGTGGCCGCTGGCTTCGGCTGTCGGGACCGCGCGCCGCGTGACGGGTCGGAAAAGGAGACTGTTGCGCATCAGCAGGCTCCAAGGGAGGGCGCATGCGCCGCCTCTGCCTCACCGTCTCGACCGCGCTGATCGCCGCCTGCGGCGGGCCCCCGCCCGCGCCCAAGGCCCCGCCGGCCCGGGTGGCCGCCCTGGGCGGCGAGCCGACGCCGCTGGACGTGCCCGCGACCAAGGTGATCGGCGTGCTGTTCAGCGGCGACGGGCTGCCCGACACCGACGCGATGGAGAACGCGCTGGCGCGCCGGACGCTGGTGGCCGAGGTGGTGGGCACCACGCGCAGCGTCGAGGTGGGGGCGCAGGGCGTCGTCTGCGAGGTCGAGCTGGCGA
>JACKDN010000051.1 GCA_020633465.1 Myxococcales bacterium
TGCGCGCGTGGTCGAGGGGGTCAGGACGATCGAGTTTCGCTCTCACTGCCGTGCCGCTGCGCCGGTCGACGTGCAGCTGTGACCATCGCGTCCGCGGGCACGGTTTTGGCACGCTGCCTGGACTCGCACGGCTCGGCGCGCCGGGGTTGCAGGCGCGTTGCGGTCGCCGGCGGTGGAAATGCGAAATGCGATCGTCCTGACCCCTCTGGGCGTCAGCGGATCGCCGCGCCGCCCGCCGCGCCGGCCGGCGGGCGTCTTGATCGCCGCGCCGCCCGCCGCGCTCGCCGGCGGGCGTCTTCAGATTTGCTTGGCACCTGATTCGGATTCGACCGTGAGGCGTTGAGGGAGCGGGAGGGGTGACACGACAGAGGGCCCGTAGTCAGCAGCGCCACTTGGTAAAGGGCGGAACGTGCCCGTGGTCGATGGTCCCCGGCGGCTTGGATCCTGGCTTCAGCGGCCAGCCGATGGTGATGTTCAGGTACGGGTTGCCGACCTTCTTCTGGTCGGCGGCCGGGATCTGCACGTCCCAGTGGTCCAGCCCCCGTCGACCGGATGGGCGCGTCCAGATTCGCAGAGACATATCTTCTGAGCCAGGATGGGCGCCGGTCCTGACGGCTCTGCCCATCGGCGCTGGTTGAGCCAGATACCAGAGAGGCGGCGCGCAGAATGGAAACGGGGCTCTGTCGAGGACCGCTGGTAGCCTGTCATCGTATCGGCACGTCCATGGAACTGCGACGTTCCGCTCGTTGGCAATGCAGTGAATCCTCGCGAAGTTGCCCGCTGCGAGCATTCGGAGCGTCCAGACCGACTTCTCTTGGACCGCGCCGGGGGGCGCACCGTGGACGACGAGGTTCCGGCCAGCAACTGGTCTGACCACCATCGCGAGATTGAGGTGGCCTGCACCGACCAAGTCAGCAGCGGCGCGCAGAGCGAGTCCGAGCCAGTCCGACCCCAAACAGCTGAGCAGGTTCTTGAAGCTCCACACGGTCGCGCTTGGGACGCTCGTTGTCGGCAGCTTCTGCACGCGCTTCCGAATCAGGGCGATTGCCTGTCGAATCTGCGGGTCAGCCCTGTGGGCTGCGAGCATGGGCGCGAGCAGTCGACGCTCGATGTTCTTCCAGTAGACGTCGTCAGAGATGACGCCGTTCGCCGCAACCACCGCTCGGGCACAGTCGTCCAAGGAGTTGCGAACCTGTGCTGCGCTGCGTGCAGCCGAACCCGTCACTCCGGGCACAGGGTCCATGAACAACGCCGGATCCAGGATCAGGGGCGTCATCTTCAGAAGCTGTCGTCTTCGTCGTGGGGGCGATGCTCGACTTGGAGTTCGTCGTAGTCCGTGCCCGCGGGCTCCTTGCCAAGACGCGCCAAGTAGATGCTGTCTTCCTCTCGAGTCGCTTGGTCCATGAACTCGGCTGGCCAGCTGGTAGAGCCATCGCCGCTGGCGGTCAGGTTGCTCGCTGAAACGGTGGAAACACCACTACTTTGAGTCACCTCCACGATCGCGACCTTGCTGCACAGCCAGGTTTCAAGGGGTGATCCGCTTGGGGCTGCAGCAGCGAGCCGCCTCAGGCGGCGGACCATGTGGTCGCTGTGGGTCTCCACGAGCCACTGACGGCCGCTCATCGCGGTGGACACGAGTAGATGGGCCAGTCTGCCATGGACCGCAGGATGGAGGTGACTCTCGGGTTCCTCAACGGCGATTTGCCTGCTACGCCGCGTACGGCGGTCGTACTCGTCGAGCGAGACCGGTCCACCGAGTTCTTCGCCTGCGAGCGCATCCCCGAGCAGACTGAGCTCGACAAGCGGAAGAAGATAGGAGATCCCTCGGCCGACATGGAACAGCGAGGAGCGTCCGAACAGAACCGTGAACCCGATGTTGGCGATCTCCTTGGTGGAGAAGTTGGCATCCACTCCCAGGAACTTGAAAATCGACCGAATCGCCGAATCGAGGTCCTCTTCGACGACATCCGTCGGAACCGTCGGGATGTCCGAGGCATCCCAGGTCAGAGGCGGGAGGTAGTGGAACGCGTCGCTCTTCCGAAAGTGCAGTACCTGTGCGGCTCGTTCGCCTGCGAACCCGACGTCATTCAACTCGCCGCCCGCTGGCTGGTACACCGGTTGTGGGGTCGGCCTCGCGGAGGACAGGTAGGCTAGGCCGAGGAGAAGCTCCTTCAGTTCGGCGAGTGGCTGGTCGTAGAGCAACAGGAAGCCGTTCGCCCGCCCTCTATCGGAGTGGCGTGGACCCACATGTCGCCTGTTCACCGAGACGAACGGAAGAAAGTGATCCCATTCGGCGACCAGCTTGCCGAGACCTTTTGATCCCCCCCAGCGGATGTCGTGCTCTCCGTCGTCGAGTGGGGTGACTCGCAGGCTTGGATTCTCGACTGCCTTCTTTCCGTCGATGCGCCTCGACGTCAGGGCGGCGTACTCGAGGTAGACACGTCGGTTCTTTGCACCGAACTTCAGCTCCAGGCTCGTGTTGAGCACGACCTTGGACGGATTCTGCTGGACCCAGCTGATCCCGCTCTTGCTTGCGAACTCGTCCTGGTTCGGATTGCCGGCGGCGCGTAGCGCTTCTTGCACGTCCACAGGGGTGATCCACTCGATCGTGATGGTAGGGCCAGCGTGATCGTCGGCGTCGGGCCAACCGTGGGTGAGGTCGGCGAGCGCGCCTGCCGGCACGGGAACGGTGCCGTGGAACACAAGCGCCTCGTTGCCTCGGGGCTGTTCCAGCGTCTGTTTCAGGAGGAGAAGTGCCTGGATAATCGAGCTTTTTCCAGAGTTGTTTCTCCCCACCAAGAGCGTGATGGGTCGAAGCGGTACCTCGACGGTCGTTGGCCCGTAGGACTTGAAGTTGGTGATCTTGATTCGGGTGAGCCGAGCGTTCGTCGTCATCTGATGAATGGGCCCCGCGCCGCCCCGGGCGCATCATAGGTCTCGTTGAACACCATGTCCGACAGCCACCGCTTGAACCCAGGGTAGTCGGTGAACTGCCTGAGAGGATAGGAGATTCAAGCGCCCTGCACCACCCCCAAACCGTGGTTCACGTGTCCCACCTTGTGCGACGCTGCGGCCTGGGGCTGCCCTCTGAGAGGCGCGTGCAACTCGGCCGTCGAAGGGCATTCGGTCTGCCCTGGTGGGGCAGTCCGACCGCCCCACCGGCAGTCGGTCTGCCCTGGTGGGGGCGCTTGGTTTGCCCCGAAGGGCAATCGGTCTGCCCTGGTGGGCCAATCCGTATGCCCGGAAGGACATTCGGCTCGCCCTGCTGGGGCCGGTCGTCCTCGGTGCCAGGCAGATAGGGGAGGGGGTGGTGGCGGGGTCTGAGGTTTGCAGCACGGCTGGATAACTGAGGGGGTCAGGACGGTCGAGTTTCGCTTTCACCGCCGTGCCACTGCGCCGGTCGACGTGCAGTGGTGACCGTCGCGTCCGCGGGCGCGGCTTTGGCGCGGCGCCTGGACTCGCACGGCTCGGCGCGCCGGGGCTGCAGCCGCGTTGCGGTCGGCGACGGTGGAAATGCGAAATGCGATCGTCCTGACCCCTCGGGGCCATCGCCAATCCGTCGTCGTCGGAGCGGGCACCCAGGCGCGCGAGCACATGGCTGACGCCCGAGGGCTGGCAGCCGAGGATTCTGCTGACCTGCCGGTGCGTGAGGCCGCGTCGGCGGCTGAGCCACCAGGCGGCGACCCAGCGGGGCCGGTTGTCGCGGCGGCCCCGGGCTGCCGTGAGCAAGCGCACCTCCGTCCAGCCGGTCACGCGCGCGTGGTCGAGGGGCTCAGGACGATCGAGTTTCGCCTTCACCGCCGTGCCACTGCGCAGGTCGACGTGCAGCGGTGACCGTCGCGTCCGCGAGCACGGCGTTGGCGCGGCGCCTGGACTCGCACGGCTCGGCGCGCCGGGGTTGCAGGCGCGTTGCGGTCGCCGACGGTGGAAATGCGAAATGCGATCGTCCTGACCCCTCGGGGCCCCCCAGGGCGGGGTCAGGGACAGAGGCACGGGGGCGGCCTTCGGGCGCGGCGGCTGCTGCGGTTGGGTGGCGCGGCCTGGGAAAGGTCAAGGTCAAGGTCACGGTCAAGGGGACCGCCCCGGCGGTTGATGGCGCTCAGCCTCAGTAAACCCGCCCGAAGATGTCGTAGGTCGCCAGCAGCGTCTCCATCAGATCCACGAAGCTGGTCAGCTCGAAGCGCGCCGTGAAGTACGCGCGCGCCAAGCGGTCGTCCGTCGCTTCGTCGGCGCCGTCGTAGGTGTACCAGGCCTCGAGCGCCTCGTTGTACGCGGCGGCCAGGGTGTTGCCGCGCTCGACCATGCGCACCGCGCCGGTGTCGTCCGGGCGCAGGAAGGTGCAGTGGGCCGACGGGGTGAAGACCTCGACGCAGGCGCCGGCGGTGCAGGTCTGGCCCTCGGGGCAGTTGCCCAGCGGGTTGTCTTCGTCGCACTCGGCCGGGGCGTCGCAGGCGCCGTCCTTGGGCACGCAGTTGCCGACTTCGTCGCAGCGCTCGCTGGCGGCGCACAGGTTCTCGTCGTTGGTGCAGTCCTGCAGGCAGTAGAAGGTCTGCTCGCCTTCGGCCAGCGGCTGGCAGTAGGTGCCGCCGAGGAAGCCGGTGTGGCCGGCGCACTGGGTGTCGGCGGTGCAGGGCGCGCACAGGCCGCGGGGGCCGCCGGCGGCGGCTTCGCCGGCGCAGCGGGGCTGGACGGCGGCGTAGGTGACGCCGCTCAGCGGGTCGGTGAAGGTGTGGCGCTCGCTGGTCTCGGGATCGCTCACCACCTCGGCGTTGCTGCCCGGGCGGAACACGTTGAGCTGGTCGTTGAAGCGCGTGCTGTAGCTGGCCGTGGTGAACAGGAAGCCGTACCACATCAGATCGGTCTGCAGCGCGAAGGTGGGGTTCGTCTCGACCGGCGGCGCGATCACCTCACCCTCGCAGGTGCCGTCGACGCAGGTGCCGCTGTCGCAGGTGCCCAACGGTGCGCCGGCGCCGCAGGCCGCCTCGAGGGGCGCGCAGTCGCCGGCCTCGGGCACGCAGTTGCCGACGTCGTCGCAGACGGTGCCGGCGGGGCACAGGCCGTCGTCGTCGGTGCAGTCCTGCAGGCAGTAGCGATCGCCCGAGTCGTCGATGGGCTGGCAGAAGGTGCCGCCCAGGCCGCCGGTGTGGCCGGCGCAGTCGCGGTCGGCGGTGCACGTCGCGCACAGGCCCTGCGGCCCGGCCAGCGGACCCGCGGACGGATCGGCGTCCACCTGCTGGCCCGTCTCGGCGTCGTAGTACGCGCCGGTCTCGCGATCGTACAGCTTGGCCGGCGGCACGTACTTCAACGACACCACGCCCTCGCCGTCCATCGTCGCGCGGGGCGCGAAGCGGGCGTACGACTCGGTGAGCAGATCGTTGACCAGCTCCTCCATCTCGTCGCCGAACCAGTCGTAGAAGCTGATGGCGTAGGTGCCGACGTCGCCGTCGACGCCGATGACGTAGGCGTCGGGATCGACCATCGCCCACACGGCCGCCAGCGTCGTCCAGTAGTGGCCGGCCTCGCGTGGCTTCAGCTCGAAGTAGTAGCCCTCGTTGGGATCGTAGGTGCTGAAGCGCCGGCGGCCGACGCCGGGGTCGATGCGCATGCGGTCGCCGCCCGGCTTGCAGTCGGGGTCGACGTCCGCCTCGCCCTGCAGCTCGGGCTCGTCGCTCAGGTGCACCAGCGCGCCGTCGTTGCCTTCGCAGTAGGTGCCGTAGGGCGGCGTCGCCAGCACCTCGGCCAGCAGGTTGAAGCCCGCGTGGATGGCCAGGTCGTAGGTGCGGTCGAACAGCGGGTCGAAGTCGTAGGGCGCCACGTACCACGACTGGAAGTAGTCGCTCAGCGGCAGGAAGACGCCCCAGAAGTAGCTGTCGAGCGGATACCAGACGTCCCAGCCCACCCGGTCGCGCCGGAAGTTCACGAAGGGGTACTCGGACCGGTACTTGTCGATCTTCGCGCGCGTCATCTCGAAGGGATCCGCGCCGCGGTCGAAGGCGTGGCAGCTCAGCAGGCCGCTCTCCCACTCGTCGCTGCAGAACAGGTAGGGCACGCGCACCGGGCGATCCTCGCCGGCCTTCGCCTCGAGGAAGTCGGCGTAGGGCAGCCAGGTGCGGCCGGCCTCGAGCAGATCGCTCAGGGCGGGGAACTGCAGCGCCACCGTCGTGTAGTGGAAGCGCTCGAGGATGTTGATGCCGGGCAGGCCCGAGTCGTCGTAGGTGAAGCCGCGCTCCTCCATGTCCAGCAGATCGCCCGCGCGCCCGAGCTGCGCCTGGCTCTTCTCGAACACCTGCACCAGCCCTGGCTCGTTGGCCAGGCAGCCGTCGCCCTGGGGCACCGACGGATAGCGCCCGCAACGCGCGCCGCGCGCCGGCCGGCTGCCCGCGGTGTAGCCGAACACAAGGGCGGCCCGGTCGTACTTGCCCAGGCCCTGCAGGTCGGACTCCCAGCCGAAGCCGTAGTCCATGATCGAGCTGTACTGCAGCTGCCGCATCTGGCCCGCGTGCTGGGCGTCGGTCAGATTGGTCAGGCGGTAGATGTCGGCCAGCGTGCCGGCGGCGAAAAGGTTCTCCTCGCGAAGCTGCCAGTATTCGTCGGGGTAGTTGAGGCTGTCGTAGCTGCCCTGGAAGTTGTGGCGCAGGCCCAGCGTGTGGCCGACCTCGTGCTCGGCCGTCGCGGCGTAGATCTCGGCGCGGATCTCGCGCCAGATGGTGTCGTAGTCGGTGCGCCCCGCGTAGCTCTGCACCAGGCCCTGCAGATCGGCGGCGACCATGTCGCGGAAGTCGATGCTGCGGGCGCGGGCGGCCTTGCGCAGGGCCATCCGCCGCTTCATCGCGACGGGGCTCAGCGCCCGCGTGGGATCCAGGCGATCGCGGGTCGCCTCGTCGAGCGTGTCCCAGTCGCCGCCGGCCTGCCGGGCGAGGGCCCGCTTGGCCTCGTCGCCGAGCAGCATGGGTCCGTGGCCGGCGGCGCGCGCGGCGTCCAGCCGCCGCTGCACCGCGTCGGCGTCGTAGCGCTTCAGGTCGGCGCGCTGCACCGCGGGGCGCCGGGGCCGCTCCCGGTGGGCGTGCATCGTGCGCGACAACGGCACGCGGTCGAGGCCCGCCGCCGGCTTCGCCACGCTGGGCTTGCCGATTAGGCGGTCGACCACCTCGTCCGAGAAGTGCTGCCCCTGCACCAGCACCTCGAAGTCGAGCTGCTCGTTGAACCAGCGCACCATGTCCACCGCGTAGCTGGCGTAGGTGTTCAGCGCCGCGCCGTACACGTAGGCCTTGCCGGCGATGATCTCGCCGGTGATGGGATCGGCGGCCGAGGGCCCGTAGCCCAGCGGACCGTCGAGCGACTCCTCGTCCACCCAGTGCAGCACCGAGTAGCGCAGGTCGCCGATGCGCGGCGAGAAGCCCACGGCGCCGCACGCGGCGTCGTCGCCCTCGGCCACCGGGTTGTGGCACAGCACGAACACCGGCGGCAGCTCCTCCTTGCCCAGCAGCGCGCGCAGGCCCTCGTGCAGCGCGTCGTTCCACTGATCGAAGGTGGCCTGCGAGGCCGCCAGCAGCAGGTCGTCGTCGGGGAAGGCCTGGCTGAGGTAGTAGGGCACCTTGCGCAGGGTGCGCTCGGCGATGGGGATGGGCGTGCCGTCCGCGGTGTAGCTCGCTTCCCAGATGTCGTGGCGGTTGATCAGATACCGCCGCCCGGCGTCGGTGACGCCGCGCTGCTCGTCCAGCGTGAAGTACTCGGTGCGGAAGTACCCGAAACGACTCATCAACTGGTCGCTGTAGTGGAAGGGCTCGTAGCGCCGCTCGGGCTTCACCCGCGCGAACGACGTGCGGATGGACACCTCGCCGGACGCGCAGTCGGTGGGCGCCAGGCCCCACCAGGCATAGATGCAGCCGTCCTCCCACGGTTCGACCAGCAGCTTGCCGACGACGTCGAAGTACTGCATGCGCCCGTCGGCGTCGTCCTCGCGGTAGAAGGCCTCGGGCCCGCCCTGCGCCTCGTCGACGAAGTAGCCCACCGAGGCCGCCTGATCGACCGGCACCGCGAAGTCGAAGTTCTGCGCCAGGTTGCGCGACCAGTCGACGCGCACGTAGGCGCGCTCGTACCAGGGGCGGTCCTGGCTGTCCTCGACGATGACGTTCGACTGCTCGCCGGTCGAGGCGTTGTAGTCCCGCCGCACGTCGACGTGTTCGAGGATGGTGAACACCGCGATGGGCGCGTCGGTGCCGTCGAAGCCGCGGTCGGTGCTCGGGCTCTGCGCGCCGCGCACCTTCTCGTAGCTGCGGTAGCCCACCAGCAGATCCTGCTGCAGCACCCACTTCACGCGCTCGAGCGCGCCGGTCTCACCGATGAAGGTGAAGCCCCGCGTGGGCGGCAGATCCACCACCGTCTGCAGCATGTACCACTCGCCCTCGAGGTCGCTCTTGCGCAGCAGGTTCGCCTGCGTGCGGTCGATGTCCTCCACGGGCTCGGCGCATCCACAGAGCGCCATCCCCACGGCCAGCGCCGCGGCCCACAACCCCATCCGTCGCGTCATGTCGAAACCCCCATCGGCCGGGCCGTGGCCCGAACGATCCTGTCTACCACCGGGGCGTGGTCGGGGGGTAGCGGCAGGTGCATCCGGAGAGGGCGGGGGTGGCGTCGCGGCGAAAAGTGGAAAAGTGGATCGGTAGGTTTGTAAGTGTGGCACGACCCCGTGGGGATAACGACCCCGTGGGGATAACGACCCCGTGGGGATTGTCAAATGGTCCAACATGCGGGCAGTCGAGGCTCTGCGGAAGCCGTCCCATCGTCGGTCGGGTCGCGGCGCGCGTGACGATCTGCCTGCGCCGGTGCTTCGTGGCGCGCCGGGCGGGGCGGCGCGACACCGGCCTGCGCCCGCCCCGTTCGTTGACACCATTCGCGACCACCCCCACCCTGACCCTGGAACGGCGGTGGGGTTTTCATGGCGGATCCGCGGCGGCGGGGTGGGCTGAGCGTCAAGGCCCTGCTCGATCACGGCGTCGACTGGCTGCTCGACACCACGTTCCTCGGCAAGCTGGAGGCGGCCGATCAGGCTGCGGTGCTGGCGCGGGCCAGCTGGCACGACTTCGGCCCCAACGCGGTGATCGTCGAGGCCGACGTCGCGCGCGCGGACGTCCACCTCATCGTGGCCGGTCAGGCCCTCGTCACCGCGAACGAGCAGGTGCTGGCCCGCCTGGGGCCGGGGCACCTGGTGGGCGAGCGCGCGCACCTGCGCGGCGAGCGCACCGCCGCGCGCGTCACCACCCTCAGCCCCACCCGCACGCTGCGCATCGCGGGCGCCGACTTCGCCGAGCTGCTGGCCTCGGTGGACGCCCTGCACCGCTACGTGACCGACCTGGTCGACCTGCGCGATCGCAGCGTCCTGCTGCTGGATCTGCTGCTGCGCGATCCGGTGCTGCGCTCGCTGGGCCGCGAGGATCTCGAGGCCCTGCTGCAGGCCGGCCAGCTCGTGCGTCTGCCGGCCGGCGAGCCCGTGCTGACCGCGGGCGGTCGCAACCACGACGTCTACCTCGTCGTGCGCGGCCGCGTGGCCGTCTTCAGCCGGGGCGCCGGCGGCGCCCGCGAGCTCCTGACCACCAACGGCCCGGGCTGGCTGTTCGGCTACGCCGCGCTGCTGCTGGACGTCCCGCGCACCGCCGACATCGAGACGACCGAGGCCACCGAGCTGCTGCGCGTGCGCGATCGCGCGTTCATGGAGCTGGTGTCGCGCAACCCGCCCCTGCAGCGCCGCCTGTACAAGCAGCTGGCCGACCTCGATCTGCGCACCGATCAGGCGCGCGCGCTGGTGTCGAAGGCGCTGGTCGCCGCGGTTTGGAGCCGACACCCGCGGCTGGGCACGACGACGCTCGCCTACGGCTTGGCGGCGGCGCTGCGCGACCGAGGACCCGCGGCCGTCGTCGACCTCGGCGGCGCCGAGACCGCGGCGCGGCTGCGGCTGGCGACGTCCGCCGACGTGGTGGACGGCGTGCCGGTCGTGCGCGCCGCACCGCCGCCGGCGTGGGGCGCCGTCGACGTGTTGTGGCCCGAGGATCCCACGCACACCGCGCCCCTCGTGCGCGCGCTGGCCGGCCGCTTCGAGGACGGCGGCTCGGTGGTCGTCGCCCTGCGCGACGCGGCGGCGCCCGACGCGGCCACCATCGCCGCCGCCGAGACCGTCGTGTTCCTTCGCTGGGCCGACGACGCCTCGAGCGAGCTCGCGCTCGAGCACGGCGGCCACCGCGTCGACGCCGTCCGCCTGCAAGCCGGCGTCGAGCTGCCGATGGCCACCACCCGCAACGCGGTGCGCGTGCCCCCCGACGCGGCCACCGTCGACCGCTTCTGGGCCGCGCGCGATCTGGACGCCCTCGTCAGCCCGGCCCGCCCCCTCGGCCGCGCCGTCGACCGCCTCGGCCGGGTGCTGCAGGGGCGCACGGTCGGCGTCGCCCTCGGCGGCGGCGGCGCCCTCGGCTTCGCGCACGTCAGCCTGTTGCGCGCGCTGCACGCGCAGGGCGTCCCGATCGACTACGTCGCCGGCAGCTCGTTCGGCTCGGTCGTCGGCGGCCTGTACGCCAGCGGCGGGCTCGCGCTGCTCGACGAGCTGGTCGACCAGGCCGCGAAGGTGAACACCCTGGCGCTGGGGGCGATGCTCAGCCTGTCGCCCCTCGAGCGCTGGGTCCGCAAGGTGACCCACGGCCGCGCCCTGGGCACCACCGAGATCCCCTTCTTCCCCGTCGCCCTCGACGTGCTCGGCGGCCAGGAGGTCGTCATCACCCGCGGCTCGGTCGCCGAGGGCGTCCGCGCCTCGTGTGGCTTCCCGCTCTTCTACCCGGCCCTGCCTCGCGGCGTCCGCCGCCTGGTCGACGGCGGCATCATCAACAACGTCCCCGCCTCGGTCATCTGGGACGCCGGCGCCAACTTCATCGTCGGCGCCAACATCATCCCGCGCTTCCCGGCCGGGCGCGGCGCCCGGCTGGGCAGCGGCCTCCTGTCCTGGGTCGAGGAGCACACGGTGGCGCGCTTCGATGATCTGCTGCGCTCGGTGTTCATGATGATGTCGCAGATGGGCCGCGACCGGGCCTCGCGGGCCGACTACGTCTTCGACCTCGAGCTCGAGGGCTACCTCATCTCGGACTTCAGGAAGGGCGCCGAGATCATGGACGCCGCGATGCAGCAGGCCGAAGAGGCCGCGGCCAGCATCGCGATCCTGCGCGATCGCGACGCGTCCCTGCGCCTCGGCCAGCGCTGATCAGGCGGTCTCGGCGGCGAGCTCCGTCCACAGGGTCTCGGCCAGGCTGGCGTGCGTCCCGCGCGCGGGATCCTCGGCGGGCAGGTGCCGCGCCAGGGCGCGGTGGGCCTGGGTCATCTCGAAGCGCGTGCCCAGCGCCTCGGACCGCTCGATGCACTTCCGCCACGCCTCGACCGCCCGATCGCCGCGCCCCCGCGCCGCCTCGTACACGCCGGTGTGGAAGAGGCCCGCCGACTCGCCGAACACGAACACCTTGCCGAAGGCCCGCGCCGACTTCGCGATGCTCTTCAGCCGCTTCAGCAGCAGCGGATCCGGGCGCCGGGCGTAGGCCTCGGCGTACACCTCGGCCGTGCTGCTGATCGCCACCAGCATCCAGTAGGCGATGGGCCGATTGATGAGGTCGAAGGTGCGGTCGGCGGTGGCCAGCGCCTTGTCGTGATCGCCCGCCGCCAGGTACGCCTGCGCCAGCCCGCCCAGGCCCAGGAAGCGCTCGGCCGTGGTCACCGTCGGCACCCACGCCTCGAGGAAGGGCGCGTCCTCGAGCGCTTGCTCGGTCTTGCCCAGCCGCGCGCGGACGTAGCTGCGGCACGCGCGTCCCCAGCCCAGGGTCTGCTGGTTGCCGCTGGTCAGCGACGAGGCGACCATGCGGTCGAGCACCGGCAGCGCCGCCCCGAAGGCCCCCTGGAACATCAGGCCGAACTGCGTGACCACCAGCACGTCCTCGCGCAGCCGGCGGTCGCCGAGGCGCTCGGCGATGGCGAGGGCCTCGGCGGTGTAGGCGGCGGCGACGTCCCAGCGGCCCCGGTACAGGCGGTAGGCGCCGCTGCGGCAGAGGATGAAGCCGCGGTCGAGCGGCTTGTCGAGCGTGCGCCCGAGCGCCACGGCGCGATCGGTCCACGCGTCGGCCACCTTGGGCAGCGGCACGGCGCCCAGGATGATCGACATCACGGTGTAGGCGCGGCCCAGCTCGGCCGAGGGGCCGGCCGTCGACGCGAGGTTCAGCCCGACCAGCGCGCCGTACACGCAGCTGAGCGGATCGTCGGTGAAGACGGCGATCTCGGCCCGCATGCCGTACAGGCGCGCCGCCGCCAGGCGGATCTCGCGCCGCGCCTCGTCGTCGACGCGGCCCAGCGCGGGGAAGGCGCCGTAGAGCAGCCGCCGCCCCACCGCGCCGGCCAGCGAGAACACGGTGCGGGCGGGCGTGCGGGCGGGCGCCGCGTCCAGCAGCTCGAGCGCGTCGGCGCTGGCCGCGAGGCAGCCGGGATATTCGCCGGTGCGGAAGCGCGCCTCGGCGAGGCCCTCGTACAGCCGGCGCACGCGCTCGCGCGGCGCCGCGACGCCCTCGGCGCACAGCGCCAGCGCCCGCTCGAAGAAGCGCGCGGCCTCGATGTTCGCGAAGCGCTGCAGGGCCTGGTCGCCCGCCTTGTGCAGGTAGTCGAGGGCGCGCGGCTTCTCCTCGGCCTTCGTCCAGTGATGCGCCAACAGCGGGTACAGCGCGACCAGCTCGTTGGGCGGGCGCCGCTCGTAGAACTCGGCCACCCGCCGGTGCAGCTCGCGTCGCTGCTTGAACAGCATCAGGCCGTAGATGGCCTCCTGACCGATCGCGTGCTTGAAGACGTAATACGCCTGCGGGCCCACCGTCGTCTCGCCCTCGGCGATGATCAGGTCGAGATCGAGCAGCGGGGGCAACAGCGTCCCGACGTCGTCGCCCGTCTCCTCGGCCGGGTAGACGTGGGCCAGGATGCGGTAGGCGAACTCGCGCCCGATAACGCTGGCCACCTTCAGCAGCAGCTGCTGGGACGCGGGCAGCCGGTCGACGCGGCTGATCACGGCGCCCTGCACGGTGTCGGGCAGCACCAGCGTCTCGAGATCGGCGCCCGGCGCGAGGCCGCAGGTGCCGTCGTGCACCAGCAGCAGGCCGGTGTCGCGCAGCGAGAAGGCGAGCTCTTCGGTGAAGAACGGGTTGCCGCCCGACTTGTCGGTCAGCAGCGCGCCCACCGCGTCGGGCAGGTGGACGACGCCCAGCCGCTGACACACCAGCTGCAGCGTGTCCTCGGGCGACAGGTTGCCCAGCACCACATGGTCGGCGCCCGGCGCCTCGACCAGCCGGGTCCAGGCGGCGGGCGGCGGATCGGGCAGGGGGCGGGTGGCCAGCACCAGCAGCGCGGGCTGCACGGCGCGCCCGACCGCGTCGAGCAGCGTCCAGGACGCCGAGTCCAGCCAGTGCACGTCCTCGACGACGATCACCAGCGGCTCCGCCTCGGCGGCGCGCTGCAGCAGGCGCACGAGCAGGTCGTTCAGGTTGGCCGCGCGCACCTCGCCGGGCATCTGCTCGGTGGTCTCGTTGTCCTCCAGATCCAGCGGCAGCACGGCGTCCATCAGGGGCGCGAGGGGCGCCAGGGCGGGATCGAAGGCCAGCCCGGCCTCGACGTGGGCCAGCGCCTCGTCGGCCGTCAGCCCGCGCGGCAGCGCCAGGAGCTCGGCCACCAGGGGGCGCCAGGCGTGGTAGGGCGACTCGCGCTCGATGGACGTGGCCTCGGCCATCAGCACGCGCGCCTCGAGCTCGGCCGCGCGCCGCACCACCTCGTGCACCAGCCGCGACTTGCCGATGCCCGCCTCGCCCTCGAACACCAGCACGCCGGGCGTGCGCTCGCGCAGCAGATCCTGCAGGCGGGCCGCGATGAGCGCCTGCTCGTCGCCGCGGCCCACCAGCTCGGTCTGCTGGCGCACCACCGCGCGCAGCTCGCCGGTGGGGCGGTGGATGGGCACCGGCTCGGGGACGCCCTTCACGCGGACGGCGTCCAGCGACTCGAAGCCCAGCCGGTGCTGCGCCGCCTGGTAGGTGGCCTCGTCGACCAGCACGCCCCCGTCGGCCAGCTGCATCAGCCGCGACGCCAGGTTCACGGCGCGCCCCAGCGTGGTGTACTCGCAGCGCGCCCCGCTGCCGACGACCCCGCAGAACACCTGGCCGGTGGTGACGCCGACCGAGGCGCGCACCCCGATGGCCTTCAGCCGCCCGACGATGTCGAGGGCCGCGCGCACGCCGCGGGTGGCGTCGTCCTCGTGGGCCAGCGGCGGGATGCCGAAGCCGGCCAGCAGCGTGGCGCCCTTGTCCGCCATGCTGATCTTGTCGATCGACCCGCCCCACCGATAGATGGCGTGCTGCGTCTGTTCGGTGATGGCCTGGCTCAGCGCGAGGATGTCGTCGGCGGCGGGATCCAGCTCGGGCAGGTGCACGAACAGCACGGTGACGGTGCGCAGCTCGGCCAGCCAGCGGCCCTGGCCGGCGCCCGCGCGGGCCAGGACGGCGCCGTGCAGAAAGACGCGGACGGCGCGCTCGGCGCCCTCGGGCAGGGCGGCCGCGCGCAGGGGGGCCACCGGCAGCGGCGCGGTGATCGCCTGGACGTGGGCCGAGCCGCGGTTCAGCACCGCGCCGCGGCAGCGCGTGGACACCAGCGCCCAGGCCTCGGGCGAGGCGACCACCTCGCCGGGCTGCACGTCGTGGCTGCAGTCCTGCACCTGGCGCAGGGGATCGCCGGCCACCACGACGGTCCAGCGCGCGAGGACGCCGCCCACCCAGAACAGCCGGACGCGGCCGGCGCCGATGGCGACGCGCTGCGACAGCGCCACGCCGTCGCCCACGTCGAAGCGGCCCATCTGGCGCTGGATGTCGAGGGCGCACTGCGTCGCGCGCTGCGTCAGCCGGTCGAGCGACGGGTCGTCCTCGGGACGCCACAGGCACAGCACCGCGTCGCCCTCGAACTGGATGACGTCGCCGCCGTGGGCGTGGATGATGCCGATCAGCCGGTCGAAGTAGGCGTTGAGGTACTCGGTGAGCGTCTCGACGCCCATCGGGCCGTCGGCCACGAGGCGCTCGGTCAGGCGGGTGAAGCCCGAGATGTCGGCCCACAGCACGGCGGCCGGGGTGGTCTCGGACGTCGGGGACTCGGGGGGCGTCGGATCGGCCGCGATCCGGCGGAGGACGGCCTCGGGTGTGTATCGACGGAACTGCATGTGCGCCGAATTGACTAGCGTATGGCCGGCGGGTTGTCCACGCGGGCGTGCAGTCGATCCGCCCCCGGCGCCGGGTCGAGGGCCCGAGAGCCCCCGAAAACGCACCCGCGGACGAAAGGGGCTTTTAAATCCCACAAGAATTTTTCAATATAGGTACGACCGCGCGGCAGCCCCCGGTGGGTCGGGGGCGGGGTTGCGCCGGCGACGCCGGCGCGCCAACATGGCCCGGCTCGGGGACGCCCCCCGTGCTCGGAGCCGGACGCCGGGCGGCGTGCGTACGCCCCTGGGCGTGACGCGGTGACACGGCGGACGACGCGGAGCAGCCGATGGCTGAGGAGCAGGAAGTCCAGGACAGCATCCCGGCGCAGATGGGCAAGAACGCCCGTCAGGCTCTGGACAAAGCCCACGCCGACGCCGAAGTGGCGCTCGCTTCTCTCGAAGAGAAGACGAACGTCATCATCGACAAGGCGCAGGACGGGCTGAACAAGTTCGTCGACACGGTCTACGCCACCAAGCGCAAGGTCGTGGCCGGCATCGACACCGCCATCGCGGCGGTCGAGACGCCGTTGCTCGCGCTCGCGCCCGCGCTGCGCGAGACGGCGGACACCGGCCTGCAGGCCGTGTTCGGCGCCGTCGAGGGCATCCCCGCGCAGGTCACCGATCAGGTCAAGGCGATCAAGGATCCGCTCGTCGAGCAGGTCCAGACGCAGGTCGACCGGATCGCGAAGGCCGCCGTCGACCAGATCGGCAGCGTCGAAGGCGAGCTCGATCAGGCGAAGGACAAGCTGCTCGAGCAGGCCAGCACCCAGATCGACGCGGTGCTCGACCAGATCGACAAGGTCAAGGACGAGGTCTTCGAGCGCATCGACGACGTGCTCGACCAGGTCGGCGACAAGATCAAGGCCGGCCTCGAGGCGAAGGCCGGCATGGTCGAGGTCTTCGTCGAGGTCGAGGCCGAGTTCGGCGAGGCGCTCGACGAGCTGAAGGCCAGCGCGAAGGAGATGATCGAGACCGTCCTCGCCAGCACGCGCGAGACGGTCGAGAAGGTGAAGGAAGACGCCATCAAGGCGATCAACGACACCTTCGACGAGCTCTTCGCGGCCCTGAAGTCGCTGCCCGACCAGGTCAGCAAGACCGTCAACGGCATCGTCACCAAGGTGAACGGGGCGGTCGACGAGACGCTGAACCAGGCGCAGCAGCTCGCCGAGAGCCTGACCGCCGATCTCAAGCAGCGCCTCGACGACGCGGTCGAGCTGGTGTCGGAGACCGTCCGCACCATCATCGAGGACGGCTTCACGCTGATCCGCGAGGCCCGCCGCGATCTCGTCAACTCGATCAACAACCTGATCGAGACGGTGCGCAGCTTCTGCCAGGGCGTGCTCGACAAGGTGAAGCGCGCCGCGGACGACATGCTGGCGTCCAGCCGCGACTCGATCGACGTGGGCTTCCAGGAGGTCTACAAGGGCGTCGATCTGGCCGTCGAGGACATGGGCACCGAGCTCAACCAGCAGATCGACCACACCAAGGACAAGCTGACCCGCGAGGCCGAGAAGCAGGCGCGCGAGCTCAAGCAGATGGGCGAGGAGGCCTACGCCGAGGCCGAACAGGACTTCATCGACAACGGGTACGAAGAGGATCTCTCGGTCATCCCCGAGATTCGCCAGAAGGGCGAAGAGGCGATCGAGAAGATCGAGACCCAGATGAAGGAGTCGGCCGAGAAGCTGAAGGCCGACTTCGAGACCCAGGTGAAGGTCTACGCGCCCAAGTTCGAGGCCCAGGGCAAGGTGCTCGTGGGCGTCGCGAAGGCGTCGACGCTGAAGGTGGTCAAGCTGGCGGTCACGCTGGCCCCGTCCATCGCCAGCGACATCATGTCCAAGACCCAGGAGTTCGTGGGGCAGTTCGAAGACATCGGCAAGATGATCGACGAGCTGATCAACGAGAAGGGCAAGGGCTACATCGAGAGCTGCGAGACGCGCGTGACCGGCGCGATCGACGAGCTCAAGACCAGCGGCGAGACGTTCATCAACGACGCCAAGACGAACGTCGAGAAGCTGATCAACGACACCAAGACGCGCTTCGAGACCGTCGCCCAGGAGGTCGAGGACGACGTCATGGGCCTCGTCAACGGGGTCGTGAACCTCGTCACGACGACGGCGACGAACACCGAGGAGCGCTTCACCAAGCTCTACCAGGACACCCGCTCGGCCATCGAGGAGACGATCGAGGAGAGCCGCGAGGCCATCGAGACCTTCATCGACGAGGCCGAGACGACCGTCCGCGAGACGATCGACGTGCTGATCTCGATCGGCATCCGGGTGCTGAACGACTTCAAGGCCAAGGCGATCGAGGAGGCCAAGAAGCGCCTGCTCAAGTTCCTCGACCAGCTGAAGAAGCGGTACCTGCCGCGGCTGTTGGCCGGCAAGGACAAGGTCAAGGAGTCGGGCGACAAGATCATCGAGGTGCAGGCGACCATCGAGCAGCAGTCGACCCAGACGACGGGCACGACCGACGCGCTGCTGGTGCAGATCAACGAGATCATCGCCCAGATCACCATCGCCCAGAACGCCAAGGAGGAGGCGCAGTTCGGTGTCCTGCACGTGGTGCAGGAGGACGCGCCCCTGATCGACATCATCGGGCAGTACGGGCTGAAGTCCGAGCACGTCCAGCGGGTGTGGAACGACAAGACCCCGCGCGAGAAGGACGGTGAGGAGTGGCCCGAAGGCAACGTGCAGTTCCCCGACAAGACGTCGGAGCGCAACGAGCGCCTGCCGGAGCCCTGGCGGGCGACCCCGCAGCGGCTGTTCAAGGACTGGACCGACGCCACCTTCGAGACCCTCGACAGCGACGTCCTGTTCGACACCGACAAGTGGGACATCAAGGCCGAGTACATCTCGAAGCTGCAGCAGCTGGCGCGGCGCCTCGAGGACGCCGTCCACATCGAGAAGTTCGAGATCCAGGGCCACGCCGACGAGCGCGGTGAGGACGCCTACAACAAGGAGCTGTCCGAGAAGCGCGCCAAGGCGGTCATCGAGACCCTGCTGAAGTTCGCGCCGAACCTGGAGTCGCGGCTCGAGCCGGTGGCGAAGGGCGAGGAGGAGCCCGTCGAGCGCCTGCCCGACGAGAGCGACGAGGACTTCTGGCGGCGCTGCCGCCGCGTGGTGGTGCACGTCTCCGAGATGCCCGAGGGCTGGGAGGCGGACCGCATCTGGATCGCCGACTACGCCCGCATCGACCAGCTGACCCTCGAGATCCGTCAGCTGGAGATGGAGCTGAAGCGCCTGCGCCGCGAGCTGAACAAGGTGCAGAACACCGCGGTTCAGCAGGTCGAGGTGGTCATCCAGAGCCAGACCGAGGTGGCCCAGGGCGCCACCGGCTGCCTGCGGCAGATGTACGAGGAGTTCCTCGACACCTACCAGGACCAGCTGAAGACGCTGCGGCAGCGGCTGCAGGACGAGGCCAAGGCCATCCTCGAAGAGCACCAGCTGACGCCCGAAGAGGGCGAGCGCCGCCTGAAGGCGCTGCGGCTGGAGCTCGAGGGCGAGCTGAAGGCCCACGCCGACGCCTTCAAGCAGGACGTCGTCGACGACCACGAGATCAAGCTCGACGAGGCGGTGGCGCTGTTCGACGACGCGCAGGCGACGCTCGAGGCGCACCTGGCCGACCTCGACGCCGCGCTGGAGCCGGTCAAGGATCCCAAGATGTGGATCGACCGGTTCAAGAACGTGACGCTCCCCCAGCTGGAGGAGTACGTCCGCGACCTGCTCGCCGGCCTGTTCGAGTGCTACGCCGAGCGCGTCAAGGACAGCAACCCGATGCTGTCCGAGGTGCTGCAGATGATCAGCGACCTCCTCGACGGCGATCTCATGCCGCAGGAGATCATCAAGTACCTGAAGACGCAGTTCCTGCCGCAGCTGAAGGAGAAGCTGCAGGGCATCGCGAAGGACCTCGAGGAGAAGGTCAAGGAGCGCGTGGACGAGGCCAAGGACAACATGTCCGGGGCCCGCGAGGAGCTGCAGCAGGCCGGCACCGAGATGCTCGGCGAGGCCGGGCGCCAGATCGACAACATGCGCAACGTCGTGCGCGACGGCGTGAAGAACGTGCAGGAGACCGCGCAGCGCGGCCTGCGCCAGGGCGTCGATCAGGTGGGCGAGGCGGCCAAGTCCAACATGGATCCGAAGGCCAAGCTGGGCGCCGTGGCGAACGCGGTGACCGGCGCCTTCAAGGAGTCGATGGAGGAGGCCAAGGTCGCCGGCAGCAAGTTCGCCGACGCCGCCACCGCCGCCCAGCAGAGCATGGGCGAGGTGAGCAAGAAGGCCGCCGACAGCGCCAAGGAGGCCGCGACCGCGGTGGCCGAGGACGCCGGCAAGATGGCCGAGGCGGGCAACGTGTCGGGCATCATGAAGGAGGCCGGCGCCGCCCTCGAGGAGGTCCAGAAGGAGGCCGTCAAGGCCGTCGAGAAGGCCGGCGAGGAAGCCAAGAAGGGCATGCAGGAGGCCAAGGCGGCCGCCGGCACCGGTGGTGCGCAGCCCGAGGCGGCCGGCGAAGAGGCCGGCGGCGAAGAGGCCGGCGGTGAGGCCGGCGGCGACGAGGCCGCGGGCGGCGACGAGGCCGCGGGCGGTGACGAGGCCGCGGCCGGCGGCGACGAGGCCGCGGGCGGCGACGAGGCGGCCGGCGGTGACGAGGCGGCCGGCGGTGACGAGGCCGCGGGTGGCGACGAGGCCGGCGGTGAAGAGGCGGCCGGTGAAGAGGCCGCGGGCGGCGAGGACGAGGGCGGCATGCCCGACGCGCCCGAAGAGGCCGCCGGCGAGAGCGACGAGGGCGAGGGCGGCATGCCCGACGCGCCCGAAGAGGCCGCGGGTGAGGACGAGGGCGAGGCCGGTCGCGGCATGCCCGAGGCCCCCGAGGGCGACGAAGAGAAGAAGGACGAGAAGAAGCCCGAGGCCGGCGGGCCCGGCATGCCCGAGGCCCCCGAGGGCGAGGGCGAGGAGAAGGACGAGGGCGAGCAGCGCGGGGCCGGCATGCCCAGCGCGCCGACCGGCGAGGACGAGGCCGACGAGGGCGAGGGCGGCACGCCCCGCGCGCCGACGGCCGGCGAGCCGGAGCCCGAGGCCGAGCCGGAGCCCGAGCAGCGGCGCGAGCGCGCGGCGGCCGGTGAGCCGGAGCCCGAGGACGAGGCGGAGCCCGAGCAGCGGCGCGAGCGCGCGCGCGGCGGCCGGCGAGCCGGAGCCTGAGGACGAGGCGGAGCCTGAGCAGCGGCGCGAGCGCGCGGCGGCCGGCGAGCTGGAGCCGAGGACGAGGCGGAGCCGAGCAGCAGCGCGCGAGCGCGCGGCGGCCAGCGGCGCCTGGCGCGGCCGAGGAGCCGGAGCCGACCACCGAGCCTGAGCCCGACGCCGGTGGTGACGAGGCGGCCGGCGAAGAGGGCGAGCAGGCTGGCGGTCAGCCTGGCGGCGCGGCGGGCGGTCAGGCTGGCGGCGGCGCGGCGGGCGGTCAGCCTGGCGGCGGCGCGGCGGGCGGTCAGGCTGGCGGCGGCGCGGCGGGCGGTCAGGCCGGCGGCGGCGCGGCGGGCGGTCAGGCTGGCGGCGGCGCGGCAGGCGGTCAGGCGGCGGCGGCGCGGCGGGCGGTCAGGCCGGCGGCGCGCGCGGCGGGCGGTCAGGCTGGCGGCGGCGCAGGTGGCGCGGGCGGTCGGCCTGGCGGCATCCAGGCGGCGGCGGCGCGGGCGGCGGCGCGGGCAGCGCGGCGGGCGGCCAGCCCGGCGGCATCCTGGCGGCGGCCAGCAGGGCGGCGGCGCGGGTGGCGCGGGCGGTCGGCCCGGCGGCATCCCGGGCGGCGGCCAGCAGGGCGGCGGCGCGGGCGGCATCCCGGGCGGCGGCCAGCAGGGCGGCGGCGCGGGTGGCGCGGGCGGTCGGCCTGGCGGCATCCCGGGCGGCGGCCAGCAGGGCGGCGGCGCGGGTGGCGCGGGCGGTCGGCCTGGCGGCATCCCGGGCGGCGGCCAGCAGGGCGGCGGCGCGGGTGGCGCGGGCGGTCGGCCTGGCGGCATCCGGGCGGCGGCCAGCAGGGCGGCGGCGCGGGTGGCGCGGGCGGTCGGCCCGGCGGCATCCCGGGCGGCGGCCAGCAGGGCGGCGGCACGGGTGGCGCGGGCGGTCGGCCCGGCGGCATCCGGGCGGCGGCCAGCAGGGCGGCGGCGCGGGCGGTTCGCCCGGCGGCATCCCGGGCGGCGGCCAGCAGGGCGGCGGCGCGGGTGGCGCGGGCGGTCGGCCCGGCGGCATCCCGGGCGGCGGCCAGCAGGGCGGCGGCGCGGGTGGCGCGGGCGGTTCGGCCGGCGGCATCGCGGGCAGCGGCGGCGCGGGCGGCGCGGGCGGCTCGCCCGGCGGCGGTTCGGGCAGCGGCGGCGCGGGCGGCATCGCGGGCAGCGGTGGCGCGGGTGGCGCGGGCGGCGTCCCGGGCAGCGGCGGCGCGGGTGGCGCGAGCGGCTCGGCCGGCGGCATCGCGGGCAGCGGCGGCGCGGGTGGCGCGGGCGGTTCGCCCGGCGGCGTCCGGGCAGCGGCGGCGCGGGTGGCGCGGGTGGCTCGCCCGGCGGCGTCGCGGGCAGCGGCGCGGCGCGGGCGGTCGGCCCGGCGGCGTCCTGCAGGGTGGCGGCGCGGGCGGCGGTGGTCGTCCCACCGGCACCCCGGGCGGCGGCGCGGGTGGCCTGAGCAGGACGCCTGGCGGCGGCGGCAGGTGGCTGGCGAGCGGGACGCCTGGCGGCGGCCGCGGGGCGGTGGCCCGCAAGGGGGCGGCGGCGGCCGGTTCTGATCGGCCGTCGGTGCCCCCGCCGAGCGCCCGCGGTCCGTGGGGGCTCGGCGCACGCTTCTCACCGGGTCAGGCTCTGATCGAGCGCCCTCTCGGCCCGCACGCATCACGCGGATCGTTCCTCACGCGCCCGCGCGGCGCGCCCCTCCCATCCGGCGGATCTTCCTGCGCGCGCCCCTGAGCGGGCGGCGGCTCTCGTGCCTGGGTCGACTGCAACGTGGCGCCTCGTCGCGGCCGCGGCGTACCCGCGGTTCATCGCGCGGGGCGGGGGACGGTGAAGCCGTGAGGCCGCGCCGGGACGGCGGGCCGCGCCGGGGCGGCGCGCGGCTTCGAAGGGCGACCGTGTGCCGCCCGGCGGGTCAGTCGATGCTCAGCGAGCCGCCGGCCTCTTCCGGCCGGTAGCGCTCGGCGTTGATGAACGCCAGCTCGATACGGGTGCTGGTGGCCAGGGGCTCGGTGGTCGAGACGAGCACCGTCTTGCCGCCCTTCCACACCTGCCGCTTCGGCTGCTCGTCGGGCTTGGGCAGGTTGCCCACGATCGGCGCCAGCACCTGCTCGGGCTTCGGCGCGTCCGGCGCGAAGGGGATCTCGCGCGTCAGATCCACGCGGTGCAGCCCCTCCGGCTCGACGTGCAGGCGCGCGGTGAAGGGCTGATCCTTGAACACCACGGGCAGCGACAGCACGACCACCTTGCCGGCGCGCAGCGCCTTGACCACCTCGGCCGGCCGGTAGCGCTTCTTCAGCTCGGGGTACACCTGGTAGACGGCCTTGATCGGCGCGCCCCACTTCAGGGCGCCGAAGCCCGGGTGGTCGAGCGGCGCGTCCTGGCCGGCGGTGAGATCGGGCTTCTCGGCCCACGCCCCGAAGGGCGCGACGGTCAACAGGGCGACAGCGACGAACAGCGCGCGCATGGGCACCTCCCGCGTTGCGATGGCACCTCTCTTGTCCCGCAGTGACCCCGGTGCTGGCAAGCGGCGCGCCGCGCTACCGCACCCGCAGCGGATCGTGATCGCGCGTCGACACCCGCACGTCCAGCCCCAGCGCGTCCCGCATGCGACCCGCCAGCCGCCCCAGCCAGCCGCGCTCGCAGTTGGTGTGCTCGGTCAGCACCACGCTGGCGCCGGCCGCCACCTTCGCCAGCACGTCGTGGTGCCGCATCTCGCCGGTGACGAACAGATCGGGGCCCCGCAGGCCCTCGAAGAGGCTGCCGCCCGCGCCGGGACAGACCGCCACGCGCTCGACCGGCGCGCCCGCCTCGTGGCGCGCCGCCGCCGCGACGCGCAGGTGGTCGAGGCCCAGGTGCGCCTTCAGCCGCGTCAGCAGGGCGTGCAGCGGGGCGGGCGCGTCCAGGCGCGCCACCCGCCCCATGCCCACCCCCGGGGCGGGCTCGCCGTTGGGCGGGGCCGGCTCGATGGGCGCGGCGTCGCGCACCGCCCCCAGCCCCTCGAGCAGCCAGTCGTTCACCCCGCCGAGCGCCGCGTCGGCGGCGGTGTGCGGGCTGTAGATGGCGACGCCGCGCCGCGCGGCCGACAGCAGCGCCCGCTGGCGGGCGTCGGCCTGGGTCAGCCGCTTCAGCCCGCCGAAGATGGGCGGGTGATAGGCCACGATCAGGTCGACGGCGCCGTCGAGGGCCTCGTCGACCACCGGCTCGGTCAGGTCGATGGTCAACAGCACCCGCCGAACCGACGCGTCGGCGGTCGGCTGCAGCAACAGGCCCACGTTGTCCCACGGGGCGGCGTGGCGCAGCGGGGCGATCGTCTCGAGCGTCGAGAGCACGGCGGTGAGCGGGATCGCGGGCATGGGCACCTCGGCGCGTGGCGAGGTCGCCATGATGCCACGCGCCGCGCGGGCGCGCATCGGTCGGCTTGTGGCGCGGCCGCGCCGGCGGCTACCGTCGGGCACCGACGGAGGGTGCCATGCGACAGTGGGCGAGGGTGATGTGGGCGGTGGCGGCGCTCGGCTGCGGCGACGACGCCAGCGTCGGCGGTCCGGGCGGCGGGGGCGGCGACGCGGCGCCCGAGGACGCGGGCCCGGCGCCAGCGGACGCGCGCGCCGGCGGCGGCCGCCCGGTGGGCGCCACCTGCTTCGATCACGTCGAGTGCCAGGCCGGCCTGGTGTGCGCGCTCGGCGCGTGCGGGGCAGCCTTCCCGCGGACCTACAGCCTCAGCTTCACGTCGATCTCACTGGCCGAGACCAACGCGCGAGGCGAGCCGTGGGATCCCGCCGGCGGCCTGCCCGATCCCTACGTGGTGTTGATGATCGACGGCGCCGAGGTGCATCGCACGCCGACGCTGACCGACGTGCGCGGCGCCACCTGGCGGTCGCCGGTCGAGGTCGAGCTCGATGCCGGCAGCGCGCTGTCCTTCGCGGTGTTCGACGCCGATCCCGAGGCGGACGCCGACGAGGCGGTGGGCGAGGTGGACGTGCCCAACATCGGCGTCGTCGTGCGCAACGGGGGCTTCCGCGGGCAGGTGCCCTCGTTGCCGGCCATCGTCGAGTTCGACCTGAGCGTCACACCGCGCTGAATCGGCGGCGGCGCAGCGCCGCGGGCAGCAGCGCCAGCAGCCACAGCGCGGCCGGCGCGCCGTCGCTCGCGTCGCAGCCGCCGTCGTCGTCGGCGGGCGCCTCGGTGTCGCCGCCGGTGCCGCCCGCGTCGGCGCCTTGCGGCCCCGCGTCGTCGCCCGCGTCGTCGCCCGCGCCCGCGTCGTCGCCGCGCCCGCGTCGTCGCCCGCGCCTGCGTCCTCGCCCGGCGCCACCGGCCACCCCTCGATGTCGGCGCACTCGGGCTCGCCGTCGACGCGCGCGCCGCGCACGTCCTCGAACACGGCGGCGACGCACACGCGGTCGCTGGTCCAGTCGCCGGCCAGGCCCAGATCGTAGGTAAAGCCCAGCGCGCCGGGGGCGTCGAGCGGGCGGCGCTTCTGCCGCGGGTCGGGCGTCAGCTCGTCGGGGGCCGGGCCGACGCGGAAGCCCACCATCCCGATGACCGCCAGCGGGTGGTCGGGCAGCGCCAGCGCCACCGTGGTCGACAGGCGGTGCTGCGTGCCGGTGACGCGCTCGTCCTCGCAGAAGCAGGCGCCGACGAAGTCATCGAAGCACTCGACCACGTCGCGGGCCACGACCTCGGCGCGCACGCTCGCGATCTCGGCGCCGAGGGCCGCGGGCGCGTCGGCGTCGCCGGTGCGGAAGGTGAACGTGCGCTGCGTGTCTTCGGGGGGCGGCAGCAGATCACCCCAGAAGTCCTCGTTGGTCACCTGCACGGTGACCGTGTAGTCCCGGTCGGCCTCGAAGGGGGCGTCGGGGAACCAGAGCAGGTCCTGGCCGAACGTCGGCGGCGCGAGCGCGCCGGCCACGGGCACGCCGTCGAGGGTCACCTCGAGGGTCGACCGCCCGGCGAAGTCGTAGGCGCCGCCCTGCACGTCCTCGCCGCGCACCAGGACCGGGGCGTCGAGCGGCACGTCCGTCGCGCCGTCGGCGGGCCACGTGTCGCCGATGGCCCAGATGTCGGGGGGTGGCTGGCAGGCGAGCGCGAGGGTCGGCAGGGCGGGCAGGGTGAGGGCGGCGGTCAGGATCAGCAGGGCGCGCATGGCGGAGCTCCCGGGCGAGATGGGGTGTTCGGCGCACCCGACGCGCGACGCGACGCGTCTTACCGCGCGGCGGTCAATTGCACCGGTCGGGCTGTCCGGGGGGCGCGGTGAAGCAGCCGGCGCCGCCGCAGTCCTGCTCGACACGGAACGCGCCGTTCGTGCAGCGGTACAGCCGGTTCTGGTCCAGCCCGACCGGGCCGCCGCAGTACAGGCCGTTGCCCGACGCGCACGCGCCGGCGCAGGCGTCGGGCACGCCGGCCGCCATCACGCTGCAGCCCGCGGGGCACCGGGCGTCCTCGGTGAAGTCGCCGTCGGTACACCGATACAGGGTGTTGGCGTCGCGGCCGACCGGGCCGCCGCAGTAGAGGCCGTTCCCGTTGGGACAGCTCGGCGGCGGCGGCGCGCTGCAGCGGCGCTCGGCGCAGCCGTGGGCGCAGCGCTCGACCTCCATGAACGCCCCCGCGAGGCAGCGATACAGCACCGCGGCGTCGCGCCCCACCTCGCCCCCGCAGTAATCGCGGTCGCCGTCGGGGCAGCTCGGCGGCGGCACGCAGGCGCCCGCCCGGCAGCCACGCGGGCACGCCTCGACCGGCGTGAACACGCCGCCCGCGCAGTCGAACACGCTGTCGGCCTCGCGGCCGACGTCCTGCCCGCAGTACCGGCCGTCGCCGTCGGGGCAGAACATCTGCGGCGAGGGGTTGCAGGCGCCCCGCAGGCAGCCGAACTCGCAGATCTGCTCGCGCGTGTACCGGCCCCCTTCGCAGCGGTAGACGTTGGTGCGATCCTGCCCGGCCGCGCCGCAGCCGAGGCCCTCGCCGTCGGGGCAGGCGGGCGCCTCGGGGATCGGCTCGAGGCACGCGTCGGCCGCGCCCCCGGCCGGGCGGCAGCCCTCGGCGCACACCTCGTCGGGCGTGAAGACGCCGCCGGCGCAGGTGTAGAGGGTCGCCGCGTCGAGGCCCACGCCGCCGCCGCAGTAGGTGCCCTCGCCCGCGGGGCACTCGGCGGGCGCGCGCATGCGGCAGGCGTCGGGCGCGCCGTCGGGCACGACCTCGCAGCCGGCCTCGCAGGGCGCGGCGAAGCGGAACTCACCGGCCAGGCAGTCGTACAGGTCGGTCGGGCTGAGGCCGAGGGCCGGATCGCCACAGGTCGGGCCGTCCCCGTCGGGGCAGGGGGGCAGCGGCGGCGGGCCGTCGGGGCCGTCGCCCGGCGGGTCGAGGTCGACGGTGGGCGCGGCGGCGATCACGTCGCCGAGGCGGGCGTCCAGCTCGGCCCCGGGGCACGCGCCGAAGGCGCCCGGCCAGTCGCGGTGCGCGCGGACGTGCTCGGCGTCCAATGGCAGGCCGTGGGCCTCGTGCAGCAGGCGCAGCGCGCGCGCCAGCCCGTCCAGCGCGGCGGGGGAGGGCGCCGCGGCGTCGAAGTCGCCCAGCAGCGCGACGCCCACGTTGTCGGCGTCGTGCCCGAAGGTGTGCGCGCCGCCCCGGCGCTCGTCCGGGCGGCCCTGCCACAGGCCCCCCTCGGCGTCGACCACCAGGTGATAGGGCAGGTCGCAGCCGCCGTTGACGTCCACGTGGTAGGCCTGAAGCTGGCGCAGGCGCAGGGCCGGATCGACCGGATCGGCGTTGGGCGTGACGGTGTGGTGCACGGTGACGAAGCGGGGCTCGAGGGCGGGCGCGTCGGTGCAGCGATCGGCGCGCGCGCCCCAGGCGGCCCGATCGGCCACCAGCCCCGGCGGGCCCAGCGCGAAGCCGCGCACGGCGGTCGCGCCGGTGCTGGGGGTGGCGGGCGGCGGGGTCGACCGCAGGTCCAGGGCCAGGAAGCCCAGCGTCACGCCCGCGGCGGGCCGCAGCTCGAGCGCCTCGGCGGCCGACTCGAGCGCCAGCAGGCCGTTGTAGGCCGGCCCCTCGCTCCAGGTGACCGTGACCATGCGCCACGGCGACCAGGCGCCGGCGGCGTCGCGCGTGCGGGCCTCGAGCCGCGGGTTGGCGTCCGCGTCGAAGCGCAAGCCGACGAAGCGGAACGGCGCGCCGGCCTCGACGGGCACCGCCGCGCGTCCGGCCAGCGCGGCGCCGTCGAGCACCACGATGCCGGTCACGCCGTGGCCGCCCGCGCCGGCGCCCGCGTCGCCCGCCTGCTCGTCGTCCGCGTCCGCGCAGGCCAGAAGGCCCGCCACCAGCAGCAACCCCACCCAGCGTCGCATCGTCCATCCTCCGCGCGGGCCCATGGTACAGTCCGGCGGGTCGAGCGCGAGAGGAGAGACATGAGCGTCGGCTGGATCGAGGCCCCCATCGCCCGCGTGCACGCCTGGGCCGATGGCCTGATCAGCGTCGTGTTCGACCACCGGCTCGACGACTTCGAGGCGGGCCAGTTCGTGAACCTCGGCGTCGACGTCGACGGGCGGCGCACCAAGCGCGCCTACTCGCTGGCCTCGGCCCCGGGTGAGGACGCCGAGTTCTTCGTCGTGCGCGTCGACGACGGCGTGCTCACGACGCGCCTGTTCGAGCGCGCGGTGGGCGACACGGTGCTGCTGCTGCCCCGGGCCGCCGGCTTCTTCACCCTGCGCTGGGTGCCCGACGCCGAGGTGCTGTGGATGGTGGGCACGGGCACCGGCCTCGCGCCCTTCCTGTCGATGCTGCGCGCCGGCGAGGTGTTCGAGCGCTTCGGCCACGTGGTGCTGGTGCACGGCGTGCGGCAGGCGGCGCACCTGGCCTACCAGCACGAGATCATGGCCCACGCCGAGGCGCACCCCGGGCGGCTGAGCTACGTGCCGGTGGTCAGCCGCGAGGTGGCGCCGGGGGCGCTGCGCGGGCGCGTCACCACGGCCTTCGACGACGGCCGCCTCGAGCAGGCCGCCGGGCGTCCGCTGAACGCCGAGACCGGGCACGTGATGATGTGCGGCAACCCGGCGATGCTGGACGATCTGCAGGCGCTGCTCGAGGCGCGGCGCGGCATGCGCGTGAACCGCCGCAAGACGCCCGGGCACATCACGGTCGAGCGCTACTGGTAGCCGCGCGCCGCGGACTCCGCGATACTGCGGGCGCTCGAATCAGCCGGGAGAGCCCCGATGGACGCCGCCTTCCTCGACCATCTGCGCCAAGAGACCGCCGCCCTGCGCGACCAGGGCCTGTACAAGGCGGAGCGCGTGATCACGTCGCCGCAGCAGGCCGCCATCGAGGTGGCCGGCGGCGAGGTGCTGAACTTCTGCGCCAACAACTACCTGGGCCTGGCGAACCACCCGGCGCTGGTCGAGGCCGCGAAGGCGGCGCTCGATCGCTACGGCTACGGCATGTCGTCGGTGCGCTTCATCTGCGGGACGCAGGACGTGCACAAGCAGCTCGAGGGGGCGATCAGCGGCTTCCTCGGCACCGAGGACACCATCCTCTACTCGTCCTGCTTCGACGCCAACGCGGGGCTGTTCGAGACGCTGCTCGGCCCCGAGGACGCGGTGATCAGCGACGCGCTGAACCACGCCTCGATCATCGACGGGGTGCGGCTGTGCAAGGCGCAGCGCTTCCGCTACGCCAACAACGACATGGCCGACCTCGAGGCGCAGCTGAAGGCGGCCGCCGACTGCCGCTTCAAGCTGGTGTGCACCGACGGTGTGTTCTCGATGGACGGGTACATCGCCAACCTGCAGGGCGTGTGCGACCTGGCCGAGAAGTACGGCGCGCTGGTGATGGTCGACGACAGCCACGCGGTGGGCTTCGTCGGCGAGCACGGCCGCGGCACCCCCGAGTACTGCGGCGTCGAGGGCCGCGTGGACATCATCACCGGCACGCTGGGCAAGGCGCTGGGCGGGGCGTCGGGCGGCTACACCACCGGGCGCGCCGAGATCGTCGAGTGGCTGCGGCAGCGTTCGCGGCCCTACCTGTTCTCGAACACGCTCGCGCCCGTCATCGCGGCGACGTCGCTGAAGGCGCTCGAGCTGATCGCGCAGGACGACCTGCGCATCAAGCTGCGCCGCAACAGCCAGCGCTTCCGCGCCGGCATGGCCGAGCTGGGCTTCCAGCTCTTGCCCGGCGAGCACCCGATCATCCCGGTGATGCTGGGCGACGCGAAGCTGGCCACGCGCATGGCCGACGCGCTGCTGGGTGAGGGCATCTACGTCATCGGCTTCAGCTACCCGGTGGTGCCGCAGGGCAAGGCGCGCATCCGCACGCAGATGTCGGCCGCGCACGAGGACCACCACGTCGACCGCGCGGTCGAGGCCTTCGGCAAGGTGGGCCGCGCGCTGGGGGTCATCACGTGAAGGCGCTGGTCAAGGCCAAGCCCGAGAAGGGCATCTGGATGCGCGAGGTCGACGAGCCCCACCTGGGGCCGAACGACCTGCTGGTGCGCATCAAGAAGACCGCCATCTGCGGCACCGACATCCACATCTACAACTGGGACGCCTGGTCGCAGCGCACCGTGCCGCTGGGGCTGGTCACCGGCCACGAGTTCATGGGCGTCGTCGCGGCGGTGGGCGAGCAGGTGCGCGGCTTCGAGGTCGGCGACCGGGTGTCCGGCGAGGGCCACATCACCTGCGGCCACTGCCGCAACTGCCGCGCCGGGCGGCGCCACCTGTGCCGCAACACCGAGGGCATCGGCGTGAACCGGCAGGGCGCCTTCGCCGACTACCTGGTGCTGCCCGCCTTCAACGCCTTCAAGCTGCCCGCCGACATCCCCGACGAGATCGCCGCCTTCTTCGATCCCTTCGGCAACGCGGTGCACACGGCGCTCAGCTTCGATCTCGTCGGCGAGGACGTCCTGATCACCGGCGCGGGCCCCATCGGCTGCATGGCCGCGGCCATCTGCCGCCACGCCGGCGCGCGGCACGTCGTGGTGACCGACGTGAACCCGTACCGCCTCGAGCTGGCCCGCAAGCTGAACGCGACGCTCGCCATCGACGTGCGCGCCACCTCACCGCGCCAGGCGATGAAGACGCTCGGCATGACCGAGGGCTACGACGTCGGCCTCGAGTGTTCGGGCAACGGGGCGGCCTTCGAGGCCATGCTCGAGACGATGAACCACGGCGGCCGCGTCGCCATCCTCGGCATCCCGCCCGGCGACACCGCCATCGACTGGAACCAGGTGATCTTCAAGGGCTTGACCCTGAAGGGCATCTATGGGCGGGAGATGTTCGAGACCTGGTACAAGATGGTCTCGCTGCTGCAGTCCGGCCTGGATCTGCGCCCCATCCTCACCCACGAGTTCTCGATCGACGAGTTCCAGCGGGGCTTCGACGTGATGGACTCGGGGCAGTCGGGCAAGGTGGTGCTGCACTGGGACTGACCGCGTCGCCGCGCTCGGCCCCAGCGGGCGGGGCTCACTGGCAGACGTCGGCGCAGTGGGGGTCGAGGCAGGCGGCGACGGCCGAGTACAGGTCGGCGCCCTCGGGCTCGGCCTCGAGGCACGCGGCGGCGCAGCCGTCCGCGCCGTTGCAGTCGTTGATGCAGCCGAGCACCGACTGACACGCCACGCGGCGGCCGCAGGCCTGGAACTCGTCGACGCAGGGACCGTCGCCGCTGATCGCGTTCGAGACGCACACGTCGCAGGCCCCGTTGTCGGCCCCGCCGCACACGTTCACCTCGGGGTTCCGGCTGCAGTCGAAGTCGTCGCAGTCGACGAAGCCGTCGTCGTCGTTGTCGACGCCGTCCGCGCAGGCCGCGTCGGTGCCCTCGGGGCTGTCGTTGCCGCCGGCGCCGCACACGGTGACCGTGTCGCTGCGGCTGCAGTCGAAGTCGTCGCAGTCGAGGTGGCCGTCGCCGTCGTTGTCGACGCCGTCGCTGCACAGCGCGTCGGTGTTCTCGGGATCGCCGTTGCCGCCGCCCCCGCAGACCGTCACGTCGGGGCTGCGGCTGCACGAGAAGTCGTCGCAGTCGACGAAGCCGTCGCCGTCGTTGTCGATGCCATCGCTGCAGAAGGCGTCGGTGCCCTCGTTGGGCTGATCGGCGCACACGGTCACCGCGTCGTTGCGGCTGCACGCGAAGTCGCGGCAGTCGGTGAACCCGTTGTTGTCGTTGTCGATGCCGTCGCTGCACGCGGCGTCGTTGTCCTCGGCGCTGCCGTCGCCACGGCACACCGTGACCGTGTCGCTGCGGCTGCAGTCGAAGTCGTCGCAGTCGGTGAAGCCGTCGCCGTCGTTGTCGACGCCGTCGCTGCACAGGGCGTCGGTGTCCTCGGGATCGCCGTTGCCGCCGCCGCCGCACACCGTGACCTCGGGGTTGCGGCTGCACGAGAAGTCCTCGCAGTCGAGGAAGCCGTCCTGATCGTTGTCGACGCCGTCGTCGCAGGTGGCGTCGGTGTTCTCGTCCATCGCGCCGCCGCCGCCCCCGCACACCGTCACGGTCTGGCTGCGGCTGCAGTCGAAGTCGTCGCAGTCGGTGAAGCCGTCGCCGTCGTTGTCGACGCCGTCGTCGCACAGGGCGTCGGTGTCCTCGGGATCGCCGTTGCCGCCGCCGCACACCGTCACGGTGTCGCTGCGGCTGCAGTCGAAGTCGTCGCAGTCGGTGAAGCCGTCGCCGTCGTTGTCGACCGCGTCGCCGCACAGGGCGTCGGTGTTCTCGGGATCGCCGTTGCCGCCGCCGTTGCCGCCGCAGACGGTGATGCCCTCGCCGCGGCTGCAGTCGAAGTCGTCGCAGTCGGTGAAGCCGTCGCCGTCGTTGTCGACGCCGTCGTCGCACAGGGCGTCGGTGTTCTCGGGATCACCGTTGCCGGCGCCGCAGACGCTGACGTCGGGGTTGCGGCTGCACGAGTAGTCCTCGCAGTCGGTGAAGCCGTCCTGGTCGTTGTCGAGGCCGTCGGCGCACTTGGCGTCGGTGTCCTCGTCGACAGCCGGGCCTGGCTCGCCGCCCGCGCCAGGGTTGCCGCCGCGCGCCGGGTCGCCGCCGGCGCCAGGGTTGCCGCCGGCGCCGGGGGTTGCCGCCAGCGCCGGGGTTGCCGCCCGCGCCGGGGTCGCCGCCCGCGCCGGGCACGCCGCCGTCGGGGCCCGCGAGGCAAGCGGCGACGTCGGACTGGGCGCAGGCGTTGCGGCCCAGCAGGCAGCGGGCCAGCGCGGCCTCTTCGCCGCCGCACACGGCGCCCTCGGGCGGCGCGGGCTGCCCGCACAGCGACGCCGCCTGCGCGCAGGCCGTGCTGTCGCTGCCCCCGCCGCTGCCGCCGAGGCAGCCGCCGAGGCCCAGGGCCCCCATCATCAGAATCGACGCCCGCAGACGCACCACCCGGCGCTCCATCGTCACACCTCCTCGAAAGCGCGCGCGGTGTAGCACGCGGGGCGCGGTCGGGTAAACCGACGGCGCGGTTGACGCGTGCGCAGAGGCGCAGGAGGGTGAGGGCGCCCGCCGCGGAGAGGAGGCCGACGATGCCGTGGATCCTGGGGATGGTGCTCGCGTTCGCCGGCGTCGCGGTGACCAGCGATCCCGCGCTGAAGCTCGACATCGCCGACGCCAAGGCGGCCGTCGAGGCCTTCCGCGCCCGCACCGTGGGCGCCGGGCCGGCGAAAGAACACGCGGCCCTGCCGCGAGAGGCGCTGCGCTTCACCCTGCGCAGCGTCAAGGTGCCCCAGGTGACCCCCTTCGCCCCCATCCTGCAGGCCTACTTCGCCCGCGAGCTCGAGCGGGGCTGGGTCGTCAGCGGCGCGATGGGTCCGGTCCGGGAGGATGGCCGCCGCTCCGGCCGCTTCACCCGCGCGCACGCCGGCTTCGACATCCGCTGGTCGATCGCCGGCACCGCCACGCCCGTCGCCTGCGGGCCCTCGTTGGCCGGCGCCGACGTCGTCGGCTGCTACGAGGTGCTGCCCGACGGGCCGGACGGCTCGGCCTGGCTGGCCATCACGCCCGACACCGGCGTGCGCCTGTACCCGCGGCTGGCCGTCGCGCTGACGAGGGCGGCGGACGGCGGCCTCGCCGCGCGGCTCGAGGGCATGGCGCTCGTGCGGCGCGCCGACGCCGCCGGCCTGAAGGTGCCGCCCGGCGAGCTGGGCGCGGCGGGCGTCGCGACGCTGGCCACCATCCTCGAGGCCCTGGCGCAGAAGGCCGGCGGCGACGCGTGGCGCGTGCAGCTCTCGGCCGTCTTCGCGGTGACGCCGGCGACCCCGAAGACCCCATGACGCGCGGAACGCCGTTCTTGACCCTCGTTCGGAGGCGCCGGACGATGCCTGCGTGGTGGGGCTGCTCACGGTGCTGGTGGGGATGTGGGCGCCGCGCGGCGCGTTGGACTTCCCCGACGCCTGCGCCGACGGCCCCCGGCTGACCCTCGCGGCGGCGGGCGACCTGGTGATGCAGCCCTTCGTGCAGTGGAAGGGCACCCGTGACGGCTTCGAGACGCTGTGGTCGGCCCTGGCGCCCGTTTTCCGCGAGGCCGACGTCACCTACCTCAACCTCGAGGGACCCATCGCCGAGGGGCTGACCTGGCGCGCCGGCCGGGTGCCGCCGCGCAGCGCGGCCGAGGTGGCGCGCGCCCTGGCGTTGCAGTCGTGGTCGAAGACCGCCGACCAGATCGACCGCGACCTCGAGCCCTACACCGGCTATCCGCGCTTCAACTATCCGCCGGCGCTGGCCGGCGCGCTGCGCCGCGGGTACGTCGACATCGTCTCGACCGCCAACAACCACAGCCTCGATCGCCACGGCGTCGGGGTCGACGCGACGCTCGACGCGCTCGACGCGGCCGGCGTCTGCAGCACCGGCACGCGCCGCCGTGGCGCGCGGCTGGCTTGGAGCACCGTGATGGACGTGCGCGGCTTCCGGCTGGCCTGGCTGGGCTGCACCATCCACACGAACGGGCTGCCCGATCGCCACGGCCAGGTGCGCAGCTGCGTCGAGCCGACCCAGCGCGCCGAGCTGCTGGCCGAGATCGCGCGCCTGCGCGACCAGGTCGACGCGGTCATCGTCACGCCGCACTGGGGCTGGGAGTACAAGGACTGGGCGAACAAGCACCAGCGCGCCTTCGCCCACGCCGCGCTCGACGCGGGCGCGACGCTGGTGCTGGGCACGCACCCGCACGTCGTGCAGCCGGTCGAGCGCCACACGACGCCCGACGGGCGCGACACGCTGGTGGCCTGGTCGCTGGGCAACTTCGTCAACGCGCACTTCCGCGAGGGCACGCGCACGTCGTTCGTGCTGGTGGTGGGGCTGACGCGCCGCGCGGACGGCCGCGCGGTGATCAACGGGGTGCGCCACGTGCCCTTCTGGATGGAGCACCGGATGGGACCGAACCGGATGGGCGTGGTGCCGCTCGACCGACGCGATCCCCGCCACCGCGCGGCGGCGCAGCGGCTGGCGAAGGCCATCCCGCCGGGCCTCGCGCTGCGACCGGGCGAGCCGCTCGAGACGACGCCGGACTGCCGCGTCGCCAGCGCCGGCAGCAGCGCGGCCACCGCCTCGCCGGCGCTGCGCCTGGACTGGCTCACCGAGCCCCGCTGCCACGTGGTGGCGCCGTGATCGCGGCCCTGCTCGCGGTGCTGCTGGCCGCCCCGGCCCCGGCCGAGATCCGCCTGGCCCCGGCGCTGGGCGGTCGCAGCTTCACCGACGCCGTCTTCGCGCTGCAGCGCCCGGGCGAGCCGAGCCACTGGTACGTCGTCGAGCGCGCCGGCCGCATCCAGCGCGTGCCGACCGCGGGCGGCGAGCCCACGGTCGCCGCCGATCTCACCGATCGCGTCGCGGCGCGCTGGGGCTACGCGGGCCTCTTGGGCGTGGCCTTCCACCCCGACGGCCAGCGCGTGGTGCTGTCGTTCACCGAGCGGGTGAAGGGCGTCCTGTGGTCGCGCATCGAGCAGTTCCCCGTGCGCGCGGACGGCACCGTCGACACCGCCGCGCCCACGCGCCTGCTGTCGCTCGAGCAGCCGTCGGCCCAGCACAACAACGGCCACGTCGCCTTCGGCCCCGACGGCATGCTGTACGTCGGCTTCGGCGACGGCCAGCTCGGCGGCGATCCGCCCAACAACGCGCAGAACCGGGGCAGCCTGTTCGGCAAGATCCTGCGCGTCGACGTGCGCGGCGACCGCGCGCTGGTGCCCGCCGACAACCCCTTCGTCGAGGTCGAGGGCGCGCGCGGCGAGGTGTGGGCCTACGGCTTGCGCAACCCCTGGCGCTTCAGCTTCGACCGCGCCACCGGCGATCTGTGGGCCGGCGACGTGGGGCAGGCGACGCGCGAGGAGGTCGACCTGATCGTGCGCGGCGGCAACTACGGCTGGCCCGCGCGCGAAGGCACCGAGTGCTTCCGCCGCAGCCTGTGCCACAAGGTGAAGGACGTGCTGCCGCCGATCACCGAGTACGACCACAGCGTGGGCTACTCGATCACCGGCGGCTACGTGTACCGCGGCCCCGACGCCCCGGCCCTGGTCGGCCAGTACCTCTTCGGCGACTTCGGCTCGGGCCGCATTTGGGCCGTGCGCCGGGAAGGGGAGCGTTGGATCCGCCGCCAGCTGCTCGACACCCGCGCCCAGATCGCGTCCTTCGCCGAGGGCCTCGACGGCGCCCTCTACGTCGTCAGCTACCGCCGCGACAAGCCCACGCTGCTGCGCGTGCTGCCGGTGGTGGACGCCGCGCACTGAGCGGGCCGGCCCAGCACCGCGCACCCTTGCCCTTGCCCTTGA
>JACKDN010000052.1 GCA_020633465.1 Myxococcales bacterium
GCCGACGGCTCGCTGGTCACCGCGATCAACGCGGTGGCGGACGCCACCGGCGTCGTGGCGTCGCTCGACGCCGACCACAAGCTGGTGCTGACCGCCAACGACGGCCGCAACATCCACGTCACCGTCAACGGCACCGGCACGAACTCCGGTCTCGCCGCGGCGGCCGGCGAAACGGTGTACGGCGGCACGCTGACGCTCCAGTCGGACTCGCAGGTGACCATCGACACCGCCGCCAACACCGAGATCTCGCTCGGGTTCGTGGCCGGCCCCAGTCGGATCACCGCCGGCGCCGGCACCACCGATGTGTACGGCGTCAACGCGGACAAGGCCATCGGCACCGTCGACATCACCACCCGCGAGGGCGCCAACCTGGCCATCGACATCGCGGACGTCGCGCTGGGGCAGATCTCGTCCATCCGCGCCGACCTCGGTGCGGTCCAGAACCGCCTCGAGTCCACGGTCAACAACCTCTCGGCCACGTCCGAGAACCTGTCGGCCGCGCGCTCGCGGATCCTGGACGCCGACTTCGCGTCGGAGACGGCGACCTTCTCGCGGAACCAGATCATCCAGCAGGCCGGTATCTCGGTGTTGGCGCAGGCCAACCAGCAGCCCCAGGTCGCCCTGTCGCTGCTGGCGTAAGACGGTCCGGGTGAGTGACACGGACCCGCCGTCCCCCTCGGGGCGGCGGGTCGAGGAGCAGTAGAGCGATGGCCATCAACGTCTCGCAAGCCCTCGTGGGCGCGGGGCTCCGGCAGACCGCGTCGAAGGACGCGGCCACCGCCCGGGGCAGCCCGCGCGTTCGGGCCGAAGGGCCCGAGGACATCGAGGTGCCCGTCGCCGATCCCGTCCGGGTTCAGCCCCGCTCCGCCGCGGGGTCCGAAGGGGTGGCGGCGGCGGCCGAGGCGGCCGCGCGCGCAGCCGAAGAAGTGGATCCGACCGCGCTCGTTCGCGCGGTCGAGGAAGCCAACGTGGTTGCCGAGGCCGCCCTGCGCGCCTCGCACCGGTCGGTGGAGTTCCGGCACGACGACAGCTCGGGCCGGATCACCATCACCATCAAGGAAGAGCGGAACGGCGAGGAGGTGTCGAAACAGATCCCCCCGAGCCAGTTCCTGAAGATGGTCGAGCGCCTGCGGGACATGGCGGAGCGTACGCGCCCCCGCGGTGCCCTGCTGGAGCTCGACGTCTGACCCCGCTCACCGGCCGGCCCTCGGTCGGTGAGCCCCTTTCTCTCCGGGCCGCCGCTGGCCCGCCTCGTGCACATCGGCATCGAGGACCGCGAGGAAACAGCGGCGCGTCGACGCGCTGCGCGCGGATCCCGCAGGCGCGCTGCTAGACTGTTCGGGCGCGCGAGGAGGCACGAGTGGGCATCGCAATCGACGGCATCGCCAGCGGCATCGACACCGCGTCGATCATCGACCAGCTGCTGAGCCTCGAGAACCGCCAGGTCCTCATCTTCCAGCGCAAGATCGCCGAAGAGGAGCTGCGCCGCGCCGCCTTCGGCGATCTCAACGGGCGCCTGCAATCGCTCCGCACCGCCGCCCGCGGCTTCAACGCCGACGACCTCTTCGGCAACCTCAGCGCCACCAGCACCGACGACAGCATCGTGACGGTCAGCGCCACGAAGTCGGCGCCCATCGGCACCCAGAGCGTCGAGGTCCTGCAGATCGCCACCAGCCACCGCATCGCGGCCCAGGGCTTCGTCGACAACACGGCCACGGGGGTCGCGGCGGGCGCGGGCACCTTCGAGTTCCGCGTCGGCAGCGGCGCCACTCAGTCCATCGAGGTCGACAGCGGCACCTCGCTCCGTGACCTGGCCGAGCAGATCAACGCCAAGAACGCGGGCGTCCGCGCCGACATCGTCAACGATGGCAGCAGCACCAACCCCTACCGCCTGGTGCTCACTTCGGAGAACGAAGGCACCGAGGGGCTGATCTCGGTCACGAACAACGACACGACGCTCGACTTCAGCAACCCGGTCATCGAGGCCGTCGCCGCCGACGGCGACAACGCCGGCACCTACACCGGCGCGGTCAGCTCCGGCGGCGCCTTCACCGGCGCCGAGAACACCGCCTTCGTCGTCGAGATCATTCAGGGCGGCGCCGCCGACGGGACGGCGAAGTATCGCTTCTCGAGCGATGGAGGCCTGACCTTCGACGACAACGGCGGCGCCGGCTACGACGTCACGTCCGGCGGCCCGCTGGCCCTCGCCGACGGCGTCACCATCGAGTTCACCGACGACGGCAGCCTGCTGACGGCCGGCGACACCTTCCGCATCGACGCCTTCAACCCGCTGCTCGATTCGCCCCAGGACGCCATCCTCAAGGTCAACGGCATCAACATCACCAAGTCGTCGAACACCATCGACGACATCTTCGATGGGCTCACCCTGAACCTGAACTCGGCCTCGGCGGGCAAGACCGTCAACCTGACCGTCGGGCTGACGGCGGGCGACATCACGCCCGCGCTGAGCGCCTTCGTGGGCGCCTACAACTCCGCGATCGGCTTCCTGAATCAGCAGTTCGCCTTCGATCCCGCGTCGGGCGCGGCGGCGCCGCCGCTGAACGGCGACGCCGCCGTCCGTCAGGTGCAGAAGGAGCTGAAGAACTTCGTCAGCGGCCGCCTGCCCGGCCTCGGCAGCGACACCGTCAGCGCCCTCTCCGAGCTCGGCATCACGTCGAACGAGAAGACCGGCCTGCTCAGCCTCGACACCGGCAAGCTCGACGCGCTGCTGCGCGACGATCCGACCGCGGTCGAGCGCGTCCTCACCAGCTTCGGCGAGCGCCTCAACGGCAACTTCGAGTTCGTGCGCCGCTCGGCCAACAGCGCGCCGGGCGTCTACGAGGTCGAGGTGACCCAGGCCCGCACCCGGGCCGAGGTGGTCGGCACCGCGCCGGCCGAGGTGCTCGCGGCCAACGAGTCGGTCCGGGTGGGCCTCAACACCAACGCCGACGGCGGCGGCGCGTTCGTCGAGGTGCAGGTGGATCTGCTCGCCGGCACGACGCCAGCTCAGCAGGTGGCGCAGTTCAACCAGGCCTTCGCCGACGACGACCTCGACGTGACGGCCTTCCTCGACACCAGCGGCGCCCTCGCCTTCCGCGCCAACACCTACGGCGGCGACTACGCCGTGCGCATCTCGTCCGACCAGGCCTCGGGCCCGGGCACCACGAACGTCGGCGTCGCGGTGCGCTCGGACACCGGCACCGATCTCGAGGGCACCATCGGTGGCCGCCCCGCGCGCGTGCTCGACGGCACGCACCTCAAGGGCGACAACGGCTACGCCACCGAAGGCATCGAGGTCATCATCCCCGACGACACCAGCGGCTCGCTGGGCCGGGTGCGCATCGCCGATGGCGTCGGCGAGTCGCTGCCTTCGATCATCGACAGCCTGAGCACCGGGCGGGGCATCCTCGCCAGCCGCACCAGCGGCATCGACGCCCGCATCACTCAGCTCGAAGAGAACATCTCGCGGCAGGAGCGTCGCACCGCCCAGGTGGAGGAGCGGCTTCGCCGCCAGTTCACCAACCTGGAGGTGACGCTGGGCAAGCTGCAGTCGCTCGGCGACTACGTCTCGCAGCAGCTCGCCGCGCTCGCCCCGGCCAAGAAGAAGTAGATCGCCGCTCGCCCCGCGGGGCCGTCAGCCGCGGCCGTGCCGACCGCCGTGCTTGGGCGCCGGCGGCAGCGCCTTCTGATAGCCCTGCAGCCCGCGGCGCCCGCGGTCGAGCTTCATCAGGCGGCCGCGCGTCTCGTCGCGCAGGCGCGCGAAGTGCGTCAGCAGCACGTCGTTGACCCGCGCGAGCTCGGTCAAGCGCGCGCGGCAGTCTTCGATGGTGGGATCGTCGGGATCGAGATCGCCCAGCGCCTCGAGCGCGGCGAGCTCGGCGTCGCGGGCCTGGTCGAAGGCGTCGAGATCCGGCGGACGACCGTGGAGGAAGTCGTCGAGGATCCCGCGGGCGAGGGCGAGGAGTCGATCGAGGTGGGCGCGATGCGCTCGGCTCACGCCTCGCGGCCCCCGGGCAGCTTCGAGCCGGTGGCCGGCTCGGCGGCGGGGCGCGCGGCGGCGGAGGTGGTGATCCGGCCCACCTGCTTGCCGACGGTGGGGTCGTTGGGCAGGCTGGTCAGCGCCTGGCCCCATCCCTCACGCAGGGTGGTCAGCAGCTTCACGACGACGTCGATCGGCTCCGTCTTGACCTGCAGGTTCGCCTCGGTCAGCTGCTCCATCATGTAGATGTACAGCTGCTCGAGCTGCGTGCACAGCTCCGGGGCGATCGAGAAGTCGAGGCTGCTCATCAGCTCGCTGATGATCGCCTGCACCTTCCCGACGTAGGTGCCCTTGCCCGCATAGTCGCCTTCTTCGATCTTCTTCTTGGCGATCAAGGCGAACCGGATGGCGCCGTCGTACAGCATCAGCATGATCTGCGCCGGCGAGGCGGTCTGGATCTTGACCGCTCGATAGCGCTGAAAGCTGCTCTGGCCATAGCCGTTCTTGGCGTACATCGAAACTCCGTTGCGGACCGTTCCCTGGCTCCACGCGGCGCCCGATCGGACACTCACGTGCCCCCGGAGGTCGCCGCCGAGGCGCCTCCCGCGCCTCTCTCTCTCGCTATCGTCGGTCGACAGTCGATCTTGAAAGAAAAGGCACGCTGCGCCGGATTTTTCCGTGACCACACGGGGCTGGGCGCGCGCTCACAGCTTCCACTTCATCACCTTGCGCTCGTAGGGCTTTCGCTTGCTGTTGCGGCGCCGCAGCTCGCTCTCCATCGCTTTCTTCTCGTCGGCGAGCGCCTGCTTCTCCTCGGCGGACATCGGGGGCGGCGGGGACGCCGGCGGCGGCGTGACGACCAGCCGGGCGGTGTCGCCCGCGGCCACGGCGGGCAGGTCGACGAACGTCGACGGCCCACCCATCACCGCGCGGACCACCGGCGGCGCCGCGGGGGCGCCCCCGTCGATGCCGTCCTCGACCACCCGCGCCACCGCCACCTGGCCGCGCACCTCGACGACCTCGACGCGCCCGACCTGCACCTCGACCTGCGTGGTCGGGACGCTCGGCGGTGAGGGTGGACGCACGCGCGGCGCCGGCGCGCGCAAGGGCAGCGGCGGCGCGTCGGCCGGGTGCTCCACCGGCACCGCCGGCGCCGGCGCGTCGGCCTTCGCCGTCGGCTCGACCTCGGCCTCGCCCGCGGGCGCCCGCCCCTCCGCCTCGGCCCGCTCGCGGGCCACCGCGCGACTCGGCGGGCGCCGCTTCACCCGCCGCTTCTTTGCCTTCGGGGCGGGCCGAACCGCGTCGCCTTCGACCCGGGGAGCGTCCGCCGGCTGGCTGGCCGGGGCCCCCCCCACCGGCACCTGCGCCGGCACCTCGACGGTGCGGTGCACGGTCAGCGTCCGCCCGATCAGCGTCGACAGATCACCGGCGGCGTCCGTCGCGCGCAGCCAGATCTCGCGCGGCGCCTGCACGGTCCGGCCGGTCAGGTCGACGGGGCGGTACACGCCGACCACCTGCAGATCGAAACGCTCCCCGCTGGGGGGCTCCGCCGCCGCGGGCGCCGCGGTGAGCGTCGCGAGCCCGATCAGAGCGGCCCGGCAGATCGTGCGTGCGCGCTGCGTCATGAACGCTCTCCCGCGTCGAAGCCTCGGGGACTCAGCAGCACCGACGCGCGCCCCCCGTGCGCCGCGCCGAGGCAGCGCACCATCCAACGCTCGTACAGATCAATCAGCCGTAGGTGCTTGACGATGCCCCGGTCGTGGCCGCCCGCCAGCCGGTGCCGCTCGTCGAAGGCGACGGTCGAGCCCTCGATCACGAAGGCCTCCTGCCCGGCCTCGCCGCTGGCCTCGAGCACCACCTCGACCAGCGCGTGCACGAAGCGCCGTCCGTGCTCACTCGGCGAGAACGCGCGCCCGGCGTACTCGAGGTACAGCCCGCTGCGCCCCCGCCCCGTCTCGCCGCGCAGCCAGATCGGCCGCGGCGCGGCGCTGGCCTTCGACAGCTCGCCCAGCACGCGGTTGGTGTCCTCGGCGAGCACCGTCGGCGCGCCGAGCGCCCGCCCCTCGCGCAGCTCGAACACCCGCAGCGCCCGGCGCAGATCCCGCGCGCTCTGCACATAGCCCCGCAGGTGCTGGAGCACGCGCCTTACGATCAGCAGCAGCACCGCCTCGGGCTGCCGCGTGTGCCGCATGTAGATGCGCCGCGTCTCGTCGCAGACGATGATGTAGCCGACGCCGCGCACCTGCCGCCACGCGACGTAGATCTCCGCGTCGCGATCCTCGCCGTGCTTCTCGACCACCGCCCGCAGGTCGCTGAGCGTCGGTGACAGCCGATCGATGAACAACGTCTGGCGGTCGTAGCCGCTGTTGCCCAGCTGCCGCACGACGCCGCGCAGCGAGCGCGCGCCGGCCACGCGCGGGCCGTCCGCGCTGCGATGCACCACCTGGAAGCGGCCGCCCACCTCATAGACGAAGGTGCGGCTCTCGCGCGTGGCCAGGGGCGCGACGAACACCTCGTCGGTGGTCTCGATGATCTGGCGCAGGCGGTTGCGCACCGCGGGCAGCGTGCGATCGTGGGGCGCGAGGATCTCCACCGGCTGATCGAGCGGCGCGCCGGGATCGATGCCCGCGTACAGCGCGCGCATCGCCTTGGCCACCGCCCGCGGCCCCTCGAAGCGCCGACAGAAGACCTCGCCCCAGCTGTTGAGCGTCACCACCGAGATGTCGCGCAGCCGGTTCTCGCGCTTGCGCCCGTAGTTCAGGATGTCCCAGTTCTCGGGCAGGTAGTAGACGCCGGCCTGCTCCGACGCGTCGGCCGGCGCGCCGGGCAGATCGAAGTTCACCACCAGGGCGGCGCGCTCGACGCGGCGGGGGGCCAGGAAGCTCGTCGGCGGAATGCTGAAGGGATCCGGGCAGGCGAACAGCGCCATGAAGCGATCGAGCATCGCCCGGAACTCGGCGGTCGAGGTGCGCGACTTCGCGCTGATGAGGCCCACGACGGAGCCCGCGTGGAACAGGCCGTTGAAGGTCAGCCAGCTGCCCACCTCGGCCAGGGTGCTGCCGGTCCACATGGGCGCGTCGCGCTCGGCGACCGCGTTGCGGCGCACCTCTCGGTGCACCTCCCATTGGCGATCCGGGCCGGCCTCGGGCACCTCGAGCACGACGATGCGCTCCTCGACCCGCGGCTCGCGCAGGAAGTAGGTGAACAGGTGCTGCACCTTGCCCGGCTCCTGCCCGAAGCAGGCGAAGAGGCGGCGCCCCAGGATGGTGACGTCGTTCTCGTTGATCTTCACCGCGGCCGTGCGGGCGCGGTCGATCAGCTGACGGTACAACCCCAGCATGAACTGCCGGATGGACTGGCCCATCGCGTCGACGCGCTCGGCCGACCACGAGTCGAGGCTGTCGAGATCGGCGATGAGGTGCTGATCCCAGCCCCAGCGCTGGATGTAGGCCTGCATCACGCGGAACCGGCGCATGAAGGCCGTCCGCTCGAGCGTCTCGCGGCTGAGCTTCAACCCCACCTTCAGGTAGAAGCACTGCTGCACCAGCCGGAAGGCCTCCCAGTCGTGCCGCCCGGCGAAGTACTCGCTGATCGCGTCGAAGAGCAGCACGTAGGGGTCGGTGTACTGCGGCGCCTGCTCGCCCTGAAGCACGCGCTGCTTCAGCTGATCGCACAGCAGCATCGGCTGCTCGCTGTCGAGGTAGCGCACCAGCAGCGCCATCTTCAGCAGGCTCTTGAACGGGCTGCGCAGGCTCTTGTTGATCTGCCACAGGGCCGCGCCGAAGAACTCACCCTGGTCGATGTCGCCGATGAAGCCGAGGTCGACGAAGCTGATCTCGCTGACCAGATCGGCCCGCTCGATGGCGTCGCTCACGCGCCGGTAGCCGTCGGCGTCCACGCCCACCGGCACCACCCACCACAGCGGCACGTGGCCCGCGATGAAGACGGCCGTCCGGTAGAACTCCTCCTTGAGCAGCTTGCCCTGCGCGCTGCCCGACGAGTCGACGTCCTCTTCGCTGCCGCCGAAGTCGTTGATGCGCGCGCGGTGCGTGTCGACGAGGAAGAAGTGGCAGTCGAGGCCGCGCTTGCGGGCCCAGCGCTCGATCTCGTCGACCCGCTGGATCAGCTGCTTCTGCGCCGCAGCGGACAGGCTGTCCTCGTCGACGACCACCCAGTAGTCGATGTCGCTCTTGCCGCTCTGGCCGATGGTGCCGACGCTGCCCATCGCCAACAGCGAGCGGATGGCCGGCCGATACATGGCCGACTGTCGCCGGCGGCTGCGGTTGGGGGGGAAGACCTCCTCGACCGCCGCGCGGATGGTGGCGTTGAACTCGAAGTTGCTGATGCCGTGGGCCGGCTCGTCCTCGGGCTGATAGCCGGGCAGACCCGGGATGTTGACGTGCAGCAGGTAGGGGATGACCGAGAAGGTGGTGCGGTCCTTGGGCTTCAGCGCCTCGTACAGGTAGCCCAGCTTCGTGCGGTTGAAGTCGAGGTAGCGCAGCAGCGCCTCGCGCAGCTGCTCGAGGCCGCGCCCCGGCGGCAGCGCGCGCGCCGCCCGGGTGGCGTCGCGGAAGTAGGTCTGGACGTAGGCCTCGCCCTCGCCGGGCTTGGCCGACGCCGGGGCCGGCGACAGCTCGATGGGGCCCAGCTGGGCCGACGAGGGCGCCGGTCGAGGCGCCTGCCAACGGGCCGGGCCGCCGACTTGGTCGAGGCTCTTCAACCAGTCGGCGACCGACGCGTCGCCTCGCGGATCATCCGCCATGTCACCTCAACGAGATCGACCGCGCGCCCGCGGCGCGGCCCTCGGGCACCTCGGGCGCGGCCGGCTGCGCGTCGCGCATCACGAAGAACTTCACCGGGTAGCGGTGGTCGGTCAGCACGTACTGCATGGCCTTGCGGTTCTGCATGTTGAAGATCAACGGCGCCAGCAGGTTCGCGCTCATGTCCTGGGGGTTGGCGGGGACCGTCATGATCACCGAGACGATCAGATCCTCCTCCCGCTGGGGCGCGATGACCGACAGCTCCGAGCGGCGCACGTCGATGTGGTAGTCGCGGCGGAAGAACAGCGGATCGCTGATGATGAAGGCCAGCTCGCCGTCGTCGACGCACTGCAGCCACTTGAACGGGCTCTCCGGGCGGTGATCGACCACCACGAAGCGCTTCTGGCGCGCGAAGCCCAACAGCCCCATCGGGAACGTGAAGATCGTCGCCTCGTCGATGTCGAGCGGGCCGAAGCGGGCGGTCTCAACGCGCATTGGAGTCGCCCTCCTCGTCCTTGCGTGCGGGGGGGCGCCGGGTCGGCTCACCGAACAGGCCGCTGATGGTGTCGAGGATGTTCACGTCGGGCGCCGTGGCGCCGACGTTGGCCTGGTGGATCTTGAGGTAGAGCTCCTCGCGACAGACGTACACGTCGCGTGGGGCGACGATGCCCAGGCGAACCTGCTTGCCCTTGATCTCCTTCACCACGACCTTCACGTCGTCGCCGATGCACACGGACTCCCCGATCTTGCGGGTCAGTGTGAGCACAACCACCCTCCTGGCAGTCGCCCAGCCCGGCCGGTCGGGCGCCGGCGCCTTGGCTAGCCCAGATAATCGAGCAGCGAGCTGGACCCGATGTCTCGGCTGCTCACGGCCAGTGTAGCCTGCAACGCCGTATCCACCAGAGAAAGCTCGGCGATCGCCGACGGCACGTCGGTGTCGCGCACGTCGGACTGCGCCGCGGGCAGCCGCTCCTGGAAGAAGACGTTGACGGTCTCGGCGGCGTCGACGCGGTTGATCAGGGAGCCGATCTCGAAGCGCGCCGAGATCACCTGCTCGATCGACAGCTCGAGGCGCTCGAGCTCGGCCTCGCGCCCCGCCTCGTCGTCGTTGCGGATGGTCAGCGCGATCTGCTCGAGGTTGTCGAAGATGTCGACCGTGTTGGCCGTGCCGTCGCCGAAGGCCGAGCCGCCCGGCGAGGTGACGCGCACCCGCGATCCGAAGGCCAGCTCGAGCTCCTTGGCGTTCACGTCGCCCTGGAAGTCGCGGTTGGCGTCGTAGGGCGGCTGATCGGTGCGATAGCCGCCGAAGATGTAGCTGTTGCCGGTGCGCGTGTTGGACAGCGTCAGCAGGTGATCGGTGAGCTGCTCCACCTCGCCGGCGATGTTGTCGAGATCCTCCTGGCTGCGCACCGACGTCAGCGACTGGATGAGCAGTTCCTTGACGCGATAGAGCGTCTGAGCGCCCTGATCGAGCACGCCGTCGGACGAGTACAAGAGCTCGTAGGCCGACTTGATGCCGCGCTCGAACTGCTTGGTCTGCTTCAGCTCGGTCTCGAGGACGTCGACCTTCAGCGCGCCCAGCGGATCGTCCGACGGCCGGTTGATGCGCACACCGCTGCTGATCTGCTCGCTGACCTTCGACCGCCGCGTGTTGAGGCTCTCGAGGCGGAAGCGCGGCGCCTCGAACCGGATCTTCTCGGTCACCCGCATGGGGCCCCCCTTTCGGTGCGCGCCGCCGTCACTGCAGCAGCTGCAGCACGGTGTCGAGCAGCTGCTGCACGGTCGTCACCACGCGGCTGTTGGCCTCGAAGTGCTTCTCGAACTTCGTCAGGTCGATCATCTCGTCGTCGATGCTGACGCCCACCACCGACTCGCGCAGCGCCTCGGCCTGCGACGCGCGCACGTCGTGGAACGCGGCGCGATCGGCGTTGACTCGCACCGTCGAGCCGACGTCGTGCAGCAGCTCGGCGTAGCGCCGGTTGAAGGGCACGTCGCCCAGCGCGGCCTGGTTGGCGTTCTGCAGGTCGGCCAGGTCGAGCAGGTTGCGGTTGTCGCCGGGCAGCAGCGTGGGATCCTGCGCCGCGCCGACGAGCAGCGGATCGGCGTCGATGGCCGGATCCACGGCGATGTTCGCGGCCGAGAAGGGCAACCCCGCGGGCGGCACGAACAGATCGCGCCCCCCCACCCCGTCGAGGCCAAAGCCCTGCTGGTGCACCGCGTTGACCTCGTCGACGAAGGTGACGGCCAGCTGATCCATCAGGCCCAGCTGGCGCGCGATGACGGTGTCGCGCACGTCGAGCAGGCCACCCACCTCGCCCTCGTCGAGCTGCGCGGTGATGTCGACGCGGTTGCCGCTGATGCCGACGTAGTGCACGTCGAGCAGCCCGAAGTTGCCCGCGTCGGGCACCGCCTCGAGCGCCGCCACCTGCTCCTTCTGCACCAGCACGTAGCGGTTGGCCAGCTCGACCGAGACCGTGCCGTCGTCCTGGGGCAGCACGTTGATGTCGACGAACTTCGCGATCTCGCGCACCGCGCGGTCGCGGCGATCACGGAAGTCGTTGGCCATCGAGCCGTCGACCTCGTTCTTCACGATGCCGGCGTTCATCTCGGCGATGACGCGCAGGTTCTCGTTGATCTGGCCGACGCGGTCCTGGAGCGTGTCGTCGATGCCCCGCTGCACCTTGCGCAGATCGTCGTCGAGCGTGCGGAACGCGCCGGCCACGTCGCGGGCGGCCTGCACGAACTGGCTGCGCGCGCCGAAGCTGGACGGATCCTGGCTCAGCTCGCGGGCGAAGTTGAAGAACTCGCTGATCGCGCCGCCGACGGTGGGCTGGGCCGCCTCGCTGTAGAGGCGCTCGACCATCGCCAGCACGCCCTCGCGCCCCCCGTAGTAGCCCTGCAGGGTCCGGTCGCGGATGACCTGGAACTCGACGTACTGCTCGTGCACCCGGGCCACGTGATCGACGTAGGCGCCGCGCCCCAGCTGGTGGCCGGCCCGGCGCTCGGGATCGTACGTGGCCGCCTCGACGCGCTGGCGGCTGTAGCCCTCGGTGTCGGCGTTGGACACGTTGTGGCTGACGGTCTGCAGCCCGCTCTGGCTGACGCGCAGGCCGGTGACGCTGGACTGGAAGGCGGCGAGGAGGCCCATCTCAGCCCCTCCGCTCGACACCGCGGCGCGGCGTGCCCGTCTGGATCCGGGCGTCGGCTCCGTAGACCGTGCGCGGGCCGGCGTGGGCGCGCTGCACCACCTTCAGGCGCCCCTGCACCAGCTCGCGCGCGGCGCGGGCGAAGACGGTGTTCAGGCGCTGCTGCTCGCCGATGCCCGCGGTCAGCGTCCGCAGCCGCTCCTGCCGCGCGGCCAGCGCGGCCGAGGCCTCGTCGTCCACGCGGGCGCGCGCCTGCCCGACGGTCTGCGCGTCCGGCGCGACGGCGCGCAGCACCGCGGCCCGCTCGGCGGCGAGCAGCTGGTGGCGCTCGAGCAGGCGCACCTTCTGATCGGTGATCGTGAGGACGGCGGCGGCGTCCATGCGCCGCAGCGCGTTGGCCTCGTCGCGCAGCAGCGCGTCGAGCGCCTCGAGCGCGGCGACCTCGGCGTCGAGGTGCGCGCACAGCCGCTCGACGGGCCCGCCGGGATCGGCGGCCGTCGCGGTCGTCGGGTTGAGAGAGTCGCCGTGCATCGTCCACTCCTGCGCCGTGAACGCGGGCACGCGCGCCGCCGCTCGCCCGGTATGGGCGGTCGGTGACGGGTGTGCGCCGCGGCGGGAGCGGCGGTCGGCTCAGCGCCCGGGGCGGGCGGGTCGGAAGAGGCGGGTCCTGCTCAGGTCCCGTCGAACTGGACGGCTTCGGCGATGAGGCGCTCGGCGACGATGCGCAGGTCGGCGCGATACTCGCCGCTCGCGATCTTCTGCCTCAACTCCGCCACCTTCGTCTCGTCGACTTCGCTGACGTCCCGCGTCGCGGCCTTCGCGACCGAGAGGGCCCCCTGCTTCTCGGACAGGTCGACCTTCTCGGACCGCGCCTCGGACGAGACGCTCTCTTCCGACTTCTTCGCCCCCGGGCGGCTCTGCGGCCGACCGACGTTCCCTGGCGGGACTGGACCATTGATTCGAACAGCCATGTTGGCACCTCGGGTCCGGCTCCATTCCTTGGAGCCCTGTCACCCACATCATCGACCGGGTCGTTCCGATCTTGAGGAATTTTCTGTCCTCGTTTCGATCGGGGCCCCGAGCGCTGATTCAACCGGGCGATGTTCGTCTCGTATCCTACGTCCCGCTACCTTTTCTCGTCGAGCGACGGCACCCGCCGCCGCCCGTTCGCTCACTCGCTCACTCGCCCGCGGCCCCCAGCAGGGGGCCCGGATCGATCGGTTCGTCACCGCGCCGCACCTCGAAGTGCAGGTGCGGCCCGGTGCTGTCGCCGGTGCTGCCGACCTCGGCGATCAGCTCGCCCCGGCGCACCGCCTGCCCCGCCTCGACCAGCAGCGTGCTGGCGTGGGCGTAGCGGCTGCGGGTGCCGTCGCCGTGGTCGATCTCGACCAGGTTGCCGTAGCCCCCCCGCTCGCCCGCGAAGGTGACCTTCCCGGCGCGCGCCGCCCGGATGGGCGTCCCCGCCGGGGCGGCGATGTCGAGCCCGTGGTGCGGCCGCGTGTCGCCGGTGATCGGGTGCACCCGCTCGCCGAAGCCGCTCGAGACGCGCCCCCGGACGGGCCGCTGCCAAGCGGTCGCGGCGTGCGCGCGATAGGCCCGCAGGCCCCGGCGCCGCGCCCCGCCGCTCTGCAGGCCGTGGCCCGCGGTGCCCTCGGCGTCGCGCGCGCCCAGCTCGTGGGCGATGACGTCCGCGAGGCCCAGCTGGCCGGTGCTGCTGACCGAGCGCGCGTACTCGGCGTCGAGCATGTCGGTGAACACCTCGCCGCCGAAGCCCGCGTCGGTCATGCCGCCCTTGGGCACCGTCGCGCGCATCGACTTGAACAGCTGGTGCACGAAGACCGACTCGAACTGCCGGGCCGCCTCGCGCAGGGCCTCGTCCTCGTCGCCGCGCGCGGCCGCGGCGGCGATGCCGTCGGGATCGGCGCCCAAGGACCCCTGCCCGACGAACTGGCTGCGGACGCCCGCCAGGAAGCCGATCGTCGACATCACATCACCTCGACGTCGGCCCGCAGGGCGCCCGCGCGCTTGATGGCCTGCAGGATGGTGATCAGATCGCGCGGGCTGGCGCCGAGGCGGTTGAGGCCCTGGACGATGTCGGCCAGGCTGGCCCCGCCCTCGACGACGATCAGGTTGCGCTTCTCCTCGGTCACCTCGACGTCGGTGTTGCGCACGGTCTGGCCGGTGCCGGGCGTCAGGGGCGCCGCCGGCACGGCCTGGTTGTTCACCCGCACGCTGACCGTCAGGTTGCCGTGGGCCACCGCCACCGGCGCGATGCGCACGTCCTGGCCCATGATGATCGTGCCGGTGCGCTCGTTGACGATCACCCGGGCGACGCTGTCCGGCGTCACCTCGAGGCGCTCGACGAGCGCGATGAACTCCACCAGCCGGCCCACGTAGGGCGGCGGGATCTGCACGTCGACCGTGCCGCTGTCCAGGGCGCGCGCGTAGTTGCCGCCCAGGTTCATGTTCACGACCTTGGTCATTCGCGCGGCGGTCGTGAAGTCGGCCGCGTCGAGCTGCAGCGTGATCTTCTCGCCGGCGGCCAGATCGAGCGCGACCTCGCGCTCGATGATCGCCCCGTCGGGGATGCGGGCCACGGTCGGGTGGTTCTTCACCTGCCCGCCCCCGCCCTTGGCGTCGACGCTGAAGCCGCCCACCGACAGCGCGCCCTGCGCCATCGCGTAGATCTGGCCGTCGTGCGCCTTCAGCGGCGCGGCCACCAGCGTGCCGCCCACCAGGCTCTTGGCGTCGCCGATGCTGCTGACCGTCACGTCGATGTTGTTGCCCACCCGCGCGAAGGGCGGCAGGTCGGCGGTGATCATCACCGCGGCGACGTTCTTCAGCTTCAGCCCCGCCGCCGGGATGCGCACGTTGTTGCGCGCCAGCATGGCCACCACCGACTGGGTGGTGAAGGTCATCTTGTCGGTGTCGCCGGTGCCGTTGAGGCCCAGCACGATGCCGTAGCCGACCAGCTGGTTCGAGCGCACGCCGCGCACCTCGGCGAGATCCTTGATGCGCTCGGCGTGGGCCGGCAGCGCCAGGGCGACGAGGGCGGGCAACAGCAGCGTTGGGATGGTCAGCCGGTTCACCGTGCGTCTCCTCAGAAGGGCCAGACGTAGTCGAGCAGGCTGGAGAACCAGCCCTTCTCGCTGCCGGCCGTCAGCGCACCGCGGCCGGTGAACTCGATCTGCGCGTCGGCCATGCGGCTCGAGTTGACGACGCCGTTGCCGTCGATGTCCTCGGGCCGGATGACGCCGCTGATGTAGAAGTGGTGCTCTTCGCTGTTCACCATCACGACGCGGTCGCCCTCGATGAACAGGTTGCCGTTGGGCAGCACGCGCCGGACCATCGCGGGCACCGTCGCTTGCACACGATCGTTGCGGCTGGTGCTGCCCTCGCCCTTGAAGGTGTGCTGGCTGGCCAGGTTCATCGCGGTGGCGCCGTTGAAGTTCGGGTTGTTCTCTTCGAGCTCGGCGATGACGCCGAGGAAGCTCGTGAGCGCGGCGATCTGCTCGTCGTCGCGGCTGGTCTCGGTGGCCGTGTCGCGCTGGGCCGTGGCGCGCTCGTCGATGGCGACGACGACGATGTCGTTGATCGACTGGGCGCGCGCGTCCGTGGTCAGCCGCACGCCGGGGCCGTTCGGATCGAACAGGCTGCCGCTGGCGCGCGCCGCGTCGTAGGCCGGGTGCGGCACCACCAGCTCGTACTTCCGCCGCTTGGGCTCGTAGGGCTTGATGTGCTTGACGCAGCCGGTCGCCAGCACGGCGACGGCCAGGCCGGGCACCACCACGAAGAGGCTCGGGCGCGTCATCTCAGAACTCCATCTCGACGGTGTTCGGCGCGATGATGCGGCCGCTCACCACCCGCTGGCTGTCGAGGTTGCGCACGCGGACGTTCTCGCCGCGGCCGCCCTGCCCCAGCGCCTCGCCGGTGGCGGTGATCTCGATGCCGCCGCGGCGCGCGATCATGCGGACGCGGTCGCCGCGGCGCACCAGCGGGGGCACCTTCACCCAGGCCAGCCGCAGGGGCTCGCCGGGCTTCACCGCGCGGCGCAGGTTCGCCCCGTCGACCTCGTCGGCCGAGCGCACCGCGTCCCGGGGCAGCTTGCTCGCGGGCAGCCGCAGCTCGACCAGATCGGCCGCCGACAGCTGCACGCCGCGGCGCGCCGGGCTTCGGACGCCGAAGGCGCGGGCGTACACGTCGACCCGCACGTTGACCTTCTGCGTCCGCACCACCTCGTCGCCGTCGGCGATGGTCAGCGTCGCCGTCGCGTTGCCCTCGAAGCGCTCGTCGGGCGCGAAGGCCACCGTCAGCTCGGCGCCGGTGGGCGCCAGCACGTCGGGCAGCCGGGGCACGCGCATGCGGGCGACGTCGGCGGGATCGTGCGGCATCGCCGCGCGCACCGCCTCGCGCACCTTCTTCTCGAGGTCGGCGCCCTTCAGCGTCCGCGCCTCGCGGCGCACCTCGAGGCGCGCGGGCAGCTTCAGCTTCACCCCCGGGCCCACCCCGCCCTCGCGGATGCGGGCCTCGAGGAAGGCCTTGGGCAGGAGCTGCCCCAGGCCCGGCGCCGGCGCGCGTCCCAGCTCGATGGCGGCGAAGCGCTTCGCGACGTCGGGCGTGAACCCGCGCAGCCGGGCCACGTCGCCCAGGCGCACCACCGCGCCGGGCACCTCGGCCTCGCGGACCACCCGGATGGACGGGCCCGCCACCGCCGGGGTGGCCAGCCCGCCCAGCACCAGCAATGAGAGGAGCGCGCGCATGGCCATCACCGCAGCTGCCCGATCTCGCGCAGCATCTGATCGCTGGCCTGCACGGCCTTGCTGTTGAACTCGAAGGCGCGCTGGGCGGTGATGAGGTTGATCATCTCCTCGACCGCCTTCACGTTCGCCGCCTCGAGGAAGCCGCCGCGCAGGGCGCCGAAGCCGTTCTCGGCGGGGTTGCCGATGACCGGCGGGCCGCTGGCGCCGCTCTCGAGGAAGATGTTGCCGCCCTCGGCCAGCAGGCCCGCGGGGTTGATGAAGGTCGCGGTCTGAAGCTGGCCCACCTGGATGGGCTCGGCCTGGCCGTCGACCACCACGGTCACCACGCCGTCCTCGCCGATGTGCATGGCCTTCGCCTCGGCGGGCAGCGTGATGTTGGGCTCGACCGGGAAGCCGTCGGCGTTCACGAGCTGGCCGTTCTCGTCCATGTGGAACGCGCCGTCGCGGGTGTAGCCGACGGTGCCGTCGGGCAGCTGGATCTGGAAGAAGCCGTCGCCCTCGATGGCGACGTCGAGCGCGTTGCCCGTCGGGCGGAAGGTGCCCGTCGAGAACTCCTTCTGCGTGCTGGCCACCTTCACGCCGATGCCCACCTGGATGCCGGTGGGGGCCTCGGTCTGCTGGCTGGTGGCCTGCCCGGGGGCGCGCTGGATCTGGTAGATGAGATCCTGGAAGTTGACCCGCACCTTCTTGTAGCCGGTGGTGTTGACGTTCGCGAGGTTGTTCGACGTGACGTCGATGTAGGTCTGCTGGGCTTCCATGCCCGTCGCAGCCGAGTGCAGTGCGCGCAGCATCGGTGGCTCCTCCTCCGTGAGGCTCAGTTGGTGCGGCCGACCTGCCGCGCGGCGGCGTCGTCCATCGCTTTGTAGGCCTGCAGGGCCCGGGTGCTCATCTCGAACAGGCGGCTGGTCTTGATGAGCTGCGTCATGGTCTGCACCGGGTTCACGTTGGCGCCCTCGAGGTAGCCCTGGTGCAGCGAGGGCAGATCGAGGGGCTCGGGCAGCACGGCCGGATCGGCCGGGCGGAAGCTGTCGTTGCCCATGCGGTCGAGCTGGCGCAGGTCGGCGAAGCGCACGACCGCCAGGCGACCGACGGCCTGCTCGCCCACGGTGAGGTCACCCTCGGGGCTGATGGTCAGGGCGCCCTCGTCGGGCGGCACCCGGACGGGCTGGCCGTTGGGATCGAGCAGCGCGAAGCCCTGCTGGTTGACCAGCCCGCCGTCGGGCTGGATGCGGAAGGTGCCGTTGCGCGTGTAGATCGGATCGCCGTTGGGGCCCTGCACGACGAAGAAGCCCTCGCCCTGGATCGCGACGTCCAGCGGGTTGCCGGTGCTGCGCAGCGCGCCGTCCGACCAGTGCGTGAAGCGCTCGTCGAGCTGCCCGGGCAGGCGATCCTCGGGCAGGAAGCGCGCCGGGTGGTGCATGTCCATCGCCTGGTTGGGATCGCCCATCTTCGAGGCGTCGTTGTGCACCTGGCGGTAGATGGCGCCGTGCTTCTTGAAGCCGGCCGTCTGGGCGTTGGCCAGGTTGTTCGACAGGGTGTCCATCCGCTGCTCTTGCATGCGGGCGGCGCCCATCGCCACGTAGATTCCACTCGCCATCGGGCCTCCTCGGGGGGCGGGCCTTGGCCGCCGGTCCCCGCGGGCCCTGTCAGCACGGGGCGTGCCACGCGCTCCCCGGCGGCCGCGTAAGGGCGCACGGGTCGACCGACGTCAACGTGATGACGCTCGCCGGTGGGGGCCTTGACGGTGGTATCGTCGCGGCCATGTTCGACACCCTGCGCATCGCCGGCGCCTTCTACGGCGGCAACGCCCGGCTGCCCTTCGAGGCCGGCGTCGCCCTCGCCCTCACCGAGCTGGTCGTGGCCAGCCGTCGCCACCACGGCGCGCCCGCGCCCGGCGGCTTCGCCTGGCTGGACGGCCTCGACGTCGCGCTGCCTCGGGTGCACGTGGACGTCACGGCCGGCACCTCGGCGGGCGGCATCGTCTGCGCGGTGCTGACGCGCATGCTCAACACCGCCGGCGATCCCACCGCCGTCTTCGCGACCGCCGCCCGGTACTTCCTCGACGTGATGGACGTCACGACGATGATGCAGCCCGCGCAGCCCTGCCCGACGGCCATCCTCGAGAAGGGGCACCTGACGCGCGAGGGCATGCTCGAGGTGCTGACGACGGCGCCGGCCGGCGACGCGCCGGTGCTGGACCCCGACGCCGAGCTGCTGCTGACCCTGACCCACGCCACCGGACGCGTCGAGTACTTCGGCGACCCCCTGCGCGACGGCGGCGGACCCTTCGAGGACGTGCGCTACCGCGACACCCGTCGCTTCGACCGCGTCGACTTCGCGCACCGGCCCGCGGCGGTGGTGTCGGCGGTCGACGCGACCTCGGCCAACCCCATCGCGTTCGGCCCCGTCTTCGCCGACGACCTCGACACGCCCGAGGGCCACGCCGCCTGGCTGGCGGCCCGCGCGCCGCACGACGCCACCCTGCCCCGCGGCGTCGCGCCCGCGCCGGCGCCGCAGGTGGCGTTCTTCGACGGCGGCACGCTGGACAACCGACCGCTCGAGGCGGCCATCGACGCCATCTTCCGCCGCGGGCTCGGCCTGGGCGAGGGCGAGCGCCTGGCGCTGCTGCTGGTCGATCCGCGCACCGAGACGGCGGCCGACAACTTCGAGGCGGCGCTCGACGCCGCCGCCGGCGACGTCATCGAGCCCGATCTGGTCGACCAGCTTCAGGCGCTGGGGCGCGCCTGGCGCATCCTGCGGCACGAGCGCGTCGCCGACGACCTCCAGCGGCTGGTGGCGTGGCAGGATCGCGTGCGGCTGTTCCAGCAGCTGGGCTGCGAGGGCCCGCCGCCCGACGCCGACGCGCTGATCACCGCCGCCGACCTGCTGCTGTTCAACGGCGACTTCGGGCGCATCGCCGCCGGCGAGCCGACGCCCGAGGATCCGCGGCTGGGGCTCGCGCGCACCCTCGCCGCGTCGGCGCACGACGATCCCCGGCGGCAGGCGATGCTGCTGGCCGGCCGGCGCATCCAGCGGCTGCTGGGGCAGGCGCAGCGGTGGGTGCGCCTGAAGCACCGCCCCGAGGCGGCCGACCGGCTGGCGCGCATCGACGCCTTGCTGTTCGCCGAGCGGGGGGCGCTGTTCGCGCTGATCGACCCGACCGCCGCGCCGGCCGCCGGCGACCTGCGGCGCCTGGTGCACGAGGCCGCGGTCGGCGCGCCGATGCCGCGCGGTCCGCGGCCCGGAGACCGCCCCGTCGACGTCCGCATCTGGCGCGTCGGCCCGCCGCCCGAGGGGCTGGCCTCGACGCTCGGCGGCGGGCTGGCCGGCTTCCTCGACCGCGACTTTCGGCGGCACGACCTGGTGGTGGGCATCGCGCGGGGGCGGGCGGCGGTCGCGGCGCTGCTGCCGCCCGCCGCGCGGGCCGCGTGGGCGGCGTACTTCGGGCTGGGCGAGGGCTGGCGGACGCGCTGCGCTGGTTCGACGGGCGGCCGGACGGCGCGCTGGCCTGGGCCGACTGGGAGCGCGGGCGGCGCGCGGTGGCGGCCGAGCGCGCCGGGCGACGCCAGCCCAGCGCCGCGCGAAGCAGTTGGCGCGCGTCCGGCCGACGCTGGCCGGGGCGCGGCCTACGTGCTCCGGCGGCTGTGGGCGATGGCCGCGACGGCGCCGGCCCGCCGCGACAACCCGCTGTACGCGCTCAGCCGGGGCGTCTTCGCGGTCTTCACCCACGCCCTGGTGCCGCGGGCGCTGCGCGCCGAGGCGAGATCGACGCGTCCGCTGCGGACGCTGAAGCTGCTGATGGTGCTGATGCCCGTGGTCTACATCGCGGCCGTGGCGCAGCTGGCCGCGTGGACGTTGAGCCTGCGGTTCGTCGACATCATGCGCACCGGCGTGGTCTCGGCCGCCATCGGTGTGACGCCGCCGCTGATCTACTACGGCTTCGATCGGTGGCGCGCGGCGAAGCGCCGCCGCGCGTGCGCGCTGCCGCCTACGCCGCCGCCGTGACGGCCTCGCCCGCCGCGCGGGGCACCTTGCGGCCCAGGCGGTCGGCGAGACGCTCGGCGATGACGCGCGCCAGGGCCATGATCGTGACCTGGGGGTTGACGCCGATGGTGCCGGGCATCGTGCCCGCGTCGGCGACGTAGAGGCCGGCGACGTCCCACATCTCGCCGTTGGGGTCGACCACCCCCGCCTTCGGGTGGCTGCTCATTCGGCAGGTGCCCATCAGGTGCGCGGTGAAGTACTCGGTGTCCTGCACGCGCGGCGGGTGGGCGTACAGCTTCGCGATGGCGTCGGGCGACTCGATGATCGGCAGGTGGTGGAAGGGCGTGTAGACCTCGTTCGCGCCCGCCGCGAAGTAGAGCTCGGCCATCAGCGCGGCGGCGCGGACGAACTTCGCCTGATCGGCGTCGGTGACGTCGTAGTGGATGATGGGCAGCCCCAGCACCGACTTCACGTAGCCCTCGGCGTGGTCGTCCACCAGGATGCCGCCGGTGGCGATGTAGCGGTAGTCGCGCATGCGCTCGGCCAGGCGCGGGCCGAAGCTCGGGAACACCGCGCTCATGAAGGCCAGCGGGATGGCCCCCGGCGCGAGCAGGATGCCGTCGGTCTCCTTGAACTCGACGCACTGCCAGGCCTGGTGGGTGCCGCGCATCGAGTCGACCGGGGTGTCGAAGCGCGCGGCCATCTTGATGTTCGGGTGAATGGTGAAGTGGCGGCCGACGTGCCCGCAGGGCTTGCCCAGGCGGTTCTTCTGCAGCAGCAGCGGCGTCTGGATGGCGCCGCACGACAACACCACGGCGCGGGCCTCGATGCGGAAGCGGCGCTTGGCGTACGGGTCGAGCAGGGTGCCGGCGACGCCCGTCGCGCGGCCGCGCTGCGTCAGCACGCGCTCGACCTTCATGTGCGTGAACAGGCGGCCGCCGGCGGCGTAGAAGCGCGGCAGCCAGGTCTCGGCGGTGCTGCGCTTGGCGCCCGAGGGGCAGCCGGTCACGCAGTCGTTGCTGCCGACACAGTGGCGCTGGTTGCGGCGGTTGCGCGACAGCTTCCAGCCCAGGGCGTCCGCGCCGGCCTTGAAGCGATCGTTCACGCCGCCCTCGCTGCCGGGATCCTGGAAGCGGGCGTCGATGACCTGCTCGACCAGCTCGAAGTAGGGCTCGAGGCGCTGGGCCGACAGGTGGCCCAGGCGGCGCTCGGTGACCCACGCGTCGAGGACGTGCTCGGGCGTGCGCCAGCACATGCCGCCGTTGACGACGGTGGTGCCGCCGACGCAGCGCCCCTCGAGGTAGGGCACGGGGCTCCGGCCCATCATCACCGTCGAGCCGCCGCCGCGCATCAGCTTGCCGAGCATCTCGGGGATGTCGGCCGAGTACTCGGCCGTCGTGTAGGCGGCGCCCTCCTCGAGGACGACGACGCGCAGGCCGGCCTCGGCCAGGGTGGCGGCGGTCGTCGCGCCGCCGGCGCCCGAGCCGACGACGACGACGTCGCAGTCGATGCGCAGGTCGCCGCGGGTCTGGTGGGGCTGGACGATGCCGTCGTGCAGCGTGGCCATGGCGGGCTCCTCAGGCGGGGGTGGGCTCGAAGCGCAGGTAGTCCTCGGGGCGCACGCCGGCGTCGACCAGCGGCTCGGGCGTGGCCGGATCGGCGCCGCGGCGGGCGTCGATCTGCACCAGGCGATCGCGGAAGGCCTTGCGGTTGGCGCGCCAGGCGCGGCGCGGGGCGCCGAGGAAGGTCTCGACCTCGGGCCGCGAGTAGGCCGAGAACGACACCATGATCTTGGGCAGCATCACCATCATGCGGATCTGCGGGATCGGGTGGTCGGCCACCTTCTCGAGGCGCGCGATGGCCGCCTCGCGGTCGAGCATCGAGGTGGGCTTCAGGCCGTCGAGCACGAGCGGTCCGCTGAACTCGAGGCCGTACAGCATCGCGACGACGCCGAAGCGGACGAAGGGCGGGTAGTTGCGGGTGAAGTCCTCGACCTGCTCGAGCACGTCGTCGGTCAGATCGGCCTCGAACTCGGGCCAGCGCGGCACCATCGCGTCGACGACGGCGCGCGCAACGCGGCGGGTGTAGCCGCGAAAGGCGAAGTTGGAGCTCATGCGTCCTCCGACCGGATCGCCCATTCCGACCCGGCGGTCATTTTTACGCTCGGCGGCGGCGGGGCGTCAACCGTCGCCGCCGCCGCCCGAGATGACGACGCCCCCGGACGGGCGTGGCCCCGCGGGGTCACAGCCGGGATCCGCGCGCGCCGGGCCCAGCACGGCGGCCTCGAGGCGCTTCGCGTGCGCCAGCCACGCCTCGATGATCTCGGGCGCGACGTCGTGATCCTCGAGCGTCTGCCGCAACAGCACCAGGCGCCGGCGGAAGTGCCCGCGGGTGACCGGGTGGCGGGCGTGCGCCGCCCGCATGCCGCGCCCTTCGTAGGCCACGTCCGCGCCCATCACCCGCGCGGTGAACTGCCGCTCGAGCTCGACCAGGCGCGCCTTGTCGAGGCCCTGGAACATGAAGCCGATCATGGGATCGGCGAACACGCGGTCGTAGAAGTCGGCGAGGATGGCGCGCAGGGCGTCGTCGCCGCCGAGGCGTTCGTAGTGGTTCATGGCGTCACCGTAGGCACCGGCGCGGTCGGTCGGCAACCGGGACGCGCGCGGGGCGGCACCACTCGCAGGCGCGCGCGGCCGCCGGTGGCCTCGAAGTCGTTGAGCAGCAGGGCGTCGTCGTCGGGTCCGGGGGCCGCGAAAGCAGCCAGGGCGCGGCGGTGGCGCTCGAGGGTGGCGGTGTCGCCCGCGCCCACGCCGACGACCGCGACGCCCAGCCGAAGCGGCCCATCGGCGAGCGGCCGGCGGCCGTAGCGGGCGACCAGGGCCGCGCCGTCCAGCGTGCAGACCTTCTCGGCGCGCAGCGTGCCGTCCGGCAGCGCCTCGACGCCGCCGAGGAAGCGGACCGGTCCCACCGCCTCGGGGCCGACCAGGCCCATCAGGTACAGCTCGAGGGGGGCGTAGGGCGCGCGGTTGCCGCCGTTGCCGATCCAGCCGGGCGCGCCGCCATGGGGGGCGCGCGGACGCCAGCGGCCGTCGTCCAGCGGCTCGAGCGTCGCGCCGCCCAGCTGCCCCGCGACGTCGGCGTAGCCCCAGCCCGCCGGCGGCGCCTCACCGCAATCGGGGGGCCGGACACGCCCGCCGTCCGCGCGCAGCAGGGCGCGCAGGCTAGGGCCGCGGCGCAGGCCGGCCGCGCCGTCGAGCACGACGGCCGCCCGCAGCGCCCGCCAGCGCGGCAGGTGCGCCGAGGCCAGCGGCGCCGGGGCGCCCAGTCCAGGGATGCCGCGCTCGATGACGATCGACGCGCGATCGGCCTCGTCGGCCGTCACGCCGGGCTCGGCCAGCAACAGCAAGACGTCCCAGGCGTCCTCGAGGCGGGCGGACAGGCGCCGGACGAGCGGCAGCGCGCCGTGACCGCCGCGCGGCGGGGCCTCGGGCACCACCAGCAGCGGGCCGTAGCGCACCAGGCCGTCGCACAGGGGGGCGGCGACGGGGGGCGGCGGCGACGCGGGGCGGGCGGTGGGGGGCAGCCCGGCGCAATGCGCGGCCCAGGCGGCGTGGTGCTCGGCGTCGAGGCGACGCTGCTGGGCCACCACCAGCTGAGCCTCGGCGGCCCGCTGCTGGCGCGCAGGCCACCGGGTCGACAGCGCGGCCAGCTGGGCGTGCACCTCGGCGAGGCGGCCCCACGCGGCGTCCACCCGACGGCCGGCGGCGGCCAGGGACGCGCACAGGGCGCCGTCCAGGCGCTGCCGAGCGCGCGCCTCGACCCGATCGCGACGCAGCAGCGCGGCGCGCACGGCGCCGCTCGCCGACTGCACCACCAGCAGGGCCTCGTCCAGCCGCGCCGCCTCGGCCCGCGCCGCGTCGTCGTCGGTCGGCTGGGCGAGGCTCGCGGGCGAGGCGACGAGCCCCGCGGCCAGCGCCGAGGCCAGCGGCCATGCCACCCTGCCCCTCACGATTGCCGTCCTCGAGTCACTCGACTAATCTGTTGCGCTTTCGGTTTCCGGGCGGACCCGGGCGCCGCCCCCCTGAGCCACGGGAGCTCCGATGATTCGACCCCTCGCTTTTGTCGTGCTCGCACTCACCGCCTCGGGCCTCGGCGCCCCCAGCCTCGCGCAGCCGAAGGCCGGCGCCAAGGCCGACGCGCCCGCGCCGGTCGACACCGTCCGCTTCAGCTACGAGAAGTGGTCGCGCGCCGGCGACGCACGCTACGTCCTCGTGCCCCAGCCCGCCAGCATCAAGGCCGGCAGCTTCGAGGAGCGCACCAAGGCCCTGTTCAAGGCGCTCGAGGGCGCCAAGAAGAACACGTACGGCTCCACGCGGCTCGCGTTCAAGGACGACGCCGAGGCGACGGGCATCGTGTACGTCTGGCTCGACGCGGGCAAGCAGGCCTATCACCCGATCGTGATGGCCGAGACGACGTACACGTTCACCGAGAACGGGGCGTCGAAGGTCATCTTCCCCAAGGTGAACGACGGCGGCTGGACGCGCAGCGACGTGCCCTTCCCCGCCTACGTGCTGACCGTGCCGCTGTGGCAGGCGCTGCCGCCGACGCCGGTGACGGGGGCCAACGTCGTGCTGCCGGACGGCAGCATGGTGGCGGCGCGCGCGGCCATCGAGGGGCTGTCGAAGAAGGATCCGGCGCTGCTCGGGGCGCTGTGGCACTACCTCGAGAAGGGGCCGCCGGCCGCCACGCTGGCCGCGGTGAAGGCCGCCGGCGCGCTGAAGATCGCCGGCCGCGAGGAGAAGCTGCTGCCGGTGCTGCAGTCGGCCGACGCGCAGCTGCGCGGGGCCGCGCTCGAGGGGCTGGCCGACTTCGACGACGCCACCGTCAACGCCGCGGTGCGCAAGGTGATGGACGGTGATCCCGACGCCGCGCTGCGGGACCGGGCGGCGGGCATCCTGAGCAAGTCGAAGGATCCGGCCTTCGCGACGGCCGCGCAGTACCACGCGCTGCGCAGCGCGGACGCCAAGGTGGTGGCTGCGGCCGCGACCGCGCTGGGGGAGTCGAAGCAGAAGGAGGCCACCGAGCAGTTGGTGGCCGCGTTGGCGCACACCGAGGCCGAGGTGCGGGCCGCCGCGATCGCCAGCCTGCTGAAGCGGGGCGACACGGCGGCGCTGATCGCCGTGCTGGGTGACGCGAAGGCGAAGGCCGAGACGAAGATCGAGGTGGCCAAGGCGCTGACCGAGTCGAAGGACAAGGCGGTCGTCGCGGCGGGGCTGCAGTACCTGGCGGTGAACGGCAAGGGCGACGACTCGGCGGGCGCGGCGGCCGCGCTGGCGGGCCACGACGGCCCGGCCACCTACGAGGCGCTCGGCGCCGCGGTCAAGCACGCCGAGCCGGCCACGCGCCGCGCCGCCGCGAGCGCGCTGTCGCGCCTGGGCAGCACCAAGGGCCTCGCGCTGCTGTCGGCCGGCGACGTCGAGGACGCCGACAGCGGCGCCGCGCTGCTGACCGCCATCCGGACGATCTACGCCGCGCAGGATCTGGACAGCGTGCTGCGCGCGACGCGCAAGGCCGACAACGCCGTGCTGCGGCGCTCGGCCGTCGCGACGCTGGGCGCGATGGTGCAGACCAAGGAGGGCAAGCGGAACCGGAAGAAGATCGTCGAGACGCTGCAGAAGCTGGCGCAGAGCGACGAGGCCGCCATCCGCGCCGCCGCCGCGCGCAGCTTCGGCGACATGCCCGGCGACGACGTGAAGGCCGACGTGCTGAAGCTGGCCGGCGACAGCGCGGTCGAGGTGCAGCGCGACGCCGCGCACGCCCTGCGGGCCTTCCCCGGCGACGAGAGCGTCAAGCTGCTGCTCGGCTTCGCGCAGCAGAAGGACGCGGCGTTGATCGCCAACGCGGTCGAGAGCCTGGGGGTGCTGAAGGCGCGCGAGGCGCTCGACCCGATCATCTCGAAGCTGAACCACGACGACGTGCGGGTGCGCCGCGCCGCGACCGGCGCGCTGGTGCAGCTGGGCGAGACGCTCGAGAAGCGGAAGCCGCTGCTGTCGTTCTTCAGCGAGCGGCTGTTCGACAAGGACCCCGAGGTGAAGCTGAAGGCGCTCGAGGGGCTGAAGCTGGTGAAGGATCCGCGGACGGTCACCGCCATGGCGGCGCTGCTGCAGGATCCCTCGGCCGAGGTGCGGCAGGCCACGCTGCTGGCCATGGCCGCCACCGGCGACGCGTCGGCCATCGAGGCCATCGCGGCCGGGCTCGAGGACGACGACAAGCGGGTGCGCCGCACCGCCATCGACGCGCTGAAGGGGCTGCAGAAGAAGGCGGCCGTGAAGGTGCTGAAGCCGTACGCGCAGGCGGAGAAGGACAAGGAGCTGGCGGATCACGCGCGGCAGGCGATTCAGGCGTTGGGGGGCTGAGACCGGGGGCGCCCCGCCGTGATGACCCCGGCCCGCCTCCCGCCCGCCCTTGCCAGCACAACACCGGCGACCTACCGTGGCGGCCATGGCGCGCACCTTCAACACCACCGGCCCCTGCGATCCGCGCTTCCACTACATGGTGCCGCCCGAGCAACGCTTGCCGGAGGCGCGCCAGCTCGCGGAGCAGATGGGGTACTTCGTCGTGCACGCGCCACGGCAGACCGGCAAGACCACCATCCTGCGAACGCTGGCGCGCGCGCTGACCGCCGAGGGCCGCTTCGCGGCGCTGCACTTCTCTTGCGAGGCGGCCAAGGCGGCGGACGAGGACTTCGGGACCGCGGAGCGGATCATCCTCACTGCCATCGAGATCAGGGCCCGCGAAGACCTCGACCCCGATCTGCGGCCGCCGCCGCGCGAGCCCGCCGACGCCGGCACGCAGATCTGGACCTCCCTGGTTCGCTGGGCCGAGGCCTGCCCGCGCCCCCTGGTGCTCGTCTTCGACGAGATCGACGCGCTGCGGGGGGCGACGCTGCTCTCGGTACTCGGGCAGCTTCGCTCGGGCTTCGACAGCCGGCCGGACCGCTTTCCTTGGTCCGTGATTCTCTGTGGCTTGCGCGATGTGCGCGACTACAAGCTCGCCGCCGGCGGCGCCGAGCCTCGGTTGGGCAGCTCCAGCCCCTTCAACATCAAGCTCGAGTCGCTGCGCCTCGGCGACTTCGATCGGGACGAGGTGCGCGCCCTCCTCGGTCAGCACACGGTCGAGACCGGTCAGGTGGTGACCGACGAGGCGATCGGGCGGGTCGTGGAGCTCACGGCCGGACAGCCCTGGCTGGTCAATGCCCTTGCCCGTGAAGTCACGGTCAAGATGGGCATCGCCCCACCCGAGCCCATCACGGTCGAGCACATCGACGCCGCCAAGGAACGCCTGATCCTCGCGCGCCAGACCCACCTCGACTCACTGGCGGCGCGGCTCGCCGAGCCCCGGGTTCGCCGCGTCATCGAGCCCATGCTCGCTGGCGTCCTGCCGGAGGCGGATCCCTACGACGACGACTTCCAGTACGTCGCCGATCTGGGCCTGGTGGCGCGCGGCCTGCCCCTGCGTATCGCCAACCCCATCTACCGCGAGGTGATCGTGCGCGTGCTGGCCTCGTCCGCCGAGCGCGCGGTCCTGGTCGAGCCCCGCGCATTCGTGCGCCCCGACGGCACCTTGGACATCGAGGGCCTGTTGCACGCGTTCGTCGCGTTCTGGGTGGAGCACGGCGAGGTCCTGAGCCAGCGCCAGAACTATCACGAGGTCGCGCCCCAACTGGTGCTGATGGCCTTCCTGCAGCGCGTCGTGAACGGCGGCGGCCACGTCGACCGCGAGTTCGGCGTCGGCCGCGGCCGCATCGACCTGCTGATCCGCTGGCCCCTCCTGGCGCCCGATGGCACCCGCGCCTGGCAGCGCACGGCCTTCGAGCTGAAGGTCCGCGCCGCGGGTGCGCCGGATCCCTTGCCGAAGGGGCTGACCCAGCTCGACGCCTACCTCGACCGCCTGGGCCTCGACACGGGCATCCTGGTGTTGTTCGACCGCCGCCCCGACGCCCCGCCGATCGACGCCCGCACCGGCCTCGAAGACGCCACCTCGCCGGCTGGGCGATGCATCCGGGTGCTGCGCGGCTGACGCGCCGCGCATGCGTCGGGGCAGGTCGACCCCTGTTGCCTCCCAACGCACGCGCGCGACCAGGCGATCGGTCCTACACCAGCTTGACGGACTCGACTTTCGACTGGCCCGGCCCCGGCGGCTAACCCTCGGGACGATCCTCGGCCAGCCGCTCGAGCAGCTTGCGCGCGAACAGATACGCGTCGCCGGGCCAGCGCGCCGAGACGTAGCGGCCGTCTTCGACCACGAAGGCGGGCCCGTCGTCGTGGGCGGTGCCGCGCGCGCCGAGGGTGAGGGGCCCGCGCTCGAAGTCCGCCGCCGGATCGGCCAGGGCCGCGCGCACCTCGGCCTCCACGTAGGCGGGGTAGGTGCGGTAATAGCGGCCGCGCCGCCAGAACGTGAGGAAGTAAGCCAAGCGCTCCATGTAGGCGGGCAGGCAGGTCGTGCGCACGTCGTGGAGCAGCGAGCGGCCCGTCTCGGGATCGCGCGCCCGAGCGAGGACGAGCACGCCGTGGCAGATGGCGCCGACGGGCTTGCCGGTGCGCCAGAACGCCGCGACCCGCGCCTGCAGCAGCTCGCTGCCGAGGTACTGGCGCATGCCCGGCGCGTGGCCGCCGGGCAGCACCAGCGCGTCGAAGGCGTCCGGCTCGATGGTGGCCCACGGGATGGGCGCGTCGAACGCAGGATCCTTCTCGAGCTCGCGGTACAGCGCGATGACGTCGGGCACAGCACCCAGCTGGCCGAACAAGACGCCGGTGATCAGCAGCGGATCGCAGACCGGCGCCTCGCCGCCGTGCTCGGTCGCAAAGACGACGCGGTGGCCGGCGTCCGTGAGCACCTTCCACGGCACCGCCACCTCGGTGACGTCGAAGTCCCGGTCAGGGAGGGGGATCAGCACGCGCTGCGATGTCGCCATGGCGGGGACCATAGCCTCTCCGAGGCCATGGAGGAATGGCGTCAGCCGGCCTCGAGGTCACGGCCCGCTCGCCGGGGCCTGGGCCGCGATCGGGAGAGATGCGGCTCTCAAAGCGGCGCCGCGACGCAGTCGCTGGCGCCGCCACCCAAGCCTCACCCGCCCCAGCCCACGACCCGCCCCAGCCCATTCCACCCGTCCAGAGGCCGGGTTCCACGACGCACCGCCCAAGCCCCAGCCCACACCGTCCGTGACCGGGCCCCAGCGCGCGAGCGTGGTGAAATCGGCCGGCGTGCGGCATCCGCCGCACGTGCCTGAGCGACCGAGCCGCCCGCAGCCAAAGCCCGAAGGGCGAGGCGAGGACGCGAGGATCGCGAAGGCGCGCCCGAAGGGCGCCGGCCAAGCCGGGGGGTCACAGGGGTGGCCGGCAGGCCCCCCTTGCCGCGCGCTTGCGCGCGGCGGAGAAACAGTCTGTCCGGTGGAGGCTGCACCTGTTGCAGCTGGCCGCCGGATCGTTCCGGCATCGCCCGCGCTGCAGCACCGCCCACCCCCCCAAAACGAAGAAAGGGCCGACCCCCCCGGGCCGGCCCTCTCGATCAGCGAGCCCCGAAGGACAGACCGATCATCGCAGCAGTCGAACCCCGCCTGGACGCGGCAGGTGGTCCATCACCCACGGTCTCGCGTCAGCGTCGGCGCCTGGCGCCGGCCGGCCTTCCCTGGCCGCGTCGAGGTGGGGCTTCGCTGCCCCGTCGTCGTGCCGTCGACACCCGTACCTTCGTCGGAAATGGCCCGCAGATAAAGGCTTTGGCGCGATCCCGGCGGCCGGGCGAAAGCGCGCACGGATAACACGCACGCTTCGCCCGCCGCGCCGCCCGCTCAGGGCTCGACGGGCAGCCCGTCGATCCACAGCCCGACGCGCTCGATCTGCGCGTCCGTCAGGTAGGGCGGGCCGCTGCGCGGCATGCGCAGCCCCTCGCCGCCCACGTCCAGGTGCGTGCCGTTCAGCTTGTGCCAGAGGTAGCTGGCCATGTGGTCGCCCGGCTCGATGCGATCCAACCCCTCGGCCTCGAACGACGGCACGCCCACCGCGCCGACGAAGATGTCGTCCAACGTCATCGTGCCCGACATCCCGCCGTTGGTGTGGCAGCCCGCGCAGCGGTCGTCCACCAGCGCCTGCATCTGCGCGTCGGTGAACGCGCACACCACGTTCGGCGCGCCCGGCGTGCCGAAGTGATCGCCCACCGGATCGGCCGCCTCGAAGTAGCGGTCGCGCCCGAAGCACCAGTTGCTGCCCTCGTCGTTGGCCTCTTCGTCGAAGGCGTCGGGGTCGAGGTTGATCGACACCTTGCGCGCGTCGGGGAAGTCCGGTCCGTCGTCGTAGGTGACCGCGTCGATGTCCACGCCGTTGCAGGCCACCGTCAGCGTCTCGCCGCTGTTGCCCAGCGAGAAGTTGAAGGTGCCGGTCGGGGTCAGCCCGCCGTTGACGCCGGGGTCCGCGCTGCGCGCGAAGAACACGTAGCCGCCCGCCGGCACCACGCCGTTCAGCGGGCTGCTCTGGTTGTTGTCCTCGCGGGCCACGCAGCCCTCGAGGCTCAGCTCGACCTCGCCGGGGTTGTGCAGCTCGAACCACTCGGCCGTCTCTTCGGGCAGCCCGTCGTGCGGATCGTACAGCAGCTCGGTGATCAGCACGTCGCCCACCATCGTGGGCGTCGGCACCGGTGCCACGCACTCGCCCTCGACGCACACCAGCGGATCGTCGCACACCACGTCGGCGCAGGGATCGGGCGCCACGCACTCGCCGTCGACGCACACGTCGTCGCCGTCGCAGATGACGTCCAGGCAGGGATCCGGGTCGACGCACTCGCCGTCGACGCACATCTGCGGGTCGTCGCACACCACGTCGGCGCAGGGATCGATCATCACGCACGCGCCCTCGACGCACTCGAGCCCCTCGTCGCACACCACCCCGAAGCACGGATCGGCGCACTGCGGGTTGGCGGCGCCCGGTGTTCCGCGGTGGTCGCCGTCGCCGCCGGCCTCGTAGTAGACGTCCTCCGCCGAGCACCAGCTCGTCGCCAGGTCGTTCAGCTCGGCCGTGTAGGTCCGCGGATCGAGCTGCAGCGACGCCTGGCGCACCGACGGCAGGTCGGTGCCGGTGCCCCACGCGATCGTGTCGATCACCACGTCGAAGCAGCTCAGCGTCAGCGACTCGGCGCTGTTGCCCAGGCCGAACCCGAACGTGCCGTCCGGCACCAGCCCGCCGTTGAGCAGCATGTCCTCGCTCTTGACGAACAGCAGATAGCCGCCCGCTTCGATCATGTGCGTCAGCTCGATGCCCATGCCGCCGTTCTCGGTGATGGTGCAGCCGGTCAAATCCAGCGCGCCGTCGGTCGGGTTGTGCAGCTCGAACCACTCGGCGTTGGTGTCGTCGAGCGACGTGTGCGGATCCATCAGCACCTCGGTGAAGAACACCTCGCCCACGCCGGGACCCATGCGATCGATGCACTCACCCGCGTCACAGATCTGGTTCTCGTCACACGGGTTGGGATCGCAGGGATCCACCGGGCACTGGGCGTTGGCCGCGCCCGGCGTGCCGCGGTGGCTGTTCTCCACCGGATCGGCCACGAAGTACACCAGCTCCTCGGGCGCCACGCACCAGCTGCCCGCGGCGTCGTTGGCCTCGGCGTCGTAGCGATCGGCGCTCAGCTGAATCGAGATGCGCTGCGTGGCGCCCGGCCAGCCGTCCACGTCGTCGTACACGACGGTGTCGAGCACCGTCTCGCCGCACTGCACGGTCAGGCTGTCGCCGCCGTTGCCGAGGCTGAAGCCGAAGGTCAGATCGGGCTCGAGCCCGCCGTTGAGCGCCCCGTCGTCCGAGCGGACGAACAGCAGCGTGCCGCCGGCCTCGATCACGTCGTCGACGAACACCTGGTTGCCGCCGTCGTCGGCCACGAAGCAGTCGAGCAGGCTGATGTTGCTGTCGGTCAGGTTGGTCAGCTCGAACCACTCGGCGTCGTTGTCGTCCAGCGGATCGTGCGGGTCGTACAGGATCTCGGTGACGATCACGTCGCCGGGCGCCGCGGGCGCGGCCGCCACGCAGGTGCCGCGCAGGCACACCTCGTCGGCGCCGCACTCGGGATCGCAGACGTCGGCGGGATCGGGATCCACCGTCAGCTGCAGCGCGCTCTCGGGCTGATAGCCGTCCAGGTCGGCGTCGGTGTCGCACCAGGTCCAGGTCAGCCCGCCGTCGGCCGACGCGCGGAAGGCCACGTCGTACTCACCGACGCGCGGCGCGTCCAGCGTCACGATGTAGGCGTCGCGGCCCACCTCGCCGGCGGCCTCGGCGTCCCACGCCCCGTCCGGCTCGGCCGGCGTGAAGATCCACGCCTCGTCGTCCTCGACGGTGCCGCGCGGCGCCACGCCCACCTGCGCCATCACGCGGTTGTCGACGTCGACGCCGTTGGTCAGGTCGGTCACGCCGGGGATCTCGATCAGCCCGCTCACGTCGAAGGTGGTGCGGAAGTTCACCGTGCGCTGGGCGTCGCCCAGGATGCGGCAGGCGGTGACCGCGATGGGCTCGGGGCAGGCCGGGTTGGCCGCGCCCGGCGTGCCGCGGTGCACGTCGTCGGGCGTCGCGCCCTCGTAGTAGACGTCGTCCTCGCCCGCCAGGCACCAGTTGGCGCCGTCGGCGTTGTCCTCGGCCTCGGGGTCGAGGCTGATGCTGTACTGCCGCGCGTCCGGGAAGGCCGCGGCGCCGTCGTCGTAGGCGACCACGTCGATCTCGACGTCACCGCAGCGCACGATGACGCTGTCGCCGCCGTTGTTCAGGCCGAAGTCGAAGGTGCCCACGACGTTGGGCAAGCCGCCGTTCAGCAGGCCGTCCGCGCTGCGCGCGACGACGCCGATGGCGAAGGGCTCGAGGATGATCCCGTCGGCCGCGGTCTCGTTGCCGCCGTCGTCGGCGAAGACGCAGCCCGCCAGGTTCAGGGTGTCGCCGGTGCGGTTCTCGATCTCGAACCACTCGGCGGTGTCCTCGGCCAGCGCGTTGTGCGGGTCGTAGAGGATCTCGGTGATGACCAGATCGCCGGGCGCCGGCGCGCGGCCCACCGGCGGCATGCCGCCCATG
>JACKDN010000053.1 GCA_020633465.1 Myxococcales bacterium
GCGTCGATGGCTGAAGGTGCCGCGTCGCGCGGGGCGCCGACGTCGAAGACGACGAAGGGGGGCGGGCGCGCGGTGACGTCGGCCGCGAGCGCGGCGTCGTCGGGGTCACTCGCCCGGTCGAGGGTGCCCTCGCAGGCGATCAGGAGGCCGAGCAGGCAGCAGAGCGGGAGCGCGGTACGCATCGCGCGAGTGTAGCGCAGCGGCGCGTCGTCGTGGCGCGTCTCGGCGGGCCTCGATAGGGTGACGCCCATCGTCTACGGAGGTCGTCCCATGGTTCGCTCGGCGTTGCTCGTCCTCGTGGCCACCTTCACGCTGCCGCGGGCGGCCGACGCGTGCTCGTGCGCCGTCCCGGAGTATTGGGGGTTCTACGCGGAAGGCGAGACGACGCTGCCGGCCAACGGGCGCGGGCTGCTGTGGGCGCCCCAGTTGCGGGCCGAGCCGAAGCCGGAGGACTTCGAGATCCGCCTGCTGCTGGTGCGTGACGAGCAGCCGCTGCCGGTGAAGCTCGAGAAGCTCGCCAGCGGTGCCTACCTGGTGCATTCGACGACACCGCTACAGCCTGGGGCGCGCTACGCCTTTCGCACCCGCGCGTTCAACCGCCACCGATTCCAGGACGACTCCCGGTTCGACGACGATCGGTCCGCGTGGCAGGTGGTGACCGTGACGGTGTCGGCCGAGCCGCTGAAGCTGCCCGGCGACCTGACACTGAAGGCCAGCCCCATCGAGCAGGGCGCCGTGTCGGTCCCCGACGGGGCCTCGTGCTCGCGGTCGATGCAGGCCCGCAAGGCCGCGTTCGCCGTCGAGCTGCCGGCCGAGGTCGCGCCCTTCGCCGAGCACCTGCACTTCACCACCGTGGCGGAGGGCCGCCCGGCGCCGCGTCACCGAGGCAGCGTTTGCGGTTTCGTCCCGCCCGGCCGCACCTGGGAGGACACCGGGCACGACCTGCTGTACCGCGGCTGCAGCCTCTTCGGTGGGGGCGTCGCCACGCCGCCGAAGCAGACCGTGCACGTCGAGGTCGCGTTTCCGGGGGGCGGGCAGACCGTGAAGACGAAGCCGATCACGATCGAGTACGGGGCCTGCGCGAAGGGCGAGTAGGGCGCCGACGCAGGGCCCGCTCGGGGGTCGTGCCTGGCCGGGTCGACGACGACCACGACCAGGACGAGGAAGGGCGGGCGGCTACTCGACCGCCGTGCCGTCGAAGTAGGGCTGCGCCTCGGCGACGGCCATGCGGCCCACGACGTCGCCGATGCGGCGGCCGTCGTAGTCGTCGGCGAAGACGTGGATGCCGCCCCAGCGCCGCGACTGCCCGGCTTGATCGGACGCGTCGAAGTAGGTGGCCCACTGCAGCCGCACGTCGACCGATGGCCCCCGCTCGAAGAACAGGTAGTCGTCCCGCCGCGCGACGAACTCGCCGAGGCCGCCGGGGAAGTAGGCGCTGCCGGTGATCTCGGTCAGCGCCTGCGCGGCCGCCCGGCTGAAGGTGCTGTGGCCCGACACGTAGCCGGGGAAGGCCGGCGTCACGAAGTTGCGGCGCTGGTAGGGCAGCCACTCGACGCCGCGCAGCCAGGCGATGCCGCCGACGGCGCCGTCGCGGTCGCCGGGCTCACCCCGCCAGCCCTTGATGGCCACCTCGCCGACGTAGCGCGCCAGGTGCGCGTGGCGCTCGCCGGGCGCCGACGACTCGGCGGTGATGACCTCGGTCAGCCCCTCGACCAGCGGGATGCCGTCCGGGTGGTAGGCCGGCCCGTCGGGATCGGTGCGCTGGCCCAGGCTGGCCATGTACCGCAGCAGCGTGATCGGGCGCGCCGACTCGTGCACGCGCTTCTGCTCCCAGGCCGCGATGGCCGCGTCGTGCACCGCGCCGTTCACCACCAGGTACATCCGCACGTCCCAGGCCAGCGGGTCGAGCGGCTCGCCCTGGCCCTGCCAGCGCGCCTCGAAGTCGGGGTGCTCGGTGACCGTGTTCGCCAGCGTGTTCCAGTGGCCCGGCGGCGTCTCGGAGGACGGCCCGTCGGCCCAGAACTCGGCCAGCACCCGCCCCAGGTCGCCGCGCGGCACGATGTTGGGCGCGTAGGGCTGCCCGGTGACGGGGTTCGTCGCGTGCCCCTCGCCGTCGTCGGCGCCCAGGCTGTTGTTGCCCAGCCCGCCGGGCGAGATGTCGACCGTCACGCCGTCGGTGTGGTCGAGCTCGGCGGTCCGCTGGGCCACCTCGATGGCCTGCATCGCCAGCTCGTCGCCGAACTCGGGCACCGCGTAGTCGGGGAAGTAGGGCACGCCGTCGGCGGTGCGCTTCAGCGCGAAGGGCGTCACGCCGCCCCAGTGCGAGCCGATGTAGGGCTGCACGCCGGCGTCCTGCGGGATGCCGTTCTGCGTCACCGCCTCGGCCAGGATCAGCGGCTGCCAGCGCGCCGGCTCGGCGACGACGACCACCGGCGAGTCGACGGTCATCGGCGCGTTGTGCGCCGAATAGCCGTTGGGATCCATGTAGTTGCCGGCCTCGTTGGCCCCGTCGTCGGCGTAGCGGGCGATGACCGCCGCGGCGACGCGGTTGCCCAGCGCGCGCGGCGAGTCGCCCTCGACGCTGGCGTCGTCGAGGTCGTAGCCCAGGCTGCTCATGAAGGCGTCGAAGCAGGTGGACGACACAGGCCCGCCGACCGCCGTGTCGTAGCGGTGGTGCAGCACGCGGAAGGCCGCGTAGCTGATGGCCTCGTCGCGCGCCGCGCCGACGTCCTGCGCGGCCAGCTTCTCGCGCACCAGGTAGCCGTCGGCCGTGGCGTCGAAGGCGGCCCACGCGTCGTACATGGCCACCGACACGTGGAACAGGTTGCGCGCGTGCACGCCGGGCCGCGGGATGTCGCGGCGGATGGCGTTCAGCAGCTGCTCGTTCCAGCGGCGCGCCATCGAGCCGTGCGGGGTGGGATCGATCGCGTCCGCCGGGCACATCGCCGGCGCGTCGGGGTCGGGGCCGGGCACCTCGAGGGTGGGCGCCGCCGGTCCGCCGCGCAGCACCACGCCGCCGTCCAGCCCCGGGCCGAGGACGTTGCCGCCCACCGCCCACACGCCGCCGTCGGGATCGACCCACGCCGCGTGCAGCGACTCGGCGGTCAGCTCGACGTTCGTGGTCACCCGCTGCCAGTCACCGCCCCGCCCGGCGTAGACGTGGCCGCGCGCCCCCACGGCGATGGCGCCGCCATCGGGCGTCGCGCAGACGCCCTGCAGCAGCTGCGCGCCGTTCGGCGTGCGCAGGCCGAGCCCGCTGGCGTCGCCCTCGAGCAGCACGCCGCCGCCGGCCCCGCCGACGATGAACACGCGCCCCGCGTCGCCGTGCACGGTGAACAGCCGCGCGTCGGTGCCCGACGGCACCCGCCGCAGCGACGCCCCGTCCCAGTGCAGCACCAGGCCGTGCGAGCCCACGAACCACACGTCGTCGGCCGCGCTGCCCCACACCTTGTACAGCGCGGGCAGATCCTTGTTGTCGTCCAGCGGCACGTCCGCCGGCAGCGGCACCTCGGTCCACGCGCTGCCGTCGTAGCGCCAGATGAAGCCGTTGCGCCCGGCGCTGCTGCCGACCGCCCACAGGTCGTCCGCCGCCTCGCCCCACACGCCGTAGACGATCTGCTTGCCCAGCGCCGGCGTCTCGAGCCGCGTCACCGCCTCGCCGTCGACGCGCAGCACCATGCCGTCGCTGCCCGCCATGAACACCGGCCCGCCGGCCAGCGCGTGCACCCACCACAGGTCGCCGCGCACGCCGGTCGGCACGCGCTTCCACGCGCCGCCGTCGAAGTGGGCCACCACCGGGCCGAGGCCGTCGTCGGCCCCGACGACCCACACATCGTCGGCCGCGGTGCCGTGCACGCTCAGCAGCGCGGCGTTCAGGCCCTGGGCCGCGGCCGACCAGGTGGTGGGCGCGTCGACGCCCGCGTCGGCGGTGCCTTCGCTGCCCCCGTCGTCGTCACAGGCGACCAGCGCCAGGGCCATCAGCCATACCCATCTCGTCGATCTGCTTCTCATCGAGGGCTCCCGAGGTGCGAGGTGCGAGGTCCGCGGTCGTGATAGGCCGTCGAGCGCGCCTTGGCCGCGCCGCCGGACCGTTGAGGGACGACCCGGTGGGCGGGGAGGTCGCGCGCCCGCGCGCGATGTCCCGGATCACCGAGGCCGGCCTCAGGGTAGCAGCGCGCCGACCTCTGCCAGGTAGGGATCGCCCGGGGCCAACAGCTCTGCCTGTTCGAGATGCCATCGCGCCAGCGGCGTCGCGGCCCGCGCGCGCGCCAGGTGGGCGGCGGTCTGGGCGTGCAAGAAGGCGCGGGCGCGCCGGGCGTCGGCGTCCGCGGGCGGCCCGAGCGCGGTGAAGGCGGCCTGCACCTGCTCCATGGGCGCCGTCGCCCCGACCGCCATCGTCAGGCCCACCGGACGCAGCCGCGCCGCCAGCGGCCCCAGACGCCCCAGCTCGACCCCGGGCTCGTACCGCGCCTCGGGCCCGGCGAAGCCCTCGGCCAGGCCCGCGGCCCGATCGGGTCGCTGGCGCGCCAGCCGCGCGGCGAACCAGGGGGTGTCCATCTGGCCGCGAAACACGATCGCGACGTCCGGCCGCAGGCCCTCGACCGCCCGCAGGCTCCAGCCGAGGAAGCTGGTGGCGTAGTCGCTGGTCAGCAGCACGCCGTCGGGCGGCACCTCGGCGAGCACCGCCCGGGCGAAGCGCTCGCCGGTGCGGCTGTGCAGCCGGGCGCCGGCGTCGAAGCGCGGGGCGGCGGCGAGCACCAGCAGCGGCAGCGCCCACCGCGCGGGGCCCAGGTGGGCGGCGGCCAGGGTGACGAGGCCGGCGCCGAGGCTCAGCGCGCCCACGAGGTAGCCGCCGAGGTCCGGGTTGGCGGTGTCGAGGGGGTAGATGACGCGGCTGAGGAAGGGCAGCGCCATCACCAGCAGCGCGGCCGCCGCGGTCCAGGCGCGCGTCCGGACCCAGGCCGGCGCCGCGGCCAGCACCAGCCCCAGCCCCAGCAGCGCCGCGAGCGGCCCCACCTGATCGATGCCCCACGCGGCCAGCGTCGCCACGTTGTCGAGCAGGTCGACGGCGTCGGCGTCCGGCGTGAGGGTGCGGCGCCACGCCGCGCCGCTGATGGTCGACCAGAGATCGGCGGCGCTGCGCGGCGCGCCCCAGCCGATCTCGCCGCCGGCGCCGGCGCGCAGGGGCAGGTACGCGTAGGCGCAAAGCCCCAGCAGGCCCGCCGCGGCCGCCGCGCCCACCGCGCGCGGGCGGCGCTCGCCCACCGCCATCGCCCACAGCGCGAGCGGGATGACCAGCGCGCCCAGATAGCTGTGGTTGGCGCCGGCCAGCCCGAAGGTGAGCGCCAGCGCGGGCAGGGCGCGCGCGTCGTCCCCGCGCGCCACGCGCCGGCAGCCCTCGATCAGCGCCACCGTGAACAGCAGCTGCAGCGCGTAGACCTCGGCCCGCGCCGCCTGCAGCCAGACCGCGGGCATCACCGCCGGCAGCAGCGCCGCACCGGCGGTCGGCAGGCGGCCCGCGGCGGGGGCGACGCGGCGCAGCAGCCGGTACAGGCCGGCCAGCGCGGCGGCGACGCACAGGGCGCTGGTCAGGTTGGCGCGGAAGGCGCCGTCGCCCAGGGGCAGGAGCTGCGCGGCGCGCGTCACCACCGCGTGCACCGGGTGGCCCGGCGGGTGCGACAGCGTCAGCCGCCAGCCCGCCGCCGCGAACTCGGCCGAGTCGTACCACTGGGGGCCAGCGAGGCAGGTCCAGGCGAGGAAGCCGCCGGCGAGGGCGAAGACGGCCGCGGTGGGGCCCGCGCCTTCGGCCCGCAGGGCGTCGTCCGGCGCGCTCATCGGCACACGCCGAGCCACCCGGGCGGCTGGCCGGCGCCGCCGTGCACCGTCTGGTCGCAGGCCTGCTCGGCGGGGCAGGGGCGATCGTCGGCGCACAGCTGCAGGCAGATCGAGCGCATGTTCAGGCCGAAGGGCACGCAGGCGTGGCCGAGGGGGCAGTCGTGGCCGCCGTCCTCGCGCACCGTGCAGGGGCCGCCCGGCAACAGCGTGGCGTTGCCCGGGCGGCACAGGCCGGCGACGGCGCGGGCGCCCTCGGCGTCGACGCCGCCGCGGGGCGAGACCACGCACACCTGGTCGGGCCCGCAGTCGCCGCGATCGTCGAGCGGGTTGCACTCGCCGAGGCACACGCCCAGGCCCGCGGGCTCGGCGTCGATGTCGGTGACGCACACCGAGCCGCCGGTGCACAGCGCCACCTCGAAGGGGTCGCAGACGCCGACGCAGGTGGTCGGCAGGCCGGGCGCGGCGTTCAGGCACAGGTGGGCCGCGGTGCAGTCGCCGTAGTAGGCGGCGGCGTTGGCCGAGGGGGTGCACACCTGGCCGTTGGTCTTGTTGCCGTCGCGGCCGGCGGTGCAGGCGCCGACGATGCCGGTGGCCGGATCGTAGGTGTCGACGGCGCACACCTCGTCGGCGCCGCAGCCGCGCTGGGTGTAGACGTCGCAGCGGCCCGGGGGCAGGGGGGCGGCGTCCCGGGGTTGGGCGTCCTGCGAGGCGTCGGGGGGCGCCGCGTCCGCCGGGCCGGCCTCGGCGTCGCCCGCGTCGGGGCCGATGATGTCCCGAAGCTCGATGGGGCGGGGGGCCTCGAGATCCAGGCCCAGGCTGCACGCCGGCGGGGCGAGCGCCAGCAGCAGCAGCAGGCGGGCGGCGCGCAGCAAGGGGCTCAGGGCCCCGCGTCGGCGGCGGGCGGGGCGGGCTCGGGGCGCGCGTCGGCGGGATCCAGCCCGCGCAGCACGGCCAGCCCCGACGTGGCGGCCGCGCCGACCACCAGCAGCCAGGCGAGGAAGATCGCGTCGCGCAGGCGGCGGCCGGGGCCGCTGGCGAAGGGCAGGCGCCCGGTGACGCGGGCGAAGCCGGCCAGCCCCAACAGGACGAGGCCGCCGAAGAGGCCGGGCATCCAGGGGCCGTTGAGCCAGCCGGCCAGGAACACCGCCGAGCCGATGGCGGCCACGGGCCACACGCGCATCAGGGGGCGGACGGCGCGCCGGACGTGCACGTCGACCCGCTCGTCGCCCACCTTCAGATCGCGCAGGCGCAGGATGGTGTCTTCGGGCTGGCCGGGCGGCACCTGCACCGCCAGCGTCATCGTCGATCCCGCGCGGCGCACGCGCACGGTGAACTCGCCGCCGGCGGCGTTCTGCTCGGGCGTCAGCGTCAGCCACGCCTCGTGGATGGGCAGGTCGTTCATCAGTCCACGAAGAAGATCGGCTCGCGCAGATCCATGAAGCCGTCGATGGCCTGCGCGTCGGCGGGCGGCAGATCGACGAACTGTAGGCCCATGCCGGGCCAGATGTCGGGCTCGTCTGGCTGCACCTCGCGCACCCAGCGCACGACGGCGCGAGCCTCGATGGTGCGGCCGCCGGGCAGCGAGAAGCGGACGTCGACGGCCTCGCCGACCGGCCGCAGGTCGAAGGTGCTGACGAAGAGGCCGCCGCTGCTGAGGTTGCGGGCGAAGCCGCTGAAGAAGTTGTCGGCGCTGGTGAGCGTGATCGCCACGTCCAGGCGCGCCCGGTGCTCGGCGCGGCGCTCCGAGCCGGCCGCGGTGGGCGGCGGCGTGGGCTCGGCGGGGGGCAGGCGGCTGGCCGCCTCGGCCAGCTCGGCGGCGCGGGCGCTGCAGGCGTCGAGACGCTCGTGCGCTTCGGTCAACGCCGCCTCGAGGTAGCGGATGGCCCGCTCGCGCGCGTCGACGGCGTCCTCGCGGTCGGCCAGCGCCCGGCGGCGCGCCTCGAGCGCCCGCACACGGTCGCCCACGCCGGGCAGCGGCCCCACGCGCGGCAGGTCCAACAGCAGCGCGTCGGCGCCGGGCACCCGCGCCTTGCGCAGGGCCGTCGCCTTGCGGTGCAGCACCCGGCAGCGCCCCTCGATGCCCAGGACGTCGGCCTCGAGATCGCGCTCGCGCGCCCGCGCCACGACCTCGCGCCGCGCCACCGTCGCCTCGCGCCGCTCGAGCCCGGCCATGTCCTCGTCGTCGTCGCGCGTGCTCACCGCCGTGCTCCTCGCCGTGCATCCCGCGCGCGCCGACTGCGCGCCCCGGGCGAGGCATGATAGAACACCTGCCCGGACCCTTCACGGTCGACGAGGCGTTGATGGGCGCTTGGTTGAAGGCGGCGCACGTCGTCGGGGTGGTGATGTGGGCAGGCGGCCTGCTCGCCCTGACCCGATTGTTGTGGGCCCACGCGCGGCGCCCGACCGCGCCGGAGGCCAGCGCGCGGCTGATCGCGGTCGAGCGCGCGCTGTACCGTGGCCTGTGCGCGCCGGGGTTGTTCGTCGCGCTGTTCACCGGGGTGTTCATGCTGCACCAGGCCCAGCCGCTGCTGACGCAGCCCTTCATGCACGCGAAGCTGGCGCTGGTGGCGCTGCTGTTCGTGGTCGACCACCTGGCGATGCGGGGCATCGGGCGGCTGGCGAAGGGCGTCGGCACGGTGGGCGGCGGGCGGTACGCCGCGGCCCACGGGGTGGCGGCGGCGGTGGTGGTGGGCGCGGCGGTGCTGGTGCTGGTGCGGCCCTGGAGCGGCGCGTGAAGCCGACGCGGCGCGATCTGTTCGGGGCGCTGGCGGGCGCGGCGACGGTCAGCTGGCTGGCCCGCGACCGCGCCGTGGCCGACGCCGGCCGCGTGTGGGCGGGCGCGCCGGTGCGCCTGCGCTTCGACGAGGCGGACGCCTTCGCGCTCACGTTCTCGGATGGCCACCGCGCGACGGTAGCGGCGCCGGGCGGCGACGCGCGCTTCTTCGCGCCCGATCCGTCCTTGCCCGGCCTGTACGTGCTCACCTGCACGCCCCTGCGCGCCGGCCGCCCCTGCGGCGCGGCCGCGCAGGTGGAGGTGGTGCGCACGCGGCGGGTGTTCGGGGCCTGAGAACGTGCATCGCGTCCTCCTGCTGTTGCTCGCCCTGCTGTGGGCCACGCCCGCCGCCGCGCAGTACGGCCTGCGCATCAAGATCGATCGCTACCAGCGCGCGACGCTGCCCGAGGTCAAGCTGTGGGTGACCGTGCTCGACGGCACGCGCCCGGTGGACGCCTCGGTCTTCGACGGGTTCAGCGTCTTCGCCGACGGGCGGCTGGCCGAGGAGGCCACCTACGAGCCCTTCGACGCGCTGGGCGTGCCCTCGGCCGTCGCGTTGGTGGTCGAGGCGCCGGATCCCGTGTACTGGCAGGCGCTGACGGACGGGCTGACCAAGGGGTTCCGCGGCCTGCCGCAGGGCTCGCTGGTGTTCGGCATGGCGTCGGGCGTGCACGACGTGCGGCTGCCCGAGCGCGACTGGTCGTCGGACGCCGCCGCGCTGCCGGCCACGATGGCCGCCGAGGTGTCCGCGCGCCCGGCCGACGACACGCGCCTGCGCCAGACCCTCCGCGCGGCGCTCGAGGCGTTCCCGCTGGCGCCCGGCCTGGAGGCCGAGCCCAACGACCGGCTGCCGCCGCCCTATCAGGGCGAGGATCCGTTTCCCTTCGACCGCGTGCTGTACGTCGTGGCCCACCGCTCGCTGGTGCCCGCCGACGCGCGCGACCGCCCGGTGCCCGTCCTGCGCCACCTGGTCGACCTGGCGCGTCGCCGGGGCGTGCGCATCATGGCCGTCGGCGTCGTGCCCTTCGACCCCAGCGATCCCGCCGCGCTCGAGGCCGGCGAGGTGGACGAGGTCGACGATCCGTCGCGCGATTTGAGCGTGCTGGCGCGCAAGACCGGGGGCACCTACCGCGGCGTGACGTCCTTCGACGACGTCGGGCGCGCCATGGCCGAGGCCCACGACGAGCTGCTCAACCGCGTGGTGGTGACCGCCGAGGCGCCCAGCCTGCGGCGCGGCGACCGGGCCTGGTTCGCGGTGCGGGCGCGGGTGCGCGGGCGGGCGCCGATCAACGCGCGCGAGTTCCCGGCGCGCATCGAGAACGAGCTCAGCTGGTTCGGCCGGGCGCTCGACTGGATCAGCGACACCTGGGAGAAGTGGCCCTGGTGGGCGCGCACGCTGGTGATCGCGATCGGCGCCCTGCTGGTGATCGCGCTGGTGCTGGTGGTGGTGATCAAGAAGACGCGCAAGCGGCGCAAGGCGCGCGACGCCGAGGCCAAGGCGCGGGCGGCCAAGCTCGAGGCGCGGGCGCCTTGCGCGGTGTGTGGCAACATGATGATGCCCGAGTGGACCGAGTGTCTGTTCTGCGCGCAGGCGGCCGCCGCCCAGCGGCCGATGCGGTTCCGGTTGGTGGGGCGCAACGGCGACTACACCGGGCGGGCGCTGCGCTTCGACAAGGAGCTGGTGGTGCTGGGCAGCGAGGCCCACTGCGACGTGCGGGTGATCGACCGGGGGGTCGCGCCCGAGCACTGCGGCCTGCGCGACCGCGGCAACGACGAGTTCGTGCTCAGCGACTTCAACACCGACGCCGGCACCTGGGTCAACGGCCAGCGCATCGCACAGGTGCAGGTCCACGAGGGCGATCTGATCCGCGTGGGCGACACCGAGTTCATCTTCGGGATCGAGGCGTGACGACAGGCAACGACTTCCTGGTCTACGACAGCTCGCGCACCGAGAGCATCGGCACGCGGGTGATCACCTACAAAGAGCCGGGGGCGCTCAGCTTCTACGAGCCGCCCATCGCGCCGCCGCGCCGCAACTTCCTGCCCAAGGGGCGGCTGCTGAAGGATCAGGATCGCGAGCGGCAGGTGCGGCAGATCCTGCTGCACCACGACGGGCACGACTCGGCCAACGAGACCTTCCGCACGCTGATCCACCGGGGCCTGTCGACGCACCTCATCATCGACTGGGAGGGCGTGGTGTGGCAGCCGCTGGCGCTGTACGACATGGCCTACCACGCGGCGCAGGTGAACGAGATCGCCATCGGCATCGACCTGAACAACCCGATCCACCCGGACCGGCAGCGGGGCAGCCGCGGCCACCGGCCGCCGCCGTCGGCGGCGATGATCAACGGGCGGCGGCACGTGGCGGTGGGGTACACCGACGCGCAGTACCGGGCGCTGGTGCAGGTGATCAACGGGCTGCAGCGCATCTTCCGGGGCATCAAGGCCGAGGCGCCGATCGGGCCCGACGGCGGGGTGCTGGACCGCAAGCTGGCGGCGCCGACGGCGTTCAGCGGGGTGCTGGGGCACTGGCACGTGTCGGCGACGAAGTGGGATCCCGGACCGGGGTTCGACTGGGAGCGCGTGCTGATCGCGCTGCGCGGCAACAGCTTCAACTTCCCGGTGACGCTGCCCGGCACCGAGAACCTGGCGCGCATGCCGAAGCAGCGGGCGCTGAACCTGAGCGAGCCGTACTTCGACCACATCGAGCAGGGGGACGGCGGGTACTTCCCGCTGGGCGCCGGGCAGGCCTGGCACACGGGCGTGCACCTGCGGGTGGACGAGGGGACGCCGGTGACGGCGCCGGCCAACGGGCACGTGGTGGTGGCGCGCAACGCGCGGCCGGACGTGAAGCTGGGCAGCCCCAACGTGGTGGTCATCCGGCACGAGCCCAAGGTGGCCGGGACGACGATCAAGTTCTTCTCGGTGCTGTCGCACCTGCGCTACGTGCCGTTCACCGGCGACGAGACGAAGGTGCCGGCGTGGATGCGCAAGCTGGCGGCGAAGGGCGGCGAGTACAACTGGACCGGCCCCGACCAGCCGCCCGCGCTGCCCGGCTTCGAGCCGCTGAAGCGCGAGGACGTGGCGCTGGCCGACATCCCGGTCGAGGCGGGCGAGGTGATCGGGTACGTCGGCACGTTCAACCCGGCGCTGGACGACGGGCCGGGCAGCCCCGAGCCCAAGCCGCTGCTCGACTTCGCGTTGGTGTCGCAGTCGCCGGTGCTGCCCGATCAGCTGGGGCTGTTGTTCGTCGACGAGGACGAGGACGAGGACATCCTGTGCAACGCGCGCACGGTGTGGCGCCACGTCGTCGACGATCCCGAGGCGCTGCGCGGCCTGACCGAGGGCGGTTATCCCGTGCCGCCGTCGGTGATCCAGGAGTTCTACCAGTCGAAGGCGCTGCGCCGTGAGTTCCGGTACATGGCGGTGAAGCACGCGACCGAGTGGAGCGCGCGCACCGACTTCACCGGCCTGTTCGGCGGCGGCGTCGAGTTCGAGTGGTACCTCGAGCGGCAGGTGCGCGACTTCCTCGGGCGGTACCAGAAGTTCTTCTGGTGGGACGAAGAGGTGACCGCGCACACGGGCCTGCCCGCGGACCGCCGCGTGTGGGCGTATCACCCGATCATGTTGCTGGTGCGCATGGCCAAGCTCGAGGCGCGCAAGGCCTTCGATCCCGGCGACGCCGGCCCGGTCGAAGGCGTCGCCGACCTCGACCGAGCGCGCCGCGAAGACGCCGCGTTGGAGGCAGAGCAGGGCGAGGCGGGCGGCCACGGCGGCGAGATCCAGGTGAAGGGCTTCGACGTGGACGAGGCCCGCCAGCAGACCCGCGACGCCGTCGACGACGCTTGGCTGAACAGCTGGGATCCCGGGGAGTGGCAGCCGGAGTAGGGGCGGTGTTGGCGGGGGGCGGGGGGCTGTGCGATCCTCCGCGCATGAAGCGACCCTACGTCGAGCGGCTGCGCGTCCAGAACTACGGCTGTGTGCAGGACTGCGAGCTGACGCTCTCGCCGCTGCACGCGCTGGTGGGGCCCAACGACAGCGGCAAGAGCACGCTGTTGGCGGCGTTGGAGACGTTGGGGCTGTTGGGTGCAGCTGATCGAGGTCGTCGCGACGCGGGCCGAGCCAAGCAGTTGTTCGCACGCTTCGCCGGGCTGGTCCCTGGCAACGAGCGCCAGTTTGGGGTGGTCGTCGCTGCGGCGACTTGGCGTGTTCGCAATCAGCGGGGCGAAATCCGCGAGGCCGTCGAGGGCGATCGACCGGGAGCATTCATGCAGTTTCGACTGGATGCCCCGATGCCGAGCGCGATCATTGATCAGGGTTCGCCGCACAGCCCGCACGGCCTGATCCGTGCGGCCATCGCCGGCGCCACCCTCCTCCGCCTCGATCCCGACGCGCTTCGCGCCCCCGCCCCGCTGATCCCGGACGGCCAGTCCGTGCGCTTCGCTGATGATCGGGGCCGTGGCCTGCCCGCGATCTACGATGCTCTCCAGACCCGCGACATCCAGCTCATCGCCGATCTCAACCGCGAGCTGCAGGGCCTCTTCCCCGCGTTCAAGTCGCTGCGGTTGCGCAACACCGACGCTCAGCAGAAGGCCATCGGGGCGGTGCTGCAGGACGGCACCGAGGTCGCCGCCAGCGAGCTCAGCGAGGGCATGCTCTACTACCTCGCGCTCGCCGCGCTCCCGCACCTCGACCCGACGCCGCTGGTCCTCATCGAGGAGCCCGAGAACGGCCTGCACCCCGCCCGCATCGCCGACGTGATGAAGGTGCTGCGCGCCGTCTCCGAGACGACCCAGATCATCATGGCGACGCACAGCCCGCTGGTGATCAACGAGCTCGAAGGCCACGAAGTCTCCGTCATCACGCGCGACCCGAAGTCCGGTACGCAGGCGGTCCTGCTGAAGGACACACCGAACTACGAAGCCCGCTCGAAGGCCTACGCCAACGGCGAGCTGTGGTTGAACTACTGCGACGGTGAGGCCGAGGCGCCGCTGGTGCAGGGTGGCCCGCGTCCGTGAAGCGGCTCCGCATTTTCCTCGCCGGCGAGGGCCGGCACGAACTGGGCGGCTGGTGGCACGAAGCGCCCTACGTCGACCCCGCGGAGTGCGGCGTTCTCGAAGCGCTGGTGCGGCGCGTGGCCGCCGACGACATCGAGGTCGTCGGAGCACGCATGTGGTCGAAGGCGGGCCACTATCGGTCTGGTGGTCGGGCTGGCAGGGAGGAGCGGACGGTCGTTCGCTTGTTTCTTGACGCGGCCGAGTCGGGTGCTGACGTCTTGGTGTTTGTCCGAGATGTCGACGCCTACGACGATCGAACGGACGAAGTAGACTCCGGCATGAAGAAGGGCGCCGAACTGGAGCCCGGCCTCAGTGTCGTCGGTGGAGTGGCCGTCCGAGTGATTGAGGGCTGGCTGCTGGCGCTGCGGCAGGAGCGGCAGTCCGAGCGTTGGCAGAAGGAGCCGGCCAAGGATCGTGTCAAGGCCGTCGGCCTCACCTGCACCGCCGACATGGTCGAGTGCGTCCGCGCGGCCGACCTCGACCGCCTGCCCCCCGACGCCCACTCACTGCGCGCCTGGCTCGACCAGGCCCGCGCCGTCTTCGCCTCTCAGCAGCCGCCTTCGCAGCGGTAGTCGACGACGCCGCCGCGGCGGTCGCGGTCGATGGTGCAGCAGGCTTCGAGGGTGGCGGGCGCGGGTGCGCTGGACGCGGGTGCGGAAGCCGCTGGGGCTGAGGCCCAGGCGGTGGTGCAGGCGCTCGAAGACGTCCTGCGTGACGTCGTCGGCTTCGCAGCCGCTGATGCGCCGCCACACGTCGTCGCCACACGTCGCCGTACAGCGCCGCCACGCCGTCAGGCGCCTCGTGGCGCCGAACCTCAGCTCCGGTCACCCATCAGCCGCCCGGACAGCGCCTCGATGGCTGGCGCCAGCTGCTCGCGCGTGGCCACCGGCATGGCCGACACCAGCGCGTCCAGCGTCCGCTGCAGCAGCGCGACGCCCCGGCGGCTGCCCTTGCGCAGGTTGAGCGTCAGCGAGTCGCCCAGCAGACCCAGCGCGTCGTCGAAGCGGCCTAGCTCGGCCAACGCGCGCGCCGCGCCCTCGACGCTGGCAGCGAGCCCCAGCACGTCGCCGGCCTGCTGCTGCACGCCCAGCGCCCGCTCGAACCAGGTCAGGGCTTCGGCGGGCGCGCGGCGCAGCAGCTCCAGGCGTCCCATGGTCTCCCACGTGCGCGCCCGCTCGCGCTCGAGCCCCAGCTCGGCGTACGCCTCGGCCGCGCGCGTCGCGTGCTCGAGACCCACCCGCACCGCGTCGGCCGCCCGTCCGGGGCGCGCCTCGGCGTGCAGCGGCAGCCGCGCGATCAGATGATCCGTCTCGGCCAGCTCGAAGCGCGCCTCGTCGTCCTCGGCCGCCTGCGCGTGGAACACCTGCCGCGACGCCTCGAGCAGGCCGTGCGCCCGCACCGGATCGCCCAGGCGCACCCACACCGCGGCCTGATCGTTGAACAGCCGCGCCGCCTCGACCGGCTGGCCCGCCGCCTCGAGCCCGCGCGCCGCCTCGGTCAGCAGCGTCAGCGCCCCGTCCAGCGCCTCGGTCGTGCCGATGTCGAACAACACCTGCGCGTGCCCCTGCGCGACCCGCGCCGCGAGCCCGGCGTCGTCGCCCGGCTGCAACAGCGCCTGGGCCTGCTCGATCGTCTCGAGCGCGCCCTCGAGCGTGAAGTCGTGCCCCGGGCCCACCGACGCCGCCTGGTAGCGCGCCAGCTCGGTCAGCAGCTCGACGCGCTTGTGCCGGCGCACCCCGCTGTGGGGCAGCTTGTCCAGGGCGTCGATGGCCTGCCGCACGTAGCGCACCGCCTGGGTGGGCGCGCCGACGCTGGCGGCCTCGCCGGCGGCCGCCAGCAGGTGATCGATCGCCTGCGGCCAGGCGCCGGCGTCGGCCAGGTGCTGGGCCGCGCGCCCCGCGTCGGGCGGCGGATCGGGCGGGGGTGGGGTGGGGGCCGGCTTGGCCTCGGTGGGGGCGAGCAGCCGCGCGAGGCGCAGGTTCCACGCGCGCGCGACGGAGGGCAGCAGGCCGCCCAGCAGCGCCTCGCGGTCGGCCGGGTTGAGGCGGAAGCGGGCCTCGCCGTCGTCCTCGAGCGCGACGCCCGCGTCGGCGGCCACCTGCAGCGCGTCGAGCACCGCGTCCGGGGCGTGCTCGAGCAGCGCGCCGACGGTGGCGGCGTCGAAGGCGTCCCCGGCCAGGGCGCCCGCGCGCAGCACGCGGCGGACCGGATCGGGCAGCGGGGGCAGGGCGGCGGGCGCCGGCTGGTCGTCGGCGGTGATCACCGCGTCGTTGCCTTCGACCCGCCGCAGCGCGTCGAGCAGCTCGGCCGCGGCCCCGCCGTCGGCGCGTCGCGCCACCAGGATCAGCGGCAGGCGCAGGCGCCCGGGCGCGCGGATCCACCGGCTGAGCAGGTCGAGCGTGGCCGGATCGGCCGCGTCGACCGCGTCGAGCACCAGCACCGCGGCGGTGGTGTCGGCCAGGTGGTTGAAGGCCTCGAGCAGGCCGTCGGGGTCGTCCTCGGCGGTCGCTTCGCCCAGCAGCGTGCGGCGCAGGCCGGCGCGTACGCGATCGGTGGCGAGGTCGAGCAGGGGCAGGCGCGTGCCCAGCAGATCGTCGGCGCGGCGGCGGGCGGCGCGCAGCGGGCCGAGGGGCCCGCCGGGGCTGTCGCAGGCGACGCGCAGCTCGACCTTGCCGGCGGGCAGGCGGGGCGGGGGCGCGCCGACCAGCGCCAGGGGGCGGGCGCGCTCGATGCGGGCGGCGATGCGATCCATGGTGACCTCCGGCGACCGGGGCGCCGACAATCTTTAGCAAAGCGCGATCCAGCGCCCGCGCGGGCACCTCCCAGAACACCTGTCACCCTTCGGTGCCGCTCGACGCGCGGCATCCCGACGCGCCGACGCGCGTCTGTTCATGGAAGGGAGGGGCAGGTTCCAAGCGGCTTCGCGCACGAATTGGCACCGTAACGCTCCGCATTGTTAGTCTTCCGCCGTCGACCCTGGGGAGGGGACCATCGTGTACTGCACTCGAACGCGCCGCCGGCTCGTCGCCCTGCTCACGCCGCATGCTCTGGCGCTGGCGCTGATGCTGACCGGGTCCACGGCGTTCGCTCAGAACCTCGTCAAACCCAAGATGCTGGTGGTCTTCGATTCCTCGGGATCGATGACCTGGACGCCGACCCGCGAGCGGGAGTGCGTCTGGACCTGCGCGTTGCCTCAGCAGGGGGCCTGCTACGACGGCAACAACGCCAACGGGTGTCCGGCGGGCGTGCCATGCCTGGACGATCTGCGGTGCGCGCCGTGGACGTACGGTGACGGCTCGTTGGCGTACCCGGGCCTCGACCACGACGGCAACGGCCTGTCCGACGACAGCCGGATGTACATCGCCAAGGAGGCGATGAAGACCACGCTGTTCGGCACCTCGGAGCTCGAGTTCGGGCTGATGCGCTACGCGCAGGACGAGGGCAACCTCATCCGGGCGACCGGGCGCTGCAGTGGCTGTGACGCGCAGCACGTGTACCGGTCGCAGTACGACGCCTTCCCCTTCGGCATCGGCCAGGGCGCCATCAACTACGACGGCCAGCTGATCAGCTGCCAGCGCGGCGGCGAGGTGCTGGTGCCCATCGCCAACCAGACGGGCAACCAGATCCTGTCGTGGATGGACCACGACGAGGACTTCCCCTACAGCGCGCAGGGCGACCGCGAGCTGCGCGGCGACGGCAACACGCCCATCGCCGGCTCGCTGCGCTCGGCGCTGGCGCACTTCCGCGACACGGTCATCCCGGCCGATCCTCGCCAGGAGTGCCGCAGCTACTTCGTGCTGCTGCTGACCGACGGCGAGGAGACCTGCGAGGTCAACCAGCAAGGCCTGCCCAACCAGGCGGCCCTCGAGACCGCCGCCCGCGACCTGCTCGAGCTGCAGGTGGGCGGCCGGCCGACGCCGGTGCGCACCTTCGTCATCGGCTTCGGCGACGACACCATCGGCAGCCCCTACCTGCAGGCCATCGCCGAGGCGGGCGGCACCGGGCAGGCCTTCTTCGCCACGGACCGCGTCAGCCTTCAGCTGGCGCTCGCCGAGATCGTCCAGGCGGCCATCCCGCAGGAGAGCTGCAACGGCCTCGACGACGACTGCGACGGGCAGATCGACGAGAACCTGTTGCGCCCCTGCGACAGCGACTGCGGCCAGGGCACCGAGACCTGCGTGGACGGCCGGTTCGGGGGCTGCACGGCGCCCCAGCCCGAAGAGGAGGTCTGCGACGCGGCCGACAACGACTGCGACGGGCTGACCGACGAGGGCGGCGGCGGCGCGCCCATCACCCGCGCCTGCCAGACCGAGTGCGGCGGCGGCCAGCAGATCTGCGTCGACGGTGTGTTCGGCCGCTGCGACGCGCCCGAGCCGCGCGACGAGGTGTGCAACAACCTCGACGACGACTGCGACGGCGAGACCGACGAGGACGTGGTGCGGGCCTGCTCGAGCGCCTGCGGCGTGGGTCAGCAGATCTGCAACGCCGGCGTCTTCGGGGCGTGCGACGCGCCGCGCCCGCAGGCCGAGACCTGCGACGGCACCGACCAGGACTGCGACGGCAACATCGACGAGGCGATCACGCGGCCCTGCCAGAGCGCCTGCGGCCTGGGCACCGAGACCTGCAACGCGGGTCAGTTCATCGGCTGCACCGCGCCCTTGCCCCAGGAGGAGATCTGCGACGGGCGCGACAACGACTGCGACGGCAGCACGGACGAGGAGCTGAGCCGCGCCTGCCAGACGGCCTGCGGCATGGGCACCGAGACGTGCACCAACGGCCGGTACGTCGGCTGCACCGCGCAGCGGCCAGAGGCCGAGGTGTGCGACGGCCAGGACAACGACTGCGACGGCGAGATCGACGACGGCGTCCAGGTGGCCTGCCAGACGGCGTGCGGCCAGGGCGTGCGCGTGTGCGCGGCGGGCAGCTTCGGTGATTGCACGGCGCCGACGCCGCAGGCCGAGACCTGCAACGGTGTCGACGACGACTGCGACGGGCGGGTGGACGAGGCGCTGACGCAGGCCTGCGAGAGCGAGTGCGGGCGCGGCCTGCGTCGCTGCGTCGACGGCGCCTTCGGCGAATGCAACGCGCCCACCCCGCGCGCCGAGGTGTGCGACGGCGTCGACAACGACTGCGATGGCCAGATCGACGAGGCCCTGACCCGGGTGTGTCGCACGGCGTGCGGCGACGGCGAAGAGGTGTGCCGCGAGGGTCAGTGGTTCGGCTGCGACGCGCCGCCGGTGCGCGACGAGCTGTGCAACGGCATGGACGACGACTGCGACGACCGGGTCGACGAGCTGGTGTTCCAGCCCTGCCAGAACGAATGCGGCGAGGGCGTCGCCACCTGCGTGAACGGCGAGTTCGCCGAGTGCGACGCGCCGACGCCCAGCGCCGAGGTGTGCGACGGCGTCGACAACGACTGCGACGGCGAGACCGACGAGGCGCTGGTGCGCAGCTGCTCGACGGTGTGCGGCGAGGGCGAGGCCACCTGCCAGGGCGGCCGCTACGTCGACTGCACCGCGCCCCAGCCCTCGGCCGAGACGTGCAACGGGCGCGACGACGACTGCGACGGCATGGCCGACGAGGCGGTCACGCGCACCTGCGTGACGCTGTGCGGGCGAGGCACCGAGATGTGCGTCGACGGCAGCTTCGCCGGGTGCGACGCGCCGCAGCCCGAGCCCGAGGACTGCAACGGTCAGGACGACGACTGCGACGGGCTGGCCGACGAGGATCTGACCACGACGTGCCAGGACGCCTGCGGCAGCGGCATCATCCGCTGCGTCGGCGGCGAGTACACCGAGTGCACGGTGCCGCAGCAGGAGATCGAGCGCTGCGACGGCCTCGACAACGACTGCGACGGCGCCATCGACGAGGGATCGGACCTGTGCGGGGCGGGCCAGGTGTGCGCCTTCGGCAACTGCGCGGATCCCTGCGTCAACAACGAGTGCAACGGCAACCTGCAGTGCATCGACGGGTTCTGCATCAGCGATCCCTGCCGCGGGGTGCGGTGCGACGCCGGGCTGTTCTGCTTCCTCGGCGACTGCGTCACCCGGCCCTGCGTGGGCGTGCGCTGCGGCGTCGGCAACGAGTGCAGCAACGGTGTGTGCGTCGAGCCCGACTGCTACCTCGACGGCTGCCCCGGCGAGCAGATCTGCCTCAACGGCGCCTGCGGCGACGATCCCTGCCTCGGCTTGACCTGCGACGAGGGCGCCTTCTGCCGCCGCGGCGAGTGCGTGCGCAGCTGCACCGGCGTCGAGTGCGGCGCGGGGCAGAGCTGCCGCGACGGCGCGTGCTTCGACGATCCCTGCGCGGGCGTCGAGTGTCAGAGCGGGCAGCGGTGCTTCGGCGGGGTGTGCAGCCGCGACCCCTGCCTCACCGTGCAGTGCCCGGTCGGGCGCGTGTGCGCCGAGGGGCTGTGCGTCGAGGAGCCCTGCAACGGGGTGACGTGCCCCGATGGCCAGGGCTGCCTCGCGGGCGACTGCGTGCCCGACGACGATCTGCCCGACATGGGCGTGATGCCCGACTTCGGCCTGCCGCCCGAGGACCTCGGGGTCAGCGACGCGGACATCGGCGGTGGCACGCCGCGGGACGCAGGGCTGGACATGACCGCGCCGCCCATCGGGGCCGAGCCGGGCGACGGCGGGTCGATCGGCGGGGGCGCCGGCGGCGACGGCGACAACGGCTGCGACTGTGACGCGGGCGGCGGCGGTCCGGGGCCGATGGCGGCGCTGCTGGCGCTGGCCGTCCTGGGCCTGGGGCGCCGTCGGCGCCGCGCGGGGGACGATCGATGAGCCCGGTTGTGGGGGAGGATGCCGTGAGGCGGGAGCTTGCGACGCGCGGAGCGTCGACTCTGGCGTGCCTGGTGTGCGCGCTGATGCTGACCGGGTGTCCCGACGACGCGCGGAACACCGCGCCGGCGGACGCGACGGTGACCGACGCGGAGGCGGTGTGCCAGCAGACCGGTGAGCGCATCCAGCCGGAGCGTTGCGACACGCGTGACAACGACTGCGATGGGCAGACCGACGAGGACTTCGACTTCGCCGGCGACATCAACCACTGCGGCGGGTGCAACCGGCGCTGCGACTTCGGCAACGGCCGGGCGGCGTGCATCAGCGGCGAGTGTCAGTTCGCGGGCTGCCCGCCGGGCACGTTCGACGCCGACGGTGATCCCACCAATGGCTGCGAGGGCGCCTGTGAGGGGACGCCGAGCGACGAGGTGTGCGACGGCGCCGACAACGACTGCGATGGGCGCGTGGACGAGGACTTCGACACGCGCGTCGACATCACCAACTGCGGCCAGTGCGGTACCGAATGCCAGTACCTCAACGGCGAGGCGCTGTGCGACGACGGGCTCTGCCGGCTGGCGCGGTGCCAGGCGGGCTTCGGCAACCTCGACGGCGACGTCGACAACGGCTGCGAGGCCGTGTGCGAGCCCGAGAACCCCGGGCCCGAGGTCTGCGACGAAGAAGACAACGACTGCGACGGCATGGTCGACGAGGGCTTCGACCCGATGACCGACGGCGAGAACTGCGGGGGCTGCGGCAACCGCTGCGCGTTCGCCAACGCGGCCGGCCAGTGTGACATGGGCAGCTGCCGGCTGGTGGGCTGCGAGGCCGGGTTCACCGACGCCGACGGGCGGCCCGAGAACGGCTGCGAGTCGCGGTGCGAGCCCACCAACGGTGGGGTCGAGATCTGCGACGACGTCGACAACGACTGCAACGGCACCATCGACGACGGGTTCGACAAGCAGAACGATCCCGAGAACTGCGGCGGCTGCGGCGCGCTCGACGAGGGGTTCATCTGCCGGCTGCCCAACGCCGAGGTCACCTGCGGCGGCGGGGTGTGCGGCATCGACAGCTGCACGCCCGGGTTCAGCGACGCCGACGGCGAGGTCGACAACGGCTGCGAGACGATCTGCGACGTCACCAACGAGGGCGTCGAGATCTGCGACGGGCTCGACAACGACTGCAACGGGACGGTGGACGAGGGCTTCGACACGCAGACCGACGTGGCCAACTGTGGGGCGTGCGGTGAAGTCTGCGAGGTGGGCAACGCCGTGCCCGAGTGCGTGGTGGGGACGTGCATCATCGGCAGCTGCCCCGAGGGCATGGTGGACGCCGACCGCAACCCGCTGAACGGGTGTGAGTACGAATGCACGCGCACGATGGATCCCACCGAGGTGTGCGATACCGAGGACAACGACTGCGATGGGCGGGTGGACGAGGGCTTCGACATCTTCAACGACCTCGATCACTGCGGCGGGTGCGGCCAGGCGTGCGCGCCCGAGAACGCGCTGGCGCTGTGCAACAGCGGCGTGTGCGACATCGGCGGGTGTGACGAGGGGTGGTTCGACGCCGACGGCGACGTGGAGAACGGCTGCGAGATCGAGTGCACGCCGACGATGGACGGCTTCGAGGTGTGCGACGAGGTCGACAACGACTGCGATGGGCGCGTCGACGAGGACTTCGACCTGCAGACCGATCCGCTGCACTGCGGCGCCTGCGACGCGGCGTGCAGCCTGCCCAACGGGACGGTGACCTGCGAGGCGGGCGAGTGCGCGCCGGCGGGCTGCCTCGAGGGCTGGGTGGACGCCAACGGCGACGCCGCGGATGGCTGTGAGTATCGCTGCACGCCGACCGCCGATCCCGCCGAGGTGTGCGACGGCGTGGACAACGACTGCGACGGCACGGTCGACAACGGGTTCGACCTGATGAACAGCCTGGAGCATTGCGGCGCGTGTCAGACGCCGTGTACGGCGCCCAACGGCGTGCCCGCGTGCGACATGGGGCGGTGCCGGCTGGTCGAGTGCATGGCGGGCTTCGTCGACATCAACAACGATCCGACCGATGGCTGCGAGGCCGCCTGCGTCGTGAACGGTGACGAGCTGTGCAACGAGGTCGACGACGACTGCGACGGCCGCACCGACGAGGGCTTCGACCTGAACAACGACGGCGAGAACTGCGGCGAGTGCGGCAACAGCTGCGAGGTGGAGAACGGCGCGTCGTTCTGCAACGGCGGGCGGTGTGACGTGCTGAGCTGCGGGGCCGGCTTCGTCGACCTCGACAACGATCCCAGCAATGGCTGCGAGTGCGCCATCAGCAACGGCGGCATCGAGGCCTGCGACGGCCTGGACAACGACTGCAACGGGGTCGTCGACGACGCCGACCGGGTGGTGCCGCCCGAAGACTTCACCTGCCTCAACCGGGGCGTGTGCCGCGGCGTCCGCCCGGCCTGTCGCGAGGCCGCCTGGACCTGCCCGTACCCCGACACCTACGAGCAGGACGAGACGCGCTGCGACGCGCTGGACAACGACTGCGACGGTGATCGGGACGAGCCCTTCCCGACGCTGGGGCGGCCATGCAGCGAGGGCGTGGGCATCTGCCGCAACGACGGCGTGGTCGAGTGCGACGGCCTGCAGGCGACCGCGTGCAGCGCCACCGAGAGCCCCGAACGCGCCACCGACGAGGCCTGCAACGGCGCCGATGACGACTGCGACGGCACCGTCGACGAGGACAGCGACGTGGTGGTGAACATCCCGGCGGGCAATGGGGTGGCGGCCTTCGGCATCTACGCCTACGAGGCCAGCCGCACCGACGCCGACGCGATGAGCGGCGGGCAGAGCTTCCTGCGCGCGTGCTCGAAGCCGAGCGCGCTGCCCTGGGTGAACGTCGACTACGCGACGGCGCAGGCCGCCTGCGAGGCGGCGGGGATGACGCTGTGCAGCGCCGCGCAGTGGGAGCGCGCGTGCGCCGGCAACAACAACCAGTCGTATCCCTACGGCAACGCCTACGACGGCAACCGGTGCAACGGCCAGGACTACGACACCGACGCGATGAGCCCCGGCAACCAGGACCAGAGCATCCCCAGCGGAGCGTTGGCGCAGTGCCGCCGCAACATGGGCAACGGGAACGTCTACGACCAGTCGGGCAACGTCTGGGAGTGGACGACGCAGTCGCTGGCCGGCGGCAGCGCCCGCGCCGTGCGCGGCGGCAGCTTCGGCAACATCGCCGGCGGCTTGACCTGTCAGTTCACGAACGCGACGCCGGTGGGGAGCTTTCGGGAGAACATCGGGTTCCGGTGTTGTACGCCCTGAGCGGGCGCGGCCTTGGATGGGCGCGCCGACGCTGCGCGGCGTCCGCGTCGCGCCTTCGATCCGCTTGCGAAACGCGCCTCGCTGGCGAGGGCGAACGCCGCGTGGCGTCGATGGGCGCCCCGCGACGCCAACGGGTTCTTTGCGACTGCGCGTCGCGGCTCACCAGTGTTCGAGGAAGGCACTCCGTGCCTCCCTCGAGCTCCCACCGGCCAGGGCTCCGCCCTGGACCCGTTCGGACTCACGAAGGCGGGACAGCGGCGTGGGTGCTGGGTTGCAGGTCTTCTGGCGCCGCGCCAGTTGACGGCCGCGGCGGCTCACGGCCAGGCCGACCGACCGGTACTCGCACGATTCGGGCGCCGGCGCCGCCCGTAGAAGCTCTCGGGGCGCGCCATTGCCCGCGTTCGGTGCGAGCGCCGGGCTCGACTCTCTCACGGCGTCGACAGCCCCGCATTTTCTGAAGAGAAGGCGGGCAAAGCCGCTCCTGAAACGGGCGGCGCCGGCGCCAAATCATGACGACCGAGTCGGGGCCTTGCCCGTTCGCCGAGAAGCCGGGGTGGTAGGTGCTCGCCCCGAGCGCTGGGGTGGGGGTGGGGCTGCGGGGCGTGTTGGGCGTCGGCTGTAGGGTGGGGGTGGATGGCGTGGGCGTGGCGGATGGCGCGCGCTGCGCGCATCGCTTCCCCAGGGCGTCTCACCGTGCGACCCTGCCGGGCATGGCGCTTCCTTCGACCATCTATCGTGTCCGCCTCGAACTCTCCGACGTCGACCGCGGGGTGTACGACGCGCTCGACCTGCGCATGGCGCAGCATCCGAGCGAGACGGCGGCGTTCTTCCTCACGCGGTTGTTGGCGTTCGCGCTCGAGCAGCGCGAGCACCTCGCCTTCGGCAAGGGCATCAGCGACGCCGACGAGCCGGCCATCTGGGCGCGCGACTACACCGAGAAGGTGCTGCTGTGGCTCGACGTGGGGCGCGCTCGCCGGAGCGCATCCACAAGGCGAGCAAGCTGGCCGACGAGGTGGTCATCTACACGCACCGCGACCTCGACCGCGTGGTCGACGAGCTGAGCGGCAAGGGCGTGCACCAGGCCGAGAACATCCGCGTCGTGGGCGTGCCGACGGAGCTGCTCGACGCGCTCGAGGCGCGGCTGGACCGAAACATGGCGTGGGGCCTGCTGCGCACCGAGGGCGCGCTGTACGTGTCGGGGGAAGGGTGGTCGGTCGAGGGCGCGCTGACGGAGCGGCGGCTGAGCTGAGGGGGGTGGGGCGGTGAGCGCCGCAGGGTCAATCACGGTGTTCGGAACGTTGGAGCCGATGGCGGAGCAGCGGGTTCGAGAACTGGTGGATGCCATCGCCGGCAGCCTCGTCCAGCGGCTGAGCAGCGCCCGCTCGTCCACGCCGTTCCCCAAGAGCACCGACCTCGAAGCGGCCATTGCGCCGCTCCTCCTGGGCGCGGGCTTCCGCCACCACCATCGGCTGGCCCATCCGAAGACCGGTGAGGGCTTCGAGTACGACTTCTGGCGAGCGGACGACGGCCTCGCCGTCGAGGTCATGGGTTATCGCGCGGACGACGAGATCTACAAGGACATCCTGAAGTTCCACGTCCATGAAGACACGCGTGTCGGCGTGGTGCTGGTTCCGCGCTGGAAGTGGATCTCGGGCCGGCGCACAGAGACGAACTACAAGGCGACGATGAAGGCGCTCGCCTTCGCCGACAGCTACATGGCCGCGGCGCGAGCCGCCCTCGTCGCCGTCGTCTACGACTGGGCGTTGGCGTTGGCGATGGTGTGTGGCGATTGCGGCCTGGGAGAGCAAGTCGTCGAGTAACCGCTCGCGGCGACCGAGTCGTCACGAGGCGCTCAGTGAGGCCCCGCAGCCACGATGCCCACCGAGGCGCGTCGGCCGAGCACCGACGCACCCTTCAGGCGGCGGATGGGCGGCTCGGCGAGCTGGGCCCGCGGTTGGGCTGGCTGACGAGCGACGCGGGGACGGCGCGTCACGTCGGGCGGCGACGCGGCGCCCGTTTGACGCTGGGTCAGCGACCCTGATTAGCCGTGCCCGGATGGATGCGAGCTTCGGGCTTTCGGCGGCGCAGCGGTGCGGCGAAGGGCCCGTGCGACCGAGTCGTCACCGCGCTGTCGATGCCGCAGCCGGAGTCGACGCGGACGCTCGCACCGTCGGCGGGCAATCGGCGCGAGAGGGCGGACGTCGCCGCCCGATCGTGCAGTACCCGTCGGCTGGGCTTGGCGGCGAGCCGCCGCGACCGTCAACTGGCGCGGCGCCAGAAGACCTGCACTTCAGCACCGCGCATCAGTCGTCCTAACTCCGGCGGGTCCAGGGCGGAGCCCGGCCGGTGGGAGCTCGAGGGAGGCACGGAGTGCCTTCCTCGAAAACTGGTGAGGCGCGGCGCCCAGCCGCGAAGAACGCGTGGGCGTCGCGGGGCGCCTCGTCTTCGCCGCGCGGCGGTCGATTGCTCGCAGACGACCGGCTCGAGGCGCGCGACGCTGCCCGCGCCGCTCAGCGACCCTCCAGGATCGCCCGCACCGCGTCCGGCAGCGGCGCCGCGCGCAGCGCGCCATCGACCTCGGTGGCCCACACCCGGATCTCGTACCCGTCGACCAACAACGTCCCATCCCGCGTCACGCGGTGACCGACCGTCACGCTGCTGCGCCCGAGGCGCGTCACGACACTCTCGACGCTCAGCGTCTCGTCGTACGTCGCCGGCCCGTGGTAGGTCGCCTTCGTCTCCACCAGCGTCAAGCCGACCACCCCATACCGCTCGCGCAGCGTCCGGTGGCCGAGGCCGGCGGCCGCCAGCATCGCGTGGGTGTTCGCGTCGAAGGCCGCGTAATACCGGGGATAGAAGACGATGCCCGCCGCGTCGCAGTCGCCCCAAGTGACGCTCCAGTCGCGCGCGAACCGCAGGCCGTTCGCGAGATCGCTCATCGGGAGACTCCATCGTCCGGTTCGAGGTCGGTCCGGGCGGCGACGACGCCCGTCCGGCTCAGCGTGACGGTCAGGATGGGGCCGGGGCGGCCCGGCCGGTGGCCGTCGCCGAGGTTCCAGGCGACCAGCGCGGCGCCGCGACGTTCGAAACCTTGCCAGACGTGGGCGCCGTGGAAGGCGACGAGCGTAGCGCCGGCGGCGATCAGGCCGTCGGCCAGGTGACGCTGTGCGCCGGAGGGCGCGGCGGCGCCCTCGCGCCCGCCGTGGATCCAGACGAGCACGGCGTCGTGGGTGGTCGCGGCGGCGCGCACGGCGGGCGCCAGGCGCTCGGCGACCGCGTCGAGGGGCGCGTGCGCGGTGCGTTCCTCGAGCGCGCGCACGGGGACGCCGTGCGCGCGCACGGTGCCGACGGTGAAGACGGCCAGGCGCAGGCCGGCGCGCTCGACCGTTCGGGCTGACCAAGGCGCCGGGCCCGCGCCGGCGACGGTCAGGCCGGCGGCGGTGAGCGTCTCGATCGTCTCGGTCAGTCCGACGGCGCCGGCGTCGAGGCTGTGGTTGTTGGCCAGGCCGACGACGCCGACGCCCGCCGCGACGAGCGCGTGGGCGAAGGTGGTCGGACCCACGAACCGGACGCACTGGGCACGCGCCAGGTGGGGCGGGCAGGGCACCGGCGGGGTGGTGGTCAGCGCGCCCTCGAGGTTGATCACCGCGACCTCCGCGGCGCGGAGCGTTCGGATCCAGGCGGGGTCGAACGGGGCGGCGTCGGGGAACACGTCGCCGGCCAGCGCCACGGTGAGCGTCGGCGGGGTGGCCGTCGGATCGGGGGGGCGCGCCCCGCAGCCAGCGATCAGCAGCAGCAACGCCACGGCGCCGCGGCGCGCGTCGCCACCGGGGCGAGGCGCGACGCGCGCGACGGCGCCCCCCCCGCTCACTTCGGCGCGGGCTCGACGAAGCTCTTCGTCCACGCGGGCAGGGCCGGCACGTCGCCGCTCTCCAGCCACTGCCACCACGCCTCGTCGGTCAGCCGATCGCTCATCGGCTGCCGAAACGCGTAGAACGAGAACAGCCCACCCTGGGTCACCCGGTGGCCCGTCGGCCCGGGCACCACGACGAACAGGTCGAGCAGCTTGCCCACGCCCAACTGCAGCACCTGGTTGCTGGTGACGTTCGTGTACACGTCGGTCACCAGCGTCACGCCGCGCTGCTGGCGGCCCTGGTCGTTGCCGAACATGAGGTCGGGCGACTTCTCGAGGCCCAGGAACAGCGCCTCCATCACGCCGCCCACGTCGCGCAGCCACTTCACCTCGTCGCGCGTGAAGGGCCGACCCTCGATCTCCTTCTTCGCCAGCCCGGCGAGCGTCTCGGCGAACACCTTGGCGTTCAGCGGCTTGGCGTCGTCGCCGCCCCAAGGGCTGCGCACCCTGGGCGCCTTGCCGCCCGCGAGCTGGCCGTACACGCGGTCGCCCAGCGTCGCCATCTGCTCGAAGAAGGTGGGCAGCGGATCGACGAAGCCGACGGGATCGGGCAGCTCGGGCTGCTCGACGAAGCCCATCACCGGCGCCGCGCCGTCGCACTCGGCGCCGTACTCCTGCGCGGCGTACAGGACGGCGTCGTGCTTGAGCTGGGTGTAGCCGGCGAGGGCCGAGAACAGCAGGCGGTCGCCCCAGGCGTCGCTGCGCGCGAAGTGCAGGCGCGCGGGCGGGCGCACGCCGTGCTGGGCGGCCAGCGTGCGGAGCAGCGCCAGCCAGGCATGGTACAGGTCGGTCTGCGCCAGGCCGTCGTCCCCGCGCCCGTGTTCGGCCTGCAGCTTGGCCAGCGCGGCCTCCCAGTCCTTCAGGAAGGCGTCGCCCAGCCCCTTGGCCTCGTCCTTCGCCGCGGCCCGCGCCAGCGCCGTGGCGCGCTCGCTGCCCAGCGCGGCGAAGATCTCCACCGGGTTCGGCCAGCCGCGCTCGTGCTTCAGCGTCGGGTAGGTCAGCCGCCCGATGAACGACGCGTCCACCCCGAAACGCTTGGGGAACAGCCGCAGACCCGCGACGCGATCCTTGCCCTCCAGCGTGCCGCTCAGGCCGCGCAGCGGGATGGGACCCACCTTCGCGGCCAGCGCCGCGCCCAACGCCTTCGCTTGCCCGGGCTGCAGCAGCGCCGGCTTCTCCTTCTTCAGCGCCACCAGGTGGGCCGGCGTGCCGTCGATCGGCTTGCCGAGGAACGCGCCGCCCAGCGCGTCCACCTTCGCCCACTCGGCGTAGGCGTTCGGCTTGCCGTCCGACCGCGGCGCCTGCAGCGCGTCCAGCACCGGCCCGGCGCCCTCGAGCGGCACGGGCAGCAGGGCGTACCAGTTCATCGCCAGGAAGTAGCCGGCCAGGCCCGAGCCCGTGTAGTGCCCGCGCACCTGGAACTGGCTGTAGTCGACCTTCTTCGATCCGCCGCCGGGCACGGCGACCTCGGCGATGCCCGCGTGCGCCAGCATCCGGTCGACGTGTCCCTTCACCTCGTCGCGGATGGGCGCCGGCACCTTCGCCAACGCTCTCGGCAGGTTGGCCTTCAGCTGCTCGAGGGGCGGCGCCGGCTTGTCCTCCGGCGCCATGTACGGATCGAAGCCCTCGTCGATCTCGGGCGCGGCCTCCAGCACCGCCGCCGGCACCGCGAAGTACACCGCCAGGTAGCGTCCCAGCGGATCGTCGGCGCGCGTCGCGAAGTGCGCCGCCAGCGCGTTCGACATCAGCCGCAGCGCCTCCATCGCGTCGGCCTCGGCGCGCTTCAGCAGCGCGGCGAACTCGTCGTGGAACACCTGCAGCGCCGCGTCGGCGGTGACGAAGGTGGGCCGCCGCGCGTAGCGGGCCTTCTCGTACAGCGTGAAGAACTCCTTCTCGGCGCCGGGCCGCGCGACGAAGTGGTTCTTCGCCAGCAGCGCCGAGACGCCGGCGCGCCACAGCTCGGGGAAGTCGAACAGGTTCAACGTGGTCTGCAGGCGGTAGCGCGCGGGCGCGACGAACAGGCCGCCGTCCGCCACCCAGGCGACGTGTTCGCCGCGCGGCGACCAGATCGGCCCGTGCTGCACCTTCGCGCTCAACGGCATCGGCACCCAGGCGCCGCCGTTGGCGCGCGGTCGCTGCATCGGCGCGCCGCTGGCGCCGACGCCCAGCTGGAGGATCTGGTTGGCGCTGTAGCCCTGCGCGCTGACGCCCGGCGGCGTCGCCTGCGGGGCGTGCGTCGCGTAGGTGCGCGGCAGCTTCTTCAGGCAGGCGTCGCTGCGCCAGCCCTTCGGGTCGGTCTCGCAGCCCTCGCCGCCCTTCAGCGCCGCCAGCGCCGACTCGAAGCTGGGGATCCACTCGGCGCGCGTGTCGTGCGCCACCGGGCCGCCGGCGCTGCAGGTCCAGCCGACGCTCAGCCCGTCGCCGCTCCACACCGGCGCCCCGCACGACGCGCCCTCGGGCGACAGCCGGCCGCGGTGGCGCCCCTTGACCGAGGTGAACCAGACCTCGCGGCTGTCGCCCTTCTGCCGCGTGAACGCGATCTTCTCGTACAGGCTGACCCGCTCGCCCACGGCACCGCTGCAGGCGTCGTCGATCACCGCGAACAGCTGGTAGCGCAGCGGGCTGACCGCCGGCTCGAGCGCGTCCTCGGGCAGCGTCGTGATCTGCTTCGGATCGCTGCCGTCGGCCTTGGCGCGCCACAGGTCGTAGCCGGTGGCACCGCGGTTGCTGCTCCAGATGAGGTGCGCGCCGTTCTGGTCGAAGGTGGGATCCCGGTCGTCGCCCGGGTCGTCGGTCAGCCGGGTCGGCGCGCCGCCGGCCACGGGCACGCTGTAGAGGTCGCGCGCGCCCGCGGCGCCGGCGGCGAACACCACGGTCTTGCCGTCGGGGCTGAAGGCGAAGTCACCGACGCTCAGCGCGGCGTCGGTGAGGCGCGTGGGATCGCCCAGCGTATCCGGCGCGGCGGCCGCGGGCGCGGCGCACAGCAACGTGAGGGCGAACAGTCGAGCGTTCATGGCCAAGGCTCCAGCGTCAGAGCGTCGTCGCGCCAGCGCGCGCGGCGCGGCCCCTCGGCCGTCGTCACGCAGGGCTCGCGAGGGTCGCAGAAGGGGGCGCAGGGGGTCGGGCGGCGGGCGTCGCCCACGACGCCGAACCCGTGCCAGCGATAGACGGTCAGCGTGCAGGTGTCGCCGGTCTGCTCGAGCGCCAGCAGGCGGTCGGCGGGCGCCGCGGGCAGGACGCGCACGTCGCGCAGCGGGCGGGCCAGCGCGCTGCCGCGCCAACGCTCGTACAGGCCGCCGTCGCGGGCGTCGAGCACCCAGACCGTGCGGTGGGGCTCGGGCTCGGCGTGGCGCGGCGTGGTGCTCCAGACGCCCAGCACGATCTCGGCGTCGCCGTCGCCGTCGAGGTCGGCCGCGTGGGCCGCCCACGCGCGGTAGACCTTGCTGATCCAGTCGGGCGCGCCGTCGCGGCGCAGCCGCAGGAACGCGCGGTCGGCGCCGCGCTCGGCGCCCGCGGTGTGATGCACCTCGACGCGCGTGGGCGCCTCGCCGCGCGCGAGCGGCGCCACCAGCACGAGCGGGGCGAGCAGGGCCAGCATGGGGGCGACGCTAACAGATCCTCCGCGGATGCGCCTCAGCCGGGCTTGGCGTCGGAGGCCGGTGCTCGAATCGGAGGGGCTATCAGCGTTCAGCTTTCAGCTGTCAGCCGGGCTCCGTGCGTCGCGGGCATCTTCGGAGCGTGCGGCGTGGTCGGCCGCTGGGTGCGCAGGTCGGCTCGAGGTCTCTCGTGCGGCTCAGGCGGGCGCCCAGCGCGCCATCAGCTCGACGAGGCGGTCGATGACCCAGCGGACGTGGGGCTGGTTGCGGCTCGACGCGTGGGCGACCAGCCACGACTCGAAGCTCAGCGCCTCGCTCAGCGGGTCGCTGACGCGCTGCAGGCGCGCGTCGTCCTCGCCGGCGTGCATGGGCAGGACGCACAGGCCCGCGTTGGCGGCGGCGGCCTCGAGGATGGTGGGGGCGTCGCTGAAGCGGACTGCGGCCGAGCGGCCGAGTTGGGCGCGCAGCCAGCGATCGGACGGGGTGTCGACGCCGTCGACGTAGCCCACCCAGCGGCAGGCGGTGAAGCGCTCGGCGGTCTGCGCGGCCGGGTTCGCTTCGACGTAGCGGTGGCCGCCGTAGATCGCGAAGGGGCTGTCGCGCAGCTTGCGCCCCACCAGGTGGGCCTTGTCGGGGCGCCGGCTGCGCAGGGCGATGTCGGCCTGCCCGCCCTCGAGGTTGGTGAAGGCCAGCGAGGGGGCGATCTCGACCTCGAGGTCGGGCGCGCCCTCGAGCAGCGCGTCGACGTGGCGGGCCAGCAGGCGACCGATGAGCGGGCCGCAGGCGACGCGCACCACGCCGCGCACGGCGTCGCGCTGGGTCTGCACCACCTGGCCCGCGCGGCCGGCGGCGGCGGCCATGGCCTCGAGGTGGGGCAGCAGGCGCTCGCCCAGCGGCGTCGGGCGGCAGCCGCGCGCGTCGCGCACCAGCACCGGGCCGCCCACCGCCAGCTCGAAGGCGTCGATGCGTCGACCGACGGTGGGCTGGGTCGTGCCCAGCTCGGCCGCCGCCCGCGACAGCGAGCCCGCGCGCGCGGCCGCCAGCACCACGCGCAGGTCGTCCCAGTCCCACTCGGTGAGGCTGTTCATCGGCGTATACCCCCTGTGCGCCGGCGGCCGTTCTGCGCGCGCGGCGGCACCGCTAGGTTGACCCCATCGAGGCCTGATGGACAGGCCCTCGCACCACCGAAGGGAGTCACCCATGGGTACGCTGAACGGCCGCATCGCGCTCGTCACCGGGGGCAGCCGCAGCCTGGGGCGCGAGATCGCCCTGCGCCTCGCCGAGGCCGGCGCCGACGTCGTCATCACCTACAAGTCGAACGAGGCCGCGGCGCACGACACGGCGCGCGCCATCGAGGCGCTGGGCGCGAAGGCCGTCGTGCTGCAGGCCGATCTGACCGGCACCGCGGCCCTGCCCGACATCGTCGGGCGTGTCGAGGCCGCCCTCGACCAGCACTTCGGCGGGCGCGACCTGAACATCCTGATCAACAACGCCGGCATCACGGGCCACGGCACCTTCGACACGCTGACCGAGGAGGCGCTCGACGCGCTGTACCAGACCAACCTCAAGAGCGGGCTGTTCCTCATCCAGCGGCTGCTGCCGCGGCTGAAGGACGGCGGGCGCATCATCAACGTCAGCAGCGGCCTGTGCCGCTTCACGGTGCCGGGGATGGGCGCCTACGCCTGCTTGAAGTCGGCGGTCGAGACCGCCACGCGCTACCTGGCCAAGGAGCTCGGCGGCCGGCGCATCACCGTCAACGTCGTCGCGCCGGGCGCGCTGGACACCGACTTC
>JACKDN010000054.1 GCA_020633465.1 Myxococcales bacterium
GCTGGCCGAGCCGCGGTACCAGATCGGCGTGCCGGACCTGGCGACGCTGACGGCGCAGCCGAACGCCGAGGAGGATCCGGTCGCGCAGGCCGAGGCGGGCATCCTGTTCGCGGCCAGCGGCGACGTGGACGGGCCGGGCGTGGCGGTCAACACCTACCAGCAGGCGCAGGCCGGCGTGCGGCAGGTCGTGCTGCCCGCGGTGCGTGCGCTCATCGAAGGCCTCGCGGAGCGCCTCGCCGCGGCGTTCGGCGACACCTGGGTCGACGACGACGTGATGCGGGCGCACCTGGCCACCGAGCGTCTGTTCGATCCCTGGGGCCAGGGGATGCGGATGGTGGTCGACGGTGGCGACGTCGTCTTCACCAGCTTCGGTCCCGACGAGCGACCCGATACCGCGGACGACGTGGTGGTGACGCGCGCGATCAACTGCGACCTGCTGTCCAACTGCGACTGGAACGACGGCGGCTTCCCCGGCGCCGGCGGCGAGCCCGGGGGCGGCGGCGATCCGGGCGGCGGGGGCACCTCCGGCGGCGATGATCGCCCGCGCGTGCGGCGCGACTTCCCCGAGACGCTGCTGGTCGAGCCGGCGCTGATCACCGACGGCCAGGGCCGCGCGACGCTGAGCGTGCCGCTGGCCGACAGCATCACGACGTGGCGTTTGTCCGCGCTGGCGAACACGCAGGCGGGCCTGCTGGGCAGCACCGAGGCGGGCATCCGCGTGTTCCAGGACTTCTTCGTCGACGTGGCCTTCCCGGCGACGCTGACGCGGGGCGACGAGTACACGGTGCCCATCGCGCTCTACAACTACCTCGACACCCCGCAGAGCGTTCGCCTCGAGGTGCAGCCGGCCGATTGGCTGACGCTGCTCGGCGAGGCGAACCAGGTGGTCGAGCTGGCGCCCAACGAGGTGCGCGGCGTCGACCTGCCGGTGCGCGTCGAGAAGGTGGGCATCCACGCCCTGACCGTCTTCGCCATCGGCGACAGCCTGCAGGACGCGGTCGAGCGCGTGGTCGAGGTGGTGCCCGACGGCCAGGAGGTTCGCCAGTCGTGGAGCGGCCGCCTGGACGAGCCGGTCAACCGCGAGATCATGCTGCCCGCCGAGGCCATCGAGGGCAGCGGCAAGCTGCTGGTGAAGCTGTACCCCGGGCTGTTCTCGGCCGCGGTGGAGGGCCTGGACAACATCCTGCGCATGCCGTCGGGCTGCTTCGAGCAGACCTCGTCGACGACGTGGCCGAACGTGCTGGTGGTGCGCTACCTGCGCGAGACCGGCACGGTGACGCCCGAGCTCGAGGCGACGGCCATGGGCTACGTGAACACCGGCTACCAGCGCCTGTTGACCTTCGAGGTCGACGGCGGCGGCTTCGAGTGGTTCGGCACCGCGCCGGCGCACGCGGTGCTGAGCGCGTACGGCCTGCTCGAGTTCGTCGACATGGCCAACGTGCGCACGGTGGACGAGGCGATGCTCGCGCGGACCCGCGCGTGGCTGCTGTCGCAGCAGTCGGCGGACGGTCACTTTGAGAACGCGGGCCGCGGCCTCGACGAGACCGGCAACCTGACCGACCCGGTCACCGTCACCGCGTACGTCGCCTTCGCGCTGGCCGCGGCCGGCGAGAGCGGCCCCGAGATGGCCGCCGCGAAGACCTTCCTGCAGGGCGAGCTGGCCGACATGGGCACCTACACGCTGGCCCTGTTCGCCAACTTCCTCGTCGCCTACGAGCCGAACGGCGCGCTGACCGGGCAGGTGATCGACCGCCTGGCGAGCGAGGTCGAGGAGTCGCTGGGCAACCACTGGCAGACCACCGAGCAGACCACGACCTACGGCCAGGGCGAGCCGGCGTACATCGAGACGACGGCGCTCGCGACGCACGCGCTGCTGAAGGCCGGCGCCGCGCGCGGCGTGAGCCAGGCCGCGCTCGACTGGCTGATCACCAAGAAGGACACCTACGGCACGTGGGGCTCGACCGCGGGTACCGTGTGGACCATCAAGTGCCTGCTCGAGGCGCTGGCCAGCCAGCCCGACGAGAACGCCAACGCCACCGTGCGCGTGCTGCTCGACGACGTCGAGCGCGCCACCTTCCAGGTCACGCCCGACAACAGCGACGTGCTGCGCCAGGCCGACCTGCGCGAGTGGCTGGTCGCCGGCATGCCGCAGCAGGTGTCCATCCTCATCGAGGGCCAGGGCAACCTGCAGTACGGCATCGTGCAGGCCTACCACGTGCCCTACGACGGCCCGGCGCCGGGCGAGGGCCCGCTGCACATCGACGTGAGCTACGACCGCACCTCGCTCACCGTCGACGACACCGTCAACGTCAGCGTCGACGTGCGCAACGACAGCCTCGAGTTCGCCGACATGGTGATGGTCGACCTGGGCATCCCGCCCGGCTTCGACCTCGTCACCGACGACGTCGACGCGCTGGTCGAGCAGGGCGTCATCCGTCGCTACGAGCGCACCGAGCGTCAGCTCTTGCTGTACTTCCAGGTCATCCTGCCCGACGCCCCGGTGCACTTCGAGTACCGCATCGTGGCCCGCAACCCCATCCGGGCCCAGGCCCCCGCGGCCCGCGTGTACAGCTACTACAACCCCGACGTCGAGTCCGAGGGCGAGCCCATCGAGGTCGAGGTGCAGTAGCGCCGGCGGCCGGCCGGCGCCGCGCCCCGCGGCGCCGGCCGAGCTTGACCTCCGCGCGAACCCATGCCAGGCAACGCACGCACACAGGGGCGTCCTCGACCCGGCCGTCCTGGAGTCCGGGGCCGTGACGCCCGTGCTCCAGGGCGCTATAGTCAGCGTCGGCGAGGAGGTGTCGTGGCCGACGAAAAAGTGCAGGTCAGGTTCGAGTACGAAGACAAGAGCCCGGTATCGGTCGTTGTCTCGGGCTGCTTTGGTGGTGTGACCGCCAGCGGGTTCGTTCAGGCGAGCGCCTACTTCGATCGCCTGCGCGCACCACGGTCGGGCACCCTGACGATTGAGGGCGGGCGTGCAGTCGAGTCGGCGCCCCCTGGTGACATGCCGACGATCCTTCGGGAGGTGGTCTCCACCTGGCTGCTGACCCCGGACGCGGCGATCGCGGTCGGGCAATGGCTGCTCAGCCAAGGTCAGAGGGTGAAGCAGACGGCCGAGACCGTGGCCGGCGACCCAGACGATGACAGGAGCGGGAAGTGATCGGCGTTCCGCATTCGCCGGGCTTCTCGGTGAGCGAGCCCTCCGCGAGTGCGTCGGCCGAGTCGTGGCTGTCGGACGTCGGCCTGACCGGAAATGTCACCACGTCGGGGCCGCCACCGATCCGCTGCTCGTCCGTCGAGGTCGTCGGGGCTGAGCCCGACCACCGTCTGACCCTTTTTCTTCGCTGGCTGCATTTCATAGACGATCTCGCCCAGCGCGGAATCGCCCAGGCCGACGCCGCTCATCGAGTCGCCATGCAGGCGTTTCGGTTGGCAGGCGCGCTGCCGTCCGCGGCGCCCACGGACGATCGCAACGTGCTGCTGGTGTGGCGCCGCCACGGATTGTATGTCGACATCGAGATCCTGCCGGACGAGCGCGTGCACTGGTACGCTGCGGTGGGCGAAACGCAGGATGGCAGCGAGGAACCCGTAGTGTTCGCCAGCGCCGCGTCGCTCCACGAGTTCCTCTCACGAGTTCACTCGGCGTCGTGAGCGAGCGCCTGGGTCCCCGATGCTTGGTTCTTCGAACGGCCAACAACGAACCCCGGTTCGTCGAAGCCGCGACCGGCGAGCCGACAGTTCTGGCCGTGACACCGTCGACGGCGGACCAAGCTCAGGCTGAGGCTGCTGAACGCCCAAGTGCTTCCCTTTCGGTGTGGGATTGTGAACGCACCACGCCCGAGCAGGCCATCGCGTTGAGGAACAGCGCCCTGGAACAGGCAGTGTTTCGGATCCGAGTCGGCGATGCGGAGACGGTCGCCGCACGGTACGGCCGCCAGTTATCCGTGGAACGTTCGCCGTTGCCGCTCGAGCGTGGCCCCGGCAGCTCAGGGCACTGCGACATGTGGGGGGTGGGCCGAACCAGTGGAGAACCTCGCGTCGCATGGAAGGGGTTCCTGTTAGAGCTGGCCGGCGTGTTGGTGCGCGTCGAGTAGTTCGCGGGGGTGGCCGCCTCGACTGGTGGCCAGCGACTCATGGAGACCAAACTGCGTGGGCAGGCGGCCCCGCCGGACCGACGGGCCCGGGCCTGGCCCCGGTCCCGTCCGACCGGTGCGCCCAGCAGGTCCCCCCGGTCCCCGCGCCGGCCTCACGGCGCGGGGCACGCGCAGCGGTACAGTCCCGGCACCAGCCCCTCGCAGGCGGCCTGGTCGGCGCGGATGGCTTCGAAGTCCATCGGCAGGATCCAGCCGAGGCAGCGATCGGCGTCGTCGCAGGTGTTCGTGTCGGGGTTGCACCCTTCGAGCGCGACGGGGGCGTCGATGTCGCACCCGACGGCTGGCGCGTACGGGAGGGGAACCGTGCACAGGTCGATCGGGTCGAGGTCGAAGTAGCTCAAGAGCCCAGTGATGCCTCGCACGGTGGGATCACCCAGCGTGCTGGCCTCGGCGTCGGCGCGGCTGATGTGCAGCGCCAGGCGGCCGCCCTGGATGCGGTAGCGCCCGGCCGCGCCCTGGGCCCGCAGCCCCGGGCTGAGGGACAGCGCCGAGAAGCGCACGCTGACCGGCACCTCGCGGCTCCAGATCGCCCCGCCCCCAGCCGCGACGGCGCCGCACACGGCCAGCCCGCGGCCATCCGGATCGGTGCGCACCGGCAGCCCCTCGAACACCGCGGTCCGCGCGCAGGCGCCCGGCTCGCCCACCCCCAGCCATTGCAGCCGCCCCTGTGGATCGGCGGTGATCGAGCCGAAGCTCGCGGTCCAGTTGCCGTTGGCGCGCGGGAAGTCCGGCGGCAGCGTCAGCCCCCACAGCGTGTCGCCGCCGTTGGGCGCCAGCGTGTCCTGCAGCAGCGCGTTCACCGTCGCGCGCGCCTGCTGCGAACGCTCCGTGCCGGGCGCGGGCACCAGCGAGAAGCGCGACAGCAGATAGGTCTCGCACGCCACCACGTCGCCGGACGTGCAGAACTGGTCCAGGCCGGTCGCGCAGCTCGCGGTCTGCACGCGCTGGTCGCTGGGGCACGGGTCGGTGTCCGTCGCGTTGGTGTCGTCGAACACCGGACCCGCGCACAGCTGGTCGGGCACCTCACCCGGACGGGGGATGCACGGCCGCGTGGGGTCGGTGGGGTCGCCGGGCGGCGGACACTGGTGCGCGTTGGGCACGCACGCGCGATCACCGCCGCCGTCGGCGTCGGGCATGAAGGGCATCGCGGGGTCGCACAGGCCAGCGGGCGAGAGCGTGCGCGCGCAACGGAAGCCGAGGTAGGGCACCCGCGCCGACGGGAACTGGGCCTCGCCGCGCCGCACGCCGTCGATGCGATCGCTGACGGTGGCGTAGTGGCCGCCGCGCCCGACCCGCATGTTGAAGTAGCCCGCCGCGCAGCCGACCCCGACGGGATCGGTGGTGTTGCGCGGGAAGCTCTCCGAGGCCCGCCAGTCGAACACCCACTCGGCGACGTTGCCGTTGAGGTTCAGGATGCCGTCGGGGGTGGCGCCGTCGGCGTTGGCGTAAACCGGCGCGGCGCGCTGGCCCGGCGCGCGCGGGCACTCGGTGGCGTCGCCGAAGACGCCGAAGCAAGCGGCGCGCACGGTTTCGGGCTCGTCGTCGGGGCAGACGGGCAGCGCGTCGACGCCGCAGCCGGCGGGCACCGGGCCCTCGTAGTCCGAGGCGCGGCAGCACTGGTCGTCGCTGCAGGTGCCGGGCACGAAGCTGCCCCACGACGCCCACCGCCGCGGGGCGGGCCCCGTCGCGGCGCGCTCCCACTCGAACTCGGTGGGCAGCCGCTTGCCGGCCCAGTTGCAGTAGGCGCGCGCCTGGCACCACGAGACGCCGGTGACCGGCAGGTCGCCCAGCGCGTCCGCCGCGGCGGGATCGAGCACGTTCACCGGCGGCGCGCAGCGGGGGGGATCGGCGGGGCGTCGGCCGACCGCGCCCGCGGCGAAGGCGGCCTCGGCCAGTCGGTACTGCCGGCCGGCCGGGGGGCTGCAGCACCCGGCCTCGACGCAGGCGCGGTAGGCCCGGATCGACACCTCTTCGCGGTCCACCGCGAAGTCGTAGGTGAGCGACACCTGGTAGGGGCACGAGGCGTTGTCGCAGTAGTCGCTCTGGTTCAGCGTGGGCTGCTCCCGCAGGTGGGGCGAGTCCTCGCAGCCGGGCTGGCCGTCGAGCTCGGGCGGACAGACGGTCCAGGGCTGCGTCTCGAGGGGGCGGTCGATGCGCGCGGCGCACGGATCCGGGCCGTCGAGGACGCCGTCGATCAGGCCGTCGCCGTCGTCGTCGACGCCGTTGTTGCACACCTCGAACGTGGGCCGGCAGCGCGCGCCCTGGGGCACGTAGCCGTCGAGCTCGGGGAGGCAGGCGTCGGCGGTGCAGCGCGGCGCGGGATCGCCATCGGCGCAGCGCCACCGCGTCGTCGCGTCGTCGACCAGCGGGGCCGCGGCGAGCGCGTCGGCGCGGGCCTGATCGGCGGTCCGGCGACAGGCCAGGCGGCAGGCGGCCGCCTCGTCGGCCTGCCCGGCGTCGTCGAGGGCGGCGCAGTCCTCGTCGCAGGCCTGCCACGCGGCATCGTGGCTGGCCAGGATCGGGGCGCGCGCGCCCGGGTGGACGCAGACCGACGGGCGCGCGCCCAGGTCGATCGTGCGGGCGCCGTCCGCGACCTGCACCTGCTCGGGTGGCAGGTAGCCGTCGGGGCGCGCGCCACAGCGCGTGATCACCTGCAGCGCGTCCGGATCGGGGGTCAGCACGCCTTCGTCGCGCTCGTCCGTGGCGCCGTCGCAGTCGTTGTCGAGATCGTCGCAGGGCACCGCGCTGCCCGCCGGTGGCAGCCAGGGACGGCACACCCAGCGTCCGTTCACGCACAGCCGCGCGCCCTCGCCGCACACCCCGACGGCGTCGCGCGGGCCGCATCGTTCGCACTCACCCCGCGCCTGCTCGTCGATCCGGCCGTCGCAGTCCTCGTCACGACCGTCGCAGGTCTCGGGGCCGCCGCCGAAGGCGCTGCCGCCGGGCAGCGTCGAGCAGCGCGTGGCGTCAGGGCCGGCGCACTCGCGCACGCCCGCCCCGCAGACGCCCTCGCCGACGCAGGCGTCGCCGACACCGAACCCCTCGTCGACCACGCCGTCGCAATCGTCGTCCTGCCCGTTGCAGGCCTCGGGGGCGTCGACGAACGCCGAGCCGCCGGGCAGCGTCGAGCAGCGTGTCGTGCCTCCGGGCGCGCACTCCAGCCGCCCCGCCGGGCAGCGGCCCACGCCCTGACAGGCGTCGCCCACGCCGAGGCCTTCGTCCGCGCGCCCGTCACAGTCGTCGTCGGCCGCGTTGCAGGCCTCGGCCGCGGGGGTGCAGGCCGCGTCGGCGCGCGTCGCGTCCGCTGGCCCGGCGTCGGCGATGGGCCCGGCGTCGGCGATGGGCCCGGCGTCGCTCGGGGCCGCGTCCGGTCGCCCGGCGTCCAGCGTCGGCGCGGCGTCTCGCGGCGCGGCGTCGGCGGGTGTCGCGGCGTCCGGGCGGGTGACGTCCGGCGGCGCCGCGTCGGTCGGCTGCGCGTCGGCGGGGTGGGCGTCCGTGCCCGCCGCCCCGTCGATGCGCTCGGCGTCCTGTCCCGCGACGCACGCGCCTTCGATGCACCGCTCGCCCGCGGGACATTCGCCCTCGACGCAAGGCGAATAATCCGGCAGCGGGCCGCAAGCCGGCAGCAGCACGCAGGCGACGCTCGACAGCAGGGCCAAGGCGCGGGGCATCAGAAGGAGCCTCGGACGAGGCCGCCGCGCGGTGTCGCGCTCACCGTCACGTCGGCCGGCGCGTCCCGCAGCACCAGCCACAGCCCGACGCCCACGGCGGCCGCGCCGACGCCCAGGCCCACGCCACCGACCAGGCGGGCGCGATCGTAGTCGCTCGAGAGTTCGTCGTATCGCCCGCGCTCGCCGGGGGGCAGCGCGCCGACGTCGTCGCGGATGCTCGCCGCCTCGACGGCCTGCCAGGTGCCGACCGCCAGCGCCGTCGCGCCCACGCCCAGCACCGTCCAGCCGAGCACCGGCGCGGGGGACGCGGTGGATCGGGCACCGGTGACGGCGGGCGCGGTCGCGCCATCGGGTGGCAGGACGAGGTGGACGTCGAGGGCGGCGCCCGCCGCGGCGCGGACGGTTTGGCTCGCCTCGGCGTGACCCGGCAAGTGAGCCTGGACGCGGAAGCGCCCCGGCGGCAGCGTGCGCTCGACGGGGGCGGGGCCGAGGGCCTCGCCGTCCAGGCGAACGGCGGCGCCCGGGGGCGTCGTGCGCACGCGCAGGGTGACCGTCTCTTGCGTCCGGCGCCGCTCGAGCGAGTCGACGACGCCGCGCACCTGCCAGGCGTCCGCCGCGTGCGGCGCCAGCGCGAGATACTTCCGGTAGGCGTCGATGGCGGCCTCGGTGCGGCCGGCGCGCTCCTCGGCGCGGGCCAGGTTGTAGGCCAGGCGGGGCGAGGACGGATAGAGGTCGAAGGCCGTCCGGAACTCGGCGGCGGCCTCCGCGAAGTGCCCGTCGAGGTACAGTGTGCGCCCGATCTGATAGCGCTCCTCGGCCACCGGCGGCGCGTCGCGCCCCAGGGTCGGGCCGTCGGCTGCGGACGCGGGAGCGCACGGCGCCGATGACAGCAGCGCGAGGACGAACGCAGCCAGGATGCGGAGGCTCCCCACTCCTTGCTGATGCCACATGGACAGCCGCCGCGCAACGACCCCATCGAGGTGGTGTACCGCGCGCCGAGCTGGTCTCGTGCCGCGACCCGGGCACGCCGTCACCTGGACCGCCGAGGTCACCGGGAGTTCGCCCGCGCCGGTCAGACGACGCCTCGTCTTCGTCAGACTCACCCCTCGCCCGCGTCCAGTGCGGCGGCACGGGCGATGCTGCGGTTCCCCGTCGGGTGGGTCCGGCGGCGGAGCGCGTCGCGACGGGGCCCGGCCGGACGGCTCGAGGAGGTCACCATGCGACGTCGTCTGCATTGGGTGGGTGTCCTGGCGCTGCTGGCGTTCGCCGGCTGCGACGATGGCGGCGGCAGCGGCCCGCCGCGTGATGGCGGGGTGGAGGACGGGGGCGATCACCCCATGACCGCCACCCTGCAGCTGGACGAGGCGAGCATCCGGGCCGAGGTGGGGCCCGCCGCGACCACGGTGCGCTTGACCGTGCGGCGTACCGGGACCGCGACGCTGATGGGTCAGGCGCAGGTTCGGCTGTTACGCATCACGGACGACACGGTCGCCGCCGAGCACACGCAGAACTTCACCATCGACGCGACCGAGACCGTCTTCGAGGTGCCGCTCGACTTCGGGCGGCCGAGCGAGTCGGCCGCCGACCTGGCCGGCTATGTCATCGAGTACGCCTTCGACTGGGGCGGCGACGACGCCATCTGGGGGAAGCGTTCGCTGTTCACGGCGCTCGATCTGACCGAGGTGCAGCTGGTCGGCAGCGATCGGCTGCGGCTCGACGGGGTGAACCACCTCCGCGTGCTGGCGCGGCACCCGGTGACCGGGCAGGCGCGGGCGAACCTGCCGGTGCGGGTGCTGCTGGTGGACGCCGACGGTGAGGCCACCGAGGTGTTCGCGGGCACGACGGACGCGAACGGTGAGGCCGACGCGCCCATCGATGTGGACGAGGACGCGCTCGGCGAGCGCGAGATGGTGGTCGAGGTCGACGCGCCCGAGGGCCAGCAGGTGGTGCGCGAGAACGTCGTCGTCGAGCGCGCCACCAAGGTGCTCGTGACCACCGACAAGCCGCTGTACCAGCCGAGCCAGATCATCCACTTCCGCGCGCTCGCGCTGGAGCGTCCCAGCCTGCGGCCGGTGGGCGACAGCGAGGTCGTCTTCGAGATCTTCGACGGCAAGGACAACAAGGTCGAGCGGGTCATCACGCGGACCGACGCCTACGGCGTGGCGCACGGGAAGTTCCAGCTCGCGCGCGAGGTGAACATGGGCACCTACCGCATCGCGGCGACGCTGGGCGACGTGACGACCGAGAAGACGGTGGCGGTGGAGCGTTACGCGCTGCCCAAGTACGACGTGGACGTGGCGCTGAATCAGCAGGTGTACCTGGCCGGCGACACGCTGCGGGGCACGCTGTCGGCGCGGTACTTCTTCGGTCAGCCCGTGGCCGGCGGCGCGGTGCGGCTGGTGGCGTCGACCTTCGACGCGGGCGAGTCGACCTTCGCCGAGCAGCAGGGCGCGACCAACGACGAGGGCATCTTCGAGTTCGAGCTGCGGCTGCCGGACTACGTGGTCGGGCTGCCCCTCGAGCAGGGCGGCGGGTTGGTGCAGCTGACCTTCGAGGTCACCGACACCGCGGGCCAGGCGCGCACGATCGCGAAGACGATCCGCGTGGCGCCGGCGGCGCTCGAGGTGTTCGTGGTGCCCGAGAGCGGCAGCGTCGTGCCCGGCGTCGTGAACCGGCTGCTGGTGCGTTCGCTGGACGCGTCGGGCGCGCCGGTGGCGGCGACGCACGTGATGACGCTCGACGGGGTCGAGCTGCCCAGCTTCGAGACCGACGCCCACGGCCTGGGCAGCGTCGAGGCGCTGCTGATGGGTCGGACGGTGGTGGCCGACGTGGTCAGCACCGACGGCGACGGGCACGAGGTGACGAACCACTTCGAGTGGACGGCCGGGCAGGCCGACGGCGCGGTGCTGCTGCGCACCGACAAGGCCCTGTACCGGGTGGGCGACACGCTGAAGGCGGACGTGTTCGTCGCCGGCGTGCGCGACCGCGTGTACTTCGACCTGATCGTGGGCGGCCAGACGGTGCTGACGAAGACGCTCGACCCGGACGCCGAGGGGCGCGCGTCGGTGGAGATCGACCTCAGCGGCGATCACGTCGGCGCGGTGCGGCTGGACGCCTACACGCTGGCGCTGGGCAGCTCGCTGCGGCGCGACACGGCCTTCGTGCACGTCGCGGCGGCGGATGGTCTGAGCGTCGCGGTGACGACGGACCGTGAGGTCTACGCGCCCGGTGAGCAGGCCGAGGTGACCTTCGAGCTGACCGACGCCGAGGGCATCGGGCGGGCCGCGGCCATCGGCCTGCAGATCGTGGACGAGGCGGTGTTCTCGCTGCTCGAGTTCCGGCCCGGGCTCGAGCGCGTGTACTTCCGGCTCGAGGGCGAGCTGGCCGAGCCGCGCTACCAGATCGGCGTGCCGAACCTGGCGACGCTGACGGCGCAGCCGGGGGCCGAGCAGGATCCGGTGGCGCAGGCCGAGGCGGGCATCCTGTTCGCGGCCAGCGGCGACGTGGACGGCCCGGGCGTGGCGGTCAACACCTACCAGCAGGCGCAGTCGCGCGTGGCCAACGTGGTGAAGCCGGCCATCGAGGCCATCGTGAACACGCTGGCGACCACGCTGCAGCAGGAGCTCGGGTACGGCGCCGACGTCGAGGCCGCGCGCATGCGCCTGACCATGGAGCGGCAGTACGATCCCTGGGGCCAGCTGCTGGTCATCACGGTCGACAACAACCAGGCGCGCTTCCTCAGCAGCGGCCCGGACGAGCGGCTGGACACGGCCGACGACATCACCGTCACGCGCAACCTGTACTGCGACCTGCTGGGCGACTGCCCGCAGGCCGGCGGTGAGTTCGACAACGACGGCGACTTCGCCGGCGGCCCGGGCGGCGTGCCCGAGGCGCCCAACGCGGACGGCGGCGATCGCGGCGACCCGAGCGAGGGCGGCGCGGACCGCCCGCGCGTGCGGCGCGACTTCCCCGAGACGCTGCTGGTGGAGCCGGCGCTGATCACCGACGGGCAGGGCCGGGCGACGCTGAGCGTGCCGCTGGCCGACAGCATCACGACGTGGCGCCTGTCGGCGCTGGCCAACACGCAGGGCGGCCTGCTGGGCAGCACCGACGCGGGCATCCGGGTGTTCCAGGACTTCTTCGTCGACGTGGCCTTCCCGGCGACGCTGACGCGGGGCGACGAGTACACGGTGCCGATCGCGCTCTACAACTACCTCGACACCCCGCAGAGCGTTCGCCTCGAGGTGCAGCCGGCCGAGTGGCTGACGCTGCTCGGCGAGGCGAACCAGGTGGTCGAGCTGGCGCCCAACGAGGTGCGCGGCGTCGACCTGCCGGTGCGGGTCGAGAAGGTGGGCATCCACGCCCTGACGGTCTTCGCGATCGGCGACAGCCTGCAGGACGCGGTCGAGCGCGTGGTCGAGGTCGTGCCCGACGGCCAGGAGGTGCGCCAGTCGTGGAGCGGCCGCCTGGACGCGCCGGTCAACCGCGAGATCATGCTGCCCGCCGAGGCCATCGAGGGCAGCGGCAAGCTGCTGGTGAAGCTGTACCCCGGGCTGTTCTCGGCCGCGGTGGAGGGCCTGGACAACATCCTGCGCATGCCGTCGGGCTGCTTCGAGCAGACCTCGTCGACGACGTGGCCGAACGTGCTGGTGGTGCGCTACCTGCGCGAGACCGGCACGGTGACGCCCGAGCTCGAGGCGACGGCCATGGGCTACGTGAACACGGGCTACCAGCGTCTGTTGACCTTCGAGGTCGACGGCGGCGGCTTCGAGTGGTTCGGCACCGCGCCGGCGCACGCGGTGCTGAGCGCGTACGGCCTGCTCGAGTTCGTCGACATGGCCAACGTGCGCACGGTGGACGAGGCGATGCTCGCGCGGACCCGCGCGTGGCTGCTGTCGCAGCAGTCGGCGGACGGTCACTTTGAGAACGCGGGCCGCGGCCTCGACGAGACCGGCAACCTGACCGACCCGGTCACCGTGACCGCGTACGTCGCCTTCGCGCTGGCCGCGGCCGGCGAGAGCGGCCCCGAGATGGCCGCCGCGAAGACCTTCCTGCAGGGCGAGCTGGCCGACATGGGCACCTACACGCTGGCCCTGTTCGCCAACTTCCTCGTCGCCTACGAGCCCAACGGCGCGCTCACCGGGCAGGTGCTCGACCGCCTGGCCAGCGAGGTCGAAGAGACGCTGGGCGACCACTGGCAGACCGACGAGCAGACGACCACCTACGGCCAGGGCGAGCCCGCCTACATCGAGACGACGGCGCTCGCGACGCACGCGCTGCTGAAGGCCGGCGCCGCGCGCGGCGTGACGCAGGCGGCCCTCGACTGGCTGATCACCAAGAAGGACAGCTACGGCACCTGGGGCTCGACCGCGGGCACCGTGTGGACCATCAAGTGCCTGCTCGAGGCCCTGGCCAGCCAGCCCGACGACAACGCGAACGCGACCGTGCGCGTGCTGCTCGACGGCGTCGAGCGCGCCACCTTCCAGGTCACGCCCGACAACAGCGACGTGCTGCGGCAGGCCGACCTGCGCGAATGGCTGGTCGCCGGCACGCCGCAGACCGTCGAGATCCTCATCGAGGGCCAGGGCAACCTGCAGTACGGCATCGTGCAGGCCTACCACCTGCCCTACGACGGCCCCGCGCCGGGTGAGGGCCCGCTGCACATCGACGTGACCTACGACCGCACGTCGCTGACCGTCGACGACACCGTCACGGTCACCGTCGACGTGTCCAACGACAGCCTCGAGCTGGCCGACATGGTGATGGTCGATCTGGGCATCCCGCCCGGCTTCGACCTCGTGACCGCCGACATCGACGCGCTGGTCGAGCAGGGCGTCTTCCGTCGCTACGAGCGCACCGAGCGCCAGCTCCTGCTGTACTTCCAGGTCATCCTGCCCGACGCCCCGGTGCGCCTGCAGTACCGCATCGTGGCCCGCAACCCCATCCGGGCGCAGGCCCCCGCGGCGCGCGTGTACAGCTACTACAACCCCGACGTCGAGGCCGAGGGCGAGCCCATCGAGGTCGAGGTGGAGTGATTCGGTGAGGGCGGGCGCCGCGCGGTGCCCGCCCTCGCCGATCAGTCGAAGTTCAGCGTCTCGACGGCCCGCAGGGGCTGGGTCGTCGGGCGCCCGTCGCAGCGATCGGGCAGCGTCTCGAGGAAGGCGCGGTACACCGGGCTCTCGTCGAGCGCGGCGGCCTGCTCTGGGCCGGAGACGCTGATCAGGTGCACGAAGGTGCGGTCGCCGGTGCGGAAGGCGGCGAAGCGCAGATCGGGATCGCCCTTGGCGGCCAGGTGCGCGTGCACCGCCTTCAGCAGGGCCTCGTTCTCGGCCACGCGATCGGCCTTCACCGTGTAGGTGAACAGGGTGCGGTGCGGCCCCTTCTTCTTGCGGCGGTTGCGGCGCTTCTTCTTCGGGCCGCCCTCGCCGGCGTCGTCGGCGGCCGCGGCCGACGCGGGGGCCGGCGGCGCCTTGTCCTTGCGATCCGGCACGACGGGCGCCACCGCCTCGGCGATGGCCTTGCGGCGCTCGGGATCGAGCCCCGAGGGCAGGCCGTCGGCCAGGTTGCGGGCGGCGCCCAGCGTGCGGCCGTGCACGCCGCCGAGGCGGACGCCGCGGCCGGTCTCGACCACCTGCTCGACGAGGCGCAGGTACAGCGACACGAGGTCGATGTCGGGCTCGGCGCCCTCGATCAGCGCCGTCGCCAGCCGCGGGTGGCGCGTGACGACGTTGCCGCCGGCGATGTCGGCCGCCCCGACGGCGCGCAGGGGATCGACCACCGCGGTCCACAGGTCGTCGAGCGGCACGCCGGCGAGATCGGCCAGCACCCGCGGGTGGACGCCGCCGAAGTCGGCGGCCTCGGCGGCGGCGATGGCGGGCAGCGCGCCCTGCGGGGCGCCCTCGAGGCCGGCCAGCAGCGCGGCCGCGTGCGCCTGCATCCCTTCGACGTTCAGGTGTGCCGCCAGCGACGCGTCGAGCACGGCGGCGCCGCCGGTGAGCGCGGTCACCGCCTCCTCGGCGCCGGGCACCTCGCCCGCCGCCTTCCAGGCGTCGACGATCGACGTCGCCTCGGCCGCGTCCGGCGCGCCCAGCGAGAGGATCTGAAGGGGGCGCCCCGGCTGGTCGAGCGGCTGGTCGCGGTGCTGCCGGCGCCAGCCGCGCGCGGCGCGCTTCCAGTCGCCTTCGCGCGCGGCGGACAGGACGTGCACCGTCGTGTTCTCGGCCAGCGACAACAGGCGGCACACGTCGGCGAGGGGCGCGAGGTCGACGTCGATGCTGTCCATCAGCAGCAGCGCCGGGCCCTCGATCTGCGCGGCCTGCACCGCGTCGATGCCGGTCAGCGGATCGGGCCGGGTGAAGATCCGCCAGCCGTGATCACGCGCGAGGGCGGCGCCCACCTGCAGCAGCGCGGTCGTCTTGCCCGCGCCGCCCCGACCGACCACGACCGAGGCCGTGCCGATGCCCTCGGCGGCCGCGGCGCCGAGGGCCTCGACGAGCTGGCCGACGAAGCCGCGCTTGGGCAGCTCCGGGTCGATGGCGATCGGCCAGTCCGGGTGCCCGCCGAGGAAGAAGGCGCGGCGCGCCTCGGTGTCGGCGGGCGTCGCTTCGGCCAGCGTCTCGGCGGTGGTCAGGGTCCAGCCGGGGAGGGGGGCGTCGGTGGTGCTCAATGCGGTCTCCTGCGCGAGACCGACACGGCTACCAGCCGGCGCCGCGGAGTGCCAGCTTTGATTGCGGCGAGCGCGATCCGACCAGCGCCGTGCCCCCCCAAGCACCGTGCCGGGGGCCACCTGCCCGACGGATCCCCGGCGGCGACCGGCCTGTGGAGGATCTGGGGGACGGTGCCCGTGCCGAGCGCGCCGACCGGCTGGCTGTTGGGCACGCAGCCGCGGACAATCGCGCGACCGGGCGCGGCACCGCGCGTCATCTTCATCGAGTTCGAGGACCGAGAGAGGGAGCCGAATGTCGCGACGAGTCAGTGTCTTCTGCATGCGGGCCCTCTGCCTGCTCGCGCTCGCCACGTTCGCCGGCTGTGGCACCGACGGCTTCGCGGGCGGCGACGGCGGCGCGGGCGACGGCGGCCCGACCCTGGGCACGCCCCCCGCCACCCTCGGCGAGGCCTGCGACGCCTACGGCCGCGCCGCCTGCGTCCGCGCCCTCGAGTGCAACCAGACCTTCACCGACGAGGACCTGTGCGTCTCGGCCTTCGTGCGCCGCTGCTGCGGCGACGACGACACCTGCCCGCGCCCGCTCGAGGTCGACGAGGGCCGCGCCTACTCGACCTGCACGCAGGACACGCGCCGGGCCGACTGCGCGCCGCGCGGCGAGACGCAGCCGCTGCCGGAGAGCTGCCAGGCGCTGGCGCCCGGCTGACCCATCGGTGCTATGGGCCATACGGCCCATGACAGCTTCGCGTCCCGCTGGCATCCTGAGAGCATGCCGACCACCCACCCGCTGCCGGTCGACGCGCGCTTGTTGCAGCGCGCCATCGAGCAGAGCAGCAACCTGCTGGTGGTCACCGACGTCGACGCGCGCATCGTCTACGTCAACCCGCGCTTCACCGAGGTCACCGGCTACACCTTCGACGAGGTGCTCGGGCAGAACCCCCGCATCCTGCAGTCGGGGCGCACGCCCCGCGCGACCTACGAGGCGATGTGGGCCGCGCTGTCCACCGTGGGCCACTGGCGCGGTGAGTTCGAGAATCGGTGCAAGGACGGCCACGTGTACCGCGCCGAGGCGGCGCTGTCGGCGGTGCGCGACGCCGCGGGGCAGGTGACGCACTACCTGGGCGTGCAGACCGACGTGACCGAGGCGCGGCGCACCGCCGAGGCGCTCGCGGCGCTCAGCGCCGATCTCGAGGCGCGGGTCGACGAGCGCACCGCCGACCTGAACATGGCCAACCGCCACCTCGAGGCGGTCAACCGGGAGCTCGAGGCCTTCACCCACACCCTGGTGCACGACGTCCGGCGCCATCTGCGCACCGTGGGCAGCTTCGCGGCGATCCTGTCGGACGACCTGGGCCCGAAGCTGGACGCCGAGGATCGCCGCCTGCTCGACGGCATCGAGGCCGGCTGTGCGCGCCTCGATCAGGTGATCTCGGCCCTGGGCAAGCTGTCCCGAGTGCAGCGCGAGGTCCCTCAGCGGCGCGCCGTGGACGCCAGCGAGGTCGTGCGCGCGATCCTCGCCGAGGCGCTCGACGACGGCGTCGAGCGACGCGTCGAGGTCGAGCCGGAGATGACCGTCGACGCCGATCCCGTCCTGCTGCGCCTCGCGCTCGAGAACCTGGTCGAGAACGCGCTGAAGTACACGGCGACGGTACCCTCACCCGTCATCCGCATCCACCGCGCGTCGCGTTCGCCGCACACGCTGGTGGTGCGCGACAACGGCATCGGCTTCAACGCGGAGCAGGCCGAGGACATCTTCCGCCCCTTCGGCCGCCTGCCGCAGGCCAAGGGCTTTCCCGGCGACGGCCTCGGCCTGGCGACCGTCCGCCGCATCGCCGAGCGCCACGGCGGCGCGGCCTGGGCCGAGCCCGGGCCCGAGCGCGGCGCCACCTTCTATCTGCGCCTCGCGCCCACAGACGGGCCGACCTCGACGGACTGATCGGGCTCGCCGAAGCCCGTCGCCGCGGGGCCGTTCGCGTCGATCGATCGCTCGGCCGGCCGAAGCTGGTACGCTGCCCGCGTGCTCGCGTCTTACGCCCACTCTGCCGGCGACGGCTCGTCGGTCGCCCTCCTCGTCTCCCGGCCGGACGGCCGCGTCGTGCAGCAGAACGGGGCCGCCCGCGCGCTGCTCGGCGAGGTCGAGGGCCGCCCCTGCTGGCGCGCGATGCAGGCCGCGGGCGGTGGGGCGGCGCTGCCCTGCGCGATCGGGTGCGTGGGGCGACTCGTCGAGGCGGGGGCCGACGCCGCGGTCTCGGGTCCGGTCGAGCTGGCCGGGCGCCGCTACAGCCTCTGCTGCGTGCCCGCCGCCGACGGCGTCGTGACCACGCTCACCGGCGGAGACGCCACGCCGGCGCCCTGGGAGCGTCCCACCCCGCGGGAGGATCAGGTTCTGCGGCTGCTGGCCGCGGGCCTGACGACCCCCGACATCGCGGCCGAGCTGGCCATCGCGGAGAAGACCGCCCGCGCCCACGTCGAGCACCTGCGCCAGAAGCTGGCCGTGCCCACCCGCGCCGCCCTCGTCGCCCGCGCCTTCGCCCTCGGCCTGCTGCCGTGAGAGTCTGTCAGGAAATCGCCCGCCTGCTGCGCGAACCGGGGCATCCCGCTGGGCGGCGTTGCGGGGCACACAACATCTGGGGAAGCACGGCAAGTGCGTCCGCCAGATGTTGTGCACCCCGCGCCTTGCCCAGCGGGCGCCGCGGCCCGCTCGCGACGGCGTCCGACTCCCTGACAGCCTCTGACCGCGGCCTCGCGGCGCGCGCTTGACACCTACTATCGACGGTCGTAGTATCCCCCGGCGTCGACGGAGGTTGCGATGAAGGGCATTCGAATCCGGCCCGAGCAGGATGGCCTGCGCACCTCGCTCTTCGATCTCGAGGCCGAGATCATGGAGCTCGTGTGGAGCCGGGGCTGGGACGAGTTCGCCGTGGCCGACGTCCACGCACAGCTCGAGGCCCTGCGCGACATCGCCTACACCACCGTGATGACCACCGTGGCCCGCCTGCACGACAAGGAGCTGCTGCACCGCCGCAAGGACGGCCGCCGCTACCTGTACCAGCCGGCCATGTCGCGCTCGGCCTTCATCGAGGCGATGACCCGCGAGGTGCTCGGCAGCCTGCCGCCCGTGGGGCAGGAGACCGCCGTCGCTATGCTGGTCGAGCGCGTGGCCGAGGCCGACGAAGCGGCCCTCGATCGCCTCGAGGCCCTCATCCGCGCCCGGCGCGAGGCCCAGCGTGGCTGAGCTGATCTTCCCGCTCGCGGCCGTCGTGGCCACCTTCCTGGTGGTGATCCCGACCCTCACGCTCGTCAGCCGGGCGGCGCTCGCGCGCTCGCGGCGGCGCGCCGGATCGTGGGCGGGCTTCGGCTCCGAGACGACCTTCGCGTGGCTGGTGGCCCCCATGATCCTGCCCGTCCTGTGGCTCACCTCGTCGGCCCTGCACCAGACCGAGCCTTTGGCCGCGCACGCCGCCTGCCGCGTGGAGCACGTGCAGGCCACCACCTGCTGGGACGCCGCGCTGCTGCTGGGCCTGATGCTCGTCGGGATGGCGGTGTCGGCGGGTCGACGTGCCCAGCGGGAGCGCGTGCGCGTGCCCCTCGATCGGCTCGCCGCCGACGCGCCCGCCGCACGCCGGGTGGCGTCGATCGTCCAGGCCGATCCGCACCTGCGGCGCCTGCGCGTGCTCGTCGCGCGCGGCGCGGCCGCGCCCGTCTTCACGCTCGGCTGGTTCCGGCCGCGGGTGATCCTCGACGCCTGCTTCGTGGCCGACTCCGACGACGACGTCCTGCACGCGGCGCTGCTGCACGAGCGCGCCCACATCGCCGGGTTCGACACCGTGCGCAGCTTCGTCGCCCGCCTGTGCCTGGGCGCCAACCCCGCGGGTCACCTGCTGGCGCCGGACTTCGATCGCTGGCGCCACGCGCGCGAGGCCCAATGCGACGGCGAGGCGGTGCACCGCGGCGGGCAGGCCCTCGCGCTGGCCGAGGGCATCGTCCGGGCGGCGCGCTTCGGCTGCCGCGCGGCGGGGGCCCTGCCCGTGGCGCACCTGTGCGGGCACGACGCGGCGACGCTGAAGCTGCGGCTGGCGCTGCTGCTCGAGGGTCCGCCGCGGCCGGTGCGCACCGCGGGGCAGCTGCTGTTGGGCGCGTGTGTCTTGGCCGCCCTGGTGGTGCCGCATGTTCCGAACCTGGGCGCCCTCGAGCTCTTCCACTTCGAGGTCGAGCGCCTGCTCCACCCGGCGGACTGAGAGGACACGAACCCATGCTCGGACCGTTTGCGGCGTACCGCACGGCCAGACTTACTATTGCGGGTAGTATTTGCGTCGCGGTGGCGGCCCTCGGCTGCGCCTCGACGCGCGACGGCGCGCCGCTGCCCGCCCTGAGCGTGCACGCCCCGGCCGAGGTCGCCGAGCCCTTCATCCCCCGCGGCGAGCCCGTCGTGGCCGAGTCGGCCACCGCGCTCACTCTCGACGACGCGCTCGTGTACGCGGACGCCCATGCGCCCGCCATCGCCGTGGCCCGAGCCCGGGTGGGTTTGGCCGACGCCGCACAGGTGGAGGCCGATCTCACCTTCCCCGCCAACCCGGCCCTGCGCCTCGCGGGCGGCGGGCGCACCGTGGGAGGCGACACGGGCTTCGACTTCGAGGTCGCGATCGAGCAGCAGCTCGAGATCGCGGGCGAGCAGGCGCTGCGTCGCGCCGCTGCGCACGAGGGCCGCCGCCTGGCCGAGGCCACCGTGAACGCCGTGCGCTGGAGCGTGCACGTCGAGACGCACCGCCTGGTGCTCGACCTGCAGTTGGCCCGCGAGCGCGTGGCGCAGGCGGAGAAGTTCGTCGCCTTCGCCGAGAAGATGCGCGCGATCGCCGCGCGCCAGATCGAGGCCGGTGAGTCGTCGCCCCTCATCGCGCTGGTGGCGGACGCCGATCTGGCCCGCACCCGCGAGACGGTCATCGCAGCGCGGCAGGTGCAAGCCGCGCTGGGAGCGCGGCTGGCGGCCGTCATCGGTTGGCCCACGGCCACGCTGCCGCTGCTCGAAGCCACGCTGCCGCCGGTGCGCACGCCGCCCGCGGTCGAGGTGTTGCTCGAGCGCATGGCGGCGCACCACCCGGCGCTTCGCGTGCGCGAGCTGGCGGTGGCGGCGCGTCGGCGCGAGGCGGCCCTGGCCGAGCGCGCGGGGTGGCCCCAGCCGACGCTCGGGGTGTCCTACGGGCGCGAAGCGGCGCCTGGGCCCGAGGAGGGCGCGCAGATCTGGCTGCTGCACCTGAGCGTGCCGGTGCCGCTGTGGCGCACCGGCGAGGCCGAGCGGGCGGAGGCGCGCGCCCAGGCCACGGTGGCCGACCGCGCGCGCGACGCCGAGGTGGCTCGCCTGCGCGGCGAGCTGCGCCAGGCCACCATCGCCCTGCGCGCCGCGGCCGAGCGGGTCGAGCTGTACGCCACCGGCGTGGTGCCCCAGGTCGAGGAGCACCTGGCGTTGCTCCAGCGCGCCTACGACCTGGGTGAGGTCGACCTGCACCAGGTGTCGCAGACGCGGGAGCGTCTGCTCGACGCGACGGGGCAGGCCATCGACGCGCGCGTGCATTACTACGAGACAGCCGCGGCCCTCGAAGGGTTGGTCGGCACCGAGCTGTGGGTCCACGCGGCCCCGGCCGAGGGAGAGCCATGAGCGAGCGCAGAAGCGCGGCGGTGGTAGGGCTGGTGTGGACGCTCCTGATCGTGGCGGGTGGCTGCGGGCGCGCCGGCCCCGCGGAGCCCGATCACGATGAGCACGGCGAGCGTGAGACGCGCGCCGAGCCCGATGAACACGCCGAAGGAGAGCACGGGAAGGACGAGCACGCCGAAGGCGAGCACGGGAAGGACGAGCACGCGAAGGGCGAGCACGCCGAAGGCGAGCACGCGGAAGGCGAGCACGGGAAGGACGAGCACGCCGAAGGCGAGCACGCCGAAGGCGAGCACGCCGAAGGCGAGCACGCCGAAGGCGAGCACGGGAAGGACGAGCACGCCGAAGGCGAGCACGCCAAGGGCGAGCACGGGAAGGACGAGCACGCCGAAGGCGAGCACGGGAAGGACGAGCACGCCGAGGAGGGGCGAGTCACGCTCGCGCCCGAGGCGTTGGCCCGCAGCGCCGTGCGCCTCGCCGAGGTGAAGCGCGGCGCGGTGCGCGTGGCCCTCGAGGTGCCCGCCGAGGTGCAGCTGAACCCTGACCGTGTGGCGCACGTCAGCCCGCTGGTGGAGGGTCAGCTGATCAGCGTCGACGTCACCCTCGGCGACACCGTCGAGCTGGGCCAGCCGTTGGCGCGTCTGCGGAGCGTCGAGTTGGGCCAGGCGCGCGCCGCCCTCAGCCGCGCGACGGCGCTGCGCCAGGTCGCCCGCCAGACACGCGACCGCCAGAAGCGCCTGCGCGCCGAAGGCATCAGCGCCGAACGCAGCCTCATCGAGGCACAGCTGGCGTACGATCAGGCCGGCGCCGAGCGCGACGCCGCCCTGTCACGCCTGAAGGTGTTCGGGCTGCAGGGGGGCAGTGGGCCGGACATGGCGCTCGAGAGCCCCATCGCGGGCCGGGTGGTGGAGCGTCACGCGACGCGCGGCGAGAACGTCTCGCCCGACGACACGCTCTTCGTCGTCGCCGATCTCACCCGCGTCTGGATCATCGGGCGGGTGTACGAGCAGCAGGTGGCGCAGGTCGCGGTGGGCATGGCGGCGTCGCTCACCCTGGGCGCGTACCCCGGCCGCCGCTGGGAAGGGAAGGTCGACTTCGTCGGCGCGACGCTGGACGAGGCGACCCGCTCGCTGCCCATCAGGATGGAGGTCGACAACCCCGACGGCCAGCTGCGGCCGGGGTTGTTCGGCTCCTTGTACCTCGCGACCGACGCGCCGACGGCCGAGGGGCTGGTCGTACCGGTGGGCGCCGTCCAGACGCTCGAGGGGCGCAGCGTCGTCTTCGTGCCGGGCGAGGGAGCCGGCGTGTTCGAGGCGCGGATGGTGACGGTGGGGCGAGAGGCCCAGGGGCAGGTGGAGATCGTCGGCGGTCTCGCCGCGGGCGCGCGGGTGGTGGTCGAGGGCGCCTTTCTGATCAAGTCCGAGCTGATGCGTGGCCAGCTGGGCCACGGGCACGCGCACTGATGGGCGGCTTCATCACCTTCTGCGTCCAGCACCGCGCGCTGGTCGTCTTCGGCGTGCTGCTGGTTGGGGCGCTGGGCGTGCGCGCCGCGCAGCAGCTGCCCATCGACGCCGTCCCCGACGTCACCAACGTGCAGGTGCAGGTGCTGACCAACGCACCCGCGCTGGGCCCGGTGGAGATCGAGCAGTACGTCACGGTGCCCGTCGAGACCGTCATGAGCGGCCTGCCCTTCGTCGAGGAGGTGCGCAGCCTGTCGCGCTTCGGGCTGTCGGCCGTGACGGTCGTGTTCGACGAGGGCACCGACATCTACCTGGCGCGACAGATGGTGGCGGAGCGTTTGAGCGAGGCCCGCGAAGCCATCCCCGAAGGCTACGGCGCGCCCGAGCTCGGGCCCATCTCGACCGGCCTGGGTGAGATCTACCAGTTCGAGGTGCGCGGCGAGCCGATGTGTCCGCGCGAGGGGCCCGACACCGACGCCTGCTACACGCTGATGGAGCTGCGAACGCTCCTCGACTGGTACGTCGCTTATCAACTTCGACCCATCCCGGGCGTCGTCGAGGTGAACCCCTTCGGGGGCGAGCTGAAGACCTACGAGGTGCGCGTCGATCCCACGCGCCTCAACGCGCTGGGGCTGAGCCTACGCGACGTGTTCGAGGCCCTCGAGGCCAACAACGCCAACGCGGGCGGCGGCTACATCGTGCGCGCGGGCGAGCAGCGCGTGGTGCGGGGCGAGGGGCTCGTAGGCAGCCTCGACGACATCCGTGACATCCGCCTCGGCGGGGCCGCCGCGACGATGCGCCACGGCACGCCCATCTTCGTGCGCGACGTGGCCGAGGTCGTCTTCGCGCCGCTGGTGCGGCAGGGCGCGGTCACGCGGGACGGCCGCGGCGAGGTGGTCACCGCCTCGGTGATGATGCTGATGGGCGCCAACGCCGGCGAGGTGTCGCGCGCCGTGCGCGCGCGCCTCGACGAGATCGCGCCCGGCCTGCCTCCGGGCGTGACGATCGAGACCTACTACGATCGCGCCGAGCTGGTCGACCGCACCATCCGCACCGTGGCGACCAACCTCATCGAGGGCGGCGTGCTGGTGATCGTCGTGCTGCTGCTGATGCTGGGGAACCTGCGCGGCGGATTGTTGGTGGCGGCGGTCATCCCGCTGTCGCTGCTGGTCACCTTCATCTCGATGCGCGCGTTCGGGGTGTCCGGCAACCTGATGAGCCTGGGCGCGCTGGACTTCGGGCTGATCATCGACGGCGCCATCGTCGTCATCGAGAACGTGTCGCGACGTTTGTCGGAGAGCGGGGCGAGGGGGCGCGACGTCGCGCGCACGGTCCGCTCCGCCACCCTGCAGGTGATCCGCCCGGTGCTGTTCGGCACGGCGATCATCATGATCGTCTACATACCGATCCTCTCGCTGCAGGGCATCGAGGGGAAGATGTTCACCCCGATGGCCATCGCGGTGCTGTCGGCCCTCGGCGCGGCGCTGGTGTTGGCGGTCACCTGGGTGCCGGCGCTGTCGACGTGGGTCTACCGGGGTGGGCTTGCGGAGAAGGAGCCTTGGCTCGCGCGCCTCTCGCGCCGCATGTACGCGCCCTGCCTGCGAACGGCGCTGCGCTTCAGGGCCGCGGTGGTGGCGCTGGCGCTCGCCCTGCTCGCGTTGGGGGGCTACGTCGCGTCGACGATGGGCGCCGAGTTCATCCCGCGGCTGGACGAGGGCGCCATCGCGATGCAGGCGATCCGCCCGCCCTCGGTGTCGCTCGAAGAGTCGGTGGAGGCGACGAATCGCATCGAGGACACGCTGCGCGCGGCCTTCCCCGACGAGATCGACACGATCATCTCGCGCACCGGGCGCGCCGAGATCGCCACCGATCCGATGGGCGTCGAGATCTCGGACATCTACATCATGCTGACGCCCACGGAGCGTTGGCGACGTGCGGAGGACAAGGCGGGCCTCGTGCGCGCCATCGACGAGAGGCTGGGCCGCGCGGTGCCGGGGCAGAACTACTCGTTCTCGCAGCCCATCGAGCTGCGCACCAACGAGCTGATCAGCGGGGTCCGTTCCGACGTGGCGATCAACCTGTACGGTCCCGACTTCGACACGCTCGAGGCCGTCAGCGAGAAGGTCATCGGTGTCCTGGGCAGCGTCGAGGGCGCGGCGGACGTCAACGCCGATCAGGTGGCGGGGCTGCCGTCGCTGCGCGTCGTCGTGGACCGTCGCGCGGCGGCGCGTTACGGCATCAACGCAGCCGAGGTGCTCGACGCGGTGGCCGCCATCGGCGGACGCCCGGTGGGCACGGTGTTCGAGGGGCAGCGTCGCTTCACGCTGCAGGTGCGGCTGGCGCCCGAGGCGCGCCGCGATCCGGACGCGCTGCGGGGTCTGCTGATCGTTGCGCCGAGCGGCCAGCGCGTGCCCCTCGGTCAGGTGGCGCAGGTGCTGCTCGACGAAGGTCCGGCCGTGGTCAGCCGCGAGAGCGCCCAGCGCCGCGTGACCATCCAGGTGAACGTGCGCGGACGCGACCTGGCCGGCTTCGTCGCCGAGGCCCAGGAGCGTCTGCTCGAAACCAAGGTCGTGCCGCCGGGCTACGCGGTCACCTGGGGCGGTCAGTTCGAGAACCTCGAGGCCGCGAGCGCGCGCCTGGCGGTGGCCGTGCCCGCCGCCCTGCTGCTGATCTTCCTGCTGCTGTTCACCACGTTCGGATCGGCCCGCCCGGCGCTGATTATCTACCTCAACATCCCGATGGCCGCGGTCGGCGGCGTCTTCGCGCTGTGGCTGCGCGACATGCCCTTCTCCATCTCGGCCGCCGTCGGTTTCATCGCGCTGTCGGGCATCGCGGTGCTCAACGGCGTGGTGATGGTGAGCTACATCCGCGACCTGCAGCGCGAGGGGCGATCGCTCTTCGAGGCCACCGAAGAGGGCGCGCGCCTGCGGCTGCGCGCCGTGCTGATGACCGCCCTGACCGACGGCATCGGCTTCCTGCCCATGGCCATCGCGACGAGCGCGGGCGGCGAGGTCCAGCGGCCCCTGGCCACCGTGGTCATCGGCGGCCTGGTCACCGCGACGCTGCTGACGCTGTTCGTGCTGCCGGCGGTCTACAGCTGGCTGGGCGGTGAGGTGGAGGACGAGGCGCTCGACGCCGAGCCGGCGGCCGGCTGAACGCTCAGAGCGTCCACTGGATGCCCAGGGCGACCGACACCGGCGAGGTCAGCTCGCCCTCTTCGGTCTCGGTGCCCTGGTGGATCTGCCGGTAGACCGGCACGCGCACGAGCGCGGTGTACTGCGGGCCGCCGAAGCTGAACGCGGTGCCGACGCCGACCAGCAGCTCGTCGCGGCCCAGGATGCCGTCCTGCTGCTCTTCGCCGTCCCAGGTCTCGGGGCCCTGGCGGAACCACTCGAACGAGGACTGCACGACGAAACGCTCCCCGGCGCGCCAGCCACCCTGCAGGCCGACCAGCGACGTCGCGCCCGCGCGGAAGCCGTGCTCGTTGTCGTACAGGGCGGCCTGCGCCTGACCGTAGGCGGCGAGCTGAAGGCGACCGAAGCCGCGCGCCACCTCGAGCCCCACCAGCGGGTCGAAGGTGCCGGTGCCGAACTGGATGTGTTGGTGCGTCTCGCCGCGGTCGCCCGCCGCGAAGGGATCGGGCTCGGTGCGGCCCAGCGGCAGGCTGGTGCCCACGCGGCCGACCACCCACCACGCGCCGCCCACGGCCGCGCCGTAGCGAACGCTCACCTGCGGATCCCCCAGGCCCACCAGCGTCTCGTCGCGGTGGTGCACGTCGGCGTCGAGGGGCGCGTAGGGATCGCCCTGCGGCGTCTCGTAGTCGATGGTCGTGTAGACCATCCGCACCGGGATCTGCGCCTCGACACCGAACGCGCCGGTGAGGCCCCAGTCGACGGTCGCGCGCAGCTCGCTCGGCAGGATGAACTGATCGTGCACGTAGGCCGGCTGCACCGGCACCTCGGCGCAGTCGTCCACGTCGGCGCAGCCCGCGTCGTGGCGCACCCAGATGGGCTGCGTGGCCAACGTCGCGCCCAGCTTCAGCTCGCCCTCGCCCAGGTGCACCCCGCCGCTGCGCACCATGGGCAGGTTGGGGTTCTGGCAGCCGGGGCAGGCCCGCGCGGCCGTCGGCAGGGCGACGACGACGCCGAGGGCGACCAGCAGTCTCAACGCTCGGCGGCCTGGGCGAGCAGCGCGTCGAGCTCGTCGGGCTTGTGCCCGCTGATGCGGCCCACCTCGGCCCCCATGGCGTCGAAGACCACCAGCAGGGGCAGCGTCGGCGTGCCGGCCAGGTAGCGCGTCGCGAGGGGGTCGTCCCAGTCGCGCACCTCGACCTTGCGCACCGCGAGGTCGGGCACGTGCTGCAGGCGTAGGTTCAGGTCGCCGGCGGTCTTGCGGCAGGGCACGCACCAGGCGGCCCAGAAGTCGATGACCGTCACCTTGCCGGGCGCCGCGACCCCCTCGAGGCCGGCCAGCGCCTGCTCGCGCGGCACGTCGGCCAGATCGGCGTCGGGCGGGGGCTGGGGCAGGGGCTCGAAGCTCAGGTCGGGGTGGCACGCGAAGCACTGCGACTCGGGCACCTGGTGCGGCCCGCACCAGTCCTTGACGGCCTTGAAGCGCGCGGCCAGCTCGGGGTGGCACTTCACGCAGGCGTCGTGCGGCACGTGGTGCGCGCACAGATCGGAGGCCTCGCCGGCGTTGGCGGTCAACGCGCTGAACTGGCCGTGATCGGCGGGCGCGCCGCCGCAGGCCGCGAGGAACAAGGCGAGCAGGGGGGTGGTGAGCAGGCTGGCGTGCGGCGCGAGTCGATGCATCGATGTGTTCCCGTCCGGTTCGGAAGTCAGAGGATGCTACCGGAGCGCGCGGGGTTGCCCCAAGCGCGCCGGGGCGCGTTGACAGGCGGGCGCGCAGGGCCGACGCTGCGGCCGTGCGCTACCCCCGCCCCGCGATCCTGGCCGACATCCCGCTCGACCGGCACGCCGTCATCGAGGCGAGCGCCGGCACGGGCAAGACCTACACGCTGGAGCACCTGGTCGTCGATCGGCTGGTACGGACCGATCTGACGCTGGATCGCATCCTGGTGGTGACCTTCACCGAGAAGGCCACCGGGGAGCTGCGTGCGCGCATCCGTCTGTTGATCGAGCGCATCTTGGGCGCCGCGGCGCGCGGCGACCTGGGCGACGTCGATCTCGGTGAGGGCGACGCGTGGGACATCGACGAGGCGGCGCGGCGCAAGCTCGAGGCGACGCTGTTCAGCTTCGACCGGGCGTCGATCTTCACCATCCACGCCTTCTGCCGGCGCGTGCTGGTCGACCTGGCCTTCGATGGCGGGCAGCCCTTCGAGCAGCAGCGCGTGGACGGCGATCGGCTGTTCCACCGAGCGTTCCGGGGCGCGCTGCGCGAGGAGCTGGCGTCCGGCGAAGAGACACGGCAGGTGCTGGTCGACTGGCTGGCGTCGGGGCGCGACGAGCAGTCGCTGGAGCGATTGCTGCGGTCGGCGTGGCGCGAGGGGTGTCTGGAGCCGGGCGCCTCACCGGCCGAGGCGGTGCCGGCGACGCTGGCGGCGCTGCGGACGGCGTTCGACGCGGGGGTGATGCACGCGGCGTTCGCGGACGCGGCGATCCAGAAGGCCAGCTTCGCGCGGGCCGAGGCGGCGATCACGCAGCTGGCCGAGGCGTTGGGAGCGGAGGACGACGCGGCGCTGGCGGCCCTGGCGGGGGACGTCGACGTCGACGGTCTGCTGTCCCCGCGTCGGACGGCGGTGACGCCGCCGAAGCGGCGCTTTCCGGACGACCTGGCGCCGCGGGCGCGCGAGACGCTGGCGCACCTGCGGACGCTGCGATCGCTGCGGCTGCAGGTCGAGGCGCCGGAGCGCCGGGCGGTGGATCGGCTGTTGCCGGCGGTGGCGCGGCGGCTGGAGGCGGCGAAGCGGCGGGAGGGGTTGTTCGACTTCGATGACTTGTTGACGCGTGTCTGGGAGGGGCTGCGGGGGCCGCGGGGGGATGCGTTGGTCGGGGCGCTGCGGCGGCGGTACGCGGTGGCGTTGATCGACGAGTTCCAGGATACGGATGCGCGGCAGTGGGAGATCTTCGGGCGGTTGTTCGTCGGGGAGCCCGTGCCCTTGCCCTTGCCCTTGCCCTTGCCCTTGCCCTTGCCGAGACAGGCCACGAGGACGCAGGCGGCACCGCGCCTGTCGGGGCCACGCACGGTGGGGGGCGACGTGCACGAGCCCGGGCCCGTGCCCGAAGGGGATCGGGAGGATGTCGGGAGAGGGGGACATCGGGGGGAAGGTCAAGGTCAAGGTCAAGGGTCGCTCGGGCAAGGGCAAGGGTCGCTCGGGGAAGGGCAAGGGCAAGGGCAAGGGCAAGGGCAAGGGCAAGGGTCCTTCGAGCGTGGATGCTCGGATCACACCCTGACGGTGATCGGCGATCCCAAGCAGGCGATCTACGGGTTCCGCGGGGCCGACGTGCACACCTACCTCGCGGCGCGTGAGACGCTCCTGGCGCGGGGCGCCGCGCGCGTGCCGCTGCGGACCAACTTCCGGGCGACGCCGGCGCTGATCGAGGCGACGAACGCTCTGCTGGATCAGCAGGGCCGGGCCGCGCTGTTCAGCGGGGCCATCACCTACGACGAGCCCGTGCGCGCCGGGCGGCCGACGCTCCAGTTGGTCGATGCGGACGGGCAGCCGGTTGCGCCGGTGACGCTGTGGCGCTTTCGGCCGCCGCCGCCGCGGGGGCGCAACCAGCAGAGCGTGCCGGCCTGGCAGCTGAAGCAGGCGTTCGGGCGGCACCTGGGGCGGGCGCTGGGCACGCTCCTGAGCGATCCGGCGGGGCGGCCGACGCTCATCGAGCACGCGGGCACGCCCGACGAGACGCGGCGGACGCTCACCGCCTCGGACGTGTTCGTGCTGGTGCGCACCGGGTGGGAGGCGGTGGACGCCGCGGCGCATCTGCGGCGCGCGGGGGTGCCCTATTCGTTCTACAAGCAGGAGGGGCTGTTCCAGACGCCCGAGGCGTGGGACGTGTACGACGTGCTGGCGGCCATCGCGCGGCCGCACGATCGCTCCGCGCGGCTGCGCGCCTTCGCCACGCCCTTCTTCGGGGTGCCCTGGCGCGAGCTGGCGGCCTGGCGAACGCTCCCCGGCAACCACCCGGCGCTGGAGCGGCTGCACGACTGGCGGCTGCTGGCCGAGCGCGAGCAGCACGCGGCCCTGTTCCACGCGCTGCTCTATGACTCGGGCATCCTCGAGCGCGAGCTGTTCCTGCGCGACACCGAGCGCGAGCTGACCAACGCGCAGCACATCCTCGAAGTGCTGCTCGAGGTCGCCGACGCTCGGCGCCTGGCGCTGCCCGAGCTGCTGGCGCTGCTGCGGCGCTACATCGATGGCAGCGAGGCGCCCGAAGGCAGCGATGGCAATACGCAGCGCCTGCCGACCGAGCAGGACGCGGTGCAGATCATGACGATGCACAAGAGCAAGGGGCTCGAGGCGCCCATCGTCTGTCTGTACGGCGGCTACTCGCCGGGCTGGCGTCCGGCCGTGCAGACGGTGCACGACGCCGCGGGCGGGCGGCAGGTGCTGGTGGGCGAGGCCGCCCTCGAGGCGGCCGCCGAGCCCCTCGACCGGGCCGCGCGCGAAGAGGACGAGCGGCTGTTGTACGTGGCGCTCACCCGCGCCGCCGGCCAGCTGTTCCTGCCCTACATCGACAGCAGCCGGGCGGTGCAGGGCACCTACGGCCCGCTCAATCGCCGGCTGGCCGCGATGGTCGAGGGTGAGCTGCCGGCCAGCTTCGCGATCGAGGAGGTCGACGCGCGGCCGCCGCCGACGCCCGACGAGGCCGAGCGGCGCCGCGCGCTGGGCACCTGGCGGCCGCCGCCGGCGCTGCTGACCGTGCCCGACGAGTCGGCGCGCTACGCGGCCGCTCGGGCGGCGCACGCGCCGCTGGTGGTCACCAGCTACACCCGCATGAAGCAGGCGAAGGAGGCCGCGGCGGCGCTCGATCTGCCCATCGAAGCCGACGAGTTCACCCACGATCCCGGCGGCCTGGCCGAGGTGGACGAGGCATCGCTGCCCGGCGGGCGCCACGTGGGGCGCTGCCTGCACGAGGCCATCGAGGCCCTCGACTTCGCCGAGCTGGCGGCGTCCTTCGACGACTGGCGCCGGCTGCCCGCGGTGAGCGACGCGTTCGACGCGGTGATGCGGGTGCACGGCGTCGAGCCCCGCTGGAAGACCGAGGCGCAGCGGCTGGTGTACGAGACGCTCACCCGGACGGTGTCGCTGGGCGACGGCGCGGCGGTCGAGGGACTGTTCCGCTGCCGCGAGGTGCGCGAGCTCGAGTTCCTCTTCCCGCTGCCCGAGGCGAGTCATCCGTTGCTGGCGGGCGGCGACGCCGAGGGACGCTGGACCGTCGAGCGCGGCTTCGTGAAGGGCTTCGTCGACCTCGTGTTCGAGCACGAAGGCCGCACCTTCTGGGCCGACTGGAAGAGCGATACGCTGCGCACCTACGACCCGGCGAGCGTCGAGGCCCACGTGGCCGATCACTACGACCTGCAGGCGCGCCTGTACACGCTTGGGCTGGTGCGCCTGCTGGGGTTGCGCGACGCGGCGGCCTACGACGCGCGCTTCGGCGGCTATCTGTACGTCTTCCTGCGGGGCATGGGCGTGGACACGGCGCCCGAGCACGGGGTGTTCGTCGCGCGGCCGCCCTGGGAGATGGTCGTCGCCTGGGAGCGGGCGCTGTGCGACGAGGCGGTCGCGTGAGGGCGCCGCCCCCCGACTCGGCCTGGCGGCGCTTTCGGGCGCCGGCGGACGACGACGCGGCGTTGTTGCGACGGCTGGAGAGCGCGTCGGCGGCGCTGAACCTCGATGCCGGGGCGGTGCGCGTGGCGGCCGAGGTGGCCGCGCTGGCGCCCGGGCTGGGGCCGGAGCGTCGCGGGGGGCTGACGGTGCTGGCGCTGACGGCGCTGTGGGACGTGGCGCAGGGGTCGACCCGCACGCCGCTGCGATCGAGCCATCTGCAGGATCGCTTCCGGGCCTTGGTCGACGACGCCGACGCCGCGGACGCGCTGCTCGACGCGGCGTGGGCGGCCCTCGAGACGCCGGACGCGGCGGTGATCGTCGGCGACGCGGCGCGGCCGCTGGTGCGCGTGGGCGACGCGCTGTACCTGCGCCGGCTGTACGACGCCGAGGGGCGGCTGGCCGAGGCGCTGGCGGCGCGCTGGGGGCGGCCGGTCGAGGGCGACGCGACCGAGGCCCTCGCCGCCGTCGAGGCGCGGCCCGCCGGCGTGACGCTGTCGGCCGAGCAGCGCGCGGCCGTCCGCGAGGCCGCGCGGCGGCCGCTGACGCTCGTCTC
>JACKDN010000055.1 GCA_020633465.1 Myxococcales bacterium
CGTTCACGGACGCCGAGACGTCGTCGGCCGAGAACGCCTGCGTCGCCGCGAAGGGGTCGAGCGGCGCCGCGGCGTCCGACGGGGCCTGGGCCCGCGCGGCCGCGACCGCCGCCGGCAGCGGGCCGCTCATGGTGACCGAGCCGTCCAGCTCCATCAGCGCGTCGGTCTCGCCCAGCTCGGGCAGCAGCGCCTCGAGCGTCTCGCGAAGGTGGTCGGCGCTGGCCGGTCGGCGCGCGGGATCCTTGGCGAGGCACTGCATCACCACCGCGTCGAGGCGCTCGGGCACCCCCAGCAGCGGCGCGCGCGCGCCGAGCGGCTCCGGATCGCGCTTGACCTGCGCCTCGAGCACCGCCTCCTTCTCGCCCCGGAACACCGGCTCGCCGGCGAGGGTGCGGTACAGCAGCGCGCCCAGCGAGTAGAGGTCGCTCGCCGGGGTCACCCCGTGCCCCTTCACCTGCTCGGGGGCCATGTAGCGCGGCGATCCCTTCACGGCCGCGCCGGGCCACAGCGTGAAGTCGGGATCGTCGCCCTCCGGGTGCAACACCTTGGCGATGCCGAAGTCCAGCACCTTCACCGCGTAGCGCTCGCCGCCGCCGCCCGCCAGGCGCTGCAGGAACACGTTGGCGGGCTTCAGATCGCGGTGCACGATGCCCAGCGCGTGCGCCTCGGACAGCGACTTCAGCACCTCGATGGCGATCCACACCGCCTCGGTGGGGCGCAGGTGGGCGTCCTGCCGCAGGCGCTGCCGAAGATCCTCGCCCTCGAGGAACTCCGTCACCATGTAGGGGTGGTCGTCGTGCACGCCCGAGTCGATCACCTGCACCGTCTGCGGGGCGTGCAGCCGCGCCAGGTTGCGCACCTCGTGCTCGAAGGCCAGGCGCAGGCCCGGCGCGTCGCGGGCGTCCGTGCGGATGAACTTGATCGCCACGAAGCGGTTCAGCGTGTGGTGGCGCGCGCGCCACACCTCGCCCATCCCGCCCCGCGCGACGGGGGCGACGAGGATGTAGGTGCCGATCCGGTCGCCGGGCTTCACGTCCCGCACCTTGTCATACCCTTTCGCGCCGTGAAAGCGCGTCGCGCGCGCGCCCGAGGGCCCCTGCGTTTTGCGGCTTGACAGGGGCCGCGCCGAAGACTACTGAACATACGAACAGCATCGGACGCCCGGCGCCGCCCCGCTTCCACCACCCACCCAAGGCGCGGCGCCGGGCGTCCGATGTCTGTCCTCTGCGGCGCGCCGCGTCACCGGCGACGCAGCACCGCGGCCAGCGGCAGCAGCAGGGCCAGCAGCGCCAGCGGGGCCCCGTCTTCTCGGGCGGAGTACACGCCGCAGCCGTCGTCTTCGTCGTCGTCCGCCGCCGGCGGGGGCGGCGCGCCCGCGTCGCTGGGCGGCGGCGGCACCACCGGCACGTCGAACACCTCGACCGGCGACAAGCCGGGATCGTCGTTCACGCCCCGCCGGCACTCGGCCGAGTCGAAGTCGACGAAGCGGCAGCCGTAGCCGTCCGGGCAGGGGCGCAGGGCGTCGCACGGCTGCGTGCAGTAGGCCGTCAGGCCGTCGACGAAGCAGGTCAGCCCCGCCTGGCAGCCGGCGAGGGCGGGCTCGGCGCTCTGATCGGTGCAGGCCCCACCGAAGCCGGGCACCTGCGTGGCGGGCAGGCGGCAACGGCCGTCGACGCAGGTCGTCGCGCCCCCGCAGGCGGACCCATCCGCGCACGCCGTGGTGCAGTAGGGCCGCACCCGGGCGGCGTCGTCCACGCACTCGAGGCCCTCGGCGCAGCCGCGATCGGCGGCGCAGGGCGACGCGAAGCCGGGCAGCCCGGCCAGCGGGGCGCAGGCCGGGGTGGTCTGCCCGGCGCAGCGGAAGCCCTCGGGGCAGCTGCCGGGCCCGCTGCACGCGCGCGTGCAGAAGGTGCGATCGCCGTCGGCCAGGCACACCAGGCCGTCTTCGCAGGCGACCTCGCCGCAGGCCTCGCCGAAGCCCACCCGGGGCGGCGCGTCGCCCCGCGCGCACACCCGCGCTTCGGTGCAGCGGAAGCCGGCCGGGCAGCCCTCCATCGGGCAGCGCTTCGTGCAGTAGCCGTCGTCGCCGGCCGACGCGCACAGCTCGCCGGGGGGACAGCCGTCGTCGTCTTCGCAGGGATCGCCGATGTCCGCCCGCGCGGCGGCCGGCAGCAGGAAGACCGAGGCCAGCGTCAGCCAGCGCAGCATGAGCACCTCCGGGCGGCATCATACCCGCCCGGGCCCTCATCCGCAGCCGCGCGGGTGGACGGCCGGATCGACGTAGCGGTGCACGCCGCCCAGGGGGCTGTGCAGCAGCCAGACGCCGGGCGTGTCGGTGGGGCGCACGGCGGCGCTGTCGACCGGCACCTTGCCGCCCCCGCCGGGGATGTCGATGACGTAGGTGGGCCAGGCCAGGCCGGTCAGGCGGCCGCGCAGGGCGCGCACCAGCGCCAGGCCGCGGTCGAGGCTGACGCGGAAGTGCTGCGTGCCGACGGTCAGATCCGGGTGGTGCAGGTAGTAGGGGCGCACCTGCAGGTCGAGCAGGCCCTCGAACAGGTCGCTCAGCGTCGCGGCCGCGTCGTTCACGCCGGCCAGCAGCACCGTCTGGTTCAGCACGGTCAGCCCGGCGGCGACCAGGTGCCCCACGGCCGTCGCGGCCTCGGCCGTCAGCTCCCGCGGGTGGTTGAAGTGCGTCACGACGTACAGGGGCCGGTGACGGGCCAGCGTCGCGGCCAGCGCCGCGTCGACGCGCATCGGCAGCGTCACCGGGAAGCGCGTGTGGATGCGCAGGCGGCGCAGGGTGCCCAGCGCGCGCAGGCGGCCGAGCAGGTCGTCCAGCCGCGCGTCGGAAAGCATCAGCGGATCCCCCCCGCTGAGGATCACCTCGCGGATGGCGGGCGTGCGCGCCAAGTAGGCCAGGGCGTCGTCGAGGGCGGCGTGCAGGCGGATGGGATCGTCGTTCAGCGCCACCTTGCGAAAGCAGTAGCGGCAGAACATGGGGCAGCGAAAGGTGGGGAACAGCAGGGCGCGATCCGGGTAGCGGTGCACCAGCACCTCGCTGGGCGCGTGGGCGCGGTCGCCGATCGGATCGGCGCGCTCGCTGGGGCCCACCAGCAGCTCGGCCAGGTCGGGCACGGCCTGCTTGCGGATCGGATCGTCGGGATCGTCGGGATCGATCAGGCCCAGGTAGTAGTCGCTGGCGAGCATCTCGAAGCGCTCGCCGACGGCCCGCAGCGCGGGCGCGTCGGCGGCGGCGACCAGGCCGCGCGCGACCAGCGCGTCGACGTCGCGCGCCCCCGCGCGCAGCGAGTCCCGCCAGGGGGTCGGCGCCAGGACCGGCAGCGCCCGGCGATCCTCGCGCGCGCTCACGGGGTCGGCAGCAGCTCGGCGGTGGTGTGCACGGGGCAGCGCCAGGCGCCCGTGTCGGGATCCCGTTCGGCGGGGTTGCCGCAGGCCGAGCAGCGCGGCGCCGCTTCGGGCGCCGCCCGCTGCTTGTGACCGGGCCAGGTCATGCCCATGAACTCCAGGAACTGCCACCAGAGCCCGGGGCCGTCTTGCTTCCTCATCGTCCTGTCGTCCCTCGGGCGGCGCGCGCCACGGCCGGGGCTACTCCTCGGCGTCGTCGCCTTCGCCCTCGGCGTCGACCTCGGCCTCCTCCTTGGCCGCCTTCGCGCGCAGCTTCTCGAGCTTGGCCTCGAGCTTGTCGGCCTCGCGGTCCAGCTTCTCGAGCGCCTTGAGGTGCTTCTCGCGCAGCGCCACCGCCTGCTTGCCCAGCTTGGCCTTGTCCTTGTCCTTCCCCGCCTCGACCGCCTTCCGGTACTGATCGACCAGCTTGCGGTTCTGCTGCAGGTAGGCGTCGTTGGCCTTCAGCATCCGAGAGACCAGGGGCTCGAGCGCCTCGGTGAAGTCGAGGAAGGTCTGCCCCTTCGTCTGCATGGCGTTGAGTCGCTTCTCGAGATCCATGCGCGCCTTGTCCACCTTGTCGCGCAGCTTCTCGTCGGGATCGGCGAGCACCGGCTTCGGGGCGTCCTTCTTCTCGATCAGCCCCTGCTCGAGAAGACCGCCCTCGGCGTCGATGTCGAACTCCTGCGCCAGCGCCGGGACCGCGCCCAGGCCGACGCACAGGGTGAGCACCGCAAACAGTCGCTTCTTCATCTCGTCCTCCCTGCCAGGGCGGCCCGAATGATGGCCACCGGCGCGCTCCGACGCAACCGCCCCGGGTTCATTCGTCCTTCCCGGCCTCCAGGCCCTCGACCCGGGCCGCCGGATCGATCGCGGCGCGTCCCTTCAGATTGTCGGCGAACGTGTCGCCCGCGAACTCCGCCCGTGCGCCCGCGCCGGCCACCACCCCGTGGGTCGCGTTCCGCTTGATCGTGTTCCGGCGGAAGACGGGCCCCGCGCTGTCCACCAGCTCGACGCCCGCGCGGCCGTTGCCGGTCACCGTGTTCTCCTCGAAGACGCCGCGCCCGTCCGCCTGCACGTAGACGCCCGACGCCTGGTTGTCGCGCACCACGTTGCGCCGGGCCTCGGGCGCCCCCCCCGCCTTGACCTCGAAGCCGGCCAGTCGGTTCCCCGTGATCGTGTTCTCTTCGTAGGTGCCGCCCCCACCCTCGTGCACGAAGACGCCGCCTTGCTGCCCATCGCGCACCCGATTGCCGCGCACGACGGGCGCGGCCCCGTCCTTCACCTCGACCCCGGCCAGCGCGCTGCGCTCGACCGTGTTGTCGACGATCAGGGGCGCCGCGCCGCCGTGGATGTAGAGGCCGCTGCCCAGGCCGTCCAGGATGCGGTTGCCGCGCACCTCGGGCGTGGCCTGATCCTTCACCTCGACGCCGGCCAGCCCGTTGCGCTCGAAGGTGTTGTCGACCACCTCGCCCGCCGCGCCGCCGTGCACGTACAGCCCGCTCTCGACCCCATCGTGGATGCGGTTCCCGCGCAGCACCGGCCGCGCCCCGTTGCGCACCTCGACCCCGGCCAGCGTGTTGGCGAACACCTCGTTCTCCTCGAACGTGCCGGCGCCGTCGGTGTTGACGAAGATGCCGCTCTCGCGCCCCTCGTACACCCGGTTGCGCCGCACGGTCGGCGCGCCGCCCTCGCGCACCTCGATGCCGGCCAGCCGGTTGCCGAAGATGTCGTTGTCCTCGACGATCGGCCGGCCGGCGTTGTGGACGAAGACGCCGCTGCCGCCGTTGTGGTGCACGCGGTTGCCGCGCACCGTCGGGGTGGCCTGATCCTTCACCTCGACGCCCGCGTTGCCGTTGAAGGCGATCTCGTTGTCCTCGATCAGCCCCTTCGCCTGCTCGAACAGGAAGATGCCCGCGGCCTTGCCGTCCACGATCGTGTTGCCCCGCAGCACCGGCTCGGCCTCGCCGTGCACCGCCACCGCCGCCAACATGCCGCTGCGGATGCGGCAGCCCTCGAGGATCAGGCGCCCGCGCTGCACGTCGATGCCGAACCACTTCTGATCGCCGACGGTCTCGAGCGTCAGGTTGGCCACGCGGCCGCGCACCGCGCCGAAGCGCAGCACGTTGGTGTTCTCGGCGCGCACGCGCACGTGGCGTGGATCGCCGGCGCCGACGATCTCGAGCGGCTGGGTGATGTCGATGGACTCGAGGTAGGTGCCGGGGCGCACCACGATCCGGTCCCCCGCCCCCGCCGCGGCGATGGCCTCGCCGAGGGTCGCGTGATCGCCCTGGCCGCGCCAGTCCACGGTCAGCACGCGCCCGCTCGTGTGGATCGACGGATCGGGGGGCGGCGCGGCCAGGGGGTCGGCCGCCGCCGCGGCGGCGGGCTTCGCGCGGACCGGCTTCGCCGGGGTCGGCGCGCCGAGGTCCGGGGCCTTCATGGGATCCGGGGTGAACTCCACCACGCGGCGGCTGGGGGGATCGTCCGCGGGGGCGTCCCGGTCGCAGCCCGCGGCGAGCACCACCAACACCACCCCGATCCAGCACCGTGTCACGCGGACCTCCGCTCGCCGATCGCCCGCAGGATGGACCATCGCGCGCCCCCTGTCACCCGGCGCTTCCCTTCCCGGCGGCCGGCCTGATAGACCGCCCCTCGACCTGGGAGGTGCTGCATGGCCGACCTGTTCCGTGAGCGCGTCGCGCTCGTCACCGGCGCCGCGTCGGGCATCGGCGCGGCGCTCGCCCGCGCCCTCGCCGCGCGGGGCGCGCGGGTCTGGGCGACCGACCGCGACGCCGCCGGCGCCGAGGCGACGGCCGCCACCCTGCCCGGCGCGCGCGCGGCCGCGCTCGACGTGACCGACGCCGACGCCTTCGCGGCGCTGGCCGAGCGCGTCGTCGCCGAGAGCGGGCGCGTCGACCTGCTGTTCAACAACGCCGGGGTGGGCCTCGCCGGCGCGGTGGCCGATCTGACCCTGGCCGACTGGCGGCGGGTGATCGACGTGAACGTGTGGGGCGTGATCCACGGCATCCACGCGGTGTACCCGCACCTGATCCGGCAGGGCGGCGGCGCGCTGGTCAACGTCGCGTCGGGCGCCGCGCTGGCCCCGCGCCCCGGCATGACGGCCTACGCGGCCACCAAGGCCGCGGTCGTCGCGCTGTCCACCTCGCTGCGCGCCGAGGCGGCGCTGCACGGCGTGCAGGTCAACGCGATCTGCCCCGGCTTCATCGCCACCAACATCATGACGTCGACCACCTTCCGCAACGTGGACGGCGAGGGCCTGATGGGGCGCGTGCCCCTGAAGCCGATCACCGCCGACGACTGCGCGCGCATCGCCCTGCGCGGCGTCGAGGCCGACCGGCCGATCATCCCCGTCTCGCGCATGGTGTCCGTGGACTGGGGGCTGTTCCGGCTGTCGCCCCGGCTGTCGACCTGGGTGTCGGGCTGGCGGGCGAAGCAGTTCGCGGCGCACCGGACGGGCGATTGACGGCTCAGGCGCGCGGGCGACTGGCCAGCAGATCGCTCGTGTTCGCGATGATCACGTGCGCCAGCCAGGGGGCCCAGATGCCCCCGCTCCACAGGGCGCCGAGCGCGAAGACCACGCCCATGGGGATGGTGCCGATCGTCTCGTCCGCGTTCTTGGGCAGGTGCGCGTAGACGTAGGCCAACGTGGTGGCGCCGACGCCGGCCCAGACGCCCCAGGCGTCGGCGACGGCGAACAGCAGGAAGCCGCGGAAGAAGAACTCGTAGCCCAGCAGGTACAGCGTCCAGGTGGCCGCGTTGTCGCGCCGCAGGGCCGCGTCCCAGGGGGCGGCGCGGCGGATCTGGGGGTAGTGATCGCGGAAGGTCGGCTTGCGCGAGGCCAGGAAGACGAAGGGCAGCACCACCGCGACGACGCCGCCGACGAACATCGCGGCGCGCAGCGGGTGCTCCAGGCCCAGGCCATAGAACGCGAGCGGTCGCGGCAGCGCCAGGGCCGCGTAGATCAGCGGGGCCACGCCCAGCAGCGCGAAGCCCCAGATCCGTTGGCGGTGCACCGCGGTGGCCGCGTTGGCGTCCGCGCCGCGGGCGGCGTCGAGGCGCGGCGCGATGGCCGGGGCCGAGCCGAAGTAATGGAAGACGACGTACAGCGTCGCGGCCAGAACCAGCGCGCCCAGCAGCGCGGGCCGGTCGGGGGGCCAGACGATCGTCACGCGGGCAGCCAGCCCTGCGCGCGGTACCACAGCGCCGTCTGGGCCAGCCGGTCGGTCAGCGGCGCCGGCGCGAAGCCGAGCTGCGCGCGCGCCTTGCCGGCGTCGCAGGTCCAGTCGCCGGCGGTCGCCTCGCGGTACTTGTCCAGGTTCAGCACGCGCGGCGTGTCCTTCAGGCGCCCCACCGCCTCGCTCATCGCGGCGGCGGCGAAGGTGACGCCGCGCGGCAGCCGCACCACGCGCACCCGCGCGCGGCCCAGCGACTCGCCAATCCAGCGGCCCAGCTCGCCGTAGGTGGGCGTCTCGTCCGCGGCGACGTAGTACACCCCCTGCCCCGCCGGCGCGCCGGGCGTCACCCGCTCGCCCGTGCGCAGCGCCGCCACCAGCGCCTGCGCCAGATCCGCGGCGTGCACCAGCGACACGCGCGACGTGCGCAGCGTCGGCACGACGTGCAGCCCGCGCAGCGCCGAGCGGTAGATCTTCAGCACCGAGGTGTCGCCCTCGCCGAACACCATGGGCGGCCGCACGATGGTCGTCGGCACGCGGTCCGCGAAGCCCACGGCCGCCTGCTCGGCGTCGCGCTTCACGCGGCCGTAGATCGACGCGGGGGCCGCGCCGTCGCGCTCGACGCGGGGGCGTCCCCCGGGCGCCGGACCGCCGGCGGCCAGCGAGGACACCACCAGGTGCAGGGGCGGCTCGGCCTGCGCGGCGCAGGCCGCCGCCAGGTTGCGCGTGCCCTCGACGTTGACCGTGTGAAAGGCGCGCTTCCACGGCGCCTTCAGCAGGCTGGCCAGGTGGATGACCGCGTCGACCCCCTCGACCGCGGGGCCCAACGTGTCCGGCGCGCCGACGTCGCCGACGGCGAAGGTGACCCCCGCCTCGGCCAGGCCCGAGCGATCCGAGGTGGGTCGCACCAGGCAGCGCGCAGCATGGCCGGCGTCGACCAGCGCGCGCACGACGTGCCGGCCGATGAACCCCGTCGCCCCCGTCACCAACACCTGCACCCGCACCTCCCGCCGCCCCCGAACGCCAGTCAACCACCGCTTGATTTGCGGCGCCACCGTTGCGAACCTGCTGCGACTCGAGGAGCAGAGCCATGGAGTACCGACGCAGGTTCCGGGCGGGCGAGACCGTCTTCGCCCAGGGCGACGCGGGCCAGTGCGCGTATGTCGTCGAGGAGGGCTCGGTCGACATCTTCACCCGCGCGGGTGATCGCGAGATCCTGCTCGCCACGCGGCAGCCGGGCGAGCTGTTCGGCGAGATGGCGATCATCGACGATCAGCCGCGGTCGGCGGGCGCGCGGGCGGTCACCGACTGCACGTTGCTGATGATCACGCGCGACCAGCTGAACCAGCGCATCGAGCGCACCGACCCCATCCTGCGCATGTGCATCCAGGTGGTGCTGCGCCACCTGCGCGACACGCTGCACCGGCTGACCAACGACGGCGCGCGCCTCGACGCCGGCCCGCCCGAGCAGCTGAGCCGGGAGGCACGCGAAGAGGCCCTCGACGCCATCCGCCTCGAGCAGGAGCTGCAGGGGGCGCTCGACCAGGATCAGCTGGTGCTGTGGTACCAGCCGCTGGTCGACCTGCAGAAGGGCCACGTCGCGGGCTTCGAGGCGCTGATGCGCTGGCGCCACCCTGAGCGCGGGCTGGTGCCGCCCTTCACCTTCATCCCCGCCGCCGAGCGCTCGGGGCTGATCGTGCCGATGACCCGCTGGGCCTTCCGCCGCGCCTGCTTGGATCTGAAGGACTTCCAGGACGCCGCGACCCACCCGCCCACGTTCATGAGCGTGAACTTCTCGGGCAAGGACTTCATGTCGCCCGACTTCCTCGACGCCATCGACGAGACGCTCGCCGAGACGGGCACCGCGCCGCAGGTGGTCAAGCTCGAGATCACCGAGACGTTGCTGATGCACTCGCCCGAGACGGCGCGCCAGGTGCTGGGCGCGTGCCGCGACCGCGGCACCAGCATCGCCATCGACGACTTCGGCACCGGCTACAGCAGCCTCAGCTACCTGCAGTCGCTGCCCGCCGACACGCTGAAGATCGATCAGAGCTTCATCCGCGCGATGCTGAACGACGACAGCAGCCGATCGCTGGTGCGCAGCATCGTGGGCCTGGCGAAGGGGCTGGACATGAAGCTCGTGGCCGAGGGCGTCGAGGGCATGCCCGAGGCCCAGGCGCTGCGCGCGCTGGGCGTCGATTACGGGCAGGGCTACCTGTTCGCGAAGCCCCTGCCCCGGGCCGACATGATCGAGGTGCTGCGGGGCTGGCAGGATCCGTTCTGACTCACTCGCCGGGCGCGGCCTCCAGCTCGACCAGCACCGCGCCCGCGTCCACCACGTCGCCCTCGGCGCAGCGCACGGCCGCGACGACGCCGTCTTCGGGCGCGGTGAGCGTGTGCTCCATCTTCATCGCCTCGAGCACCACCAGCGCCGCGCCCCGCGCGACGGCCTGGCCCGCCTCGACCAGCACCTGCACGACGCGCCCGGGCATCGGCGCCGCGCAGCCACCCTCGGCCTCGGCGGCGTCGGCGTCGGGGAAGCGGGGCTGCGCCACCAGCACGCTGCTGCCGTCGAGGTCGCGCACGAAGCGGTGGTCGCCGCGAACGACGACATGGAAGGTGCGCTGGCGCCCGGCCAGGTCGAGCGTCAGCGCCGTCCCCTCGCGCTCGACGAGGCGCACCACGCGATCGTCCTCGCCCACGGCCGCGTCCCAGCCGCCGTCGCGCCGCGCCGCGTAGTCCACCCGCACGACGTCGTCGCCCACCGCGTAGATCGCCTCGGCCCGGCGCCAGGGGTTGTTGCGGAAGCCCGCGCGCAGCGCCGGCATCAGCGGGCGGGCGTCGGCGCGCGCGATCGCGTCGAAGAGCGCGGCCGCCACCGCCCGGTCGGCCACCGACGCGCCGTCGACGCTCGGCCGCCAGTCGGCCAGGTGCGTCGGCACGAAGTGCGTGCTCAGCGCCCCCTCGGCGTAGCGCGGGTGGCGCAGCACGGCCAGCAGGAAGTCACGGTTGGTGGTCAGCCCCTGCACGCCCAGCCGGCGCAGCGCGCCCACCATGCGCAGGTTGGCCTCGCCGCGCGTCGGGCCCCAGGTGATCACCTTCGCCAGCAGCGGATCGTAGTGGATGCCCACGGCGCTGCCCGCGGTCACACCGGCGTCCACGCGCACGTGCGGCAGGTCCGGCACGTCCCACTCGACCACCGTGCCGGTCGCCGGCAGGAAGTCGTGGGCCGCGTCCTCGGCGTACAGCCGACACTCCACCGCGTGGCCGTCGCGCCGGATGGCGTCCTGCGGCGGCAGGTGCGCGCCCTGCGCCACCTGGATCTGCAGCCGCACCAGATCGAGCCCGGTGATGAGCTCGGTCACCGGGTGCTCGACCTGCAGGCGTGTGTTCACCTCGAGGAAGTAGAACCGGCCGTCGGGGTCGAGGATGAACTCGACGGTGCCGGCGCCGACGTAGCCCAGGGCCTGCCCCGCCGCGATGCCCGCCGTGCACAGGCGCTCGCGCAGCGCGTCGTCCACCGCGGGCGAGGGCGACTCCTCGATGATCTTCTGGAAGCGGCGCTGGATGCTGCACTCGCGCTCGAAGCAGTGCACGACGTGGCCGTGGCTGTCGCCCAGGATCTGCACCTCGACGTGCCGCGGCGAGTCGACGTACTTCTCGACCAGCAGGGTGTCGTCGCCGAAGGCCGAGCGCGCCAGGCGCCGCGCCTGCCCCAGCGCCGCCGGCAGCGCATCGGCCGAGCGCACGATGCTCATGCCCTTGCCGCCGCCCCCCGCCGTCGCCTTCACCAGCACCGGGAAGCCGATGGCCTCGGCCTCGGCGCACAGCCGCGCGTCGCTCTGATCCTCGCCGGCGTAGCCCGGCGCCACCGGCACGCCGCGCTCGGCCATCAGCCGCCGCGCCGCGCCCTTGTCACCCATCGCCTCGATCGTCTCGGGGCGCGGCCCGACGAACACCAGCCCCGCCTCGCCGCAGGCCCGCGCGAAGGCCGCGTTCTCGGCCAGGAAGCCGTAGCCCGGGTGCACCGCCTCGGCGCCGCTGCGCCGCGCGGCCTCGAGGATCGCCTCGACGTTCAGGTAGCTCTCCGCCGCCGGCGCCGGCCCCAGCCGCACCGCCTCGTCGGCGAACCCCACGTGCGGCGCGTCGGCGTCCGCGTCGCTGTAGACCGCCACGGTCGCCAGGCCCATGTCGCGGCACGTGCGCAGCACCCGCAGCGCGATCTCGCCGCGGTTGGCCACCAACACCTTCTCGAATCGCATCGTCGACCCCGCTGCCACAGCTCAGTGCCGGAAGACGCCGTAGGCCATCGTGCCCTCGACCGGCGCGTTGAACGCCGCCGACAGGGCCAGGCCCACCACGTCGCGCGTGTCGCGCGGATCGATGATGCCGTCGTCCCACAGGCGCGCGGTGGCGAAGAAGGCGTCGCTCTCCTTGTCGATCTGCTGTTGGAGCATCATCTTCATCATCTTCAGCTCCATCTCGTCGACGTCCTTGCCGGCCCGCGCGGCGGCGCCCCGCTTGACGATGTCGAGCACCCCGGCGAGCTGCTCGCCGCCCATCACGGCGATGCGGTGATGCGGCCAGCTGAACAGGAAGCGCGGCGCGTACGCCCGCCCGCACATGGCGTAGTTCCCCGCCCCGTAGCTGGCCCCCATCATGATCGTGATCGCCGGCACCGTGCTGTTGCTGACCGCGTTGATCAGCTTCGCGCCGTGCTTGATGATGCCGCCCTGCTCGTAGGCCGTGCCCACCATGAAGCCGGTGATGTTCTGCAGGAACAGCAGCGGGATGTCCTTCTGGTTGCACAGCTGGATGAACTGCGCGCCCTTCTGCGCCGACTCGCTGAACAGCACGCCCTGGTTGGCCAGCACGCCCACGCGGTGCCCGTGCACCGAGGCCCAGCCGCACACCAGCGTCGTGCCGAAGGTGGGCTTGAAGGCGTGGAACCGCGAGCCATCGACGACGCGCGCGATGACCTCCATCACGTCGAAGGGGATCTTCGGATCCGGCGGCGCGATGCCCAGCAGATCCTCGGCGTCGTACAGCGGCGCCTCGACCGGTCCCGGCGGCGGCCCCTGCTTGCGGTGGTTCAGCTGCGCGACGATCGCTCGCCCCAGCCGGATGGCCTCGTGCTCGTCGGCGGCGAGGTAGTCGCTCACCCCGCTCACCTTGCTGTGCATCGCGGCGCCGCCCAGGGACTCTTCGTCGGCGTCCTCGTTGGTGGCCATCTTCACCAGCGGCGGCCCGGCCAGGTACACCCGCGCCTGCTGATCGACCATCACGACGTAATCGCTCATGCCGGGGATGTAGGCGCCGCCGGCGGTGCTGCTGCCGAAGACCAGGGCGATGGTCGGCCGCCGCGCCTTCGACGCGCGCGTCAGATCGCGGAACGCACGCCCGCCCGGCACGAAGATCTTCGACTGGTTGGGCAGATCGGCGCCGGCCGACTCGACGAGGTTGATGCTGGGCAGCCGGTTCTCCTGGGCGATCTCGGCCAGGCGGCGGCTCTTGAGCACCGAGTACTCGTTCATCGCGCCGCCCTTGATGGTCGACTCGGTCGCGTTGATCAGACACTCGACCCCGCTGACCACGCCCACGCCGCCGATGATGCTGGCGCCCGGCTTGATGCCGCCGCCCACCTTGTAGCCGGCCAGCGGACACACCTCGAGGAAGGGGCTGTCGCGGTCGAGCAGCAGCTCGATGCGCTCGCGCGGCAAGAGCTTGCCGCGCTCGAGGTGGCGGGTGACGTACTTCTCGCCGCCGCCCGCGCGCGACGCGGCGAGGGCCTCGTCCAGCGCCGCGAGGCGGGCGAGGTTGGCGGCGCGGTTCTTCTCGAAGCCCTCGGACCGGCGGTCCACCCGGCTGGGCAGCGGCCGCATCAGGCGATCCCCAGGATGGCCCGCGCCCGCTCGGGCGACGCGATCGTGCGGCCCGCCTCGCGCGCCGTCTTCACGATGGCCTCGATCAGCGGCCCGTTGCCGGCGGTCTTGCCGCCGTCGGGCAGGTAGAACGTGTCCTCGACGCCCGTGCGCAGGTGCCCGCCGAGCTCGGCCGTCCGGCGGTGCACCGCCCAGACCTCTTCGCGCCCGATCGCGATGGTCTGCCAGGCCGTGTCCGGCCCCATCTCGTCCACCAGCAGGGGCAGCCAGGCCGGCTTGGCCGGCATGCCGCTGGCCACGCCCATCACCAGCGACACGTGCACCGGCGCCTTCAACAGCCCCGCCGCCTGGAACATCGCGACGCTGCGCACGATGCCGGTGTCGAAGCACTCGCACTCGGGCACGACGCCGTGGTCGGCCATCGCCGCGATGAACTTCTCGATCTTCGGCACCGGGTTGTCGAACAGCATCGGCGGCCAGGCCCACTGACCGTTGCTGCGCAGCTTCAGGTAGTTCAGCGACCCCGCGTTCAGCGCCGCCATCTCGGGCTTCACCCGCGCGAGGCAGGCGACCGGCCCGCTGATGTCGTCGCCGACGACGCCGGTGGACATGTTGATGATCACGCCCGGGCAGGCGGCGCGGATGGCGTCGCACACGGCCCCCGCGACGGCGGGATCCCAGCTCGGCAGGAAGCCGCGCCCGGGCCCCTGATCGCGGAAGTGACAGTGCATCACGGTGGCCCCGGCGTCGAAGGCGCGCTTCGCTTCGGCCGCCATCTCGTCGGGCGTGACCGGCACCGGGTGCTGGGCGGGGTTGGTCAGCACGCCGGTCAGCGCGCAGGTCACCACCACGTCGTCCCCCGCCCCGCCGTGCCCGGCCGTCTGCGCCGCTTCGCTCGCCACTCGACACCTCCTCGTCGGACCGTGCGGGGACGGTAGACAGGGAAGCCCGGGCCGTCAATGGAGCCGCGGTGCCCGCGCGCCCGCACGCCCCGCCCGCATCGCGGGGCGGCGGTCTTTCTTGCACCTTTTTTCGATCCAGGCTTGAAATTCGCCCGTAACTGCGGCGACGGTTCCGCGTAGCGATGCAGCAGACGGGGCACCCGAGCCCCATTTCGGCCCCGCGCCCCGAACATCGACAGGGCGCAAGAAAGGACATGACTCATATGAAGCGTGGCAACAAGCTGGCGGTCGGCACGATCACCCTCGGTCTGGCGCTCGGCGGCCTGACGCTCGGCATGGTGGGCTGTGGTGGCTCGCAGCCGGCGTCGCAGGGCGAGAAGAGCTGCGGCGGCGAGAAGGCCTGCGGCGGCGAGAAGGCCGGCGAGAAGAGCTGTGGCGGCGACAAGGCCGGCCACGAGGGCGAGAAGAGCTGTGGTGGCGAGAAGGCCGCCGGCGAGGGCGAGAAGAGCTGCGGCGGCGAGAAGAGCTGCGGCGGCGAGAAGAGCTGCGGCTGAGCCGACGCTCTCGGTGTGAGTCGGGGCGGCCCGCCGCCCCGATCGTGAGGCCCGCATCGGATCGTTTCGATGCGGGCTTCGCTGTTTCTGGCCGAGCGGTCGACGCCGCGCGGCCCCTGGAGGTGCCGTGACCGACACTCCCAAGCGCCTCGGCGCCCCCTTCCTCGGCTACGGCGTGGGCCTGCGCCGCCCCCACTGGGACGGTGTGTTCGAGGCCGCCGATCGCGTCGACTTCCTCGAGATCCTCAGCGAGAACTTCATGGACGCCGGCGGCGAGCCGAGCGTCGTGCTCGACCGCGCCGCCGAGGCGTTCCCGCTCGTGCTGCACGGCACCGCGCTGTCGATCGGCAGCGTCACCCCCCTCGACACCGACTACCTCGACGCGCTCGACCGCCTCGTCGAACGCACCCGGCCGCTGTGGTTCAGCGATCACCTGTGCTTCAGCTCGGCCTTCGGCGTCGAGTATCACGACCTGCTGCCCGTGCCCTTCACCCGCGAGGCCCTCGACCACGTCGTCGACCGCGTCCGCCAGGTGCAGGCCCGGCAGCCGAACATCCCGTTCCTGCTCGAGAACCCCAGCTACTACGTCGAGTACGGCGCCAACGAGATGAGCGAGGCCGAGTTCCTCGTCGAGCTGGTCACGCGGGCCGACTGCGGACTGTTGCTCGACGTCAACAACGTCTACGTCAACAGCGTCAACCACGGCTACGACGCCCGAGCGTTCATCGACGCGCTGCCCGCCGAGCGCGTCGTGCAATTGCACATGGCCGGCCACGACGATCTCGGCGACGTGATCATCGACACCCACGGCGCGCCGGTCATCCCGCCCGTGCTCGACCTGTTCCGCCACACGGTGGAGCGTATCGGCCCGGTCTCGACGCTGCTCGAGTGGGACAACGCGCTGCCGCCCCTCGAGACGCTCCTGGCCCAGAACGACGCCGTGCGCGCCGCCGGCGTCGAGGTGCACGGGCCCTACCCGCGCCCCGAGCCCAGGGGGCAGCGATGACGCTCGAACAGCTGCAGCGTCTGATGCACGACGTCGTGAAGCAGGGCGTCGAGGTCGACGCCGGCGCCGCCGCGCTGGGGGTCGATCCGGCGCGGCTGCGCATCTACCGCAACTTCACCCGCACCCACGTCCGCACCGCGCTCGAGCTGAACCTGCCGATGACCCGGCATCTGTTGAGCGAGGCGCCGCTGGGCGAGACGCTCTGGGAGTCGCTGTACGAGGACTATCTGCGCGCCTGTCCCCCGCGATCGTGGGAGCTGAACGCCGCCGCCGAGGCCTTCCCCGCGTTCCTCGAGGCGCAGCTCGACGCGGGGCGCGACGGCGTGACGCACTTCGCCGTCTGTCTGGCGGCCTTCGAGTGGGCGCAGTTCGAGACGCTCCGCCACCCGGCGACCGTCCCCGCCGAGGTCGACGCGACGACGCTCAACCCGACGCTGACGCTGCTGCAGCAGGCCTACCCGGTCGTGCCCTACGCTGCCCGCTGGAGCCGCGGCGAGCGCGACCTGTCACCGCCCGCGCCCGCGGACTCGATCGCCCTGCTGTTCCGCCACCCCACGCGGCATCACTGTCGCTTCTACGCGGCGAGCGACGTGCTGCTCTTCGCGATGAAGGTGGCGCACGACGGCCTGAGCGCCCAGCAAGCGGCGGCGGCGTCCGGTCAGCCGCTCGAGGCCGTCGAGGCCGCCCTCACCGAGGCGCAGCGGACGGGTCTGATCCTGCGTCCATGATCGCGTCCCGCAGCCCCGCCGCCGGCGCCGGCTGCAGGCGCACCGCCCGGGGCCCCTGCGCCTTCAGCCCCAGCGCCTCGTAGGTTGGCTGCACGGCCGGGAAGTCGGACTCGGCCAGCAGCGCGTCGGCCAGCGGCTCGAGCACCGCCGCGCCCAGGTGCCGATCCGCCCGCCGCAGCAGCGCCTCGGCCTTCCACGGCGCCCCGGGCTGCTGGCTCCACCGCTGCCAGAACCGCATCACCTCGTCGAGCGATCGCCCGCGCCGCCGCAGCGCCACGTCGGCGCGCAGCGCCATCGCCGCGCCGCCCCAGTACACCCGCCAGTAGGCGCCCGTCCGCTGCATCGACGCGCTCTCGTCGGCCAGCGTCCGCCCGGTGCCCGCGCCGCGCCCGCGGCGGAAGCCGTCGTGCAGCCGCCCCCAGGCCTGCCGCGGCGTCAACGTGCCGGCGCGCGCCATCGCGACGTAGGTGTAGTACGTCGTGAACCCCTCGAAGAACCAGGCGTCGACGCTCTGCACCGGGGGCATGCCCAGGTGGAACAGCTCGTGGCTCGCCGTCCAGTCGTCGGCCAGATCGGCGGGGCTGCTGGCCTGCCCCACGAGCAGCATCACGCCCGGCCCCCCGCCCCGCATCGTCGTGCCGAAGTGTACGCCCGCGCCGGGCACCACCATCAGCAGCACCTGCACCCGGGGCGCCGGCAGCCCACCGTAGACGCGGGCCACCCCGTCGCCGGCCGCCGTCAGCCACGCGTCCACCGCGGCGTCGCCGGCCGCGATGTCGTCGCCCAGCACCGCGACGTCCAGCCAGCCGCCGCCCGCGGGCAGGCTGCGCGCGGGGAAGCGACCGAAGACGACGCGGCTGCGGTTGGCGAAGGCGTCGGGGTTCAGCCGGGCGGCGCCCTCGGCGTCCACCGGCCACGGGTGAGAGACGCGCAGATCGGCGGGCACCTCGAAGCGCAGCCGCGCGTGCAGGCCCGACGCGTCGGCCGGCCGCCACAGCCACAGCCCGGGGCGCGTCACGCGCGTCGGCGACAGGTACAGGCCGACGCCGCGCGACTCCGAGGCCGCCGACAGCGCGCGCAGATCGACGGTGTAGTCGACGCAGGTCCCGGCCGGCAGGTCCCGCAGGTCGAGCCCGTCGGCGCCGAGGGGCACGGGCCGGCCGTCGGCGACGGCGGTGTCGAGCAGATCGCGGCCCGCGCGCAGGCCCGGCACCAGGAAGTCGGGCGGCGCGCCCTCGAAGCACGCCCGAACGCTCAGCGTGCGCAGGCCCGGATCGGTCCGCGCCCGGTAGCTCGGCAGGCCCGCGCCGGGCGCCGCGGGCCGGGAGGCGCCGCAGGCCAGCGACAGGAGGGCGACGAGGGGCAGCAGGCGGATCACCCGAGATCGATGCCACGGCGGCGCGGCCGATGCACGCGCCCTCTTCCCGCCGGCCGCGCGGCGTGGCAGGTTGGGGCCATGCGCGCGCGCAGTCACTGGGGCTGGGGCTACGCCGACCGCTTCCCGGACGCGGAGGGACAGGCCGCGTTGGCGGCCCAGGTGGGGCAGGTGCTGGGACTGCCGGCCGGCGCGCTCGCGCGCCCGGTGCCCCTCGACCACGTGGCCGTGCCCACGCCGCGCGTCGACGTGCCCGCCTCGCTGGGTGTCCCGTGCGCGCGCGATCCGGCCACGCGCGCGCGTCACACCTACGGCCGCAGCTTTCCTGATCAGGTGCGCGCCTTCGGCGGCGACTTCGCGCCCGCGCCGGACGCCGTGGCCCGACCCCGCGACGAGCGCGAGGTCGAGGCGCTGCTCGAGTGGGCCAGCGGCGCCGGCGTGGCGCTCGTGCCCTTCGGCGGCGGCACGAGCGTCGTGGGCGGCGTCGAATGCGACGGCGCGCGTCACGCGGGCGTGGTGACGCTCGACCTGGGCGCGCTGAACGCGGTGCTCGAGGTCGACGACGTCTCGCGGCTGGCCCGCATCCAGGCGGGCGCGCTCGGCCCCGCCATCGAGGCGGGCCTGGCGCCGCACGGGCTGACGCTGCGCCACTTTCCCCAGTCCTTCGAGTTCTCGACGCTGGGCGGCTGGATCGCCACCCGCGCTGGCGGCCACTTCGCGACGCTCTATACCCACATCGACGATCTCGTCGCCGGCCTGCGCATGATCACCCCCGGCGCCGGCGTGTACGCCACCCGCCGGCTGCCCGGCAGCGGCGCGGGGCCCAGCCCGGATCGCCTGGCGCTGGGCAGCGAGGGCACGCTGGGGGTGATCACCGAGGCCTGGATGCGGGTGCGCCCCCGGCCGCGCTGGCGGGCCAGCGTCGCGGCGCACTTCACCGACTTCGAGGCGGCCGTGGCCGCCACGCGCGCCCTCGCGCAGTCGGGCCTGTACCCGAGCAACTGCCGCCTGCTCGACCGCCGCGAGGCCGCGCTGAACCAGGTCGCGTTCGACGGCACCGACGTGCTGCTGGTGGGCTTCGAGAGCGCCGACCACCCCCTCGACGCGCCGATGCGGCGCGCGGTCGAGCTGCTGCGCGATCACGGCGGCGCCCTGCCCCGCCCGCCCACGCTGCGCGACGCGGGCGCCGCGGGCCGCGACGCCACCGCCGGCCAGTGGCGCGCGGCCTTCCTCGACGCGCCCTACCTGCAGTCGACCCTGCTCAGCCTCGGCTACGTCGTCGACACCTTCGAGACCGCCTGCACCTGGCAGGACTTCCCCGCCCTGCACGCCGAGATCGTCGACCGGGTGCGCGGCGCGATGAAGGCGCACTGCGGGGGCGGCCGGCTGAGCCTGCGCTTCACGCACGTCTACCCCGACGGCCCGGCACCCTATTACACGTTCATCGCGCCGGGGGCAGACCTGCCGCCCGGCGCGGACCGGCGCTACGCGCAGTTGGAGCGTTGGGCGGCCGTCAAGCGCGCCGCGAGCGAGGCGCTGATCGCCCACGGCGCGACCATCACCCATCACCACGCGGTCGGTCGCGTGCACCGCCCCTGGTACGACCGCCAACGCTCCGGAGCGTTCGCCGCCGCGCTGCGGGGGGCCAAGGACGCGCTGGATCCTGCGGGGGTGATGAACCCGGGCGTGTTGCTCGATCCCGCCTGAGGCGGAGCCGGCTTCACTCCTCGCGCTCTTCTCCGGCGGCGGCGAGGTAGGTGTACTGGTGCAGGCTGCTCTCGTAGTGCCGCATCAGCAGCCGCAGGTTGTCGAGGCTGATGCGCCCGTTCCTCAGCGCCCGCTCGGCCTGGCGGCGCACCCGCTCGACCATGTCGTCGGGCACGTACTGCACGTACTTCAGCACCTTGCTGACCGAGTCGCCCTTCACCACGTGCGCGACGTGATAGCCGTGGCGCACGAGCTCGACGTGCACCGCGTTGGTGTCGCCGAACAGGTTGTGCATGTCGCCCAGGATCTCCTGGTACGCCCCGCCGAGGAACATGCCCATGTAGTAGGGCTCGCCCGGGCGCATCGGGTGCACCTCGATCACCTTCTTGGGGCCGTCGACGTCGATGAACTGATCGATGGTGCCGTCGCTGTCGCAGGTCAGGTCGACCAGCGTGGCCCGCACCGTGGGCTCCTCGTCCAGGCGCTGCAGCGGCACGATCGGGAAGAGCTGGTCGATGGCCCAGGCGTCGGGCGCCGACTGGAAGATCGAGAAGTTGCAGTAGTAGATCGCCGCCAGGCGCTCCTCGAGATCGGAGAGCTCTTCGGGGACGTAGTCGAGCTGGGCCTTGGCGCGCAGGATGCGTCCGCAGCACGCCCAGTAGATGCGCTCCAGCCGGGCCCGCGTGCGCAGGTCGAGGTACCCCAGCTTGAAGAGCGTCTGGCCCTCGTTGTGCGCTTGCTGGATGTCGTGCCAGGCCTCCTGCAGCGCCCCCGGCTCGACGGCGTCGAGCGCCTCCTGCGCCCGCTGCAGCACCTCGTGCGCGTCGGCCTCGACCGGGGGCAGCTCGGCGTCGAGCGGGAACTCGCTGGTGCTGACCACCTCGAACACCAGCACCGACTGATGCGCGACCAGCGCCCGGCCGCTCTCGCTCACGATGGTCGGGTGCGCCACCCCCGCCTTGTCGCAGGCCTCCTGCACGGTGCCCACCACGTCGTAGGCGTACTCCTGCACGTCGTAGTTGCGCGACGAGTGCGCCGACGTCTTCGAGCCGTCGTAATCCACCGCGAGGCCGCCGCCGACGTCCAGGTAGCGCATCGAGCAGCCCATGTTGCACAGCTCGACGAACAGGTGGCTGGCCTCGCGCAGCGCGTTCTTGATCGGCAGGATGCTCGAGATCTGGCTGCCGATGTGGAAGTGCAGCAGCACCAGGCTGTCGAGCAGATCCTCGGCGGCCAGGCGATCGACCACCTCGACGATCTCGGCGGCCGTCAGCCCGAACTTCGCGCGCTGCCCGGTGCTGGTCGACCAGCGCCCCACGCCCTTGGTCATCAGCTTCGCGCGCACGCCCAGCATGGGCTTGATGCCCAGCTTCTTCGACGCCGCGATCACCATCTCGAGCTCCTCGATGCGCTCGAGCACGACGATGACCGTCTTGTCGAAGCGCTGCGCGATCAGCGCCGTCTCGAGGTAGCCCTCGTCCTTGTAGCCGTTGCAGATGATCAGCCCGCTGGGATCGCTGCTGGCCGCGAGCGCGATCAGCAGCTCCGGCTTCGACCCGGCCTCGAGCCCGAACGCCCACGGCCGCCCGTAGTCGGCGATCTCGTCGACGAGGTGCTTCTGCTGGTTCACCTTGACCGGGTACACGCCCTGGTAGCGGTTGGGGTAGCTGTACTCGTCGATGGCCTTGGCGAAGCACTCGTTGATCAGCCGCAGGCGATCGCGCAGCACGTCCGAGAAGCGGATCAGCAGCGGCAGCTCCAGGCCGCGCGCCGCCAGATCCTGCACCAGCGCGAACAGATCGAGCTGGCGATCCGCCTGCCGCGGATCCGGGCGCACCACCACGTGCCCCGTCTCCTCGTCCACGCCGAAGTAGGGCTGGCCCCAGCCCTCGATGCGGTACAGCTCGACGCTGTCGCTGACCCGCCAGCCCTCACCCTCGCTCATGCACGCTCCTCGTCTCGAGCCCCGCCCCGCGGGGCGCCGCAGCCTACTCCGAGCCGCGCCCTCGCCCCAAACGCAAAACGGCCCGACGCGCGCGCCGGGCCGTCTCGCCGGGTTCACCCCGCCGCCGTCACAGGTTCTTGGCGGCGTGCTCCCAGTTGACCAGGTTCCACCAGGCCTCGATGTAGCTGGGCCGGGCGTTCTGGTAGTCGAGGTAGTAGGCGTGCTCCCACACGTCGCAGGTCAGGATCGCCTTCTGGCCCTCGGTCAGCGGCGTGCCCGCGTTGCTCGTCGTCGTGATCGCCAGCTGGCCGGCGGCGTCCTTGACCAGCCACGCCCAGCCCGAGCCGAACTGGCCGGCGGCCGCCGTGCTGAACTTCTCCTTGAAGTCCGAGAAGCTGCCGAAGGCCTTGTCGATGGCCTTGGCGATGTCGCCGCTGGGCGCGCCGCCGCCGTTGGGGCTCATGCTGTGCCAGTAGAAGGTGTGGTTCCACACCTGGGCCGCGTTGTTGAACACCCCGCCCTTGGCGGTGCGGATGATGTCCTCGAGGCTCTTGCCGGCCAGCGCGCTGTCGCCCTCGACCGCGGCGTTCAGCTTGTTGACGTAGCCCTGGTGGTGCTTGCCGTAGTGGAACTCGAGCGTGCGCGCCGAGATGTGCGGGCTGAGGGCGTCCTTCGAGTACGGCAGCTCCGGGAGTTTGAAGGCCATGTCGTGGTTCTCCTGCTGTTGTCTGGGGTGACGTTCGGCGCGGGTCCTCGAAGGGTCCACGCCGCAAGGTGCATCACCGATGCGCGGCCCCGGTGCGAGGTCGCGGCCCACAGGTTCCACAAGCGCAGAACAGTGTCAACCGCGGCGGCGGGCAGCGGCGGCGAGCAGCAGCAGGACGAGGGGCGACGCCGCCGGCGCCGAGGTCGAGGCGCAGCCGGCGGCCGCCCGGTCGTCGGGCGCCGCGTCCGCCGGCTCGTCGAAGGTGGCGTCCGCCCTGGCGTCGCCCGGCGCCGCCATCCCGGCGTCGCCCAAGAGCCCCGACTCGCCCGCCTCGTGCAGCCACTGCAGCTCGCAGGCGGCCCGCAGCGCCGGCGGGGTGCAGGCCAGCGGCGCGCCGGCCAGATCGTCGACCCGGAAGACGGGCCGCGCCGCGCCGTCGGGCGTCAGCCGATCGAGCCCGCGGTCGACGCACGCGAAGACCGCATCGCCCGCCCGCTGAAGGCAGGTGCGCAGGGGCGCCGCGAGATCGGCGAAGTCGGCGTCGCCGTCGGCGCGACGCCGGGTGACGCCGTCGGCGACCAGCAGCCACGCGTCGCCCAGCCGCACGGGGCCGTGCAGCGCGCGCTCGGCCTGGGCGACCACGGCCCACGCGCCCGCCCTGCGCTCGAGCAGCCGCGGCCCCGCGCCGGTCGCGGCCAGCAGGAAGCGGGGGCCCCCCGGCTCGACGCCGCGCGGATCGAGGTAATCGGCGGGCACCGGCAGGTCGAGCGGGACGCGCTCGGCGCCGGCCGCGTGCACCCTCACCAGCGCCGGCGCCGGCCGCGCCCCGCCGACCCAGGCGACGCCGTCGGCCGCGACCAGCCCGTCCGGCTGAAGGCCCACCAGATCGGCCACCTCGGCCGGCCCCTCGGCCGTCACTCGCCAGACCCTGCCCCCGTCGCCCACGCGCGCCGCGACCCAGGCGGCGTCGCCGTCGGCCGCCAGCCCGGTCAGGATCGAGCCCTCGCCCAGGGCGTGCCGAGTCAGGCCGCAGGCGCCCGCGCCGCCCAGGTGCACCGCCCCGTCCCACGCGACCACCAGCGTCCCGTCCTCGAGCCGCAGGGCGGGCGCCCCGCCCTCGTCGGCGCCCCACAGCGCCGGGCAGCCGAAGGACCAGCCGCCCTCCGCGCCCCGCAAAGCCAGCCCCAGGTTGCCGCGCACCCCGTCCAGGCGAGCGTCCAGCGCGCCCAGCGCCGCGGGCGCCGGCCCGTGCGCCGCCGCCGGGCCCGCGCCCAGCGCGAGCAGCAGCGTCAGGAGCCCGCGCCTCACTCGCCCGCGCACCCGGCGATGGCGGCGTCGCACCCGCCGGCCGCCAGCACCGGGGTCATGCACGTCTGCAGGGCAGCCGCCTGCTCGGGGCAGCCGCTCGCCATGCACGCGCCCAGCCCGCCGCCCGAGATGGCCTCGACCAGGCACCCGCGCACGCAGTCGGCGGCCGCCGCCAGCTCGGGCAGGCAGTCGTCGCGCACGCAGCCCCCCTCACCCACCAGGCCCGGCAGCGCGCACTGCGCGCACTCCGTGTCGGCGCCCAGGCAGTCGGACACGCAGAGGAAGTCGTTCGGATCGTCGCACGCGGCGCGGCACGTCGTGAAGGCGCCGCAGGCCTCGGCCTGCTCGTCGAGGGGCTCGACCACCGTGATGTAGTTCAGGCACATCTCGTCCAGGGTGCCCTCGCCCCAGGTCACGTCGCGCGGGGTCAGCTGCTCGCCGTTGATCACCGGCTGGTTGGCGGCCGAGTTGTCGTAGGCGCAGGTCAACCGAAACGCCTCCCCGGGCTGCACGACCAGCGGCTCGGCGAGGTGGTAGCTCTGCTGCCAGTTGAAGTCCCAGGCGGGAATGTCGACGACGCACTCGGTCGAGTCGTCGGCGCGCACCACGTCCACCCGGATGCGCTCGCCCAGCACGTGCATGTGGGGGGCCACCGCGACCACCGTGATGGGCGTCCGGTTCCGGTTCACGAAGTCGCGGGTGTAGACGACCTCGGCCTCGCCGGCGGGGATGTGCAGATCCAGGCCGGCCTGCGGGCGGGACGTCAGCAGGTAGGGCTGAGGCTCGTCGTAGGTGTGCAGCTCGAGCGTGGTGAGATCCGGCGAGGGATCGGCCGCCAGCACGTTGTAGTGCACCTGCATCACCAGGCGGCTGCCCGCCGCGATGCGCGTGGCGCGGCCTTCGTCGGCGACGTTCGCGACCGCGCCCGGCACCCACGCGGCCATCGGCCCCGCCGTGCCCAGGCCCGAGCCTCCGAAGCAGGTGTAGCCGGGGCCCGCGTCGCCGGCGTCGAGCGCCTCGAGGTCGCCCACCCGCTCGGGGGGCACCACGAAGACCAGCACGTGATGCACGACGGCCGCGTCCCCCGGCACCACGTGCGTCGCGCGCACGTAGGTGTCGGCTTCGAACGTGAGGTCGAGGGGCAGGCACCGGTAATCGTCGGGGCGGTCGGTCGACGCCACGTAGGGCTCGAAGGGCTGGCCCATCAGGTCGGGGGGCCCCAGGGCCACCGTCTGCGCCTCGACGCGCGGCGCGTCGGCCGCGTCGCCCTCGGGCGCCCCGGCCTCGACCCACGCCGCGAAGCGCGCGACGTCGGCCGGCGGCATGACGCGCGGATCGCGCAGGGGCCGGCAGTCGTCGGCCGGCTGCCACGGCGGCATGCGCCCCGCCTCGATCGCGCTGCGGGCCGGGCCGGCCATGCGCTTCACCGCGTCGTAGGTGTCGAGGGCGAACGGACCCGCGCCGCCCTCGGTGTGGCAGCCGGCGCAGTGCTGCGCCATCAGCGGCGCGATGTCGGCGTGCCAGGTGGGGCCGTCGCCGGCCGGGAGCCCACCGCCGTCCGCGGCGCCAGCGTCGGCCGAGCCGGCGACGTCCTCGTCGGACGCGTCGCCGCAGCCCCCCGCCAGCGACCCGATCAGCACCAGCGTCGCCGCCCTCGCTCCGTTGACTCCCATGCCCTCGCTCCCGAACTGCAGGTGTGTTCGCAGAAACCCGCCGCGACCGCCGCGGTTGCGGTGGGCGCGCCAAAAAATGAACCATGCGGTCGATGCGACGCACGTGGCCGGCGCTGCTGCTGATCGGGTGGAGCGCGGCGACGGCCGCGCCCCGCCTCGACCTCGACCCGTGGGCCTTCGGGACGCTCATCGGGCGCGTGCAGCGCGATCGGCCCGACGAGATCGTGCGCGTGCAGCCGGACGGCACCTTCGACACCGCCGGCTTCCTCACGCCGCGCCTCGACGACGACGACCTGCTGCTCTACGCCGCGCTGGGCGTCGAGGTGCGGTGGGGCGCGCACGTGGAGGGCGCGCTGAGCGCGGCCACCGGCGCGCTGGCCTGGCGCGAGGGCGAGGTGTTCGCCGACGGCCGCCCGATCGCCGACGAGGCCGGGGACACCGGGTTCCTGCGCGACGCCTGGCTGCGCGCGACGCTGGGCGACGCCGCGGTCGAGGCCGGTCGCCGCCGGCTGCGCCTCGCGGGCGGCCTGCTGATCGACGAGATCGCCACCGGCGCGGCGGCGCGCTACGACGCCGATCCGCTGGGGGCCGAGATCGGCGCGTGGTGGGTGGGGCGATCGCTCCAGCCCGAGGGGCAGCCGCTGGCGCTGGTGCGCGCGCGCTGGCTGCCCGATTTCCTCAGTGAGGTCTATGTGTTCGGCGCGGCCACGCGGTACACCGACGACCTCGCCCGGGCGCTGGCCCAGCCCGCCATCGACCGCATCCTGGTGGGGCTCGGCCCGGTGGCGGGCGCCGTCGCCGACCTCGCGTTGGCCGAGTGCGCGCGCATCGAGGCCGACTTCACGCTGGGCTGGGTGGGCGCCGGCGCCGAGCTGATCCTCGACGGCGGCAGCGTGCGCGCCCACGGCGCCGTGGGCCTGGGCGAGGGCAGCCTGCGGGGCACGCCGCGCGCCGAGGCCCCCCTGCCCTGCCGCGCCCTGCTCGGCCGCGACGTGCTGCGCCAGCGCGTGGATCGCGATCTCGCCGTCCGCAGCGTCGGCGTGGCGGTCGAGGCGCGCCTGCACCGGTGGTCGTCGCTGTACCCTGGCGCCTTCGCCACCTGGCTGACCGGGCAGGACGGCGACTTCGACGACCGGCTCGGCGCCTTCCTGGCGCCGGCCCCCTTCCTGGCGCGGCCGCGCCTGTTCTTCGGCGCCGGCCTGGGCAGCAGCCTGCAGGGGCGCGCGCCAGCCGCCGCGGGCGTCGGCGGGCGCGGCGTCCGGCTGTTCGGCGCCAGCCTGCTGTGGGCGCCGACGCAGACCCTCGAGCTCGACCTCGACGTGGCCACGCTGTGGGCCGACACCGACGACGCGCTCGCCGACGGCCGCCACTACGGCGAAGAGGTCGACCTGTGGGGGCGCTGGCGGCTGGCCGACGCGGTGGCGCTGCGGGCCGAGGTCGACGCGCTGTGGCTGGGCGCGTTCTACCCCGAGGACGGCGTGTGGTGGCAGGGGGTGGTCGGCGTCGAGGCCGAGTGGGCGCCGTGAACTTTCTGCGCCGCGCCGCGCAACCCGCGGCGGGGTCGCGGGTTTGGGGGATCGCATGATGTGGTGGCTCCTGCTGCAGGTCGCGCCGCCCGACGCCGGGCCGACGCCCCCGCCGCCCCCGCCGCCGGCCGAGGCGCGCCCGGCTCCGCCGGCCGATCCCGACGCGGAGCTGCTGCGCTCGTTGGACTTCGTCGAGCAGCTCGATCTCGTCGAAGACCTGGACCTGCTGATGGACGACGAACCGTGACCGACGGCGACGACGAGGACGCCCGCCTGATGTGCCGGGCGCGCGACGGCGACGACGCCGCCTTCCACGCGCTGTTCGCGCGCTGGCGCGTGCCGATGGTGCGCTTCTGCGTGCGCTTCGTCGGCACGCAGGCGCGCGGCGAGGAGCTGGCGCAGGACGTCTTCCTCAAGCTGTACCGGGCGCGGACGCGCTACGAGCCGCGGGAGCGTTTCCGCGCGTACATCTTCCGCGTGGCGACCAATCACTGCCTCAACGAGGTGCGGCGCCACGAGTACAAGCGGCCGCCGGTGGGCGTCGACGACCTGCCGAGCGAGCCGACCGACGCGCACCGCCCGGCCGCCGACGCCCTGCTGCACGCCGACCGCCTGCAGCAGGCCGTGCGCGCGGCGGTCGCCGGGCTGCCCCCGAACCAACGGGCCGCCCTGCTGCTGCAGCGCGAGGACGGGCTGGCGCACCAGGACATCGCCGAGACGCTCGAGACGACGGTCGGCGCGGTGAAGTCGCTGTTGAACCGGGCGCGCAAGACGCTGATGGCCGAGCTCGCGCCGCTGATGCGCGACGGCGAGGTGGTGGAGGGAGCAGGCTGATGAGCGATCACGACGATCCGCGCGCCCGGGCCGCGCTCGACGCGCTGCTCGACCTCGACGCGCCGACGCCCAGCGGCGGTTTCGATGACGCCTTCGCCGCGCGGCTGGCGGTGGAGCGGGCCCTCGACGCAGATGAGCCGACGCCCGGTGAGGGCTTCGACGACGCCTTCGCGCAGCGGCTGACACTGGAGCGTCTGCTGGACGCCGACGATCCGGCGCCGAGCGAGGGCTTCGACGCGGCGTTCGCGGCGCGGCTGGCGGCGGCGCGGGGGGCGGTCGACGACGACCACGGCCACGACGACGACCACGCTGCGTTCACCGAGGGTCGGGCGGGCCGCGGGCGTCTGCTCACGTTCCCGGGTCGCGGGTGGTGGGCGGTCGCGGCGTTGGCGGCGGCGGCCGCGGCGCTGCTGATCGTCGCGCTGCGGCCCTCCGCCCCGCCCGCGCCGCCGGCGGCCGAGCTGGGGCTGCTGGCCCACCTCGACCTGCTGGCCGACTACGACACGCTGACGCTGCTCGACGCCGTCGAGGACGACGAGACCTTCCTGCTCGTGGCGCAGCTCGACACGCTCGACGACGCGGAGGGCCAGCCATGAGGCGCCTCGCTCCCCTGGCCC
>JACKDN010000056.1 GCA_020633465.1 Myxococcales bacterium
GCCGAGGAAGAGGCGGCCGAGGCCAGCGAGCGGGCCGATCAGGTGCGGGAAGAGGGCGATCTCACGCGGCCGGCCGAGGCCGAGCAGGCGCGGGACGAGCAGCGCGCCCTGCGGCGGCAGGCGCGCCGCGAGCAGGCGCGGGTGCTCGAGCGGCAGCGGGCCGAGGCCGAGGAGGCCGCCGCCGAGCGCCAACGGCTGCGTGAGGAGGCCCGCGCGGCGTCCGAGGCCCGGCGTCGCACGCTGGAGCAGCTGCTCGCTCAGCAGGCCGCGCGGCGGGAAGATGCGCAGCAGACCGCCGAACAGACCAGCCGCTTCCCGTCCCTGCGCGAGCGCCAGGCCGCCGAGCGCGCGGCCGGCTGAGACGGCGGCGCGCGCCGCCCCCCTTCACAGCGCCCGACCGGACCGACGCCGGCCGTCACTCGTCCAGCAGATGGACGTCCGAGGGCTGGTCGAGGATGGCTTCGCGACGCACCGCGTCCATCGCGCCCGGCGCCAGCGACTCGACGCGGCCGAGGACCAGCTGCGCGAGGTGCATGAAGTCGGCCTCGGTGACGATGCCGACCAGGCGGTCGCCCGCCTCGACCACGGGCAGGCACCCGAAGCGTTGGTTGCGCATCACCCGCAGGGCGTCGCGCAGGTCGGTGTCGGGCGCGACCGTGGCGACGTCGCGGCGCATGACGCGCCCCACGCGCACCGTCGTCTGCAGGTGCTCGTGGGCGTCGGCCGAGTGGCCATCGAAGGGCGAGAGCGACAAGGCGAGCAGATCGCGGTGCGTGACGAGGCCCACCAGCCGCCCGTCGTGCACCACCGGCAGGTGGCGGATGTGCAAGACGGCCATCAGGCCTTCGGCGATCTCGAGGTCGGCACCCTCGTGGAGGGTGGTGACGCGCGTGGTCATGATGTCGCGCACCTGCACCGGCGCACCTCCCGCTGCGGCGCAACAGGGTAGCAGGTCAGGGCGACGGGGTCGCGTCCGGCTTCGCGGCGGGCGTCGCGGGCGCGGGCAGGGCGTCGATCAGACGTTCGACGTAGTCTTCACCCTCGCGCCCCACGATGCGCCGCACCGTGCCCGCGGCGTCCAGCACGACGGTGCGCGGCAGGCGCGCGCGGCGGGCGCCGCCGTCGGCGCGGTGCTCGACGCCGAAGGCGAAGGCCACGGTGCCGTAGCGATCGTACAGCGTCCGCACGTCGCCCAGGCCGCGAGCCCCCAGCCAGGGCGCACCCACCGAGGCCTCTTCACCGTAGTCCACCAGCGTGACCGTCAGGCCGGCGGCCTCGATCCGAGGCCGGGCGGCGGCCAGCTGCTTCAGCCCGTCTTCGCAGGGCTTGCACCAGGTGGCGAAGAAGACGATCACGTGGCCGCGCACGCCCGGAGTGGCCAGCAGGCGGGTGCGGTTGAAGACCTGGTCTCGGGCGGTCCACCCGGCGAACCAGGGGGCCGGATCGCCGACCTTGACCGGGCCGGTGGTGTCGAGCAGGGCCGAGGGTGCCCACAGCGCGGCGATCAGCAGCAGCGTCATGGCAGCGGCAACGCGGGCCGCAGGCCGACGCGCAGGGTGTCGGTGAAGGCCTCGGGCGGCAGGCGGGCGGCGAGGGCGGCGCGGGCGTCCTTCTCGGCGCGGGGGTGGATGGCTACCAGGCGCGCCTCGCTGAACTCGATGGTGGCCACGCGGGGGGCGTCGCAGGGGCCGACGTCGACGCTGAGGGCCAGCCGACAACGGGGGCCGAGCGCCGAGCGATCGCAGCCGACGGCGGCGTTGGGGCGGGCGTGCCAGGCGGGGCCGCAGGCGGCGGCGGGCACCGCGTTGAAGCCGAGGGCCACCAGGGCGCCCACCAGGCTGGTCTGCACGCGCTCGTCGAGGGCGGGGTCGAGGCCCGGGGGCGTGACGGCCAGGGTCAGCGCGCTCAGCCGGCGCGCGCGGTCGGCCTCGAGCGCGCGGCGCGTGGCCAGATCACGGGCGCCGGGCGGCCAGGCGCCGCGGCCGACGACCTCGATCTGCCAGGCGAGGGGGCGCAGCTGCTCCCACGACGCCTCGGCGGTGCGCAGGTCGGCGGTGAAGCCGGCGAGGTCGTCCGGCGCGCGCGCCGTCGCGGCCCCGGCGGCCTCGCGGAAGCGCGGCGCCAGCCGCTCGTAGTCGGCGATCAGCGCGTCGACGGCCTCGCCCCGCGACAGGACGCCGAGCGCGCGGCACTCGCCCTCGGCGCAGTCGAGCGGGTGCACCTCGATCAGCTCGGCGCGCGCGAAGTCGACCTCGGTGACGATGTGCTCCTGCGCGTCGGCGCCGCCCTCGGTGATGCGCACCTCGAGGGTGGCCTTCAGGCGCGAGCGGACGGCCGCCGCGACGCGGGCGCGGGCGTCCTGCGCCGCGGCGCCGGGCGTCGCGCCGTGACCCTCGGCGACGATGTAGCGGGCGCTGGGATACCGGGCGGCCGGATCGGGGGGCGGCGGACCGCCGCAGGCGAGCAGCGTCAGGGCGATCAGGGTGAGGTGGGCGCGCACGCGGGGAGCGTAGCAGATGGGCGAGGCGGCGGGAGGCCCGGCGCCGAGGACGCGCGCCGAGCCCCTCAGTCCGGCGTGCCGCCGAGCCAGGCGCCCAGTCGGCGGAAGGCCAGCCGCAGCCCGAACAGCCGCACCGGACGCGGCCCTCCGCGCCCCAGTCGCCGGGACAGGTCGGTCCACGGCCCGAAGCGGGGGCGGGCCCGGTCGATCTGCGCGGCGATCTGCACGACGGCCGACGGCGGCAGGGCGCGAGCGACGTCGGCCGGGGCCGACAGCCAGGTGATCGCCTGGCGCAGGGTGGCGGTCCACGGCTCGAGCGCGTCGGGATCGAGGTCCGCCACCAGCTGCCAGGCCTGCGCGTGGCGATCCTGCAGCGCGTGGCCGACGGCGACCAGCGTGGCGAAGTAGGCCGCCTCGGGCGTGCCCGGGAAGTCGGCGAGGCCGGCGCGCGCGACGCGATCGACGCCCGCGACGTCGCCCACGTAGATCAGGCAGAGGCAGTGGTTGTGGTACAGGTGCGGGCCGGTGGGCCGGTGTCCGTGGTCGTCGTCGAACCACGCCGCGGCGGCGGGCAGCCCCTCGAGGCCCATCAGCGCGAAGCCCACCGCCTCCCACAGGCGCACGTGCCGGGCGGCGGCCGGACGCAGGCGCTGGGCCCACGCGCGGCCGAAGGAGGCGTCCAGCGCGGCCAGCTTCTCGAGGCCCATCGCCAGCGCCGCCGGGTGCCGATCGGGCGCCTGGAACCAGGCCACCATCGCCTCTTCGAGCTGCGAGACGCGCTGACCGGCCCCCAGCACGAGGCACAGCTGTTCGCCGATGACCTCGGCGTCCCCCTGTCCGCGCTCGCGCATCGCGGCGAGGATGTCCTGCACGCCCGACACGCGCTGGCGGATGATCACGTCCAGGGCGCGCACGATGGCCCACGGCGCCGCCGGGCTCGCCCGTAGCACGCGGTTGGCCAGGCCGACCGCATCGGGGAAGCGCCCGAGCCGTTCGTGGCGCTCCATGGCGCGGGCCAGCAGCCAGGGCGACGCGTCGGCTCGCGCCGGGCGGTCGCCGAGGACGGAGAGCGGCTCGTCGGCCAAATGGGACGTGCTGGCGATGTCGAACAGGAGGCACCGCGCCGGATCGTGAGCCGGCTCGAGGGCGAGCGCGCGCTCGAGCAGCCGCTGCGCGCGCTCGGGGTTGCTGGCGGCGAGCAGCGCGCGGCCCAGCGCGGTCAGCACGACGACCGGCGTGTCGAGGGTCTGGGCGAAGCGCGCGGCGCGGTCGATCTCACCCGCGGTGACGCGGGCGTCGGCGTACGCGTCGGCCAGCATCACCGGCGTGCGCTGATCGTGGGGATCGAGGCGCAGCGCGCGCTCGAGCGCGTCGGCGCCGCGCGTGGGATCGCCGCCGGCCAGCAGCAGGTGGGCGTGCTGCGCGTGCGCCTCGGGATCGTCGGGGGCGGCGCGGCACCAGGCCTCGGCGGCCTCGACCTGCAGGTGTCCGGGCGCGCCGGTGTCGCGCAGCAGCAACACCAGGGCGCGCGCAGCCCCACCGGCGTGCGGGTGGCGCGCCAGCCAGTCCTGCAGTCGGCGGACCGCCTGGGGACCGTCGAGCTGCGCCTCGAGGCGCGCGCGCTCGATGGCGAGGTACTGCGGATCGTCGATCTCGGCGTCGGTGACGTCGAGCAGCGCCGCGGCCTCGTCGTGCCGCTGCAGCGCGACGAGCGCCCGCGCGCTCGCCACGCGCAAGCGGGCGTGGCGCGGGTGCCGCTCGCGCGCCGCGTCCAGGTGCTCGAGCGCCCGCTCGGGCGCGCCGGTGCGGTCGAGCGCCCAGACCAGGGTGTGCAGCAGGTCGTCGCGATCGGGGCGCGTCCGGTAGACCGCATCGAGGCGCTCGATCGCCCCCTCCGCGCGGCCCACGCGCCCGCCCCACTCCACCAGGCGCGCCCAAGCCCAGCTGTAGTGCGGATCCAGCGTCACCGCCCGCTCGAGCGCGTCGATGGCCGCCTGATCGTCGTCGCGGCGCCACAGGAGCTCGGCCAGGTGGCCCCACGGCACCGCCGAGCGCGCCGACCGCCGCGCCGCTTCGCGGTAGGCCTGCTCGGCGCCCTCGACGTCGCCGGCCAGCTCGAGCACCTCGCCCGCGAGGCAGCGCGCCACGTCGCTGTCGGGCGCCAGAGCCACGGCGCGCTCAGCGGCGGCGGCGCGCGCGGCGGGCCCGGGGCCGGCGGCGAGGTGCGCGCGGGCGCGATCGAGGGCGACGCCTGCGTGCGTGGGGAAGGCCTCGGCGGCGCGCTCGGCCAGCTCGATGCGCTGCGCGGTCCGGCCCAGCTGCGCCAGCAGGTCGAGCGCAGCGCGCCAGGTCGCGGGCAGGTCGGGTCGCGCGGCGCGCAGGGCCTCGATCGTGGCGAGCGCCTCGTCCGCGGGCAGGTGGCGCCAGGCCAGATCGGCGAAGCCATGCACGCCGGCGCCGTCGAGCGTCTCGGCCAGGCGGGCCTCGATGAACGCGACGGCCTCGCGGCGGGTCGCCGGATCGGGGCAACAGGCGATCAGCTGGATCTGCGCCCAGGCATAGTCGGGCTCGCGCTCGAGGGCCGCGCGCAGGGCCTGCCGGGCGGCGTCCAGCTCGCCCAGCGCCCGATGCAGGGCGCCGCGCAGGCCCAGGGTGGCCCCCCCGATGGGATCGGCGGCGGCGGCGCGCTCGACCACCGAGCGGGCCTCGTCGAGGCGACCGGCGTCCACGAGCAGGAAGCCCAGATCGCGCCAGGCCCACGCGTCGTCGGGGGCCAGCGCGCAGACGCGGCGCAGCGCGCGTTCGCGGCGCGCGGGGTCGTCGTGCTGGGCGAGCGTCTCGGCGAGCAGCCGGTGAGCGCGCGCGTCGCGCGGTCGGTCGGCGCACAGCCCGTCGAGGAAGTCGAGGGCCGCGTCCAGGCCGGCGGCGCGCTCGAGCGTGTTGGACCGCGCCGCCCAGCTCGACGGCAGATCGGGCGCCAGCGCGTACAGCCGCGCCGCGTGCTCCGCCGCCCCCGCGTGGTCGCCGGCGCGCAGCGCGTGCTCGACGGCGGCGTGGCGCCAGGTCTGCTCGCCGACGCCGCCGCGCGCGGTCGCCAGCCACCCCTCGGCCTCGTCGATCCGCCCGAGGTCGGCCAGGCGCCGCGCGAGCGCCAGCTGAACGGCGCCATCGTCCGGCCGGCGCGCCGCCTGCGCCTGCAGCACGGTCAGCGCCTCGTCGGCGTGGCCCTGGTCGGCCAACGCGTCGGCCAGCGTGTCGGCCGGGCCGCCGTCGCGATCCCCCAGCCGCGCGACGCGCGCGCGCAGGAAGTCGAGCCCCTCGTCGGCCCGGCCGAGCGCCCGGCAGGCCACCATCACCGCGTGCGCGTAGTGTTCGTGCGTCGGCGTGGCCGTCGCGGCCAGCCGGTACGCGGTGAGCGCCTGCTCGCGGGCCCGCTGCTGCCAGAGGATGTCGCCCAGCAGGTGCAGCGTCGGGCCGTGCGTCGGGCGCCGGCGCAGGGCGCGGCGGACGGCGTTGGCGGCCTCGGGCAGGGCCGCGGGCGTCTGGTGTTGCAGCTCGGCGAGCTCGGTGAGGAAGGCCGGGTGGACGCCCGGATCGGCGCAGGCCGCGGTGAGGCGGTCGCGCAGCTCGCCGGTGCGTCCGGTGCGCTGCAGCACGCGCAGCAGATCGGCGCGAGCGCGGTCGCTGTCCGGGCACAGCTCGGTCAGGCGGCGGGCGGCGGCCAGCTCGCCGGTGACGTCGCCGACCGAGCCGGCCAGCCGCCGACGCGCGTTGACCAGCAGGGGGTGGCGATCGGGGCGATCGACGGTGGCCTCGGCCCGCGCCAGGTGGCCGCGGGCCTCGTCGGGGCGGTGCGCGTCGAGGGCCAGATCCATCGCGTGCAGCGCGTCCAGCAGCGCGGCGTCGGGCAGGTCGAGGGCGTCGACGCGGGCCAGCAGGTCGGCGCGGTGCGCGGGCAGGAGGACGAAGCCCGTGGGGCCGCTGGCCGCGTGGTGGTCGCGGATGCCGGCCAGGTGCCCCTCGGCGACGTAGGGCACGCCGGGGTCCTGGATCAGCAGGGTGCCGCGGACGTCGTCGTAGCCGACGACGGGCTGCACGTGCGCGCTGTCGACCTCTTCGGTGCCGAGGGCGAAGGGCAGGCCGGCGTCGAGCAGGGCCCAGGCGGCCTCGCGGGTGACGACGAAGGGGCGGACGGCGAGGCCGGCGCTCTCGGCCCAGGCACGGGCGCGCTGGTAGGGGGTGCCGCCGTAGCAGATGGCGGCGGCGACCGCGTCGTGGTCGGCCGGGTGGCCTTGGGCGCGGGCGAGGGCGGTGAGGGTGGCGGGGGAGCAGGTGTCGGTGTCCTGGCGCACCCAGGGCACCGACAGGCGAACGCGGCGGGGAGGCGGCGGGGCGGCGGCGCCGGCGTGGGCGGCGAGGGCCGGCGCCACCAGGGCGTAGAAGCCGGGGCCGGCGCGCTCGGCGTGGCGGGCCGCCGCGGCGGCGTCGCCGAGGGCCCAGGTGACGTCGCACAGCTCGCCCTGCAGGAAGCGGCGCAGGCCGGGCGAGGCCAGGCGGGCGCGGTCGCGGGCGGCGCGGACCCAGCCGAGGGCGTCGGCGGGGCGGTCGACGGTGAGCAGGGCGCGGGCCGCGCTGGCGGCGCAGCGCCAGTCCTGGCAGGTGGCGGCGTGGTCGACGGCGGCGGCGAGGGCGGCCTCGGTGTCGCCGAGCTGGCGCTCGGTGGTGAGGGCGACGCGCTGGGCCGCGTGGCGGTCGGGCGCGCGGCGGCCCAGCTCGCGGGCCAGGGCGAGGGCGGCGTCGCGGCGGTCGGCGTGGGCGAGGACGTCGACCTCGACGATGTCGACCCAGTCGGGATCGTGATCGAGGGCGCGGGCGCGGCGCAGCAGATCCTCGGCGCGGTCGATGTCGCGGTAGCTGGACGCCAGGCCCGCCAGCGAGCACAGCCAGACCGTTCGCGCCTCGATGTCGTCGCCGCCGAAGTCGGGGTCGGCGCCGGCGGCGAAGACGCGCCGGGCGACGGTCCAGAAGCGGCCGCGTCCGAGGCGCGCGAGATCGACGTAGCAGCGGGCCAAAGGGGCGTCGCGGTCGCGGGCGCGGGCTTGGAGCCACCACCAGCGGGCGAGATCCTCGTCGCCGAGGCGGCCGCAGATGCGCCCGACCAGGACGCGGCCGGTGGTGTCGGGCACGACGTCGGGGTCGACCGGCGTGCCGAGGGTCGCGAGGGCGTCGGCGAAGAGGCCGCGCCGATACTGGTGCTCGGCTCGGGTGGTCCGCGCGGAGAGGTCCGGCTGGGCGTTGACGGTCATCGGTGCTCGATCGAGGTGCCCGCTCGTTCCCCGCCAGGGTGGCACCCCAGCCATGTCGACGCAACGACCTCCCGGACGGCCGGCGACCGTCGCACAGCCGGTTGACCCCACGTCGCCCGCGGGCGCACGGTGGACGCATGCACGTCGTCGCCCTCCGCAGCCTGCCGTCGCCCGAGCCCGATCGGGTGAAGGCCCTCGCCGACATCCTCGGCCTGACCGCCTACGAGGCCCGCAGCCGGCTGATGGCGCCAGCGGGCGGGCCGACGGTGCTGGGCCAGCAGGCCGAGGCCGAGGCGGCCGCCGCGATGGCGCAGGCCCTGCGCGCGGCGGGCTTCGAGCCGCTGGTGCTGGACGCAGCGCGGGTCGAGACGGACGCGCGGCGCTTCGTCGTGCGGCGCTTTCGCCTGACGGACGCGGCCATCGAAGCGACGAACCGGGCGGGCGAGCAGCAGGCGGTGCCCTACGGCACCGTGCGGCTGGCGCTGCAGGCGACGGGCATCAGCGTCGAGACGACGACCGAGACGACGAAGTCGCGCACGTTCAGCGCCGGCCGCGCCCTGGCGACGGGTGGCTTGATGATGAGCCGCACGCAGAAGACGACCACCACGCGCACCAGCGAGGACTGGTCGGGCTGCCTGTTCGTGTACGGCGCGGGGCCCACGCTGGCGTTCCGCGAGCCGGAGCTGGCGTACGACGCCGCGGACGGACCGGTGCTGCCCACCCGCCACGCGAACTTCGCGCGGCTGGCCAGCACGGTGAAGGCGCGGTGTCCCGGCGCGGTGTGGGACGACCGCCTGGTGCGGCGCGCCAGCCAGACCCAGATCCTGGGTCCCACCCTGCCGCCCGAGGACAACCTGGACGTGGCGCTGGCGCTGGTCGCCCGCGCGCTGCGCGGCTGACGCGCGCGCCCGACACGGTCGACGTGGGCTGCCGGGAGGCGTAGACCTGGGGCGAGGACCGGCCCGGGAGGTGATCCGTGCTTCGTCTCGTCGCTCTGACGCTGGTGGCGTCGACCGCCGTGGCCTTCGGGCAGGACGCCGGGGTCGCGGCGGATCCCCTGGATCCCGTCGCGCTCAGCCGCCACCTGGACCGCCTGTGGCGCTCGGACAGCAGCGAGGCGAAGGTGACGATGAAGGTCGTCACGCCCGACTACACACGCACGCTGAGCCTGGACGTTTGGTCGGAGGGGATGGAGCACACGCTCGTCCGCATCACGGCGCCGCGCAAAGAGGCGGGCGTGTCGACGTTGAAGCGCGGCAACGAGATCTGGAACTACCTGCCCAAGATCAAGAAGACCATCCGGATTCCGCCCTCGATGATGATGGGATCGTGGATGGGCAGCGATCTGACCAACGACGATCTGGTGCGCGAGAGCAGCTGGGAGGACGACTACACCGTGGCCAGGGCGCCGACGGCGCCCGACGGCCAGGTGTGCCTCGACTACACCCCCAAGCCGGACGCCGCGGTGACGTGGAGCAAGGTGACGACCTGCTTCGACCGGGCCTCGCGGCTGCCGGTGACGCAGTCCTTCGTCGACGAGAAGGGGCGCGAGGCGCGGCGCATGCGCTTCGAAGACGTGAAGACGATCGGCGGCCGCACGCTGCCGACGCGGCTGATCATCGAGCCGCAGCTCGAGAAGGGGCGGCGCACCGAGTTCACCTACGACGCGCTCGAGTTCGGGGTGAAGCACCCGCCCAACACGTTCTCGATCACGCGGCTGCGGCGCGGGCGGTGAGGCGATGTGGACGCTGTGGCGCATGGCGCTGCGCAACCTGGGGCGGCGGCGCGCGCGCACGGCGTTGACGGGGTCGATGATCGCCGGGGGGACGGCGCTGGCTGTGCTGTCCCTGGGCATGAACTTCGGCACCTACGATCACATGATCGATCTGGCGACGCGCAGCTCGGTGGGGCACGTGCAGGCGGTGGCCGAGGGCTACGTGGACACGCCGAAGCTGAACCGGACGCTGGCCGACGCCGAGGCCGCGCGGACGGCGCTGGCGGGGCACCCGGACGTGGTGGCCGTGACGCCACGCGTCGAGGCCGGCGGGCTGTTCGCGCTGGGCAATCGGACGGTGGGTGGCATGTTGGTGGGCGTCGACGCGGCCGGTGAGGGCGCGGTGACGTCGGTGCCGTCGAACCTGGGCGAGGGGACCTGGCTGCCGGCCGAGGTGGGGGCCGACGCGCCGCGGCCGGCGGTGGTGGACGCGGGGCTGCTGCAGCAGCTGCGGGGCACGCTGGGGGCCGAGATCAGCTTCGTGTCGCAGGCCGCCGACGGATCGATGGCGGCCGAGCTGTTCGTCGTGGTGGGGGTGACGAAGCTGACCGGGCTGGGCGCGGCGACGGCGTACGTGCGCATCGAGGACGCGCGCGAGACCTTGGCGCTGGGCGGGCGGACGCATCGGCTCGTCGGGCGGGTCGACTCGCTGCGGCACGTGGACGACGTGGTCGACGCCGTGGCGGCGCCGGCGGGGGACGTGGTGGTGGGGTGGGAGACGCTGGTGCCCAACCTGGCGCGCAGCATCGAGTCGGACAAGGCGGGCGGCTGGATCTTCCTCGGCATCGTGATGGTGGTGGTGCTGCTGGGCGTGGCGAACACGATGCTGATGTCGGTGTTCGAGCGGCAGCACGAGTTCGGGGTGCTGATGGCGGTGGGGACGCGGCCGCGGCAGATCGTGCTGGTGACGCTGGCCGAGGCGTTCTGGCTGTCGCTGGGCGCGGTGGCGGTGGGCGGCGCGCTGGGTCACCTGGGCAACGCGCTGGTGGGGCGCGAGGGCATCCCGCTGGGCGACGCGGCCATGGAGTACGGCGGCGTCGTGATCGACCGGATGATCGCGGTGAACACGGCGTGGGGGACTCTGGGCGTGCCGGCGGTGGTGCTGGTGTGCGGGGTGCTGGCGTCGGCGGTGCCGGCGTGGCGGGCGTCGCGGCTGAACCCGACGGAGGCGCTGCGGCCATGAGGGACGTGATCGGGACCGCGTGGAAGCTGGCCTGGCGCAACATCTGGCGCAACCCGCGGCGGACGCTGATCACGTGCGCGGCGGTGGCGCTGGGCCTCTTGGCCATCCTCGTGATGACGGGGCTGGTGCGGGGGATGAACGACCGGCTGATCGAGTCGCTGACCGAGGGGTGGCTGGCCGACGGGCAGATCATGGCGCCGGGGTACCGCGAGGCGCCGGACGTCGAGACGCGGCTGGCGGACGGGGACGCGGTGCTGGCCGAGGTGCGGGGCGCGGCCGGGGTGCGGGCGGCCAGCGGGCGGGTGCTGGGGCCGGGGATGGTGGCCATCGGCGACCGCAACCAGCCGGTGCAGCTGGTGGGGGTGGACTTCGCGGCCGAGCGGACGGTGACGTCGTGGCCCGACCGGCTGGTGGCCGGGGCGTGGCCCGAGGGGCCGCGCGACGCGCTGGTGGGGCGGGATCTGGCCGAGGAGATGGAGCTCGAGGTGGGCGGGCCGCTCGTGCTGACGGCGGCGCACGTCGACACGGGCGATCTGGACAGCGTGCGGCTGCGGGTGGCGGGCATCGTCAAGGTGGGTGATCCGCTGCTGGATCGGTCGGCGGCGATCGTGCGGCTGGACACGGCGCAGCGGCTGCTGGCGCTGGGCGACGCGCTGCACGTGATCGCGGTGCGGGTGGACGACGACGCGGTGCTGGCGGCGCTCGAGGCGCCCGGGCGCGAGGTGGCCGGGTGGCGAGCGCTGGCGCCGGTGGTGCAGCAGATGAGCGAGCTGCAGGCGATCTCGTTCGGGACGCTCTTGGGCATCGTGGGGCTGATCTTGGCGCTCGGCATCCTGAACACGCTGACGATGGCGCTGGTGGATCGCCTGCAGGAGTTCGGCGTGCTGCGCGCGCTGGGCACGCGGCCGCGGCGCCTGGCCCTGATGATCCTGATCGAGGCGTTCGACCTGGGCGTCGTGGGCGTGGCGCTGGGTCTGCTGCTGACGGCGCCGGTGTACCTGTGGGCGTCGACGTCGGGCATCCCGATGCCGGGCGTCGAGGTGGGCGGCGTCGAGTTCACGCACCCGCTGCACGCGCGGCTGGTGTGGGGCGAGGTGGTCGGGCTGGGCGCGGCGCTGGTGGCGCTGACGGTGGCGGTGGCGGGCATCACGGCGTGGCGGGTGACGCGGGTGCAGCCGGTCGAGGCGCTGAGGAGGGTGGGGTGAGCGCGGTGGTCAGCCTGCGCGACGCGCGGCGGTACTACGAGACGAAGGCGGGGACGGTGAAGGCGCTGGACGGCGTGACGCTGGACATCGCGGCCGGCGACTTCGTGGTGCTGGCGGGGCCGTCCGGGTCGGGGAAGACGACGCTGGTGAACCTGATCGGGGCGCTGGACAAGCCGACCGACGGCGAGGTGTCGATCGACGGGCGGTCGCTGGCGACGCTGTCGGCGCAGGCGCTGGCGGATCTGCGCCGGGATCGGATCGGGTTCGTGTTTCAGGCCTACAACCTGGTGCCGGTGCTGACGGTGCTCGAGAACGTCGAGTACGTGATGCTGCTGCAGGGGGTGGCGGCCGACGAACGGCGGCGGCGGGCGATGGCGGTGCTGAGCGAGGTGGGGCTGGGCGAGCTGGTGGGCAGGCGGCCGGACGCGCTCAGCGGGGGGCAGCAGCAGCGGGTGGCGGTGGCGCGGGCGCTGGCGGCGGGGCCCGCGCTGGTGCTGGCCGACGAGCCGACGGCCAACCTGGACAGCGCGACGAGCGAGGGGTTGATGGATCTGATGGGGCGGCTGAACGCGACGCACGGGACGACGTTCGTGTGCTGCACGCACGATCCGGCGCTGATGGCGCGAGCGAGGCGGCTGGTGCGGCTGCGGGACGGGCGGGTCGAGTCGGACGCGCGGCCGGCGCCATGAGGGTCGGGGTGCTGGCGGCCGCGCTGGCGTGGCCGGGGGTGGCGGCGGCGCTGTGGGAGGGCGAGGGGGAGGGGGCGAGCGCCGAGCTGACGGGCAGCGTGCGGGCGTTCGGGCTGGTGACGCGGGCCGAGGACGTAGATCGGGCGGCGTCGCTGCAGCGGCTGCGACTGGGCTTGACGGGGTACTTCGGCGAGGCGGTGAGCGTCGAGGTGGCCGGGGACGGGGTGCTCGAGGTGGGGCAGTCGGCGGCGCCGGCGCTAGCGCCGCCGACGCGCTTGCGGGTGGTCGAGCTGGGCGGGGCGCACGCGGGGGAGGGGTATGTGGTGCGGCCCGACCTCGACCGGGCGGTGGTGGCGTGGACGCTGCCGTGGGTCGAGGCGCGGGTGGGGCGGCAGGCCATCGGACACGGCAGCGCGCGGCTGTTTCCGGCGAGCGACCTGTTCGCGCCGTTCGCCGGGTTCGCGCTGGACACAGAGTACAAGCGGGGGGTGGACGCGGTGCGGGTGACGGCGACGTTGGGCGCGCTGAGCGAGGTGGAGGTGTACGGCGTGGGGCACGCCGACGGGGTCGACGAGGGGATGGCGTTGGCGCGGGGGCGCACGCAGGTGTGGGCGGTCGACGTCTCGGCGCTGGCGGGGGTGAGCTACGGCGAGGCGACGGTGGGGCTGGACCTGCAGGGCGACGTCGGCGGCACCGGGTGGTACCTGGATGCGCTGGCGCGGCCGGGGTTGGGGGTCGACGGGCTGCGCGCGACGCTGGGGCTGAGCCACCACTTCGAGGGTGGGCTGACCGTGACGGCCGAGGGACACGTGGACGGGGGCGGGGCGGGGGCGCGAGCGGACTACCTGGACGCCGCGACACGGCTGGGGGTGCGGGCCGGGGAGAGCTACCTGCTGGGGCGCGGGTACGCAGGCGTGGCGGGCGAGTACGAGGTGACGCCGTTGCTGCGCGCGGGGATGGCGTGGTTCCAGAACGCGGTGGACGGGTCGGCGCTGCTGACGCCGACGCTGCGGTGGGACGTGGGGCAGGAGACGGTGATCGATCTCGGCGCGCTGTGGGCCGTGGGCGACCGCGGCGACGAATTCGCGGACGGGGTGGTGGTGCACGGAGATGTGCGGGTCTACTTCTGAGCGTGGCGCGACGACCTCGAAGGATCGGGCGCCGTTGCGCGCCGAGGACGAGATGACGAGGATGCGGACGCGCACCGGGAAGCGGAGAGGCCGGCTGGCACGCGCCGCTGTCCTGCTGATGCTGATGTTCGGGGGGGACGCGGTGGCCGACGAAGACCCGACGAGCCAGCCGGCAGCGCCGGCCGACGAGCAGGCCGCGGCGGCCGAAGAGAAGCCGAACCCGGCCGCCGTCGCGCTTGTCGAGGCCCTGGTGGCGGCCCTGCGCGAGCCGGATGAGGCGAAGCGGGCGGCCGCCGTACTGCCGCTGCTGCACCGGTCGCTGCTGAACGAGGCGGGCGATGACCTCGACCCCTTCGTCCGGCGCTACAGCTTCGCCAAAGCAAGCGCCGGCGTGCGGTTCTTGGCGCGGCCGGTGAGAGTCGTACAAGTGCGGCGCGGGCGGCCGGTGACCCTGGGTTTCGGCCCGACGGCCGAGCGCGGCCGAAGCGACCTCTACTTCGTCGCGCGACCTGACGGGCCGGCCAGCAGTCCGGCGCCCGTGGCCGTGTTCTTCCCCGCGGACGGTGGCGCACCAGGCATCGCCGACTTCGGCAGCCTGTGACGCCACATCGGCAGCCTGTGACGCTCTCCGGAATCCTGAACGATCCTGAACGAGACTCTCAGCGCCCTACGGTCTGAACGAGACTCTCAGCGCCCTACGGTCCGCCTGACCTCTACTTCTTCGCGTGACCTGACGGGCCAGCCTGCAGTCCAACGCCCGTGGCCGTGTTCTTCGCCGCGGACGACGAGACGCGGCCAGTCCTCTTCTCCTCTGATTCCTCTGTTGAGACTCTCAGTCCCTCGGGAATGCTGGCCAACACCTCGAGTTGCGGTATTCATGTGCGGACGGTCTGGCCCCGGTGAGGCCGCCGCTCTCACTCGTACGCACACAGGTGGTCGAAAACTGGCGGTCCGACGTCCCCACCATGGCCCGACCCTGCAAGGTCGATCAGCCCCGCGCAGGGGCCGGTGCGCCCCGTTCGGCGTGGCGTCGCTCGCGGCGCTGCTGCTGGCGTGCACGTTCGACGCGAGCTACCGGCCGCCGGCGGACGCGGCCGCCGACGAGGGCGTCACGGCTCCGCCGCCCAAGGCGCCCGACGCGCGTTCGCCCGAGGTCGGCGCGCTGGACTCCACCGTTCGACCGAGGCGGGACGCCGCCCCTCCGCCCGTCGACGCAGCGCCTCCGCCCGTCGACGCCGCCCCAATCCGCTCGGACGCCGCGCCGCCGCGGGCTTGCGCCGTCGACCCGCGCCCGCCCCGCTTCGGCGCCCGCATCGACCCCATCGACGCCGAGCCGGGGCTTCCCCTCGTCGTCGACGTCACGGCCGACGTCGGCCTCACCTGGGTGGGCCTGTCGGGCGCCGGACCGACCGGGGCCGTCCGCCTTCGATACCAGTCGGTCAGCGGCAACGGCCCGTTCCGCTGGCGCTTCGAGGGCCCCGTCGCCGAGCGCGGCCGCTACTGCCTCGTGTTCACCGCCGGCCCCGCCGAGGACGCCCCCGACTTCGTCGCCGCGCGCGGCTTCGAAGCCGACTGACGCCCTCACCGCGGCAGATCGGCCCAGTTCTGCACCTCGACCTCGACCTCGGCGCCCTCCTCGGCCGCCGCTACGCGGTTCGCGATCTCTTCGCCGAACGCGCCCTTCTCGACCGTCTCCCACCCGCCCCGCGTCACCTTGAACTCGACCATCGCGCCCGCGGGCACCTCGATGGACCCCCGCCATCGCCCGTCGTCGTCCCGCATCAGCGCGAAGGGGGCGCCGTCCCAGTTGCCCAGCGCGGCGGCGTCGCCGCGCAGGTAGATCGTGTCCTCGGGCGGCGTCCACGGTGGCACCGCCACGACGAAGCTCAGCGCGACCGGCGGCGCCACCCCCACGGGCAAGCTGGCCTCGACGCCCCGGAACCGCGCGTGCAAGACCGCGTCGCCGTCCGCCCGCACCTGCACGGTGTCGCCCAGCACCCCCACCACGTCGGGCGCGTCCGACGCCAGCGCCGCCTCGGCCACCGGCAGCGTCAGCCTCACGGGCCCTGCCCACGCAGCGTCTACGCTGACCGCCACCCGCGCGCCCGGCTCGAGCGCGCCGAACGGCCGGATGGTGAGCCCCTCGGGCGGCCCATCGAGCGGCGCCCCCCACAGCGCCCGCAGGATCATCGGCAGCCGGGCCGCCCACGTCGGCTCGTCGTGGCGCCCCGCGACGTCCTCGTGATACAGCAGCGCGCCCACGGGCACGCCTGCCCCGTCCAGCGCCTCGACCACCGCGCGCGTGTCGGCCAGGACGGAACTGCGCCCGTCCCCGTCCTCGTCGTTGCCCTCGGCGTTGCCCCCGTCGATCCACAGCCGCGTCCCCGGCCGCCAGCCGTCGGCCACCGCGTCCGTCCACTCGAGCACCTCGCGGCCATTCCACCAGAACGACGGCGACACCACGCCCACGCGCCCGAACACGTCCGGGTACTCGCGCAGCAGGAAGTAGCTGACCAGGCCGCCCATCGAAGATCCCAGCACCCCGGTGTCAAGCCGCCCACAGCGAGTGCGCAGGTGGTGGTCCACCCAAGGCTTCAGCTCTTCGACCAGGAAGCGCCCGTACTCACCCGCGCGCCCGCCCGCCATCCGCTCCGGATCCACGCTGGGACCGTACTCGTCGAGCCGGGCGGCCACGTTGTCCACCGCCACGACGATCATCGGATCCACCTCGCGGGCGGCGACGGCGGCGTCGAGCGCGCGGTCGAGGTGCCACACGTTGCCGAAGGCGGCCCGCGCGGGGTCGAACTGGTTCTGGCCGTCGTGGACATAGAGTACCGGCCAGCGCTCGGCGGGCCGCGTGGCGTAGTCGGCGGGCAGGTACAGCGTCACCCGGCGCGGCTGCACGTGCGCGGACGGGAAGGCGTCGACGATCGCGAAGCGGCCCTCGAGGCGCGGCTCGACCGCGGGGTAGGGGTCGGCCCCGGCGGGGCACTCGACGGGCGGGGCGGCGTCCGCGGGCGGCGCGGCGTCGGCGGTCGGCCCCGCGTCATCGAGCGCGGCCTCGGCGTCCGGCCCAGCGTCGCTGGGCGCGACGTCGGGCGCGAACCCGTCCTGCGCCGGCGCCGCGTCGGCTCGGGCGGTCGCGTCCTCGCCGGTCGCGGCGTCCCGCCGACCGCCGCCGTCGGGCCCAACCCCCAGGTCACCCCGCGCCCCGCCATCGGCCGGCCGCGCGTCGGGCGCGGCGTCCGTCGGCGAACCGCCGTCCGCCGGCCGAAATCCGTCCACCGGATCCCCGCCGCCGTCGCCCCCGGGCAGGCACCCCGTCGCCACCATCGCCACCGCCACCCACAGCACGACTCGCATCGGACCTCCCCACGCCGCGGGGAGTGTAGCGCGCGGCAGGTCAGAAGCGGACGGTGGCCCGCGCCCCCCAGCGCACGTCCCAGCGGTCGGCGAACTCGTCGTCCGTCGGCGACTCCACCCGCACCGGCGTCACCGGGATGCCCAACCGGCTGGTGAGCGCCAGCTCGAGGTGCTCGAACAGGTCGTAGCCCAAGAGCCCGCGCTGAAGCCCGAACAGGCCCCCGCGCTGGTCGACGTAGCGCTCGTCGATGCCCGCCGAGGGGCCCTCGAAGCCCAGCGTCAGGCCGCCGTCGACCCGCGCCACGAGCCCGTGCCAGCGCAGCACGACGCCGATGCCGCCGCCGACGTCGGCGCCCGACAGCACGTCGGCGTCGAAGACCGGGCGCAGGTGACCTTCGAAGAAGGCGTGGGCGAACCACAGGCCGCGCTGATCCCGTCCTGCGGCCAGGCGAAGCTCGGCGCCCAGCAGCGGCGCCTGGTCGTGCCAGACGCCGTCGACGTACACCGCGAGCCAGTCGACCAGCCCGAAGTGCACCGTGGCGGCCGGGCGCAGGTTCTCGACACCGCCCGACACGGCCACGCGCAGCGGCCCCGGCCCGGCGACGTGATCCGGCAGCGCCACCGCGCCCAGCAGCGCCAGCGCGGGCAGCGCGGGGGTCATTCGAGGCCCGCGTGGGGCGAGGGGGGCGACGCGAAGCGCACCCGCGAATCCAAGCACGGGCTCGTGGCCCTTGCAAAGGCGGTTCGGTCGGGCCACGAATCACGCCGTCGATGTGACCGGCCGCTCCGAGGGCGGTCGAACCGCGAGTGCAACGGACGGGCGCCGCGGGCGCCGAACGAAACGGGAGGACGAGATGGACGAGTTGCTTCAGCAGGCCGCCAGCCGCTTCGGCATCGACGTGGGCCAGGCCCGCGGGTTGGCCGGGGCCGTGTTCAAGACCGTGCGCAGCGAGGCGGCCGACGAGGACGTGGCCGCGCTGGACGAGGCCGTGCCCGAGGCGGCGCAGCTGGCCGAGGAGGCCGACGACGAGGCGCCGGCGCCGCCGGCCTCGGGTGGCGGCGGGCTGGGCGGGGCGCTCGGCGGGGCGCTCGGTCGCCTGGGCGGCGGCGGCGGTCTGGGCGGCGCGCTCGGCGGCGCGCTCGAGGCGGTGGGCGGCGGCGGCGCGGCGGGGCTGATCGCCCGCTTCGCCAAGGCGGGCCTGGGCGCCGGACAGGCGACGAACTTCGTGCAGATGGTCATCGACTTCGTGAAGCAGAAGGCCGGCAGCGCGCTGGTCGGCCGCCTGGTCAGCCAGGTGCCGGCGCTGAAGGGCCTCATCGGCTGATCCGGCCGGCGCGGCCGCTGCCCGCGTCCTCCGAATTCCGCCTCCGCGCCAACCGTGGTACGCAGTGCGGAACGACGGAGGACGCGCATGGCCGACGCCAAGCAGCCGGGTGGCACCGAGGCGCCCGATCATTCCCTGATCTACGGCATCGACGACGAGCCGCCGCTCCCCCAGACCTTCGCGCTGGGCTTCCAACACTACCTGACGATGTTCGGCTCGACGGTGGCCATCCCGCTGCTGCTGGCGCCGAAGCTGGGCATCACCGACAAGCACGATCTGGCGGCGCTGATCGGCACGATGTTCTTCGTGTCGGGCATCACGACGCTGCTGCAGTCCACGTTCGGCAACCGCCTGCCCATCATCCAGGGCGGCACCTTCTCGATCCTGGCGCCCACCATGGCCATCTGCGGCATGACCGCGCTGGCCGACGCCGGGTGGCAGGTACGCATGCAGCACGTCCAGGGCGCCATCATCGCCGGCGGCCTGTTCGAGGCGTTCATGGGCTACTCGGGGCTCGTCGGTCGCCTGCTGCGCTTCATCGGCCCGGTCACCATCGCGCCTACCATCGCGCTCATCGGCCTGGCGTTGTTCAAGTTCGGCGCGCCCGTCGCCGGCACCCATTGGGGCATCGGCGGCCTCACCATCGCCCTCATCATCCTCTTCAGCCAGTACCTCAAGCGCACCCACCGCGCCTTCGAGCTCTTCCCCATCCTGCTCGCCATCGTCATCGCCTGGGGCGTCGCCGCGCTGCTCACCGCCACCGGCACCTTCGAGCCCGGCCACCCGGCGCACGTCAGCACCGCCACCCTGGCCGCCTCGCCCTGGTTCCGCGTGCCGTATCCGCTGCAGTGGGGCATGCCGGTCTTCGGCGCCGCCGCCATCGTCGGCATGATCAGCGGCTACCTGGCCTCGATGATCGAGAGCATCGGCGACTACTACGCTTGCGCCCGCCTGGCCGGGGCGCCGACCCCCACGCACCACACCATCAACCGCGGCATCGGCATGGAGGGCGTGGGCAGCATGATCGCCGGCATCTTCGGCACCGGCAACGCCACCACGAGCTACAGCGAGAACATCGGCGCCATCGGCCTCACCCGCGTGGGCTCGCGCCGCGTGGTGCAGGCGGGCGCGCTGATCATGCTGGTGCTGGGCGCGGTCGGGAAGTTCGGCGCCCTGTTCACCACCATCCCGCAGCCCATCGTCGGCGGCATGTACTGCGCCATGTTCGGGATGATCGCGTCGGTGGGCCTGTCGAACCTGCAGTTCGTCGACCTGAACTCGGCCCGCAACCTGTTCGTGATCGGCTTCGCGTTCTTCATGGGGCTGTCGGTGCCCGAGTACTTCGCCGCCAGCCCCCTGACCTTCGAGCCCAAGTGGCTGGCCGACATCTGCAACACCCTCGGCTCGACCGGCATGGCGGTCGGCGCCCTGGTCGCGACGGTGCTCGACAACACGATCCCGGGCACCCGGACCGAGCGCGGGCTGGACGCGTGGGAGACCCACGAGCACTTCACGGATCTGCCCGCCGGTGGCGAGAACTAGCGGTCCCTTGACCTTGACCTTGACCTTGACCGTGCCCTCCCGACCCCACGGCCGGAAGGGCAGGGCGCACGGGCAAGCACCAACCCTTGACCTTGACCTTGACCTTGACCGTGCCCTCCCGACCCCACGGCCGGAAGGGCAGGGCGCCCGGGCAAGCACCAACCCTTGACCCTGCCCTCCCGAGCCCGCGGCCGAAAGGGCAGGGCGCCCACCCCAAAGCCAACCCCCCTCAGTCGATCTCACCCCCCACCGGCAGCCCGCTCGGCACGCTCGCCGGCACGCGCCGGTCGACGCCCTGATCCGTCAGCGCCTGCAGGAAGGCGATCATGTCCGCCTCGTCCTGCGCGTTGAAGCGCAGCCCCTGCAGCAGCGGATCCAGCGGCCCCACGTCGTTGCGCGGCGTCAGCCCGCCCGCGCCCCCCGGAGGCGGCGGCGGCGCGCCCGGACGCCCCCCGTTGGGCGGGGGCGGCGGCGCGCCCGCCGCCCGGTAGAACGCCATCACCGCGCGCAGGTCGCGCAGGTTGCCGCCGTGCATGTAGGGCCCGGTGATCGCGATGTTGCGCAGCGTCGGCGTGCGGAAGCGGTGCTGACCGTCGCCGGGATCGTCGCTGCCGCGCGCCGGGTTGTCGGGCACGCCGATGCGTCGCAGGCGGTAGTCGCCGAACATCGGGCCGCTGTGGCAGCGCGCGCAGCCGACGCGCTGGAAGGTGTCCAGCCCGCGCTGCTGCTGAGCGGTCAGCGCGTCGTCGTCGCCGGCCAGCCACCGATCGTAGGGGCTGTCCAGGTTCGACAGGTGGCGCTCGAAGGCCGCGATGGCCGACGAGAGGTTCGCCTGCGTGATGCCATCCGCGAAAGCGTCGTCGAACAACGCCACGTACTCGGGCACGTCGCGCAGCCGCTCGAGGGCGGCGGGCACGGCGTCGTCCGGATCGATCGACGTCCCCAGCATCTCCTCCGGCGATTGGATGGGGCCCAGGGCCTGCGACTCGAGGCTGCGCGCGCGGTTGTCCCAGAACATGGGCGCCTGGGCCGGATCGGGCAGGCGGGCGGGGTTCACCCAGCCGTTGAAGCCGGTGTCCAGCACCGTGGGCGCGTTGCGGCCGATGAGGGCCGTGCCGGGGCCCAGCCGGCGGTCGGGGCCGAGGCCGGTGCCGCCGACGCCGATCGAGAGGGGCCGACCGTCGGCGTAGCCGTGGTCCGGGTGGTGGCAGGTGGCGCAGGCGACGTCGCCGTCACCGGACAGGATGGGATCCCAGAACAGCAGGCGGCCCAGCTCGACGCGGGCGGCCGCGCGGTCGACGGGCGCGTCCGGCTCCGCGGGCGCCTCGGGGGCGGCGGGCGGCGGCGCCGGATCCTCACCTGGCGGCGGCGGCCCGGGCGCTGGCCCGGGCGGGCGGCTCCGGCTCGGCCGGCGGCTCGGGCTCGGCGGGCGGCTCGGGCTCGGCCGGGTCGTCGGGCTCGGCCGGCGCCCAGGCCGCGCGGGCGGCGCGGGCCGCTCCCCGGCGCGGGCTGATCGGGCGGCTCGACGCAGCCACCCTGCTCGCACACCAGCGTGCCCTCGCAGTCCAGGTCGTCGACGCACTCGGCTGCGGCGCCGGTTGGCCCGGCCCGCCGGCCGGCCCCGCGCCTCGGCCGGGCGGCTGGCCCTGGTCGTCGCGGGGCGGGCGCTGCCCCCGCCGTCCGCCCGGCTGCCCCCGCTGCCCCACCAGCTCGCCGCTGGCGGCGCTGGCCTCGGTGTCGTCGGTGTTCTCGGGCGGCTCGCACGCGGCCATGCCGCACGCCAGGCACACCGCCGCGAACCATCGCGCCTTGCGGTCGCGTCCCATGGGCTTCCTCCTCCGTCGGGTGATGGGGGCTCGGAAGAGCAACGGCGATGCCAGCCGATGAGATGGGGTGCATCAATCCAGCGACGGTGGATTTGCGCCGTCGCTCGGGGCCTCGGCACACGCGGTGGCACCAGCACAGCGCTCGATTCGTGCCCGTGCCCGTGCCCGGTTGGCGATGCGCCAAGCCTGCTCGATCCAAGTCGAAAGGCCCCTGAAATCAGCATGTTGAGCGTTCATGCGTTTCGGCGGGGGCGTTCGGGCACGAGCACGGGCACGGGCACGGGCACGTCGTCGTGCCCGGACGCTGATGCATTCTGCGGCGTCGCCGACCCCCCACCACCCCGACACCGCCAACCTGCCTTGGCGCCGGTGCCAACCACGGACGTCGCGGCCGCGCGACACCCCGGCTATCCTCGTCCCATGACGACCCGCCCGGTCATGTCGATCGTCTGCCCCCGCTGCGCCGCCTCGTTCGAGGATCGCCTGGGCGACTTCGCCGACGCCGTCCTGCACGACGGCCCCATCCTGCTCGGCTGCACCGGCTGCGGCCTGCTCTTCCGCGCCGACCTCGCTGCGCCCTCGACCGCCGCCCCCTCCTTCGCCCCCACGCCCCCCGCCGCCGCCGCCCGCTACCGCCTCGAGCACGTCCTCGGCCGCGGCGGCTTCGGCGAGACCTGGCGCGCCGTCGACCGCGAGACCGGCGACACCGTCTGCGTGAAGCGCCTGCACCCCGGCGTGCCCGTCGAGAGCCTGCAGCAGGAGTGGCGCGCCCTCATGGCGCTCCATCACCCCAACATCGTGCGCCCCGTCGCCTTCCACGCCGACGAGGCCCTGCTGGTGACCGCCTTCGTCGACGGCGAGCCCCTGAGCGACCGCCTGGCCCGCGGCCCCCTGCCGCCGCGCGAGGCCCTGCACCTGGGCGCCGCGCTGGCCGACGCCCTGACGCAGGCCCACCGCGAGGGCGTCCTGCACCGCGACCTGAAGCCCGCCAACATCGTCCTGCGCGCCGGCGCTGTGCCCCCCGAGCCGGTCGTCCTCGACTTCGGCCTGGGCGTCGTGCGCGACGTCGACCCCTTCGGCGCCGTCACCGCCGAGGGCAACCCCGGCGGCACGCCCGCCTACATGCCGCCCGAGCAGTTCGAGGGCCGCCGCCTGACGCCGGCCTGCGACGTCTACGCCTGGGCGCTGGTGATGGCCGAGTGCCTCACCGGCGCGCCCGCCGACGCGCGCTCAGTGGCGGTCGACACCTACGGCCGCCGCCGCGCCGCCGCCGACGGCCTCGACCTCGACGCCGTGCCGCCCCGCTGGCGCGGCCTGCTGCGCGCCTGCACCCGCGCGACGCCCGAGGCCCGCCCGTCGATGGTCGAGGTCGCCCTCGCGCTCGGCCGCCTGGGCGAGGACGTGCCCCCGCCGACGATCATCGCCCCCCGCAACCTGACCTTCGCCGCCGGCATGCACGGCGCGCGGCCGCTGTCGTGGTCGGACGGCGTCGGCGCGGTGCACGGCGCCTCGCGCGCCTTCCGCTGCTGGCTGCACGACGCGCCCGACGGCCGCGTGATGGCGCTCGCCGGCCCTGACGGCACCGAGGCGGGCGACTTCGGCGTCGCCGCGCAGAGCGTGCCCGCCGAGGCCCTGCGCGGGCGCACGCTGCGCTGGTCGGGGCAGGTGTCCACCGACCTGGCCGCCGACGCGTGGGCCGCCCTTTGGGTGCGCGTGGACGACGCCGCCGGGCGCCCGCTGGCCTTCGACAACATGGCCGGCCGCGGGCCGCGCGGGCGCACCGACTGGGCGCGCATCGAGCTCGCGGCGGCCATCGACGAGGCGGCCGAGACGGTGTGGGTGGGCGCGCTGGTGGTGGGGGCGGGGACGGCGTGGTTCGGCGATCTGCGCTTCGAGGTCGCGTGAGGGTGCGGCCATCCGGGCGCTGCGGCATCTCGTAGCGACGTGACCCGGCGCGGTCGGGTCTGCTAAACGCGGTGCGGGTCGGGGTCGACCACGGCGTCGGTGCCGCGGGGATTCGGAGCGACTTTGAGCGACATCTACCAACGCAAGCGCGACCACATCGACCTGTGCCACACCGGCCCCGTCGAGGCCGGCGATCACGGCGGGCTGTGGGGCGACGTGAAGCTCGTGCACGACGCGCTGCCCGAGCTGGCGATGGGCCAGCTCGACCTCGAGACGCCCTTCCTCGATCACACGCTGCGCGCGCCCGTGATGGTGACCGGCATGACCGGCGGCCCGGCCGAGGCCGGCGACATCAACCGCGGCGTCGCCAAGGTGTGCAGCGACCTGGGGCTGGCCTTCGGCGTGGGCAGCCAGCGCGTCATCACCAAGGCCGCCGAGTCGCTCGACACCTTCCGCGTGCGCGCGCAGGCGCCCGACGCGGTGATCTTCGGCAACATCGGCGTCGTGCAGGCGCGCGACATGGGCCCGGCCGCCGTCGCCGAGCTGATGCACGCCATCGAGGCCGACTACATGGCGGTGCACCTGAACCCCGCCATGGAGCTGGTGCAGCCCGGCGCCGACGCCGACAGCGACTTCCGCGGCGGCTACGACGTCATCGGGCGCCTGGTCGACGCGCTCGACGGCCGCGTGCTGGTCAAGGAGTGCGGCACCGGCCTCGGCCCCAAGGTGGTGCGCCGGCTGGCGACGCTGGGCGTGCGCGCGGTCGACGTCAGCGGCAGCGGCGGAACGAGCTGGATCAAGGTCGAGGCCCTGCGCGCGCAGGGCGCCCAGGCCGACCTCGGCCACCTGTTCGCCGACTGGGGCATCCCCACCGCCGCCGCGGTCGCCATGTCCGCCGACATCGACGTGCAGGTCGTGGCCTCGGGCGGCATCGGCGACGGCCTGGTCGCGGGCAAGGCGCTGGCCCTCGGCGCCGACGTCGTCGGCTGCGCGCGCCCGGTGCTGCAGGCCTTCATGGATCACGGTGAGGACGGCGCCAAGGCCTTCCTCGAGACGTTGACGCAGGGCATCCGCATGGTGATGGCCCTGACCGGCACGCTGACGGCGGCCGACCTGCGCCGCGCCCCGCGCGTGGTCGGCCCCACGCTGCGCGCCTGGATGGACCACGAGAGGACCGAGCGATGAGCGGCAGCCGCATCCCCGGCTTCTACCGCCTGGACGTGCCCGCGCGGCACGCCGAGCTGAAGCAGCGCTTCGGGCTCAGCGACGACGAGGTCGCCGTGCTGGCCGACGGCGGCACCCTGTGCTGCGACCGCGCCGACAAGATGGTCGAGAACTGCGTGGGCGTCTTCGGGCTGCCCATCGGCCTGGGCCTGAACTTCCTGATCAACGGGCGCGACTACGCGGTGCCGATGGTGGTCGAAGAGCCCTCGATCATCGCCGCGGTCAGCAACATGGCGCGCCTGGTGCGCCCCTTCGGCGGCTTCACCGCCGACGCCGACGAGTCGGTGATGATCTCGCAGGTGCAGATCGTCGGCGCGCCCGACCCCGACGCCGCGGTCAAGGCCCTCAACGCCGCGCGCCCGCGCATCCTGGCCCGCGCCAACGCCGAGCACCCCCGCATGGCCGCCCGCGGCGGCGGCGCCCGCGACATCGAGGTGCGGCGCTTCGACGATCCCTACCCGATGCTGGTGCTGCACCTGCTGGTCGACTGCAAGGACGCCATGGGCGCCAACGCGGTGAACGCGATGGCCGAGGGCGTCGCCCCGCTGGTCGAAGAGCTCACCGGCGGCCGCGTGTACCTGCGCATCCTCAGCAACCTGGCCGACCGCCGCTGCGCGCGCGCCGCGCTGAAGGTGCCGGTCAGCGCCCTCGAGGGCAACGGCTTCGCCGGCGAGGACGTCGCCGAAGGCATCGTGCAGGCCTACCGCTTCGCCGCGGTCGACCCCTACCGCGCCGCCACCCACAACAAAGGCATCATGAACGGCATCGACGCCGTCGCCATCGCCACCGGCAACGACTGGCGAGGCATCGAAGCCGGCGCCCACGCCTTCGCCGCCCGCGACGGCCACTACGGCTCGCTGACCGAGTGGTGGGAAGAGGACGGCCACCTGCACGGCCGCATCGAGCTGCCCCTGGCGGTCGCCACCGTCGGCGGCTCCACCCGCGTGCACCCCGCCATCGCCGTGCTGCGCAAGGTGCTCGGCGTCGACGACGCCCGCGAGCTGGCCATGGTGATGGCAGCGGTGGGCCTGGCCCAGAACATGGGCGCCCTGCGCGCGTTGGCGACGGAAGGCATCCAGCGCGGCCACATGAGCCTGCACGCCCGCCAGCTCGCGCTCGCCGCCGGCGCCGAGGGCAAGCAGGTCGACGAGGTCGCCCGCCGCCTGGTGCGCGAGGGCGAGATCAAAGAGGCCGCCGCCCGCCGCGTGCTGGCTGAACTGCAGGACCGATGAGCAACCTCGCCGCCGGCGCCGCGCCCGGCAAGGTTATCCTGTTCGGCGAGCACGCCGTGGTCTACGGACGCCCCGCCGTCGCGGCCGCGCTCGAGCACGGCCTGGGCGCCAGCGCCGAGCCCGACGACGAGGGCCCCACGCTGCGCATCCCCGGCTGGGGCAAGAGCGGCATGGTCGTGCGCCTGGCCGCGCCCAACAAGGCCTTCGATGCCATCGCGCGCGCCTACGCCGCCGCGCTGGACGCCGCCGAACTGGGGCGCCCGCCGGTCTGCCTGACGCTCGACGGCGAGCTGCCGCTGGGCGTCGGCCTGGGCAGCAGCGCCGCCTTCGCCGTCGCCATCCTGCGCGCGCTCGCCGACTTCCGCGGCCGCCCGTTCTCGCCCGCCGAGCTGCTCGAGGCCGCCGCGACCGTCGAGACCGTCTTCCACGGCACGCCCAGCGGCCTCGACCACACGGTCGTCGCCGACGGCGGCTGCCTGCGCTTCCAGAAGGACGCCGAGCCCGCCTTCACGCCGGTGAAGCTGCCGGCGCCCGTGCCGCTGGTCGTCGCCTGGACGCTGCGCCAAGGCAGCACGCGCGACGTCGTCGCCGGCCTGCGCGCCCGCCGCGACGCTCACCCCGCCGCCTACGACCGCCTCTTCGACCTGATGGCGCAGACCGCCGAGGCCGGCATCGCCGCCCTCGAGGCCGGCGACCACGCCGCGCTGGGCGCGCTGTTCGACATCAACCACGGCCTGCTCAACGCCTGCGGCGTCAGCAACCTCGAGAACGAGCGCATGGTGCGCGTGGCCCGCGACGCCGGCGCCCTGGGCGCCAAGCTCACCGGCGCCGGCATGGGCGGCGCCGTCATCGCCGTCGTGCCCGAGCGCCCCGCCCGCGTCGTCGGCGCCCTCCGCGACGCCGGCTTCTCCGCCTTCGCGACGCGCGTGGGGTGAGCGCCGTCGCGCTGGTGTGGGTGCTGGCGACGCCGGCGCCGGCCGCGGGGGCGGCGCCGGCCGCCGAGGTAGCGTCGGCCGTGGACGGGGAGGCGCCGACCAAAGCAGAGGCCACCAAGCCGGCTCCCGCTGAGCCCACGCCCGCCAAGGCAGCAGCACCCGAGGATCCGGCCGCCGAGGCAGAAGCCACCGACGCTGCGCCGAACGAGGTTGCGGCCGAGCGCGCGCCCACGGCACCCGCGCCCGCCACCCAACCAGCGCCCGCCGGCGACGCCCCCGACGACCGCCCGCGCTGGCGCCTCGGCGGCGGCTTCGACAGCGGCCAGTGGCGCCTCGGCGACGACGACCGCTTCGAAGAGCGCCGCCTCAACGGCTTCCGCGCCTTCGCCGAGTGGCTGCCCGCGCCCTGGCGCGTCTCGGTCGCCTACCGCCTGCTCAACGAGCGCGTCGAGGACGTCTTCGCCGCCCCCGCCACCGAAGGCGACACCCACCGCAACCACGCCCTCGCCGCGCTCGGCGGCTACGACCACCGTTGGTTCCACCTCGCCCTCGGCGCAGCCGCCTGGCGCGGCGTCGAGACCGCCGAAGACCCCGCCTGGCTGCTCCGCCCCGCCGGCCGCCTGCGCGCCGGCCCCGCCGATCTGCTGTACCTCGAAGCCAGCGCCTTCGACTTCACCCACTGGTCGCTCGGCCCCGGCGCCTACAAAGCCGGCCTCGGCGCCCAACCCGGCGGCGCGCGCCTGTTCCTCGGCCTGGCCGCCGACTGGAACGAGCGCCTCGCCTTCAGCGTCGCCGGCGCCGCCCCCCTCGGCGGCGACCTCACCCTGCACGCCGGCGCCGGCGTCGACGCCCGCGAGCCGGGGTATTACCTGTTGATCGAAGCGGGGCTGAGCGTGGGGTGGCGGTGAGCCGCCACGTTCGGGGGCGCTGACGGCTCCGGCCACGGGAGCATCGACCCGGAGGAGGTTGCGTGGAAC
>JACKDN010000057.1 GCA_020633465.1 Myxococcales bacterium
GGGGTTCAGCGGGTGGTCGGCGAGGTCTTCGCCGACGAGGATGATGTCGTCGTCGCTCAGCCCGCGCGCGCGCAACAGTTGATAGCGCGCCAGGACGTCGGCCTGGTGAGCGTAGCCACCCCACCCGCCGGTGGCGGCGACGAGCAACGCCCGGTGCGACGCGGGGCGCATCACCAGCGGCGCGAAGACGTCGGGCGCCGGCCCGGGAGGCTCGACGAAGGTGTCGGCGCCGGGTTCGCCCGCCAGGTCGGGCGCCGGCTCGCCGCCCGGTCCGCCCACGTCGACGTACCGGTCGACGGTGAGCGTCCCCGCATCGCTCCGCCACTGGCCGAGCGTGGCGCCGGCGAGGTCGACGCCGCCCTCGGCGAAGGTGAGCGATCCGCCGGCGCCGACGACGTCGACCGGCTCGCCCGCGCGCAGCGCCTCGGCGGTGCGCGCGTACCCATCGGCGTCGAAGCCGTGGCGCGGGCCCTGGGCGCGGAGGGCGTCGTCGATGCCCTGGGCCAGCGCGGCGCCGGCCTCACCGCCGGAGCGTTCGAGGCCGTAGGCGACCAGCAGCACTGCGTCGTGCGCCGCGGCGTCCAGCCCGAGCGTCGCGTCCGCCGAGGCCCAGCCACGCAAGCCGACGCTCGCCGCGCCGAGCCCCGCGACCGTGCCCGTCAGATCGGCCCCCAGGTCGGCGACGACCACGTCGGTGGCCAGCGCACCGTCTTCGCTGCGCGCCGCGTCCAGCGCCTCGGCCACGCACGCCAGCTCGGCGTCGGTGCCGGCGGCGACGATCAGCCGCGCGGGCGGCTCGGCGACGAACGCAGCGATGGCGTCCGCGCACGACGACGCATCGCCGTGCGCCGCCACCCGCAGCGCGTCGGGACCATAGCCGGCGGCGTGCGCGAAGAAGCCGAACCACCCCGCGGCGCCAGCAGCGTCCGGCGAGGCGCCCACGATCAGCCCCAGCGAGTCGACGCCGTCGGCGCGCGCCTGCCGGATCAGCCAGTCGAGCTGGAAGGCGTCCCCCGGCCGGGTGCGCCAGACGTAGGGCGAGCCAGCGAACGCTCGCCGCACCTCGGACGCCACCGGGCGGTACGCCACCAGCGGCTTCTCGGCCTCGATCGCGACCGGCGCGAGGGCCATCATCTGCGCGCTGGTCTCGGGCCCGATCAGCGCCACCACCGCGGCGTCGTCCAGCAGCGGCCGCGCGGCCTCGACCACCGCCTCGGGCGCCATGCCCGCGATGTCGACCGCGCGCACCTCGAGCGTGTGCGTGCCGCGCACGCCGCCGGCGGCCGCGATGGTCGCGACCGCGCGCTCGACGCCCGGGGGCATGCCCTCACCGAGATCGGCGAGCAGCCCGACCACGTAGACCGAGCCCGACGCCCCGGCGTCGGGCGACGCGCCCCCGTCGTTGGGCGACGCGCCCCCGTCGCCCCCGTCGTCGCAGGCGCCGAGGGCGAGCAGCGCCAGGCAGATCGCCACCCGTGAGAAGAGGCGCATGGCAGCTACCGCAGCAAGGTGGACAGGGGGTGACGGATGATCCGGAACGGCGGCTCGGCGTCGGTCGCGTCGTCGCCGTCGAACAGCAGCCCGAACTTCGCCTCGGCCGTCCAGGCGTCGCCGCCCAGGTCGATGGCGAAGGTCGTGGGGAAGTCGTCCCCCTCGACCACCACCTCGGTCGTCCACGGATCACCGGGCACCAGGCGCACCAGCTTGTTGTCGCGCACCGCGAAGTAGTAGGTCAGCCAGCGCGCCATGCCGTCGATGCCGTAGGTGACCTGCGCGGGCTCCACCGTCTCGATCGCGGGCTCGCCGGCGGCGCCGTTCTCCTGCACCGGGATGCGGGTGAGCGTGCCGTCGTCGACCCGGCCCACCAGCACGCTGCCGTCGTCGGCGATGACCAGTCCGTTGAAGCCATAACCCAGCCCGCCCGCCGGCGGCAGCGCGTCGCCGCTGAACCACACGTCGAGGGCGTCCGCGCCCGGCGTGAGGCGCATCACGCCGTTCTGCGAAGACTCCGTGACGTAGGCGGTGCCGTCCTCGGCGAAGGTGATGTCGTTGCAGATGCCGCCGCCCGGGAAGGGGAAGCGCGCCAGCTCGGCGCCGGTGTCGGGATCGAGGTGCACCAGCGCCGTCTGCTCGGGGGCCTCGAGGTCGGTCGAGCACACCCACAGCTTGCCGTCGTACACCTTCATGCCCAGCGCCGCCCCGCCGAGCGCCCCCGGCTCGACCAGCGTCTCGGCGGTCGCGCTGCCGAACGCTGCCCGGCGGATCTCGCCGGTGGTGAACGAGCCGGCGTACAGCGCGCGATCCGGACCGATCGCCACGCCCTCGGGGTAGAACCGCGGGGCGTCGATCTCGACCGCCTCGGGCACGCGCTGCATCACCGCCTCGCTGATGCCCGGGGAGCGTTCGTCGCACAGGTCGACGGAGCGTTCACCGAAGGTCAGCTGGTCGCCGACCAGGCGCACGAGATCGAGCTCGCCGCCAGGGCAGCTGTCCACCGGATAAGCGAACGCGAGGCAGCCGGTGTCGCTGATCTCCTTGGGCACCCCCACCTGCCAGGGGCCGGGGCCGCCGCACTCGTTGGTCTCGAAGGCCTCCGCGAAGGACTGCTGGTGGGCGGTCCAGACGTTGCGCTCGAGGTGGAAGGTGGCCTGGGCCACGTCGTCGCCGACGGCGCTGCCGCCGGTGATGGCGTAGGTGCCCTCGAAGTAGAAGCTGAAGATGGGGACGGTGCAGTCCTCGTTGTCGAGCACGGTGCCGAAGACGCTCCACTCACGCTCGCCGATGACGGCGACGCGGCTGAGATACTCGCCCTCGGCGCTCTCGCAGGTGGCGCTGGCCCAGGTGCCGACCAGGTCGGAGGCCGCGAAGGGCGCGGGGATCGGGGTCCCCATGTCGACCGCGCCCGTGTCCGCGACGACGCCGGTGTCCTCGGCGCCGCCCGCGTCGGCCCCGCCGCCACCGCCGCCGTCGGCGGGGCTCCCCGCCGCGTCGGTCGGGACGCTCCCGTCGCCGCCGCCGTCGTCGTCGCAGCCCGCGCTCAGCAGCGCAGCGCACAGCGTCGCGCAGAGACAGGCCGCCAGCCGTGTGTTCAGGTTCATCTCGCGTCCCTCGTAGCTCATCATGCGGCCTCGTCGGCCAGCGGCCCGCGCGCCAGGTACACCGCGGTGGCCGCCTCGGGGTGCGAGCGGAGCGGGTAGAGGTGGTCGTCCAGATCGCGGCCCATCTTGCCCAGCTTCGAGCGCCGCGCCTTGCCCTCGAGCCCCTCGGCCTGCAAGCGCCGATCGCTGATCTTCAGGTCCCAGCTGCGCAGGCCGGTCGCCTCGACGAGCTGCGCCCCGCGCTCGGGCCCCAGCTCGGCCAGCACGCGCAGCACCAGCTCGGCCAGGATCTCCTCGGCCTGCTTCAGCCGCAGCGCCATGTAGTCGTAGGTGTCGTCGACGGTCATCTCGTTGAGCAGCGACAGGTTGCTCTCGATCAAGACCGAGCCGAAGCGGGGGATCGCGATGAAGCGCCCCTCGGGCTGGTGGTCGTCGAGCCGCACCCAGTGCCGCAGGAGCGTCTGCGCCCACTCGTTGAGCGTGTGAAAGCGGTCGCGCACCGGCATGAACGCTTCGAGGTCGTCGCCGGTGAGGTGGTAGATGCCCTGCGCGAAGTACTGGCACATGAAATTCCAGTACAGGAAGTTGTCCCAGAAGTACTTGGTGGTCATCGCCCGAGCGTGGCGGTACAGCGGGCCCGTCTCGCGGAAGAACCCGAAGCCCCACTGCACCATGCGCGCGACCTGCCCCTGCAGCTCGTCCACGCGCGTCTCGAAGTCGCCGTCGCCGAAGGCCGCCGCGATCGCCGCGACCGTGAAGCTGTTGCTCAACGCGATGGAGTCGGCGCCGGGGCTGTAGAGGGGATCGATGAAGGCCCCCGCCTCGCCCACCACCGACCAGCGATCGCGGGAGAGCCAACGCTCGACGTTGTAGCTGTAGCGCTTGAGGCAGCGGAAGTCGAGCACCTGCTCGCCGCCGTCGAGGTACGCCCGCAGGTAGCGGGCGAAGTGGGGCTCGTGCGCCTCGAGGAAGGCCATGCAGGCCTCGAGGCTGCGCACCGAGTCGAAGTCGTGCGTCGGCTCGTGCGCGACGATGCCGATGCTGGTGCGGCCGCCCACCAGCGGGATGATCCAGACCCAGTAGCCCTCACCCATGAGGTGGTTGGTCGAGCGCCAACGCTCCCCGGCGACGGGGCGCTCGTGGAAGTCGTGAGGCCCTTCGACCATCCCGTTGATGTTCAGATCGCCCGACACGCGGAACCAGCCGGAGCTGGCGGCGTGCGCGTCACCGACGGTGCTCTTGGTCTGCTTGCGGATGAGCGCGCGGCGCCCGCTGGCGTCGGTGACCCAGCCCGCGGTGAGCCGCGCCGAGCCCCCCTCGCCGGTGATGGTCACCGTGTGCGGCGCCTCGCCCTCGGTCAGCTCGATGGCGGTCACGTTGGCGCCCTCGATGAGGGTGGCGCCCGCCTCGACGATCATGTCGCGCAGGTCGTTCTCGAGCTTCCCGCGGTCCATCTGGTAGCTGACCATCAGCGGCTGGCGCGCCGGCCCGAGCTCGTCGCGCTGCTCGAGCGGCAGGTGGCCGCCGCCGGGGAAGAAGCGCAGCGCCAGCTTGATGATGTGCTGGTCGCGCAGGTAGTCCCGCAGCCCCAGGCGGCGCAGGTAGATCGAGCCGAGCTCGACGCTCGACTCACCCACCTTGTGCGCCCCGTCGGGCAAGGGCCGGGTGGTGGGCTCGATGACGGCGACGCTGCGCTCGGGCTGCGTCTGGCGCAGCTGCAGGGCCAGCGTCAGGCCCGCCATGCCGCCGCCGCAGATCACCACGTCGAAGGACTGATCGGTCAAGGATGCTTCGTTCATCGGGCGTCTCCGGAGTGTTCAGGCGTAGGTGCTGTCGGCGTCGAAGTTCTCGGGATCGTCCCAGGCGCCCTCGGGCAGCCAGGCCTTGATCTCGTCATCGGTCGGGATGAGGTCCTCGAGCGTGCCGTCGCGCAGGGCGCGGTAGCCGCGGGTGTCGAGCAGCGCGTGGCCGGAGATGCCCACCAGGATGGTCTTCTCCTCGCCCGCCTCGCGGCAACGCTCGGCCTCTTCGATCGCGGCGTGCACCGCGTGGGCGCACTCCGGCGCCGGCAGGATGCCCTCGGCCTTCAGGAAGCGAAGGCCGGCCGCGAAGGCCTCGGTCTGCTTGACCGCCATCGGCTCGACGTAGTCTTCGGCCACCAGCGCGCTGACCAGCGGCGACAGCCCGTGGAAGATCAGGCTGCCCAGGTGGCCCTCGGGGTGCTGATAGTTGCGCCCGACGGTGTACATCTTGAACTGCGGGCTGAGGGCCTCGCGATCCGGGTGCTCGTAGATGTAGCGTCCGCGCGTCATCGACGGGCACGCGGCCGACTCGACGGCGACCACCCGCGTCTCGGCCTCCTCCGCCAGCACGTGGCGCAGGAAGGGGAAGCACAGGCCGCCGAAGTTGGCGCCGCTGCTGGCGCAGGCGAAGATCACGTCGGGCGTGGCGCCCTCGAGCTGCATCTGCGCCTCGGCCTCGAGGCCGATGACGGTGTTGTGCAGCAGCACGTAGTCGGTGAGGAAGCCGGTGGCGAAGCGGATGTCACCCTTCGAACGCACCGCGGTCACCAGCGCCTGCGAGACGGCCTCGCCGACCGTCCGGGCGCCGTCCTGCACGTCGGCCCCGAAGCTCTCCATCAGCACCTTGCGGGTGGGCTGCGCGTCCAGGGTGCCCCGCAGCAGGTAGATGGACAGATCCAGGCCGAAGCGATGGCACGCGAAGGCCAGCGACGAGCCCCAGTAGCCGTCGTTGCTGTGGGTGGTCAGCCGCTTGACGCCGTCCTGCTTGAGCAGGAAGGCCTGCGCCAGCGCGGTGTTGACCTTGAAGGTGCCGGTGGGGCTGGTGCCCTCGTACTTGTAGTAGATCTTCGCCGGGGTCTTCAGCGCGGCCTCGAGCGTGCGGGCGCGCCGCAGCGGCGTCGGGCGCCACAGGCGGTAGGCGGCCCGCACCTCCTCGGGGATGCGCAGGTTCGGCATCGGCGACATGTTCTGGGCGACCAGGCGAGGGCTGGTCATCGGCCCGTCCTTGGCCGGCGGCGAGCCCCCCTCGAAGCGCGTCTCGGGCAGCTCGAAGGGGACGTCGGCGCGGATGTTGTACCAGCGCGTCGGCAACAGATCGGTCATCGGTGGTCTCCCTTGGGGGGGTCGTCGTTCGGGGTGTCTTCGGGCATGGCTTCGACCTCGGCGAGCAGCGCCTCGAGCGCGGCCTCGTCGAGCTCGACGCCGTCGGCCACGCGCTCGGCGAGGCCGCGCACGGAGAGGGTGAAGATGTCCTGGATGGGCAGCTGCACGCCGTAGCTGGCGCGCACGCCCTGGGCGACCTCGACCGCCATCAGCGAGTCGAGGCCGATGTTCGACAGCGGCTGGCGCGTGTTCACGTCGGCCGGCGCGCTGCGGAAGATGCTCGCCACCAGCTGGGTGACGTGGGCGGCGATGGCGTCGGGCCGATCGCGCTCGTCGAGCAGGAACAGCTCGAGCAACGGCTCGCCGCCGCCGCCCCCGCCCTCGTCGGCCACGGGCGCCGCCGCGGGCTCGCGGGGCAGGTCGGCGAACAGCGGCGCGTCGGGCAGGTGCTGGAAGTCGGCCACCACCGGCTGCACCAGCCCGGCCGCCACCACCCGCGCGAAGGCCTCGACGCCGCGCGCGGTCGACATCGGCCGCGCCACCGAGCGCGCCTGGCTGGCGTCGAGCCGGCTGAACATGCCCACCTCGCCCCAGGGGCCCCAATCGATCGAGACCGCCGGCACGCCCCGCGCGCGCAGCGTGTGCGCCAGACCGTCGAGGGCGGCGTTGGCGGCGGCGTAGCTGGTCTGGCCCACGCGGCCGACCACGGCGGTCAGCGACGAGAAGAAGGCCAGCAGGTCGAGCGGGCGCTCGGCGAAGTAGGCCGCCAGGTTCAGCGCGCCGCCCAGCTTGGGGCGCAGGACCGTCTCGAGGTCGTCCTCGCCCATGCGCACCAACATCGCGTCGCGCAGGACGCCGGCCGAGTGCACGACCGAGCGGATGGGCGGGTAGCCGAGCGCCGCGTAGCCGTCGAGCGCCTCGAACAGGGCCGCCCGGTCGCCGACGTCGACCGCCAGCGGGTGCACCGCCGCGCCGCGCGCCTCGAGATCGAGCACCGCCGCGACGCGCTCGGCCGCCGGGTGATCGGCCGGCAGGTCGCGCCACGCGCCGCGCGGCGGCAGGGCGGTGCGGCCGGCGAGCAGGACGCGCCGCGCGCCGCGATCGACCAGCGCGCGCGCGATGGCAGGCCGACGCCGGCAAAGCCGCCGGTGATCAGCACCGCCCCCCGCGCGCTCGGCGGTGGATCGTCGGGCGTCGCCGCCCGCCGCAGGCGCGGCACGTGGCGCGCCCGCGCGATACACCGCCTGCACCTGGCGCCCGCCGAGCTCGGCCAGCAGCGCGTCGGCGGCGGCCTCGGGCGCGCCGTCGCAGTCGACGACGCCGCCCCAGAGCGGGCCCACCTCGAGGGCCAACACCCGCGCGATGCCCCAGGCGGCCGCGGCCCCGAGCCCCGCTTCGGCGTCCCCGGGGAGGCCGATCGGCGCGCCGCGGGTCAGCATCCAGAGGGGCGGCGGGGTCTGCACCGTCGCGTCCTGCCGGCTGACGTCCTTCAGCAGCGCGACGATGCGCCGGCTGGTGGCCAGGGCCGCGTCCCCCGGCTCGCCGTCCGGGCCGGGCGAGAACACGATGCCGCGCCAGTCCGGCCCGGCCTTCACCGCCTCGAAGAGCGCGGCGCGCCGGGTCGCGTCGTCGAGCGCCGCCGGCTCGGCGGTCACCACCGCCGCCGCGCGGCGCGCCTCGAGGGCCTTCTTCAGGGCGCCGGCCAGCGGCGCCTCGGCGACGACCAACCATCGGCCGCCGGCCGCGGTCGGCGGCGCGGCGTGGGCATCGGGCACCCAGTCCAGCGTGTGCACCATCGACGCCGCCGGCGCCTCGATCCCCGCCCGGCCTCGATCGCGCGCAGCCCCAGGCCGCGCACGTCGGCCACCACGCCCTCGTCGTCGAACAGCAGCAGATCCACCCGCATCAGCGCGGGGTCGTCGCCCTCGACCACGCGCAGGTGGCACCACACCGCCGACGCCGGCCGCCCGGCCAGCGCGATGCGATCCACGCGCTCGGGCAGGCGGCTCTGCTCGCCGTCGCCGAGGTGCACCGCGAGCTGGAAGCAGCCGTCCAGCAGGGCCGGGTGCAGGTGGTGGCGGCCGGCGTCGGCCAGGTCGTCGAGCTCGACGCGCCCGAGCACCTCGCCGGCGCCCGTGTGGATGGCGCGCACGGTCCGGAAGGCCGGGCCGTAGTCGAGGCCCAGGCCGGCCATGCGCGCGTAATGCGCCTCGGGCTCGACGGCCTCGGGGCAAGCGGCGCGCAGGGCGTCCAGGTCGGGGCTCGACGCCAGGGCCGCGGCCGGCTCGATGCGCGCCTCGGCGTGCAGCTGCCACGGCGCGTCGGTGTCGGCGCGGCTGAAGATCTGGACCGCCTCGCCGGTGGGGCCGGGCACCCGCTGCACCTGGATCGCCCGGCGCCCGCCGGCGAGCGACAGCGCCTCGACGAAGCGCAGATCGGCGACGGTGATCGGCTGGCCGGGCGCCGTCGCGGCGCCGGCGGCGATCTCGGCGAAGCCCGCGCCCGGGAAGATCACCCGCCCCAAGGCACGGTGATCGCCCACCCAGGCGGGCGAGCCGGCCGACACGGCGTTGCGCCAGATCTGACGCCCGTCGCCGATGACCGCCAGGCCGTTGCCCAGCAGCGGGTGGGCGCCGGGATCGAGCCGCGCGTCCTGCATCCAGGGCACGGTGGGCGGATCGTGCACCGGGATCTGCTCGAGCCAGTAGCGCTGCCGCTGCCAGGGGTAGTGCGGCAGGTCGTGCGCCCGCGGCCCAGGGGGCGCGAGGGCGTCGGCGGCCACGTCGACGCCGCGGGTGAAGACGTCGGCGAGCGCCATCGCCATCGACTCGCCGCCGGGGGTGCCGCGGTGCATCGAGACCACCACCTGCGCGTCGCGCGCCGTCTGCCGGATGGCGGTGGCCAGCAGGCGGTGCGGCGCGATCTCGATGAACAGCGGCGGGCGCCCGCCGGCGAGCTGCGCCACGACCTCGGCGAAGCGGAAGGGCTCGCGCACGTTGCGGCCCCAGTAGTGGGCGTTCAGGGCGGGCCCGGGGATCGGGGCGGCGTCGACGGTCGACACCATCGGCACCTGCGCGGCGCGCGGCTCGATCTCGGCCAGCGCGGCGGTCAGCGCCCCCTGCACCGGATCCATCTGCGGACCGTGGAAGGCGGTGCGCACGCCGACGATGCGGCGGGCGAAGATGCCCTCGGCGCTCAGCTCGGCGACCAGGGCGTCGATCGCCTCGCCGGTGCCCGACACCACGGTGGTGCCGGGGCTGTTGTTGCCGGCCACCGCCAGGTCGCCGCCGCGCCCCGCGATGCGGGCGGCGGTGGGCTCGGGCTGCAGGCCGATCACGGCGGTGGCGCCCTGGCCCTCGGTGGTCAGCATCAGCCGGCTGCGGTGGAAGACGACGAGGGCGGCGTCGCCCAGCGTCAGCGCGCCCGAGGCGTGGGCCGCCGCCGCCTCGCCCAGGCTGTGGCCCACCACGGTGTCGGGCAGCACGCCGCGCGCGCGCCACAGGGCGGTGAGGCCGACCTGCACGGCGAAGGTGCCGCGCTGGGCGAGCAGCGCGTCGGCGGGATCCTCGCTGGGGTCGAACAGGCGCGGCCGCAGCGGCTCGGCGCCCAGCGCGGTCAGCGCGGCGTCGGCGGCGTCGAAGGCCTCGCGGAAGGCGGCCTCGCGGGCGTACAGGTCGCGGCCCATCTGGGCCCAGTACGCCCCCTGCCCCGAGTAGACGAAGACGATCGGGCCCTCGGCGGGCGCGGGCGGCGTGTGCTCGGCGGCCAGCCAGGCGTCCATCGCCTGCAGCAGCTCGGCGGCGGTGCGGCCGGGGAAGGCGGCGCGCTCGGGCAGCCGATCGCGCCCGACGACGGCGCCGCGCACCAGGGCGCGCAGCGCGGTCGCGTCGGCGCACGCCTCGATCCGCGCGCGCCAGGCCTCGACCAGCGCGCGCAGGGCGCCGGTCGAGCGCGCCGAGATCGGCAGCACCAGCCACGGCTCGCCCTCGAGCGCAGCCGCGGGCGCGGTCGGCGCCGGCGCCTGCTCGAGCACCACGTGGGCGTTGGTGCCGCCGAAGCCGAACCCGCTGACGCCCGCCAGCAGCGGCTCGTCGGGCCGCGGCCAGGGCCCGCGCGTGGTCTGCACCTCGAGCGGCATGCGATCGAAGGGGATCTTCCGGTTCGGGGTGGTGAAGTGCAGCGTCGGCACCAGCTCGCGGTGGTGCAGGCACAGCGCCGTCTTGATCAGCCCGGCCACCCCCGCCACCGGCTCGGTGTGGCCGATGTTCGTCTTGATCGAGCCCAGCTTGCAGACGCGGTCCGGGGCGCGGTCGCGGCCGAGCACCGCGTCGAGCGCCTCGACCTCGATGGGATCGCCCAGGCTGGTGCCGGTGCCGTGCGCCTCGACGAACTGCACCGCCTTCGGATCGACGCGGGCGTCGGCGTAGGCCGCCTGCAGCACCGCCCGCTGAGCGTGGCCGTTGGGCGCCATCATGCCGTTCGAGCGCCCGTCCTGGTTCACCGCCGAGCCGCGGATGACCGCGTACACCCGGTCGCCGTCCGCCAGCGCGTCGTCCAGCCGCTTCAGCACGATCATCGCCGCGCCCTCGGAGCGCACGATGCCGTCGGCGCTGTCGTCGAAGGTCTTGCAGCGCCCGTCGGTGGCCAGGGCGTTGATGCGCGAGAAGAACAGCTCGCCCCAGGGCAGCAGGTTGACCGACACGCCGCCGACCAGCGCCAGGTCCGACGTGCGCTCGCGCAGGTCGCGGCAGGCCAGGTGCGTGCCCACCAGCGAGCCCGAGCAGGCGGTGTCGATGGTCAGGCTGGGGCCGTGCAGATCGAAGACGTAGGCCAGCCGGTTCGAGATGATGGTGCTGGCCATCCCGGTGCCGGTGTAGTTCTCGATCTGCCGGTCCTCGTCGCGGCTGCACACCTCGTAGTCGGCGCGCAGCACCGAGATGATCGACGCCGTCTGGCTGCCCGCGATGGCGCTGGGCGGGATGCCGGCGTCCTCGAGGGCCTCCCAGGCGGTCTCGAGCACCAGGCGTTGGCGCGGATCGACCTGCGGCGCCTCGCGCGACGAGATGCCGAAGAAGGCGGCGTCGAAGGCCTCGAGCCCGGTGAGGAAGCCGCCGCGGCGGCTGGTCAGCCGGCCGTAGCGGGTGGGATCGGGGTGATAGAGAGCGTCGGCGTCCCAACGCTCCCGGGGCACGGGGCCGGTGCCCTCGCGCCCCTCGATCAGCATCGACCACAGGGCGTCCACCGACGGCGCGCCGGGCAGCCGGCAGCTCATGCCCACGATGGCGATCGGCGCGTGCCGGACGGCCTCGGCGGCGTCGAGCTCGGCGCGCAGCTGCCGGATGGCGACCAGCGCCCGCTGCGTCGGTGAGAGTTCGGCTTCGTTCGGGTTCTTACCCATCGGTACGACCTCCGCCGAGCGCGGCGCTCAGCAGACGAGCGAGCTCGTCGACATACGGTGGTTTCAACATCGAGTAGTGGTGGCCGGGCACGCGGTGCACGCGCAGGCGGTCGACCAGGGCCGACCAGCCTTCGGTGTCGCGCGAGGTCTCGACGCGGCGCAGGGCGCGCAGCAGCGTCACCTCGCCGGCGTAGGGCGCGGGCTGGTAGCGGCCGAGCGCGGTCAGGTTGGTGCGGAACACCCGCATCAGCCGCTCGCGCTGTTCTTCACCCAGGCGCTGGAACATGTCGGCGCCCTGCACGCGCTGGGTCAGGAAGCGCTGGCGCTCCTCGCCCGACATCTTCTTCAGCGAATCGACCAGATCGGGCAGCTGCTCGCCGCCCAGCCCGGCCATGTCGAGCCCCATGTAGGCGAGCATGGGATCCTCGACGTCGCCCACCAGGCCGGCGACGGGCAGCGTGCCGGGCGCCGGCGTGGCGCTGTCGATCAACGCCACGGCGCCCACCTGCTCGCCGGCCGCGGTCAGCTGCTGGGCCATCTCGTACGCCACCACCCCGCCGAGCGACCAGCCGCCCAGCAGGTAGGGGCCCTCGGGCTGCACGGTGCGGACGGCCTCGAGGTAGCGGCGCGCCATCTCTTCGATCGTGGCGGCCGGATCCTCGACGCCCGCGAACAGCTCGGCGCGCACGCCGTAGACCGGCCGCCCGAGCTGCCGGGCCAGGTCGCGGTAGGCGAACACGTGGCCGCCCACCGGGTGCACGCAGAAGAAGGGCAGCGCGTCGTCCGGCCCCTCGGCCAGCGGCACCAGCAGCGGCGACCGCGCCACCGACCGCGGGTAGCCGAGCTGCTCGGCCACCGCCCAGGTCGGCGCGCCCAGGTTCACCTCGACGCCCGCCTTCTGCCACCGCCGCGCCGACGACGCCTCGATGCGCTTGTAGTGGTGGAACTTGATGTCGCCCAGCATCCAGCCGGCGTCGGCGCGCACGCCGTCGGTCATGCGCTCCTTGCGGTCGGTGTAGGGGTCGAGCATCGCCTCGGCCACCTCGACGCCGATGAAGTCGCACAGCCGCCGGATCTGCCCCACGGGGTCGCCCACCAACGCCTCGTAGGACACGCGGGTCCACCGCTCGGCGGGCACGGTGTCGAGGAAGCGCAGGATGTTCTGGTGGCTGACCGTCCACACCAGCTCGGCCAGCTCTTCGCGCGTGAAGTCGTGCTCGGGGCGGAACAGCCCCATGTCGTCGATGCGCGCCGACAGGAACGACGACACGCCGTCGACCGGGTGGCGGTGCAGGTGGATGTAGAGGGGATCCTCGAAGTAGCGCTCGGCGGCGGCCATGATCTCGACGTCGAGCGGATAGCTGGCCGTCTTGTCGACGATGGTGCGCTCGCCAATCAGCGCCTGCAGGTGGGCGTAGAAGCCGGGCACGTCCATGCCCGCGTCCTGCAGCCGCTCCATCTCGGCGAACGCCGCGTCGGCGTCGAGGCCCTGCACCTCCATCAGCGCGCGCACCGTGCCCTCGCGCCAGTGCTTGAAGCGCCCGGAGAACTCCTCGGCGCGCTCGGCCAGCGTGCCGAAGCCGAGCAGCTCGAGCTCCGGCGGCGAGAACAGCGCCGGGTGACCGCCGAGGATCACGCGCAGCAGCGTCGAGCCCGAGCGCGGCGGGGTCAGCACGATGATCGCGCGCGGGCTGCGCCGCGCCGGGTCGCGCGGCGTGAAGGGCGGGATCAGCCCGCGGAAGCGCTCGATGTGCGCCTCGGTGATCGCGCCGCCGGCGACCATCGTGGTCCGCACCTCACCGGCGCCCTCGCCCTCGACCAGCTTGCGCGCGGCGTCGGGCGCGTTCTGCGTGAACCAGTCGGCGAACCCGGCCACCGTCTGCACGTCGAACAGCAGCATCACCGGCACGATGGCGCCGCCGCGCCGCTGCAGCTGCTCGACCATGATCGCGCCCTTGATCGAGTCGCCGCCCAGCTCGAAGAAGTTGTCGTGGCGGCCGACGCGATCGAGGCCGAGCACGCCCTGCCACATCGCGGACAGCGCCTCCTCGAGCGCGCCCTCCGGCGGCACGTAGCCCGCCGCGACCTGCGGCCGCTCGACGCCGGGCGCCGGCAGCGCGCGCCGGTCCAGCTTGCCGTTGGCGGTCAGCGGCAGCGCGTCGAGGGGCACGAAGGTGTTGGGCAGCATGTAGTCGGGCAGCGTCCGCCGCAGGTGCGCTCGCAGCGCGTCGACGGCCAGCGGCGCGTCCGCGACCACGTAAGCCACCAGGCTGTCGCTGTCCTCGTCGCGGCGCACGAGCACCGCGGCGTCGCGCACCGTGTCGAGGCCCATCAGCGCCGACTCGATCTCGCCGGTCTCGACGCGGAAGCCGCGGATCTTCACCTGCGCGTCGCGCCGGCCCAGGTACTCCAGCTCGCCGTCGGCGCGGTAGCGGGCCCGGTCGCCGCTGCGGTACAGGCGGCCGTCCCCGAAGGGGTTGTCGACGAAGCGCGCCGCGTTCAGCTCGGGCCGGTTCAGGTACCCCAGCGTCACGCCGTCGCCGCCCACCCACAGCTCGCCCGGGGCGCCGTCGGGCACCGGCTGCATCACGTCGTCGAGCAGGTACAGGCGGGTGTCCGCCAGCGGCGCGCCGATGGGCGAGTGGCTCTGCGCCGCGTCCTGCAGCGTGATGCGGCGCCAGGTCGAGTGCACGGTCGTCTCGGTGATGCCGTACATGTTCACGATCCGGGCCTGCTCGGCGTAGCGCCGCAGGAAGCCCTCGAAGCGCCGCGGCTCGAAGGCCTCGCCGGCCAGGATGACCGCGCGCAGCGGCAGCGGCTCGGCGGCCTCGGCGTCCACCGGCGCCAGCACGGCCAGCGCCGACGGCGTCTGGCTGAGCATCGTCACCCGCGCCGCGGCCAGCACGTCGCGCAGCGCCCGCGGCGAGCGGGTGGTGCGGTGCGGCACCATCACCAGCTCGGCGCCGTGCAGCAGCGCGCCCCACAGCTCGAACACCGACACGTCGAAGGTGAACGAGTGGACCGTGCTCCACACGTCGTCCGCGCCGAAGTCGTACATCGCCGCCGACGACGAGAAGAGGCGCACGATGTTGTGGTGGCTGACCCGCACGCCCTTGGGCTGGCCGGTCGAGCCCGACGTGTAGATGCAGTAGGCCAGGTCGCCCGGCGCCGGCGTCCGGTCGAGGGCCGCGGCGGGGTAGGCGGCCGGGTCGACCACCGCGCAGCGGGCGTCGGTCTGCAGCCCGTCCAGCACCACCGCCGCGTCGATGTGCTCGTCGAACGCGCCCAGCAGCTCGCCGGCGGTCACCGCCAGCCGCACGCCGGCGTCGCGCATCACGTAGCGCATGCGCTCCCATGGCCAGGCGGGCTCCATCGGAAGGTAGGCCGCGCCCGCCTTGAGGATGCCCAGCAGGCCCACCACCAGCTCGGGCGAGCGATCCAGACACAGGGCGACCCGCTCGCCCGCGCCCGCGCCGCGCTCGACCAGCGCGGCGGCCACCTGGTTCGAGCGCGCGTCCAGCTCGCCGTAGGTCAGCCGCGCGTCGCCCATCGACACCGCGGTCGACGCCGGCGACGCGGCGGCCCGCGCCGCGAACTGCGCGAGGGCGGTCGGCGCGTAGCCGGGCGTCATCGCGAACGGGCTCACGCCGCGCTCGGCCAACAGGCGCGCGCGCTCGGCGTCGTCGACCAGCCGCAGCCGGTCGATGGGGCGCTCCGGCGCGGCCACGGCGTCGCGCAGCAGCGTCTCGAGCTGCGCGGCCATGCCCTCGACGGTGCCGCGATCGAACAGGTCTTCGCTGTACTCCAGCCGCCCGCCGATGCTCGAGCCGCCCTCGCCGTCCGGGTGCTCGGCCAGGATGAGGCTCAGCTCGAACTTGGCGGTGCCCTCGGCGATGTGCTGCTGCAGCGAGTCGGCCTCGACCGGCACCTCCGCCGGCAGCGTCGTGGTGACGTGCAGGTCGAAGATCACCTGGAACAGCGGGTGGCGGGACGGCGAGCGCTCGACGCCCAGCGCGTCGCACAGCTTGCCCAGCGGCACCTCGGGGTTGGCCAGCGCCTCGCGCACCACCCCGCTCAGCCGCTCGAGCAGCGCGCGAAAGGTCGGCGCGCCCTCGTCGACCGCGGAGAGGTCCAGCCGCAGCGGCACGGTGTTGATCAGCAGGCCCAGCAACCCGCGCAGCTCGGGGCGCCCGCGGGTGGCGATCGGCGCGCCCACGACGACCTCCTCGCCGGCGCCGTGCCGCCGCAGCAGCACGCCCCAGGCCGCGAGGAGCACGGTGTAGAGCGTCGCCCCGGCGTCGGCGCCCAGCGCCTTCAGCGCCGCGGTCAGCTCGGCGTCGAAGCGCAGATCCACGCGACCGCCGCGCCCGCTGCTGCGCGGCGGACGCGGGCGATCGGTGGCCAGCTCGATGACCGGCGGCGCCCCCTCGAGGCGCGCGCGGTAGACCTCGACCTGCCGGTCGCGCTCGGCGGCGCCGGCCCCGCGCTCCCAGTAGATGTAGTCGATGTACTGCACCGGCAGCGGCGGCAGCGTGCCCCCCGCCGCGAGCGTCATGTGCGCGCGGCCGATCTCACCCAGCAGGATCTGCACGGCCGCGCTGTCGAAGATGATGTGGTGCACGACGCCGATGAACCGGTACACGCCGGCGTCGGGCGTCTCGAGCAGCGCGAAGCGGTACAGCGGGCCCTGGGCCAGGTCGAAGGGCGTCCCGACCAGGCGCCGCGCCTCGCGCTCGAAGTGCGCCGCCTCGGTCATCCCCGCGGGCGGCGACAGCACCGGCACGTCGACGGGGCCGGGCGGGTGGATGCGCTGGCGGATGTCACCGTCGATCAGATGGAACGTCGTACGCCATGCCTCGTGGCGCGCCACCACGGCGGCCAGCTCGGCGCGGAAGGCCTCGGGATCGATGGTGCCGCGCGCGGACAGGCCCAGGTTGTAGGCCGCGCTCTCGGGGGCCTGCCGCTGGATGAACCACATGCGCTCCTGCGCGAACGACAGCGGGTGGTGCTCGGCGTCGCGCGGCGCCGCGGGGATCTGCGGCGCGTCGGCGTCGCCGGCGCTGGCGCCCAGCTTGCGGGCGAGCAGCGCGCGCCTGGCTGGCGACAGCGCGCGCAGCCTCTCGGACAATGAACTCATCGAAGGGTGTCTCCGCTGTTCGTGTGTTCGCCGCGGTGCCTGACCGCGACGTCCCATATCTCTGCCGTCGGCGGTCAGCGCAGCCGAGGGGCCAGCGCCTCCAGCTCGGCCAGCAGCGCGGCCTCGGCGTCGGCGTCGCTCATCGCGGCCACCGCGCTCGGCGGCGCCACCTGGGCCGGATCCGGCGCTGGCCGTGGTCGTGGCGGTCCGGACACCTCGCCGGCCAGATGCGCGGCCAGACGTTCGGGCGTCGGGTGAAGCCAGGTCACCGTCGCCGACACCGGGCGCCCGAGCAGCTCGGACAGGGCCTCGGCCTTGCGCACCGCCATCAGCGAGTCGACCCCGCAGTCGACGAAGGCGCCGTCGGGGGCGATCTGCGCGCCGTCGCCCACCTCGAGCTCGCGGCGCAGCCAGTCGACGATCCAGTCCAGCAGCGCCCGCTGCGTCCAGCGCCTCTCCGCCGCGGCGCCCGGCTGCCGCGTCTCCTGCCGACGCACCTCGCGGCGCAGGATCTTGCCGGTGCGCCCCTTGGGCAGCGCGTCGACCACGCGGATCGACGTCGGGCGCTTGTAGGGCGCCAGGTGATCGCGCAGGAACGCGCGCAGCGCCGGCGTGTCGATGGTGGCGCCGGGCCGCGGCGCGATCTGCGCGTGCACGACCTCGCCCATCGTGCCGTCGGGCACGCCCACGACGGCCGCCTCACCGACGGTGGGGAAGCGGTACAGGACGTTCTCGACCTCGGTCGGGTACACCTTCATGCCGCCGCAGTTGATCATGTCCTTCAGCCGGTCGGTGAGGTACAGGTAGCCGTCCTCGTCGCGCCGGCCGAGATCGCCGGTGCGCAGCCACCCGTCGCGCAGCACGGCCGCCGTCGCCTCGGGGCGCCCCCAGTAGCCGAGCATCACGCCCGGGCTGCTGACCCACAGCTCGCCGACGGCGCCCGGCGCGACGTCCACGCCGGTCTCGGGATCGACCAGCCGCACGCGGACCCCCGCGCTGGGCACGCCGATCGAGCCGGCGCGGTACTCGCTGACGTGGTTGTAGGCCACGCAGGGCGACGCCTCGCTCAAGCCGTAGGCCTGGTTCACGATCAGCCCGGTGTGCGCGCGCCAGCGGTCCTCGATCTCGCGCGGCAGGGGCGCGGCCGCGCAGTAGCAGTAGCGCAGCGAGGTCAGGGCCTCGGCGGCGTCCTGCTGCAGCAGCACGATGAAGGTGGTGGGCACGCCGAAGAACATGGTCACGCGCTGCAGCGCGATGGTCTCGGCGGTCCGGCGGGGATCGAAGTGGCGCTCGAGGACGACCGTGGCGCCCACGGACAGCGCCGAGTTGAGGATGACGTTGAGGCCGTAGCAGTGGAACAGCGGCATGAACAGCAGCGCGCGGTCGCTCGCGGTCATGCCGACCTCGGCGGCGTTCACGCGCAGGTTGCTGACCAGGTTGCCGTGCGACAGCGTGACGCCCTTCGGCTCGCCGGTCGTGCCGCTCGAGAAGACGATGACGGCCGGCGTGTCGGCGGTCACCGAGGCCGGCGCCACCGCCGGCGCCGGGGGCAGCTCGCTGGCGTCCTCGGTCAGCGCGACCACCTCGCTCACCGCGGCCCGCGCGAGCGGCCCGAGCCGCTCGGCGAGCGATCGCACGGTCACCACGACCTCGGCGCCCGCGTCCCGCAGCAGCGCGGCCAGCTCTTCGTCGGTCAGCGTAGGGTTGATCGGCACCGCGATCGCCGCCAGCCGCAGCGCCCCGTAGAGCGCCACCGGGAAGGCCGGCACGTTCGGCAGCAGCAGCGCCACGCGATCACCCGGCTGCACGCCCGCGTCGCGAAGCCGCGCCGCCGCGGCGGTGGCCCGATCCCAAAGCGTGCGGTATGCGATGGCCTGCCCCTCGAACACGAGCGCCGGGTGCGCCGGGCATGCCTCGACGGTGCGCTTCAACACATTGCTCAGATTGGCCACGTCCGCTCCCCCTCCATCGACGACGCCTGCTTCAACCCGCGGGCGAACCGCATCGGGCAACCCATCGGCCAAAACGTTACGACCCCGTACCGCCGACTCGGCGCCGACCCCCTCGAAGCTCGCCGCGCCGCCGGCTCGAGAGCAGCCGAGGGCGCATTCCTCCACGGACGCGCCGTGTCCTCACGAAGCCCGCAACGACGTCACGATTTTTTCCCGACACCCCGAAAATGGCGTCACCCCGAGCGGTTCGGGCTAGAGTGGGCCCGATGCTCGCGTTCTCCCCGGACTCCCCGCGCGTGGCCCTCGGCTGGTCTGATGACGCGGTCACATACCAGAGCGCACGATCGCACGTCGAGCCCCTCGGGCCGATGGCACGCGTGTCAGGGCGGGGAGGCACCGCCGAACCGCACGCGGCGCCCGCGCGCTCGGACGGCCCGAGAGCGTCGGCGCGACCCGGCGAGCGCGGCCACCCGGGGTCGTGCTCCGGCCGCGCGCACCACGGGACCCGCGGGCCGGCCGAGGTGCGCGGCTGATGCCGGACGCGCGCTGGTTCACGACGCTCGCTGACCCCCCCGACGCCACCACCCGGCTGCTGTGTCTGCCGCACGCCGGCGGCCAGCCCGCGGCCTTCGCCGCGTGGCCGGCGCACCTGCCGCCGACCGTCGAGCTGCGGGTGGCGCGACTCCCCGGCCGCGCCGGGCGCATCGGCGAGCCCCCGATTCGGGACATCGACCCGCTGGTCGAGGCGTTGGGGGCCGCGATGCGCGCCCTGCCCGCGCTGCCGACGGTGATCTTCGGCCACAGCATGGGCGCCGCGGTGGGCTTCGCGCTGTGTCGATGGCTCGCTCGGCAGGGCGCGCCGGCGCCGACCCACCTGGTGGTCGCCGGACGCCGGGCGCCGCACCTGCCGCCCACGACGCCCCCGGTGCACGACGCCTCCGACGAGGCCCTCGTGGCCGAGCTCCGCCGCCTCGGCGGCACGCCACCCCAGGTGCTGCAGCACCGCGAGCTGCTCGAGCTGCTGCTGCCGATGCTGCGCGCCGACTACCGCATCGCCGAGACGTACCACGCGCCGGCCACCGCCACCGTCGACTGTCCCCTGCTGGCCCTGGGCGGCGAAGACGACGCCGACGTGCCCCCCGCGGCCCTCGCCGCCTGGGGCCACCACACGACCGCCGCCTTCCGCGCGCAGCAGCTCCCCGGCGGCCACTTCTTCCTGCACGAGCGCCCCCGCGACGTCATCGCCGCCCTCCCCCTCGGCTGATCCAGGGGGTCAGGCACCACAAACAAACTTCTGGGCACACTTTTCCAGTTTACTGTCCAAGACCTCCTGCCCGCCCCGACCGAACGACAGGCCGCTTTGGCCCGTTCGGTCGGTCGTTCGGCCCAACCGGTCATGCGTGCCTCGTCCGCCTGCCAGAGACTCCGGGGTGCAACCGAGGGAGGGATGCATGAAAAGGCGAGGCTTTCTGAAGGCTTCCGCGCTGAGCACGGCCGGCTTCGCGCTGGCCGCCTGCAGTGAATCTTCGGCGGACGAGGGCGGCGGCGGTGAGGGCTGCGACACGCTCCGGCTGGTCACGCCGGTGGAGCCACGGATCGTGGGCGTCGACGAGCGCGAGCTGCTCGACGACGAGGACGGCCGCTACAAGGTCCGCGCGGCAGAGATGGGCAACTACTGGTCGCTGATGGAGCTGACCCTGGCGCCGAAGCAACTGCTCGCGCCGCACACCCACGCCGACTACGACCAGGCCGTCTACCTCATCGAGGGCGAGCTCGGCTTCGAGTTCGGCGGCGAGGGCGGCACCGTGCTCAGCGGGGGCGCGGGCAGCTACGTCATCAAGCCGCGCGGCCTGTCACACACCTTCTGGAACCCGGGCGACACGCCGGTGCGCTACATCGAGATGTCGGCGAACGTGACCTTCGAACGCTTCGTCGACTCGGTGCAGGGCGTCGACGACATGCGAGAGATCGACGCGGCGGCCAAGGAGCACGGGGTCGAGTTCCACTACGACCAGATCGCGCGGCTGATGCTCCAGCACGGGCTCACGTCGGTGAAGGGCAGCGCGATTCACCTGCCGCGGCTCGACGAGCTCGACCTGCCGGGGCGGCCGCCGCGGCCCTGATGGGACAGCCGGAGCAGCCACGGTGGACGCCGAACGTGCCTTGGTGGCCGCGGCGGCGTCGCGAACCCGGGGGCCCGCGCGCGGCCGGTCACACGCGCGCGCCACGCTCCGCGTACTCGAGCGGGCCGCCGACCCCGCCCGGGGCCTCCGGCGCCGGCCCCTCGCGGGCGAACTCGCTGGGCGCGCGCCGGGTCCAACGGCGAAAGGCGCGGCTGAACGCGCTGGCGTCCGAGAAGCCGAGGATGAACGCGACCTCGGTGACGCTCTTGCGGCCGTCGGCCAGATGCTCGCGCGCCAGCGTCATCATCACGTCGTGCAGCACCTCGCGGTAGCTGGTCTGCTCCGCGGCCAGCCGGCGGCTGAGCGTCCGCACGCTCAACCCCAGGCGCCGCGCCACGAGGTCGCGCCGCGGCGGGCCGTTGCGCAGCTCGAGCACCAGCACGCGCCGCAGCCGGCTGGCGCAGGTCTGGTCGGTCAGGGTCGCCACGTAGTCGGCGACCACCTGCTCGAGGCTCTGCAGCACCCGCGGGTTGGCCGTCGGCAGCGGGGTGCGCATCGTCGCGGCGCTGTGAACCACGACGTTGCGCGGCATGCCATAGCGGATGGGGCAGCGGAACAGCGCGTCGAACTCGGCCGTGACCGCGGGCCGCGGCCGCCTCAGCTCGACGGCGACCGGGGCCAGGTGCGGGGCCAGCGCCAGGGCGCGCGCCGCCAGCACCAGCGAGCCCCCGAAGGCGTCGCAGGCCAGCCACCGCCCGCGCGCCGGCTCCGGGCAGGTGTAGACGAGGCGGTACACACCCTCGGCCCGCTCGACGGTGACGGTCAGGTGGTCGCCCACCAACCGGAGGTACTGCAGCAGCCGCTCGAGCGCGCTGGCCAAGGTGTCGCTGGCCTGCAGCAGGTAGTGCAGGTGGTACCCGACCACCGCGTGCTGACGCGCGACGGCGAGGCCGAACGCCTCGTCCCCGGAGGCCTCCGCGGCCATGGCCACGAAGTCATCGAGTGTGTCGGACTCGAGCCGCGACCCCGGATCGTTCAGCACGCTGTCGGCCACGCCCGCCACCCGGGCCAGGTCCGCGCCGTCGATGCCATAGCCCTGCAAGGCGCGCATCACGGCCCCCACCGCGGCGCCCACCACCGGCATCAGGTGCTCTCGTCGATGGGCCGTCGTGCCATGCCGGCACGCTAGCCGCGCGCGAGCGCCCGGTCAACGCACGCCGCGCCGCAGGGTTCGACCAAGCCCATCGGGGACGAACACCCGAGCGGTCGCCCGTATCCGCTCTCCCGAATCTGCCCGGCACCAAGCGAGCCCCGGCTCCCCCGAATCTGCCTGGCACCAATTGAGGAGCCCCGATTGAGCGCGAGCGAGGGCCGCTCGAGCTGAGCGCGGGCGCCGGCCGATCGGGGGCCAGCGGGGCCTATTCGAGGCCGAGCGCGGCGCGGATCTCGGCGTTCTGCGCGCGCAGGGCCTCCAACTCCGCCTGCTGCGCCTCGATCATGCGCTGCTGGGCCTTGAGGGCCTCGATCAGCAGCGGGCTGAGCTTGCCGTAGTCCACCGCGCGGTAGCCCTGCGCGTCGACGGTGACCACCTCGGGCAGCACCGCCTCGACCTCCTGCGCGATCACGCCGACCTCGCGGGCGTCGTCCTTGCCGCCCTTCCAGAAGTAGGTGTAGCCGCCGATGGCCGCCAGGCGGGCGAGCGGATCCTCGATGGGCTTCACGTTGGTCTTGAACCGGGCGTCGCTGAACACGTTCCAGCCGTTCGAGCGCGCCTCGCTCCCGTCCCCGGCCTCGCCCACCTGCAGGGCGTAGGCGGGCGCCGCGGTGCCGATGCCGACCTGACCGGCGACGTCCACGGTGATGGCGCCGTCGGCGACGTTGATGACGCCGCTCTCGGCGACCTCGACCAGCACCGGATCCGCCGTGACGTACACCCGGAACCACATATCCTCGTTGGCGTTGGTCGACGCGCGCCCCCCGTCGTAGACGTTTGCGAGGTTGAACCGCCAGCGCCAGCCACCCGCGGTATTGGTGAGGCGAATCGTGTAGTGGGCGCCGGCGACGACCTCGATGGGGGTGTCGAGCACGATGGTCCGGGCGCCGTTGCCCTCGTCGACGAAGTCCTGCTCGAGCAGCAGCTCGCCGGCCGTGCCCTCGCCCCTGTAGATCTCGAGCACGCCGCCGGTGATGGGCTCGGAGTCCAGGTGCACCTGCAGCCGGACGAAGTACCCGGTGGACTGGGCGGTGAAGGACTGCCAGATGCGCGTGTTGGCGTTGGGGGTGTAGACCCGGTTCACGGTGGTGCTGTTCGCGTCGAGCGCGGCGTTGCGCCCGGGCGTGGCCGCGGCGATGAGCGACCGTTCGATGCGGGCGTCGCCGTCCACGTCGAGGGCGCGCACCGGGCTCGCCGTGCCGACGCCGACGTTGCCCGCCGCGTCGACGAACAGGCCGTCGTCGCCCCCATCGTTGGACACCCAGAAGCCGCTCAGGGCGAGGTTCTGGGTGGCGACGTGGCTGCCCAGGCCATCCCGCAGGCCGGCGAGGCCGACCGTGTTCCCGCCGCTGATGCTGAGGTCCGTGCCCTCGAGGATCAGCGACTGCGTCAGGTCGGACAGGTCGACGGTGAGCTCTCCGGCCGCGTCGGTCAGCGACAGCGTCGAGCCGTCGAACGCCAGCGCGACGTTCGTCTCGTTGAGCGCGTCGGCGTCCCCGTCGTCGCCCAGGACCGAGAGATCGACGCTCAACACCCCCGCCGCGTCCGTCAGCGTCAGGGTCGTCCCGTCGAACGCCAGCGCGGTGTTCGTCTCGTTCCGCGGATCCGCGTCCGCGTCGTCGCCCAGCGCCGACAGATCCACGCTCAGCGCCCCCGCCGCGTCCGTCACCGACAGCATCGTCCCGTCGAACGCCAGGTCCGTGTTCGTCTCGTTCCGCGGATCCGCGTCCGCGTCGTCGCCCAGCGCCGACAGGTCGACCTCGAGGGTGCCCTCCGCGTCGGTGATGGCCAGCGTGACGCCGTCGAACGTCAGGTCGGTGTTCGTCTCGTTGCCCGGATCCGGATCCGCGTCGCCGTTCAGCGCCGCGAGATCCACCTCGAGGGTGCCCGCGGCGTCGGTGATCGCCAGCGTGAACCCGTCGAAGGTCAGGTCGGTGTTCGTCTCGTTGAGCGGATCCGCGTCCGCGTCATCGACCAGCGCGGCCAGATCCACCTCGTAGGTCCCGCCCGCGTCGGCGATCTGCAAGGTGCTGCCAGCCAACGCGAAGCCGGACAGCAGCTCGTTGGTCGGATCGAGATCGGTCGCGAGCGTCGCCAGATCCACCGACAAGGTCGCCTCGCCGTCGGTGATGCCGAGGACGGTGCCGTCCAGCTCGAACGCAGCGATGGCCCCACCGCCCGCGATGACTGCGCAGGCCCAGGCATCCGCCTCACGGCGAAGAATCTCGCCTTCGGCGCAGCCCGAGAGCAGGGCGAACCCGCCGTCGACCAGCTCGAGGCCGCCCCCGGGCGAGGCCTGATAGGTGGTGTCGTCGTCGCCGTCGGCCAGCCCGTCCGGCACACCGTCGAGTTCGTCCCAGCCGTGGCGGTGCGCCGAAGCGGCGAAGCTCTCGGGGTCCTGGCCACCCAGGCGGTCGGCGTCGCCGGCGAACACCGCGAAGGCGGCGAAGGGCGCCGTGCCCAGCTCGAGGCGGGCCATCTCGGCGTCGTCGTCCACGGCGATGCCCAGCCAGAGCACCTCGTTCTCCGCGATCAGCGCCGGGTCGAGGGGCTCGACGGCGCCGAGGCTGGCGGTGAAGAAGCCCGCGTCGAAGGCGACGGTCTGCTCCTCCTCCCACACCGCGACGCCACCCTCCGGCGCGGCGTAGAGGGCGAACCGCACCGGCAGCTCACCGGCGATCGGCGCGCCCTCCACGGTGGTCAGCACGCCCTGCACGGGCATGCGGGGCGGCGCGGCCGACGCCGCGCCCACGAAGGTCAGGGTCGCGGCGATCGCCGCGCCGAGGGCGCAACGGGTCAGTCGGATCATCGGTCGTTCTCCGGAGCGCCGAGGCGAGGCAGGGCGACACCCAGGCGGGCGCGCAGTCGGTCGGAGCGGGTGACGGCGGTGGGGGCGGGCCCCCCGACCGAGACGCGCAACACATAACGGCCGGACCTGACGGTGCCACCGCCCGCGACCACGCCGGACGCGGCGCGGGGTGGCGGACGCGCGCCGTCGGGCGCCCCACCGTCGGCCGGACCCAGATCACCCGGCCCCATGTCGCCCGGGATGTGGCCGTCCGGCTCCATGTCGCCCAGGCCCAGGTCGTCCAGGCCCATGTCGCCCAGGCCCAGGTCGTCCGGCCCCAGGTCGGGCGGGCCCCGATCGGGGCGGCTCGCGTCGACGAGCCCCTCGTCGGGCCCACCCTGGTCGAGCGCCCCGCCGTCCGCGGCGCCGACGTCGACCGGCGATCCATCCGATCCATCCGGGGGCGAGCCGCCGCCGCCGTCATCGCACCCGAGCACGCTCACGGCGCTCGAGGCCACGACCAGCGTGAGCAGCCACCGCAGGCACCGGGCGCGCGGCGTCTGTCGGTCGATGTTCAATCGTGCACGCGCTGACGGCCGCGCGGCCGGGCGACCGCGCACACGAGAGGCGCGGCCCAGGGGTTCGAGAGTTGGCGGCACGATCACCTCCTCGTGTGGCGCCGAGAGGAAGGTCCGAGGGTCGACGCGACGTTGGGGTGACCATCCCGCATCGAAAGTGCGCCGTCGAGGTCGGCGCGCCCTGCGAGGTCCATCGGCCAAGAGTCTGCCCTCCTCGAATCTGCCTGGCACCCGCGCTCACCGGCTCTCCGCGCTCGCTCTCGAATCTGCCTGGCACCCGCGCTGGCCGCGCTGGCTGGCCGCGCTGGCAGCGCTCGGCCCGCGCTCGCAGCGCCGTCGCTGGCAGCGCTCGGCCCGCGCTCGCAGCGCCGTCGCCGCAGCTTGACGCGCCACAGGCGGCGCATCATGATGCGTACATGCGAACCACAGTGACGCTCGAGCCCGACGTAGCGGCCCAACTGAAGGCGCTGGCGCACCGGCGGCACGCATCCTTCAAAGAGACCATCAACCAGGTCCTGCGCCGTGGGCTGGTCGCGGCCGCCACCTCCCCCGAACCACTCGTCGTCGAGCCCCATCACGGTGGCTTCCGACCCGGCATCGATCCTCAGCGGCTCAATCAGCTGCTCGACGAGCTGGAGGTCGAAGACTTCGTCGACGAGGCCGCGCGCGCTCGATGATCCTCCCGGACGTCAACCTGCTCGTCTACGCCCACAACGCCGACGCCCCCGCCCATGCGGCGTCGCGGCATTGGTGGGAGTCGCTGCACCGTGACGACCTTCGCGTCGGGATGCCCTGGGCCGTCGCGCTGGGCTTCGTGCGCATCATGACGCATCGCGCGGTGCTCGCGCGGCCCATGCTGCCGGCGCGAGCCCTGGACCTCGTCCGCAGTTGGATCGACCGCCCCAACGTCGAGGTGCTGACGCCGGGCCCCCGCCACCTCGAGCTGCTGGGCGATCTGCTCCGAGAAGCTGGCTCGGCCGGTGCGTTGACCACCGACGCGCACCTTGCCGCCCTCGCCATCGAACACCAGTGCACGCTGCACTCGAACGACAACGACTTCGCGCGCTTCTCGGGGCTTCGTTGGGAGAACCCGCTCGCGCCCGGTTGAAGCCGCCGACACGCGCGTCGCGTGACGCAACGCGGCCATCGTCCGAACGAGCGGAAGAGCGACCATGCGGGGCCTACGGTCAACGCCCCACCGAGAAATCTGGCACTTTCGCGCAACACGCGCC
>JACKDN010000058.1 GCA_020633465.1 Myxococcales bacterium
CGTCCACGTCGTCGGGCGGGGGCTCCGTGCCCACGTCCGGGCCGCCGCCGGGCGCGCCGGCGTCCTCGGCGGGCGCCCCGGCGTCGGGCTCGGGCTCGGGCTCGTCGGGGCCGTCGAGGTCGCCCACGCACTGCGCCACCCCGTCGATCACGTCGCACTGCTCGCCGGGCCCGCAGGTGACGCCACCGCAAGGATCGCCCACGCAGAAGCCGTCGACGCACCGCGCGCCGACGTCCACGCAGGTGACGCCGGCGCAGGGATCCGCCTCGCACTGCCCCTCGAAGCACACCTGCCCGTCGGCGCACTGCACGTCGGCGCAGGGGTGCGCCTGGCAGCGACCGTCGAAGCAGCGCTCGCCCAGCGGGCAGCTGACCGTGCCGCAGCTCTGCACGCACGCCCCGTCGCGGCAGAACTCACCCGCGTCGCAGGTGACGTCGGCGCAGGCGTCGGGCTCGCAGATGTCCATCACGCAGCGGAAGCCGTCGGGGCAGCCGACCTCGCTGCACCGGTTGGCGCGGCACACGCCGGCGACGCACACCTGGCCGGCGCCGCAGTCCACGTCGGCGCAGGCGTCCACGCAGTCGCCGTCGACGCAGTCGAGCCCGTCGGGGCACTGCACCGCCTCGCAGGCCTCGAGGCAGGCGCCCTGCACGCACACCATGTTGCCCGAGCACTCGTTGTTGACGCAGGGCTCGGCGCACCGCCCCTGCACGCACAGCGCCCCGTCGGCGCACTCGGCGCCGTCGTCGATCTCGCCGTCGCAGTCCTGATCGACGCCGTCGCACACCTCGGCCGGCACCTCGCCGCAGCGCCCGCAGGCGTTGCGCGTGCCCTCGTCGATGGTGCCGTCGCAGTCGTCGTCGACGCCGTCGCACACCTCTTCGATGGGCTCCTCGCGGCCGCTGCAGCTCGGGCTGCCGGCCAGGCACACCAGCCCGCCCACGCGGCACCGTCCGGGCTCGCCGGTCGCGCAGTCGCTGCCGTCGCCCGCCTCTTCGTCGGCCTCGCCGTCGCAGTCGTTGTCGAGGCCGTCGCACAGCTCGGGCGACGCCTCGACCTCGGGCTGGCAGGTCACGCCGTCGGGGCCGCACGCCTCGACGCCCGAAGCGCACACGCCGGGCCGCCCGGTGTCGCAAGCGCCCCCGACCAGGAAGCCCTCGTCGACCATGCCGTCGCAGTCGTTGTCGAGCCGATCGCACACCTCGTCGCTCGCCTGCGCCGCCGCCTCGCAGATCAGCGCCCCGCCGTCGCAGCGCGACAGGCCCTGCCCGCAGACGCCCGGCGAGCCCGTGTCGCAGGGCGCGTTCGCCCCGGGGTCGCCCTCGTCGGTCATGCCGTCGCAGTCGTCGTCGGCGCCGTTGCACACCTCGTCGGCGGGCATCGCCTGGGGCGCGCACACCACCTCGCCGGCCACGCAGGTCGTGCGCCCCACGCCGCACGGGCCCAGCCCCTCGGCCGGGCAGTCCTCGGCGACGTGCCCCTCGTCCACCGCGCCGTCGCAGTCGTCGTCGACGCCGTTGCACACGTCGGCGGGTGCCTCACCACAGTCACCGCACGCGTTCAGCAGCCCCTCGTCGCTCACGCCATCGCAGTCCTGATCCTGCCCGTCGCACACCTCGTCGATCGGCTGGTGTGTCTCGACACATCGCGACGCCTGGCCGTCGTCCCCGCACGCCCGCGCGCCCACCGCGCACAGGCCCACGCCGCCGGTGTCGCAGGCGTCGCCCACCCCGAAGCCCTCGTCCGTCTGCCCGTCGCAGTCGTCGTCCTCGCCGTCGCACACCTCGTCGCCCTGCACCGTGCAGGGGTCGCAGGCGTCGCCGATGCCGTCGCCGTCGCTGTCGGCCTGATCGGGGTTGGCCACCTCGGGGCAGTTGTCGTCGGGCAGGCAGATTTCGTCGCCGTCCTCGTCGCTGCAGGGCAGCCCCACGCCCCACTGCACCGCGTAGCAGATCTCGTCGGACGTCTCGCCCGGCTGCAGCGGCCCCACGTCGAACCGCAGCGACAGCGTCACGTCGTAGCCGTTGTCGGTGGTCAGGTCGCCGTTGTTGTCCGAGGGGCTGCGGTCGCGGTTGATGTCGTTGCGCAGGCCCTGGCAGGTGTTGCCCGTGTCGTCGATGCGGTTGCGCTGCTCGGGGTACTCGCCGATCTCCCACGAGTGCAGCCGGCTGTCCTGGCGGTCGAGGCCGTACAGCCCGAGGAAGGTGGTCGGCTCTTCCGGGTCGTCGCCTTCGTCGAACTCCCACAGCGTCTTGGGCGCGCCGACGCTGGTGGCGCCGAAGTCGTTGTTGTAGTTGCCCTGGAAGAACAGATCGCCGTCGACGTAGTGCGTCAGCGCGACCCGGTCGACGACGCCCCCGGTGTTGTTGGTGAAGCGGTAACACTGCTCGAGCACCGCGCAGTTCAGGCGGTAGGTCGCCGCGACGGCCAGCCCGGTGGTGTCGAAGGTGCTGGTGACGCGGTTGGCCACGGCCTCGACGTCGGCCGCCGCGCCGTCGTACCGCCCGGCCTCGAGCCAGGTGCCGTCGGCGCCGCCGTTGCGCTCGACGCACAGGTAGGCCATCGACTCGTAGATGGTCGACACGTAGCCCTGGTTGGGCGCGTCGTCGGCGGGATCGAAGTCGGCCTGGTCGGAGCCGCCCACCTCGGTGCCGACCGCGCCGTAGGCGTCGATGCCCAGCCGCACCCGACCCAGCGCGGGGTCGCAGCTGGCGGCGTCGGTCTCGAAGCGGTACTGCGCCGCGGCCGGGGCCGTGCAGAGCACGGACAGGAGGATCAGGCAACGGTGCGGCGGCGTGCGGTGCGACAAGGGCGGGCCCTCCCCCGGTGAGTCCAGGGGTGAGTGTAGGGCAGCGGCGCGCCTGGGCGCGACCTTCGGGCGCCCGGGCCGAATCGGGGGGATCACCCCCCCTGCCATGGGCGTGGTCGTCTTCGGCGTCGAGATCGACCCGTGCGCCCTGCCCCCTTCGGGCACGGGCACGGGCACGGGTCTGCAACGAGGGCCGCGATGTCACAGCCGTTTCTGCGGCTACCCCCCCGCCATGATCGTCTTCACGGCGGCGAAGTCCTGGCCGCTGATGGCGCCGACGCGGACGCAGCGCAGGTGGCCGCTGGGATCGACCAGGGCGTGGATGGGGATGGCGGCGTTGCGGTCGACGCCCAGGGCGTCGAGGAAGGGGCCGAAGTCGGCCTCGTCGCGCAGCCAGCGCGCCTGGCCGGGCAGGCCCTTGCCGATGCGCTCGCCCAGCGCGGCGGCGTCCTCGGGCTTGTCGATCGACAACAGCTGCAGGTCGACCGGGCGGCCCTCCTTCTCCAGCGCGTTGGCCCACCGCGTCATCAGCCCCATCTCTTCGACGCAGGGCTTGCACCAGGTGGCCCACACGTTCACCCACGTCCACCGATCGCTGGCCAGCGTCGACTTCGGCGTCGTGCCGTCGGGCAGGGCCCGCTCGTTCGGCCAGGCGAACGCCTTCGCCTTCGGGCCGCTGGCGGGCAGCGTCAGCTCGCAGAAGCCGGCGGTGTCGTTCACCGCGCCCGCGCGCTTGGCGGGCTTGACGGCGGCGGCGCGGCTGCCGGTCTGCACGGCGGGCGCGTCGCCGCCGCCTTTGCAGCCGGCGATCATCAGCAACGCCGCGCAGGCGAGCAGACGACGGGACAGGAACAGGCTCATCGCTCCCCTCTCAGCAGGCTCTCAAATCGCGCAGTCGATCCAGGCGACGAACGCGCTGCGGTTGATCTCCTTGGCCGTGCACTCGCTCGGCCGCGAGCGCTGCCAGCCGCAGAACGCCTCGTCCAGCTGCGCGAAGTCCTCGCCCAGCCACAGCAGGCCCACCTGCTTGGCGATGTCGGGGTCGTCGAAGCGCCGCTGCAGATGGTCCAGCACCGCCTGCGCTCGCCCGGCGCTCAGCTTCTCGTTGTGGTCGGTCTTGCCGTCCGGGCTGGCCCGCGCCACCACGAAGAAGAAGCTGGCGCCGCGCTGATCGCCCCAGGCCTTCTCGACCGTCGCCTTCGCGCCCTCGTCGAGCTCGACGCTGTCGGCGTCGAACTGCACGATGCGCGCGCGCTCCTCCAGCGGCCGGAACAGCGCGTTGAAGTCCTCGTCGCTCAGCTGCGCCACGTTCTTCGCCACCGCCGGCTGGCACCCCCGCCCCGCCGCGCCCACCAGCCCGCAGGCCGTCGCCACGCGCCGCACGATGGCCTTCAGCTTCGGCGTGCAGTACGCGTCCTCGGCGACGCTGGCGATGGCCACCTCGCTCTCGGCCGCCGACGGATCGTTCGCCTTCAGCCGCTCCTCGGCGCTGCCCAGCCACGACCCCACCATCAGCGCCGGCACCAGCAGCGCCGGCGCCCCGAGGATGCCGCGCAGTACGACCTCGCTCATCGTCCGCCCTCCGCCAGCATGCGCGTCAGCGTGTATTCCAGCCCCAGATCGGTGTCCTCGTCGCACATGCGCGTGCCCGCCACGAACAGCTGCGGCGTCATCACCGGCAGCGCGTTCGCCACCGTCCACTGCAGGCTCTTGACCACCTTGTTCTTGGCCACCGGCGTGCCCAGGCAGGCGGCCACCTCGGGGAACGTCGACTTCAGCCGCTGCCGCAGCTTCCCCTCGTCTTCCTTGGCCTCGGCCAACAGCGACTCCTGGTGCTCGAAGGCCCACTCGAGGATGGCCCGCGCCTTGTCGGGCTGGGCGCACAGCATCGCCTCGCTCACCGCGCACGCGCCCGGGTGCAGGCTCTGCGTCACCATCCAGTTGCAGCTCGAGTCGAGCGGGAACAGCACGGCCCGCTGATCCAGCTTCTTGTCCAGCCCGCTGGCCGTCAGCCGCTCGTCGAACGCGCGGCAGGCCGGGCACAGCGGATCCAGCACCTCGATCGACGGCTTCCCACCCGGCACCCGCGCCAGCTCGACCATGATGCCGGCGGGATCCTCCGGCTGCACCAGCGCGCCGCAGCCCTTCGCCCCGCGCTCGCTGCCCTCGGTGTCGGGCAGCCAGGCCAGGTACACCACGGTGAGCGCCACCACGAAGCCGACGCCCTCGAGCACGCCCACCCCGAAGCGGCGCGCCGCGGTGGTGTCGATGCCCTGCGGCCGCTCGCTGCCCAGGAACGCGCCCAGCGCGCCCACGAACAGCACGGCGCTGCTGACGTAGATGCCCACGCACACCGTGCACACCGCGCCCACCTCGGCCCAGGCCAGGTAGCCGTAGATGGCGCTCATCACGTTGGGCAGCGCCGAGGCGGCCAGCAGGAAGCCGGCCTCGCTGCGCGTCGGCCGCCCCCGCCACAGCAGGTGCCCCGAGCGGTAGGCCATGAACGCGAACACCGCCAGCGCCCACAGGCTGACCGGGATGCCGCCCCACAGGCTGTCGCGGAACCACGAGCTGTAGGGGCTCAGCATCACCGTGCGGCAGCCGCTCTCGCCCAGCTCGGCCTGCGCGCCGGGCACCACCGAGCAGTGGATGGCGTGCACCTGCCGGTCGAGGTGCGCGACGAAGTCCGCGGTGCTCGTGCCCGCGAACCAGCACCCCGCCAGGCTGCCGACGAAGGCCAGCGCCAGCGGGAAGCGCCCGGCGCCGCGCGCGAAGGCGAGATCGGGATCGGGGCCCGCGGGGGCGTCGAAGTCCGGATCGCCGGCCTCGGGGAAGGCCGCCGCGTCGCCCCGGCCGCGGTCGGGCCGCTCGGAGGCGAGGTCGAGATCGTCATCGAGGTACTTGGCCATGCGAACTCCGGCCGGGGGGCGCCGGCGGAGAGGTTCGCAGGGCGCGCCCACGGGCGCAAGCGGGGCCGTGACGCGGGGCTTGTCGCGCCCCGCGGCGAGGTGCGAACGTGCCCACCGCTCGACCCGGGGGGACGATGGGACGGCGACACAATCTCGCGGACGCGACAGACCCCGGGCGCACCGCACGCCGGGCGGCGATCCTCTTCGCGGCCGTGGCGTCCGCCTGGGTGCTCGGGTCGGATCTCCTGGTCGAGCGCCTGGTGCCCGCCGCCCAGCACCCCGTCGCGCAGACCACCAAGGCCCTCGCGTTCGTCCTCGTCGCCACCGCCGCGTTCTATCTGGTACTGCGTGGCGCCCTGCGCCGGACCGCAAGCGCCCAGGTCCAGGCCCTGCGCGACCAGACGGAGCAGCTTCGGGCCTTCACCGCGCGCGAGATGGCCATCCGGGACGAGGAGCGCGCGACGCTCGCGCGCACCGTCCACGACGTGCTCGGCCAGCACGCCGTGGTGCTGCGCATGGTGCTCGCCCAGATGCGGCGCCGGGGCGCCGCCGAGCCGGCGCTGGCCGAGCTGCTCGACGACGCCGAGCGCACCGCCGCCGAGCTGGGCAACGCCGTGCGCGGGCTCAGCGGGGCGCTGCGCCCGCCGGTGATGGACGGCGAGGGCCTGGCTGCGGCCCTCGAGCGCCTGGCCCGACGATTCGAGGGCCACGGCGGCCCCGAGATCGAGGTGCGCGCGACGCAGATCACCGTCGAACTGGGCATCGCGACGCAGCTTCAGCGCATCGTACAGGAGGCCATTCTGAACGCCGTGCGCCACGCCGGCGCACGAAAGGTGCTGATCACGCTGACCTGCACACCCGAGCGGCTTCGACTGAGCGTCGCCGACGACGGAGACGGCATCGCCGAGGGGGCGGCGCCCGGCGTCGGCACCACCAGCATGACCGAGCGCGCGCGGCTGGCCGGCGGGGCGCTCACGCTGCTCGACCCCGGCGCCCTGGGCGGCGTCGAGGTCGTCGCCGAGGTTCCCCGCGGCGAGGCGGCTTCATGAGGCACCGCGTCCTGATCGCCGACGACCACCCGATGGTGCGGCGCAGCGTGGCGACGCTGCTGCGCGACCTGCTGGGCGAGGTGGAGATCGTCGAGGCCGAGACCCTGCCCGAGGTGCTCCGCGAAGTGGTCGACGACGACCTCGCGCTGGTCGTGCTCGACCTCTCGATGCCCGACGGTGATCCCATCGATCTGGTCGAGGCGATCCGCGTGCACGCGCCCCGGCTGCCTCTGCTGGTGTTCACCATGCACGAGGATCCCGCCCTCGCCGTGCGGCTGCTGCGCGCGGGCGTCGACGGCTACGTGTCGAAGACCCGTCCACCCGACGAGCTGGCCGAGGCGGTTCAGCGGCTGCTCGCCGGCCGCAAGTACGTCGGCCCCGAGCTGGCCGAGCACATCGCCGGGTACCTCGACACCGGCCGCCCTGCCGAGCCGCACGAGCTGCTGTCGAAGCGCGAGTATCAGGTGATGCAGGGCCTCGGCGCGGGGCAGACCGTCAGCGAGATCGCAGCGCGACTGCACCTGAGCGTGAAGACGGTCAGCACCTACCGAGCGCGCCTGCTCGAGAAGATGGGCATGGCGACCAACGCCCAGCTCGTCCGCTACGTCGTCGAGCACGATCTCGATCGCTGATCGGGCCCGCTGGGATCGCGCCGCCCTGGCGCGAAGCGCGACACCCCAGACCTGCCGTCCCCGTGAGCGCGTGGCCGCGGCCGCGTCCGATCGCCGCTGTCCGCGGTGCGTCGAAACCCGGCCCCTCGTAGGACAACCGCTGACACGGGAATCCGACGCGCGCTCCTACCCGGGCCGCGCGGCCGCACGGATCATGCGACCCGTCATGGTGGCGTGGTCGAGCCCCCGGGCCGGTCGCGGGCCGGCTCGCCGCTTCCCACTCGTGAGCCCATCGTCCGGCCGCCGCCCGCTTGCACGAACCCCCTCGGAGACCAGCCTGAACGCCACGCCCCCAGACGTCCCGCTCGCCGGGCCCGACCGCGCCGCGCCGCGGATCGCCGGGAGGACGACGTGACCCGGCGCGTCCTCGTCGCCGACGACCATCCGCTGGTGCGCCGAGGCGTCTCGGCGGCCCTGTTCGACGTGCTGGGGCAGGTGCACGTGGTCGAGGCCGAGACGACCCACGAGGCCCTCGCCGCGGTCACCCACGGCCCGCTCGACCTCGTGGTGCTCGACCTGGCCATGCCCGGGGGCGATCCCCTCGACCTGATCGAGGCGATTCGCGTGCACGCGCCGCGTCTGCCGGTGCTGGTGTTCACGATGTACGAAGAGCCCGCGCTGGCCGTGCGCCTGCTGCGCGCGGGGGCCGACGGCTTCGTCGCCAAGACGCGCCCCGCCGACGAGCTGGTCGAGGCCGTCGTGCGCCTGCTGGCGGGCCGCAAGTACGTCGACCCCGAGCTGGCCGAGTACATCGCCGGCCACCTGGACACGCACACGTCGGCCGCCGCGCACGAGGGCCTGTCGAAGCGGGAGTTCCAGGTCCTGTTGGGGCTGGGCGCCGGCCGGACGGTCAGCGAGATCGCGGAGTCGCTGCACCTGAGCGTCAAGACGGTCAGCACGTACCGCGCGCGGCTGCTCGAGAAGATGGGCATGACCACCAACGCGCAGCTCGTGCGCTACGTCGTCGACCACGAGCTCGATCGTTGACCGACCACGTCGTGCGGCCAGCGTAGGACGAACACCGACGACAGAATCAGCGATCGCCGCCTCAAACGCTGGGGCGAAGTCACCGATACAGCCGCCGACGGGCGTGGGCGCCCCCGCACACGATCCTCGGCGCACGACCCACGCGGGTTCGAAAGACGACGCTGCCCCACCGTCCGCACGGAGGTTCGTTGACGCGGCGAACACAGACCCGAAGCCCCAGCGCCCGCGCCCGTTCGGTCACCCCACTCCGCCGCCACGTCGGCGCGCGAGCCGCGCAGCGACGATCGAGGTGCCCATGACCATCCCCAGCGCACCACGGCCCCACGTCGACGATCTGTTCGCCGCGGTCGCCCTGCTGCCGGGCACGGCCTACGTCCTGGACGCCGACCTGCGCATCGAGCGCACCAACGCGGGCTGGCGCGCCTTCGCGCGGGCGAACGACGGCGCGGCCGTGCTGCGCGATTGGGGCCTGGGGCGCCGGGTCACCGACGCCATCACCCCCGAGACGGTGCGCGCGTTCCACGTCGATCTGCTGCGCCGCGCGTTCGACGCGCCCGACCCGATCACGCACGACTATCAGTGTCCGAGCGCGGCCACCCAGCGCCGCTTCCGCATGACCGTGCACCCCACCGTGGAGGGCCGGCTGGTGGTGGTCCACACGCTGTTGGCCGAGGTCGAGCCGACCGCGTCCCCTCGGGATCCGGCCGACGTCTACGTCGCCCGCGGCATCACGACGATGTGTTGCCACTGTCGACACACGGCGCGCGTCGACGTACCCGGCGCCTGGGACTGGGTGCCTCACTACCTCGCGTCGCCTCCGCCGTTGGTCAGCCATGGCTTGTGCCCCACGTGTGACGCCTTCTACTACCCCCCCGAGCCCGGCGCGCTCCCGCGTGACGACGCCGAGCGCGCCGTTCGTCTGGCCGAGCTGTCGCTGGCCGAGGCGGCCGCGCGCGGCGAGTCGGCCCTGCACCCGCGGGCGCTGTCCGAAGCCGAGCTGCTGCGCGCTCGACAGCGCGACGCCGACGAGAGCACCCAGGTCGAGCTGCGCCACGGTGTGTCCCGCCGCCGAGGTGGCGATCCCGACGCGCCCGGCAGCCGCGAGCCGGTCCGATGACGCACGACGGCCACCCGGGTCCGCGCCCCCCCTGTGTGGTGCGGCTGTTCGTCGCCGGCGACGCGCCCAACTCGACCCGCGCGCGGGCCCGGCTGCGCGCGCTGCTCGAGCGGCACCCCGACCACGCCGTGACCGTCGAGGTCGTGGACGTGCTGCGCGAGCCCGAGCGCGCGCTGCAGGACAACATCGTCGCGACCCCCACGCTGGTGCGCACGTCGCCCACGCCGCGGAGGGTGCTGATCGGCGATCTCGGCCGGCCGGCGGACGTCGCCGCCCTGCTCGACCTGCCGGAGCCCACCGATGAGTGAGCTGACCGCGCTGCGGGCCAAGGTGGAGTCGCTCGAAGAGGAGCTGTCCGGCGCCCGCGATCTGGTGCGCGCCATCAGCCGCGGCGAAGTGGACGCGGTGCAGGTCGACGGGCGCTTCGATCTGCTCGACGTCGTCGATCGCGGCGACGCCCTGGAGCGTTCGATGCAGCTGATGCGCACCGTCTTCGACGGCGCGACGGACGCCATCGTGCTGACCGACCGACGCGGGCGGGTGATCGACGCGAACCCCGCCGCGGGCTCGCTGTTCGGGCGCGCGCTCGGGACGCTGCGCGACCGGGCGATCGTCGACCTGTTCGAGTCCTCACCCACCCTCGACGCCTTCTGGCGCGAGGGCGGCGACGCGCGGCTCAGCGAAGACGTAACGGTGCGCCGACCCGACGGCGCGCGGCGGACCGGCGTGCTGCGCGCGCTGGCCAACGTGCTGCCGGGGGTCGACATCGTGCTGCTGGACGACCAGACGCCGCAGCACGAGGCGGACGAGGCGCGGCAACGGGCCGAGGACGCGCTGCGCACGACCGAGGCGCGCTTCCGCGCCATGGTCGATCGCAGCCCGGCCGCCGTCGTGCTGCTCGACGCCGAGGGCACCGTGCTCTACGGGAGCGGCGGCATCGAGCAGCTGATCGGCGCGCCCCCGGTCGACCTGGTGCGGCGCGCCGCCGTGGACTGGATTCACCCGGAGGATCGGTCCGACGTGCTGACCGCGCTGGCGCACGTGAAGGAGCCGCCGCGGGCCGCCCGCAGTCGACAGTTCCGGGTGATCGGCCGAGACGGCCAGGTGCGGTGGGTCGACTGCGTCGCCACCAACCGCCTGGAGGATCCCGACGTCGAGGGTGTCATCGTTCACCTCGTCGACGTGACCGAGCGGGAGCTCGCGCGGCAGTCGCAGGCGCGCAGCGAGGCCCGCTATCGCCGCTTCGTCGAGGCGACCACCGAGGGTGTGGTGGCGCTCGACCCGGACTGCCGCATCGTGTTCGCGAACCAACGCTTCGGCGAGATCGTGGGCCGCGAGGCGGCCTCGCTCGTCGGGTGCCGCCTCGACACCCTGGGCGATACGGCGCTGTGCGTGCGGCTGACCGGCGACGATGGCAGCCCGCCCGCCCAGCAGCGCTTCGAGCATGCGTTCCGGACGCCGGGCGGCCGCGTCGTGTGGACCCAGCTCAGCGCCGCGCCCCTTCGCGACGACGCGGGCGCCGTCGAAGGCACGATGCTGCTGGCCAGCGACATCACCGACCGCCGCCGCGTCAGCGAGGCGCGCAACCTGCTGGCCGCCATCGTCGAGTCGTCGGACGACGCGATCATCGCCGTCGATCTCGACGGGACCATCACGGCCTGGAACCCGAGCGCCGAGCGTCTGTACGGCTACTCTGCGGCCGAGGCCATCGGCCAGCCGGTCTCCATGCTCGAGGACGAGGACGGCTCGGCGAGCTGGCGCCGCGCCCTGGCGGGGGACGCGCCCCGGCACGTCGAGGTGCGGCGCCGGCGTCGCGACGGCGACATCGTGTGGGTGGCGCTGTCGGTCTCGCCCGTGCTCGACCACGACGGCCGAATGGTGGGCGTCAGCAAGGTGGCCCGCGATCTGACCGCGCGGCGAGCGACGGAGGAGGCCCTGCGGCAGAAGGAGGCGCAGCTGCGCCAGGCGCAGAAGATGGAGGCCATCGGCAGCCTCGCCGGCGGCGTGGCGCACGACTTCAACAACCTGCTGTCGGTCATCCTCAGCTACGCCAGCCTGGCGCTGGACGACCTGCCCCCCGAGGCGCCGCTGCGGCCGGATCTCGCCGAGATTCGCGACGCGGCCGAGCGGGCCAGCACGCTGACGCGCCAGCTTCTGACCTTCAGCCGACGCCAGGTGCTCGAGCCGCGGCTGATCGACGTCAACGCGTGCGTCGACGGGGTGCAGCGCATGCTGGGGCGATTGCTCGGCGAGCACATCGTGCAGCGGACGACGCTCGAACCCGACCTGCCGCGGGTCATGGCGGACGCGGGCCAGCTCGAGCAAGTGGTCATGAACCTGGCGGTCAACGCGCGCGACGCGATGCCGACGGGCGGGACGCTGACCCTCGAGACGCAGACGCTCACCCTGGACGAGGACGCGGCGCAGGGGCGGGGCGAGCTGGAGCCGGGCACGTACGTGCGATTGGTCGTCGGCGACACCGGCTGCGGTATGGACGCCGCGACCATCGCGCGCGCGTTCGAGCCCTTCTTCACCACCAAGCCCGTCGGGCGCGGGACCGGACTGGGGCTGGCGACGGTGTTCGGGATCATCCAGCAGAGCCGAGGGCACGTGAAGGTCGACTCGGCCGTGGGCCGGGGCACCCGCATCGAGGTCCTGCTGCCGGCCGCCCGCGCGGGCTCGGTGTCGGTGCCCCCGTCACCGAGCGATGTCGGCCGGGCCCGGCGCGGGGACGAGACCATCCTGCTGGTGGAGGACGATCCGGCGCTGCGGCGCATCGTGCGCACGATTCTGCTGCGCGAAGGCTACCGGGTGCTCGACGCCGCCGACGGCGAGACGGCGCTGCAGCGCTGCGCCGATCCGGCGCAGCCGGTGCACCTGCTGCTGACCGACGTCGTGATGCCGCGCATGAGCGGCCGCGAGCTGGCCGAGCGGCTGCGGGCCGAGCGACCCGACGTGCAGGTGGTGTACATGTCCGGCTACACCGAGGACGCCATCGTGCACCACGGGGTGTACGAGGATCGCATGCACTTCGTGCACAAGCCGATCGTCCCGGCGCGCCTGACGGCCAAGCTGCGCGAGGTGCTCGCGGCGGCGTGAGGGGCGGACGGACGCCGAGCGCTCAGACGTGGCCGCCGAAGAGCCACGCCGCCAGACGCTCGGTGAGGCGGCGCCACCAGCCGCGCCGCGCCCAGCGTTCGGGATCGATGGCGACGCAGTGTTCGATGTCGGCGTCGAAGTCGGCGTGCAGCGTGTCCATCAGCGGCCCGTCGTGGATCACGAGGCACAGCTCGTCGTCCTTCTTGAGCGATCGGTGATTGAGGTTCGGCGAGCCGACGATGGCGACGACGTCGTCGACCAACAGCATCTTGCGGTGCAGCATGGTGCGTTCGTAGCTCCACAGGCGCACGCCGGCCTCGAGCAGGGCGCCGTAGCGGCGTTGACCCACGCGCTGCGAGACACGCGAGTCGGTGTGTCGGCCGGGCGCCATGATCTCGACCTCGACGCCGCGCTCGACCGCGTCGATCAGCAGCTCGCCGTACACGCGATCGGGGGCGAAGTAGGCCGTGGCGATGCGCACGCGGCGGCGAGCGACGCGCAGGGCGGCCTCGACCGTCGCGGCGATGTCGTTCTGTCCGAAGGACGAGGTGGCGCGCACGACGTGGACGCGAGCGTCCCCCGCCCGCTCGAGATCGTGTTGCACGGTCGGTGAGTCCGGCCCGAACGGCTGCCGCCGCTCGATCTCGGCCCAGTTCGACGCGAAGGCCGCGCGCAGGGCGCGCACCGCCGGGCCCTCGACGCGGAAGTGATCGTCGCGCCAGTGATCGGGATCCTGCGCGTCCCCTTCCCACTCGGCGGCGATGCCGACGCCGCCGGTGAAGCCGACGCGGCCGTCGCACACGAGCACCTTGCGGTGCGTACGGTGCACCCACCGCCAGACCCGCCAGGTGGACGGCGGCCGGAACCAGCGCACCTGCACGCCCGCGTCGACCATGCGCCCGACCAGGCTGCGATCCATCGGCCGCGCGCCGACGCCGTCGAGCACCACCCGCACCTCCACGCCCGCCTCGGCCCGCTCGGCCAGCGCGTCGGCGAAGCGCCGGGCGATGTCGCCCTGCCAGTAGACGTAGGTGACGAACTCGATGGTGTCGCGGGCGCCCTCGATGGCTTCGAGCATCGCCGGGAAGATGGCGTCGCCGTTCTTCAAGCGCTCGACGCGGTTGCCCTGCAGGCAAGCGGCGCCGAGCACGTGCTCGAAGTAGGCGCGGGGGTCGGGATCGTGCGCGGCGGCGGGGTGTTCCGCCACGGCGGAGACGGACGCGGGGCGAGCAGACGCAGCGGCAGTCACGGACGGGCCTCCTTCCGAGGGACGGTGGGGGAAGGAGCAAGGGGCGGGCCGGGGGTGCCCTCTCAGGCGAGACGAACCCAGCGTCCGCCGTGCAGGCGACGCGCGCCGGCGAGCAGGGCGCCCACACACGCGCCCACGGCGGGCAGCACGAGGCCGATCCAGCCGGCGAGGTAGACGTCCAGACCACGGCAGGCGCCGAACCGCTGGCGGGCCACCTGCTTGGCGGCGACGCAGTCGACCTCGCCGACCGAGCCGAAGCAGCCGACGCAGGCCGACAGGTCATCGAGCAGCGCGGCGTGCGTGAACCCCTGCGCGCCGGTCGCGGCGAGGACGAGCAGCGCGAACGTGAGGACGGTGACGGCGCGAGCGTCGCGGTCGGCGACGATGCGGAAGGCGCGGCGGCCGATGGCGGCAGACGCGACGAGCATCAGGAGCAGCGTGACGAGGGCGGCGTCGCCGGGCATGGGTGCAGGGTAGCGCGGGGGGCGGGCGGTGGGGAGAGGGTGCGGCGGCTGGCGGCCGTGACGGTGGTTTGGCGTCGTGGCTCGTGCACCGTACCCTCTCTTCGTGGAGGCACGCTGATGACCACTGCCAAGCTCACCTCGAAAGGCCAGATCACCCTGCCCGCAGCGATGCGTCGCCGGCTCGGGCTTCGGCCGGGCGACCGCGTGCGCGTCAGCCTTCACGAAGCGGGGATCCTGATCCAGCCCGTCGAGGGCAGATTCGTCGACTCACTGGTCGGACTGGGCCGCGAGTGCTGGGAGGCCGAGGGCGGCGCAACGCGCTACTTGGAGCGCGAGCGGGGCCCCTGGGAGTCACGGGCAAGGACCGACTGACCGACGGGTGGGTGGCGCTCGGCGCTCCGGCTAAGGGCCTCGGGACCTCCACGCGTTCGGCAGCGTCTTGTCATTGCGCGCCAGCGCTACGTTCGAAGCGCCCGATCCAGCAGATCACGCACGCCCAGGTTCGCCGCCCACCGCCGCAAGTAGTCCAGGTCCAATGCTTCACCGTGGACTTCGACCACGCCGACGACGTCGCGCCATTGCCGCTCGGACACCTCGCCGCCGGCTCGGTACCAGGTCAGCTTGTGCAGGATGATGTCCTCGGCCGTGGACATGGAGAACGGGCGTCCACCCGGGACGATCGCCACGTTGGCGCGGCGACGGAAGGACGCTTGCCCGAACGGCGTCCGCTTCAGGACAAAGACATCGATCTTCCACGCGGTCGCGTAGTGCACCAGGTTGAACGAGCTTCGCCTGCGGACCGCCTCGCGCATCATGTCGGCGTCGGCGTAGTAGTCGGCGTCGAGCATCTGGGCCAGACGCTCGACGTGTTCGAACCCCAAGTCTGCGACCAGATCGGCGTCGAGCGTCGTCCGCGGGACACCGAGCACCGAGCTGGCCACCGATCCGCCCACCTGCACGTCGACCCCGAGCTTCTCGAGCGCCTCGACGACCGGCGTCATCGCGCTCAGGAGGTCGTCGTCGATCAACCGCGGCTCTCGAGGCGGGCGCGTACCCGGGCTGCGAGGTCGGCGCCGTAATTGAGCTCGATGAGTCGCAGCCGAATCTCTTGCTCGCTGGCGCCCGGCTGGCGCGCCCGCAGCGCAGCGCGCGCACGCTGCATCGCGGCGGCGCTCATCGCGAACGTCATCTGCGCCCGCTTCTCGATGCCGAAGCCGCGGAGGATGCGCATCTGTACTCGGTGCGCTTGGAGTTCGGTGTCGCGGGGCACATGGTCGTGCATGCGGTGAGAATGGCCGACGTGCGCGTGTGGCGCAACCGGGGCCGGCGCGGTTCACGGTCCGAGGCGCATTGGGCGGGGCGCTCCATCGTGGACGCCGACGACCTGCCTGAACCTGAACAGGTGCCAGGCACCTCTCGCGGCTGGAATCGAGCTCGTCGTGGTGGCCAAGCGGCTACCCCGATGGTAGATGGAGAGCGTGCACTCTGGCGCCACCACCCAAAATCGGCACGCGAGGCGGGGCTGCCCCGGCCGCCACACGATGAGGTCCTCGCGGTTTGGTTCTTCAATCCGTGCAAGGAGTCGGCGATTGGACATGAGCGCTCGGCGGGTAGTGCTAGCCACCTTGGCTCTCTCAGTCGGACTACTCTCCTCTCTCTCCACCGGCCGGTCGGCGCCTTCACCCGATGTTGGGCCTACCAGGCCGTTCAATCCGGACGCCGGCAATCTATTTGCCAATCCAGTGGCTCGCAACATCCAGTTCTCTGACGCCCTTGGCGAGCGCGAATCTTTAGTCGATAGGGGAGACCGACAGAATCTACTCATCGTGCCTGTTGCCGCCAAGAGTGACGCCCCCGTCCCGCCCAGCGCTGCACCCACTCTGACTCTGAGCCTCGAACTGCGAGCCGAGCTTAGCGCATCGCTCTCGATTGCCCATGGGTACGGCCTATCCAAACTCGAATGGGCGATTCGTTCGACCCTTGGCACGAGCGGTCCCGAACTCCGTGAGTTGGTTGTAGGGACCCGACGCTGGTGGGCACGCAACGGAGCCTTCTTGACCGCTTCTGTCAATATCAACCCACCGGATGCCAAGCACCTCTTCTATTTGTGTTCGGAGGAGGCACCGTCCCGTTTCGCCGGTCTACGCTCGCACGATGACTGTCTCGTCCTTCAGTCGCTGCTCCGCTCCGAGCCCGAGAAGCCATTCCCTTGGGTCACGCTGCTTCTATTGTGCATGGGCGGCGCCGCATTCGCGATGTCCCGACGAGGGTGAACGCTGGACTGTGACAACGAGGCGAAGCCCATCCGAGCGGTGGACTCGGGCGTGGCGCACGGCGCTTGAGTGCGTCGCGGCACGGCCCTACTTCGCCTTCGCGTCTGCTGCTCATGCTGGCGGGCCGGGCTCGAAGCGCGCCCAATGCGGATAGCAGGCAGTGGACTGGCCGACTGGGCGCCGGTTCCCGCGGCGCGCTCAGCTCGGCAGGGCGCCCGCGGGCAGCGATTTGTAGTCCTTCCTATCCTTCAGCGCCCGCGCGGCGGCGAACACCGCGGCCTCGTCCTCCAACGCCCGGTCCGGCCAGGCCGCGGCGACGGCGGCCTTCACGGCGGCGGCGCCGACGCGCAGGAAGGGGTTGGTCGAACGCTCCAGGCCGATGGTGCTGGGCAGGGTGCACTTGCCTTCGGCGCGCAGGGCGCGGACGTGGCGGATGCGGTCGGCGAGCGCTTCGTTCTGGCTGTCGACGCTCCAGGCGAACTGCAGGTTGTCTTCGGTGTACTCGTGGGCGCAGCACACCTTGGTCTGGGTGGGCAGCGCGGCCAGGCGCGTGAGGCTGTCGTGCATCTTCGCGGGCGGGCCGTCGAAGAGGTAGCCGCAGCCGCCGGCGAAGAGGGTGTCGCCGCAGAACAGCAGGTCGCCGGTGAGGTACGAGATGTGGCCGTCGATGTGGCCCTCGGTGCGTAGCACGCGCAGGGTCAGGTCGCCCACGCTCACGGTGTCGCCCTCGTCGACGGACTCGGTGAGGCCGGGCACGTCCTTGGCCGCGCGGGCCGGGCCGACGACGCGGTAGTCGCTCAGGGTGCCGCGCCTGGCGAGGTCGCGGTTGATGCCGATGTGATCGTGGTGGGTGTGCGTGTTCAGGATGGTCGTCGGGCGCAGGTCGTGCGCGGCGCAGTAGTCCAGCACGGGGCCGGCTTCGGGGCCGTCGACGATGGCGGCCTCGCCGGTGCGGGCGCACACCAGGAGCCAGACCAGGTTGTCCTTCCAGACGGGCACCTGGTGCACGATCGCGCGGCCGTCGCACGCCTCGAAGGGCGGGCTGGGCTGCGTCACGGCGTGCTCGATGGCGTTCACGGGTACTTCACGCTGCAGCCGTAGGGGGTGGTCTGGTTGGGGTCGATGGCCTTGCCGGCCAAACCCGCCTCGAGCGCCTTGTCGACGTAGGGCGTGGCCTTGGCGATGTCGTCCTGATCGGCCGAGCGGATCGAGTCGATGGCGCCGTCGTACACCACGACGCCCTCGGGGTTGATGATCACCATGTGCGGCGTGGTCTTCGCGTCGTAGGCCTTGCCGATGACACCCTTGGGGTCGAGCAGCACGGCGGTCGGCTTGGCGGCGTTGGCCTTCACGTCCTCGTTGGCCTTGTCGGGCGTCGAGTAGCCCTGCTTGCCCTCGGCCGACGAGATGACCGACAGCCAGGCGACGCCCTTGTCGGTCCACTTGGCCTGCAGCGCCTGCATGTTCTTGGCGTCGTAGTGCTTGCGCACGTACGGGCAGCCGTGGTTCAGCCACTCGAGCACCAGCCACTTGCCCTTGTAGTCGGCCAGCGTGTGCTTCTTGCCGTGGCTGTCGGTGCCGTCGAAGCCCGGCGCGGGCTTGCCCACCTCGGCGGCGGACGCGGGCAGCGCGACGGCCAGGGTGCCCACCAGGGCGAGGGCGAACGGGAGCAGCTTCGAGAGGCGCATGAGATCTCCTTCGGGGTGACGATTCAGCGGCCGGCGAGGGCGTCGCGCACCATCGCCGGGGTCAGCACCGGGGGCAGCACCTGGACGGGTGCGGCGGGATCCGGTGGATAGTACAGGTACAGCGGCACGCCCTCGCGGCCGTGTTCGGCCAGGGCGTCGGCGATGGTGGCGTCGCGGTGCGTCCAGTCGGCCTTCAGGGCGACGGCGTCGGCGTCGCGGAAGGCGGCGCGCACGTCGTCGTCGCGGAACACCACGCGCTCGTTGACCTGGCAGCTGATGCACCAAGCCGCGGTGAAGTTGACGAAGACGGCGCGGCCGGCGCGGCGCTCGGCGGCGACGGCGTCGGGCGACCAGGGCTGCCAGAAGCCGTCGCCAGCGGCGGTGGCCGGGCGCGCCTCGTCGAGATCGGTCAGGGCGCCCCAGGCCGAGACCCCGAGGGCGGCGGCGACCACGACGCCGCGGGCGGCGCCCACTTTGCCGGTGCGCTGGCCGCGGCCCCACAGCCAGGCGGCGAAGGCGACGCCGACGAAGGCCAGGCCCAGGCGGAATGCGGCATCGGCGCCGGCCTGGCGGGCGAAGACGTCGAGCAGCCAGACCGCGGTGGCGAACAGCGGGAACGCCATCGCCTGCTTGAAGGTCTCCATCCACGGGCCAGGGCGCGGCAGGCGGCGCAGCAGCGCGGGGGCGTGGGACAGCACCAGGTAGGGGAAGGCCATGCCGAAGCCGAGCCCGCTGAAGACGGCCATCGCGGCGGCCGGCGGCTGGGTCAGGCCGTAGCCCAGCGCGGGGCCCATGAAGGGCGCGGTGCAGGGGGTCGCGACGACCGTGGCGAGGACGCCGGTGGCGAAGCTGCCGCCCAGGCCCTCGAACCGCTTGCTGCCGCCGACGCTGGTGAGCGCGAGGCCGACCTCGAACAGTCCGCTGAGCGCGAGCCCCAAGGCGAAGACCATCAGCGCGAGCACCGCGACGAACAGCGGCGACTGGAGTTGGAAGCCCCAGCCCAGGCGGTCGCCGCCGGCGCGCAGGGCGACCAGCGCGCCGCCGAGCGCCCAGAACGACACCAGCACGCCGCCGGCGAAGGCCCAGCCGTGGGCGCGGATCTTCGCCGCCTGCTCGCCGGATTGCTGAACGAATCCGAGGATCTTCAGCGAAAGCACCGGGAAGACGCAGGGCATCAGGTTCAGGATCAGGCCGCCCAGGAAGGCGAGCAGCACGGCCCAGGCGACGGACGTGGGCGCGTCGCTGGGCGGGGGCGGCGCGCGGGCGCCGTCGACCGGGGCCGCGTCGGCGGGGACGGCGTTCACGCGCAGGGCGCGGCGATCGCTCCCCTGCCCCACCACGACCAGGCCGGGCAGCGCGTCGAGCGTGTCGGGCGCGGTCGGCGCCAGCGTCAGGCCGAGCGCGACGCCGCCCTCGGCCGGGCGCTCGACGGTCACCGGCGCCGACGGCGAGACGACGCCCTCGACGGCGGGCAGGAAGTCGATCGGCGCGTCGGCGGGCGCGTCGAGCGTGGGCAGCGTCACCCGCAGGCCCTCGCCGTCCCGCGCCAGCGTCGCCAGCGCCTCGGCGGGCGTGGCCTCGCGCGCCGCCGCGAACACCGGCGCCCAGCGCGCATCCGGCTGCGGCGCATCGGCCGCAGGCAGCGTCAACCCCAGCGTCGCTTTGCCCGGGATGCAGTCTTCCTTGCACACCAGCCAGGTGACGTCCGCCTCGACCGTCGCCTCGGCCGGCCAGCCCGGCCCGACGGTCAGCGGCGCCGTCAGCACCACCTCGCCCTCGTAGCCGTAGTTCATGATCGGGCCCATCGGCACGCGCTTCGGCACGGGCCAGCCCAGCGGCCCCGCCTCGGCCCCCGGCGGCAGCCGCCACGCCTTCACCTTGGGCGGCTCGCCCGACTCACCGGGGTTGTGCCAGTAGATGTGCCAGCCCGGCTCGAGATCGAAGTGCAGGCCCAGCGTGGTCGCCCCGCCCGGCGCCACCGCCGCGTGCTCGGCCACCAACGACACGGTGACGTGCGACGCCTCGACCGACGACGGCGCGGCGCCGCCCAGACCGGGCAGCAACAGCAGGGAGAGCAGCAGTGAGAGTAGCTGGGACGGACGCATGATCGTTCGAGGATGCCGACAAGGCGGCCGGCGTCGCAGGGTGCGTCGAACAGGGCGAAGCGTCCGAATCGAGGCGCCCAGGCCCCGGCGCGGCGGTGCCGAGCACCCACGGAGCTGACCGCTGACCGCTGACAGCCCGCCGGACCCACGGCGGCGCGCATCGGGCAGCCGCGCCGGCCGCCTCAGCGCTGAAACCGGGCATCGACCACGACGACGACGACGCCCACGACCCCGCCGGCGTGGCGGCCCTCGACCCGCTCAGGGCTGCGGCACGGTCACCCGCAGCGCGCCGTCCTCGTCTTCGCCCACCACCACCTTCTCTTCGAAGCCCGGCGGCAGGTCGCGCTTGAAGCGCACGCGCAGGATGGCCGAGTGGCCCTCGCCGGCGCCGGGCAGCAGCAGCACGCGCTCGACCAGCAGGTGCTGGAAGCGCAGGCGCTCGCGCGCCACGTCGAGGTCGGGCACGACGATCATCAGCACCTTCGGGCCGTCCAGCCGCGCCCACACCTTGCGGGCGTCGGCCTTGCGGGTCGTCCGGAACAGGAACTCGAAGTGATCCGGCTCGACGTCGATCTTCAGCGCCTGCAGCAGGTTGGGCGCCTCGGCGGCGGTCGTCGCGCGCAGCTCGATGCGCGCGTTGACCTCGTGCGCGCCCGGCACCAGCGGCTTCGTGCCGCCGTAGCCGGTGGCGGCCAGCCGGCCGCGCCACACCCCGCGCCGGATGAGCGCCTCGCGCACGGCCCGCGCGCGGTCGCGGCTCAGCGTCAGGTTCACCCGCGGATCGCCCCGCTCGTCGGTGTGCCCCTCGACCACCACCAGCTCGAGATCCTTGCGCGCGTTCAGCAGCCGCGCGATGTCGTCCAGCACCGGCGCGCTGTCCTCGAGGATGACCGGCCGCGCCAGCTCGAACTCGATGGGCGTCAGCAGCTTCAGCTGCCGCCCGATCAGCTCCACGTGGCCCGGCTCGGGGCAGCCGTCGTCGTCCTCGCGCCCGTTCACCCGCTCGGGCTGGTAGGGGCAGCGGTCGCGCACGTCGGGGAAGCCGTCCTTGTCGTTGTCGCGATCGGGGCAGCCGTCGTCGTCCTCGAAGTCGTCGCGATCCTCGGCCTCGCCCGGGCACGGGTCGAGGGTGTCGGGGATGCGGTCGCCGTCGCGGTCCTCGGTGCCGTCGGGGCAGCCGTCCTGATCCTCGACGCCGTTGGGCGTCTCGGCCTCGTTGGGGCACTTGTCGGCCGTGTCGGCGAAGCCGTCGCGATCGTTGTCCAGCTCGGGGCAGCCGTCGCCGTCGAGAAAGCCGTCGACGTCCTCGGCCTCGTCGGGGCAGGCGTCGAGGTGGTCGAGCAGGCCGTCGCCGTCGCTGTCCACCGGCAGCACTTCGACCGGCGCGTCCGGCACGTCGGGGTGGCGCTGGTAGCCCAGCGTCACCAGGAAGCGCGCCTTGGGCGTGCCCTTGTCGGGCAGCACGCCCAGGCCGCCGCCGCCACCCACCACCAGCCCGCTGCGATCGTGCCAGCGCACGCCGAAGAGGATCTCGAGCGGGTTGACGACGTCGCGGTCGACGACCTCTTCGGCCGCCACCGAGCCCACGGCCTCGAGCATCGCGCGCAGCCCGGTCAGGCCGGTCGGCACGCTGACGCCCGCCCCGTAGAGCGCCTCGTTGCCCACCTCGATGTTCTGGAACGTGTCGGTGCGCGGGCGCCAGCGGAAGCCGGCGTTGGCCACCAGGTGCAGGATCCACGGGCGCCACTCGACGATGATCCGCGGGGTGACCGACACCGTGCTGCCGCCGACCAGCTTGTCCTCGTCGCCGGTGGGCAGCGTCAGCGGCAGCGCGACGGCCATGCCGAAGGCGTCGCCGGGGCGGCCGCCGAGGACGCGCAGCCGCGGATCGAGGCGCAGATCGCCGAACCCGAAGCCCGTGGGCACCTCGACCGTGCCGCAGCCGGGCTCGGCCGGGGGGCACTTCGCCTGCGCGTCGCCGCCCGTCGACACCATGGGCAGCGCCACCATCACGGTCAGGCGGTCGACGACGCCGTAGGCGAGCTGGGGCTCGATGGTCAGCATGCCGTCGAGCACCTGCTGCACCACCTGCCCGTCGGCCGCGCGCTGCACCAGCGGCTCGGCCGCGAAGCCGGTGTGCAGCATGGGCACGAAGCGCCCGCCCTTCAGCGTCTCGGCGCCCTGGACGGTGAGCAGATCGGTCACCAGCGGCGCCGGCTCCCAGGTCTGCAGGTTCTGCGCGCGCACAGCGCCGCAGGAGGCCACCAGCGCCATGACGGACACCACGATCCGCGACGCCGCCACCCGACGTGGTCGTCCCCCCACCCCCCTCATCGGATGCGCTCGATACGGCCCACGCCGCCGGCCGGGTACCGCGCCGCGCGGACGTGGCCCTCCAACGCGCCGGCGACGTAATCGCGCACCGCCTGCTGATAGCTGACGCCGGTGGGGCGCAGGGGCGGCGGGATGACGTAGCCGTCGCCGCCCCGGGCGAGGAAGTCCAGCGTGGCCAAGGCGATGCTGCGCTGCCCGACCGGCGCGCCGCCGTCGATCAGCACCGTGCCGTCGGCGAGCTCGACGCGTTGCACGCGCGCGCCCGCCGTGACCACCTCGCCGTCCAGCCCCACCACCTGCGGGGTGGTCTGGCTGTCCCAGCGGATCTTCAGCCCGGCCACCTGCGGGAAGCGCCCGCTGCCCGACTCGACCTGCGCGAAGGCGTTCTCGAGCAGCCGCTTCAGCGCCGCCGGCGGCACCGACTCGGCGATGACCACGAAGCTGGGGAAGGGCAGCAGGTCGTGCGTGTCGCGCTCGGTCAGCGGGCCGGCCGGCACCAGGCGGTTCGAGCGCAGCGCGCCGCCGTTGACCAGCGCGGCGTCGGGCGCCGGGGCGCCGCGGTCCCGCGCGAAGCGGCGGGCCTGCCAGAGCAGCGCGTCGGCCACCAGATCACCCAGGTTCGTCTCGCGGCTGCGCACGCTGCCCCGCCGCGCGTCCAGCGCGACCTCGGCCGCGCCGATCTGCAGCGCGTCGAAGCTGGCCAGCGTGGCGGCCAGCGGCACCTCGACCGCCGCGACGATGGCGGGATCGGGCACGCGCGCTTCGGGCTGCTCGCCGCCGGCCACCCGCACCGGCGCCGAGCGCGCGGCGTCCACGCTGGTCACCCGCCCGGCGTCGTCGAAGTCCACCACCAGCCGCCCGACGTACCGATAGCCGCCGCCGGTGCTGACCACGGGCACCGTCGCGCCGCGCGCGTCGCGCGCCACCATGGGATAGGGGCCGCGGGCGGTGTCGCCGGGCGCCAGCGGCTGATCCGCCTTCGCCAGCACCGTGGCCTCGGCGCCCGACACCATCAGATCGACCTCGCGCAGCGCGCCGACCAGGGCCAGGTCGGCCTCGAAGTCCTCGAGCTGCGCCAGCAACACGATCTTGTCGACGCCGTCCGAGCGCAACCGGTCGATGGCGGCCTGCACGGCGGGCACGGGATCGGCCGCGGTCACCCCGCCCGGGCTGCTGACCTGCGCCAGCGCGGCGGTGGTGGCGCCGACCACGCCGACGCGCTCGCCGCCGGTCTCGACCACCGCGCTGCTCAGCAGACGGTCGGCCTCGGCCAGCGGCGCCAGGGCGGGCTCGCCCACGAAGGTGAGGTTGGCGGCCACGAAGGGCACCGGGCGCTCGAAGCCGGTGACGAGATCGGCCAGCACGGCCGGGCCGAAGTCGAAGGCGTGGTTGCCCAGCGCCACCACGTCGACGCCGGCCGCGTCGAGCGTGCGCGTCTCGTAGAAGGGCACGCCGTCCTCGAGGCTGGCCCCGAAGCTGGCGCCCGCGGCCACCTCGCCGCCGGCGCTGACCAGCAGGACGCCCTGCCCCGGCCCCTCGTCGGCGGCGCGGCGCAGGGCCTTGGCGGTGGTGACGAAGCGGGCGGCGCCGCCGAAGTCGCCCTCGGGCAACAGGCGCGAGGCGCCGGCGCCGACGTGCAGCAGGGTGAGGCGGTAGGTGGGGTCGCCGGCGGGGCCGAGGTCGACCGAGACGTCCGGCAGCAGGTCGCCGCCGTCGGGGCGCGGCGGCGGCGCGGCGTCCTCGGGCGGGCCGAGATCGAGATCGGCGTCGGCGGCGGCGTCGGGCAGCAGGCGCGGCACGTCGGGCGGGAAGCTGCGCCCCTCGTGATCGCACGCGCTCAGCGCGCCGAGCATCAGCAGCGCCGGCGTCGACCAGCGAAAGCGCCCCCTTCGGGCCACCGGCACCTCCCCCCCTGTCCGAGCGTCAGCTTGGGCCCACCCCCGAGGGCCCGTCAAGGTCGCGCGGGGTCGCCCCGCCACAGACCCCTTATCGCGGCGCCCGGGCATCCTGGACGCGCCCGAAGCCCCTCGGTTAGCGTAACGAAGCTCACACCCGACCGGCGAGGATGCATGCGCGCGAAGCAGGCGGCCCTGTTCCTGTCGCTGCTGCCGCTCGTCAGCTGGGCGCGGCCCGAGGGCACGCGCGACCTGCAGACGAACCAGGGCCTCGTCGGGCGCACCCCGGTGAACGTCTTCCTGCGGGTGGGCGAGACCCTGCGGGTGTGCTCGAGCGACGACGGCCACAACGACACCGGCCCGCTGTACGGCGACTGCCTGGGGCCCGCGTGCGGCCCGGACGACGGGCCCGCCTTCGTGATCGATCACGACGTCGACCGCGCGCGCCCGGTGCTGGCCGAGCGCGAGGGGGCCGAGATCCTGGTGTCGCCGCCCGCCGATCGCCCGTGCCGCGGGCAGCAGGACTGCGTCGCCCCCTACACCTGCCGGGCGCGCCCCGACGGGGCCCTCTGGACGCCGCGCGCCGACGCGGGCTATTGCGCGGCCAGCTTCGCGGTGGTGCGCGGCGGCGTGGGCTACTGCTCGGCCTTCACCGATCCCGCCGCCCGGGCGTGGCACACGGTCACCGCCACCGAAGAGGGCCACTGGACCGTCGACTTCGTCGGCGAGGCGCACACCCTGATCGGGCAGACCGAGCCGATCGTGTCGACGCGCTTCTTCGAGATCGACGTGCTCGAGCGGGGCGGCCGCACCGTCGAGGGCGGGCGCGTGAGCGCGCGGGCCTGGGCCCTGACCAGCCACCAGCCCGCCTACGGGCAGAGCGCCGACTTCTACATCGTCAGCGGCGGCCAGGTGGCGGTGCTCGATCTCGAGGATCTGCGCGGCACCGTCTACACCGTGCAGGCCAACAGCACGGGCCTGCGCGGGCACCCGCGCCAGAGCTGGTGCGTGTACGGCGATCCCAACGGCCGGGGCGAGTGCGCGGCGCGGCCCACGGGCAGCGCCACCGAGCCGCCGGCCGCCGAGCACCGGCTGTACCTGAACTTCCCCTCGCCCACCCCGGCCGCGGTCGAGCCGACGCTGACCGACGTGCGCTTCGAGGACGAGGCGGGCACGGCCACCGTCAGCCCCAACGGCGACGGCGAGCAGGACGCGGGCGACTTCTACTTCCGGTCGAACGTGCCCGGCACCTACGCCATCACGATCGACACCAACGGCGACGGCCGCATCGACGAGGCCGAGGATCGGGTGCTGTTCGGCACGGCGCGCGTGGGCCAGAACCGGGTGCCCTGGGACGTGCGGGACGCGGCCGGCGCGGTGCTGCCGGCGGGCGACTACGCGGTGCGCGTGCGGCTGATCGCCGGTGAGGTGCACGTCGTCTTCAGCGACGTCGAGGACAACGCGGACGGCTTCGTGTTCTGGCGGCAGGCGCGGCCGGACGGCGGGCGCGTGCCGCTGCCGATGTTCTGGGACGATCGGGCCGTGCGCTCGCCGGCCGAGCTGCTGCTGACCGGCGGGCTGGACGCGCTGACGACGGTCGAGGCGGGCTCGGTGGTGCCGC
>JACKDN010000059.1 GCA_020633465.1 Myxococcales bacterium
CGGGGTGGCCGCGCGGCCCTGCGCCGCCAGCAGGTCCAGGGCCAGCGGGTTGCCCTCGGCCAGCGCGGCCAGCGCCTGCGCCTCGGCCGGCGTCGGCGGCGCGCCGCCCGCTTCGCGCCACAGATCGGCCAGCAACGCGGCCGCGATCGACGGCTCGAGGGGCGGGATCTCGTGGGCGACGCCGTCCAGGGGCGGCGCGGCGGCGCCGGTGGTCAGCAGCTGCATGCGCGGCAGCGCGGCCAGGCGGCGCACGAAGGCCAGGGCGCCCGGCGCGGCGAGCGGGCCGTCGAGGCCCTCCAGCCAGAACAGCCCCGGCGCCCGGGCCGCGGCCGCGAGGGCGTCCTCGGTCGTGACGGCCCGCGGATCGCCGGCCGCCTCGGCGACGGCGACGGCGAGCTCGACGAGGTCCGACGCCCCCTCGAGCATCACCCGGCGGGCGCCCGGTCCCGGCGCGCACAGGCGCGTGCGCAGCGCGGCGCGCGCCACCTCCGACGCGCCCCCGCCCGGCGGCGCGACCAGGTGCACCGATCGCCCGGCGCGCAGATCGGCCACCACGGCCTCGACCAGCCCGTCGCGGCCGACGAAGTGTCCGTTGGCCGGCGTCAGCGCAGGATCCGTCGGGCCGGACAGCGGGCGGCTGCCGGTCGAGACGGGGGGCAGATCGGTCGGCGGCGCGTAGGGGCGGGGATCGTCGGTGAAGGGGGCCTGCGCCAGCGTCGCCCACAGCGCCGCGTCGGCCGATCCGTGCGCGGCCGCCGCGCGCAGCCAGGTGGCCAGCGCGGGCGCTTCGCCGGGCGGCGCCGGCAGGTGGTTCAGGGCGTCGAGATCGGCGGCGAGCTGGGCGCGCGCGTCGGGGACGAGGTCGAGCTGCGCCGCCACGCCGGCCGGCAGCTCGGCCAGCAACGCGGCGCGCAGGGCGGCCGCCGGCAGCGCGCACCGGTCGAGCGCGGCCAGCGCGGCCTCACGCTGGGTGGCCGTCAGGTAGGGCACCGGCGGCCACCCACCCGATCAGCCCTGCAGCAGCTGGCGGACGTAGCCCTCGAGGCCCAGCAGGCCCGCGGCCCGCCCCTGCTCGAGCGCCTCGTCCACCGACGCGCCATCGAGGAACCGGGCCTTCAGCGCGAACAGCGCGCCCACCCGGTTGCTGCTGCCGCAGTACACCATCGCCGGCCGGGCGTCGGCGTCGGCCAGCGCCTCGGCCAGCCGGCGCGCGTTCTCGACGGTCACCCCGCTCGGCCCGTCCACGGGGATGTGCACGTAGGTCGCGCCCAGCGACTCGGCGCGCCCGGGGGCCTCGTCGACGTCCACCTCGCCGTGGCCGCGCAGGTTGATCAGCAGCCGATAGCCCGCCTCGACGGCGGCCTTCATCTGAGCCGGCGTGGGCTGCCCGGCGGTCATCACGCCGGGGAAGGGGTAGCGGGCCTCGTAGATGTCGATGCGCGGCGCGTCGGCCATGGTGTTCTCCGCGGGTCAGTCGACCGTGATGGACTTGCTCACGTTCTTCGGGACGTCGGGATGCACGCCGTGCCCGGCCAGGTGCAGCGCGTCCAGCCAGGCAGCCTTGCGCACGCTCATCGCCAGCGCCAGCTGCTGCAGCACGACGGTGGCGCTGAAGGCGGTGCGCAGGCCGTCGCCGGTGGGGGGCAGCGCGATGTACTCGGCGTGATAGGTCGGGTTGTCGGCGGGCGGCTTGCACGCCGCCTGGCGCAGCTGCGGGTCCTCCTCGGCGATGATCACCGTGAGGCTGCCGCGGATCTTGTGCGTGTTCAGCTGCGACACGGTCAGCGCCACGTCGCGGGCGTCCGGGCCGGTGACGTACACCAGCGGATAGTCGGCGTACAGCGCCTGCAGCAGCGGCGCCCGGTCGAAGCCCTCGGGCATGCTGCGCTGCGGATCGAAGACGGCCCGCGTCACGTCGCGCACCAGGGCCGCGGGATCCTCGGCCGCCTCGCAGCCCCGCGCGAGCGCCTCGCCCAGCCCGCGCAGCAGCCGCGCCACCTGCAGCGGGCCGTACAGCGTGTTCTGCCCGAGGATCGTGTTGGGCCCGTGCTTGAACTCCGACGCCTCGAAGCCCTCGGTGTGGTTCAGCACCACCTCGCGCACCTTGAGCGCCCCCTCGCGCGCCACGCCCACGAGCCGCGTGCCGAGGATGTGCATGCTGGGCGCCAGGTACAGCCGCTGGGCGGCCGCGTCCACCGCGTCCGCCGTCGCCTCCAGCGTGCGCTCGATCAGCCCCGGCAGATCGCCCAGCGCGTCGCGCCGCCCGGCCAGCTCGGCGCCCCGACCCGTCGCCTGCTGCCGGTGCTCGCCCAGCCGCAGCGCCAGCACGTAGAAGATGGCCAGCTGGTTCACGAAGCTCTTCGTCGCCGGCACCGCGATCTCCGGCCCGCAGCGCAGGGGCACCACCAGGTCGCACTTCTCGAGGGCGATGGTGCTGTTCAGGTTGTTGACCATGCCCACGCGGCCCACGCGGTGGCCGTCCGCCAGCACCAGGTCGAGGACGTCGACCAGATCCTTCGTCTCGCCGCTCTGTGTCACGGCGACCACCAGATCGCCGTCGGTCAGCGCGTGCGCCACCTGGCCGCGGAACTCGCCGGGCAGCACCACCTCGAGGCCGACGTGCGCCAGGCGATCGAAGAACATCGCGGCCACCTTCGCCGCGTTGTAGCTGCTGCCGCAGCACACCACGACGACGCGCCCGTGGCCGGCCAGCGTCGCTTGCGCCATGCGGCAGAAGCCCTCGACGGCGGCGCCGAACTGGTCGACCTCCTCGCGCTCCCACCAGGCGTCGAGCAGCTGCACCAGCGCGCGCTCGGCGTCGCTCGCGGCGGCCGCGTCGAGATCGGTCAACAGCGCCGCCTCGCTCGAGGTGAACGGCCCCGGGGGCACGGGCGGCGCCGCGTCCACGGCGCGCCGCACCGCAGCGTCCTCGCGCAGCGCCCGGAAGGCCCCCGCGACGTCCACCGTGCGCGGATCGCGCAGCGCCTCGAGCGCCTGGGCCACCTCGGGGGGCGGCGTCCCCAGCCCGGCGACGCGTGGGCTGCCGCCGGTGAACAGCCGCACCACGTCGCGCACGGTCTGCACCTGCGCCGCGATCTCCTGCGCCATGAAGGTGGTGAACTCGGGCCGCAGCACGGTGTCCTCGGCGCGCAGGCGGCTGCGCGCGGGCTCGCGCTCGCGGCGCGCGCCGTCGGCCAGCCCGTACACCGCGTGCGCGTCGGCGGTGAACTCGACGAACTCACCGGCCGACAGGCTGACCAGCGTGCGCGTCAGCGACAGCACCGCCGACAGATCCGACGACGCGATGCCGAAGGCGCCGCCCACGTCGTCCCGCCCCAGCCCGAAGTACAGGCTCGACCCGTTCTTGATGGCCCACAGCGTGTGGGTCAGGGGGTCGACGATCACCGCCGCGAAGCCGCCCACCAGGCGCTCGCCGGCGGCGACGATCGCCTCGCGCATCGCGGCGCGCCGCACCTCGACGTCCCGCCGCTCGGCGGTGCCCCGCGCCTCGAGCGCCAGGGCGAAGAAGTGCTCGACGAGGTGCACCACCATCTCGCCGTCGTTGTCCGACCGGACGGCGTGCCCCTCGTCCTCGAGCCACAGCTTCAGCGCGTCGCAGTTGGTCACGTTGCCGTTGTGCGCGCCGTACAGGTACGTCTTGCAGCGCACCACGTGGGGCTGCGCGTTCTGCTCGTCGACGGCCCCGAAGGTGGCCCAGCGCACCTGCCCGCACAGCACCCGGCCGGCCAGCTTCGTCACGCCCAGCGGCCCGAGGATCTTCGACGGCGCGCCCACGCCCTTGCGCAGATCGACGGCGGTGTCGTCGCCTTGGATGGCCGCGCCCGTCGAGTCGTAGCCGCGGTACTCGAGCGTCCTCAGCAGGCGGTCGGCCACCTGCCCCAGATCGTCGCGCGACGCCGCGTACACCAGCCCGATGACCCCGCACATGGGCAACCTCCTCGTCTCGAAGGGCCGGGAGGATACCAGCCTCGGGCGACGGGCGCGGTGGCTTTTCACGTGGCGGGCGCGGTGGTCGGTGGCGGGTGCAGTGGCCGCCCGCGCGCACCGCGCCAGGCGGCGTGGCGTGTGGTACGCGGAGTGCAAACGGGGCGCGGGTTCGCTAGATTGCGCGGCGTCGGACAGACGCCACTCGGGGAGATTGCCATGAAGCGCGCGCTCGGCTACGGCCTGCTGGCCGGCCTGGCCCTGACGGCCTGCGGGACCGAAGACGATCACGACCACGCCGACGACGTCGATCCGACGCCGCTGTTCGAGGCCGCCTACGAGGCCGCCAGCGACGGCAAGGCCGACACCACCGGCTGCAACGGCGTCCGGGTGCCCGATCAGGGCGACTTCGGCGGCCGCATCGCGCTGACCTTCGACGACGGCCCCGATCCCAGCACCACCCCCAAGGTGGTCGAGACCCTCCGCGCGCACGGCGCGCCGGCGGCCTTCTTCATGCTGGGCAAGCAGGTGCGCCGCGAGGCCAACGCCGAGGTGCTCGCCGACATCATCGGCGACCCGAACTTCATCGTCGCCAGCCACACCTGGAGCCACCCGAACATGGCCGAGCAGTCGGCCGCGACGGTGGCGCGCCAGATCGACGACGCCACGCAGGCCATCGCCGACGCCGGCCACCAGATCGAGTACTTCCGCTTCCCCTACGGCTCGTCGAACTGCGCCACCGCCCAGGCGGTGCGCGATCGCGGCCTGATCATCACCGGCTGGCACATCGACAGCGGCGACTGGTGCTTCGACGTCAACGACGGCTACTGCTCGCCGCGCACCTTCCGCTACGTCGACGACAACCGCCGCAACGACATGACCGGCTTCGTGCTCGACCAGGTGCGCCGCACCAACGGCGGCATCGTCCTGTTCCACGACGTCAAGGGCTACACCGCCCAGTCGCTCGACGGCGTGCTGACCGCCCTCGAGCAGGCCGGCTACACCTTCGTCCGCCTCGACGATCTCGACACCTTCCCGCAGCTGAACGGCGAGGCCCCCAAGCCCAAGCCCTTCATCGGCGATCCCTGCGAGGCCGACGCCGACTGCGAGTTCAGCCAGGGCGACCGCGCCGGCTTCTGCATCAGCGGCTTCTGCTCGCTGGCCTGCGCCGGCTACTGCCCGGACAAGGCCGGCAAGGCCTCGACCTTCTGCGTCGCCGATCCCGATCCCGCCATCGCCGGCGGTGTCTGCGTCCCCAAGGCCGGGCCCATCAACGGCGACTGCGCCGATCTGCCGCAGTCGATCGACACCGAGGCCGACCGCTACATCGGCACCAGCAGCGCGCCGGCGTCCACCGCCCGCGTCTGCGCGCCCAAGCCGGTCGAGTGAGCTTGACGGGCGCCGCCCGGCGCCCGAAGGTGGGCTCCCACGTCCCTCGGGAGTCCCCATGAGCCTGAAGATCGAAGACCTCACCGTCGGCAGCGGCGCCGAGGCCAAGGCGGGCGACACCGTCGCCGTGCACTACACCGGCTGGCTGACCAACGGCACCAAGTTCGACAGCTCGAAGGATCGCGGCCGGCCCTTCTCGTTCCCCCTGGGGGCCGGGCGCGTCATCCGCGGCTGGGACGAGGGCGTCGCCGGCATGAAGGTCGGCGGCCACCGCAAGCTGACCATCCCGCCCGAGCTCGGCTACGGCGCGGCCGGCGCCGCGGGCGTCATCCCCCCGCACGCCACCCTCGTCTTCGAGGTCGAGCTGCTCGAGATCCGCTGACCGATCAGCGGCCGCCCGCCACCACGTAGCTGCCGTCGGCGTCGGGCGTCACGGACGGCGGCACCTTCGTCTTCTCGAAGGCGTCGTAGCCCGCGCGCAGCCCCGCCCAGAACACCATCAGCCACGGTCGGCTGGCCGCCGCGCGCGCCAGGGTCACCTGGCAGCTCGCCTCGTCGAGGCGGCAGGGGAAGACGTGCACCGGGATGCGCCGCTGGCCGGCGTCGCGCGCCGCCACCGCCGCCACGTACAGCGCCGACATGGGCGCGTCGCGCAGGGGCAGGCAGCCGATGGTGGCGCAGCCCCCGTGGATGAAGATGTCGCCGCCCGGCGAGGCGCCGGCGGGCGTGCGCGCGCGGTCGCCCGCGTGCGGGTAGTTGATGCCCAGCGACAGGTGGAAGCGGCTGGTCGGGTTGAAGCGATCCACGTGGTAGAAGCCCTCGGGCACCTGCAGATCGCCCTCGAAGGTCTTCGGCCCCAACGCCCCGCTCCGGGCGCAGATGTCGAAGGTGCGCACCTTCACCCAGGCGTCCCCGCGGGCCGGCGCCGCCCACAGCTCGAGGGTGTCCTCGGCCTTGAAGGCCCGCAGGAAGATGCCCTTCGGCGGCCAGGTGGCCCCGGCCGCGCGGAACGCCTCGGCCAGGCCGCCCCGATGGGCGTCGGCCGCGGCGCGATAGCGCGCGAACTTCTTCTGGGCGTCTCGGAAGGGGCCGGCGTCCGCCAGGGCGGGCGCGGCCAGCAGGAACAGGAGGGGGACGATCGTGCGGCGCATGACCCGCGTGAACGGGTCACGCGCCGGGACGATCTAAATCACCGCGACGAGGCGGCGATTACTCCACGCAGCACATGATGCTGTTGTTGCCGGGGCACAGGCCGGCCTCGGTCTCGCCGTCGCAGGCGCCGCTGTCGATGCAGACGCCCTCGCCCGCGGTCGCGATGCAGGGCAGCTCGACGCAGCACACGATGTTGTTGCCGCCCGGGCAGGCGCCCATCACCAGCGCGCCGCCCTCGCCCTCGCAGTCGTAGTTGTCGGTGTTGACGCACACGCCCGGATCGCCCATGTCGGTCAGGCAGGCGCCGCCCGACTGATCGGGGCCGTCGCCGGCGCAGATGCCCGCGGCGTCGGCCGAGGCGCCGATGATCAGCTCCACCGAGCCGGGGCAGTCGAGGGTGCTCTCGAGCTCGCCCGCGTCCAGGTCGCCGCCGGTGCACGCCGCGATGCAGGCCGCGGTCAGGGCCGCCTTGTCCGCGTCGCCCGAGTAGCCCGGGCAGTTGGCGTCGTTCTCGTAGCAGGGATCGCTGTTGTCACAGGCGGTCTCGCAGTCGGCGTCGGGGTTGCCGCCCATGCCGCCCGCGCCGGGCTCGCCGCCCACGCCCGGGGTGCCGCCCGCGCCGGGCGTGCCGCCCATGCCGGACATGCCACCATCATCGGTCGGGGCGTCGCTGCCGCCGTCGTCACAGCCAAAGACGGTGAACGCGAGCGCGCCCGTCAGCAGCCACTGAAAGCCCTTGTTCATTCCTTCGTTCTCCCCGTGTGGAATGAAAGTGTGTCGTCGCGGCCCCGGGGGGCGGACGCGTCCGCGACGCCCCGGGCCCAGGAATCGCCGGACCCTACACCAGCCCACGAGACGGGGTCAACGCCGCGAAGCCGCCTGGGAGGCGGACTTGGGGAGGATTGAGAGGTTCCCGGGCGGGCTCAGGCCGCGGCCAGATCGCGGGCCAGCATCCGGGTCAGGGGCTTGAGGGCGGCGACCCGGACCTCCTCGGGCACCTCGATGGCCGGCTTCAGGTTCAAGAGCGCCAGGTACAGCTTCTCGAGGGTGTTGCGCCGCATGTGCGGACACTCGTTGCACGCGCAGTTGCCTTCGGGCGGCGCCGCGATGAGGTTCTTGTTCGGCGCGGCCTTCTGCATCTGGTGAAGGATGCCCGACTCGGTCACCACGATGAACGTGTCGCGCGGATCCTCGACGACGAAGCTCAACAGCTGCGAGGTCGAGCCGATGTGGTCGGCGTGGCGCAGGATGTGGGGCTCGCACTCCGGGTGCGCGATGACCGCCGCGCCAGGGTGCCGCACCTTCAGCTGCACCAGCTTCTTCTCGCTGAAGATCTCGTGCACCTGGCAGGTGCCCGGCCAAAGCACCAGATCGCGCCCCGTCTCGCGCTGGACGTAAGCGCCCAGGTTGCGGTCGGGCGCGAAGATGATCTTCTCGCCGTCCGGGAACAGCCGCACGACGTCGGCGGCGTTGCTCGACGTGCAGATCACGTCGCTCATCGCCTTCACCGCCGCCGAGCAGTTGATGTAGCTGACCACCTTGTGGCCCGGGTGGGCGTCCTTGAAGGCCTGAAAGCGATCGGGCGGGCAGGCGTCGGCCAGCGAGCAGCCGGCCTCGAGATCGGGCAGCACCACGATCTTGTCCGGGTTCAGGATCTTCGCCGTCTCGGCCATGAAGTGCACGCCGGCGAAGACGATGACGTCGGCGTCGGTCTCGGCGGCCTGGCGGCTGAGCCCGAGGCTGTCGCCCACGTAATCCGCGACGTCCTGGATGTCGCCCTCCTGGTAGTAGTGCGCCAGGATGATCGCGTTGCGCGCCCGCTTCAGCTCGTCGATGGCGGCGAACAGGTCGTCGTGGGGGATGTCCATGGGCCCTCCCGGGGGGTTCAGTCGGCGGTGGCGCCGGCGACCAGGCTGCGAACCACGACCGATGCGCAGACGAGGCCGAAGGTTCCGGTGACGAACGAGGCGCTGCCGTCGATGCGCGCGCGCCGGTCACAGCTCAGCAGACCGTTGTCACCCTGCGGGCAGACGCAACGAAACCCCTCGCCTTTCTCGTAGGCCAGCGGGTGCGGCGTGATGCAGGGCTCGTCGGTGAACACCGCCGGGATGCCCCACGCGGCGCGGCCCCGCGGGAAGTCCCACTTCTGCCGCAGGATGCGCCGCACGTTCTCGGCCATGCGGTCGTGGCTGGTCTTGTTCAGGTCGGCCACCTTCACGCGCGTGGGGTCGATGCGGCCGGCCGCGCCCATCGAGGTCACGAGCGGGATGCCGCGCTGCTTGCACGTCGCGATCAGGTGGCACTTCGCGGTGAACTGATCGATGGCGTCCACGACGAAGTCGGGCTGGCCGTCGAGCAGCGCCTCGCTGACCTCGGCCTGGTAGAACTGCTTGATCGGCTCGACCTCGGCCTGCGGGTTCACCAGGCGCAGGCGCTCGGCCATCAGCGTGGCCTTGGGCTTGCCGATGTTGCCCTTCAGCGCGTGCAGCTGCCGGTTCACGTTGGTGACGCACACGTCGTCGAAGTCGACGATGCGCAGGCGGCCGACGCCGCTGCGCGCCAGCGACTCGGCCGCGAAGCTGCCCACGCCGCCCAGCCCCATGACCACGACGAACGCGTCCTTCAGTCGCGCCATGCCGGGATCGCCCACCAGCCGACCCATGCGGTCGAAGCGGCGGTGCAGCTTGTACTCCTCGCTCGGCTGCTCGCTGGGCGGCGGCTGGCCGTGGAACGACAGGCCCTGCATCAGGCTCCCTCCTCGAACGGCCCGAACAGGGCCGCGGCGTTGCGCGCGGTCGCGCGCAGCACGGTCTCTTCGTCTTCGCCGCGCGCGGCGGCGACGGCGGCGGCCACCCGGCGCACGCAGGCGGGCTCGTTGCGCGCCGGGCCGTCGGGCAGCGGCTGATCGGGGGCGTCCGTCTCGACCAGCAGCCGGTCGAGCGGCACCCGCGCCGCGGCCGCCCGCAGCTTGCGCGCGTGGGCGTTCACGATCGGCCCGGCGAAGCTGACGTGAAGGCCCAGGTCGACGCAGACCTCGGCCACCTCGGCGCTGCCCGAGAACGCGTGCATCATGCCGCCCGCCGCGGGCACGCCGTCGCCGCGCAGCACCTCGAGCGCCGCGCCGTGCGCGCGGACGACGTGCAGCACCACCGGCAGGTCGCGCTCGCGCGCGAAGGCCAGGTGCGCGCGGAAGGCCGCGGTCTGCGCCTCGAGGCTGTCGCCGAAGCGGCCGTCGAGGCCGGTCTCGCCCACCCCGACCGCCGCGTCGGCGCCCTCGAAGGCGGCGGGGAGCGCGGCGACCGCGGCCGCCCAGTCCTCGCCCTCGGCGACGCACATCGGGTGCAGCCCGGCGGTCCACTTGACGCCCGGGCCCGCCAGGGCGCGCTGCGCCGGCCAGTCCGCGGGGCGCACGCCGGCCACCACCAGGCCGCCGACGCCGGCCGCGCGCGCTCGCTCGAGCACGGCGTCGCGGTCGCCGTCGAAGGCGGCGAAGTCGAGGTGGCAGTGGGCGTCGACGTACACGGCTGGCTTCTATAGCGAAAGCGGCGGCGCGACGCACGCGTCAGTGGGCGTCGGAGCGTGACGGAGCGTAGCGGGCGTCGCCGGCGCTGGCCGCGACGACGCGGTAGCGGCCCAGGGGCAGCGTGGCGGGCAGGCGCAGCTTCGAGGCGAAGCTGCCGTCGGCGCCGGTGGTGACCGCCTCGCCCACCGGCACGGGGGCGCCCTCGCCGACGAGGTAGACCTGCACCTTCACCCCGGGCACCGGCGAGGCGTCCTCGGCGCCCAGCAGGTGGCCCTGCACGACCAGCGGCAGGTCCTCGCCGCGGAAGCCCTCGACGGTGCGGTCGCGATCGGCCAGCCGCAGCATCGTCGGCGCGCCGGGGCCGCCGCCCGAGGCGGCCGGCAGCCCGGGCTGCGCGGGGGTGGGCTCGCCCGGCTCGCCCGGCAGCGGCACCTC
>JACKDN010000006.1 GCA_020633465.1 Myxococcales bacterium
CCCGGGGTGGCCGGCAGGCCCCCCAGTGCCGCGCGCTTGCGCGCGGCGGAGAAACAGTCTGTCCGGTGGAGGCTGCACCTGTTGCAGGCCAACTCCCGGTCCGCACCGCCGCGGCGCCCAGTCGAGCACCCCTGCACCTCACCGCGACGCTGACTCGGTGACCCATGCCCGCCCACCAACATAGTACACACCGCATCACGTTAGTTAGTTAGTTTGGCACGACCCCATGAAGCATACGTGGCCGCGTTTGTCGAAGCTGCGCCCTGGTCGTACCCTGTCACCGGGAGGTCTGCCGATGACGCCGAACGAACTCCGCGAAGGTGACCGGGTGGCCTTCACCATTGGTCGCTCCACGTTTCATGCACGCGTCATCGAGGATCGTGGCCACATCGGCGTGGGCGGCCGGCAGATCGTCCGGATTGAGCTCCTGCCCGATGACGATGCTGGCGACGAGCCGCGACGCTTCGAGATGCCCCCCGAGGATCTCACGCGGGAGCAGACCGCAGCGTAGAAGTGGCGGACCAAGCCTGACCGCCAGCGAAGCACACACCTAAGCTCGTCAGCGTGCTGGTTTGACATGATTCCGGCCGAGCCGGCCCTCGCCGAGCAACCCCGGACGAGTATCCACCGAGACGCTGCGGGCAACGACAAAGCATGGCGGCTCACTGGGAACCGAATCGGAAGACTCGAAGGCAAAGAGCACCATGCCGTGGGCGACAGCATCCGCCATTTCCTTGTACGGGAACGAGGGCAACTCGGTCGGGGCTGGTTCAACGCTCGGTAGCTCCCAGCGCGGTAGACAGGGGGCTCGAGTGGCGAAGTCTGCCACGCTGCGCACCTCGAGTACGCGGAACGAGAAGCTCCAAGGCAACTGGACATAGCAGGGCTCGGAAAAGCGAAGGGTGCAACAGGGGCGCCTGGCATCGTCGATGTAACCAACGACATCCAGCGATTCCGAGGTTGCCGACGCGATGACGAAGTCGATCGGTCCCGCCGATCTGAGTGTGGCGAGCGCCTCGTCGAGCCGCTTCTTCATCGCCCTGCTCATTTCCTAGATCCGCGCTCGAGAAACCGCTCACCGGAGGCACGGGCGGACCTCCGCGGTCCCCTCGTCACGACCCCCCACCCACGATCGCGAGGTCGTCGTAGACATCCTCCAGTTCCAACCCCACGCCCAGCGCGTCCAACTCGACGCGCCCCTCGGTGTGGTGGCTCAGCTGCCAGCCCCGGGCGTTGCGGCGGCGGTGCTCGACCAGCGGTTCGTCGGCGGACACCAACAGGTAGTGCTGCAGGCTCGGCAGGCGGCGGTAGTGCTCGAACTTGGTGCCTCGATCGTGGGCTTCGGTGCTCGGCGACAGCACCTCGACGATGAGGGTCGGGTTGGTCAGGCCGTTGGGGTCGTCGTCGGCGTGCTCGTAGTGGTCGCAGACGACGATGACGTCGGCGTAGAAGGCGGCGCCGGTGGCGGGGACCCGGATGCGCTGGTCACCACTCGTGGGGCGGCAGGGCTTGCCGCGCAGCGCGTGCTTGAGGGCGGCGCCGATGTTGAGGGCGATGGCCGCGTGGCGACTGGTGCCTCCGGTCATCGCGTACACCTCACCGTGCACGAACTCGTGTCGGAGCTCCGACGCCTCTTCGAAGGCCAGGTAGTCAGCGTAGGTCATTCGGGGCGTCTCGGCGGCTCGACCCATGCGGTCCTCCGGGCGCGTCCAGTGCGCGCTCCGGCACGATAGCACAGCCGCCCCGCCCCCCTACCGCGTGTGGATCGCGCACCGCCCGTCGAACAAGCGCCCGATCGCGTGGTTCAGCTCGTCGCTGGGGCGCACCTCGACGCCGGGCAGCTCCAGCGTCACCACGCAGTCGTCGTCGGTCAGCAGCTTCAGCACGGTGCGGCAGGTGCCGGCGTTCTCGGGGTCGACCAGCAGGTCGCGCAGGCGCTCGAGGCGATCGCCTGCGGCGTCGCGGGTGGCGATCTCGAGCTCGAGGCCGCGGCTGCGGGTGGCGCGCACCTCGGCGAGCGAGAACACCTCGGGGCCCTCGCTGGGCTCCTCGTTTCTGCGGCGGCGGCCGCCGAGGCGCACGCTGATGTTGGTGCGGTCTTCGTCGCGGTCGATGCGCACCGCGCCCGTGACCAGCAGGGGCTCGTCGGACGACAGCAGCGCCTCGTAGCGCTCGAAGTCGTCGCCCATCGCGATGACCTCGACCGTGCCGGTGTGATCCTCGAACAGCATGATCGCCATCTTGCCGTCGCCGCTCTTGAACGGGCGCACGCGCAGCGAGGTGACGATGCCGGCCAGCGTGACGCGCTCGAAGTTCTCGCGGCGGCCCAGATCCTCGACCTTGGCGGTCGTGTAGCGCCGGATCTGCTCGTCGAAGCGGTCGAGCGGGTGGCCGCTGACGTAGAAGCCGAGCGACGCCTTCTCGTTGGCCAACAGCTGCTGCTCCGGCCACTCCTGCACCTCGAGCGCCTCGCGCGGGAAGTCGTCGCCGTCCTCGTCGGCGGCCGGGCCGGCCAGCATGTCGAACAGGCTGCTCTGCCCGGTGGCGCGGTCGCGTTGCACGTTCTGCGCGCGCTCGACCGCGGCGTCGAGCGCGGCCACCAGGCGCGCCCGCGGGTGCTCGCAGAAGTCGAACGCGCCGGTCTTGATCAGCGCCTCGATGGTCTTCTTGTTCACCCGCCGCAGGTCGACGCGCTCGCAGAAGTCGAACAGCGACTCGAAGTCGCCGTCCCGGCGCGCCTCGAGGATGGCCTCGACCGCCGTCTCCCCCACCCCGCGCACGCCGCCCATGCCGAACAGCACCTTGCCGTCCACCGCGTCGAACCCGCTGATCGACTTGTTCGCGTCGGGCGGCAGCACCTGCAGCCCCATCTTGCGCGCCGTCCGGATGCCCTTCGCCACCTTGTCGGCGTTGTCGCGGTCGTTGGTCAGCACGGCCGCCATGAACTCCACCTCGTGGTGGGCCTTCAGGTAGCCGGTCTGATAGGTCAACAGCGCGTAGGCGGCCGAGTGCGACTTGTTGAAGCCGTACTCGGCGAACTTCTCCATCAGGTCGAAGATGTCGCCGGCCACCTTGGCGTCGACGCCGTTCTTCGCCGCGCCCTCGGCGAAGACCAGGCGCTGCTTCGCCATGACGTCCATCTTCTTCTTGCCCATGGCGCGGCGCAGCAGGTCGGCGCCGCCGAGCGAGAAGCCCGCCATGCGCTGCGCGATCTGCATCACCTGCTCCTGGTAGACGATGACGCCGTAGGTGTCGCGCAGGATCTCCTCGAGCATCGGGTGCGGGTAGACGATCTTCTGCCGCCCGTGCTTGCGCGCGATGAAGTCGTCCAACATGCCCGAGTTCAGCGGCCCCGGCCGGTACAGCGCCACCGCGGCGACGATGTCCTCGAACACGTCGGGCTTCAGCTTCTTCAGCAGCTCCTGGAAGCCGCTCGACTCGAGCTGGAAAACGCCCTCGGTGTCGCCCTTGCTGATCAGCTTGTAGACGCCGGGATCGTCGAGCGCCAACGTCGCCATGTCGAGCTGCTCGGCCGGCGCGCGCCCCCGGTTCACCATCCGCACGGCGTCGTCGATGACCGTCAGCGTCTTCAGGCCCAGGAAGTCGAACTTCACCAGGCCGGCCTCTTCGACCTCGTCCTTCGCGAACTGCGTGACCAGCTCGTCGTTGGCCCCGCTGAAGACCGGGCAGTACTCCCACAGCGGCTTGTCGCCGATCACGACACCGGCCGCGTGCATGCCGGGCGCCTTCAGCAGCCCCTCGAGGTTCAGCGCGATGTCGAGCAGGTCGCGGACCTTGTCGTCCTCGTCGTAGGCGCCCTGCAGCTTGGGCTCCTGCTTCATCGCGTCGGCCAGCGAGATGCCCAGCACGTCGGGCACCATCTTGCTCAGCCGGTCGGTCTCGCTGAACGAGAACCCGAGCACCCGCCCGACGTCCTTGATCACCCCGCGCGCCTTTAGGCTGCCGAAGGTGGCGATCTGCCCGACCTGCTTCTCGCCGTACTTCTGCGTGACGTACTGGATCGTCTCCGATCGCCGGTTCATGCAGAAGTCGATGTCGAAGTCGGGCATCGACACGCGCTCCGGGTTCAGGAAGCGCTCGAACAGCAGGCCGTAGGGCAGCGGATCCAGGTCGGTGATGCGCAGCGCGTAGGCCACTAGGCTGCCCGCGCCCGAGCCGCGGCCCGGCCCCACCGGGATGCCCTGATCCTTCGACCAGTTGATGAAGTCCTGCACGATCAGGAAGTAACCGGGGAAGTCCATCCCGATGATGATGTCGAGCTCGACCTGCAGCCGGTCCTCGTACTCGGCCTTGTCGTAGACCTTGTCCACCCGGTCGAACTCGGCGTAGCGCGCCTTCAGCCCCTCCCGCGCGCAGTGCACGAGGAAGCTGGCCGTGTCGAAGCCCTCGGGCACCTGGAAGTTGGGCAGGTAGACCTTGCCCAGCTCGATCTCGGCCTCGCAGCGCTCGGCGATCTTCACCGTGTTCTCGAGCGCGTCGGCGAAGTCGTTCCCCATCTCGGCCCACATCACGTCGGCCGGCTTCAGCCAGAAGGCGTCGGTCTCCTGCTTCTTGCGCCGCGGATCGTCCAGCGTGCGGCCCTGCCCGATGCACAGCAGCACCTCGTGCGCGCGGGCGTCCTTGCGGTCGAGGTAGTGGCAGTCGTTGGTGGCCACCAGCGGAATGCCCAGCTCGTCGCCCAGCGCCCGGAACGCCTGGTTCACCTTGTCCTGGTCGGGCGTGTGGCTGGGGATGACCTCGAGATAGAAGCCGTCGGGCTCGAACGTGTCGCGGTAGCGCAGCGCGAGCTCGCGCGCGTGGTCGGGCCGATCCTGCAGCACCGCCTGCGCGATCTGCCCCTCGGCGCAGGCCGACAGCGCGATGACCCCGGCGTTGTGCTGCTTCAGCAGTTCGAGGTCCACCCGCGGCTTGTCGTGCGCGAATCCGTCGAGGTACGCGAAGCTCACCAGCCGCGCGAGGTTCTTGTACCCCTCGTTCGTGCGCGCCAGCAGCACCAGGTGATAGGCGCTGCGGTCGGCGTCGCGCCGGCTGCCCTCGGCGACGTACACCTCGGTGCCGATGATCGGCTTGATGCCCGCCGCCTTGGCCTTCTTCTGGAAGTCCACCGCCCCGAACATGTTGCCCAGGTCGGTGCAGGCCACGGCCTTCATGCCCATGTCGGCGAGGCGCGGCATCAGCGCCTTCAGCCGGATGGCCCCGCTGAGCAGGCTGTACTGGCTGTGCAGGTGCAGGTGGACGAAGTCGGGCACGGCGGGACCCCCGGCAGGTGCGAAGCGGGGTCCTGGGTACCGGGGCGGCGGGGTGGTGTCAACGGGGGCCCGTCGACCCCGCGTCTACTCTTCGGGCACGTTGTCCCACTCGCCGTTGACGCGCTCGCGCAGCTCCTTGCCCGTCTTGAAGAAGGGCGCCTTCTTGGCCCGCACGAAGACCTCTTCCCCGGTCTTCGGGTTGCGCCCGCGGTACGCGTTGTAGCGGCGTACCTCGAAGCTGCCGAACCCGCGGATCTCGACGCGGTCCTCGGCCTTCAGCGCGTCACCCATGGCCTCGAAGATGGTGTTCACCACGATCTCGGCCTTGCGCAGGTTGAAGCCGTCGCGCTGGGCGATGACCTCGATGAGCTCGCCCTTGGTCATTGCGGACACCTCGTGGGCTGTTCGGGTCGGCGTGGCCAATCATGCAAGCCCTTGAGTTCCTTCGCAAGAATCCGATGCGAGCGATCTCGAATCGGGGGCCCGGCGCTAGCCGGCGCGCCGCTTCGGGCAGGCCCGCGCGGCCGCGTCGGCGGCCAGCCACGCGCTGAGGAAGGTGCCCTCGAGGCCCAGGCCGGGCAGCACCAGGTCGCCGGCGCGCAGCAGGTTCTTCGGCGGCCCGCGGAGGGGCGCGCGGGCGAGGCCCAGGGGATCGAGGTCGGGCGCCGGCGCGGCCCAGGGGGCGTTCGTGGTCGCGTCGACGCGCGCCTCGGCGAAGGGCAAGAGCGCCTCGAGATCGGGCGGCTGCGCGCCGCGCCAGGCGAGGTCGAGCCCGCCCGCGTCGACCCGCACCCGCACCGCCGACGCGCCCTCCGCGGGCAACCAGGCGCAGGGATCGGCCAGCCCGGGCGGGCGATCGGCGGGCCCCACGGCGACGCGCGCCGCGCCGCCGGGGACCGCGGGCGCCTCGCCCAAGAGCTCGCCCGCCACCGGCGCCAGCGCCTCGGCCCCGTCGGCCAGCACGACGGCCCGCGCGCCGTAGCGGGCGCCGTCCTCGGTGATCACCGCCTCGACCCGGCGGCGGCTGCCCTCCACCCGCGCCGCGGCCGGGCGCGCGCCGACCGCGCCCCCGAAGGTCGCCAGCTTGGCCACCACCACGTCGATCAACCCGACCTGCCCGCCCTGCACGGCGGCCGCGCCGTGGCACAGGTGCCACAGCGCCCGCGCGCCGCCCGGGGTCATCGGCCCGTCGGCGTCGTCCACCCGCCCCGCCAGCGCCAGCAGCGCCGCCACCAGTCCCCGCAGGGGCCCCGCGTCCGACCACGCCGGGGGGGCCTCGATCAGCTGCCGCGTGGGCAGCCCGGCCAGCGCCTTGCGCAGCGCGCGCCGCGCCCCGAAGCCGTCGGGCGGCCACTCGAGGGTGCCGTCCAGCGCGGCGTCGAGGGGCGCCGCGTAGCCCTCGAGGCGATCGAAGAGGGTCAAGAGCGCCGGCACCTCGTCGGGGAAGGCCTCGGCCAGCGCCCGGCCGCGCGCCTCGACGGTGGGCTCGAGCGTGAAGCGGCGGTCGGGCAGCGCGACGGTGATCGGGCGCGGCGGGCCCTCGAGCCGGGTGCGCACGGTGTGCACCAGGCCCAGCTCGTCGAGCACGCGGCGCACGATGGGGGCCGTGTCGAGGCCGATCAACGGGGCGCTGGTGTCGACGGGCGGCGCCTTGGCCGGCGCCACCAGGCGCACGCGGTACTTGCGGCGCGCGAGCAGGGCGGCGCAGACGGCCGCCGCGAGAGTGCGGCCGACGACGACGACGTCGTACTGCTCGACCCGCGTCAGAGCGCGGCCTCGCCGGCCCAGGTGACGCCCTCGCCGGCCTGCACGCGGCCCAGCACCCAGGCCGACTCGTCGGCGCCCGCGAGGGCGGCGAGCGCCGCGTCCACCTCGGCGGCGGGCACGACGACACAGAGGCCGACGCCCAGGTTGAAGGTGCGGCGCATCTCGTCGACCGCCACCGGCCCCTCGCGGGCGATGCGCGCGAAGATCGGGGGCGGCGCCCACGAGGCCGCGTCGAGGCAGGCGCCGAGGCCGTCCGGGAGCACCCGCGGCAGGTTGCCGGGCAGGCCGCCGCCGGTGATGTGGGCCAGGGCCCGCACGTCGACGGCGGCGCGCAGCGCGGCCACGGCCTGGGCGTAGATGCGCGTGGGCGTCAGCAGCGCCTCGGCCAGCGCGCGATCGGCCTGCCAGGGCAGCACGCGCCGCGCGAGCGAGAAACCGTTGCTGTGCAGGCCGCTCGAGGCCACGCCGAGCACGACGTCGCCGTCGGCCACCCGGGCGCCGTCGATGATCGCGTCGCGCTCGACGACGCCCACCGCGAAGCCGGCCAGGTCGTACTTGCCCGCGTCGTAGAAGCCGGGCAGCTCGGCCGTCTCGCCGCCCAGGAGCGCGCAGCCCGCCTGCCGGCAGCCGTCGGCGATGCCGGCGACGACGTCCTCGGCCTGCGCCGGCGCCAGGTGGCCGGTGGCGAAGTAGTCGAGGAAGAACAGGGGCTCGGCGCCGCAGGTGACGAGGTCGTTGACGCACATGGCGACGAGGTCGACCCCGACCGTGCGGTGGGCGTCGAGGTGGAAGGCCAGCTCGAGCTTGGTGCCGACGCCGTCGGTGGCCGACACCAGCACCGGATCGCGCCAGCGCCCGGCGTCGTTGAGGGCGAACAGGCCGCCGAAGCCACCGAGACCGCCCAGCACCCCCGGCCGGTGCGTCGAGCGCGCGTGCGGCCCGATGCGGCGGACGACGTCGTCGCCCGCGTCGATGTCCACGCCCGCGTCCCGGTAGGTGATGCTCATGGCGGGAGGGACGCTACGGCATCGGCGAGGGCCTTGCAATCGGGGCGCGGCCGGGGCTACTGACGCGCGATGCGCGTCGACGCCGTCATCCCCGCCCTGAACGAAGAGGCCAGCCTGCCCGGCGTGCTCGCCGAGCTGCGAGGGCGCGGCTTGCGGCGGGTGGTGGTGGCCGACAACGGCAGCGTCGATCGGACGGCCGAGGTGGCGCGGACCGGGGGCGCCGAGGTCGTGCACTGCGCCCGGCGTGGTTATGGAAGCGCGTGTCTCGCCGGGCTGGCGTACCTGGCCGAGGATCCGCCCGACGTCGTGGTGTTCCTCGACGCCGACGGCGCCGACGATCCGGCCGATCTGCCGGCGCTGCTCGCGCCCCTCGAGCGGGGCGAGGCCGAGCTGGTGATCGGCAGCCGGGTGCGCGGCGAGGCCGAGGCCGGCGCGCTTTCGCCGGTGCAGCGCTTCGGCAACTGGCTGTCGTGCGCGCTGCTCGACCGCCTGTACGGCGTGCACTTCACCGACCTGGGCCCCTTCCGCGCCATCACCTGGCCGGCGCTGCAGCGCCTGCGCATGGCCGATCCCGACTTCGGCTGGACGGTCGAGATGCAGGCCAAGGCGGCGCGCCGCGGGGTGCGCAGCGCCGAGGTGCCGGTGCGCTACCGGCGGCGCCGCGCCGGGCAGAGCAAGGTGTCGGGCAACGTAATCGGCTCGGCGCGGGCGGGGGCGAAGATCCTCTGGACGTTGGCGCGCGCGTGGCCGCGATGAACCGGCTGATGGTCTTCGCCAAGGCGCCGACGCCGGGGCGGGTGAAGACGCGCCTGCAGCCGCCGCTGACCCCCGCTCAGGCCGCCGAGCTGCACGGGGCGTTCGTGCGGGACGTCGTCGCGCGGCACGACCGCGCCGATCGGACCCTGACCGTGTGGCGCGCCGGCGACCTCGACCACCCGCTTTGGGCCGACCTGGGCGTGCCGCTCGCGACGCAGGCCGCGGGCGACCTCGGCGCCCGCATGGCCGCCGCCTTCGCCGCCGAGCTGACCGGCGACGCGCGCGTCGTCGTGCTGGGCACCGACAGCCCCACCCTGCCCCCCGCGCTGGTCGACGCGGCGTTCGCGGCGCTCGACGACGTGCCCTGCGTCGTCGGACCGGCCTGCGACGGCGGCTACTACCTGCTGGGCGCGCGCGGCGCGGTGCCCCCGGTGTTCGCGGGCCTGCCCTGGGGCACCGACGACGTGCTGCCGCGCACGCTGGCGGCGCTGAACGACGCCGGCATCCCCCACCGCCTGCTGCCCTTCTGGTACGACGTCGATCGGCCGGCCGACCTGGCCCTGCTGCGCGCGCACCTGCCCGCGCTGGCGGCGTCGGGCGTCCCCCCACCGCGCCACACGATGCGGGCGCTGGAGCACCTGGCGTGACCTACCGCGACGCGCTCGAGGCGCTGTTCGGGCTGACGCGCTTCGGCGAGAAGATGGACCTGTCGGTGCCCCGGGCGCTGAACGACGCGCTGGGGCGGCCGCTCGACGCCTACCGGTCGGTCATCGTGGGCGGCACCAACGGCAAGGGCAGCACCTCGGCCTTCCTCGACGGCCTGCTGCGGGCGAGCGGCCTGCGCGTGGGGTTGTTCACCTCGCCGCACCTGGTCAGCTTCCGCGAGCGGGTGCGCGTGGACGGCGCGCTGATCGCCGAAGACGCCGTGGCCGCCCTGACCCCGCGGGTCCTCGCCGCCCACCCGTCGCCCTCGTTCTTCGAGGCCGTCTGGGCGCTGGCCGCCCTGCACTTCGCCGAGGTGGGCGTCGACCTCGTCGTCTGGGAGGTGGGCCTGGGCGGCCGCCTGGACGCGACCAACGCCTGCGATCCCGAGGCCGCGGGCGTGGCCAGCCTGGGCCTGGATCACACGGCGGTGCTGGGCGACTCGCTGGCCGCCATCGCGCGCGAGAAGGCCGGCATCTTCCGCGCCGGCCGCCCGGCGCTGACCACCTGCGAGGGCGAGGCGCTCGACGCGCTGCGCGCGGCCTGGCCCGCCGTCGAGTGGGTGCCCACCCGCGCCGACCTGCCCCCGCTGCCCCTGCCCGGCGCTCACCAGCGGCGCAACGCCAGCCTGGCCTGCGCGCTCGCCGAGGCGCTGGGCGCGCCGCTCGACCTCGACGCCCTGAGGTCGGTCCAGTGGCCGGGCCGCGCCGAGCGCCTGGGCGACGTGATCCTCGACTGCGCCCACAACCCGCCGGGCGCCGAGGCCCTGGCCGCGTGGCTCGACGAGGCCGACCTGGGCCCGGTGCACCTGATCTTCGGGGCGATGGCCGACAAGGACGTGGGCCCGGTCGCCGCGACGCTCGGCCCACGGGTCGCGAGCGTCACGTTGGTCACGCCCGACTACCCCCGGCGCCGCGCCGCCGCCGAGCTGCGCGCGGCCTTCCCCGATCGCGACGTCACCGTCATCGACGCCGTGCCCGAGGCCCTCGAGGCGCGCCCGCGCGATCGGGTCACCCTGGTGACCGGCTCGTGCTTCCTGGTCGGCGAGGCCCGCGCGTGGCTGACCGGGCAGGACTTCCCCGAGCTGGGGCTGCGGACGATCGCGCGCTGAGTCACACCTTCGGGCGGCTGTGGCGCTGAAGGTCGCCGAGGGTGGCGTAGTGGCTGCCGCCGAGCCGCGCGAGCGGGTCGAGGCGCCGCGGATCCACGCGGCCCGCGGCGTCGAGCACCGCGTCGTCGACGTGGATCAGCTCGATGCGCGCGATGATCAGGCGCGACGTCACCTGCCCCGCGTCCTCGAGCGGCACCACCTGGTGCACCGTGCACTCGAACTGCACCGGGCTCTGCGCCACGCGCGGCGGCCGCACGCGCTCGGACGGGACGGTCTCGACCTGCGCCAGATCGAACTCGCTCTCGCCGTGCGCGTACTCGCCGCTGGTCAGCACCATGGCCTCGGCCAGCGCCACCGGCACCACGTTCACCACCAGCTCGCCGGTGTCGATCGCGTTGCGCGCGGTGTCCTTCGGCCCGCCGTCGGCCTTGTTGCCGATGGCCAGCGCCAGCGTGGGCGGCCGCGAGGTGACGCCCATGAAGAAGCTGAACGGGGCCAGGTTGGGGCGCCCCGCGGGGTCGACCGTGCTCACCCAAGCGATGGGGCGCGGCACGATGGTCGAGATCATCGTGTAGTACGTGTCCCGCGACGACGCGCGGGCGGGATCGAAGCGCATACGGCCTCCCGATCAGGTTGGCCGCGCAGCATCGCCGAGGCGGCCGGCGATGGCCACCCGCAGCATCTCGATCGTCCCGGGCTCGGGCACCGCCGCGCCGCCGAGATCGGCGTCGAACCTGGCCTCGTCGTCCACGCACACCAGCACCCGCTCGAGCAGGTCCGGCCGGTGCCAGCGCAGGGCGCCGCGCAACGAGGCGCCCGGGCCGCCGGGCCCGCGGCACACCACCACGTCGAAGGCCAGGGGCCCCTCGAGCAGCGCGAGCGCCTCGTCCAGATCGGCCGCCAGCGCCACGTCGTGCGCGTCCTGCAGCCCGCGCCCCCAGGTGCGCAGCCACTCGAGGTCGGGCTCGAACAACAACACCCGCCCCCCGCCCTGGCCCCGCGCGACGGGCAGGTCGACGGTGAAGCTGGAACCCACGCCGAGCTCGCTCTCGACGTCGATGTGGCCGCCGTGCCGCCGGGCGATCTCGGCCGCGTGGGTCAGCCCGAGGCCGGCCGCCCGCGCGCCGACCTTGGTGGTGAAGAAGGGGTGGAAGACGCGCCGCAGGTCGGCCGGCGGGATGCCGCGCCCGTTGTCCTGCACCGTCACGCGCACCCGGTCGTCCTGACGACACGCGGCCAGCCGGATCGTGTGCTCGCCCTCGACGTCCGCCGGCACGGCCTCGGCGGCGTTGAGCAGCAGGTCGAGGAACGTGCGCGCGAGCGCCGTCCGATCGCCGTGCACCGGCGGCAGCGCCTCGATGGCCTCCTCGAGCGCCGCCCGCCCCTTGATCTCGACCATCGCCATCGCGGCCGCGTCCCGCAGCACCTCGGCCAGGTCGACCGGCTCCAGGCCGCTGGCCCCGTTGCCTCCGAAGGTGCCCAGCGTCCGCACCAGCGCCGTGATGCGGCGCACGCCCTGCGCGTGCTCGTCGATCACCTGCCGCGTGTCCTCGAGGCCAGCGGCCACCTGGTGCTCGGCGACCAGCGCCTCGAAGGCGGCGCCGTGCTCGGGGCCCGCCCGCTCGGCCAGCGCCCGCGCCCCCGCGACGAAGCGGGACATCCCGGCGACGTACTGCTTGAAGATGTCCAGGTTGGCGATCATGAACGCCGCCGGGTTGTTCACCTCGTGCGCCAGGCCCGCGGCCAGGCGCCCGACCGCCGCGTCGCGCTCGGCCTCGGCCAGGCGGCGCCGCACGTCCTCGAGCCGCTGCCGTTCGACCGCGTGCCGCACCACGCGCACCAGGTCGCGGGGGCGCAGGTGGTCCTTCGCGAGGAAGTCCGCGGCGCCCGCCCGCAGCGCCGCCACGCCGACGGACTCGTCCAGCCCGGTCAGCGCCACGATCGGCGTCCCCAGGCCGGCCACGCCGGCGATGGTGTCCATGCCCCACGCGTCGGGCAGGTTGAGATCGAGCAGCACACAGTCGAACGCCCCGGTCTGCAACGCCTCGCGGCCCTCGGCCAGCGTCGGCGCGTGCTGCACGGCGAAGTCACGCCCGCGCAGCGCCCGGCGCGCGAGCATCGCGTCGTCGGGATCGTCCTCGATCAGGAGCACCCGCAGCGCCCCGGGCGCGCAATGCACAGCCGCTTCCATGCCCTACTCCTTCGGTGCCGCATCCAGGCCGCCTGAACGATGCGGGTACACCACGGCCCGCCGCGCGTGACCTGCGCGGCCGACCGACCCTATAGTCGCCGCCGTGTTGGCTCTGGTCGCCATCCTGCTGGTCGCGCCGCTCGATGTCGAGGCGGGTGTGCTCGAACTGCGCTCCGATGGCTGGCTCGCATCAGAGGGCGTGCGTCTGCACACCCACAACCTGAGTCTGCGTGCGGCCCGCGCGAACGGTCGAGCCACCGCCCGGTGCCCCTCGGGCGCGATCGATGCCACCGGCGGCGTCGCACTGCGCGCGGACACTCTCACTGGCTCCGCCGGCCACCTGGCGGTGTGTCTCCCCGCGGGGGACGTGACCGTGGCGGATCTGCGGCTGGCGGGTCCGCGCCTGCGCCTCTCGGCCGACACGGCCGCCGGGCGCGGCGGGCGCTGGCGGGCCACGGCCGTGTCCGCGTCCGCCTGCGGCTGCGCCGATCCGCCCTGGCGGGTGACGGCGCGCTCGGCCGAGGTGGTGGCGGGCGAGGGCGCCTGGCTCGACTGGCCGGTGTTCTGGGCGGGCCCGGTGCCCGTCGCCGCCGCGCCCTGGGGCTACGTCCCGCTGGCGCGGCGCCGCAGCGGCGTGCTGCTGCCCCGCCTGGGCTGGGACGGCGATCACGGGCCACACGGATCGCTGCCCGTCTTCTGGGCGCTGGGCCGCAGCGTCGATCTCACCCTCGCCCCCGGCTATCGCCACGGCCTCGGCCCGGCCGCCGGCGACGCGATCCTCCGCTGGGCCGCGGCGCCCGGCGAGGGCGGCCGGCTGTCGCTGGGCGTGGTGGGCGCCGAGGGGGTGGTGGCCGGCGAGGGCAGCCTGCCCTCGGGGTCGGCGCGCCTGGCGCTCGAGGGGGCGGCGACGACCGACGCCGAGGTCTTCCGCGCGCTGCGACCGGGCCTCACCGACCGCACCCGGACGCACCTCGACGGCGCCCTCGGCGCGGCCCTGCTGGGCCGGCGAGTGGGCGCGGGCCTGCGGGTGGCCTCGGCGCAGTCGCTCGACGGGGCGGCGGGCCAGGCGACGGCCCCCGAGATCTGGGCGCGCTGGTCGACCGGCGACGGGCCGGCCACGGTCGCCCTGGACGCCGAGGCCCGGCGGCTTTGGGCCGACGAGGGGCCCGCGGTCGACGCCTTCCGGGGCCGGACGGCCGCCGACGCCGAGGTGTGGATCGGGCCCCTGCGCGTGCGCCCCCACGCGGGCCTGTGGACCGACGTGCGCGGGGACGACGTGGCCAGCGAGAGCCGGGTGGCCGGCGTCGCCGCGGGCACGGCCGAGGTGGCGCTGGGTCGGCGCTACGGCGCGGCGCACCACCGCGTCGGGCTGCGCCTCGACGGACGCTACGCCCGCGCCCGCGGTCGGCTCACCGGGGCGGGCCCGCCGGCGGGCGCCACCGACGCCTTCCTCGACAGCGCCGGGGGCGGCGTCACGCTCGAGACCGCGTGGGTGCGATCGGACGCCCACGCGCGGCTCGGGCTGCGGCAGGGCTGGGAGGCCGAGGCGCCCGTCGAGGGCCGCGGGATCCGCGGCTGCGGCTGCAGGTGGATCTGCCCTGGGCCGGCGCCGACGCCGCCGCGGCGGGGCGAGCGCGCAGGCTGGGCGCGGCTGAGGCTGGGCCACGCCCGCGGGGCGCAGGGGCGCCTGGGCTGGGCGCGGGTGCGCCGGGACGCCGACGCGCCGTGGTTGCGGCCGGTGGGCGCGGTCGAGGCGCGCCTGCAGGACGGCGCGCTGACCGTGCCCGGCAGCGCCGAGGCGGGGCTGACGCTGCCGCTCGGCCCCGCGCGCCTGGACTACGACGTGGCCGTCGACGCCGAGGCGGGCCACCTGGTGGGCCAGGCGGGCGCGCTCCGCTGGCAGGGCCGCTGCGACTGTTGGCACGCGTCGCTGGGCGTCGGCCACCAGCGCGGGCGCGACCTGCCCGACGTGTGGATCGGCCTCGGCCTCGAGCCGGACGGGCTGCTCGACGCCGGACGGTGACCGCGGGCACCGCTTCGTGGTATCCCCCGTCGATGCAGACGCTCCTTCGGTCGATCTGGACCCGGCTGGCCCCCGACTTCGAGGCCGAGCAGGCCCGCGCCACCGGCCGCTTCGGCGCGCACGAGGCCGGGGTGCTGATCGTCGCCTGCGTGGCGCTGACGATGATGCAGTTCGGCGGCGCCGAGCAGGTGTTCCTGTCGCTGTTCGGCGAGGCGCTGACGCCCCCCGAGCTGGCCGCGGATCCCTACCTGCCGCCGCTGATGGCGGCCCGCGCACACCCCTGGTACGAGCTGGCCGGGCTGACCCACTGGGTCGCCTTCTGCGTCATCGGGTACGTGCTGGTGCCTGCGCTGTACCTGCGCGCGCGCGGCCACCGCGTCCGCGACGTCTACCTGGGCTTCACCGGCTTCCGCGAACACCTCGGCGTGTACCTGGGCCTGTACGCGGCGGTGATGGTGCCGGTGGTGCTCATCTCGTTCACGCCCGAGTACCAGCAGATCTATCCCTTCTACTCGCACGCCGGCCGCAGCGGCTTCGATCTGCTGGCCTGGGAGCTCGCGTACGGGCTGCAGTTCTTCGCGCTGGAGTTCTTCTTCCGCGGCTTCCTGCTCGAGGGCCTGCGGCGCTGGCTGGGCTACGGCGCGGTCTTCGTGATGCTGGTGCCGTATTGCATGCTGCACTTCCAGAAGACCTGGACCGAGAGCATCGGCGCGATCGTCGCGGGCGTCATCCTGGGCACCCTGGCGATGCGCTACCGCAGCATCTGGGGCGGCGTGCTGGTGCACTGGCTGGTGGCCATCTCGATGGACCTGCTGTCGCTGGTGCACCGCGGGGCCCTGCCCACGCGCTGGTGGCCGGGCGGCTGACCGCCGGGGGCGTCAGCCCTCCCCCGCCTTGGGCGGGTAGTCGGGCGGGGTGACCGGGCGCGTGGGCGGGCGGAAGTCGAAGAACAGGTAGTTCCCCTCCTGCCGCAGGTCGTAGCCGACCACCTCGCGCAGCTTGATGGTGACCCGCACGCGGTTGCCGCGGTGCTGCTCGGCGTCCACCCAGGCGACCGCCGTGGGGAAGAAGCCGGTCTCGAGCTTGCGCCCGTCGTTGCGCCGGTGCAGGCGGGCGTCGGCGAGATCGATGATGACCTCGTTGGGTTTGCCCGGCACCAGCGTGTAGACCGCCGGCGAGGTCGTCTGGACGAAGACGCGCCCGCCCTGCCCGACCATCTGGAAGCCCACCCAGGTCACCTGGCGGTAGCCGCGGCGATCCTTCGCGCGCTTCTTGTTGGGGGCCACGTCCAGGGTGCCGGGCTGCACGCCCAGGTAGGGCCCCGTGCGCAGCACCCGCTTGGTCTTCTTGGTCGGCGCGCCGTCACCCTGCGCAGCGGCGGGCGACGCGAAGCACATCAAGGCCAACACCAGGCTCGTCCAGCGCATCCCCCGCCTCCTGACGACCTTCCAACCCCACCGGTCATCTGGTACCACAGCCACCAGCATCAGGCCAGATGGAGGCGCCCGCCCCGATGGACCTCACCCTGCAGCGCTCGATCTGGAGCGCGCCGCCGCCCAGCGCGGCCGCGCGCGCCTCCGATCACCACGTCCAGGCCTACGCCGACTGGTTGGGCCGCGCGGGCGCCGAGCCCCGGCTGGCCCTGGTGCTGTGCAGCGGCGCCTCGGCCCGCGAGGCGCTGGTCGACGGCTTGGGCATGCAGCGCGTCGAGGTGGTGCACGCCCCGTCGACGCCCGCCCGCCCGGTGCACCCCCTCGTCCTGAACCACCAGGGCGACCACTTCAACACCAAGCTCTTCCTGATCGACGGCTTCGAGGCCGGCGATCCCCAGGCCGTGCTCGAGGCCCTCGACGGCCAGAAGGGCATGCTGCGCCGCATGGCCACGTGGGTGGCGCTGGTGGTCGACCGCCTCTCGACCCTCGAGGCCCTCGAGCGGCACGCGCCCGGGCTGATGGCGAGCGTGATGCGCCGCGTGCTGGTGCTGGACGAGGGCGCCGCGCGCGGCCCCGCCGAGGACGTCGCCCCCGAGACGATCACCCGGTGGCGCCGCGCCGACCGCGTGGCCGAGCTGGCCTTCCGCGAGGCGATGGCCGCCCGGGGCGCGCCCACCTACGACGACTTCTCCCGCCTGGTTCGCTCGGGCTACGCCGCCTGCCTCACCGGCCAGGACGTCCACCCCGAGCGGCAGAGGCTGGCCCAGCTCTGGTGGCGCCGCCCCGAGGTGCTCGCCGGCGACGCCCCCCTGCCCTTCCCCCTCGATCAGGCCGGCCCCGCCGCCGCCGAGGCCGTCGGCCGCCACGCCGGCGAGGCCCTCGACGCGGCCGGCCGCGCCACCCTCGCCGCCGCGCTGAAGGACGACGCCGCGGCCACCTTCGCCGCCGGGCTGGGCCACGGCGGCAGCAGCGTCCTCGACACCCTGGGCCGCGTGCAGGCCATGGGCGCGGGCGAGGCCGATCACGACGCCAGCGCGATCGGCGTCCTGGCCGCGCAGTCGGCCGCGGGCGGCGTGGGGGCGGGCACCCAGGTGCACATCGACCTCGCGCTCGCCGCGGCCGCCGCGGCCGAGGGCGACGTCGAGGGCTGCGACTTCGCCCTCGGCCGCGCCGCCGAGCGCGCCGGCCACCCCGGCGTCGCGCCGGAGCTGCGCTTCGACGTCCTCGAGAAGCGCGGGCAGCTGCACGCCCACCTCAACCGCCGCGGCCCGGCGCGCGACGCCCTCGACGCCCTCGAGGTGCTGGCCCCCAAGCTGGCCTCGCCCTTCTACGACGCCCGCCTGCACCTGGCGCGCGGCGACTTCATCGCGCCGCTCGATCCGGCCCGCGCGCGCACCGAGTACGTGCAGGCGCGCGTCCTGTTCGACCGCCACGGCTACGCCGACTGGGCCGAGCAGGCGGCCTGTGCCCTGGACGCCTGAGGTGCGCCGCCTCGCCCCCCTGCTGCTGCTGGCGGCCTGCTCGAAGTCGCCGCCTCCGGCCGCGCCGGCCCCCGACGCCGCCCCGCCGAGCCCCGTCGTCACCCGGCTGCGGGTGATCGACGCGACCCCCCCGACCCACCGCCCGGCGGCGCTCGACCGCGCCGCCCTCGAGGGCGCGATGAAGGCGGCGCTCGAAGACGCGGGGCTGACGATCGAGCCGGGCGCGCGCCCCGAGGGGCGCTGGCGCGTGGCCGTCGAGGCCCGCGTGATTTACGGCGTCGCGCTCGACGACGGGCTGGCCACGACGGTGCAGCCGGGCGAGGCCAAGGCCGTGTGGGAGCTCGAGCTGAAGCTGCGGCCGCCCGACACCATCGAGGCGATGCACGGCTGGCTCGAGGCGCAGGACGCCGCGCCCTTCGCCGGCGGCGACGCGGCCGCGCTGAGGGCGGCGCTCGAGGCGCGCGTGAAGGCGCCGCTGCCCCGCCTGGCGCGCGGGTTGAAGCGGCAGGTCGAGGTGCTGGGGCGCGATGTGCCCGGCCTGGTCGACGCGCTGTCCGACGAGGACGCCGACGTGCGCAAGGCCGCGGCGGGCCGGCTGGGCATGCTGCGCGCCACGGCCGCGGTGCCGGCCCTCGCCGCCCGCGTCGAGCAGGAGAAGGATCGCTCGGTCTTGTTGCGCATGGTGGGCGCGCTGTCCGAGATCGGCGACGATCGCGCCGCCGAGGTGCTCATCGGGCTGGCCAACCCCCGCGATCGCGAGCTGCTGCGCGCGGTCGTCGACGCGCTGTCCGTGGTGGGCGGCAAGCGCGTCGAGGACTTCTTCGACATCCTGTCCAGCCACGACGCGGCGGACGTCCGGGCGATGGTGCGCGAGGCGCGCGCCCGCCTGCGGAGGCAACCTTGACCGACGCCGTGCGCATCGAGCGCGTGGGCCCCGTCGCGCGGCTGGTGGTCGACCGCCCCGAGGCCCGCAACGCGCTCGACCCCCCGACCATGCAGCGCCTGGCCGAGGCCATCGACCGCCTGGCCGAGGCGACGGACGTGCGCGCCGTCGTCGTGGCGGGCGGCGGCGGGCGCTTTCTGTCCGGCGGCGATCTGAAGGCGCTGAAGGCGCTGCGCACCCCCGGCCCCGCCGCCGACATGGCGCGCACGATGCAGTCGGCGCTGGCCGCCCTGGCCGCGCTGCCGGTGCCGGTGATCGCCGCGATCGACCGCTACGCCTACGGCGGGGGCGCCGAGGTGGCGCTGGCCTGCGATCTGCGCGTCGCGACGCACGACGCGGTGCTCTGCTTCCGTCACGGGGACTTCGGGGTCACCACCGCCTGGAGCGGGGCGCGCAGGCTCGAGGCGCTGGTGGGCCGAAGCCGCGCGCTGCGCCTGCTGTGGACCAGCGCCGAGGTGTCCGCCGCGGCGGCGAAGGCGATGGGCCTCGTGGACGTGGTCGCGCCGCCGGGCGAGAGCGCGTCCCACGCCGCGATGGCGCTGGCGCAGGATCTGGCCGGCCGCGCCCCCGCGATGATCGCCGGCACCAAGCGCCTGCTGGCCCCCGCGGCCGACGCCGACCGCGACGCGCTCGAGGCCGAGCTCTTCGGCGCGACCTGGGCCAGCGACGATCACTGGGCCGCGGTGGACGCCTTCTGGGCTCGGCGCCGGGGCGAGGCCGACGGGGGCGACGACGCCGCCCCGTCGTCGCTCCGCAGCCCCGGGGGCTGGACGCCGCGGGAGGCGCAATCCACGCCCCCCGCCCGGCCGCGCCCGCCGGTCGCCGCGCGCGGCCGCTTCATCGTGTTCGAGGGGCTCGACGGCGCGGGCACGACGACGCAGGCGCGCCTGCTGTGCCGCTGGCTGAGGCGCCAGGGCCGCACGGTGCTGCCCACCGCCGAGCCCAGCGACGGCCCCGTCGGTCGCCTGCTGCGCCAGGCGCTGGCCCGCCGCGTCGCCGGGCGCGAGGGCGAGCGCCTGAACCCCCAGACCATCGCCGCCCTGTTCGCCGCCGACCGCGCCGATCACGTCGCCCACGAGATCGAGCCCGCGCTGGCCCGCGGCGAGGACGTGGTCTGCGATCGCTACGCCGGCAGCAGCCTGGCCTACCAGGGCGCCGAGTGCGAGCCCGCCTGGGTGGCCGAGCTGAACCGCCCCATGCCCGCCCCCGACCTGGTCCTGTACGTCCGCGTGCCGGTCGAGATCGCGGCGCACCGCCGCGCCGGGCGCGGGGGCGAGCCCGAGATCTACGAGGTGGACGCCTTTCAGCGCCGCGTCGCCGCCGGCTACGACGCCGCCGCGCGCTGGCGCCCGGACGATCCCGTGGTGGTGATCGACGGCACCCCGAGCGTGCGCGCGGTGCAGCGCGCCTGCCGCGCGGCGGTGGTCGAGGCCTTCGGGCGTCGCCCCGGGGGTGCACCGCCGGCCGGTTCCGGCTAGCATGGCGCCGATGCGTACCCTGCTGCTGCTCTGCCTGATCGCCGCGCCCGCCCTCGCCGCCCCGGCGAAGGGCCCGCCGCCCGAGGTCGTCGAGGCGACGCTCGCGCGCGCCGAGCTCGACGCCGTCCTCGAGCGGGGCCCCCAGCGCTTCATCGCCTCGATCCGCGTGCGCCCGCACCTCGACGGGGGCCGCTTCCTCGGCTTCCAGCTGGTGGGGCTGACCCCCGAGGCGCCCTTCGTCAACAGCCCGCACATCCGCCCCGGCGACGTCGTGCTGGCCGTCAACCGCGAGCCGATCGAGCGCCCCGAGCAGTTCATGCGGGCCTGGGAGCTGCTCGCCCGCGCCGACGCCCTCGAGGTGCTGGTGCTGCGGGCCGGCCGGCGGGTGCTGTACCGATGGACGCTGAAGCCCTGATCCCGCCCGACGCGCCGCGCGCCCGCGGCGCACACGGCGTGTGGGTGGTGGCCGCCGCGGTGGCCGCGCACGTCGCGCTGGTGGTCGATCCCCTCGCCCGCGCCGAGCGCGCGCCCCCCAGCCTGGCCTGGATGCTCGCCGCCGTCGGGCCGGGCCTGCTGACCCTGGGCCTCGCGCGGCGCAGCCCCTGGGCGCTGCTCCTGGGCGTCCCCCTCGGCTGGGCCCTGCCCAGCTACGTCGTCGTGCCGCGCCTGCAGGTCGAGGCGGGCAACGCGGTGGCCCTGCTGGCCATCGGCGCCTACCTGGCCACCGCCCTGCAGTGGCTGCGCGTCGGCCCCGCCGCGACCGCCGTCCCCTGGCGCGCGCTGAACGGCGGCGCGGCCCGCCCGCGCCCGGATCCTCAGCCCTGGCTGGCGGCCGCGGTCGTCGCGGGGCCCGCGATCGGCGTCGCCCTCTGGCCGCCCGTCGCCTACGAGGCCGCCGCCGGCTTCCCCTCGCAGCCGGGCCGCGCGCTGGTGGGCCTGGGCCTTTTGGGCACGCTGGTCGGCCTGGCGATGGCCACCGACCTGGCGCGCAACCGCCCGCCCCTGCGCGGCGACCGGCGGCGGGCGGTGGGCTGGGCCTTGGCGGCGGCGGGCTTCGTGGCGGCCTGGGCCGCGGTGGGGGGCTGAGATGCTGCGCGCGCTGGGTGTCGCCGGCCTGCTGGCCACCGTGCCGCTGATGCTGCTGGCCCTGCGCGCGCTGGCCGGGCGCGATTACGTCGGGGGCGCGCTGGTGGTGTTCGCCGCCGCCGCGGTGGGCCACCTGGGCCTCGAGCTGGTGGCGCTCGACGCCGAGCCCGCGCCGGCGCCGCCGACGGACGACGAGGACGACGACGAGGAGGTGCCGCGATGAGCCCGGGCGTGCTGCTGGCGCTGCTGCTGCTGGCCTGGCCCCTCGCGCCGGACACGCCCGACGACCACGTCGTGGCGCGCGCGACCGGCCCCGACGGCGCGCCCATCACCATCACCGCCGAGCGCCTGCGGGCCTACGCGGCGGGGCGCGAGGGCGAGGATCCCCGCAAGCTGGTGCAGGATCTGGTCGACTTCGAGCTGTTGGCCGGCGCCGCCGCCCGGGCGGGCTACGCCGACGATCCCGTCGTGAAGGAGGCCACGCGACCCGCGCTGGTGCTGCGGTACCTGAGCCTCGACTTCGAGCCCACCTGGGTGGCCGAGACCCTGCCCGAGGATCTGGTGCGCACGTCCTACGAGCGCAACAAGGGCTTCTTCGTGCGCCCGCCCCTGCGCCGCGCCGACCACATCATCGTCAACGAGGGCCGGGGGCAGCGATCCGAGTCGCCCGCGCTGGACGCCGCGGCGGCCACGCTGGCCGAGCGCATCTATCGGGATCTGAAGGCGAACCCGCCCGCCGACGCCGAGGCCTTCCGCGCGCGCGCCGACACCTACGAGGGGTGGGCGACGAAGGTGGGGCTGCACGCGCGCGCCGAGGCCCTGGGCCTGTTCGCGCGCAAGGGTCGCTACGATCAGAAGTTCACCGCGCAGGTCTTCGAGGTCGAAGAGCCCGGCACCATCATGGCGCCCTTCGACACGCCCTACGGGCATCACGTCGTGCGGGTGGACGCGGTCGAGCCGGCGCGCAACGTGACCTTCGAAGAGGCGCAGGCCGAGCTGCGGCCGAAGATCGTGGGCGAGGTGCGCACGCTGAAGCTGCGCGAGCTGACCGATCGGCTGGCGCGCACGTACCGCGCGGTGCTGAACCCGGAGCCCCTCGAGCAGCTCGCCGAGCGGCGGGGGCTGGACGAGGGGCCGTAGGGCGGGCCGACCACGACCACGACGACGGCCACGATCCGAAGCGCGGACGCGCACCGACCGCTGCGGGGGGCAGGCGCGCGCCCCCGCCGCTCTGCTACACTCGCCGCGTCCTGACTCAGCGAGCCTTCCGAGGAGACGACGTCGTGCTGGGACGCGCACTCTTTGCCTTCACCGCCGTCGCGCTCGCGGCCGGCCCGGCCGCCGCGGTCGACGCGATCACCGGCGCCTCGAAGCGCGAGCAGATGGCGCCCAACCCCGAGGCCGCCGTCTGGATCAACGGGCGCGGCTTCGAGGCCGGATCGACCGTCGCCATCTCGGGCGACGGCATCGCCGAGCGCCAGCCTCCGCTGGTGGTGCAGTCCGAGGATCGCACGGACGGCGGGCGCACCGACGGCATCGCCTACTACTTCGTGCTCGACGCGAACGCCACGCCGGGGCCGCGCGACATCACCATCACCGCCCCCGATGGCCGCTCGCTGACCGCCTTCAACGCCATCGAGGTCGTCGGCGGGGGCCAGCCGCCGCCCCCGCCCCCGATGGACGCGGCCGTGCAGCCGCCCCCGCCCGGGGTCGACGCGGGCGCGCCCCCCGCCAACCCGAACGACCCGCCCCCGGCCCAGCCGGGCCGCGTGGACGTCGTCTCGCGGGCCAGCCCCGGCTACGGCGCGCAGGGCGAGCAGGTCAACCTGTGGATCGTCGGCCGCTCGTTCACCCCGGGCCTGACGGTCACCTTCAGCGCCGCCGGCCTCGGCCCGGCCGAGGTGGACGGCGCGCCCCTGCCCATCGAGGTCGTGCGCAACGCCGAGAGCGAGAACGGGCAGGCCGACGGCATCCAGTACTACCTGCGCATCCCCAGCGAGGCGCCCATCGGCCTCGTCGACATCACGGTCGCCAACCCCGACGGCTCGCGCGCGACCGGCGCCGGCCTGTTCGAGGTGCTGGCCCCCGGCGCCCTGCCCGCGCCGCGGCCCGGCGACGGCGACGTCGACGGCATCACCGGCGCCTCGCCCCGCGCGATGCGCGCCGGCCGCAACGTCTCGCTGTGGATCTGGGGCGACGGCTTCGACACCGGCGCGACGGTCAGCTTCTCGAACCCCGGCATCCGATCCTACGCCGAGCCCGAGGTCGTGAAGGTCAGCCAGAGCCACCCGGGCTTCTCGGGCATCCGCAACTTCCTCGTCGTCGAGCCGACCGCGACGCCGGGCCCGGTGACCATCACGGTGACCAACCCCAACGGCACCACGGCCCAGGCGGACGCCCTGCTGACGCTGGTGGACGCCAACGCGCCCATCGGCGATCCGGGCGGCGGCGCGACCGGCGACGGCGGCCCCTGCCCCGACGAGACGACCACCATCGAGTCGGTGCTGCGCGTCGAGCCGGACAAGCTGCGCCGCGGCGAGACGGTGGCCCTGCGCATCGTCGGCCGCGCCTTCGCCTGCGGCGCCAACATCGTCATCCCGGGCGGCGGCTTGCGCGCGCTCGACGCGCCGCGCCTCGAGCGCGACCCCCTCGATCCCTTCACCACCACGCTGGTGTGGACCCTCGAGGTGCAGGCGGACGCAGCGCCGGGGGCCCGCGACGTGACCGTCATCAACCCCAACAACACCTCGAAGACGCTGCCCGCGGCGTTCCAGATCACCGCGGGCGGCGACGACGACGACGACACCACCAGCGCCTGCCGCGCCACGCCCGGGCGCGCGTCGGGCGGCGCCGCCGGCCTGCTGCTGGCCGTCCTGCTGCTGGGCCTGCGGCGGAGGCGGCGCTGACCGCGCGTCCCGGGCCGCGCGCCTCCGCGGCCCGCCTGCTGCTGCTCGCGACGCTGGCCGGCTGCGGCGGCCGCCCCCCCCCCGGCCGCCCCCTCGACTTCGGCGTCGTGCCCGATCCCGCCGTCGTCCTGATCCTGCGACCGGCCGAGCTGGCCGCCCACCTCGACGCCCTCGACCGCCGCCTGGGGCCGGGCGCCGACGCCCTCAGGCCCCTGGGCGCCGCGTGGACGCGCGCGCGCCAGACGGTCGAGGACGCCCTCGCCGATCTGCTCGAGGGCCGGGGCGCCGCGCCCGGCCTGCTGGCGCGCTGGGGCGTCGATCCCGACCAGCCCCTCGTCCTCAGCGTCGGCGCCCCTGATGGGCCGGCCCCTGGGCCGCGCGCTGCTGGCGGCCCTGCGCGGCGACGCACCGCCCGCCCCCGCGGCCGTCACCTGGCGCGGCCGCGTCAGCTTCCGGGTCGACGACGCGTCCCAGGTGCGGCGCTGGGCCGAGGCCGCGGGCGCGCGGCTGGGCCTCGAGGCGCGGCCCCGCCCGATCCAGCGTCGCCTGGCTGGGCGCGTCCCCGTCACCGGCGCCCGCCTGCTGCTGCGCGTCGAGGCCGATCGCGGCGCCCTCGACTGGATCGCGCCGCCGGCCCGGCCGGACGCGCCCGCGGCCGCCCTGCTGCACGACAGCGCCCGCCGCGCCGCGGCGCCCCTGGCCGGCGACGCCCCGCTGCGGCTGGTGATCTCACCGGCCGGCGTCGCCGCGCTCGAGACCGCCCTCGACGCCGCGCCCCGCCCTGGCCCGCGCCGCCGATCTCGCCCCGGGCAGCCGCGCGCCCCTGCTGACCGCCGCCGCCGAGGTGACCGCGGCCTGCGGCGCGCGCTGGGCCGAGGTGGCGCGCCTGGCCGACGCCGTCGTCGTCGACCTGCGCCTGCCCGACGGCCGGCCGCGCCTCACGCTCGAGGCCGCGCTCACCCGCGCCGGCGAGGCCGCCTGGACCGCGGCCCAGCGCGGGCTGCCCCCTGCGCGATCTCGAGGGCGTCCCGCTGGGCCTGGCGCTGGGCCTCGACGGCGCCCGGTTCGCGCCCGACGACGGCCCCGCCTGGGCCGACGACGTCGCGCGCTGCCGCGCCAGCCACCCCATCGTCGTCGCCGCGCTGTCCCTGCCGCTGCTGCCCGCCTTCGCCGCCCCGCGCACCTGCCGGTGCCGGCCCCGCCGGGCGGCTTCCCCGCCCGGTCGACGGCCTGGCGTCGCTGCTGTGGGCTTCGCGCCCGGCCCCGAGCCCGTGCCGCTGGTGGCCGGCGTCGTCACCCTGCCCGGCGCGCCGCCCGACGCGCCCCGGCCTTCGCCGCCCTCGCCGAGCCCCTGCCCACGGCGCTCGGCGCGGGGTGGCGCCGCCCCGGCCCGGTGCCGGTCGAGCTGGCCCGCGGGCCCCGCCCGGCGGCGGCGGCGGCGCGGTCATCTACGCGCTGGGCGCGGGGGCGTCGATCGCCTGACGCCGCGCCTGGCCCCGGCCGGCGCCGACGACCGCTTCGTGCTGCTGCGCCTCGACGCCGCCGCGCTGGCCACCGATCTGGCCGATCTGGGCGCCCGCTCGCCCGAGCAGGCCGCGCTGGCGGCGGTCGGCGAGCGCCTCGGGACGGTGCGCGTCGAGGGCACGCGGGCCGGTCGCGCCCTGCGCCTGCGCCTCGCCCCGGAGCCGCCGCCGACCCCGCCCGCCGAACTTGATCGACCACCCCCGGCGCAGTAGCGTCGACTGTCCACCCGCCCCGAACGGAGCGTCGATGGCCCCGCCTCAGACCTCGTCCGCCCGCGTCGTCCAGGACGCCCGCCTGCTGCTCGACACCATCCGCGGCGAGCTGGCCGACGGCCGCCAGCCCTACGCCAGCGACGTGCGGCGCATCATCGAGCGCGGCCTGGCGCTGCGCTTCGCCGAGTACGTCCAGTTCCTCGAGCGCTACGGCTTCGTCACCCTGGATCGCAAGTCCGACCTCTTGACCATCAGCCGCGCCGGCCACGAGGTGGCCGACGGCCACGAGGCGCGGCTGCTGGGCCTCGAGGCCGACGCGCGCTATCACTTCGGCGACAAGCTGGCCCAGATCGACACCGAGGCCCCCACCATCGACGTGCAGGGCACCAAGCTCGACGGGCGCTACGTGCGCTACGAGATGCTGGGCAAGGGCGGGCTGGGCACGGTCAGCCGCGGCCGGCAGCTGGCCACCGACCGCGCGGTGGCGCTGAAGGTGCTGGACAACGTCTTCGAGCTGTTCACGCCCGACCAGCACGACGAGATCGTGCGGCGGCTCGAGCTGGCGGTGCGCGAGCACGCGCGGCTGGTCAGCCCCTTCATCATCCAGGTGCTGGACCAGAACCCGCGCCACGATCCGCCCTACTACGCGATGGAGCTGGCGCCGGGCGGCAGCCTGCGGGCGCTGCTGGACCAGGGGCCGCTGCCGCCGGTCGTCGCGCTGCGCTACTTCATCCAGATCGCCCTCGGCCTGAAGGCCGCGCACGGCGAGGGGGTGCTGCACCGCGACCTGAAGCCGGAGAACGTGCTGCTGGACGCCAGCGGCAACGTGAAGCTGTGCGACTTCGGGGTGACGCGCATCGCCGAGCGCGACGGCGACACCGTGCGGCAGGCCTACGTCGGCTTCGGCTCGGTGGGCTACATGGCGCCCGAGCTGTTCCGCGCGCCCCAGACGGCCGGGCCCAGCGCCGACGTCTACGCCCTGGGCATCCTGCTGTACGAGATGCTGACCGGCGAGCTGCCCGGGCGCCGGTCGCCCATGCCCAGCGAGGTGGTCGAGGGGGTGCCGGCCGATCTCGACGACGTCTTCGACCAGATGACGCAGGACGTGCCCGAGCGCCGGCCGCAGTCGGTGGACGACGTGCTGACGCGGGTGTGGACCTCGACGGCCATCTGCGCGCTGCTCGACGCGCGCCAGGCGCCCTGCTTCGTCGAGCCGCCGGTGGCGCTGCCCGGGCTGGACGCGCTGGGGCCGCCCCCGACGCTGGCCGCGGCCGCAGAGCCGCCGCGGCCCGCCGCGCGCGAGCCGGCGGCCGCCTGGACGCCCGCCGCGCCGACGCCCGCCGCGCCGACCGAGACCGCCGCCGCGCCCGAGCCGGCGGCCGCGCCCGAGCCGACGCCGGCCCCCCGCGCCTCGGCCGGCCGCCGCGGCGCCGGAGCCGGCCCCCGCGCCTCAGCCGACGCCGGCGGCCGCCGCGCCGCAGCCGGCCCCGGCCCCCGACGTCACCGCCGAGCGCCCGCGCCCGTCGGCGCCCTTCCCCCGGCCCACGGTGTCGAAGCCGCCCGCCCCGCTGCAGCCCTTCAAGCTGCAGCCCGACGTCGCCGCCCCGGCCGAGACGCCGGCGCCCATCGCGCCCGCCTTCCCCGACGCCGAGGACGGCGCCACCCGCGAGCAGCGCAGCCCCGGCCGCGGCCGCCCGGTCGCCCAGGCGGTGCCGGTCGCGCCGCCGCCCACCACCCACGACGAGGCGCCCGACGACTCGATCGTCGATCCGCCCGATCCCACGCTCTTCACCGAGGGCGAGGGCGCCGGTGATCGCTTCGCGGAGCACTCGATCGAGGAGATCGATCTCGTCGACGTCGAGGAGCTGATGACCGACGGCGAGGCCCGCCGCTTCGGCACCGACGTGCACGACGAGCGGGGCAGCAAGGCCGACGCCATCGACGAGAAGCTCGACCGCCTGCGCGGCCGCTGATCCCACCGGCGCCGCGCCCTCAGGCCGCCGGCGCCTCGCCGCCCGGCGCCTCGGGCACCGTCCACACGTGGGCGCAGGCCGCGCACTCCAGCTCGTGGGGCGCGTCGGTCGGCGCGGTCTGCACGGATCCGCAGCGCGGGCACGGCGTCCCGTGGGCGCCGGGCGGCACCGCGGCGCCGGCGTGCTCGAGCACGTCGCCCAGCGGATCGGTGCCCACCAGCAGGCGCACGCCGAAGAAGATGCCCGCGACCAGGAAGAAGATGGTCTGCGCCAGCCACCACCCGTCGGCCAGCAGGTGCTCGACGAACAGGTCGACGTTGGGCGCCGGCGTGGTCTCGGCGAAGACGGTGTACTCGCCGATGGTGGTGGCCAAGAGGGTGCCGAAGATGATGACGCGCAGCTGCGCGTGGCTGCCGATGGCCCGGCCCGCCTTGGCCCCCAGGCCGCCGCAGACGCCCACGACGGCCGCGGCGACCGCCGTGCCGGCCGGCAGCACCGCCCGCACGAGCGCGTAGAGCACCCCGCCGATCAACAGGCCGGTCAGCGTGCCCAGCAGCGCGCGGAACCGCGGATCGACCTCGCTCAACGGGTGGGCTCGAGGGTCACGATGTGCGGCGGATCGGGGGGCAGATCGTCGCCGCCGGCCACCAGGGCCACCGTCACGCCGGTGGCGACCACGGCCGCCGCGCCGGCCCACACCCACCAGTGCCCGTACCACGGCGTCGGGCCCACCTCCTCGGGCGGCGGCAGCGGCACCAGCGTCACGTCGAGGGGGTAGATCCGCCCGGCGTCGACCATCAGCTCGACCCGGTGCACCGCGTGGCCCGGGGCGCGCAGCTCGACCACGCGCTTGCCGGGCTCCAGCTCGCCCTCGTAGGGCACCGATCCCAGCGCGCGCCCGTCGACCACCACGGTCGCGTCCGGGGGCAGCGCCGTCGCGCGCAGCACGCCGGCCACCGGCAGCAGGTCGATCTCGAGCACCTTGTCCTTGCCGGCGGTGATGTTGAAGGTGTCGAGGTAGTCGGCGTGCCCGGCCAGCGTCACCTTGATGGTGTGGCGACCGGAGCGCAGGGCCAGGGGCAGGGCCATCGGCACCTCACCCACCAGCTGACCGTCCACCCACACCTGCGCCCCGGTGGTGCTCGACTGCACGAGGACGGTGCCGTTGCGCGCGGGGGCCTTCTTCTTGCGCCGTCGCGCGTCGGCGACGGCGGGCGCGAGCATGGCGAGGCACAACAGGATCGCGAGCCCACGGATCAGCATCGGGCCAGCATACGGGCCCCTCGTTTCGCCGGTCAAACGCCCGTTGCGCGCCGCCGGGGGGCACCGTACCATCGCTGCGTCCGCGCCGACGCGAGGGCGTCGGCGCGCGCCGCGAGGGCCTTCGGGCCGACGCGGCGGTGGCGCCGAACCGACCCGGCGACGTCACCCCACGCGGCGCCCCCCCGCCGCCAGCCATGGGAGTTCCCATGAAGAAGGTCCTCGTCATCCTCGGCATCGCGGTCGGCGTCCTCGCGCTCGCCGTGGGCATCTTCGTCGCCGTCTTCGACCTCGACGAGGTGATCAACCAGCAGAAGGATCAGCACCTGCCCCGGGTCGAGGCGATGCTGGGCCGCAAGGTGCAGATCGGCCAGATCCAGACGACCATCCTGCCCGTGCTCGGCGCCGAGATCGCCGACGTCGTCGTGATGGGCCGCACGCCGGACGAGCCACCCCTGCTGAAGCTCGACCGCGTCGTCGTGAAGGTCGACCTCTGGACGGCGATCAAGTCGGCGGGCACCGACGTGCAGCTCGACGCGCTGCTGCTGGAAGGCCTGGCGGTGCACCTGGTGCGCGAGGCCGACGGCAGCCTGTCCTACGAGGACGTCCTGAAGCGCCTCAGCGAGGGTCCGCCCCCCGAGGAGGCGCCCCAGCCGCTGGACGCCGAGACCCGCCGCTTCATCGAGGGTCTGAAGCTCGAGCGCGTGGCCCTGGTGGACGGCCGCTTCGAGCTGGTCGACAAGGCCACCGGCGGCGCGCCGGCCACCACCCACATCGAGAAGCTGAACGTCGAGCTCAACGACGTCGTGCTCGCCAGCCCCTTCGAGGTGCGGGTGCGCGCGGCCATCTTCGCGCAGCAGGAGAACTTCGACCTGACGGTGAAGGTGGGCCCGGTGCCCATCGGCCAGCCCGACGCCGAGGTGCCCATCCACCACGTCGCCCTGAAGGCCGACGGCGTCGACCTGGCCAAGGTGGTGCCCTACCTCGGCCCCGACTTCCCCGTGCAGGTCGACAGCGCCACGTTCTCGGCCGACCTCACCGTCGAGGATCCCCTCGCCGCCAAGGGCCGCATCGCCGTCGCCGGCAGCCTGGGCCTGAAGACGGTGGCCCTGGGCGGCGAGCCCTTCGACCTCGAGGCGACGCCCAACCTGACCTTCGACCCGAAGGCGGGCCTGCTCGACCTCACCGGCTTCGGCGTCGACCTGTCGGGCATGAAGGTGACCGCCAGCGGCAAGGTGCACGACCTGAACACGGCGCGGCCGCGCTTCGAGGGGCTGAAGGTGGCCACCACCGGCCTCGACCTGGGCCGCCTGCAGGCCATGCTGCCGCCCTTCGCCGCCGCGCTGCCCAAGGGCGCGAAGCTGGGCGGCCCGCTGGTGTTCACCGTCGACGCGACGGGCGACGCCGAGAAGCAGGTGGTGCAGGCGCGCTTCGACCTCGACGGCGCGCGCATCTTCCTGCCCGACGCCCTCGACAAGCCCGCCGGCACCGCGCTGCACCTGAGCCTGGACGCCACGACGACCCCGAAGCGCGTCGATCTGAAGGGGCTGTCGCTGGCGGTGGGCGGGCTGAACCTGACGCTCGCCGGCGCCATCGCCGGCCTCGACGCGACGCCCACCTTCGACCTGAAGGGCGACACCGGACAGTTCCCGCTCGGCGGCCTGATGCGCCTGCTGCCCGCGGTGAAGGCCGGAGTGCCGGCGGACGTGCAGATCGCCGGCAACCTGCAGGTGGGCATGCACCTGAAGGGCAGCGCGAAGGACCTCGACGCCCAGGTGCAGATCGGCATCAGCGGCGCCGATCTGGCGGTGCCCGGCGTCACCGTGCGCGGCAGCGGGCGCATCGCGGCCAGCGCGCAGGGCGATCCCGCCTCGAACCTGGCCACCAAGGTGGACATGGGCCTCGACGGCCTCGAGGTGAAGGCCGGCCCCGACTTCCACAAGCCGGCCGGCACGCCCTTCTCGGTCAACCTGGACGCGACGACGGCGGGGGCCAACACCACCGTGCGCACGCTGAACGTGCAGATCGGCCCCCTGGCCGTGAAGGGCAGCGGCAGCGCCAACGGCGGGGTGCTGAACGTCAACGTCGACATCCCCCGCTTCGCGGTGGCCGGCCTGACCTCGATCGTGCCCGCGCTCAAGGACGGGCCGCTGGCCCGCGCCACGCTGGGCATGAAGCTGGCCTTCAAGGGCGATCCGGGCCGCCCGGCGAGCGTCGAGGCGAAGATGGACGACTTCTACTTCGCCGTCGGCCAGAGCTCGCTGGCCGGCCAGCTGACCGTGAAGAACCTGGACGCGCCCAACGTGCGCTTCGAGTTCACGTCGCCCCACTTCGAGCTCGAAGAGGTGGTGCCGCCGTCGGACGCGCCCGCCGCCAAGGACGAGGGCGGCGGGGGCCCCCTGCCCCCGATCGTGCAGCGCATCGACGCGGCGGGTGGCCTGCGCATCGCCAAGGGCAAGGCGGTCGACATCCCGTTCACCGACTTCGTGGGCACGCTGACGATGCAGAACGGCGTGGTGCGCTTCTCGAAGCTGCAGTTCCGCGCCTACGACGGCACCTTCTCGGCCGCGCCCACCGAGGTGAACCTGAGCGGCCCCGAGCCCGCCTTCGACCTGAACGTGAAGATGGAGAAGGTGGACGCGAACGCGCTCTTGACCGACCAGGCCGACATGCCCAACACGCTGACCGGGCGCATGAACACCGACTTCCAGCTGAAGGGCCGCGGCGACGTCTGGGAGAAGCTGGCGCCGACGCTGACCGGTGCTCTGGGGCTGGCGCTGGAGAACGGCAAGCTGGCCAGCTTGAACCTCGAGGGCGACATCCTCGGCGCCATCGCCGACAAGGTGCCGGGCCTGAAGGCGAACTCGGCCGGCGGCACCGCCCTGCGCGACCTGGCCGCGCGGTTCACGGTGCAGAACGGCAAGCTGACGCTGAAGCAGCCGATCACGACGCAGACCGGCTCGGGGCCGCTCGAGCTCGACGGCGCCATCGGCCTCGACAGCAGCCTGCACCTGACCGGCACGCTGACGCTGTCGCCCGACACCATCCGGCGGCTGAGCGGCGGGCGGGCCAAGGTGGACGCGCCGGTGCCGGTGTCGGTGCGCATCGGGGGCACGCTGACCGATCCGAAGGTCAGCGGGGTCGAGGGCGAGAAGCTGGCGCTGCTGCTGGCGGCGGGGGCCGTCGGCATGTTGGCGGGCGAGCAGATCGAGGACGCGAAGAAGGCCGCCGAGGCCGCCAAGGCGCGGGCGCTGGCCGAGGCGAAGAAGGCCGAGGCGCAGGCGCGCGCGGCCGCCGCCCGGGCCGAGCGCGAGGCGCGCATGGCCGCCGGGCGGGCCAAGGCCGAGGCCGAGAAGGCCAAGAAGGAGGCCGAGGCGAAGGCGCGCGCGGCCGCCGAGAAGGCCAAGAAGGAGGCGAAGGACAAGGCGGCCAAGGAGGCGAAGAAGCAGCTGAAGGGGTTGTTCTGAGCCGGCCCCGGTGTTACTTGCCTGCCGTTGTGATCGTGGGCGGAATGCGCCGCGATCCCCTCTCTCATCGACGGAGGCCGCGAAGTTGAAGCGCGCTGCGAGCATCCTGGCGCTGGTCCTCGCGGCCCAGGCGCCGGCCTGGGCCCAGTCTGGAGGCGCCGAAGGGGCGGGCGAGCCCGAAGGGGCCGAAGGGGCGGAGACGAAGGCCGCCGAGCCGGCCGAGGCCGATCCCGAAGCGGGCGCCGCGGCCGAAGGCGAGGCGTCGCCCGGGCCGGCCGACGACGGTCAGCTGGACGAGGCGGCCGCGGCGAAGGCCGCCGCCGAGAAGGCCGCCGCCGAGAAGGCCGCCGCCGAGAAGGCCGCCGCCGAGAAGAAGGCGAACCTCGAGCGCACCACCAAGCCCGGCGCCGCGGTGCAGGGCGCGCCGACGGTCGACGAGCTGCCCGCCTGGGACGCCGAGCCCACCGCCGGGCCCGACGCCACCAAGACGCCCGGCCACGAGCTGACGGCCAACTGGGACGTCGCCACCGCGCCCGAGGCCGAGGTCGCCTTCCCCTGGATCGAGAGCCACGGCTACTTCCGCCTGCGCACCGACCTGTTCCACAACTTCGACCTCGACACCTACGACGCCGAGCAGCGCCGCGGCAGCTCGCCGGTGCTGCCCCCGCTGACCGAGACCGATCAGCAGGGCTCGCTGCACCCCGAGGATCTCGAGCACCGCTACGGCCGAGGCGCCGACACCCAGGCGGGCGCGAACATCCGCTTCCGTTACGAGCCCACCTTCCACATCACCGAGAACCTGCGGGTGCGCGGCACCTTCGACATCCTCGACAACCTGGTGCTGGGCAGCACGGCCGACGGCGCCCCGCGCAGCCAGTTCGCCCGCCCGGACGTGCCGATCAGCACCTTCAGCGGCAGCGCCCGCCCGCCCGAGGCCGGCGTCAACGGCTGGCGCGACTCGGTGCGCGTCAAGTACCTCTGGGGCGAGTGGAAGACCCCGGTGGGCCTGCTGATGTTCGGCCGCACCAAGAGCCACTGGGGCCTGGGCCTGCTGGCCAACAACGGCGGCTGCCTCGACTGCGACTTCGGCGACGCCGTCGACCGCATCATGGGCGTCACCAAGCTGTTCGGCACCTACCTCGCCCTGGGCTGGGACTTCCCCGCCGAGGGCGCCACCGGCTTCTCGGGCCAGCAGAACCCCTACAACCAGCCCTTCGGCCAGGCCTACGACTTCGACCAGCGCGACGACGTGAACCAGTTCGTCATCGCCCTCTTCCAGCGGCCGCTGACCCAGCTCGAGAAGGAGACCCGCAAGCGCGAGCTGAACGAGCTGCGCAAGCCCGTCTTCGACTGGGGCGTCTACAACGTCATCCGCACGCACCCCTTCGAGGCCCACTACACCTCGGGCAACCTGTCGCCGCCCGACGATCGCGCCGACTACTCGCTGCGCGACACCAAGGCCTTCGCGTACATCCCCGACGTCTGGCTCAGCTACGAGATCCGCCCGCGCAAGAACAAGGAGTACAAGCTGCAGTTCGAGGGCGTCGGCATCTTCGGCGTCATCGAAGAGCTGCCGCAGCGCGCGGGCAGCGCCAAGGTCGAGTGCCTCGATCCCACCGTCGCCAACATCGACGACTGCGACAGCGGCGATCTGGTGCGCCCCCGGCGGCGCGACCTGACCCAGTGGGGCTACGCGCTGGAGTTCGACGCGCGCCTCGACAAGCTGCGCTGGGGCTTCCACCACGGCATCGCCTCGGGCGACGACACCGACGGCTTCGGCATCCTCGACAAGACGCCCCTCGACTCGACGGACCCCAGCGATCAGGAGGTGACGAACTTCAAGTTCGACCGCGACTACATCGTCGACCTGATCCTGTTCCGCGAGATCATCGGCGGCGTCACCAACGCGGCCTACTACAAGCCCTACATCGGCTACGACCTGATCATGCAGGACACCGAAGCGTGGGGCTTCCAGCTCGACGTGCTGTTCGCGCACGCGATGGAGCCCAAGGCCACCCCGGGCAACGAGGCCCCGCTGGGCCTCGAGTTCGACCTCGAGCTCTACGTGCACGAGTACGACGTGTTCAAGTGGTCGCTGGCTTACGGCATCCTGTTCCCGATGGGCGCCTTCGACCTGCTCGACACCGAGGAGACCCGGGTCATCGCCGAGCCGGGCATCGCCCAGACCATCCAGATGATGATCGGCATGATGTTCTGAGCCGATCCCGGCCCCCGCGCGGGAACCGCCCATGAGCGACACGCAGAAGACCTGGGGCGGCCGCTTCGCCGAGCCCACCGACGCCTTCGTCGCCCGCCTGAACGCCTCGGTCGGCTTCGACCGCCGCCTGTACCGCGAGGACATCGCGGGCAGCCGCGCCCACGCCGCCATGCTGGCCGGCCAGGGCATCCTGAGCGCCGAGGATCACGCGGCCATCGAGCGCGGGCTCGACCAGGTGCTGGCCGAGATCGAGGCCGGCGACTTCACCTGGGACGCCGCGCTCGAAGACGTGCACATGAACATCGAGGCGCGCCTGACGGCCCTCGTCGGCGAGGCGGGCAAGCGCCTGCACACCGCGCGCAGCCGCAACGATCAGGTGGCCACCGACCTGCGCCTGTGGCTGCGGCGCTTCATCGACGAGACGCTGCCGGTGGTCGACCGGCTGCAGGACGCGCTGCTCGACCTCGCCGAGCGCGACGGCCACGCCATCCTGCCCGGGTACACGCACCTGCAGCGGGCCCAGCCCATCCTTCTGGCGCACCACCTGCTGGCCTACGTCGAGATGCTCGAGCGCGACCGCGGCCGGCTGGTCGACTGCCGCCGGCGCCTCGACGAGAGCCCGCTGGGCGCGGCCGCCCTGGCCGGCACGCCCTTCCCCATCGATCGCCGCCACAGCGCGCGCGCGCTCGGCTTCGCCGGCCCGATGGCGAACAGCCTCGACGCCGTGGCCGATCGCGACTTCGCCGTCGAGTTCACCAGCGCCGCCGCCCTGTGCATGGTGCACCTGTCGCGCTTCGCCGAGGAGCTGGTGGTGTGGTCGAGCCAGGAGTTCGGCTTCGTCGAGCTGGGCGACGCCTTCGCCACCGGCTCGAGCATCATGCCCCAGAAGAAGAACCCGGACATCCCGGAGCTGGTGCGCGGCAAGACCGGCCGCGTCTTCGGCGATCTGGTGGCCCTGCTGACCGTGCTGAAGGGTCTGCCGCTGGCCTACAACAAGGATCTGCAGGAGGACAAGGAGGCGCTGTTCGACGCCGCCGACACCCTGCGCGACTGCCTCGAGGCCACCGCCCGCCTGCTGCCCGGCCTGACCGTCCGCGCCGATCGCATGCGCGCCGCCTGCGACGCGGGCTTCGTCACCGCCACCGACGTCGCCGACTACCTGGCCGCGAAGGGCGTGCCCTTCCGCGAAGCGCACCACGTCGTCGGCCGCCTCGTCGCCTGGTGCATCGTCGAGGGCCGCACCCTGCCCTCGCTGTCGGCCGCCGAGTTCCGCACCTTCCACGAGGCCTTCGCCGACGACGTCTGCGCCGCGGTCACGGTCGAGGCCAGCGTCGCCGCCCGGAAGAGCGAGGGCGGCACGGCCCCCGACCGGGTGCGCGCCGCCCTGGCCGCGGCGCGCGCGCGCCTGCAGGCCCGCCGCGCCGCATGAACGCCGGGCGCCCGCCCCGGCCGCCGGGCGCCCGCCGCAGGCTGGGCGCGCTGCTGCCGGTGGGCGCGCTGCTGCTCGGCTGCGGCGTCGCCGGCCGCCCCCCCCCAGGCCCCCGCCCCACCCGACCGCCCCACCGACGTCACGGTGCGCGCCACCGCCGACGGCTTCGGGATCGACGCGCGTCTGCCCGAGCTCGACCTCGACGGCCAGCCGCTGAGCGACCAGCCGCCCGTCCGACTCGCGGCCTTCGTCGACCGCGCCGACTGCCGCGGCGCCCCCGACGCGGTGGGCGCGCCGCCCCTGCGCCTGCCCGCCCCGCGCGATCGCCCGGTCGACCTGCGCGTGCTCGCGCTGCGCGGCGACCGCGCCGGCCCCGTCGTGCGGCAGACCGCCACCTGGTCGGCGCCGCCGCCGCCGCCCGAGGCCCCGCTGGCCTTCGTGGACGCCGCTGGCGCCGTGCAGCTGAGCTGGCTGCCCCCCGCCCCGCCGGCCGATCGCGTGCGCGTGCTGCGCGACGGCGCGGCGGTCGCCGAGGCCCCCGCCGACGAAGCGGCCTTTACGGACGCCGCCCCGCCGGGCGAGCATGCCTACGCGCTCGTCGCCCTGACCCCCGACGCCGCCAGCGCGCCGTCGGCCGCGGCGCGCGTGCGCGTGCCAGCCCAGGAGCCCCGATGAAGCGTCTCACCGCCCTGCTCGCCTTCGCCCTGCTCGTGCCCGGCCCCGCCGGGGCCGCCGATCCGCCCGCGCTGACCGCCAAGGGGGGCATGGTGGCGGCCGACAACGCCCAGGCCTCGCAGGTGGGCGCCGCCATGCTCGCCGCCGGCGGCGACGCGGTGGACGCCGCGGTCGCCACCGCCCTGATGCTGGGCGTCGTGCAGCCCTTCGCCTCGGGCCTGGGCGGCGGCCTGTTCGCGGTGGTGTGGCGCGCAGACGGCGCGCAAGGCTTCGCGCTCGACGCGCGCGAGATCGCCCCCGCCGGGGCCACGCGCGACATGTACCTCGACGCCGAGGGCAACGTCGTCCCCGAGCGCAGCACGCGCGGCCCCCTCGCCGCCGCCGTGCCCGGTGAGATCGCCGGGCTGTGGCGGCTTCACCAGCGCCACGGCAAGCTGCCCTGGAAGCAGGTGGTGGCGCCCGCGCTGAAGGCCGCGCGCGACGGCTTCCGCGTCGGCGCGCTGCTGCACGAGCGGGTCACCGCGAAGAAGGCCGAGATCGCCGCGCGCCCGGCGCTGGCCGCCGTCTTCTTCGTGGACGGCCAGCCCGTCGCCGAAGGCGCGATCCTGAAGCGGCCGGCCCTGGCGAAGACGCTGGCCGCCATCTCGAAGCAGGGCGCCGACGGCTTCTATCGGGGCGACGTGGCGAAGCGTCTGGCGGCGGCCATGGCGAAGGACGGCGGCCTGATCACCGCGGCCGATCTGGCCGGCTACGCGCCGAAGGAGCGCCCGCTGGTCGACGCGCCCTGGCGGGGCTACCGCGTGCTGTCGATGCCGCCGCCCAGCAGCGGCGGCGCCGTGCTCGTGCAGGTGCTGCGCGCCCTGGAGGATCTCGACCTGAGGGCCCTGGGCCACAACAGCAGCGCCTACCTGCACCGCCTGGCCGAGGCCCTCAAGCACGCCTTCGCCGACCGCGCGCGCCTGATGGGTGATCCCGACTTCGCGCCCGTGCCCCTCGAGCAGATGGTGGGCGACGCCGCGCGCGACCGCCTGCGCGCCACCTTCGACCCGGCGCGCACCCACGAGCGCGCGGCCTACGGCGGCGACTACGCCCTGCCCGAGGACGGCGGCACCAGCCACTTCTGCGTGGTCGACGCGGCCGGCAACGCCGTGGCGATCACCAGCACGGTCAACCTGGCCTTCGGCAGCATGTACCTCGCCGGCGACACCGGCGTGCTGCTCAACAACGAGATGGACGACTTCGTCGCCAAGCCCGGCGTGCCCAACGCCTTCGGGCTGGTGGGGCGCGAGGCCAACACCATCGCGCCGGGCAAGCGGCCGCTGTCGAGCATGACCCCGACGATCGTGCTGAAGGACGATCGGGTGGCGCTGGTGGTGGGGGGCTCGGGCGGGCCGACCATCATCACCGGCACGCTGCAGGTGCTGCTGAACGTGCTGGCCTTCGACATGGATCCGCGCGCCGCCATCGAGGCGCCGCGCGTGCACCACCAGTGGGTGCCCGAGACGCTGTTCGTCGAGCCCGAGATCGCGCTCGACGTGCGCGAGAACCTCGTCCGCCGCGGCCACGCGGTCGAGGCGCGCGGCCGCTACAACGCGGTGCAGGCCATCGCCGTCGACGCCGACGGCGTGGCCCGCGGCGCCAGCGATCCGAGCAAGCTGGGCGCCCCGGCGGCCGCCGCGCCCTGACCGACGGGCGCGGTCAGCCCTGCACGACGGATCGAGCGCGGCTGATGCGCGTGCGCGGCTGCACCTCGCCGCTGTTGTCGAAGTCCATGCCCAGCCACACGATGTTCGGCAGCGCCGGGGGCAGCCGCTCGCGCAGCCCCAGCATGACCTCGAAGTGGCCCGTCTCGCCCAGCGACAGGTCGTGCCGCTCGCGCCACACGGGATCCGCCGCCGCCTCGTCGGTGTAGAGCGCGAACTGCACCGGCACCTTGCCCGAGAAGGCCTCCTGTCCCTCGAGCAGCACCGCCTCGAAGCGCAGGGCCGCGGCCGGGCGCCCCTGGTCGACCGGCCCGGCGGCGACCTCGTCGACCTCGGCGTCGCCCTCGTCCTCGTCGTCCTCGTCCTCGTCGCCGCCCAGATCGGTCCGGACGCCGCCCTCGCCGTCTTCGTCGCCGAAGATCTTCGCCTTCAGCCGGCCGAACAGCCCCTTCTTCTTCGGCTTGAACGTCGAGGCCGGCCGCTTCTCGGGCTCGGGCTCGGGCTCCGGCGCCTCGAGCGCCTCGAGCGGCGCGTCCCGATCGAGCACCTGCAGCAGGTCGAACTCGTCCTCTTCGGTCCACGCCGGGTCGTGGGGCGACCGCGGCAGCTCCGGATCCCCGTAGGGCGCGCTCTTCACCGCGTGCCAGATGCGCTTGCACAGCTCGTTCGTCGCGCCCTTGCCCTGCTCGCTCGTGTGGAACAGCAGGCGCCGGGCGTCGCGCGAGTTGAGGTGGTACAGCACCTCGAGCGCGGCCATCTGCAGGCCCTCGTCGTCCTTGATGGCCTTGTAGGGGCCCAGCATCGACTTGTGGCCCAGGCTGCCGAGCATCGCGTTCAGGAAGGGCACGTAGCGCACGGCATCCAGGCGCGCGAGGTTCAGCGCCACCGCCCGCTTCTCGCGATCCGACGTCGCGTGCCCCTGCCGCACGTGGTTCACCAGGTACAGCCCGAGCGCCTTTTCGCCGCTCCAGCCGATGCGCTCGATCACCTCGACGCGCACGGGCACCTCGGGATCGCGCAGGTGGCTCAGCAGCATGTTGCGCAGGGCGTCGCCGGTGAACGGCATCGTCCGGATGACGCTCTTGCGCACCTCGAGGTCTGGGTGCGCCACCACCTTCTGCAGGAAGATCAGCGTGTCGTCGTTGTCCGGCGACAAGAGCGACAGCGTCACCTCGACCAGCGCCGAGCCGACCGCCTTCTTGCCCCAGAAGTGGACGTCCTTGCCCAGGATCTCACGCGACAGCGACGCCTTGACGCGCGCGGGCAGCGGCCCGGCCTCCATCAGCGTCGACACCACCCGCATCAGGCTCGCGGCGCGCTCGTCGTGCTCCTTGTAGCCGTGCGCGTGGTCCAGCCCCTCCTTCACCGCCACCGCGGCCCGCTCGTCGTCCCCGACGTGGATCAGCGCGGTCAGCGCGGCGTTGTAGGCCTGGTCGACGTCGGTGGTCTGGCACTTGCGCGCCGCCTCGAGGGCCTCGACGGCGGCCTGCCGCGCCTCGTCCTCGTGCCCCGCCTTCTTCAGCAGCGGCACCACCGAGGCCAGCGCCCGCGCCCGGTAGAAGGGCTCGGTGACGTTGCGCGCCTCGGCCAGGCCCTCGATGGGATCCTTCTGCGCGACCGACGCCTCGACGCCCTCGAACCCGGCCCCCCGGGCGGCGTCGACGAAGCTCATGTCGCCGCTGACCATCGAGATGCGCGTGAAGAAGTCGCGCCCCCGGACCCGGCGCACCTTCTCCAGCCCCTGCGCCAGGCGCAGGAACTCGTCGTCCTCCGGCGTGCCGCCCGCCTCGGCCAGGTCGAGGAAGTCCTCGCCCACCGCCTGCGCCACCTCGGCCTGATCGAGCTGCACGTCGCTCGGCGCCGGCGTGCCGCTCATCGCGCGCGCGTGGTCGCGCTCGCGGCGCAGCAGCTGGAACTCGTCGAAGATGTTGCGGGTGACGGTCAACAGCGTGCGCTCGTCGGCCTCGCGCAGGATGTCGTCGGCGGGATCGAAGTCGGTCTCGATGTCGCCCTTCAGCTCGGCGGCGTACAGCGCGAGCTGGCGCAGGGCCTTCGGGTTCAGCTTGCCGGCGTGCGCCGCCGCGTGATCGGCGCTGCGGCTCGCGCCCCCGCCCTGGGCCTTCAGGTCGCGCGCCAGCAGGCTGTAGTAGTGCTTCACCGGCCAGGGCACGGGCAGGCGTCGCCCGATCACCTCGGCGTGGAAGATCAGGTCGATGTGCGGGAAGCTGCCGCGCCGGAACTTCTTGCGCAGCGCCTGCTCTTCCTCGGCGGTCGTCCCCTCGATGCGCGCGCTGAGAAGCCGCCCGAACTCGATCAGCGTCGACTGATCGACCTCGGCCTCGAGCGTCACCGCCACCAGGTTGCGCTGCTCGAAGGTGCTGGCCATGCGCCCGATCAGGGTCATCATGCCGAACTTGCGGCGCACCACCCGCAGGGCCGTCTTGGGATCGAGGAAGGCCTCGGTGCCCTCGCGCTGCACCAGCAGCTCCTGGGCCGACAGCGGCGCCTCGTGGTACTCGTGCGCCACGATGTCTTCGGTGCCGGTGGACAGCAGGCTCACGAAGGTGACGCGCCGCCCCTCGGGGCTGCCGAACATCGAGAAGGCGTCGCGCAGGTTGCGGTACACCTCGCCGCGCTCGGTCGACGCCTCGGGGTGATCGGGGATCCACGTCTTGAACAGGCTGGCCGAGGCCTTGCGCAGCAGGCTCTTCTCCTTCTCCTGCGCCGACCGCCAGTCGCTGGCATGTGTCTGATTGGGATCCATCGCGCCCCCCTCCCGGTGCTGCGCATCAACCTACCCAGCGGCGCGCGCGCGCGCCAGACTGCCCGTTCGACCCCGGCCTCGGAGCGATCATGTTCGCCGATCCACCCATCGACCCGGTCGCCCTCGCCCACCACTACCGCGCCTTCGCCCAGCCCGGGCGCGTGCTGTTGACCGGGCACTCGCACCAGGCCTGGCCCGACGTCGCCCGCGCCGCGGTGCTCGAGGCCTTCGACGACGCGGCCGCCCACGTCGACGACAAGTGGACGCGCGCCGCGGCCAAGGCCGACGCGATGCGCGCCGCCATCGGTCGCGCCACCGGCGCCCGCCCCGCCGACCTGGCCCTGGCCCCCAACACCCACGAGCTGGTCACCCGCTTCCTGTCCGCCCTCGACTGGTCGAAGCGCCGCCACGTCGTCACCACCGACGGTGAGTTCCACTCCCTGCGCCGCCAGCTCGCCCGCCTCGAGGAGACCGGCGTCGAGGTCACCTGGGTGCCCGCCGCCCCCGTGTCGACCCTGGCCGAGCGCCTCGCCGCGGCCGTCCGCCCGGACACCGCCGCGCTGATGGCCTCGACGGTGCTCTTCCGCACGGCCGCCGTCGTCCCGCACCTGCGCGCCGCCGTCGAGGCCGCCCAGCGCGTGGGCGCCGAGGTGCTGCTCGACGCCTACCACGCCTTCATGACGGTGCCCTTCCACCTGGCCGATCTGGGGCCCGACCCGATCTTCGTCGTCGCCGGCGGCTACAAATACGCCCAGTGGGGCGAGGGCTGCTGCTGGATGCGCGTACCGCCCGACTGCGCCCTGCGCCCGATCGACACGGGCTGGTTCGCCGAGTTCGCCACGCTGGCCGAGGCGCCGCCGGGCAAGGTGCCCTACGGCCGGGCCGGCGCCGAGCGCTTCGCGGGCAGCACCTACGACCCCACCAGCCACTACCGCGCGGCGGCCGTGGCCGCCTTCTTCGACCACCACGGCCTGACCGTCCACCGCCTGCGCCAGCAGTCCCTGCTGCAGACCCAACGCCTGATCGAGGCGCTGCCCGATCTGCGCCTGCTGACCCCCGAGGCGCCCGCCGAGCGCGGCGGCTTCGTCGCCTTCGAGGTGCCGGACGCGGGCCACGTCGTCGAGCACCTGCGCCGCCGCGGCATCTTCGTCGACGCCCGCGGCGACGTGCTGCGGCTCGGCCCCGCGCCCTACGTCGACGACGACGCCCTCGACGCCGCCGCCGACCACGTCCGCGCCGTCGTCCGCGAGAACGCCGCCTCGAATTGAGGGGCGTTCTCGTCCGCGGACGGGCTGTGTTAGGCTGCCCTCGGATCGCACCGCACGGCGGGCACGCGCGATTCGCCGACCTCGGGGGGCGGCGGGGCAGCGCGCGACGGAGGCACTGAGGTGGCCCAAGCGACCTCGGACGAGGGAAGTGTCGGCAAGCAGGTCCGCGACGTCCTGAAGAAGGTGCGCGACGCGGCCGCGCTGTATCCCGACGAGGCCGAGCGCTTCGCCGAGGCGCTCGAGGGCGTCACGCGCGCGCTGCGCGCCGTGACCGGCGAGTTCGGCGATCTCGAGCTCACCGTCTCGACCAACCGCATCCTGGTGGGCGAAGAGGAGTGCTACAAGTCCGAGGCGCGGGACAACAACCTCGCCTTCGACCTGTTCAGTCAGGGCCTGCGCCGCCTGATCTTCAAGCCCGGCGTCGAGACGAACGAGGTCGAGAGCTTCGTCGTCAACCTCGCGCGCAGCCGCGACGACGACGATCTCGACGAGGACTTCGTCGGCAACCTGTGGCGGGACTCGCTCGAGAACATCCGCTACCTGGCCATCGATACCTTCACCGACAAGATCTTCATGGCCGAGGAGCGCTTCGTCGCGCTCTTCCGCGAGATCGTCGACGACGTCGTGCCCGGCCTCGTCGAGCTGCCCGAGGACGACGCCGCCGACCGCCAGCCCCGCACGCGCACCGAGCTCGACGGGGTGGACGCCGTCGAGCAGGCCGAGAACGCGCATCGCAAGCTGCGGCACCCCCTCGAGGACGAGGCGGTGGCCGTCGCCGGGACGATCGAGGCCGCCGAGCAGCCGCGCGCCGCCTACGACCACCTCGTGCACCTGCTGGCCTGCCTGGTGGTGAAGGAGCCCTCGCCGCTGCCCGCCGACGAGCTGCCCGAGCTGGTGGTGCGGGCCCTGGGCGGCTACCTGCGCGCGAAGGACTGGGAGGGCTTCGCGATCGCCGCGCGCACGCTGCAGACCATGGCGCGCGACGGCGGCTTCGCCCCCACCCTGGCCGACCGCCTGCTGACGCTCGAGCAGACCGTGGCGGGCGAGCGCCTCGTCGAGCTGGTCGCCCGGGCCATCGATCCCGACGAGACCGACTTCTACGCCTGGGCCCGCTGGCACTTCGTCGACGCCGACGTGCTGACCGCGCCCGATCTGCTGGGCGTCATCAACCGGGTGCGGCGGCCCGCCGGCGCCGACTTCCTCAAGGATCTGCTGCGCCGGCAGTCGACGACCTCGCTCGACCCCTGGGCCGAGCGCCTGCGCGATCCGAACCCCGGCGTCGTGCTCGAGGTGCTCGAGGTCATCCTGGGCTCGGATCTCGGCGGGCAGGCGCGGGCGCTGCTGCTCGAGGTGCTGCACCACGAGGCGCCCGAGGTGCGCGCGCGCGCCGTCGAGGGCATGGCCGGGTCGTACGACCTGCAGGCCCGCGAGGCGCTGCTGCCCCTGCTGCGCGATCCCGCCCCCGCCGTGCGCCAGGCCGCCCTCACCCGCTTCTCGGCCGCGCGCGATCGCTCGGTCGCCCCCTACATCGCCCAGACCATCAAGGCCCCGGCCTTCTACGGCTACGACGAGGACGAGCAGCGCCGGTTCTTCGAGGCGCTCGCCCGCCTCGGCGGGGACAAGTTCCTGGCCATCTTCCGGGACGCCCTGCGCCTCGAGGACACCGGCGGCGCGGGCCTCGGCCGCCTGTTCAAGCGCGGCTCGGACACCCTGGCCGACGATCCCACCCGCCGCGGCGCGATCAGCGGCCTGGGCATCGTGGGCAACCGCGACGCGCTGGCGCTGATCAACGAGGTCAAGGCGCGCGCCGACCTCGCGCTGGGTGGGCACTGCGACATCGTGATGCGCCTCGCGGCGCGCGGCGAGGCCGACCGCGACGGCGTGCCCGCCGACGAGGCCCCGGACGCCGAGCAGGACGGCCCGCTCGAGGACGTGGAGATCGGCCGCGAGCGCATGGGCGACGCGCTGATCTTCGAGCCCTCGGCGTTGCAGGTGCGGCCGCCGCCCCGCCCCCGCCCGTCGCCGGTCGAGCAGGCCGCGCGCGAGAAGAAGTCGAAGACGGTCGACGTGCGGCGCGCCGAGGACGTGCCGATCAGCGAGCGCCCGCTGCTGTCCGAGGGCGAGGTGTTCCTGCCGATGGATCACCGGCAGCTGAAGGCCGAGCCCGCGCTGAGCGAGGGCGGGCGCTTCCGGGTGACCAGCCCGCGCGCGGCGTTGGTGGGCGTGGCCGACGAGACCGAGGCGGCGCCGCGGGTGGTCGAGGCGCCCAAGCAGGTGGTGCCGGTGCGCATCGTCGAGCGCGCGGCGCCGCGCATCCACGACGAGCTGACGCACAACCCGGACGCCAGCCTCGAGGACATCCTGCGCGGCTACCTGACCGCCGAGAACAAGCCGAGCGCGCCGCCGCCGCCGCCGCCGCGCCCCAGCGCCGCGCCGCCGCCGCCCATCCCGAACGTGGGGACGTCGCCCGCCGCCGCGCCGAGGGCCAGCGCGCCCCCGCGGGGCCAGCGCTTCGCCCCAGGTCGGCGCCACGCCGCCGCCGCCCCTGGGCGCGCGCAGCGCGCCCCCGCCCGTCCTGACGCCCCGCCGGACCTGGGCGCGCCGCCCGACCTGGGCGCGCCGCCCGACTTCGGCGCCCCCGGACCTGGGCGCGCCGCCCGACTTCGACGCGCCGCCCGACTTCGACGCGCCGCCCGACTTCGGCGCGGCGCCCGATCTCGACCTGGCCGCGCCGCCCGGCTTCGACGCGCCGCCCGGCTTCGACGCGCCGCCCGACTTCGACGCGCCGCCCGATCTCGACGCGCCGCCCGATCTCGACGCGCCGCCCGACTTCGATCTGTCCGCGCCCCCCGACTTCGAGCCCCCGTCGGTCGAGGCCCCGCCCCCGCCGACCGCGCCGCCTCCGCCCCGCCGCCCGCTGGCCCCGCCGCCGGTGCCCGGCCGGACGCCGCCGCCGACGCCCCCCGCGGCCGAGGCCGAGTCCGATCCGCCCGCGGGCCGCTCGGTCGACAGCCTGCTGCGCGACTTCCTCGATCTGGATCTGGGGGACTGACGTGTCGACGCCGAAGGAGGCCCACGACCGCATCCAGCGCGCCGGCAAGGGGCTGCTCATCTACGCGTTCTCGCTGATGAAGACCGGCGAGGCGCACGAGATGAACAACGAGGCCTGGCTGCGCCCCATCGAGAAGATGCTCGACGCCCTGGGCGAGCTGATCCAGCTCGAGCGCCAGGCGATCACCATCGTGGTGCACGAGGGCATCGCGAAGGTGAACAGCCACGCCCTGTGGCTGGACAAGGGCGCCGTCGAGCAGGCCAACGAGCTCGAGCAGTGGCTGGCGCGCCGCGAGGCCGGCGGCATCATCTTCAAGCAGAAGCCCAAAGACCCCGAGATCCGGCAGTTCTTCTCGCAGTTCGCGCGCTTCCGCGCCCCCGAGGGCACCAAGGATCAGATGAAGGCGCTGGCCGAGGCCATCGAGGCCGCCGGCGTCACGAACATGAAGCTCGCGCCGCAGCCCCTGGCGCTCGACGGCGTGGGCACCGGCGTGCGCGGCGTCGCGACGCTGTGGCATTACGCGAAGTCGGCGGCGGCGATGAGCGAGGTGCTGCGCCTGGTGCCGGTCGAGGTGCGGTCGGCGCGCCGCATCGCGCAGGAGCTGGTCGACACCTGCACCGTCGAGCAGGACCTGCTGTGCGCGATGCCCCTCCTGGCCAGCGGCGACGAGCCCTACCGCCGGGCGGTGGACGTGGCGGTCCTGGTGGCCGCCACCGCGCGCGGCCTGGGCCTGTCGCGCACCGAGTGCGCCGATCTCACCACGCTGGCGCTGCTGCACGTCGAGGGGCACGCCTACGCCAACCCCGATCCCACCGAGTTCACCGTGCCCGAGGCGGTCGGCGTGCTGGCGGTGCGCCAGCTGGCCGAGGCGACGCGCGTGACGCCGCCGCTCGCCCTGCGCGTCGCGGCCAGCCTCGAGTGGGCCATCGGGCCGACCAGCAGCGGCCCGCCCTACCTGGCCGGCCCCCCTCAGCCCATCGCGCCCAGCCAGCTGATCGCGCTGGCGTCGGCGTACCTGAACCAGGTGCGCGGCGACGGCAAGCGTCCGGCCCAGTCGCCGCTGAAGGTGGGCCTGCAGCTGCTGAGCGCGCCGCCCTCGCACCTCGATCCGTCGCTGGTGCGCTGCTTCGTCGCGACGATGGGCCTGCTGCCGGTGAGCACGATCGTCGAGCTGCACAACGGCGATCTGGGGGTGGTGGCCGACGTCGACCACCTGCGCGGCCGCAAGGTGTACGGGGCCAGCCCGGCGCCGGTCAGCGCCCGGCGGCACATCGTCGTCGAGCGCATGCGGACGCGCGCCGGGCAGGTGGTGCCGGAGCGCAAGGCGCGGGTGCAGCTGGGCGAGGACGACGGACAGGGCGGCGAGTGGACGGTGCACCGGACGCTCGCGCGCGACGGACTGGAGGATCTGGTGCTGCGCGCGCTGATCCGCCGGCCGTCCACCGTGGTGGCGCAGATGGGGTTGAGGTGAGACCGTGAGCGACTTCTCGACCGCGCCGGGCGCCCTGATCGCCGTCCCGCAGCTGCAGGATCCGAACTTCCATCGCTCGGTGGTGGTGATGATCCAGCACGACGCGGACGGCGCGCTGGGGCTGGTCGTCAACCACCCCACCCACCACGGCTGCCGCGACGTCGCGGCCGGCTTCGGCCTGCCCTGGCCCGGCGGCGACAGCGGCCGCCTGCGCCGCGGCGGCCCGGTCGAGCCGCAGTCGCTGTGGATGCTGCACGACGACGGCTGGGGCTTCGACGAGACCATGCGGGTGGCCGACGGCGTCAGCGTCAGCCGCAGCCGCGAGGCGCTGACCCGCATGTGCCAGGGCGGCGAGGATCACCTGCGCCTGCTGGTGGGCTACGCCGGCTGGGGGCCGGGACAGCTCGAGCGCGAGATCGCCGCCGGCTCGTGGATCGTCGCCGAGACGACCGCCTCGATGGTGTTCTCGTGGCCCGCCGACGAGGTCTGGTCGCGCGCGCTGTCGCAGCTGGGCATCGATCCCGCCCACCTCGTCGAGAGCGCCGGCATGGTGCAGTGAGCCCGCGCGGCGTGGCCCTCAGCCGCGCTCGGCGACCCCGCCTGCCCGCCCGAAGCGGTCGTACAACACCGGCAGCGTCACCATGCACAGCGCGGTCGAGCTGACCAGACCCCCGAGGATCACCAGCGCCATCGGCGCCTGAATCTCGTTGCCCGGCTCGCCCATGGCCAGGGCGATGGGCACCAGCGCCAGCCCGGTGCCCAGCGCGGTCATCAGGATGGGCACCAGGCGCTCGCGGCTGCCGCGCACGATGGCGCCTCGTCGATCCTCGCCCTCGACCTCGACCAGGTGCCGGTAGTGGCTGACCAGCATGATGCCGTTGCGGGCCGCGATGCCGAACAGCGTGACGAAGCCGAGCATCGAGGGCACCGAGAGCACGCCGCCGGTCGCGCGGACCACCAGCGCGCCGCCGATCAGCGCCAGCAGAAGGCTCAGCCCCACCAGCAGCGCGTCGCGGGCGCTGCCGAAGGCCATCCACAGCAACAGCAGCATGGCCAGGCCGGCCACCAACGACAGCAGCCCGATGGTGCGGCTGGCCCGCGCCTCGCTCTCGAACTCGCCGCCGTAGGCGATGCCGTAGCCCTCGGGCAGGTCGACGCGCTCGGTGATGCGCGCGCGCACCCTCTCGACGACGCCGCGGGTGTCGCCGCCGGCGATGTTGGCCATGACCACGATGCGGCGCTGGGCGTCCTCGCGGTTGATCAGGTTGGGGCCCAGCGTGCGATCGAGGCGGGCGACGTCGCCGAGCGTGGCGAAGCGCTCACCGCCGCCGTCCACCGGGGTCGCCGCCAGGGCCTCGAAGTCCGCGCCGTGGCGCTCGGGGTAGCGCACCACCAGATCGTAGGGGAAGCCTTCGTACCACCACTGCCCCACCGGGTGGCCCAGGAACGCGACCTCGGTCAGCTCGGCCAGCTCGCCCGGCGTCAGGCCCAGCCGGGCCAGCGCCGGGTGGTCCGGGCGCACCAGCAGCTGCGGGATGTCGGTCTGCGGCTCGACCGCCAGGTCGACCAGCCCGGGCACGTCGGCGATGGCGTCGCGCACCTCGAGGGCCACCCGCCGCAGGGTCGCCAGGTCGGGGCCCTGCACCTTCAGGGCGAGCGCCGTCTTGACGCCCGACAGCATGTGCTCGATGCGGTGGCCGATGGGCTGGCCCACCGAGACCACCAGGCCCGGCACCGACGCCGCGGCCTCGCGCAGCCGGGCCGCGGCCTCGGCCACCGGCACGTCGGGATCGACCGTCACCTCGAGCTCGCTGAACTGCACGTCCTGCGCGTGCTCGTCGCCCTCGGCGCGTCCGGTGCGGCGCACCACCGAGGTCACCAGATCGAGGTCGACCAGCGCGCGATCCAGGCGCGTGGCCATCGCGTCGGACTCGGCCAGCGTGGCGCCCGGCACGGTGGCCCCAGCGAGGGTGAAGCTGCCCTCGTTGAACTTGGGCAGGAAGCCGCGACCGAAGGACGCGATCAGCACCACCGAGGCCACCACGCCGACGGTCGACAGCGTGATCACGGTCCGCGGCCAGCGCAGCGCGAAGGTCAGCGTCGGCCCGTACAGCCCCTGCAGGCCGCGCACGACCGGGCTGTCGCGGCGCGCCTCGGGCACCGGCACGTCGCGCAACAGCAGGGCGCACAGGGCGGGCGTCACCGTCACGGCCACCACCAGCGAGGCGGCGATGCTGACCACGTAGGCCAGGCCGAGCGGCTGCATCAGGCGACCCTCGAGCCCGCTCAGGAAGAACAACGGCAGGAAGACCACGACGATGATCGCGGTGGCGTAGACGATCGAGCCGCGGATCTCGGCCGAGGCCTCGAAGATGGTGTCCAGCAGCGACGCGCGCTCGCCCTCGGGCAGCGCGGCGCGCTGGCGCAGCCGGCGGTAGACGTTCTCGACGTCGATGATCGCGTCGTCCACCAGCGCGCCGATGGCGATGGCCAGTCCGCCCAGCGTCATCGTGTTGATGCTCGCGCCGGTCCAGTGCAGCGCTACCACGCCGGCCAGCACCGACAGCGGCAGCGCGACCAACGAGATGAAGGTGGTGCGGGCGTTCAGCAGGAACAGCGCGAGCAGCACGACCACCAGCGCCGCGCTCTCGACGAGGTGCCGCCCCACGTTGCTCAGCGCGACCTCGATGAAGCGGGCCTGGCGGAACCCCTGGCGGTACAGCTCGACGCCCTCGGGCAGCGCGCCGGACAGATCGTCGAGGGCGTCGTCGATGGCCTCGGTCAGCGCGAGGGTGTCGGCGCCGGGCTGCTTCTGGACGGCCAAAACCACCGCGGGCGCCGCGTCGATCGCGGCCGTGCCGCGCACCAGCGCCTGCCCCACCCGCACGTCGGCCACCTGGCGCAGCAGCACCGGCTGCCCGCCGCGGCGGGCGACCACCACCTCACCCAGGTCGGCCAGCGTCGCTGCGCGGCCGACGCCGCGCACGAGGTACTCGTGGTGGCCGCTGACGAAGACGCCGCCGGGCGCGTTCCGCGAGGCGCCCTGCAGCGCCTCGATCACCTGGTTCGCCCCGACGCGGAGCGCCCGCAGCGCCTGGGGCTGGAGCACCACCTGGTATTGCCGCAGCGCGCCGCCGATCGGCGTCACCTGGGCCACGCCCGAGATGCCCAAGAGGCGCCGGCGCACCTGCAGCTCGGCCGCGTCGCGCAGGTGCATGGGCGGGGCGTCGCCGCGCAGGCCGATGAACATGATCTCGCCCATGATCGACGACATCGGCGCCATGAACGGCGCCTCGGCGTCGCGCGGCAGGCGCGACCGAGCCGCCTGCAGGCGCTCGGCCACCACCTGGCGCGCCACGAAGGGGCGCGTGTCCCAGTCGAACTCGGCCCAGACGATCGAGATGCCGATGCCCGACGCCGAGCGCAGGCGGCGCAGGCCCGGCGCGCCGTTGAGCGCCGCCTCGAGGGGCACGGTCACCGCCAGCTCGACCTCGTCGGGCGCCATGCCGTGCGCCTCGGTGATGACCGTGACCGTGGGCGCGGTGAGATCGGGCAGCACGTCCACGGGCATCCGGGTGGCGACCCAGGTGCCGTAGACCACCAGCGCGAGCGCGCCGCCGACGACCAAGACGCGGTTGCGCAGGGAGAAACGGATGAGGTGGTTCCACATCGCTCAGTGCCGATGCGATTCGAGGCTGCCGGACAGCGACGCGACGTAGACGTCGAAGCCGCCGACGGTCACGACCCGGTCGCTCGGCTCGACCCCCTCGAGCACCGCGACGTGGGTCGCGTCGCCGGGGCCCAGACGCACGCGCCGCCGCGTGAAGGACTCGCCGCCCACCATCACGAAGACGAAGGGCTGCGTGTTGATCTCGACCACCGCGCCGCGCGGCACGGTCAGCGCCTCGGTGGGTGGGCCGACGCTCAGGCGGAGCGGCACCTGCGCGCCCAGCCCCCACGGACCCGGCGGCGCGGCGAAGGCCAGCGGGGCCAGACCGCTCCGCGGATCGGCCACCAGGCGCGAGGTGGCCAGGCCGGCGCGAGGCACCTCCACCGGCTCGTCGCCCCGCGGCTCGAGCCAGGCGCCGCGCACGTCGCTCGGGCCGCCGGGCAGCTCGGCGGGCAGCACCTCGGCGCGCAGCCGCAGCTGCCCCTCGGCCACCAGGCGCAGCAGGGGCGCGCCGGGCGCGACGGGTGCGCCGTCGGCCGCCGCCACCTCGACGACGACGCCGTCGCCGGGGCGCGCACCTCGATACCGGTCGGCTGGGCCCCCCGGTCTGGTCGCGCTGCTCGCGCGCGGCGTCCAGTCGGGCGCGCGCCTGCGCCAGCGCGGCCTCGGCCTCGTCCAGCCGCCGACCGGGCACCAGCCCGTCGCGCGCCAGCCCGCGCAGGCGCTCGACCTCGGCCGAGGCGCGCTGTCGCTCGACCTCGCTCTCGCGCACCCGCAGGCGCAGCGTGCTCCAGTTGGCGTCGGTGGCGGCCGGGTACACCCGGGCCACCACCTGGCCGGCGGCCACGCGGGTGCCGACGGCCAGCGCCGCGTCGGCGTCCCAGCGCAGGCGCCCGGCCGCCGGCGAGCCCACCGTCTCGAGCTGCCCCGGGGCCGGCTCGACCACGGCGATCAGCCGCACCGAGCGGGCGAGCGCGCGCCGGGTCGACCTCTCGGTGGCGAAGGGGATGCGCCACTGCGCCTCTTTGAGGAAGCTGATCTCTCCCTCGGGCGTCTCGGGGGGCGGCGCGGGCTCGGCGCCGACCACAAAGCGCCCCGCGTCCCAGACCGCCTCCTCGTCCCCGTGCCGATAGGTGAAGCGCAGCGCGTACTCACCGGGCGCGTCCGGCGCGGGCGCGGGGAACGCGAAGATGCCCGGCCGGGCCACCTCGCGCGCCACGAAAGAGCGGACGGCCTCGTCGCCGCGCAGCCACTCGACGTCGAGCGTGCCCTCGGTGGCGGCGTGGTTGTCGGCCAGGCGAGTCACGTGCGCGTGGTACTGCACCGGCTGACCCACGACGGGGGGATCGAACTCGACGAACAGCTCGTGCGTCGGCGTCCAGCGCGTGACGGCGACGGGCTCGGGCCCCTCGTCGGCGTCGCCGTGGCCGTGCCCGTGGCCGTGCCCCTCGTCGCCGTGCCCGTGCCCCTCGTCGCCGTGGCTGTGCCCGTGGCCGGCGGCGTCCTCGTGCGCGTGGCAGCCCAGGAGTCCCAGCAGGACGACGCACGACAAACCCCGGCTCATCGGCTCACCTCCTCGACGAGCGCGGCCAGCGCCGGCTCGGGAAAGGCGCCGGCCAGGCAGGCCAGGCGCAGACGAAGTTGATGGCGGCGCGCTCGCTGTGCGACGGCCGCCTCGGCCCGCGCCTCGACCGCGTCCCGCGTGTCGCGCCGCTCGGCCAGCGGCGCGCCGCCGCTCCGGTAGCGGCGGCGCGCGCCCTCGACGGTCGCCGCCGGATCCACGCCGGAGGCCGCCGGCGCGCGCTCGAGCGCGTCCAGCGCCGCGGCGGCCGCCGCCAGCTCGCCCTGTAGCCGCGCCTCGTCCTCGGCCAGCGCCGCGGCGAACCGGGCCCGCGCGGCGGCGGCCTCGGCGCGCGGGCAGGCGCGCCCCAGTCGACCACGGGCAGGTCGACCGTCAGGCCGGCCTCGTAGCCGTGGGCCGCCTCCCCCTCGACCGCGGTGTCGCGCCGGAAGGCGCCGTAGACGCCGACCCCCGGCACCCACCAGCGATCGGCGACGCGCGCGTCGGCCTTCGCGGCCTCGACGCCACCGCGCAGGGCGCGCAGCCGCGGGTGCTGCTCGACGGCGCGCGTGGCCCAGTCCGCCCGATCGGCGGGCGCCTGCGGCTCGGGCGCCACCGGGCCCGCGACCGGGCCCACCAGGGCGCTCAGCGCCGCGCGGGCGGCCGCGGCGTCGACGGCGGCGTCGCGCAGGGCCTGCGCGTGCAGCTCGACGCGCAACGCCACGCGATCCGCGTCGTGGGCCGCCCGCTCGCGCCCCTCGACCAGGCGGCGCACCTCGGCCGCCAGGGCTTCGAGCTCGGCCTGCGCGCTCGAGCGGATGCCGACCACCGCGTCGGCGGCCTCGACCTCGACGGCGCGGCGGCGCACCCGGCAGATGCCCTCGACCAGCGCGGCCGCGTGCTCGGCGCGGGCGATCGCCGCGCGCTCGACGCCGGCCGCCCGCAGCAGATCGGCGCGCCCGCTGAGATCGAGATCGGCCTCGAGTCCGGCCACCGTCGTCGTGAAGCCCGCGTCGTCGCCGAAGGCCTGCTCGCGGCGCAGCGCCAGACGAGGCGTGGGCAGCGCCGAGGGCACCGCGCGGGTGGCGTCCACCGCGGCGTCTCGCGCGCGCGCACGGGCCGCGACGGCCGGCCGCTCGAGCCACCGGCGCACCAGGGTGACCTCGTCCAGCGGTGCCGGCTGCGCGAGGGCCGCGCGGGTCAACGCGACCATACTACACAGCGTAGTAGACACGAGCGCACGGCGACGCAGCGGCCGAGCCATCGAGCACCTCAGTTCAGTGGAAGAAGGCCAGCAGGCGTTCGGCGACGCCGTGCAGCGCGGCGCCGGCCAACGCGCCCAGGCCCGAGAGCAAGAGCACCCCGGCCAGCGCCCCGTCGCGCACACCGCCGGGCGCCGGCGTCGCGCACACGTCGAGCGTCGCGAGCGCCTCGATGCGCCGGGCCATGCCGCCGCCGTGGAAGGCCAGGCACTCCCCGGGGCGACCCTGCGCGTGCTGCCTCAGCAGGAAGGCGGCGACCTCGAGCGGATCGCCCACGGCCTCCGCCGCGGCGCGGTCGGCCAGGTGCTCGGCCGAGGCCCGCCACCACCCGACCACCCGATCGGCAGCGGGCGGCAGGACACCCGCCATCAGGCGCGCCCAGGCCAGCCCGAGCGGATCGCGGCGATGAACGTGCGCCTGCTCGTGCGCGGCCACCATGGCGCGCTCGGCGGCGGTCAGGGCGCCCCACCAGTCGGCGTCGACCAGCGCGACGGGGCGCCGCAGGCCCACGGTGAAGGCGTTGGGGCGGCCCAGCGCCGCGAGGCGCAGGCCCGGTCGGGCTGCGCCAGCGACGCGACGCGCGCGAGGCGCTGCGAGAGGCGCCAGCCGCGCAGCAGGCTCAGCGCGCGCCGCGCCGCCCGCGGCGCGCCCGAGGCCAGCAACAGCAGGGCCCAGGGCACGAGCGCCGCGGCCTGCGCCGGGTGCACCAGGCACAGGTGCACACCCTCGCCGGGCCCGCAGTGGCAGGCGACGCCGTGCTCGAACGCGCCCGCCGCCGCGAGGACGACCACCGCGCCGAGCGCCAGGGGCGCGGCCAGGACGACCAGGCTCCAGCGCGCGCGGCGCAGCCCGTGCTCGGCCGGCGCGCGCATCAGCAGGTGGTCCCAGACGCGCGCGGTCACCCAGGCCACCGGCCACGCGACCGCCAGCACGCCGGCGAGCAGCACGGTGACGAGCCCCAGAGCGCTCACCGGTCGCGCTCCTCGCGCCGGGCCTTGATCAGGCGCTCCAGCCGATCGATGGCCTCCGGATCGAGGCTCTGCGCCTCGTCCAGGAAGCCGGCCAGCAGCGGCTCGCTGCCGCGCCCCGCGTCCAGCAGCAGGCGCGCGACCTCGCGGCCCACCATCTCGGCCCGGCTGGCGGCCGCCGCGTACACCCAGGACACGCCCTCCTTGTGCCGCCGCACCGCCCCCTTGGCGTGCAGGCGGTCGAGCACGGTGAGGATGGTCGTGTAGGCGTGCTCCGAGCCGAGCGCGTCGAGCACCGCGCGCACGGTCGAGTCGCCCCGGTCCCACAGGACGGTCAGCACGCGCTCTTCGAGGGGGCCGTGGATCGACATCGGCGGGGTTCTACTACAAAACGTAGTGGACCCGCAATCCCGGCCGCGCCTATAGAGAAGGCGTCCGCCGCGGCCGACGGCGGCTCGGACGACGATGATCGGGAGGCGCGCCACGGGCACCGAGACGCACCAGGCGGAGGACGTCGACCGTGGACGCCGGGGCGTGCGGCCGGCCGCCCCCATCGTGTGGGGCCTCGCGGCGGCCGCGCTCTTCGGCGCGTCCACGCCGATCGCGAAGACGCTGCTCGCCACGCTGTCGCCCTGGACGCTGGCTGGCCTGCTCTACGTCGGCGCCGCGGCCGCCGTCCTGCCCTTCGCGTTCCGGGGCGGCTCGCCGACCCGGCGCCGCGACGCGGCCAACCTGCGGCGGCTCGCCGGCGCCGTCCTGTTCGGCGGCGTGCTGGGGCCCGTCGCGCTGCTGCAGGGTCTGACGCGGGCGCCGGCCGCGTCGGTGGCGCTGTGGCTGAACCTCGAGACCGCCGCCACCGCCCTGTTCGCCTGGCTCGTCTTCCGCGAGCACCTCGGGCGCCGGGGCGCGCTCGCCAATCTGGCGGTGGTCATCGCGGGCGCGATGCTCGTCGGACCCGCCGGCGCCGATCTCACCGCCGCCGGGTGGGTCGGGCTGGCGGCCCTGTGCTGGGGCCTCGACAACAACCTCACCGCCCTGATCGACGGCTACACGCCGGCTCAGTCGACGCTGGCCAAGGGCGTCGCGGCGGGCGGGTGCAACCTGGTGATCGCGGGCTGGCGGGCGAGCCCGCGCCCGCCGCGGCCGGCGTCGCGGGCGGCCTGGCCCTCGGCGCGGCCGCCTACGGCCTGTCGCTGCTGCTGTACGTCCGCGCGGCCCAGCAGCTGGGCGCCGCGCGCAGTCAGATGGTGTTCGCCACCGCGCCCTTCGTCGGCGTCGTGGTGGCCTGGACGCTGTTCGGCGAGCCCGTCCGGGCGCTGCAGGTGGCCGCGGCGGCGCTGATGGCCGCCGCGCTGTGGGTGCTGCTGCGCGACGCGCACGGCCACCTGCACGTCCACGAGCCCGTGCGGCACACCCACCGGCACCGCCACGACGACGGCCACCACGATCATGCCCACCCGGGCCTGCCCCCGGGCGCCTGGCACACGCACGAACACATCCACGGGCGCCGCGAGCACGCCCACCCGCACGCGCCGGATCTCCACCACCGCCACGAGCACGATTGAGCGCTGGACCGTCCCCTCGATGCGCACCAGGCTCCGAGCGCTGTGGTAACGTGCCCGCCCGATGGCCGTACCCCCCACCCGAGACGACCAGGCCCTGACCGACGCGATGGGCCGCTACGTCGACGGCGACGCCGGCTCGTTCCGGGTGGTCTACGACGCCCTGGCGCCGGTGGTGCTGCGCTGTCAGATGCGATGGGTGGGCGACGCGGCCCTGGCCAGTGACCTGACGCAGGAGACCTTTCTGCGGGTGCACCGCGCGCGGCACCGCTATCGGGCGGGGGCGCCGGTCGGGCCCTGGGTGATCACCATCGCGCGGCGGCTGTCGATCGACGCCCTGCGGCGCAAGGGCGCGGCGCGGGTGCGCATCACCGGCGACGGCACCGTGCCCGAGGTGCCGGTGATGCCCGAGGTCGAAGAGGAGTCGACGGCCTGGATCGTCGACGCGGTGCGGGAGGCCATCGAGGCCCTGCCCGATGGTCAGCGCGAGGTGGTGGCGATGCACAAGCTCGAGGGGCTGCCCCTGGCCGAGGTCGCCGAGCGCCTCGGCATCCGCGAAGGCGCGGCGCGCGTGCGGGCGCACCGCGGCTACAACCGACTCCGCACGGCGCTCGCCGGCATCTTCAGCCGAGAGGCCTGACGTGGTGGACGAACGCACCCCAGGCGCCCCCGACCGGGCGCCGCCCTGCCCCAAGGCGCTCTTGGACGAGGTCCAGCGTGACTGCGCCCACCTCGCGGCGCGCCGGCGACGACTGCTGGGGGCGTTCCTGATCCTCGCGTTGGGCGGCGGCGCGGCGCTGGTGATGGTGATGCACCACCGCTCGCCCGGCGTCGGCACCTGGCCGCACCGCGCGGCCATGCTGGGCTTCCTGGGCTTGGGGATCGGCCTCTGCGCGCTGGCCTTCGGCGTCACGCTGCCCGCCGGCCGCCGCCTGCGCCCGGCCGTGGTGTTGGGCGCGGCGGGCGCGCTGGGCCTGCTCTTCGGCGTGTCGCAGGCCTTCGCCGGCACGACGATGCCCTTCATGGCCGGCGCCATGTGCCTCGGCACCGGCCTCGGCTTCTCGGTCGCCGTCGCGGGGGTCGCCCTCGGCATCGGCGGCAAGGCGCTGCGCCGCCACGCCCCCACCGGCCTGCTGGTGGGCGTCGGCGCCGGCCTCCTCGCCCTCGTGCCCCTGCACTACGCCTGCGCCGACTGCTCGAGCGTGCACCTGCTGGTATGGCACGGCCTCGTGCCGCCCGCCGCCGGCCTGCTGGTCGGCCTGACCTGGGGCTGGCTGCGCGCCGGGGACTGATCAGGCGACGGCGGCCAGGGCGCCGTGCAGCCGCCGGGACAGCGCGTCGACCGACGCGTGGGCGGCGAACTCGACGCCGAGGCGGATGGCGTCGCCGTCGACCACCGCGCTGCGCACGCGGGCGGGCAGCTGCATCTCACCGTCACCGAAGTCGAGGCACACGGTGAACACCTGGCCGGTGACGAAGCCGTCGGCGGCGTCGATCTGCAGGCCGACGCCGCCCATGGAGATATCGAGCGCGCGCGCCGACGTGCGCACCCCGTCGTGGTCGAGCTCGATGCGCGCGCCCAGATCGCCCTCGATGCGCACGTCGCGCCGGCCCGGGTAGAAGACGGCGAGGCTCGGCACGCGCAGGCGCGCGGTCGGCACGCCGTCGGCCTGGAAGACGCTCGAGACGACCGTGCGGACGCCGGTGTAGCGCAGCCCGCGGTGATCGGTGAGGGCCACCGCCTCGCCCTCGGCGAAGGGGCACGGCACCTCGAAGCGCAGCGTCAACGGGCCGACGAGGCGGGCGACCTCGACGCGCCCGCCGTCGCCGGCCACCAGCACCTCGCGGCCCACCAGCCGCGCCACCGCGCGGGAGAGGTCGCCCGGGGCGCGCAGCACCTCGGCGCCGCGCACGTCGCGCAGGAAGGGATCGAAGCCCGGGACGCGGTCGTGTGCCTTCATGGAGAACCTCCCCCTCTTCGTGTCTGCGCAACGGCCCATCTCGCGTGCTCCTTGAACCCCGCGTCCCCCGCCACCCAGGAGCCTGTTGCGCATAGAGGGGTCGAGCGGGGTGCGTCACCGAAAGCTCGGATCAAGGCGCGAAAGCATGACGATATCCGAAGATATCGCCTTGCTTTCGCAACGCCGAGCCGAGCATTCGGGGGCGTGCACCGCGAAGTGCCCCGAATGTGCAACAGGCTCCCAGCCCTTGCACCCGCCGGCCCCCTCGTCGTAACGGTGAGCCGCCACGGCGCGCTGAGGCACCCGATGGATCCGGTCTGGTGCGAGGTCGACATCGACGCCCTCGCCGACAACATCCGCACCTTCCGCCGGCTGGTGGGGCCCGACGTCCGTCTGGCCCCGGCCGTGAAGGGCAACGCCTACGGGCACGGTCTCGTTCCCGCCGCCCGCGCCTTCCTGACGGCCGGCGCGGACTGGCTTTGCGTGCACGGCGTCGACGAAGTGCGCGCCCTGCGCGACGCCGGGGTGGACGCGCCCCTCTACCTGGTGGGCCCGGTCCTGCTGCACGACCTGCCCGCGGTCGCCGCCCTGGGCGCCCGCATGGTGGTCTACAACCGCGAGACGGTCGATCGCCTCGTCGCCCTCGACGTGCCCGCGCGGCTGCACCTGAAGATCGAGACGGGCAACCACCGCCAGGGCCTGCCCCTGCCCGAGGCCCTCGCCCTCGCCGAGCGCATCGCCGCCGCGCCGCACCTCGAGCTCGAGGGCGTCGCCAGCCACTTCGCCAACATCGAGGACACCACCGACCACCGCTACGCCCGCGCCCAGCTCGCCGCCTTCGAGCAGGCGGTCGAGGCCCTGCGCGCCGCGGGCCACCCGGTGCCCATCCGCCACCTGTCCAACAGCGCCGCCGCCCTGCTGTGGCCCGACCAGCGCTTCGAGATGGTGCGCCTGGGCATCAGCGCCTACGGTCTGTGGCCCTCGAAGGAGACGAAGGTGGCCGCCACCCTGGCCGGCCGCGGCGATCTGCGCCTGCGCCCCGCCCTGGCCTGGAAGACGCGCGTGGCCCAGGTGAAGGCCGTGCCCGAGGGCGCCTTCGTCGGCTACGGCTGCAGCTTCATGACCACCCACCCCACCCGCCTGGCCATCCTGCCGGTGGGCTACTACGACGGCTACGACCGCAAGCTGAGCAACATCGCCCACGTGCTGGTGCGCGGCCGCCGGGCGCCCGTGCGCGGGCGCGTGTGCATGAACCTGATCATGGTCGACGTGACCGACGTGCCCGACGTGGCGCTCGAGGACGAGGTCGTCCTGCTCGGCCGCCAGGGCGACGACGTCGTCACCGCCGAGATGCTGGGGGATTGGGCGGGCACCATCAACTACGAGGTCGTCACGCGCGTTGGCGGCCACGTCCCCCGCCGCCCGGTCCACGGCGGCGCCGCGCCCCCCGACGACGATCCGGGCTACCGCCCGCCGAGGCCCTGAAGCGCCGCGTCGATGTCCAGCGCCAGCCGGAACCCCAGATCGCGCGCGCCCCGGTCGACCTTCGCGAACCGGCGCACCGCCAGGTGGCACTCGGCCCGGCGTGAGTCGAAGCCCCCGCCCTTCACCGCCCGCTGCCGCGCGTCGCGCGGGTGCTCGGTGGCCGTCCACTCGCGCACCCCGCCGGCCAGATCGCGCACCCCGAAGGGGCTCTCGTCGCTCTCGTTGCCCACCGCGCTCGGCGCGCCGCCCTCGGGCCCGTCGGCGCAGCGGCACAGCGTCGCGTCCCAGCGATCGCCCCACGGATAGGCCCGCCCGTCGGCCCCGCGCGCGGCCCGCTCCCACTCGGCCGCCGTGGGCAGGCGCCAAGGCAGCCCGTCCCGCTCGGCGCGCCAGGCCAGGTAGCTCTGCACGTCGTGCAGCGACACGCCGGTGACCGGGTTGCCCCCGTACTGATCGGGGTGCGCGCGGCCGTCCGGGCCCGTCTGCCAGCCCTCGCCCCCGCCCGGCACGTGGCGCTGCGCGCGCCCGGTCTCGCCGGCCTCGAACAGCGCGTCGAGGAAGGCCGCGTAGTCCGCCACCGTCACCGGGCAGCGCCCGATGAGGAAGGCCCCCGCCGCCTGCCGCGCGCGCGGCGCGGTCTCGAGCTCCGGGTTGTTGTCGCCCGACCACCACGCCCCGGCCGGCACCTGCACCATGCCCGCGGGCAGCGTCCCCTCGGGCATCAGCCGCACCTCGACCTCGGCGGTCTCCTGCCGGGTCAGATGCACCGGCACCCGCAGCTCGTGGAAGCCGCGCCGCTCGAGCACGACGACGTAGCTGCCCATGGCCAGCGGCTCGAGGTTCACCGGCGTCTGTCCGCAGGCGCGCGGATCCGAGGGCACCAGCCGGTGCCCGGCCGGCGTGTGGCGATACAGCGTCACCGCCGCGCCCGGCGGATCGGTCACCAGCCTCAGCGCCCCGTCGCCGGTGAGCGCCGCCTGCAGGGCCCCGCTTCGATCGTGCTGCTGCGCCAGCCCGCGGTACAGCACCATGGTCGGCCGGTCGTCGGCCCGCTCGGCCTCGAGGAAGCGATACCAGAACAGATCGCGCAGCCCCTCGTGCGCCTCGCGGTGGTCGGGCACCTCGTTGAGGATCTGCTGGTAGTGCGCGACCGCGTTCTCGAAGGCGTGGGCCACGTCGCGCTCGAGCGCCGCCTGCGCGGCCTGCCGCGACCACAGCGCCTCGAGGTCGTCGGGCGCGTCGAAGGGCAGGCGCAGCGACGCGGCCTCGGCCACCTCGCGCGCCACCCGCCGCCGCCGCCGCGCCAGCTCGCGGAAGGTCTGCCCCGCCCGCGCGGCCTCGCGCAGCGCCCGCGCCGCCCCGCGCACCCGGTGCATCGACGTGCGCGTGCCCACCAGGCTGGCCTCGACCTCGTCGCGCAGCGCCGCCGCCGTCGGGTAGCGGTCCATGGGATCGCGCGCCATCGCCCGCAGCACCACCGCCTCGAGCTCGGCGGTGATGCCGGCGTCCGGCGCGGCCTGCGCCGGCGGCACCAGCGCCCCCTGCCGCACCTGCCGCAGCACCTCCTGCGTCGGGCCCCCGAAGGGCGGCCGCAGCGTCAGCAGCTCGTACAGGATGGCGCCCAGCGCGTAGACGTCGGTGCGATCCCCCAGCGCGTCGACGAGGCCCATCGCCTGCTCGGGGCTCATGTAGGCCGGCGTGCCCTGGATGTCGCCCACGCGGGTGCGGAACACCGCGTCGTCCGGGCGCCCGCCGACCACCGGCTGAGGCACGTCGGTCGACACGATCTTCGCCAGCCCCCAGTCCATCACGAACACCTCGTCGAAGTTGCCGAGCATGATGTTCTCGGGCTTCAGGTCGCGATGGATCACCCCGCGCGCGTGCGCGTAGGCGACGGTCATGCACACCTGCATGAACAGGTTCAGCAGCCGCGCCCGGCTGAAGCGCCGCACGGCGTCGGGATCGCCGCCGCGCAGCCCCTCGAGGATGGCGTGCAGCGTGCGCCCCTCGATCAGCTGCATCGTGAAGAAGGGCACCTCGTCCTTGCCGACCCCGATCTCGTAGACCGCCGCGATGCCCGGGTGCGACAGCTGGGCGGTGATGCGCGCCTCGTCGAGGAAGCGGGCCGCCGCGTTGGGCACGCGGGCCTCGGTGCTCAGCTTCTTGAGGGCGACGAGGCGCTGCAGCGAGAGGTCGCGGGCCACCTGCACGACGCCCATGCTGCCCCGCGCCAGATCCCGGACGATCTCGTAGCGGTCGACCAGGCCGGGCAGCTCGATGGGCAGGGCCTCGGGGATGGCGTCCCAGCCGTCGGTCTGGTCCTGCGCGATGACGGCCGTGCCGCCCCCCGCGGGCGGATCGTCGGGCTTGCGCTGGTCGGCCATCCGGCGGCCTCTCTCCCCGGGGTGTGGGCGAAGGGTATCAGATCAACCCGGGCGCCGGGTGGGCGCGCCGAGCAGCAGCAGGAACACGTAAAGGGGCGTCACCGCGAGGGCGATCGACTTGACGTTCAGCCCGGCCCGGACGCTGGTGTCGAGGAAGTACACCCGCGCGGTGTCGGGCAGGCCCATGTGCTCGCGGTACAGCGGCACGAAGGGCCCCTCGGCTTGCCCCTCGGGGGTCTTCTGCACCGTGCGCAGGTCGTCGCGCAGCCGCCCGGTGACCCGCACCTTCACCGTCGGCGGCTCGTCGTTGGTGACCACCAGCAGGCGCCCCTCGTAGGCGTCGAGCGGCACGAGGTAGCGGTCGCCCTCGGTGCCGCGGATGCGGTACAGCGCCTCGTGCATCGGCACGCCGGTCGCCGCGTAGAAGTCGAGGGGCACGTCCTCGGGGCCCAGCAGCGCCGCGGGCTCGAGCGCGACGTAGCCCTCGCGCGCCTGCGCCACCGCGTGCAGGACGGCGGCCGCCGTGGCGACGCCCACGATGCCCAAGAGCACGCCCTTCGCCCGCGGGCTCAGCACCGCCTTGTCGCGTCGCCCCTGCGGCGGCCGCGGGCGCAGCCGGATGAAGCGCGCGCCGAGCACGAGCACGCCCACCAGGGCGCCGACCGGCACCGCGTCGGCCCGCAGCGGGCCCGCGCCGAAGAAGCGCGTCAGCACCCAGGCGAGGACGCCGGCGGCGGCCGCGCCGACCATCCACGCCTGCCCTCGGGTGAGTCGCGCCATGGGGCCGAGCGTCCCCCGAGCGCGCCCGGCGCGCAACCTCTTCGCGGGCCTCGCGCGCCCGCCGAAAAGGCTTGCGCCGGATCACCACTTTTTGATGGAAGGGAGGCGAACCGCGCCACGCGGTCACTGAAGAACCGGGGGAAAGATGAGGAGCAAGCTGGGATGGGGCCTCTTGGTCGCGGCCTTGGCGCTGTGGACCACGGGCTGCGACGACACCACCGATCCGGCGGGCGCGGACGCCTCGCCCGGCGCGGGCGGTGAGGGCGGCGGCGCCGGCGGCATGGGCGGCGGCGCGGGCGGCGAAGGCGGCGCGCCGGCGGCATGGGCGGCGGCGCGGGCGGCATGGGCGGCGGCGCCGGTGGCATGGGCGGCGGCGCGGGCGGCATGGGCGGCGGCGCGGCGGCGCGGGCGGCGGCATGGGCGGCATGGGCGGCACGCCCCCGCTCGAGGGCTGCGACCTGTACTGCTCGCTGATGGCCGAGAACTGTCCCGACGCCTTCGCCGACGCGGCGGCCTGTCAAGAGGCCTGCGGCACCTACGCCAGCGACGGCACCGAGGGTGACACCGAGGGTGACACCCTGCAGTGCCGCATCTACCACGCGGGCGTGGCGGCGGACGACGCCGCCCTGCACTGCCCCCACGCCGGCCCGGACGGCGGCGGCGTGTGCAGCGAGCCCTGCAACGACTACTGCGCCGACATGATGGCCAACTGCCCGGACGCCTACCCCGACGAGGCGGCCTGCATCGCCACCTGCGCGCTGTTCCCCACCGAGGGCGCGCGCGGCGACACCGACGGCAACTCGGTGCACTGCCGGGCCTACCACGCCGGCGCGGCGGCCGAGGACGCGGCGCTGCACTGCCCCCACGCCAGCAGCAACGGCGGCGGGGTGTGCGGTGACTACTGCGAGAACTACTGCGGCATCATCATGCAGACCTGCGAGGGCAGCTACGCCGACATGGACGACTGCATGGCCAACTGCGCCGCGCTGCCGGCCGACGGCGAGTGGAGCGCCATCGACGGCGACAGCGTGCAGTGCCGCACCTACCACGCCACCTTCCCGGCCCTGGGCGACAGCGACCTGCACTGCCCCCACGCCGGCGCCGACGGCGGCTCGGTGTGCGGCAGCTACTGCGAGGTGTACTGCAACCGCGTGGGCGAGAACTGCCCCGGGCTGTACGCCGACGAGGCCGAGTGCATGAGCTTCTGCGAGGTCATCCCCGACGACGGCGACAACGGGGCGACCGACGGCAACAGCCTGCAGTGCCGCATCTACCACGCCACGCTGCCCGCCCAGATGGACGGCGCGCTGCACTGCCCGCACGCCAGCGTCAGCGGCGGCGGCACCTGCGGTGATTGGTGCGACGTGTACTGCGATCTGCAGGCCGAGACCTGCACGGGTGACCACGCGGTGTTCCAGGATCGCGACAGCTGCCTGGCCACCTGCGCGGCCTACCCGCAGGACGGCGCCTACGACGCGACCGACGGCAACAGCGTCCAGTGCCGCATCTACCACAGCTCGGTGCCGGCGGCGGCGGATCCCGTGACGCACTGCCCGCACACCTCGCAGGCCGGCGGCGGCGTCTGCGGCACGCCCTGCGAGGGCTACTGCAGCCAGGTCATGGCGAACTGCGACAACGTGTACGACAGCCTGGATCAGTGCATGACCGTGTGCGCCGCGCTGCCCGACGGCGGCGACTGGAACGCGGTCGAGGGCAACAGCGTCCAGTGCCGCGCGTACCACGCCAGCTTCCCGGCGGTCGGCGACGCGGCCACGCATTGTCCGCACACCGGCGTGCTCGGCGGCGGGGTCTGCGGCCCCACCACCAGCAGCCAGCGCTGCCGCTTCTACTGCGACCTCGTCGAAGGCCGCGACGACGGCAGCGTCGTCGGCGCCTGCGGCGATCTGTACGAGGACGAGTTCGACTGCGGCGTGCAGTGCGCCGAGTTCGAGCGCGGCGCCTACGATCAGCAGACCGGCGACAACTTCGAGTGCCGGATGTACGCCGCCGCGCAAGCCGTCGCCAACCCCGAGATGTGGTGCGACGCGGCCAGCATGCAGGGCGGCGACGTCTGCATCGAGCAGATCGCCGATCCCTGCGTGGACTACTGCGATCTGATGATGAACAACTGCCCCGGCTACTACCCCGACGCCGAGGCCTGCGCGGCCACCTGCGCGCTGTTCCCGGCCGACGGCATGGACGGCGACACCGAGGGCAACACCGTCCAGTGCCGCACCTACCACGCGGGCGTCGCGGCCGACGACGCCGCGCTGCACTGCCCGCACGCCAGCAGCAACGGCGGCGGCGTCTGCGGTGACTACTGCGAGAGCTACTGCGGCATCGTCATGCAGACCTGCCCCGACACCTACGCCGACAACGACACCTGCCTCGCCGAGTGCGCGCTGTTCCCGCAGGACGGCGAGCCCGACGCGGTCGACGGCGACAGCGTCCAGTGCCGCACCTACCACGCCAGCTTCCCGGCCGCGGCCGACGCCGCCACGCACTGCATCCACACCACGCCCTCGGGCGGCGACTTCTGCGGCGGCTACTGCGACGTGTACTGCAACCGCATGGAGGCCAACTGCCCCGAGAGCTACGCCGACCGCACGGCCTGCATGAACGCCTGCGCCGGCTTCCCGACCGACGGCGAGCCCGGCGCGCTCGAGGGCAACAGCGTCCAGTGCCGCATCTACCACGCCAGCGTGCCCGCCACGATGGACGCCGTGCTGCACTGCCCGCACGCCGGCCAGGGCGGCGGCGGCGTCTGCGGCAGCGAGTGCGAGAACTACTGCGAGCTGACGCAGGCCAACTGCACCGAGGCCAACGCCATCTACCCGGCCATGGACTCCTGCCTCGCCGCCTGCCAGGCGATGCCCACCAACGGCGCCGCGGGCACCACCGAGGGCAACAGCGTCCAGTGCCGCACGTACCACGCCGCGGTCGCGGCCGATGATCCCGCGCTGCACTGCCAGCACGCCGGCATCACCGGCGGCGGCGTCTGCGGCGCCAACGCCTGCGAGTCCTACTGCGAGCAGGTGACCTTCAACTGCACCGGCGAGAACGCGCAGTACGCCGACTACGACGCCTGCGTCGGCGGCTGCGTCGAGCTGAACCGCGAGGGCGCGTGGAACGCCACCGAGGGCGACTCGGTGCAGTGCCGCGCCTACCACGCGAGCTTCCCGGCCGCGGCGGATCCCGCCACCCACTGCCCCCACGCGGGCGCCGAGCCCACCGCCTTCTGCGTCGACGCGCAGTAAGCGGTCCTCTCCCCGGGGCGGTCGGCGCGACCGACCGCCCCGTCCCCGGGTGTGATTCGAACCCGTTGGTCCACCGTACAGCCCGCCAAGACGCATCGAGCTTGCCGAGCGGTCCCGCACTCAGAACGGCGTACGGGGCCCGGCTGACTGCTGACAGCTGACAGCTGACAGCCGGTTGGACCGACCACCAACGGCTCGTGAGCAGACCCCGCCGCCCCGTCCCCCACGACTTCCCCCCGGCCGCCGTGTAGACTGCACGGCCATGTCGCGCCGGATCCTCTTGCTCGTCGCCCTGGCGACCACCGCCTGCATCCCCGACGACGGCCCCCGCGGCGTCCGGCTCACGCCGGGCGGTGACGGGCCGCGCGTGGTCTTCGATCTCCAGGCCCGGCCGCTGCCCGACGTCCCCTTCCCCAACGACCTGCTCACCCGGCCGGACAACCGCTCACCCACCGGGCTGCGGCTGAACCTGTCGCTCGAGGCGCCCACCGCGGCCGAGCGGCGGCTGCGCGCGCAGGCCCTCCAGCTCGATGGCTTCGGCACCTTCGCGCCGATCACCGTGCGCTTCGACGCGCCGCTCGACGTCGAGGCCCTCGACGGCCGCGGCCGCGATCCCGCCGCCGATCCGATCCTGGTGCTCGACGTCACCGAGGGCCCCACGTTCGGCGAGCGCGTGCCCCTCGACCTCGGCCGCGGACTCTTCCCGCTGGTCCTGCCGAATCCGATGGCCAGCGCCTTCGCCGCGGATCCGCGCGGCCGCGAAGGCAACCTGCTGTTCGAGACGGTCGACGAGGACATCGACGGCGACGGCCGCCTGTCGCCCACCGAGGACACCGACGGCGACGGCCGGCTCGACCGCCCCAACGTCACGCCGCCCGGCGGCGATCCCGAGCGCGATCTGCTCACCTTCTACGAGCGCGAGACCGACACGCTGGTGCTGCGCACCACCGTCCCCCTACGGCCGGGCCACACCTACGCCGTGGTGCTGACCACCGACGTGCGCGGCGCCGACGGCCAGACCGTGCGCTCGCCCTTCGCCTTCGTGCACCACACCCGCCAGACCGAGGCGCTGGTGCGGCTCGACGAGGCGCTGGCCCCGCACGGCCGCGCGCCCGGCGACGTCGCCTTCGCCTGGGCGTTCACGACGCAGACCACGATCAGCGATCTCGCGCGCGTGCGCGACGGCATCAACGGCCGGGGCCCCTTCGCCGCGCTGGCCGATCGCTTCCCCGCCGCCGTCAGCCGCGTGCAGCCGCTGCGCGACCGCGCGGTGCCCGAGGCCGTGCTGCTGCGCGGTCCGACGCTGACCAGCGTGCTGCGCCTGATCGGGCCGTGGATCGTGCCGCCGCCGTCGGTCGCGCCCTGGGTCGACACCTTCGCCGACGTCGACTACCTGGTGGCCGGCCGGTTCGTGACGCCCTACCTGCTGGTCGACGACGACGACCAGGGCGGCGAGCACGGCGACTACCCGGGCGACGAGGACGAGATCTGGCGCCTCGACCCGCTGACCGGCCAGGTGACGGTCGGCGCCGAGGAGGTCCCGTTCTGGTGCGCCGTGCCGCGCAAGGCGGCCGACCGCGCGCCGCCCTTCCCCGTCGTGCTGTTCGCCCACGGCCACCGGCAGTCCAAGGTGCAGGGGCTGACCGTCGCCGGCACGCTGGCGCGCTGGGGCTTCGCCACCTGCGCGCTGGACGCGGTCGGGCACGGCATGAACCTCGATCCCGCGCAGCGCGCGGTGCTCGAGCCCGGCCTCGAGAACCTGCAGGCGCGCCCGCTGCTGAGCGTCTTCGAGGGCACGCGCGCGCGCGATCTGAACAACGACGGGCGGCCGGATCCCGGCGCCGACACGTTCACCACCGACGCCCTGCACACGCGCGACGTGCTGCGGCAGTCGGCCCTGGACTGGCTGCAGTTCGTGCGGGTGCTGCGCGGGTTCGACGGCCAGCGGCAGTGGAGCCAGCCCGGCGTCGACGGCACCACCGCCGGGGACTTCGACGGCGACGGCGTCGTCGACCTCGGCGGCCCGGGCGTGCCCTACGCGATGACCGGCGCGGGCTACGGCGGCATGCTGGCGGTGCTGGCCGGCGCGGTCGAGCCGGCGCTCGCGTCCGTGGCGCCCATCTCGGCCGGCGGCGGCCTGATGGACATCGCGCTGCGCACCGGCGAGCCCGGCGTGCCCGAGGCGCTCATGCTGCGCAGCGTGGGCCCGCTGGTGGTCGGCTTCCCCGCCGAGTCGGGCATCACGACGGTCAGCTTCGTGGTCGATGACGTCGGCGCGCTGGCGCGGTCCGAGGGCGACGACCGGGGCATCCCCTTCGCCACGCTGCCGCCCCTGGTGCCCGGCGATCGACTGGTGCTGACGAACCTGACCACCGACGAGCAGAGCGAGGGGCAGGTGGGGCCCGACGGCGCCTTCCGCGTCGCGGTGGCCGCCGACAGCCAGAACCCCACGCAGGTGCGCGTGCGCGAGGGGCTGAAGCCCTGGCTGCGCGACTTCGCGCCGCAGCCGGTGCCGACGACCGTGGGCCTGGGCGATCCGCTGCGCCTCGACGTCTTCGACCTGAGCGGGCGCCTGAAGAACAGCATCGACACCTTCGAGCAGGACGTGGACTTCGAGGGCGTCGTCTACCCCGCGGGTGATCCGCTGGTCGCCATCCGCCAGGGCTTCGGCCTGCGCCGCCAGACGCCCAGCTTGCGCCGCTTCGCGCAGGTGCTGCAGACGATGATGACGCAGGGCGATCCCATCAACTACGCGCCCGCGCTGGTGCGCCCCAACGGCCCGGACGTGCTGCTGGTGCTGTCGGTGAACGATCCCAACGTGCCCACCGCGCACGGCCTGGCCCTGGCCCGGGCGATCGGCCTGCTGAGCCCCGCCGACGACGCCCGCCTGGTCGAAGCCGGCGTCACCCGCGGCGTCGCCCGCCTCGGCGACGGCGCCGACCCCGACGCCCTCAGCGGCGACGCCGGTGATCTACCCGACTTCGACCCCCCGCTGCGCAACACCGTCGACCGCGACGGCGGCGGCCAGCACGCCCTGCGCATCGTGCCCGGCCCCCCCGAGGGCATCCACGCCCCCCTCGCCCCGGCCCCGCACCGCGACTTCGACGCCGGCACCTACGTCGCCAACCTGCTCGGCCAGTTCTTCGCCCGCCGCACCGCCACCCACCGCCCCTGCCTCGCCCGAGGCACCTGCGACTGACCCGGCGGTGGCGAGCAACCCAGTGCTGCGGCATCATCTCGCCCAGGAGGCCGCGATGAGCACCGCCGAGCGCCAGCTCCTGACCGAGGACGAGTACCTCACCCTCGATCGCGACGCCGATACCAAGCACGAGTACGTCAACGGCGAAGCCGTCGCCATGGCCGACGCTTCGCCGCGGCACAACCGCATCGTCGCCAACCTGGTCACCGCGCTGATGAACCGACTCGGCGACGGCCCCTGCGGCCCCCTGCCCAGCGATCAGCGCGTGCACGTCCCCGCGACCGGCCTCTACGCCTACCCCGACGTCACCGTCCTGTGCGGCCCGGGCGCCTACCACGAGCGCGACGGCATCACGCTGCTGAACCCGACGGCGCTGATCGAGGTGCTGTCGGACTCGACCGAGGCGTACGACCGCGGCGCGAAGTTCGACCACTACCGCCGCCTGGATTCGCTGCAGGCGTATCTGCTGGTCGCCCAACGCGAACGCCGCGTGATCCACTACCGCCGAGGCGCCGGCGCCGAGTGGATCCTCACCGACTGCCCCCCGGGCGACAGCGTCACCCTGGCCTCGCTCGGCGTCGACCTTCCGCTGGACGAGGTCTACCGCCGCGCCGACGCCTTCCCGGCGGGCTGACGCGGCGCCGCCGCCGGCCTTACCAGCTGCTCTTCCGGTACTGCCGCTGCGTGACGAGGAATTCGCCGTCGGCGAACTGCTGGGGGCTCAGCTCGCGGATGCCGTCGGCGGACATCTCGAGGATGCGGTCGGCCACCTGCGTGACCATCTGGCGGTCGTGCGTGACGAAGAGGCAGGTGCCCTCGTACTGCGCGAGCGCCTCGGTCAGCGAGCGGATGGCCTCGAGGTCGAGGTGGTTGGTCGGCTCGTCGAGGATCAGCACGTTCGGCTTCAGGATCATCAGCCGCATCAGCAGCAGCCGCACCGTCTCGCCACCGGACAGCACCTTCGTCGGCTTGAAGGGCTCGTCCTTGGTGAACAGCATGCGCCCGAACAGGCTGCGCAGCTCCTCCTCGTTCGCCTCGTCGTTCCAATGCCACAGCCACTTGTGCGCGGTCTCGTCCGACTTCTCGATCATCTCGCCGTGGTCCTGGGGCATGTAGCCGATCTGCGCTTCGTAGCCCCAGTTGACCTCGCCGTCGTCCGCCCGCAGCTCGCCCTGCAGCAACCGCAGGAGCGACGTCTTGCCCACCCCGTTGCGCCCGACGATCGCGATCTTCTCGCCGCGGAACACGTTGAAGTGGAAGTCGTCGACGATCGTGCAGTGCTCGAACATCTTGGTCAGCCCGTCGACGGCCAGCACCTGCTTGCCGCTCGGCCGCTTGATCTCGAAGCGGATGAAGGGCCGCGCGATGTTCGACCGCTTCAGGTTCGCCAGCGCCTCGCGCTCGCGGTCGAGCTGCTTCTCGCGCGACTTGACCTGGCTGGCGCGCGAGCCCGCCCGGAAGCGCTGCACGAAGTCCTGAAGCTGGCTGATCTTCTTCTGCTTGGCCGAGTTGGCCATCTCGAGCGACGACCGCGCCTGCGCCTTGGCCTCGACCATGTCGTCGTAGTTGCCGGGGTAGACGATGATCGTCTCGTAGTCGATGTCGGCGATGCGCGTGCAGACGCTGTTGAGGAAGTGACGGTCGTGGCTGATGACCACCAGCACGCCGGTGTACTCCTCGAGGAAGCCCTCCAGCCACCGGATGCTGGCGATGTCGAGCGCGTTGGTGGGCTCGTCGAGCAGCAGCCCGTCGGGCTGCCCGAACAGCGCCTGCGCCAACAGCACCCGCACCTTGTCGCCGCCCACCAGCGTCGACATGGTGTTGGTCTGGTCCTTCTCCTCGATGCCCAGGCCCTCGAGCAGCTCGGTCGCCTCGGCCTCGGCCATGTAGCCGTCCTCTTCGGCGATCACCATCTCGAGCTCGCCGAGGCGCATGCCGTCGTCGTCGTCGAGGTCGTCGCCCTTCGCCAGCAACGCCTCCTTCTCGACCATCGCCCGCCACAGCGGCGCGTTGCCCATCATCACCACGTCGATGATGCGCTTGTCCTCGTACGCGTAGTGGTCCTGGCGCAGCACCCCCAGCTTCTTCGGCCGCCGCACCGTGCCCGTCACCGGCTCGATGTCGCCCGACACGATCTTCATGAAGGTCGACTTGCCCGCGCCGTTGGGGCCGGTCAGGCCGTAGCGCTCCCCCGCGTTGAACACGACGTTCACGTTGTCGAACAGGACCTGGGGTCCGAAGTTCATCGACACTTCACTGACGGTGATCATGGGGCTCTCCTGCGCGGGCGAAAGGCGGCGGACCATAGCAGAGCCGCGCGACGACCGACAACCCGCCGACCGAGGCCCTCCGGGCCCCGAACGTGGCGCCGCGGGGGGCGGCTCTCCGCGCACCCACGATTGAAGACACCGGGGCCCCGAGACGATAGAGTCGGTGCCTCGTGTCGGCCCGGAGGTGCCCCGTGCGCGGAACGATCCGCTTCCTGCTCGAGAACTCGCTGTTCTTGATCTTCGGCGCGGTGGCCGCCCTGATCTGGGCCAACACCGACCTGGAATCGTACGCACACTTCCAGCACATCGAGCTGTTCCACAGCTCGTGGGTGGGGCACCCCCACGGCGCCGACCGCGTCTTCACCCTGCACTTCCTCGTCAACGATGTGCTGATGGCGCTCTTCTTCGCCATCGCCGGCAAGGAGGTGTGGGAGGCCACCCTGCCCGGCGGCCCCCTCAACAACCCGAAGCAGGCGGCCGCCCCGCTCATCGCCACCCTCGGCGGCATGGCCGGCCCGGCCGGCGTCTACGTCCTCGGCGCCCTGGTGATGGGCAAGATGGCCGCGCTGTCCAACGGCTGGGCCATCCCCACCGCCACCGACATCGCCTTCAGCTACATGGTGGCCCGCCTCGTGTTCGGCAGCGGCCACCCCGCCATCCCCTTCCTGCTGCTCTTGGCCATCGCCGACGACGCCCTCGGCCTCATCATCATCGCGGTCTTCTATCCGCAGGGCCCCATCGAGCTGCAGTACATGCTGATGCCCGTCCTCGCGATGGTCATCGGCGTCGGCCTGCGCCGCGCGCGCGTCCGCAGCTTCTGGCCCTACGTGGTGGTGTGCGGCACCCTCTCGTGGTTCGGCTTCCACTGGGCCAACCTGCACCCGGCGCTGGGCCTGCTGCCCATCATCCCGGTGATGCCCCACGCCCACGTCGACACCGGCCTCTACGACTGGTCGAAGCTCGAGGCCGACGACACGCTGACCGCCTTCGAGCACTGGTTCAAGAACCCCGTCGAGCTGATCCTCGGCGCCTTCGGCCTGCTGAACGCCGGCGTCGCCGTCACCTCGGTGGGCGACGCGACCTGGCTGGTGCTGGCCGGCCTGCTCTTGGGCAAGCCGATCGGCATCTTCATCTGCGGCAGCCTCGCGCAGGCCTTGGGCTTCGACCTGCCCAAGGGCATGAGCAAGGGCGATCTGGTGGTGCTCGGCTGCGCGGCGGGCATCGGCTTCACCGTGGCCATCTTCGTGTCCGGCGTGGCCTTCCCGTCCGGGCCGATTCAGGACGCCGCGAAGATCGGCGCCCTCGCCTCGTTCGGCGCGGCCGCCGTGACCTTCGTCCTGGCGAAGGTGTTCCACGTGCAGAAGGTGGTCGGCGCCGACGGCGGGCACGGCCACTGACGGCGCGCCGGCGTCACACGAGCAGCCGCGCCACCAGGAACACCCACACCCCGAACATGATCGCGGCCACGGCGTAGGCCGCCGGATCCGTACGCAGCGCGCGCTCGAGCGCGGCCGCCGTCGCTCGGTCGACCTCGCCGAGCGCGTCCCGGGGCGTCGCGCCCAGGGCCGCGCGCGCGCGCCGCAGATCCCCCGCGTCGAACGCGGCCAGCGCCTCGCTCAGCCGCGCGTCGGCGGGCGGGGGTCGCCCCAGCGGGCCCACCGGCGGCGCCGCCAGCGCGGCGTCCCGCTGCCCGTCCTCCCCCGCCTCGTCGCCCCCGGCCTCGCCCGGCCCCTGCTGTGACGTCTCGCTCATGATCGGCTGATCTAGCACGGCGGGCCCTGGGTGGTCACGGCCCCACCCACGAACACATCGCTCAAATAGAAATATTGAAAGCCGACTCAACAGGCGCACGGGGGTTTGCCCCGGACAAAGGCAAACCGGTCGCGAGGCCGGGACGCAAAGCCACGGGTCTCGGGCGCAGCGGGTGCTGCCGCCGAGACAGCCGGGCTGCCCAGGCGACCCCTCGTCTCCGGGGACATCGCCCGCGGCGGAGACCCCCGATGTCCGGGGCGCCGCGGGTCGGAGTTCGACGATGCTGCCCCTGCTCCCCCGCTTCGCGATCGTGGTCGCGCTGACCTGCGCCGCCACCGCCGCCCGCGCGGACAACACCAGCTGGTTCACCCTCGGCGTCGGCGCCCAGTACAGCTACGTCTCGGGCGGCGCCAGCGCGGCCCCCGAGATGCCGGCCCATCAATACGGCGTGGTCACGCGGCTGAAGCTGCTGAAGTTCCTCGGCGCCGAGTTCACCGCGCAGCTCGACCAGGATCCCAAGACCCAGCCGCTGCGCCACCTGTCGCCCCGCTACCAGCTGGGCGCGATGGTCAACCTGATCCCGACGCAGTACTTCAACGTCTTCGTCGTCGGCGGCCTCGCCGCCCACGCCATGGGCGATCTGGTCGACGTCTCGGGCCAGACCACCAGCTTCCACGCCGGCCCCGGCGTCGAGATCTACCTCGGCGACCACGTCGCCATCGGGGGCGACGTCCGCTGGCGCGCGGCGGGCCCCGAGTACATCGAGGCCCGCGTCCTGGACGAGCTCAGCGCCCGCCCGGTCGACGAGCTGGTCGGCCTGGACCTGTGGCAAGCCAACTTCACGCTGTCCTGGTACCTCTGACCGCCCTCGCCCGGGGCCCAGCGGCCCGGATCCGGGCCGATCCCCACCTCGATCCACCGGATCCCCCACCGGCGGCCCGCGATCCCGCCGATCCCCCCTCGATCCACATCGATCCACGGCCGCCCCCGCCGAGGCCCCTCCTTCCCCCCACCGAGGGCCTCGACGCGCCCGCCTCAGCGCCCAGTGAACGAAGTTTGCGTTGGGCGTGAAGGGGGGGTAGAACCCGCACCACCCCACCTCTCCACCTGATACCACCTGCGCCCCGTCGCCGCGCGAGGCCTACATCTTGTGCCTCGAATGGTTCGATCGCCCATATCTTGCGCCCGATCGCGCCGTCTCGACGAATCCTGCCCCGCGCCGAAAAGGCCGTTGACTGAGATCCGCCCCCGACTACGATGGGGTCAGGTGGAAGCAGGTGGAAAAGCTTCCCACGGAGTCCCGCGGTGACCGAGACCGTCCACAAGCCGAGCGCCGACGTCCTGCTCGAAGGGCAGCACGAGCACACGGTGGACGATAAAGGTCGCGTCAGCGTGCCGGCGGAGTTCCGCGGCGCGCTGGGCCTGAACGAGGGTGACGAGCTGGTGCTGACGCGCCACCTCAAGGAGAGCTGTCTCCTCGCCTTCTGGCCGGACGCCTGGGAGGCCTTCAAGGCCGAGTGGTCCCGTCTGGGGTCGCAGACCGAGCAGATCCTGCGCCGGGTGGTCGGCGGCTCCGCGCGGCGGGCCAAGGTCGATCGTCTCGGGCGGATCCAGGTGCCGAAGGTGCTTCGCAACTACGCGAAGTTGGAAGAGAAACGCACCGTGTTCGTCATGGGCCAGGGCAGCCGCATGGAGCTCTGGTCCATGGATGTCTGGGACGCCACGCACGGGCCCGACGTCCACGCGGACGTCGATCTCGACGGTCTGATGTAGCGGCGATCCGGTCCGCCGGGTGGTCGCGGCGGGCGCTCTGCGCCCCGTCGACGGGACGGGTGCGTCGAGCGCAGGGGGGTTGGCAGACGTGACGTCGGCGCACCACGTGCCGGTCCTGGCCGACGCGGTCGCGCGCCTCGCGGCGGTGCGCCCGGGCGAGCGCTGGGTCGACTGCACCCTGGGCTTCGCCGGGCACGCCCTGCTGCTGCTCGAGGCGGGCGCCCGGCTGTGGGGCGTCGACCAGGATCCCGAGGCCCGCGCCCACGCCGCCGAGCTGCTCTCGGCGCACGCCGACCGCTTCACCCTGCTGCCCGGCAACTTCCGCGACCTCGAGGCCCTGCTGCGCGACGCCGACGTGCCGCCGGTCGACGGCCTGCTGGCCGACGTCGGCGTCTCGTCCTGGCAGCTCGACCAGGCCCACCGCGGCTTCTCGTTCAGCCACGCCGGCCCGGTCGACATGCGCATGGATCCGACCCGCGGCGAGACCGCCCTCGACCTGCTGCGCCGCCTCGAGGTGCCCACGCTGGCCGGCCTGCTGCGCACCTACGGCGAGGAGCCCTTCGCCGGCCCCATCGCCCGCGCCCTGAAGACTTGGGCCGAGGGCGCGGGCCCGCACGACACCGGCGCGATGGCCGCCGTGGTGCAGGGCGCCCTGCCCCGCAAGGCCGCGGCCACCCGCACGCGCCACCCGGCCACCCGCACCTTTCAGGCCCTGCGCATCGCGGTCAACGACGAGCTGGGCGCGCTCGAGGCCCTGCTCGACGCCATCCCCCGCGTGCTCGCGCCGGGCGGGCGCGCGCTGATCATCACCTTCCACTCGCTGGAAGATCGCCTGGTGAAGCGCACCTTCGCGGGTTGGACGAAGCCGGCCGCCGCCCCGCGCCGGGGCCTGCCCCCGCCGCCCGACGCCGCCCCGGCGTTCGCCCTGCTGACCCGCAAGGGCGAGACGGCCGACGACGCCGAGATCGCCCGCAACCCGCGCGCCCGCAGCGCGCGGCTGCGGGGCGTGCGCAAGCTGACCGACGCCGAGCGGAGGGCCGCATGAGGTTCTTCCTGCTCGCCGTCGCCACCATCGCCGGCCTGGTCTACTCGGCCAAGGAGCGCGTCGAGGAGCGCCACGCCGGCGTCGCCCTCGGCTACGAGATCGCTCAGGCCCTGCGCACCCAGCGCGCCCTCGAGGAGGAGATCAACCAGCTGCGCATCGATCGCGCCGCGCTGCTCGATCCCACCCGCCTCGAGCCCATCGCCCGGAAGCGCGGTTACCGCGTGCCGGCCCCCGATCAGGTGGTGGTCGTGACGGTGGAGGGCGCCCGTGCCCCGTAACGTCTTCCGCCGCCGCGAGCCGGTCGAGCCGGGCCCGCGCAAGGGCCGCATGCTGCTGGTGTCGATCATCCTGGCCCTGGCCTTCGGCGGCCTGCTGGTGCGCGCCTGGCAGCTCCAGGTCGACCGCCACGAGCATTACGTCCAGCGCTCGGCCGGGCAGCACCTGACCCGCATCACCCTGCGCGCCAGCCGCGGCGCCATCCACGACCGCCACGGGCGCGAGCTGGCGCTGTCGGCCGACGTGCCCTCGGTCTTCGCGGTGCCCCGCGACGTGCGCGATCCCGCCGACGTCGAGCGCCTGGCCACCGAGCTGAGCGCCATCCTCGGCCTCGACGCCGATCGTCTGCGCCGCCAGCTCAGCGGGCGCGGCGCCTTCGTCTGGCTGAAGCGCCACGTCACGCCCGCCGAGGCCGAGCAGGTGACCGCCCTCGATCACCCCGCCATCCTGCTGCGCGACGAGCCCCGGCGCTTCTACCCCAACCGCTCGCTGGCCGGCGCGCTGCTCGGGTTCGCCGGCATCGACGGCGACGGCCTCGAGGGCGTCGAGCGCGACTTCGATCGCTACCTGAAGGGCCGCAGCTACGAGCTCGAGGTGGTGCGCGACGCCCGAGGCCGCAAGGCGATGCCCACCGGCGGCGTGCCCATCGAGCACCTCGCCGGCTACGACGTCGAGCTGTCGATCGACGCGCGCATCCAGCAGGTGGCCGAGGCCACGCTGCGCAACCAGGTGCGCGAGATGGAGGCCAAGAGCGGCGTCGTCGTCGTGCTCGATCCGCGTACCGGCGACGTGCTGGCGCTGGCGCAGACGCCCGACTTCGACCCCAACCTGTTTCGTCAGGCCGAGCCCGGCGATTGGCGGAACCGCGCGCTGACCGACGTGCTCGAGCCCGGCTCGACGGTCAAGCCGCTGCTCATCGCGGCGGCCCTCGACACCGGCAAGGTGCGCGCCGACGCGGTCTGGGACGGCTTCAAGGGGCGCCTGAAGGTGGGCCGCAAGGTCATCCGCGACGTGCACGGGGTCGACGAGCTGACCACGCTCGAGATCATCCAGCGCAGCTCGAACGTGGGCGCCGTGCAGGTGGCGCAGCGCATCGGCAAGGAGACCTACCACCGCTACCTGCGCGCCTATGGCTTCGGCCAGCCGGTGGGCCTCGGCCTGCGCGGCGAGCAGGTGGGCGATCTGCGCGGGCCGCGCAAGTGGGGCCAGATCCACCTCGCCACCTTCAGCTACGGCTACGGCTTCAGCGTCACGCCGGTGCAGATGGCCGCCGCCGCCGCCGCCATCGCCAACGGCGGCGTGATGATGAAGCCGCGCCTGCTGCGCCGCGTGCTGGACGTGCGCGGCAACGTCGTCGAGAGCTTCCCGCCCCGCGCCCTGCGCCGCGTCGTCGGCGCCGAGGCCGCGGCGGACGCGACGCGCGGGATGATCATGGTCACCCAGAAGGGCGGCACCGGCCGCCGGGCGCGGGTGCCCGGCTACGTCGTGGCCGGCAAGACCGGCACGGCCCACAAGGTCGACCCGCTCATCGGCGGGTACAGCAGCAAGAAGGTGCGCTCGTCCTTCGTGGGCTTCGTGCCCGCGCACGATCCGCGCCTGGTGATCTACGTCAACGTCGACGAGCCCCAGCAGGCCCAGTACGGCGGCGTCGTGGCCGCCCCGATCTTCGCCGGGATCGCGCGCGAGGTGCTGCCCTACCTGGGCGTCGAGCCCACCGAGCCCTACGCGCCCGACGACGACGAGGAGATCGAGGACTGGGAGGACGTCGCCGAGGGCATCGATCCGCAGGCGCGGCCCTGGTGGTACGAAGAGGCCGTCCTGGCCGGCGCGCCGCAGCACCTGGTGGTGCCCGATCTCAGCGGCGCGCCCCTGGCCGAGGTCGTGCGCCGCGCCGCCGAGCTGAAGCTGCAGCTGCGCATCGAGGGCTCGGGCGTGGTCGTCTCGCAGACGCCGCAGGCGGGCGCGCTGCTGCCGCCGGACAGCACGGTGCTCGTGTCGCTCGACCTGCCCGGCCGCCCGCCGGCCGCGGGGGGCGCGCAGTGAGGCTGAGCCAGCTGATCGCCGGGCTGCCGACGGCGCGCCTCGAGGGCGCGGACGTCGACGTGCGCGCCCTGACCCACGACAGCCGCCGCGTCGCGCCGGGCACGCTGTACGTCGCCCTGCGCGGGCGCACGGTGGACGGCCTGCGCTTCGTGCCGAACGCGATCGCCGCGGGCGCGGTGGCCATCGCCGTCGACGCCGACGCGACGGTCGACGCCGACGTGCCGGTGCTGCGCCTGGCCGCGCCGCGCCGCGACCTGGCCACCCTGGCCGCGGCGCTGTACGGCCACCCGTCCACGCGCCTGAAGCTGGTCGGCGTCACCGGCACCAACGGCAAGACCACCGTCACCACCCTGTTCGCGGCCATCGCCCGCGCCGCCGGCTGGCCCGAGGGCCTCATCGGCACCATCGAGCACCGCATCGGCGCCGAGCGGCGGCCCGCGGCCTTCACGACGCCCGAGGCCCCCGATCTGCAGGCGCTGCTGGCCGAGATCGTCGCCGCCGGCGCGCCCGCCGCGATCATGGAGGTCAGCTCGGTGGGCCTGGCCGAGCACCGCGTCGACGCCCTGCGCTTCGCCGCGGCGGCCTTCCTCAACCTGACCGCCGACCACCTGGACTACCACGGCGACATGGCCGCCTACGGCGCGGCCAAGCGCCGGCTGTTCACCGATCTGCTGGCCGACGACGCCGTCGTGATCCTCGACGTCGACGACGCCTTCGGCGCCACGCTGCTGGCCGACGCGCCCGGGGCCTGGCGCCTGTCGATCGCGCCCGACGCCACCACCGAGGTGCGCTGGCGCGACCTGGTGGTCGACGCCCGCGGCGTCCGCGGCACGCTGGTGACCCCGAAGGGCGAGGTCGACCTCCAGAGCCCGCTGCTGGGCGCCTTCAACGCCGCCAACCTGGCCTGCGCGGCGGCGCTGGCCCTGGCCGTCGGTGCGCCGGCCGAGGCGGTCGCCGCCGGCCTGCGCGACGCGGTCGTGCGCGGGCGCCTGCAGCCGGTGCCCCACGCGGGCGGCCCCACGGTGCTGGTCGACTACGCCCACTCGCCCGACGCGCTGGCCCGCGTGCTGGCCACCCTGCGCCCGCTGACCGCCGGCCACCTCTGGTGCGTCTTCGGCTGCGGCGGCGATCGCGATCGCGCCAAGCGCGGCCCGATGGGCGCCGCCGCCGCCGCCGCCGACGTCGTCGTCGTCACCAACGACAACCCGCGGGGCGAGGATCCCGCCGCCATCGCCGAGGCCGCCGTCGCGGGCGCCGTGGACGCCGGGCGCCCGCGCGCCGACGCCCCGCGGCCCGGCGCCACCGTCGTCGAGCTCGACCGCCGCCGCGCCATCGAGCTGGCCGTGCGCGCCGCCGGCCCCGACGACACCGTGCTGATCGCCGGCAAGGGCCACGAGACCTACCAGGATCAGGGCGGCGTCCGGCGCCCCTTCGACGACGTCGCCGTCGCGGCGGCCGCGCTGGCCCAGCGGGGGGACGCCCGATGACCCCGCTCACCACCGAGCGCCTGTGCGCCCTCACCGGCGGCCAGCTGATCGTCGGCTCGCACCGCGCCCTGGGCCCGGCCTCGCTCGACACGCGCACGCTGCGCCGCGGCGACACCTTCTACTGCCTGCGCGGCCCCCACTTCGACGGCCACGCCTTCGCCGGCGCCGCCATCGGCGCGGGCGCCTCGGTCGTGGTGATGGACCGGCGCGGCGCGACGCGCCTGCCCGCGGGCCCGCTGGACGCCGACGTCGCGGTGGTGGTCGTCGACGACGTGGTCGCCGCGCTCAGCCGCCTGGCCGCCGCGCACCGCGTGGGCTTCCCCGGCGAGGTGATCGGGCTGACCGGCTCGAGCGGCAAGACGACCACCAAGGAGATGATCGCGGCCGTCCTCGGCACCGCCGGCCCCACGCTGTGCACCCTGGGCAACCAGAACAACCACCTCGGCGTGCCGCTGACGCTGCTGCGCCTGAGCGCGACGCATCGCTTCGCGGTGGTCGAGATGGGCATGAACGCGCCCGGCGAGATCACCTGGCTGTCCGCCCTGGCCCAGCCGCGCATCGGCGTGGTCACGACGGTGGGCGCCGCGCACCTCGAGCGCCTCGGCTCGCTGCGCAACATCGCCCGCGCCAAGGGCGAGCTGTTCGACGCGCTGCCCGACGACGGGCTGGCGGTGACCGTGTCGCACGTCGCCTGGCCCTGGGTGCTGACCTCGGGCCTGCGCGCGCCGCTGCTGGTGGTGGGCGAGCGCGCGGTCGACGAGGTGCGGCTGAGCGGCGCGCGCGAGCTGAAGGACGGCGCGGCCGGCTGGGTGACGATCGACGGCCAGCGCCACTGGCTGCGGCTGCGGCTGAGCGGCCAGCACAACCTGCACAACGCGCTGCTGGCCATCGCGGTCGGTCGCGAGCTGGGCGTGCCCGTCGCCGACGCCCTCGAGGCCCTGGCCACCGTGCCGCCGGCCCAGCTGCGCGGCGAGGTGAAGTACCTGCCCGACGGCCGCGCGGTGGTGCTCGACTGCTACAACGCCAACCCGCAGTCCATGGCCGCGGCGCTCGACACCTTCACGCGACGCGCGCCCGGCGGGGTGCTGGTGCTGGGCGACATGCTCGAGCTGGGCGAGTCGGCCGAGGACGCCCACGCCGCGTTGGGGCGCCGCGTGGCCGCCCTGCCCGGCGAGCCGACGCTCCTGGCCGTGGGTCCGCTGGGCGTCCACACCGTCGGGGCCGCGCGCGCCGCCGGCCTGCCCGCCGCGCGCGCCCGCCACGTGGCCGACGCCGACGCCGCCGCCGCCCTGCTGCGCGACGACGACCGGGCCATCTTGCTGAAGGGGTCGCGCGGCATGCGACTCGAGCGCGTGTTCGCCGCCCTCGCCGGCGGAAGGGAGGCCTGACGTGGTCCTCTGGCTGATGCTCGAGCTGCGGGAGTACTTCCCGCCTCTGCGGGTCTTCCGCTACGTCTCGTTCCGGGTGATCGCGGCCATGCTGACCGCGATGATCATCAGCTTCGTCCTGCACCCGTGGTTCATCCGCCGGCTGCAGTCGCGGCAGATCGGTCAGGTCATCCGCGCGGTGGGCCCCGAGTCGCACTTCTCGAAGGCCGGCACCCCCACCATGGGCGGCTCGCTGGTGCTGTTCGCCCTGGTCATCCCGACGATCCTGTGGGCCGAGCTGTCGAACCTGTACGTCTGGGCGGGTCTGATGGTGACCGTCACCTTCGGTGTCATCGGCTTCATCGACGACTACCTGAAGCTGCGCTACCGCAACAGCAAGGGCCTGCCCGGCCGCTACAAGCTGCTGTTCCAGTTCACGATCAGCGCCGTCGTGCTGCTCGCCCTGTTCCGCGAAGAGGCGGGCTTCGACCGCACGCTGTACCTGCCCTTCGTCAGCGCCCAGAAGTTCGCCCTCGAGCTGCCCCTGTGGCTGTTCATCCCCTTCGCGGTGATCGTCGTCAGCGGCTACGGCAACGCCGTCAACCTGACCGACGGCCTCGACGGCCTGGCCATCGGCCCGGTGATGGTGGCCGCCGGCACCTTCATGGTGCTGGCCTACGGCGCCGGCACCGTGCTGACCCTGCCGATGACCGGCCCCGACGGCATCACCGGCTACTTCGCGTTCAACATCGCCGAGTACCTGCACCTGCCCTTCGTGCCGGGCGCCAACGAGCTGGCCGTCTTCGCCGCCAGCATCATCGGCGCCGGGGTGGGCTTCCTCTGGTACAACAGCTACCCCGCCCAGGTGTTCATGGGCGACGTCGGCAGCCTGGCCCTCGGCGGCGCCATCGGCATGCTGGCCGTGCTGACCAAGAACGAGCTCTTGTCGCTCATCATCTGCGGCCTGTTCGTCGTCGAGGCCCTCTCGGTCATCACCCAGACGACCTCGTACAAGCTGACCGGCAAGCGCGTCTTCAAGATGGCGCCCATCCACCACCACTTCGAGAAGCTGGGGTGGCAGGAGCCGAAGATCGTCGTCCGGTTCTGGATCGTGTCCGTGATGCTGGCGCTCGTCGCGCTGGCCAGCCTGAAGGTGCGCTGAGATGGCCTGGTTCACCCGCGAGCGCGCGGCGGACGAGGCCGCGCGCGACACCCAGATGGTGCAGCACCGCTACGACCGGTTGCTGTTGCTGGCCACCCTGGCGCTGATGGGCCTGGGCGTCGTGATGGTGTACTCGGCCAGCATCGTCAGCGCCGAGGTCCGCACCGGCGACGCGATGTTCTACCTGAAGCGTCAGCTGATGTACGTGGTGGCGAGCCTGGTGCTCCTGGTCATCGCCACCAACATCCACCACGAGGTGCTGCGCCACCTGGCCCGCCCGCTGCTGGCCGTCGTCGGCGTGCTGCTGGTGATCGTCCTCGTGCCCGGCGTCTCGGCCACCGCGAAGGGCGCCGCGCGCTGGCTGGCCCTGGGACCCATCCGCTTCCAGCCCAGCGAGGCCGCGAAGATCACCTGGATCGTCTTCCTGGCCGCCTTCCTGGCCGATCGCCAGCACCTGCTGACCCGCTGGCGCACCGCCTGGGGCGTGCCGATGCTGCTGCTGGGCGTGATGGGCGCCCTGCTGATGAAGCAGCCCGACTTCGGCAGCACCCTCATCTGCAGCGGCCTGATGGTGCTGATGGTGTGGGCCGCCGGCGGCCGCTGGCTGCACGTCGGCCTGCTGGCCGGCCTCGGCGCGGTGCTCGTGCCCTTCGCGGTGCTCTTCGAGGAGTACCGCATGCGCCGCCTGCTGGCCTTCCTGTCGCCCGAGGCCGATCCGCAGGGCGCCAGCTACCACATCAACCAGGCGCTGATCAGCTTCGGCAGCGGCGAGTGGACCGGCCTGGGCCTGGGCGGCAGCATGCAGAAGCTGCTGTACCTGCCCGAGGCCCACACCGACTTCATCTTCAGCATCCTCGGCGAAGAGCTGGGCTGGGTGGGCGTGGCCGTCGTCATCGTCCTCTTCGCCCTGTTCGTCTGGCGCGGCTTCCACGTCGCCCGGCGCGCCTCGAGCGCCTTCGGCGCCCTGCTGGCCTTCGGCATCACCGGCCTCGTCGGCTTCCAGGCGATGACCAACATGGCCGTCGCCACCGCCCTGCTGCCCACCAAGGGCCTCACGCTGCCCTTCGTCAGCTACGGCGGCAGCTCGATCGTCACCCTGGGCGCCGCGGTCGGCGTCCTGCTGAACATCTCGCGCCGCCAGCCGCCCCCGGCCTGGCTGCACGGCCTCACCGCGCGCCCCGCCGCGCCCCGGACGCAGCAGGTGGCGGGATGATCGGCGCCCCCACCCTGATGCTGGTCGGCGGCGGCACGGGCGGCCACGTCTTCCCCGGCGTCGCCGTCGGCGAGGCCTGGCTGCGCCGCTTCCCCGCGGGCGGCCTCGTCTACGTCGGCAGCCCGACCGGCATGGAGGCGCGCGTCGTGCCCGCGCTCGGCTGGACCTTCGTGCCGGTCACCGCGCGCCGCCTGAAGAACGCCAGCCCGGCGGAGCGCGTGCGCACCCTGGCCACCATGCCCGGCGCCCTCACCCGCGGCGCGCGCGTCGTCGCGCGGGTGCGGCCCAGCGTCGTCCTCGGCGTCGGCGGCTACGTCTCGGGCCCGGTGGTCATGGCCGCCGGCCTCGGCGGCACGCCCACCGCCATCGCCGAGCAGAACGCCCGCCCCGGCCTGACCAACCGCCTGCTGGCCCGCGTGGCGCGCCGCGTCTACACCGCCTTCCCCGAGGCCGCCGATGGCCTGCCCCGGCGCAAGGTGCGCGAGCTGGGCAACCCGGTGCGCGACGCCTTCCGCGCCGCCGCCGGCGCCCCCGCGCCCGCCGGCGCCGGCCGCCGGGTGCTGATCCTCGGGGGCAGCCAGGGCGCCCGCGCCCTGAACGAGAAGCTGCCCCCGGCGCTGGCCGCCCTGCGCGCCCGCCTGCCCGACCTGCAGGTGACGCACCAGACCGGCCGCGACAAGGACGCCCCCGTGCGCGCGGCCTACGCCGCCGCCGGCTGGCCCGAGGCCGAGGTCGTGCCCTTCATCGACGACGTCGCCGGCGCCCTCGTGCGCGCCGATCTGGTCGTCGCGCGCGCCGGCGCCACCACCGTGGCCGAGCTGGCCTGCGTCGGCCGCCCGGCCCTGTTCGTCCCCTTCCCCTTCGCCGCCGACGACCACCAGGCCGCCAACGCCGCCTCGCTGGTCGCCGCGGGCGGCGCGCGCATGGAGCGCGAAGAGTCGCTCACCGCCGACCGCCTGCAGGGCGTCCTCGCCGACCTGCTCGCCGATCCCGCGGGCCTCGCCGCCATGGGCCGCCGCGCCCGCGAGCGCGGCCGGCCGGACGCCGCCGACGCCATCGTCGACGATCTCTACGGCCTCACCCAGGGAGCACGCGCATGAGCACCCCCGGCATCTGGCGCGGCCGCCGCGTCGCCCTGCTGATGGGCGGCCCCTCGCAGGAGAGCGCCGTCAGCCGCTCGACCGGCGCCGCCATCGAGCGCGCCCTGCGCGCCCGCGGCTACGATCCCGTGGTCATCGATCCGGGCCCCGATCTGCCCGCGCAGCTCGTCGCCTGCGGCGCCGAGGTCGTCTTCAACGCGCTGCACGGCACCCTGGCCGAGGACGGCCGCCTGCAGGGGCTGCTCGACTGGATGCGCCTGCCCTACACGGGCGACGGCGTGCGCGCGAGCTGCCTCGCCTTCGACAAGGTGCTGGCGAAGATGGCCTTCCGCGCGGCCGGCGTGCCGGTCGCCCCCGACGTCGTCTGGTCCACCGCCGAGGCGCGCGGCCACGCGGTCACCGACCTGCCCTTCCCCCTGCCCGTGGTGGTCAAGCCGGTCGCGCAGGGCTCGAGCGTCGGCACGACGCTGGTGTTCACCGAGGACGCCTTCGGCCCCGCCCTCGAGGCCGCGGCGGCCTGCGGCGACGTGCTCATCGAGCAGCTCGTCCCCGGCCCCGAGCTGTCGGTCGTCTCTTTCGGCGACGACGTCCTCGGCAGCGTCGAGATCGAGCCCATGCGCACCTTCTACGACTACGAAGCGAAGTACGGCACCGCCGGCACCCGCTACCACCTGCCGCCGCGCCTCGACGCGGCCGACGTCGCGCGGGTCGAGGCGCTGGGCCTGGCCGCCCACCGCGCCCTGGGCTGCCGCGGCGCCACCCGCACCGACGTCATGTTCGGCGGCGGCCAGCCGATCGTCCTCGAGGTCAACACGCTGCCCGGCATGACCGCCACCAGCCTGGTGCCCAAGGTCGCCGCGGCGGCGGGCATCCCCTTCGAGGAGCTGGTCGAGCGCATCCTCGACGCGGCGGCCTTCGGCCCGGAGGGGCAGCGATGAGGTCCAACCGCTTCAAGGGCGGCCGCCGCGAGGGCGAGGCGCGGCGCCCGGGCCTGCTGGGCCTGGGCCTTCGCTTCGTGATCCGCCAGGTGGCGCCGGTGCTCAAGCTGGGCCTCGTGGCCGCGTTCCTGGCCCTGGCCGCGTGGACCGCCTACACCGCCGTCCTGCGCTCGCCCTACTTCCGCGTGCGCGTGGTCGAAGCGAACGAGACGGCCCACCTGGACCGCCGCGCGATCATCGAGCGCGTCGGCCTGGGCCAGCCGACCAACCTGTTCCGCTTCGACACGAAGGCGGCCGAGGAGGCCCTGCTGGCCCACCCCTGGGTGGCGCGCGCCGCCGTGCGCACCGTCCTGCCCGATCGGGTCGAGGTCGACCTCGAGGAGCGCGCGGCGGCGGGCGTCGTCGCGCTCGAGAGCCTGTTCCTGGTCGACGACACCGGCCGCCCCATCGTGCCGGCGCAGCCGACCGACGTGGCCGAGCTGCCGCTGGTCACCGGCCTCGACCGGCGCGACTACGAGGTCGACGCCGAGGCCACGCGCGCCCGCATCCGCGACGCCCTGGCGCTGGCCCGGCAGTACCGCAACAGCCCCATGGCGGCCGTCCGACCCCTCAGCGACGTCCACCTGGCGCCCATCGGGCGCATGGAGTTGATGCTGGGCCGAACGCGGGTGGTCCTGGGGCGTGATCGCTATCGTCAGAAGCTCGAGTTGTTGAATCAGATCTTCACGCAGCTGGCCGAACGTGACGTCGACGCGGCGTACATCCTGCTGAGCGAAGACCTCGAACGTGCAGTCGTGAAGGAACAGGCGGTCGACCAGGGCATCGGGGGGTCCTTGTCGCTCCGGCCCGAAGGGGGTGGGAATCATGGCGTCCAGTGATCGAATCATCGCGGGGCTCGACCTCGGCACCAGCAACATCAAGTGCGTCATCGGCGTGCAGCGCGCCGAGGGCAGCGTCGACATCGTCGGCACCGGCTCGCACCCCGCCGTCGGCATCAAGAACGGCACGGTGTGCAGCGCCGAAGACGTCGTGCGCAGCATCCGCGCGGCCGTCGAAGAGGCCGAGATGATGGCCGGCTGCGACATCGCCGAGGTGTTCGTGTCGATCTCGGGCCGGCACCTCGACAGCTTCAACAGCAACGGCGTGGTGCGCGTGGCCGCCGAGCAGGTGACCGACGAGGACGTCCTACGGGTGATCGACGTCGCCAAGGCGCACAAGCTGCCGGCCGATCACCGTGTGCTGCACGTCGTGCCGCAGGAGTTCGTGCTCGACCACCAGACCGGCGTGCAGCGCCCGGTGGGCATGTCGGGCGTGCGCCTCGAGGTGCAGGCCCACGTGCTGGTGGGCAACGGCAAGTGCACCGACGCGCTCGAGGCGTGCTGCCAGCAGGCCGGCCTGCGGGTGGTCGACATCGTGCTCGCGCCGCTGGCGCAGGCCGAGGCGCTGCTGACGTCCAGCGGCCGCGAGATGGGCGTCGCCCTGCTCGACATCGGCGGCGACACGACCGATCTGGCCGTGTTCCACCGTGGCGCGGTGGTGCACACCGCGCTGTTGCCCATCGGCGGCGAGCACGTCACCGCCGACATCAAGGACTGCCTCAACGTGCCCACCGCCGAGGCCGAGCACCTCAAGCAGGCGCACGGCTGCGCCCTCGCCGCGCTGGTCGACCCCGACGCCACCGTCGAGCTGCCCGGCGTGGGCGGCCGCCGCGCCCGCACCATCAAGCGGTCGCTCCTGTGCGAGGTGATCGAGGCGCGCGTCGAGGAGATCCTGAAGCTGGTGCACCAGGAGCTCGAGCACCAGCTGTACCTGGATCTGTTGCGCGGTGGATTGGTTCTGACCGGCGGCATGGCGAACCTGGACGGCATGACCGAGCTGGCCGAACAGGTGATGGACATGCCCGCCGTGAGGGGCGCACCGAAGGATCTGCACGGCCTCGTCGAGGTGGTTCAGAACCCACGCTATTCGACTGGCACCGGGCTGGTTCAGTACGGCCTTCGACAGAAGAATCAGCACTGGTTCAGCACGCACGGCACGCATCGACCCAAGCGTGGATGGTCGCGTTTCCTTCCGTTCGTCGGGCGCTGAAACAAGTGTTCAGTACGCACTGAACCAATTGTTTTGGAATCGTTTTTCGGCAATTTGACTTTTTCCTGAATTGCCGGTTGCGACCCTGAAATCCCCTTCCTATGATGGCCCCCACGGCGGGTTCTCGAGGGTTGGTTCTCGAGCACCTGCCGAGCGCCAGTCCAAGCTGAGCGTCAATCGTCGGTGGAGCCGGGCGCACTCGGACGCGAGTGGTGCGCCCTGGGGGGTGGTCACAACGTGGACAGCATCTTCGAATACGTGGGGAACAGCGGCGCCCGCCTCAAGGTGGTCGGCGTGGGCGGCGGCGGCAGCAACGCCGTCAACACGATGGTGGCCAGCGGTCTGAAGGGCGTCGACTTCATCGTCGCCAACACGGACGCGCAGGCGCTGCACCACGCCAAGGCCGCCACCAAGCTGCAGCTGGGCTCGAACCTGACGCAGGGCCTCGGCGCCGGCGCCAACCCCGAGGTCGGGCGCAACGCGGCGCTCGAGGATCAGGGGGGCATCGCCGAGTCGCTCGGCGGCGCCGACATGGTGTTCGTCACCGCCGGCATGGGCGGCGGCACCGGCACCGGCGCCGCCCCGGTCATCGCGCGGGCCGCGCGCGAGGCGGGCGCGCTGACCGTCGGCGTCGTCACCCGCCCCTTCAACTTCGAGGGGCGCAAGCGGCGGCGGCAGGCCGAGGCGGGCATCGAGGCGCTGTCCGACGAGGTCGACACCCTCATCGTCATCCCCAACCAGCGGCTGCTGGCGATCAGCGACGAGAACACCACGATGGTCGAGGCCTTCAAGATGGCCGACCAGGTGCTGTTCAACGCCGTGCAGGGCATCAGCGACCTGATCACCGACCACGGCATGATCAACGTCGACTTCGCCGACGTGCGCACGATCATGTCGCAGAAGGGTATGGCGCTGATGGGCACCGGGCGGGCGCGGGGCGAGCGCCGCGCGCTCGAGGCGGCCCAGGCGGCCATCTCGAGCCCGCTGCTCGACGACGTCAGCATCGAGGGCGCCACCGGCATCCTGATCAACTTCACCGGCGGCACCGACCTGCGCATCACCGAGATCGAGGAGGCCGCGAGCCTCGTCGAGGACGCCGCCCACGAGGACGTGAACCTGATCTTCGGCGCCGTGATCGACGAGAACATGGGCGACGAGATCAAGATCACGGTCATCGCGACGGGCTTCGACGCGGCCAGCTCGGCGAAGTCCGAGCGCGGCTTCCGGCGGGCGCTCACCGTGCCCGGGCATCGCACGACCGAGGCCCCGGCGGCGCCGGCGGCCAGCGGCGAGTGGTCGCTGACGCCCCTGCCCGAGGCCCCCGGGGTGCCCACCGAGGCCACGCCCGCCGTGGCCGAGCGCGTGGCCAGCGTGGCGCCGCCGCCCGAGCGCACCGTCGAGCCGCGGCCCAGCGTCTCGCCGCCGCCGCTGCCCCGCCCGCACGGCCCGGTGCGGCTGGGCACGCCGTCGCGGACCGTGGCCAGCGCGCCCCCGCCGCGGGTCACCGCGCCGCCGCCCCGCGTGGCGCCGCCCAGCCTGAACCCCCGGCCGATCACGCCGCCGCGGGGCATCCGGGCGCTGGACGCCGATCTCGACACGCCCGCCTTCCACCGCAACGGCGGGCGCCGCGTGGGCGAGGAGCCCATGGGCGACGCGTTCTGGGGCGACGACGCCGAAGAGAGCGTCGAGGTCACGCCGCGCGGCCGCAACGAGGCCACCTCGAACGCCCCGCAGGCCAGCGCGCGCCCCGCCGGCGGCATCCCCGGCTGGCTGTCCCCGCGACGCACCAAGCTGTGATGCCACGCGGCCGCGCGCCCCGCGGCCGCCCCCCCGCCCTACCCTTCGCGCCCCCGGTTGCCCTATAGTGTCGCGCCGCGGAGCACCCCCGCGGCGCCCCCGCGTCGGCGAAGCGCGGCGGGTTGAATCCGGACCGGGCCGAACCGTCGAGTCGGCCACCCCACACCCGACGAGGAGACCCCATGCAGCGGATCGTGCGCAGCGCCCTGACCCTGGCCACCCTCGGCTGCGTCGCCACGGCGGCGCAGGCCAAGAAGCCCACCGAGGCGGCCGCCCCGGTCACGGTCGTCGTCCAGAACGCCTGCGCCCAGGACGTCGCGGTCGCCTTCGGCGGCAGCGAGCTGAAGGTGCCGGCCAAGGGCCAGTCGACCGGGCAGGACCTGCCCGGCACCGACGACTGGTCGTACGCGGTGATGATGAAGGCGCCCAAGGAGGCCGACCTGGGGCTGCTGAGCCTGAAGCCCGGCGGCAAGTACGGCGTGAAGGTGGCCAACTGCCGCGCCGGCGGCGCCGACCTCTTCACCCACGACCAGGCCGAGCGCCCCGCCGAGGTGTCCCCCCAGGCCGCGGCCGAGGTCCGGTTCCGCGCCCGCAAGAACGTCTTCCTCGAGTACCGCCCCGGCAACAAGGGCAGCTTCAAGCCCCTGTCCGTGGCGATGACCCGCTACATCGAGCAGCCCGGCGGCGAGTTCGAGTTCACCCTGCGCCTGCGCGCCGCGAAGCGCGGCCCGGTGCTGAAGATGGTGAAGACGGCGGTGAAGCTCGACCCCGGGCACCGCTACCTGATCGAGGCCAACGTCGCCGAGGGCGACATCCTCTTCAAGCGCGAGGACGAGGGCTGGCGCACCGCCGAGAAGTAGCCACGCCCGCCCCCCCGCCGCGGTCGACCTTGACCTTGACCCTGACCTTGACCCGCCCGACCCCTTGGCACCTACGCCCGGGCTCTCCGCCTCCCGCCCCCCTCAGGGCGGCGGCGGTGGCGGCGGCTGCGGATCCAGCGGCACCGGCATGACGTCGTCGATGCCCGGCGTGCCCGGCGCGGGCTTCGCCTCGGGGTTCGGCGGGAAGGGCTTGCGCGACACCTCGAAGCTGGCCGGTCCGTAGGGCCCCTCGCCCTCGGTGCGGAAGGTGCCCCGGTAGTACACGGTGCGGCCGAAGCGATCCTCGAAGCTGCCCTGCCGCGGGATGGCCGCCTCCTCGGCGGTCATCACCTCCATGTGCACCTTCAGGAAGTCGTGGTTGCCCACGAACTGCTGCGACAGCGCGGTCAGCGACGCGCTCAGCGCGCGCTCCGAGAACGTCGCCTGGGCCCCGATCACCCGCCCCGCCTCGTCGACCTCGAAGCTCAGCTGCGCGCCGTCGTAGCCCTCCCACGTGGGGCGGGGCGCGCCCGGCACGGGCTTCCAACCGGACGCGTCGCTCATCGCCTCGGCCAGCCAGCGCTGATCCCGCCCCAGCAGGCCGATGCGCTGCACCGCCTCGACGTCGAGCGCGGCGTCCACCACCACGCCAGCGTCGACCGGCTCGGGCCGCTCTTCCATGCGAGGCAGGGGTCGATGCGGCGCCTGCGCCATCGCGTCGGGCCGCTGGACCGGCGGCTCGGGCGGCGGACCGCCGCACATCGAGTCACCGACGAAGACGAAGACGAGCAGGCCCATCGCAATCAGGGCCAGGGGGACGATGAGACGCTCCACGCGCCGCGCCTCCAGTCAGCTGGCGGGCCGCGCCCGGGCGGGGCGGCCGCGGCGCCTCAGTCGGCGCAGGTGAAGTCGAGGCAGGTCTGGCCGTTCGCGCAGTCGGCGTCGTCGCCGCACTCGGCGATGCCCCAGCGCAGGTCGAAGGCGCCCGCCTCGCCGGCCGAGCCGTCGACCACCACGAACACGTCGCCGTCGTCCACCGCGGTGAAGACGATCGACTCGGTCAGCGCCCCGTCGCTGCCCTCGACGCACGACCGGGCCGCGTCGGCGCAGTTGGTCGTCGCGTAGAGCGACAGATCCCACCCGCCGGTCGGCACGGCCTCGACGAAGTAGCGCGTGTCGGCGCGGGTCGACAGCTGGTAGACCACGTCGCCGCCCACGCTGTCGTGATCGGTGCAGCGGTTGTTCACCACGAGGGCGTAGTCGTCGGTCGCGCCGCGGGTGTCGCCGCTCAGGCTGCCGCCGCCGGCGTCCAGCGCCTGGGCCGCCTCGCAGGTGTCGTTGGCCGGCGGCGCGCCGAAGGCCTCGACGAACACGTTGGCCCGCACGCGGCCGATGTCGTTGGGCGTCGCGCCCTCGACCACCAGCACGTACTCACCGGCGGCCACCACCTGGTCGAAGCCGTAGCCGCAGGCCACCGGCCCGACGTCGCCGCAGCGCTCGGCCAGATAGGCCCCCGCGGCGACGCCCGGCGTCAGCGCGTCGACCTCGACCCGCACGCGGGCCGCCGTCTCGAGGTTCAGGGTGTAGATCGCGTCCGGCCCGGCGCTGCCGAGGCAGCCGTCCACGTCGTCGCGCGCCCGATCCAGGTTCACGGTCAGGCTGGCCGCCCCCTGGTCGTCCAACGCCACGGCCTCGGCCGCGTCGCAGCGATCGTTGCGCGGCGCCGCCGCGAGCGGACCGGTGGTCACCTCGAGCGAGAAGGCCGGCTCGTCGCTCACGGTCACGCCGTCCACCAGCACGGTGTACTCACCCGGCGCCGTCAGCGCGGCCCGCGCCAGCGCCGGGTTCGGCAGCGGCACCAGGGGGTCGTCGGGGTTGATGCTGCCCGCCGCGCACGCCATCTCGGTGCCCGCGTTCACGCAGCTCGAGCGGATCGACACCACCGGATCACCCAGCGTGCCGGTGGCCCGCCCCGCCACCCGCGCGCTCAGCAGCACCGGCGGGAACACGCAGGGGTCGTTCGCGCAGCTGCCGTCGTCGCTGTCGGGATCGTCCACCGTGACGATGTACGCCAGCTCGCCCGCTTCGGCCCCCTGCGCCGTGCACGAGGGCGAGGTCTCGCTGTCGTCGCTCAGCGTCGCCTCGGCCGTCGCCGTGTTGCCGTTCAGCACCAGGACCTCGGCGTCCTCGCACAGCGCGCGCACCCCGTTGCTGACCGCGGTCAGCGACACCACGTAGGTGCCCGCGCCGCTCTCCGCCATCAGCTCGAGGCAGTGGAAACCTCGGCCGGTGGTCGCCGACAGCTCCATGTCGCCCATGCCCGAGCGGCTCCACCGGCCGGTGACCGCCTCGATGGGCTCGTTCATCCGGTTGTACAGCTGCCCGAGGATCACCGCGTTGCCGCTGGCGATCTCGACGTTCACGGTCAGCGTCTCCTGCGCCTCCATGTAGAAGCACAGGAAGTCGGCGTCGCCCGGGCAGATGCGCCCGGCGACGTCGCCGCGGAAGCCCGCGTCGTCCTGGGTGCGCACGATCAGGCCGGTCTGGTTGGTGTCGTCGCCGGCGCCCGCCTCGCGCGGATCGTCGACGCAGGCGTCCTCGGACAGGAAGCCGATGCCCAGGTCGTACCGACCCACCGACCGCGGCCCCCGCTGGCTCACCTGCACCAGCAGCGGGCGCGCGGTGACGAAGGGACCCAGCACCACCGCCTCGGTCAGCGCGCCCGTGTCGGACACGGCCAGCTCCACCCCGTCCGCCGTCAGCACCCGCAGCCGCAGATCCGCGTCGCGGTCCAGCTGCCGCACCGTCACCTCGACGACCGTGTCGGCCGGCAGATCGAAGCGGAACCAGTCCTCGTTGCAGCTCACCAGGTCGGGGTAGACCAGATCGCCCATGATCGGGCTGGCCGTCTCGGCGGTGTCGTTGGCCTCGAAGTCGTCCTCTTCGCAGGCGGCCGCCGCGCAGCTGCCGCCGTCGCACAGCCGGCCGCCGAGGCAGTCCTCGTCGTCGGTGCAGGCCGGGGGCTCCTCGCAGCCGACGCCGGGATCGCAGGTCTGCGCGCCCGGGCAGTCGCCGTCCTCGAAGCAGACGCCGCAGCCCTGCGCCCCGAAGCACACGAGGCCGATCGGGCAGCTGTCGTCGCCCTGGCAGCGCTCGGTGGGCCCGGTGGTGCGGCAGGCGCCGTTCTCGAGGCAGATCAGCGCGCCGGGGCAGCCGCTCACGTTGCAGTCGAAGTCGGGGACGCAGGTGCCGTCGACGCACACGTCGCCGGGCAGGCACTGCCGGCTGCCCTCGCAGTCGTCGGGCGCGACGCAGACGCGCAGGGGCGAGCAGGTGGCCCCCTCGGGACAGTCACCGTCCTCGAGGCAGTTCCCACACCGCCCGTCGATGCAGCTGGGCGTCTCGGGGGTCTCGGCGCAGGCCATGTCGTCCGCGCACCCGTCGGCGCAGGCCCCGTCGACGCAGATGCGGCCGGCGAAGCACTGCGCGTCGCGCTCGCAGGGCGACACCTCCATGCACTCGCCGGTGGCCTCGTCGCAGGTGAGATCGCGGCCCTCGCAGTCGCAGCCGGGCGCGCCGCCCATGCCACCCATGCCGCCGCCGTCCGCGCCCCCCGGTCCCATGTCGGGGGCGCCGCCCATGCCGGGATCGCCGCCCTCGCCGCCGGCCCCGCCGCCGCCGTCGCCGCCCTGCCCCGTCATCGCGTCGGGCGTGGGCGTGCTGCCGCCGCCGCCGTCGTCACACGCCGCGAAGGTCAACGCACTCGCCGCCAGCGCGATGGTCGACCACCACGAAAACCGTGCTCGCATCGAACTCTCCCCCCGGAAGTCGCGCTGCGACGATAAGGAACTTCGGGCGGCTCTTGCAACCTTGCCGTGTCGGCCCCATGCAGCCACGAAAGGCCCCAATTCCGGCCCGCTCCGAGCCGCCGCGGCCGCCCCGCCGATCACCCGATCGCGGCCTTTGATCTGCCCCCACAACACGGGTAGGCTGGGTGCGGTCCAATCCGGGGGGACGACTCAGATGAAGAAGTTGGGACTCGTGCTCGGGCTGTGCGCTGTGCCCGCGATGGCGAACGCCGGCATCGACACGGCGGTCGACATCCTGTCGCCGCAGGCCGGGGCTTGCGTGAACAACGGGGGCGTGCCTTTCGAGGGCGCCGGTCTGGTCGGTGAGGCGCAGCCCGACCCCACCGACGTCGAGATCGCCCTCCGCCTCCAGGACGCGCAGGGTCGCGATCTCGAGGTGACCGTCCTGGTGGACGACGAGCCCCTCTACTCGGTGCAGCACGTGTTCGACGAGGGCGAGACGGAGGCCGAGGTGGCCTACCTGATCAACGCCTTCATCATCGCGGACGGCGACGGCCGCACCGTGAGCGTCACCGCGACGCCGATCGACGGCGGCGCCACCGCGATGGACAGCGTCACCTTCGATCTCGACCGCCTGCCGCCGCGCATCGTCGCCGATCCGGACATCGTCGCCGATCTCGAGGGCTGCTTCGCCCAGGCGCCGATGCTCGACTTCACGGTCGCCGACGCGCGGACCGCCCCCGGGGCCATCGACGTTCAGAACGTGGTCAACCCCGACGGCCCCTCGGCCTGTTCGGATCTGCGGCGCATCACGCTGCGGGACACCTGCGGTCAGAACGCCGACGGCACGACGGGCAACGCGGCGATCGTCGACGTGCGCACGCAGAAGACGCCGGCGCCGGGGCTCATCAACGTCACGCTGCGCGGCTACCGGTGCACCCTGCAGAGCTGCCCGACCGACGGCCCGGACGCGCAGGAGTTCGCCGACGGCGCCAACGTCGGCCGCGCCGCGCTGACCTACGAGCTCGACGCGCCGGCCGACTGCGCGCTGAACATCGCCGCCGATCTCGTCAAGGACGGCGACGACGCCAACCCCGCGGTGCTCATCCAGGGCGAGCCGATCGCCGAGGCGGGCAGCTACGCCGCCAGCGTCGCGGTGTCGGCCTGCGACATGCAGGTCGCGCAGGACGCGCTCGACTTCGTCGTCCTCGAGCGGCCCCTGGCCGATCCGGGCGGCCCCTACGACGTCGCGCAGGGCGCGCCGCTGCAGCTCGACGCGCGGGGCAGCTTCGCCGCGCCCGAGCTCGGCGGCATCGTCGAGATCGCCTGGGACCTCAACCGCGACGGCTTCTTCGATCCGGGCGAGGTGGGCGAGGACATCAACGGCAACGGCGTGCTGGACGAGTTCGAGGATCTCGACGGCGACGGCATGCTGCGCCCGGATCGCGATCTCGACGGCAGCGGCGCCATCGAGCCCCGCGAGGTGTTCCGCATCGGCGGCGGCGGCATCCCGCTCGTCGACTTCCCCACCGACGAGAACGGCTTCTTCCGCGTGCCCCTGCGCATCACCGCGGGCAACGGCGGCCGGGCCTTCGCCGAGGCCCAGGTGAGCGTCGGCGACGTCAGCCCCACCTGCGTGCTCGGCGGCCCCTACATGGGCCTCGAGGGCGAGCCCATCCAGTTCGACGCCAGCGACTCGGCCCCCGGCGACCCCACCGATCCCATCGTGGCGTGGGCCTGGGACTTCCAGGACGACGGCGTGGTCGATCAGCGGGCGCAGAACCTGGCGATGCCCACCCACATCTTCCGCGAGTCGGGCAGCTACACCGTGCGCCTGCGGGTCGAGGACGGCGACTCGTCCGCCGACTGCACCGCCCAGGTCACCGTCGACGATCCGTCGCCGGTCGTCGAGGGCATCGCGGCGCTCGACGCCGAGAACCTCGTCGAGGGCCGCGAGGTCGGCTTCACCGCCGGCACCACCCGGCCGGGCAACGCCTCGGATCCGATCATCGTCTACAACTGGACCCTCGGCGTGCCCGGCGTGCCCGCCCTGCGCAGCGACTCGACCGCGGGCGATCCGCCCCTGCGCTCGCCCCGCTACACCTACGACGACGACGGCGAGTACGAGGTGTGCCTCTCGGTCTTCGACGAGGACGGCGACGAGGCCAACGACTGCTTCATGATCACCGTGGCCGATCTGCAGCCCGAGCCCTTCTTCACCGGGCCCGCGGTGGTCAGCGAAGGCCAGGAGGTCATGTTCGACGCCAGCAACACGCTGGCCGGCGGCCCCGCCGACCCCCTCACCGGCCTGCGCTGGGAGTTCAACGACGGCAGCGATCCCGTATCGGTGCCGCCCGACCAGCTGACCATCCGCCACACCTTCGAGACCTCGGCCGACCAGCTGACCGTGCGCCTGGTGGCCATCGACGAGGACAGCGAGGTCGCCTTCGAGCGCAACATCCGCGTCAACGACGTCGTGCCGACCGCGCGCGTGCGCGTGCTGTACGAGAACGAAGAGCGCGTGGGCTACGAGGGCGTGATGCTGACGCTCGACGCCTCGCAGAGCACGCCGGGCAGCCCCACCGACCCCATCGCCAGCTACCGCTGGGACTTCGGCAACGGCGACACCGCCGAGAGCGACGCGCCCACCATCGATTACGCCTGGGGCGATCAGGGCACGTTCGTGGTGACGCTGACGGTCATCGACGAGGACGGCAGCGAGGTGGGCGTCACCACCACCGTGCGCGTCGACAACGTGCCGCCCACCGTGCGCATCGTCGACGAGAACGGCGACGACGTGGACGTGCAGGTCGAGATCGGCGCCGAGGTGGGCTTCGAGGCCATCGTCGACGACGTCGAGGCCGATCTGCCCCTCAGCTACACCTGGAACTTCGGCGAGGGCCCGGACGCCGAGCAGACCGGCCCGATGGCCAACCACACCTTCACGGCCCTCGGGCCCCAGACCGTCCGCGTCCGCGTCAGCGACGGCGACGGCACCTGCGCGCCGGTCCCCTGCGACGCCCAGAACCCCTGCGCCGGCGGCGGCATCTGCGTCCAGGGCCTGTGCCCGCCCGCCGCCGCGCTGTGCCGCGACGACGCCGACTGCCCGGGCAGCGCCTGCGGCAACGCGACCAGCGAGGCCGAGCTGCGGGTGACCGTCACGCCGGCCGCCCCGCGCATCGCGCCCGTCGAGCCGATCACCGTCAAGGAAGGCGAGACGATCAACCTGCGCGTCGAGGTGCGCTCGGCGATGTCCGGCGAGGGCGAGTTCGACGGCCCGGTCATCATCGGCGTGCCGCGGCTGCCCGAGGGCGCCAGCTTCGAGATCACCGACGAGGGCGCGCCGGAAGAGGTGCAGTACGTCGACATCGAGTGGACGCCCACCTTCTACGACGCCGGCACCTACACCGTGGCGATCACCGGCGTGGCGCCGGTGGCCGACATCGGGCGGCGGCGCGAGTTCACCATCACCGTGGAGGAGGGCGGCTCGCCCCTGCTGGCCACCGTCGGCGGCACCGCCAGCCGCGGCCTGCTGACCACCTTCCGCTACGACCGGTTCAACGGGCAGATCACCTTCGCCCGCGACCAGCAGGTGGACGTCGGCGTGGGCGCCGGCGGCATGGCCATCGGGCCCAACGGCCGCTTCGTCTACGTGGCGACGCCCGGCTCGGGCGCGGTGGCGGTGGTGGCGACCGCGGGCGGCCCGGCGCGGCTGGTGCGGCGCATCCCCACCGGGCCGGGCGCCTACGCGGTGGCCTGGGGCGCCGGGCGCGTGTGGACCATCAGCAACGGCGACCAGACGCTGTCGGTCATCGACCCCGAGACGATGAAGGTCGAGCAGGCGGTGTCGATCGCCCCGCTCGAGACCATCACCGACCTCGCCTGGCTGCCCGACGGCTTCGACGGCATCGACGGCGCCCACCTGGTGGCGGTGTCGGGGCGCAGCGGCAACGTGACCTTCATCGATCCGGACGCCGTGCTCGAGGGCGACAGCGGCATCGTCAGCTCGCGGCGCCTCGGCGGCGGGCTGCAGCGCATCGCGGTGGACGCCGAGAACGGCACGCTGGCCTTCGCGGACGCCAAGACGCGCAACGTCTACCGCATCGGCGCGTCGGCGCTGATGGGCGGCGGCCAGGCCGAGGGCATGCCCACCGACTTCGCGCCCACCGACTTGATGTTCAAGGGCGGCACGCTGTACGCGGCCACCGCCGGCGGCCTGTGGACCTTCCCGGCGGACGACGACGGCACGCGCGACACGGGGCTCGTGCTGAACGCGCTGGGCAACCTGCCCGAGGCGATCATCGGCGGCGGCTACCTCATCGGGGCCGGCGAAGGCCGGGTGCGGAACCTCGACGAGCAGCTGCGGAACCTGATCGAAGCGAACGGCGCGCGGGTGCGCCGACTGGCGGCGTTCGTCGCCCTTGAGTAGACAGCGGTGCTTTTGCGACTGTGCATTTTGCTACACGCCTGACGAGCGAGCGTGGGGTGTGGTCCGCTGCGGCGGGCAGGTCGGCGTGGAGAGCGCCGGTCGGGTGTCACCATCGAACGGGGGAACCTGGTGAAGAATCTCACTGGAGTATTGAGGGGCATTGCCCTCTTCTCGGCCGTCGCGGTCGGATGGGGTTGTGACGACGCGACGAGTCCGAGCAGCGGGGACGCTGGCACGGACGCCACGCCGGGCGTCGGCGGTCAAGGCGGCGGCGCCGGCGGCATGGGCGGCGGCGCCGGCGGCATGGGGGGCGTCGGCGGCGATCCGGTGCGGACCTGTATCACCGACGCCGAGTGCATGAACGACGAGTACTGCTTCGTCCAGGACGGCGACCTCGAGGGCATCTGCAACCAGGGCTGCCGCCAGGGCGGCTGCGCCGAAGGTCAGTTCTGTGACCTGACCGCCGAGCCGCGGGTCTGCGTCGACGAGCCCTGCGAGAGCGACGCCGAGTGCCCCGAGGAGACCTACTGCAAGGACGGCGGCTGCGAGCCCGGCTGCCGCACCGACCCCGATACCTGCCAGCCCACCGAGAACGGCCAGGTGACCGAGTGCGATCCCGACAGCCGGGAGTGCGTGGCCCTGCTGCCCTGCTGCTCGGCCGACAACACCTGCAGCGAGGTGCGCGAGGACGCCTGCGACGGCACCGTGCTGCGCGGCGTCGCCGCGTGCGTGGTCGATGGCCTGCCCGACGGCACGGACGTCTGCACCGACGCCACCGAGTGCGACGGCGACGCCGACTGCGGCCCGGGCCTGTACTGCAACCAGACCGACAACCGGTGCTACCCCGGCTGCCGCCGCGACGACGCGAGCACCTGCCCCGACAACCAGGTGTGCGACGACAAGAACCGCTGCGTCGACCTGCCCTGCACCGAGGATGGCGACTGCCCGGACAACTTCTTCTGCAACGACGCGCTGCTGTGCAACGAGGGCTGCCGCATCGGCGGCTGCGCCGTCGGTGAGTGCAACCCCGAGACGCGCGAGTGCGAGGAGAGCTGTGACCCCCAGGCGCCGAACGCCTGTGGGCCCGGCCAGGTCTGCGACGGGGGCCGCGGCAACATCTGCGTCGAGGAGTGCGGCGGCGACGACAGCTGCCCGCCCGACCAGCGCTGCGACCTCGACACCGGCCTCTGCGTGACCGGCTGCCGCGACGACGAGAACGAGGACGACGACGATCAGGCCAGCGCCACCGACATCATGCTCGGCGCCGAGATGGACGGCATCCGCACCGGCACCGTGCAGGGCGCCATCCTGTGCGCCGAGGACGCGGGCGACTTCTACGCCATCACGCTGAACGCCGGCGAGCGCATGCGGGTCAGCGCCAGCTACATGGACAACGGCATCGACACCATCGACCTGCGGCTGCACGGCGACAGCATCGCCGACGGCCCGCTGCTGTTCGACGGTCAGGCCGTGCCCGAGGCCTTCGAGTACCCGCCCCTGGGCACCGAGCTCGACGCCCAGAGCACCTTCTACATCGAGGTGTTCGGTGAGGTGGAGACGCGCCTGCCCTACACGCTGACCGTGCAGGTGGGCGTGGGCGTGGCCTGCTTCCCCGACGACAACGAGCCCAACAACCGGGCGGCGGACGGCCCCATCCAGGACGCGCCGGTGTTCGAGTACCTCGATCAGACCATCTGCGGCGACGACGAGGACTGGTTCTGCGCCGAGGTGGGCGTCAACTGGAGCATGAACGTCACGCTGACGGCGGATCCGGGCAGCGATCCCCTGGCGCTCGAGATCTTCTCGCTGACGCGCGCGCAGCAGGCCGGCGGCCTGGGCAACCCGAACTACGGCGAGGCCGAGGTGACCGTGCGCGACATCCCCGCGGGCACCGAGTACTCGTTCAGCCGCGACCCCGACACCGCCGCCTTCAGCGACGAGACCTGGTGCGCCCGCGTGCGGCCGGACGTCGACGGCGCGGTCGCCCGCTACGACCTGCGCATCGAGGCGCGCAACGGCGGCGAGTGCGGCAACGACGGCAACACCGAGCCCAACGACACCCGGATGACCGCGGTCGACCTCGACATGCAGGCGGCCATCACCACCGGCGGGCTGCTGAACAGCGAGGCCGACCTCGAGGTGCCCCTCGACCTGGAGATCTGCGCCCGCGACGTCGACTTCTTCTGCTTCACCGCCGAGGCGGACGACATCATCCAGGCGTGGGCCGTGGGCAACGGCGTCGCCGGCGAGCTGGCGGTGCAGTTCTTCGACCCGGCCGGCGTGCCGGTGGGCCGCGAGGCGCGCCACACCGCCCCCGGTGAGATGCCCGACAAGGCCGAGGTGGCCGGCACGCTGGCGGGCCGCTACTGCGTCAGCGTCGACGGCCAGGGCCCGGCCCAGGGTCCGTACGACCTGTTCGTGCGTCGCGACCCGGTCGGCGAAGGCGTCTGCGCCGCCGACCGCATCGAGGTGCCGGACGGCCCGCGCAACGACAGCGCGCCGACCGCCACCCCGCTGCCCGACGTCAGCCCCAACGGCACGCGCTTCGAGTTCCAGCAGGGCTACATCTGCGATCCCGAGGCCGGCGCGGACTACGACTGGTACAGCTTCCCGGTCGCCGAGGCGAACTCGGCGATCTGCGTGATGGTCGACGGCTTCGACGACGAGCGCAGCAACGTGCAGGCCGAGCTGTTCAACGGCGCCGGCAACCCGAACGGCGACGGCTGCGCCAACGACGCCGCCTGCGGCGAGGGCCTGGCCTGCGTCGGCGGCCGCTGCACCGCGCCGAGCGACGTGTCGACCACCGGCTACAACTTCGAGCTGATGAAGCTGGCCCGCGCCGAGGTGGGCAACCGCAACGGCGACTACCTGGTGCGCGTCTCGCACGGCGACGACGGCGAGTCGGCCTACAACCTGGCCGTCACCGTGCAGCCCGCCGCCGACCCCTGCCCCGACGACTGGCAGGAGCTGGGCGACAGCAACGACGACCAGAACAACCCGACCTTCCTCGGCGCCGGCCAGGTGGGTCTGTGCGACGCCTGGATCTGCGACAACGAGCGCAACCGGCAGGACGGCGACTGGTACGAGATCACCGTGCCCGCCAACACCGACCGCACCATCGTCATCGACTACTCGTTCGGCGGCGAGGGCCAGCTGGCCATGGAGCTGTACGGTGATCTGTTCGAGGATCCGGCCGACGACTTCAGCAACTTCGTGAAGAGCGAGTTGGGCCAGCTGAGCCAGCAGTGCATCAACATCCGCGGCGGCGACGTCGAGATGGACGCCCGCCTGCACGTCTGGCTGGCCGGCGGCGCCTTCGTCGGCGGCGGCAACCGGGTCGACTACTCGGTCCGCATCGTGCCGACCGACCTCGACGTCAACCCGGGCGGCGCCTGCACCGTGCTGGGCGCCAACCCGGACATCGATCCCTGCCCGCCCCGCGCGGAGTGGCCCCAGATCCCGGGCCTGGGCCGCATCCAGCCCGACGACTGCTGGCCCTCCTTCACGGTCGTCGCCCCCTGACGCCCCCCCGGCCGGGGGCGCGCCCCGCGCCCCCGCCCGAAGGGCCCCTCGCCCTCACCCCTGCCCTTGCCCTTGCCCTTGGCCGCGCCGGCACGCCCGAGTGGGCGCGACGCCCGCAGGCCGCGAAACGTGCCCGTGCCCGTGCCCGTGCCCGAAGCCGCGCCGGAGCGGACGGGCCGGCGCCACGCGCGCAGGCCGCGCCCCCCTGACCTTGACCTTGACCTTGACCTTGCCCCCCCTGCCCAAAGGCCCCCCTGCCCAAAGGCCCCCCTGCCCAAAGGCCCCCTGCCCGAAGGGCCCTGCCCCCCGCCCCATCGACGCCGCCGTGGTTCGCCCTACCGGCGACGGCGACCGCCAGCCCACCGCCGTGCTGGTCGTGACGCCGCCTCGCCGCCTGCCCAACCGCTTGACGCCGCCCTCCCCCTTTTGGCACTCTGCCGCGCCTGACGTTTCCACCGGGAGCACGACATGAAGACGCGTAAGCAGCGGAACAACACGGCGCGCCGCAAGGCCGCCCGCAAGCACAAGCTGGCCAAGGCGCGCCGCCGCATGGGCAGCGCGTTGAAGAAGAAGGCGAACGGCCGGCTCACCTCGAGCTGAAGCCCGCCGCCGCGCGGCCCAGCCTGCCCCGCCCCAGCCGGGCCGCCGCTACTCGCGGCGGTTGGCGGGCGGCACCCCGAACACCCACCCGACGTCGGCCCGCGGCCGGTGGCAGTCGATGCAGAAGTCGACCTGCCCGCTGAACGACACCCGTCCGTCGTTCTCGACGCGCGCCCACCACCAGTCGTCCCGCTCGGGATCGGAGCCGGGATCGGCCTTCGCCATGACGGTGATCGCGTCCGGCGATCCGTCGTCCTTCTGCTGCTCCTTGACCAGGATGCTGCCGGCCGGGAAGTCGGGGCGCGCGTCGCCGTCGTCGGGCATGACCGACAGGTAGGGATCGAGCGCGGGCCCGTTCGCCCACACGATCACCTGCGCCGAGGCGTGCTGCGACGGCACGGCGTCGGCGCTCACCCGCGTGAAGCCGCCGCCCGCGAAGTCGCGGGCCGCGGCCACGGTGGCCATCTCGTCGAAGCCCCCGCCGCCAGCGGCGGCGTCGGGCGATCCGCCCGCGTCGGCCGACGCGGCGTCGCCGTCCGTGGCGGGATCGTCGTCGTCGCCGCCGCAGGCCGGCAGCGCGCACAGGGCGCCCGCGCACAGGGCGGCCCGGCACAGAGAGCGGGTTCGGTTCGAAGTCATCGCAGGTCCTCCTCGGTGGGCTCGAGGCCGCAGGCGCGAAAGGCGGGCGCGTAGGCGCGGCGGCCGGCGGCGTCGAGGTGGTCGTACAGCACCCGCCGCGAAGCGCAGACCGCCGCGGCGTGGGGTCGGGCCGCGCGCTCGGCGCAGGCCAGGTCGAGCGTGCCCCGCGGCGCCGAGCCGTCGGCGCAGCGGAAGCCCACCGCGCCGTTCGGGCGCGCCCAGCGGCTGGCGTCGGCGACGCCGCACCGCACGCGCACGCAGGGATCGTCGGCGTTGGGATCGTAGGGCCGGTAGGCCTCGAGGGGCGCGGCGTCGGCCAGGACGGTGCGGGGCACGTAGAAGCCGGACCCGTCGGTGCCCCGGCGCACGCCGCTGGCGGTCCGCGCGCGGGCGCTGTCCGGGCGGTCGGGCGTGTGGCAGCCGCCGCAGTCGGCCAGGCGCCGGTAGCGCGCGGCGGCCGCTTCGCGCCGCGCCGGCGGCAACGGCCAGGCCGAGCCGGCGCCGCGGCGCAGGGCCGCTTGCACCGCCTCGACCACCGCCTCGCCGGCCGCGGCGTCGTCGCGGCGCCACTCGAAGCCGAAGAGCGCCGCGCCCACGCCGGGCCTCTCCGGGCGCATCGCGCGAAAGATCTGCGCCCCGTCGGCCGCGATGCGCGTGCCCCGCACGTCGGCCACGCGGTAGGGCGCGTCGGGCCTGGGCCGCCACGACTCCACGCGGTCGGCCACGGTGCCGGGCGGAAACCGCAGCGACGGCCGCCCGCGCGCGTCGCGCGCCGTGCGCACCACCGCGTCGGGCGGCAGCTTCAGCCAGACCACCGTGCGGGTGCGCCCGGCCAGGCCCTCGGGCAGGTGCACGGGCGGCGCCAGCGGCACGAAACCGTTCGCCGTCCAGTAGGCGGCCGGGTGCTCCACGCGCAGGGGGGTCGGCGGGGCGGCCAACAGGCCGATGACGACCCAGCCGATCATCGCCGCGCGCCGCGGCCGAGCACGCCAGCGCGCACCAGCGCGTCGGTGGCCGCGTCCAGGGCAGGCGACTCGACGCCCGCCGCCGCGCAGGCCTCGTCGTCGATCTCGCCGGTCGCCCGGGCGAAGGCCAGCAGGCGCGCGAGCGTCGGCCGCAGCCAGCGCACCTGGCGATCGTCGGGCCGCCGGTAGAGGAAGCCGGTGATCGGGGTCGCCGCGAGCGGCGCCGGCGCGCCCCGCCGCACGCTCCGCACGAAGGCGGGCACGTCGCAGGTGTAGCTGCGCGGCGTCACCGTGGGGTTCACCACGTCGACGGCCGGGTCGAACGCGTCGGGGGCCCGGGTGACACGGTAGAAGGCGTACTCGTAGTCGGCCACCTGGGCCAAGGACGCCGCGTCGGGACGATCGGGCCGCCCCTCGAGGAAGGCGGGAAAGGCGGCGCCGAAGGCGTTGAGATCCCAGTCTCCGCAGGGATGCGCGCGCGCGAACGCGTCGACGAGCGCCGGCCAGGGCGCCCCGCCGCCCCCCGCGTAGGCGTGCTGCGCCGCCGGGAACAGGTGCGCCAGCACGCGCCGATGGTTGGCGCGGATCAGGCCGCGGTAGAAGGTGAAGCGTCCGGGCGCCGAGGGCGAAGGCCCCAGGCGATCGCGCAGGGCGGCGGCGTCCAGATCGCCGCGCAGGAACCGGGTCATGCCGTCGAAGAAGGCGTCCAGCTCGCTCATCCGCACACCGCCCGCATCAGCGCGCGCGCCCGATCGGCCTCGTCCAGGACGCGCTCGAGCGGGGGCACGTGCAGATCCCACTCGATCAGCGTCGGCACGGGCCCGGCCGCCTCGAGCGCCGCGCGGTACAAGGCCCAGACCGGCTCGATGACCGGGGCGCCGTGGTTGTCGATCGCCAGGTCGTCGACGTAGGTGTGCCCCGCCAGGTGGATGCGCCCCGCCCGCTCGAGGGGCAGCGCCGCCAGATCGTCCAGCGGATCGGTGCCGTGGTTGTGGGCGTTGACGAAGACGTTGTTCACGTCGAGCAGCAGCCCGCAGTCGGCCGCCTCGAGCACGGCGGTGACGAAGGCGCCCTCGCTCATCTCGGCGCCGGGCATCACCGCGTAGGTGCTGACGTTCTCGAGCAGGATCGGGCAGCCCAGCCGCTCCCGGGCGGCGCGCACCCGGGCCGCCACGTGATCGACCGCGGCCCGGGTGAAGGGCAGCGGCAGCAGGTCGTAGAAGTTCTCGCCGCCCGCGCGCGCGAAGCACAGGTGCTCGGTGAACGCGGTCGCCCCGACGCGATCGAGCACCGCCGCGAGGCCGTCGAGCAGGTCGAGGTCGAGCGGATCCGGTCCCCCCAGCGAGAGCGCGACGCCGTGCACGCCGATCGGCCAGCGCTCGCGGCAGGCGTCCAGCACCGCCCCGGCCCGGCCGCCGTGGCCGATGAAGTTCTCGGGGACGATCTCGAGCCAGTCGAGGGGGCGCTCGGTCTGCAGGATGCTGTCGAAGTGCTCGCGCCGCAGCCCGATGCCGACCCCCGCCGGGGGCCCGGGCGTCACGCCCCGCCGTCCGCGGGGCAGCCGGCCGCGCAGCCCGCGTCGGGCGTCGGGCAGCCCGCCGCGCAGCCGGCGTCTTCGGTCGGGCAGCCCGCCGCGCAGCCCGCGTCGGTGGCGGACAGCCGGCCGCGCAGCCCGCGTCCGCGGTCAGGGCAGCCCGCCGCGCAGCCCGCGTCGGCGGTGGGGCAACCCGCCGGGCAGCCGGCCATGCCACCCTCACCCCCCATGCCGCCGCCGCCGCCCCCGCCATCGGTGGCCGCCGCGTCCGCGCGCCCGCCGCTGCCGCCGTCGTCGTCGTCGTCACCGCAGCCCGTGGCCAGGCCCAGGCCGCCCGAGATCAGGGCGACCGCGACGATCCGTCGAGTGGTGGTGAGCATGATCCTCCTCCCCAGGGCGCGCCCCGCGCGCCCGCCGCGGCCGACCGGGGGCGCGCCCAGGGCGGGGCGCCTCGGCAGCCGGTCGGCCTCCGATGACTCGAGGCTAGGCCCCGGCCGGGGGACGGAACATCTCGACCTTTGGAACGGGTCATCCAGGAAATTGGAACGGTCGTGTCGCGCCGGGCGTGACGATCGCCGCGCCGCCGCGGTGCGGCGTCAGCGACAGAGGGGGGTGTCGGGCAGGTCGACCGGGCCGGGCCCGATCGGCGTGACGTCGCCGTCGCCGTCGCGATCCAGCCACAGCGGGTTGATCAGCGCGAACAGCGGCGCGCCCTGGCGCACGTAGGGCAGGTTGGGTGTGCCCACCACCAGGAACACCAGCGGGCCGTCGGCGTCGACGGGCACCTCGACCTCGGCGTCGAGGTCGACGATGTCGGCGTCGACCGTCTCGAGCGCGCGGTCGACGACGGGCCGGCCGTTGTGCAGCGCGATCAGGCGATCGGCCTTGGCCCAGGGCGGGGTCCGCACGCGCACGCGCACGGTGTACGTGTCGCCGTCGACGCGCACGACGCTGCCCGGCAGCGGGCCGTCGGGCAGATCGGCGACGGCCCCGCCGCTGACGGTCACCGCGCCGGTGCGCAGCGCCGCCGACACCTCCTCGCCGGTGACCCCCTGCGGCACCTCGGCGGCCGTGCGCAGGTAGTTGCGGGGATAGCCGGCGGGATCGCGCACCCCGTGGGTGTCGGAGTTGCCCACCGCGGTCAGCCGCCGCCCCTGGTTCAGCAGGCCGAGCCAGTCGTCGAGCACGTCGCAGAAGGCCTCGCTGTCGTTGAACACCTCGACCGTGTCGAAGTCGAGCGTCCACTCCGGGTGGCCCTCCAGCGTGGCGACGTCCACGTCCGCCGCGTAGCCGACCTCGTCGAACAGGCCCTGCGACGCCCGCGGGTGGTTCAGCTGCACCACCTGCGCCCCCAGATCGCGCGCCTCGCGCACCAGCTCGGGGATGCGCCGCTTGCGCCAGCGGCCGTCCTCCTTCACCGACAGCGCCGGCACCCCGCCCGCGGCCATCGTGCGATCGAGGGGCAGCCCGTAGGCGCCGATGTGCGCCACCAGCGGCGAGATCTCCACGCCGGTCAACGGCACGGTGATGCGATCGGCCAGGCCCATGCTGCGCACGTGCCCCGCATAGTCGTGCAGGATGTCGTGATCGCTGGGCACCATGAAGCCCACGCCGTCGCCCAGGTTCATCAGCACGATGCGGTCGAGCGGCGTGTCGCTGTCGGTGCTGGGCGTCGCGTGCTGGTGGAACTCACCGGCGGTCCAGCCCTCGAAGGGGATCACCTCGTCGAGGACGACGGCGTGGTCCACCGCGACGCCCGGCTCGATGGTCACCGGCCGATCGTCCACCCCGTAGTGCCAACCGCGGCTGGTGATCACCCGCCACTCGCCCGCGGGCAGGGCGATCGCCCGCTGGTCGACGACGAACTCGATGCGCCGCTCTCCCCCGCCGACCGGCTCGATCCACAGCTTGGCGCCCAGGCGCCGCCCGTGCTGATCCTCGACGGTCACGTTCAGCTGGCCCGCCTGCGCGGGCTCCACGACGACCTCGCCGCCCTCGGCCCCGACCTCGAAGGGCGCGGGCGCGGTGTCACCGCCCGCCCAGCCCACGGTCGACGCCCGGTACGATCCGGCGCGCAGGCGCACGACGCGCGTGCCCTCCTCGCCGATCACCAGCCGGGTGATCAGCTTCTCGGTGTCGTCGATCGACACCTGCGCCCCCGCCGGCCCGCGCACCGTGACGTTCACCGCCTCGACGTCCGCCGGCCGCAGCGACTCGACGTCGGGGCCCACGCCCAGCGCGCGCCGGTACAGCACCAGATCGCCCAGCCGCACGGTCGCCTGCCCCAGGTTCACCGGCGTCAGGGGGAAGGAGTCGATGGGGATGTTGTAGGCGCTGACCGAGCCCTCGAGGTTGCGATAGCCGTAGGCGATGCCCTCGGCGCTGGCGGCCAGGAAGGGCGTCACGCGGGGCAGCGCGCCGTCCACCGGCGCGCCGGGCACGAAGGCGTCGGTCAGATCGCCGAACAACACCATGTCGGCCATCAGGAAGGCGCCCTGCGCCTCGTCGCCCTCGAGCCAGGTGCGCACCTCGATCTCGGTGGCGTCGGGCGCCAGCACGTACTCGGTGATCACCTTCACCGGCGCCGGCACCAGGCTGCCGGCCAGGTAGCCCTGGATCAGCCGGCCGCCGTCGGCGCGCCCGACCACCTGCACCACCGCCGGGCCCCCGTCGGCCCCGTCGGCGACGATGCCCACGGTGTCGACCACCACCTCGCCCATGCCCGGCGCGATCACCCACTGGGTGAAGCGATCGCTGCCCGGCTGGCCGGCCCAGCCGACGTCGACCAGGCCGCCGCCGGTGCTGGTGATCTGGCTGAAGGTCGCGACGCCCTCGACGCAGGCGCTGATGCGCGCGTTGTCGAGGCGGAAGCTGCCCTCGCCGCAGCGCGCCTCGCTGCCCGTCGGCGCCTCGGCGGGATCGTCGATGCGGCCCGCGCGGGCCCGGCCGGCGGGCACCGGCGCGGTCAGATCGTCGGCGCCGGGCAGATCGGCCGGCCCGGGCAGCGGCAGGATGTCCGGGCGCTGCGGGGGGCGGGCGTCGGGCCCGGGCTCGGCGTCGACCGCGGCGTCGGCCGGCGCGGCGTCGGCGGGCGCCGAGTCCGGCCCCGCGTCCAGGTCACCCGCGTCCGGCGTGGCCACGTCGGGCGTCGCCATGTCCGGCCGGGCGGCGTCCTGCACCACCGCGTCCTGCTCGGGCTCGGTGGCCCCGTCGCCGTCGTCGCAGCCCGCCACCGCGGACACGAGCCCCAAGACGATCACCGCTCGCTTCATCGTGTTGCCCCCGGAAAGACGCGCGAGTGTAACAGAGGGGGGCGCGTCGGCGCGCGCCGTCGACGCGGCCGCTTGCGAGCGCGCCGCGCGGCACCTATGCTCGCGCGTTCGACAGCCCAGAGCAGCGAGGGAGAGACGGCCGATGGCCGAGCAGTTCATCTACCACATGCGCGATCTGCGCAAGGTGTACCCGGGCGGCAAGGAGGTGCTGAAGGGCATCCACCTGTCGTTCTACCCCGGCGCCAAGATCGGCGTCATCGGCGGCAACGGCGCCGGCAAGTCCACCCTGCTGCGCATCATGGCGGGCATGGACACCGACTTCGTCGGCGAGGCGTGGCTGGCCAAGGGCTACACGGTCGGCTACCTGCCGCAGGAGCCCCAGCTCGACGAGAGCCTCGACGTGATGGGCAACGTCAAGCTGGGCGTGGCCGCCACGCAGGCGCTGCTCGACGAGTTCGAGGCGATCGGCATGCAGATGGGCGAGCCCGACGCCGACTTCGACAAGCTGCTCGCGCGGCAGGGCGAGCTGCAGGACAAGATCGACGCGGTCGACGCGTGGTCGCTCGACAGCCAGCTCGAGGTGGCGATGGACGCCCTGCGGTGTCCGCCGGCCGACGCCGCGGTCGGCCCCCTCAGCGGCGGCGAGCGGCGCCGGGTGGCGCTGTGCCGCCTGCTGCTCGAGAAGCCCGATCTGCTGCTGCTCGACGAGCCCACCAACCACCTCGACGCCGAGTCGGTGGCCTGGCTCGAGGCGCACCTGCAGAGCTACCACGGCACGATCGTGCTCATCACGCACGACCGCTACTTCCTCGACAACGTGACCGAGTGGATCCTCGAGCTGGATCACGGCCGCGGCATCCCGTGGAAGGGCAACTACTCCACCTGGCTCGAGCAGAAGCAGGACAAGCTGCGCATGGCCGAGAAGGCCGAGTCGGCGCGGCAGCGCGCGCTGGCCGAGGAGCTCGACTGGATCCGGTCGAGCCCCAAGGGCCGCCAGGCCAAGAGCAAGGCGCGCGTGAAGGCCTTCGAAGATCTGATGAACCAGCAGCACGAGGAGCGCCGCGGCAAGCTCGAGCTGCGCATCCCCACGCCCCAGCGCCTGGGCGATCTGGTCATCGAGGCCGAGGGCCTGACCAAGGGCTACGGCGACCGCCTGCTGATCGACGACCTCGACTTCAAGGTGCCGCCCGGCGCCATCGTCGGCATCATCGGCGCCAACGGCGCGGGCAAGACGACGCTGTTCCGCATGATCGTCGGGCAGGAGCAGCCCGACGGCGGCTCGCTGCGCACGGGCCCCACCGTCGAGCTGGCCTACGTCGACCAGAGCCGCGCCGCCCTCGAGGGCGATCACAGCATCTGGCAGGAGATCAGCGGCGGCGCCGAGGTCATCGAGATGGGCCGCTACCAGATGAACTCGCGCGCCTACGTCGGCGCCTTCGGGTTCAAGGGCAGCGACCAGCAGAAGAAGGTGGGCGATCTTTCGGGCGGCGAGCGCAACCGCGTGCACCTGGCCAAGCTGCTGAAGGCCGGCGGCAACGTGCTGCTGCTCGACGAGCCCACCAACGACCTCGACGTCGACACCCTGCGCGCCCTCGAGGAAGCCCTGCTCGAGTTCCCCGGCTGCGCGCTGATCATCAGCCACGATCGCTACTTCCTCGACCGCCTGGCCACGCACATGCTGGCCTTCGAGGGCGACTCGGCGGTCGTGTGGTTCGAGGGCAACTTCCAGGACTACGAGGAGGACAAGAAGCGCCGCCTCGGGCCCGACGCGGTGGTGCCCAAGCGCATCAAGTACCGGAAGTTCGCGCGCGGATGAGCGCCCCGCCCCCCGAGGGCGTCCCTGCCGAGACGTGGGCCGGCGTCGAGGCCCTCGTCGCGACCGGCGAGGGCGACGCCGAGGCGCTGGCCGGCGAGCTGGTGGCCTGGCTCGACGGCCGGCCGGTGGGTGATCTGGACGCCGTGCTCGACGCCCTGCGCGATCGCGGCGCCTACCCGATCAGCGTGGTGTTGTTGGAGCACGCCTGGAACGCGCAGCTGCCCCTCGACGCCGCCGGGCGCGTGGCCGAGGACTGGCTGGGCACCGTGCTGCACGGCCTGGGCGATCGAGAGGGCGCGCGCGTCGTCGCCCGCCACCTGGTCGCCGGCGCCGTCGAGCGCGGCCCCGCCTTCGCCGGCGATCTGGGCGACCTGCTGATGACGATGACCCTGTTCGACGAGGCGCGCCCCTTGGTCGAAGAGGCGGTGGCGCGCCACCCCGGCGACCTCACCCACCGCTTCAACCTGGGCGTGCTGCAGAAGATGGCCGGCGAGTGGGCGGGCTGCCGGGCCAGCTTCGACACCGTGGCGCGCCTGCGCGGCGATCCCGCCGCGTGGTGGAACCTGGGCATCGCCTGCACCGCGCTGAGCGACTGGTCCGCGGCGCGCGCGGCCTGGCGCAAGGTGGGCTTCGAGATGCCGCCGGGCGAGGGCGACTTCGCCCGCCCCGGGCAGGCGACGCCGGTGCGGCTGCGGGCGCCGGCCGACGCGCCGGTGCAGAGCGAGATCGTCTGGGGCGACCGCCTGTGCCCCGCGCGCGTGCGCCTGCGCAACATCCCCCGCTTCGCGGCGGCCGGCTTCGGCGACGTCGTGCTCATCGACGGCGTCGCCGCCGGCGAGGTGCGGGGCGCCGATGGCCAGAAGGCCACCGTGCACGCCGCGCTGGGGGTCCACGCCCGCTACGGCGGGCGCGCCTTCGCGCTGCGCGCCGTCGACGGCGGGCCGGCCCACCGCGAGGCCGCCGCGCGCCTGGCCGAGCGCCTCGCCCAGGCCGGCTGGCCCGCGGCGGATCACACGCCCTTCGGTGACGAGCCGGGCCTGCGGGTGGTGCTGGTGGTGCCGCCCGGCGCCGAGGCCGCGACGGCCTTGGCGGCGGTGGACGAGCTGCGCGGCCCGATCGCCTGGTGGTCGCCGGCGCTGGCCGAGGCCGCCGGCGCCGACGCCGCCACGCACCGGGCCGCCCTCGACGACGCGGGGCTCGCGCCATGAAGCGATCGACCTACCTGAACCTCTGCTTCTATCTGACCCTGGCCACCGTGGTGACGGCGATGATCGTCAAGCTGGTGCGCGATCCCAGCGGCGCCGGCGGACCGGGCGGCGGGACGCTGGTGCTGGCCAGCCCGATCTTCTTCGTGATGGCGGCCAAGCGCGCGACGCGCTTCGGCGGCGCGGCGGTGGTCATCGCGACCATCGGCCTGCTGTTCGGGTTGGGCGCGGCCGCCGCCGTGCTGAGCGGCGGCGGCTGACCGACCGAGGGAAACCTCAGCCGCGGCCGGCGTTGATCCAGTTGTCGTTGCGGAAGCGCGACGTCGTCTCGTCCAGCTCGCCGGTGTCGGGGAAGCTCTGGTCGGGGTGCAGGTTCTTCGCCCGCTCGAGCAGCTCGGCCTCGCTCTCGCGGATGTCCGGGTTGGGGATGCAGCACTCCACCGGGCACACCGACTGGCAGGCCTCGTCCCCGTGGAACCCGACGCACTCGGTGCACAGGTTGGGGTCGATGACGTAGATGTCGTCACCCTCGCTGATCGCGCTGTTGGGGCACTCGGGCTCGCAGGCGCCGCAGTTGATGCACTCGTCGGTGATGATGGTGGCCAAGATGCTCCTCCTCGAAGCCAACCGGGGCAGCGTCAGACCGCGGCGAGGAACTCCACCAGCGCCGCGGCAAGCGCTTGGGGTTGGTCATTCTGTACCATGTGCCCGGCGCCCGGCAAGTGGCGTCGCAGGCCCAGCGGCAAGCCGTCCAACCACGCGTCGAGCGCGGGCCCGGTCCACCTCGACTCGGCGCCGCCGATCCAGCCCAGCGGGCAGCGCACCCCGGCCCAGAAGTGCGCCGCCACCGCCGACGGCACCGGCACCGGCGAGGTCGTCCGGTGCAGCGGGTCGTAGCACCACACGAGGCCCCCGCCCGGGCCCTCGGTCGTGGCCCACCCGGCCAGCCGCGCGGCCCGCTCGGGGGTCAGCCGCGCGTTCAGCCGCTGCAGCCGGCTGGCCGCGTGCTCGAGATCGCGCATGGGCCGCACCCACCGCTCGGCGTCGAAGGGCGCGGTCTGATCCAGCCAGGTGGCCATGCGCCCGGGGTAGGCGGCCTCGGGCAGCGGCACCGGGCCCAGCCCCTCGACCAGCAGCGCGGCGTCGGCGCCCCGCGGCCGCGCCCCCAGCCACATCCCCACGGCCTGCGCCCCCATCGAGTGGCCCACCAGCGCCAGCCGGTCGCGCCGCACCGCGCGCGTGACCACCTCGAGATCCCGCGCGTAGTCGGCGAAGTGGTAGTAGCCGCCCGGCCCGACCCAGCCGCTCTCACCGTGCCCCCGCCAGTCGAGCGCCACGACGTGCCCGTCGAAGTCGTCGGGCAGCGCCTCGACCACGAAGCTCCAGGTGCGCCCGACGTCGAGGAAGCCGTGCAGCAGCAGCACCGTGGTGGCGCCGCCGCCGTCCCAGGTCCAGGTGCGCAGCGGCAGCCCGCCGACCTCCACCTGTCCCGCCGCGGGCTGGTCCGGCAGCCGGCGCGTCACAACGAGATGCCGCCGAACATGAACAACACCATCGCGATGACCAGCAGCCAGAGGACCGCGCTGATCCAGCCGCCCGACTTCTTGGCGCCGCCCCCGCTGGCCACCTTCTGGAAGCCGCCGCGCATGCCGGTGAGGAAGCCGCCGCCGCCGTCGAACTCGACCTTCTCGGGCAGGCCCTCGCCCGGCGCCTCGTTGCGCCGCACCGCGTCGTGCGCCTCGACCCGCTCGGCCCGCTTGGCGGCGGTGACCTGCGCGGCCTTGCTCTTCACGCGCTTCTTCTTCTTGCTGCTCATGGCGACGTCCGACCCAGCCGTACGCTCCAGTCGACCCGCGGGCAGTGCCGCGTCCGCCAGACGGCCAGGGCCTGGCGCGTGCTGTAGCGCGGCCGGAAGCCGGTCGCCCGCGCGAAGCGGGCGCAGGACATGGCCGCGGTCTCGTGGAACCAACCGGGATCAGCGTAGCGCGTCGGCAGCCCGTGCGCGCGCAGCAAGGCCGCCAGGGCCGTGCGCATCAGCCACGGGGGCAGCCGCACCAGCCGCTTCTCGAGGATGCCGGCCACCACCTCGAAGTCGATGGGCTCGGGCCCGGCCACGTTGAAGGCGCCGCGCAGCTCCGGATGCGCCGCCGCCACCAGCAGCGCGTCGGCCGCGTCGTGCACGTGGACGAACTGCACCGATCGCCCCGCCTCGGCCGGCCCCAGCAGCCAGGGCAGATCGAGCACCGCGTCGATGGGCCGCCCCCGGTCGGGGCCCAGGATGGCCGGCAGCCGCATGCACACCAGCTCGCGGCTGGGCTGCTCCTTCCAGATCTGCCCCCACATCCGCTCGGTCCGCAGCTTGGCGGCCAGCGGGGGCGAGCGCTGCGCCTCGACCGCGCGCAGGGGGTCGTCCTCGCCGCGCAGCCCCTCGCCGGGCGCGTACACCCAGTCCCGGCTGACCACCACCAGGCGGCGCGTCTCGGCCAGCGCCGTCGCCTCCAGCAGGCGGCGCGTGACCGCCGGCTCGTCCCGCGCGCCGCGCGCCGCGACGCCGTCGGCGTACTCGAGGTGCAGCACGACGTCGACCATGTCGCACACCAGCAGGTCGGCCAGATCGACCGTGCGCAGATCGGCCTGCACGAAGTGCACGGGGCCCAGCAGGCGGGGGACGTCGCGGTCGATGCCGAAGACGCGCCGGAAGGGGTTCTCGTGCATCAGGCGCTCGGCGATCGCCTGGCCCAGGGGGCCCGCGAAGCCGGTGATGAGCAGGTTCACGCCGGTGGCCTCTCGTAGGTCAGCTCGCGCCGATGATCGACGAAGCCGAGCGTCGCGTACAGGTGCACGGCCGGGGCGTTGGCGGCGTCCACCGCCAGCTCGACCGTGTGGAAGCCCTGCTGCGCCAGCGCGTGCAGCGCGGCGACGGTCAAGAGGCGGCCCAGCCCCCTGCCCTGCGCGTCCGGCCGCACCTGCACCGCGTGCAGCACGCCGACGCCGGCGTGAAAGGGCAGCGTCTGGAAGGCGCCGAGCAGCGCGTCGTCGGCCTCGAGCACCACCGTGCGGCCGCCGGGCGCCGACGCGGTCTGCAGAAGCTCGTCGGGCTCGAGGGGGGCGAAGCCGAAGGCCCCCGCGTGGGCCGCGTTGTGCAGGGCGGCCAGCGCGGCGGCCTCGGCGGGCAGCCGGGCGTCGCGCAGCTGCGTGCCCGCGGGGGGCGCGCCCGCGGGCGGGGGCACGCCGGCGCGCCGCATGACCCGGGTGGTCTGCACCAAGACGTAGCCGCGCCGCGCCAGCAGGGCGCTCAGCCGCGCCGCCTCGGCGTCGTCCAGCACGGTGCGCAGGGCCACCTCGCCGGGCGCGTCGAGCGCCTCGACCGCGTCCAGCAGCCGCCGCCCGACCCCCCGACCGCGCGCCGCCGGCGCGACGGCGACGCGGAAGCCGCGCACCGGAAAGGGCCGATCGGCCACCGCGTGGCGGCTGGACAGCAGGGCCCCGGTCAGGCGCCCGTCGTCGTCCTCGCACAGCAGGAAGGCGCGCCCGCCCTCGCGATCGATCTGCGCGACGAAGGCCGCGAAGGCGTCGTCCTCGGGCCCCGCGCCCTCGGCGTCGGCCGGCTGCGTGGCGCGCAGCAGGGCGGCCACCCGGGGCAGATCGGCGTCGGTCGCGGGTCGGAGGACGGCCACGGGGGGCATCCTACTCGCGGGGGGGCGGCGGTCAATCGAGGCAGCCGCCGAGGCGCCCGGGGCGGCGACAGAGGCGCCCCGAGCAGCCGTGGCCCTCCAGGCAGCCGCTGACGCAGCCGGTCAGATCGCTCCAGCCGAGCACCCCGTCGTCCTGCTCGACGCAGTACCGCGCGCTCAGGCCCTCGCAGACGGCGGCGCCGCGCTGCCGGCAGCCCCCGGGCCGCACGCAGCCCTGCCCGTCGAGGCAGCTCGAACCCTCGGGGCACATCTCGGGCACCGACCACACGAAGTCGATGCCCTGGGCCACGCAGCGCTGCAGCAGGCCGTCGGTGCACTTCGGCCCCGCGTCGAGGTCGCACAGGCGCCCGACGTCCTGCGCCGCGGGACAGCCGCGGCCGTGCACGCAGGTCAGCTGCGCCGGACACCGCTGCGTGAAGGTCCAGGGGCCGCCGGCCTCGCAGGTGAAGACGTCCTGGCCGACGCAGGCGATCGAGCCGTCGGCGCCGCATCGCGGCAGCGCCACGCAGCCGCGCCCGATGGCGCACTGGGTGCCGGCCTCGCAGGCGCCGCGGTCGATGTAGCGCCCGCCCGCGTAGCCGTCCTGGCAGTACAGGGCGTGATCGCCGTCGCAGCTCCAGGTGCCGGGCTGATCGCAGGGGGCCGCGGTCGAGGTGTGCGGGGGTGCCGGAGGGTCGGGATCGTCGGCCTTGGGATCGGGCCGGGTGTCGGTGGCGGGGGGCGGGGCCGCGCCGCCGTCGCTGGGGGGCGCGTCGGCGGGAGGCTCACAGGCCCAGAGCGCGAAGACGATGAACCAGCAACGTTCGAGCTTCATCGTTCGACCCTCCCCGAAAACGATACGGCGAAGGCGCCCTTCGATTTGAGTTTTCTCGGCCGTTGGTGGGCGCCGACCCCGCAACATCCCGGGTTGACGCCCCCCCGAACCCGGAGGACACTCCCCGGCGTGGAGTGGCTGGAACCCGAGGAAGAGGCGCCGGACTTCGTCGACGCGGAGCGTCTGTTCGGCGTGCTGGAGGCCGTGCGCGACGGGCCCAACCTGTACGAGTGCGCCACCGACAAGTTCCCGGTGCCCGACGAGACGCCCGTGCCCTTCGACGAGCCCGCCTACGACTGGCTGGTGGCCGAGGAGTTCATCGACGTGCCGCTCGAGCTGCGCAACGCGATCGAGCGCTTCCGGCACCTCGAAGAGAACAGCGAGCGCACGCGCGAGACGCTGACCGACGTGTACCGGCGGCTGCGCACGCTGGCGGTGCAGCTGCGGGCCGCCGACAAGGAGCTCGAGCGCGGGGGCTTCCTGAAGTCGAAGCAGCAGAAGTGGGGCGAGCAGACCCGGCGCGACGAGCTCGCGACGCAGATGGACGATCTGACGCTGACGCGCCGGCGCCTGGAGAGCGACCTCGAGAAGGCCGGCACGCTGCTGCGCGACCTGCTCGACCGCATCTACCGCGATCAGGGGCTGCGCGAGGCGCACTGGATCTGGGGCCGCCCGGTGCGCATCACACACCACGGCCGCTTCCTGCTCGACTACCTGGCCGACATGAACCCGGCCAACTTCCGCGGCCGCTCGCTGGCCGAGATCATCGAGATCGGCCCGTCGTTGGCTTGACCGCCGGACCGACCGCGCCGCGGCGGGACGACCAAGTGCCGAGGGTGTCGGTGACCCCTCTGATCGGAGCGCCGCCGTGACCCGCAACGAATGTCTCCACGCCGGCGGCGCCGTCTTCGACGGCGACGTCGTGCGCAGCCACGGCGATGCCGGGGCCGAGGTGCTCCACGCCGAGGGTGGCGCGCTGCTGGTGGCTCTGGGCCACCACGACCGCCTGCGCATCGCCGGACCGGACGCCGCCGGCTTCCTGAACCGGCTGCTGACCGTCGACGTGCTGCACCTGGCGCCGGGCCAGGGCGCGCGGCCCTTCCTGCTGGACGCCAAGGGCAAGATCCTGTTGGCCTTTCACCTGCTGCGGGTCGACGAGCAGACGTACCTGGTCGAGTGCAGCGCGGGGCACGGCGAGGACGTCGCGGCGCGGCTGGACATGTTCCACTTCGGCGAGGCGCTGACCATCGAGCCCGTCGACGACGCCTTCACGGTGATCACGCTGCAGGGCGGCGGCGCGGCCGGCGTGCTCGAAGCGCTCGACGTGCGGCCGCCCGAGGCGGCGTGGGCCCACGCCGAGGCGACGATCGCGGGCCACCCGGTGCGCGTGGCCCGCGTCGACCGCGCGGGGCTGCCCGGCTTCGACCTGTGGCTGGCGCCCGACGCCTTCGCCGCCGTCTGGCAGGCCGCGCGGGACGCCGGCGCGACACCCTCGGGTGTGGACGCGCTGGAGGTGCTGCGCGTCGACCACGGCGTGCCCGGCCACCCCAACGAGTTCGGCCCGCACGCGGTGCCGCTCGAGCTGAGCGTCGAGGACGGCTACACCGAGGGCAAGGGCTGCTATCCCGGGCAGGAGGTCATCGAGCGGACGCTGGCGCTGGGCCGTCCGGCGCGCCAGCTGCTGCGGCTGACGCTCGACGGCCCGGCCGACGTCGGGGCCGACCTGCTGAGCGAGGGCCGCGTCGCCGGCGTGCTGACCAGCGTGGCGACGCGCCCGGACGGCGTCGTCGTGGGCCTGGCCCTGGTGAAGCGCAAGTACCTGGACGCCGAGGCGTTCACCTGCGGCGACGTCGCCGCCCACCCCCGAACCACGAGCCCCGCCGCATGACCGAGTACGAGAAGTACATCCGCACTGCCGAGCTGCTGGCGCTGCAGAAGCCGCGCGACGCGCAGGTATGCCACGACGAGCTCGCTTTCCAGGTGGTGCACCAGGTCGAAGAGCTGTGGATGAAGCTGGCGCTGCAGGAGGTCGACCTGCTGGTCGAGCGCATCGACGCCGACCGACTGGTCGAAGCGATGGACGTACTGAAGCGGCTGCGCGAGATCCTGCGGCTGATGGCCGGGCAGATGGTGATCCTCGAGACCCTGTCGCCGCGCAGCTACTTCACCATCCGCGGGGCGCTGGGGCGCGGCAGCGGCCAGGAGTCGCCGGGGTTCAACCAGATGCTCGAGACGCGGCGGCCCATCCGGCGGGCGCTGCGCGATCTGTTCGAGCGGCGGTCGGTGGATCTGCTGGCGCTGCACCGCGATCCCAGCGCCGATCCCGAGGTGTTCGCGCTCACCGAGGCGCTGGTCGACTACGACGAGGGCTTCCAGCACTTCCGCTACCGGCACCTGGCGCTGGTGCGCCGCATCATCGGGGGCCGCACGCCTTCGCTGAAGGGCGCGCCCGCCGAGCTGCTCGAGCACGGGGTGCGGCAGTCGTTCTTCCCCGAGCTGTGGCAGGTGCGCGAGGCGCTGTTCCGCGACTTCACGCCGGGGCGGCCGCTGTTCGACGACACCGATCCGCCGGGCGCGCACTGATGGCGAAGGACTGGGAGCGCCTCGGCGGCGAGACGGGCAAGAAGGTCGACACCAGTCGCCTGGGGCGGGCCATGCGCCTGGGCCGCCTGGGCGCGCGCTTCGCGGGCTCGGCGATCAAGGCCGGCCTGTCGCGGCGCGGCGACGACGAGGGCGAGGGCCTCGACACGATGGCGCGCGCGGCGATGAAGAACGCCGAGCACATCGTGGACGTGATGGGCCAGATGAAGGGCGCCGCCATGAAGGTCGGCCAGCTTCTGTCGGCCGATCCCGACCTGGTGGCGCCCGAGTTCGCCGACGCCCTGACGCGGCTGCAGCGCGAGGCGCCGCCGATGACCTTCCAGACGGTCAGCGAGGTCATCGAGGGCGCGCTCGACCGCCCGCTGTCCGACGTGTTCCGCTTCTTCGACCCCACGCCGCTGGGCGCCGCGAGCATCGGCCAGGTGCACCGCGCGACGCTGTTCGACGGGCGCGAGGTGGCGGTCAAGGTGCAGTACCCGGGCATCGCCGACAGCCTCGACAGCGACCTGCGCAACCTGGCCGGGCTGATGAAGTTCAGCCGCGTGTTCATGACCAAGGACCGCGCCGACGCCTTCGTGAAGGAGGCACGCGAGGCCATCCTCATCGAGGCCGACTACACGCGCGAGGCCGCCAACCTGGCGCGCTTCCGCGAGCTGTTGGCCGACTGGCCCGACGTCGTGGTGCCCGAGCCCGTGCCCGAGCTCAGCCGCGCCAACCTGCTGGTGATGCAGTTCGTCGAGGGATCGAAGTTCGACGACGCCGTCATCGCCATCGAGGACCGCGACCGCCGCAGCGCCCTGGTGTCCCGCTTCGTCGAGCTGTTCGTGTTCATGTTCCACGAGCTGAACGAGCTGCACGCCGATCCGCACCCGGGCAACTTCATGCTGACGCCCGACCAGCGCATCGTGCTGCTCGACTTCGGCTGCATCCGCGCCTTCCGGCCCGAGCTGGCCGACGGCGTGCTCGAGATGCTGGTCGCCTTCTGGGACGACGACATGGAGGCGCTCGCCGCCATCTTCCGCCGCTTCGGCTTCGGCCGCGAGGGCATGGTGTACCCCGACGCCGAGGTGCTGCGGACGTACCACCGGATGATCCTCGAGCCCCTGCTGGTGGACGCCCCCTTCAACTTCTCGACCTTCAGCGTGCACCAGAAGGCGCGCGCCTTCATCCGGCAGCACCCGAGCTTCCTGAAGATGGTCCCGCCCGCCGAGCTGCTGCTGTACTTCCGGGTGATCGCGGGCGTGAAGGGCCTGCTGACGCGCATCGACGCCGACGTGAACCTGCGAGCGATGGCCGAGGCGACCTGCCGGCACCGGGGGATCCTGCCGTGAGCGCGCCCACCGAGAGCGCCGTGCCCGACGCCGCGCATCACGCCGTGAGTACACCCACCGAGATCGCGGTGCCCGGCGCCGCGCACCGCCGCCGAGGCATCACGCCGTGAGTACCCCGACCGACGTGCCGGTGCGCGACGCCGCGACCGTGCTGCTGCTGCGCGGCGACAACCCCGCCGAGGTGTTCCTCGTCCGCCGCACGCGCAAGGCCGCCTTCATGGCCAACGCGATGGTGTTCCCCGGCGGCCGCCTCGACGACGCCGACGCCGACGACGCCCTCGCCGCCCGCTGCGACCTCAGCCGCGCCGAAGCCGCCGCGCGCCTCGACCTGGACGACGGCGCCCGCGCCCTCGCCCTGCTGATCGCCGGCGTGCGCGAGACCTTCGAAGAGGCCGGCGTCCTGCTCGCCCGCCGCGGCGACGCGCCCCTGACCTTCACCGATCCGACCGAGGCCGCGCGCTTCGACGCGCACCGCGACGCGCTCAACGCCGGCGAGACGACGCTGACCGCCATCGCCGAGGCCGAGGACCTCACCCTCGCGACCGCCGACCTGCGCTACCAGGCGCGCTGGATCACGCCGCCCATCGAGAAGCGCCGCTTCGACGCACGCTTCTTCGCGGTGCGCACGCCGGCCGGCCAGCGGCCGCTGCACGAGGGGGTGGAGACGACCGCCAGCGCATGGATGACTCCGCGGGCGACGGTGAGCGCGTACCGCGCCGGCGACCTGGAGCTGGCCCCCCCTACCCTGCGCATCCTCGACGAGCTCGCCGCGCTGGGCAGCGTCGAGGCGATCCTGGCGCACCGCGTCACGGCCCCGGCCGCGATCCAACCGCAACCCACCTTCGTCGACGGCGCCCTGCACCTGCTGCTGCCCGGGGATCCCGCCTTCGATCCGCCGGGCGCCGCCCCCAACCGCATCGTCCTGCGCGACGGCCGCTGGCACAGCGAGGGCCGCGGGTACTGAGGGGGCGGAGGACCGCGGCGCCGTGTAGGCGGGGTCGGGGTCGGCTGGGTCGGGCGGCCACCCACCGATCGGACTCGGCCCGCGCGCCGGAAGCACCGCCCCCGCGTTTGACACACCCGCGCGCTGGCAGTACCCCTTACCATCATGGTGCGCGAAATTACCATCGACGCCGCCGGGCGGCTCGTCATCCCCAAGTCGATGCGCGAACGCCTGCATCTCACCGCCGGCACGCGGCTGTACATCAGCGAGGAAGGTGACCACCTCCTCATCTCGCCGGCACGTCCCGAGCCCGCGCTGGTCGAACGAGACGGGGTCCTCGGCATCGACGTCGGCGGGAACGCCGGGCGCCTCGCCGATCATGAGCAGGCGCGCGACGAGCGGCTGCGGGACTTGATCGATTACGCGCTGCGACGGTGAAGGTCGCGTTCGACACGTCCGTGCTGGTCGCCGCCAGCATCGTCGGCCACCCCCACGAAGCCAGGGCGCTCGCCTGGGTGCAAGCCGCCCGGCGCGGCGAGATCGAAGGTGCGGTGAGCACGCACGCGCTCGCCGAGACCTGGGCAACGCTCACCGCGCTCCCCGTCGAGCCCCGCGTCGCGCCGACCGCTGCCGCGCGGGTGGTCGAGCGACTCGAAGAGCACCTCGAGGTGCTCGAGATCTCGACCGCGGTGTATCGAGAAGCGATCCGTCGATGCGCGGACCGCGGCCACCGCTCCGGCGCCCTGTACGACGCCCTCCATCTCGTCACCGCCGAACACTGGCGGGCCGACGTCATGCTCACCTTCAACACGGCGCACTTCACCCGGCTTGCTCGCGAGGAAGGGCCGCGGGTGCTGGCACCACCGGATCCGCCGAGCGTTCTGCGCTGACGACGGACTCGCCGTCGCCCGTTGCCAGACCCGAGCAGCAGGCGACGCGATGGCGCCGCCGATCCCGTGTTCAGATTTGGGGGCACCAGAAGCAGCCCCTGGCACAGCGAGGGCCGCGGGTACTGAGCGCGCGGACAGACGCGGCGCCGCGTGGGCGTCGTCGTGGTCGTCGTGGTCGGCCCGAGACGCTGCAGGACAGGCCCCGCCCGGTTGACCAGGCAGCCTGGTCAGACTACCGTTTCGGAGGAGGCCGCCATGTCGCATCCGATCCGCACCGTGAACGTTCAGGACGCGAAGACGCACCTCTCGCGCCTGCTGCGCGCCGTCGAAGCCGGCGAGGAGATCGCGATCGCGCGCGCAGGCACCGTCATCGCCCGGCTGGTACGGGCCGAGCAGCCAACGCAGCGCACGTGGGGCGGCCTCGAGGGTTGGGTGCAGATGGGCGAAGACGCGTTCGCACCGCTTACCGACGCCGAGGCCGACGAGTGGGACGAGGGGCCTCTCGAACCTTGAAGCCCGTCCTGCTCGATACCCACGTGTTCGTCTGGGCCCTCACCGCCACCGAGCGCGTGCCCGAGGCGGCGTGGCCCATCCTCCGGGATCCGGAGCGTCGGCTGCTGCTCAGCGTGGCGAGCGCCTGGGAGTTGGCAGTGAAGTCAGCCCGTGGCCGCATTCGACTGCCCGGTGGCGTCGCCCGCTTCGTCGCCGAGGGCTGCCGTCGAAGCGGGGTCGACCTGCTCGGCGTCGATCTCGAACACGCCGCCGCGGTCGAGCGCCTGCCTCATCACCACCGTGATCCCTTCGACCGGATGCTCGTCGCGCAGGCGCAGGCCGAGGGCTTCGCGCTGCTCACCTACGACCGGGCGTTGGACGCCTACGACGTCGATCGCGTGGGATGAGCAGAGATGAGCGTCGATTCTGGGCGCGTCGCCCGGCACACCGCTGTTTGCATTCCTCACCTGCCGGTCTCACCCTCGGCCTAAGGGAGGTCCGCATGGCGACCGCGACGATGTCGACGAAGGGCCAGATCGTCATTCCCCGCGCCTTGCGCGAGCAGCTCGGGTGGGCCGCGGGCACCACGCTGAAGGTCGAGGTGCAGGGCAGCGCGCTCGTATTGAGGACGACCCCCGCGGTCGAGCCCACCACCGTCGACGACTTGCTCGGGTGCCTCCCCTACGACCGCCGGGCCAAGACGATCGAGGAGATGGACCAGAGTGTCGCCGCCGGCGCCCGAGCGAGCGACGCCTCGCGATGACCGCCCTCGACACCCACGTAACTCGTGCGCCTCCTGACGCGAGACGACCCGCAGCAGGCCGCCGTCGCCGCCGAGGTGATGCGCGGCGAAGACCTCTTCGTCTCGAAGACCGTGTTGCTCGAGCTCGAGTGGGTCCTCCGGTTCACCTATCGATTCGAGGCGGCGGCGATCAACCGCGCGCTGCGGGGGCTGTTAGGGCTGCCCACGCTCACCGTCGAGGACAGCGCCACGGTGCTGGACGCTCTCGACGCCCACGCCGCCGGCCTGGACTTCGCGGACGCCCTGCATCTGGCCGCCAGCCCAAAGGTGTTGCCGAGCAGGCTATCCGATGCCGGTCCGCGCAGCCTGCCTGATGGACGCCGCGGCTCGAAGCGAGCACCGCCACGATGGACACCCAACCGATCGGTGAAACGGCGCCACGGCCGATGCCCACCGCCGGCTGGCGTGCGGCACCACGATAGAGATGGACGTCAGGAGGCTGGCAGCGTGGCGCCAGCGAGGATGGGCACCGCGGCGGTGGAGGGCGCCGCCGGGGCGGCGATGGCCGTCAGTGCTTGTGCACGTTGGCGACGCGCAGGAGCAACTCGCGGTCGACCTGGGCGTGCTGGCCGCGGGCGGCGGCTTTGAGGGCGGCGGTGGCGATGCGATCGACGTCGCGGAGGCGACCGCCGCAGGCCTCGTGGAGGAGGGCGAGGGCGTCGGAGCTGAAGAGCATCCGCTCGGTGCCGGCGAGGCGGAGACGGTGGCGCACGTAGGCGGTGGTGTCGCCGGGCTCCGGCTCGGGCAGCCGCAGCCGGGTGTGGATCCGGCTCCAGAGCGAACGGTTGTGCCGGACGGTCATCCGGTCCCACAGATCGGGCAAGCCGGCGAGCACGAGCGTTAGGAGCGGGCGCGAGTCCCACTCGTGGTTGGCGAGGATGTGCAGGTGATCGAGGACGTCCTGGTGCAGCAGGTGCGCCTCGTCGATCACGAACACGGGGTGCAGCTGCTCGCAGCTCAGCTCGTTGACGTACTCGCCGAGCGCGTTGAACACACCGGCGGCGGTCGCCTTCGGGTTCAGTCCGATCGCTCGACAGATGTGGCGGTAGAAGTCGCGTCGTCCGAGGGTCGCGTTGTGGCAGTAGGTGAGGCGCACAGGGCGGTTGCTCAGCCGGTGACGCAGCACCCGCAGAACGCAGCTCTTGCCCTGGCCGGCCTCACCGACGATCAGGATGCCGGTCTGCCGCTCCTCGATCGCCTCGACGACCTCGTCCACGGCCGCTTCCTTGGCGGCCGTGAGCCAGAGATCCTGGTCGGCGATGCTCTTGCCGAAGGGCGCGAGGCGCAGCTCGAAGTGGTCGAGCCAGTACATCATGACGCCTCCCGCGACGAGCGCCCGAAGACGCGGTCGAGCAGGACGGTCGCCGGATCGAAGGCCACGGTGTCGATGCCGGGCTTCGGCTGGAAGCCCTTGTGCCGCTCGCGCCGCTTGCCGTTGGCGACGGGATCCACGTAGCGCAGCGGGTGTCGCTTCTCTTCGTGGACCAGGACCGGTGGCGCCTGGGGCTCGAGCAGGCAACGCTCGATGCGCACCATGCGGCCAGCGAGGAAGCGGAGGTCGGTCTCCCAGTCGACGCCACCGACGCTCAGCGTTCCGTCGCGCCGGACGCGGCGTCGGCCGTGCGCGGTCAGCGCCGTCTGCAGCTCGGCCTCGTCGAGCGCGCGCAGCGTGCGCTCGGCCCACACCTCGTTCGGGGCGCTCCCCATGAGTCCGCCGTGGGGCGCGCGGTGGTAGTGGGCGTCGAGCCACGCGAGCAGGCGCACCTGCACGTCGTGCAGTCGCCCGACCTGGCCGATGTGGTCGAGGCAGCCCTCGCGGAGCGTTCGCCAGAAACGCTCCATCTTGCCGCGCGCCTGGGGATCGTAGGGGCGCGCGTGAACCAGGGAGACGCGCAGTCGGCTGCACGCGGTGGCGAGCATGTCGCCCGTGTAGGTGGGGCCGTTGTCGAGGTAGAGCGTTCCCGGCGCGCCGAAGCGGCGCAGGGCGCGGCTGAACAGCTCCAGCATCTCGATCTCGCGCTCGGTGCTGCAGGCCATCAGCGCGACGACGTAGCGGGACGCGTCGTCGAGGATGGCGTGGATGCGCAGCGGTGTGCGCTGACCGTCGAGGGTCAGGATCGGGCCGTGGCAGACGTCGGCGTGCCACAGTTGGCCGGCGCGCTCCGCCTGCCAGCGGCGACGCGCCGCGGGATCGTACTGGCGCCGGCGGGGCAGGCGCGGGAGGCCAGCGTCGCGGAACAGCCGACGGACGGTCGACGCCGACACCTGCTCGTCGTCGAGGCGCCCGTCGAGCACGAGGGTCCGCAGGATCAGCTCGGCCGAGGCGCTGGGGTGCTCGCGCCGGATGTCGCAGAGCAGCTGGCGCTGCGCTGCGCCGCGGTCAGGTCGCGGGCGTGGCCGGCGTCGCTGCGGCGGCGCGGCCGCAGCGCGTCGAGGCCGCCGCGCTTGTAGGCGTAGAACCAACGCTCCATCGTCGAGACGCCGTAGGTCCGCGTGGTGGAGGCGCCGGGCGGGCGGCGCCGGATGCGGCTCATGCGGCGCAGCTCCGCGCGCAGCTCGCCGTGGCGGAACTCCTGGGTGACGAGCGGTCCGATGATCTGCGCACGGAAGTGTGCGACGGCCTCCGCGTGGTCGCGCGGGGCAAGCTCCAGGGTCATGTCGACCTCCGTTCTTGGGCGCCTTCCAGCAGGCGCCAGGGAGGTTTCGCAGGGTTCGGCGAGCGCCGGCAGGATCCTACCTGGTGGGCTCCTTCCGTCCGCTGGGCACAGGGGGTGGCCATCACCGAGGTTGCAGGGACGCCGCGAAGATCCGGGCCTGGATGCCGCGCCCCGGGACTCTAAGTCCTCCGAAAACACTTAGCTTTCTGGCCGAGGCCGTCGAGCGGCCGCCCGGGGGACGTCCAGACGGCCGTCTTCGGCCGCCGTCGGGCCGCCTTCCGGTGCTGATCGGGGTCAATGGGCGCCGGCGCGCCGTATTCGGCGCGCACCTCAGCGTATGCGCGGCGGGGCGCGCGGGGGATGGCGGGTTCGGGAGGGCCGGCGGCGGCGTCAGCCGTCGCCGATCACCCTCGGGGGGTCGCCCCACTTGGCCGGCCAGCGCGGCAGGGGGGCGTCGGGCGGGAGGAAGGGGCCGACGATGGGGGCGTCGTCGAAGGCGTCGTTGATCACCGGCGGGTAGTCGAAGCCGTCGGGCAGGTCGGTCCAGGGGTGCTCTGGGTCGGCGTCGTCGTGGGTGACGGCGGCGCGGCCCCGCTCGACGACCTTGGCCACGGCCGCCATCACGGCGCCGGTGCCCTCGCGGCGGGCTTCGTAGGCGGCTTTGAGCAGCTCGTCGGCCAGCGGGCCCATCGCCGAGAAGGCGGGGCAGCGGCTGCGCTTCACCTCGGCGGGCTCGTACATGGGCGAGATGGCGAGGGCGGCGGGGACGCCGACGAAGTGCTTGTCGGCGTGGTCGGCGACGACGTTGTCGAACACCTTCTTGCAGAAGGCGCGGTACCGCTCGGCGGGGTAGCGCTCCCAGCCGGTCAGCGGCGTCAGCTTGACGATCACCTCGCGGTAGAAGGGCGTGCGGTCGTCGGGGCGGCCCTTGTCGTCCCAGGCCTGGTAGTCGAACCAGAGGCCGCGCGGGCTCGTGCCGTTCAGCAGGTGGTCGACGCACTGCAGGCCGGGCCACTGGTTCGGCCTCGGCGTCACGCCGTCTTTTGTGAGGTGTGCGAGGATGTAGGCGAACCAGAACTCCTCGGCCTCGACGTCGAGGATGGTGCTCGCGCGGAAGGGGCCGTCCCACACGGGGCCGGACGTCTCGTAGGTCTTGTGCGTCAGGCGCGCGAAGCCGGCCTTCACGTACTGCATGAACGCGCTGATGGCGCCGGGGCGGTCCGAGCGCAGCAGGCAGTGGAGGTGGTTCGAAGCCACCACGGCGATCGCGACGTCGACGCCGTACCGGATCTGGGCGCGGCCGATGATGCCCCACATCAGCAGGACGAACAGGCCGCCCTCCTCGGGCGGGACGAAGGCGTAGCGGCCGCGCACGACCCGGCTGCTCACGTGCACCCAGTGGCCGCGCGGCATGCAGCGGTGGCGGGGGTTGCGCTTCTTGGCGCGGTAGCGGACGCGGCGGCCGAGGCTCTCGTTGAGGGCGGGCATGGGTCTCCTCCGGGCAAATCGGGGGAGATCCATCGGACAGCGGCGGCGCGTGTTGCGCGGCGGCGGTCGATTTCTCGAATTTCGCTCGACGCGGCGGTCGCGGTCACGGGAGTTCATCCACCCGCGATCAACCGCTCACTCTCCGTCGGCACGAACGCGACGTCAGGCGCGAGCGCTGCTCGTGCACGGCCCGGTCGGCCAGGCGGGCGCCTCGCGCCCAGCACGCATGCGAAGCGCCGCCTCCGAGCGTCCGGCGCGACCGGTCGTCAGCCGGGCGCGCGCCGGTAGTGCAGGGCGACCGCGCCGTTGCTGAGCGGCTTCGCCGAGACCAATACGAGCCGTCGTGTGCTGGGTGAGTCTGATACCCAATTCTGGCCCCACTTGAGGGCAAACTGATCTCCAGAAATGGCCCCACCTCGGCCACAACTACCCCGGAGACGTTGGACGGCGTTTCGGGGGACGGAGATGACCAAGGTGGAGCTGTTCGAAGCTATCAGACGCGATCGACACGTGCAGCAGAAGAGCGTGCGCGAGATCGCCCGGGATCGCGGGATCCATCGAAGGACGGTGAGGCAGGCGCTCGAGAGCGCGGTGCCGCCGGCGCGGAAGCGGACCGAGCGGGAGGCGTCGGTGCTGACCGCGGCCATGCGCCAGCTGATCGACGCGTGGCTCGAGGGGGATCGCGAGGCGCCGCGCAAGCAGCGGCACACGGCGCGGCGGATCTGGCAGCGGCTGCGCTCGGAGCAGGACTTCCGGGGGGCGGAGTCGACGGTGCGGCGCTACGTCGGGCGGCGACGGCGTGAGCTCGGCGCCGGCCGCAAGGACGTGACCATGATCCTGGTCCACGAGCCCGGGGCGGAGGCCGAGGTGGACTGGTACGAGGCGGCGGTGGACTTCCCGGGCGGCCGCCAGACCGTGCAGGTGTTCGCCATGCGCGCCTGCTACAGCGGCCGGGAGTTCCACATGGCGTTCCCCCGAGCCACGCAGCGCGCGTTCCTCGAGGCCCACGCGCAGGCGCCCCGGGACTCTAAGTCCTCCGAAAACACTCAGCTTTCTGGCCGAGGCCGTCGAGCGGCCGCTCGTGGGCTGGCCAGACGGCCGACTTCGGCCACCGTCGGGCCGACTTCGGGTGCTGATCGGGGTCGATGAGCGCGGCGGCGCCGGCTTCGGCGCGCACATGGGCGACGGCGCGGCGGGGCGCGCGGGGGATGGCGGGTTCGGGAGGGCCGGCGGCGGCGTCAGCCGTCGCCGATCACCCTCGGGGGGTCGCCCCACTTGGCCGGCCAGTTCGGCAGCGGCGCGTCGGGCGGGAGGAAGGGGCCGACGATGGGGGCGTCGTCGAAGGCGTCGTTGATCACCGGCGGGTAGTCGAAGCCGTCGGGGAGGTCGGTCCAGGGGTGCTCGGGGTCGGCGTCGTCGTGGGTGACGGCGGCGCGGCCCTGCTCGACGACCTTGGCCACGGCCGCCATCACGGCGCCGGTGCCCTCGCGGCGGGCTTCGTAGGCGGCCTTTAGCAGTTCGTCGGCCAGGGCGCCCCGGGACTCTAAGTCCTCCGAAAACACTCAGCTTTCTGGCTGAGGCCGTCGAGCGGCCGCCCGGGGGACGTCCAGACGGCCACGCTCGGCCCCCGTTGGGCCGCCTTCCGGTGCTGATCGGGCTCGATGGGCGCCGGCGCGCCGGATTCGGCGCGCACCTCGGCGCGACGGCGCGGCGGGACGCGGGGCGGATGGCGGGTTCGAGAGGGCCGGCGGCGGCGTCAGCCGTCGCCGATCGACCCGGGGTCGCCGCCACTTAGCCGGCCAACGCGGCAGCGGGCGTCGGCGGGAGGAAGGGGCCGACGATGGGGGCGCCCCGGAACCTGCTCAAGTCCTCCGAAACGTCGAGGAGCTTGCCGCTGCCGAGGAGCACGCCGGCCGGGTCGCGTCCTTGAGCGTCTGCACGCTGCTGCAAAGGTCGCCGGCGATGTGGTGGCTGTTGGTCCACGGGAAGCGGGTTCGCGTCGACGACACGACGTACTTCGGCTTGGCTTCCAGCTTGACCGCCCACTCGCGGATCGCAGGCGGGGCCTCCTCGTCACCGCGGGCGACCGCCGGCCAGTAGCTCTCCATCATCTCGTAGGTGACGCGGCCCCACAGCATCGCCCCGCCCTCGTCCATGAGGCGGGTAAAGAAGGCGTGCGTCTCGTCGTCGGCGATGCCCTCTTGGTGGTCGACGCATCCGTCGAGGGTGACGTTGAGGCCGAAGGTCAGAAGTCCCATGCGAGTCCACTCCAGGCCGTGCTCGGTGCCAGGCAGATAGGGGAGGCAGGTCGTCGGCGACGGCGCCCCCGCGCTACTGCGCGTCCTTGCTGCGCGCGTGGTGGCGCACGATGAAGTCGGCCACCGCGTCCCAGGTGCGCGCGAACGCGTGCCGATCGAAGGCCGAGTGCGTCATCAGCCAGTCGTGGTGCGGGGGGTCGCGGCCGGTGTCGCCGAAGTGGCCGATGACGTCGAGGTGATCGGCCCACACGGCCGCGAGCACCTCGCCGTGCACCTGCGAGAGCGTGGGCACCACGGCGTCGTTGTCGGTGGTGCTGGGCGCGGTGCCGAAGGCGCGGGTGAGCGTGGTCACCTGCTCCGAGGTGGCGCGCGCGGCGGCGGGCGCGGCGGCGGCGATGCCGTGCAGCACGCGGTAGAGCGCATAGCCCACCTGGCCGGAGGGCGAGAGCCCGGTGCTCATCATCCCCCGCAGGCGGGGCGGTCGGGCGCGGGTGACCACGCAGCCGTAGCGCACCGATCGGCGGTCGCTGGTGCGCGCGTCGAACAGGTCCATCGCTTCGGGGCCGAGCTGGGCCATCAGCGCCTGGTCGCCGATCACCTGGCCGAGGAACGCGACGATCTGGGCGCGCCGGTCGGCGGAGAAGTCCTGCAGGATGCCCTGGTACACCGAGTCGATCAGGCCGCCTTGCAGCTCGGTCAGGCGGCGCGGCAGCGCCAGCGCCTCGGCCAGCGCCACCATCGCAGGCAGGGGCACGCCGCCGAGGCGGATGGCGTGGATGGTGATCGCCGACACCAACTGGAGCAGCTTCTGCCCCATGCGGCTGTTGAAGTAGCTCGCCGTCGGCGTGCCGTGGTGCGGCGTGGCCACCGTCACCACCGAGCGCACGCGCCGCGCGATGCCCTCGACGCTGGCCGCCGTGGGCAGCGTGACGCCCGGCGTCACCAGCAGGCGCGCGTCGAGGCCGCCGGTGGAGTGGCCGACGAGGTGGATGCCGCCCGGCTCGACGGCGCCCATCGCGATGGCGTCGGCGACGGCCGCGGCGCGCTCCCGCAGCGAGGCCGTCGGCGGCACGGGCGCGTGCACGACCCGCACGTCGAGTCCGCGCGTCGCCAGCGCGTCGCGCAGGTAGCGCTCGACGTGGCCGAAGTAGCGGAAGTCGCCCAGGTTGGCGAATCCGAAGAAGCCCGGCACCAGCACCACGTGTCCTGATGGGCGCGTCCCCACCTGTCCTCCTCGCGGGCCGCCACCCGTCGGTCGTCCGCCCCGAGCATCGCCCGGCCGGAGCGCCGGGCGCAACGCCGCAGCGCGCACGGAGCTGGTCGTGGTCGTCGTCGTCGTCGCCGACGACGACGCAGCCGATGCCTCGATCAGGCGGGCTGGCGGGGCTCGCCGGGCATCGACCCACACGGCCCGCCTCGAGACGCTCGCCCGGCGCGACGACCACTCGGGCGCCGCGCGCAGGCCGCTCGTGCCCCACCCGCTCGTGCGCGTCCCGTCGTGACCCTCCGCACCCCCTCGAGCCGTGCGCTTCGCGGGCTCCGGCGCGATCCCCCCCCTCACCCCCTGAAGCCGCCGACCCTCGCCCTGCCCTGCGCGCCGCGCTGTCGGCGCCCGATCCGGCGATCCGCGCCGCGCGCCCTGCTCGGCCCTGGGCTGGCAGCGCGACCCGCCGTCGGCCCGTGGCTACGCGCGGCGACGACCGATCCAGCGCCCACCGTGCGCGCCGCCGCGGTCGCCGCGCTGGCCGTCGTGCGCGACGCGGGCGCGGGCGCCACGCTGGAGGGCCGACTCGACGACGCGCGCGCGCCGCAGCGCGCGGCCGCCGCCCGGGTGCTGGGCTTCCTCCGCCTCGCGGCGCACGCCCCTGCCCTGCGCGCCGCGCTCGCCACCGACGCCGCCGCCGAGGCCCGCGCCGAGGCGGCGCGGGCCCTCGGTCGCCTCGGCGACGCAGCATCGATGCCGCTGCTGATCGAGGCGCTGGCGGCGCCGGTCGCGTGCCTGCGCCACGCCGCCGCTCAGGCGCTGGCGCGGCTGCCCACGGACGAGGCCGCCGCGGTGCTGCATGGCCGCCTGGACGATCCGGATCCCGAGGTCCGGGCGGCCGCGGCGCGCGGTCTGGCGATCGTCAGCCCGGGCGACGCGCTGGTGCCCCTGTGCGCCACGCTGGCGAACGACGCCGATCCCGGCGTCCGGGTGACGGCCGCTGTCGCGCTGGGCCAATTGGGTGGGGAGGCCGCCCGCGCGGCCCTGCAGCGCGCGACCGCCGATCCGCACCCCGAGGTGCGCGATCGCGCGCGGGCCGCGCTGACTCAGTCGCCGCGCTGAGCCGGTCAGCCCGCCTGACGCGGTCGCCGCGCCGCCTCGATCGCCGCGCTGACCCGGTCAGCCCGACCGACGCGGTCGCCGCGCCGCTTCAGTCGCCACGCTGACCCGGCCGCCGCGCTGGCTCAGTCGCCGCGCTGACGCTTGATCCGGTCGTACTCGAACAGGAACAGCGACGCCCGGCTCAGCAGCTTGCGCATGCCCGGGTGGAACAGGCGGCGCGTCGCCTCGCGCTCGCTGACCCAGACGTGCCAGACGCCCTCGTGGGGGTGCGGCCCATGCTCGCGGGTGGGCGCGGCGGCGGGCAGCGGCGACCAGTCGTGCACCTGGCCGGTGAAGAAGACGACGGTCTTGTCGATGGGCCGGCCGGCCCGGCGGTAGTTGTAGTGCACCTGATCGCGGAAGTCCGGCAGCAGCTCGATCTGCGTGATGCCCGTCTCCTCGCGCAGCTCCCGCAGGGCGGCGTCGACCTCGGTCTCACCCGCCTCGATGCTGCCCTTGGGGAACTCCCAGGCGGCGTCCGGGTTGCGCACCATGACGCTGTGCAGCAGCAGGTACTCCACCCCCGCGTCGGTTCGCCGGAAAGGGATGACCCCGCAGGAGTTCTCGTACAGCAACCGTGGCGTTCCTCTCGGTCGGTGATGCGCCGGGGCGCGGATCGCCGACGCTACCAGCACGCGCCCTCGCCGGGCAACCGCGGCCGCTTCACCGCAGAGTTCGGGGCGCTACCGGACACTCGGGCAGTTCGGTCCTGCGTCGGGCGCCCGAGCCGCGCTCAGGGGAAGCAGGACGCGCCGGCGCCGGTCGCCAGGTAGCCCAAGTCGGGGTTGCACACAATACCGAAGGACTCCGCGCCCTCGCACGCGCCGCCCGGGCTGATGACCGCACCCTGATTGGCGTCGAAGCAAATGCCGCCAGCGGGCGTGTAGGTCGCGCGCGTAAAATGGATGGTCGCCGAGCTGTCGGCCTTCGCTGCCACGGCCGTGGTGCCGCCAATGGTCACATCCGCCCCGACGACGGCGCCTCGGGTGCTCGCGCCCACCCCACGAGACGCCCCGTCCACGGTCAGACGACTGACCGAGACAAGGCCGCCGGCCGTCGCGATCACCGCGTAGTTCCCCGCGTCCGTCACGGTCAGGCCCTCGGCGAGGATCACGCCTCCCCCACCCGCCTGGACACCGTCGGCCTCCGGTCCGTCGATGCGCGCGTCCCCGACGTAGGCGAACCCTCCCAGCGCCTCCACGCCGGCCCTTCCTGCGTCCGTCACGACCACGCGCGCCGCCGACACGAGTCCGCCCTGGGCGGTGCCGATGGCGTTGCCTCGTCCGCGCACGACGGTCGAATCGTCGATGCTCACCCGGCCGCCCCACGCGGCCCCGATCGAGGTGCCCCCACCGTCCTGGAAGGCGCTGTCCGTGGCGATCACGACGCCATTGTCCGTCGCGCTCACCAGGTTGTAGAAGCCCTCGACCGCGACGCGGCTCGCCGCGATCCATCCTCCGGCGCTCGACAGGCCGATCTCGCCGATCGTGGGCTCCGGGTTCTCGCTGCGCAGCGTCACACCACGCAGGCCACCCAGCGCTTGCCCAGGGGCGACCACGAGACCGCTGCTGTCGCGAAAGCGGAAGACCACCCGCTCGGGAAAGTTGGGGTTCCCCTCGATCCGCAGGCGCGCGCCGTCCGGATGGTCGATGAAGATGGGCTCCGAGGCAGCGGGCTGACCGTCGGGTGGGTACGTGCCGTCCGCGATCTGAATGGTGGTCCCCTGCGGGGGTACGTGGCGCCCCTCGAGCGAGGCGAGGGCCTGAGCGAGCGATGCGAACTCGTCTGCCCGCGGCTCGGGGCTCACGCGAATCTCACCCGGCGCCATCCGCACGCTGTCGGGCGGCGCGCATCGCCAGCCGGCCGCGGCGCGCACCAACGTGTCGCCCGCGGCGCAGTCTTCGGGCAGCGCGCGGGCCTCGAGCGCGTCCAAACGTGCCAGCAGCGCGTCGGCGTCCCAGCGGCCCGCGGCGGTCGCGAGCCCCAGCGCGGTCGGTACGGCCCCGATGTCCTGCCGCGGGAAGCGCACCTCGCCCTCGCCGATCTCGATCCAGGTCGCACGCGCGCACAACGCCGCGTTGGGGCAGCTCAGCGACGCGCTGAAACGGCCGTCGTCCTCCTCGGGATCACACCTGACCGCCTCGACGCCGAGGTCCGCCTCGATCTCCTCGTCGCCGATCCGCGCAGACAGCATCGCCGGGCACCGTACCACGCCGTTCGGCTCGGTCAGCCTGCCCTCGTAGACGAGCGTCTGAGCACCCGCAGGGCCCGACACCGCCACCAGTGATGCGCACACCCACAGGATGATCCGCAGCAGTCCATGAACCGGGCCCCGAGGGCCTCTCCACAGAAACCGGATCTCCCCGATCGACCTCGACCTCGATGTGCTCATCGGCCAGACAACCTGCCTTCCAAGCGGAGTCGCCCATCCGCTGACTGCACCTCGGACGGCCGAAGAACCACGCCCCGGCCGGGGCCACCCGCGGCCCAACGCAGACCCCTCCGTTCGAGCCTCAGCGACGCTCCGCGCCCTCCGTCGGCGGCGTCGGGCAGGTCGATCGGCGCGGCGTCCGAGGACGCACCTGGAGCGCAGCGCCCGTCACTGCAATGCTGACCGGCCGGGCATGGCGTATCGTCGTCGCAGGCTCGCACCGAGATGTCGTCGACGCAGCCCCCCGAACCCGACACGAACGAGGCCAGCGCAGCGACGCGAGCGACACGGGCGAGCCACCCACCGGGCGCTGCCTTCATGAGCATCCTCCTTCGTGCGTCCGATCAGTGGACTCAGTGGACAACGAGTCCACCGTCCGACCAGAGCGAGCTGATGGCCGGTGAGCAGCATTCGGCGGGTTGGATGTCGAGGTAGATCACGCCGCCCGAGCGCGCCCACGCCGTCTTCGAGTTCGAGTCCTCGAAGGTCGCACTGGTCGCGCGGACGTAGGCCCCCCGGTGCGCCACGACTGCGCCGCGGTATTCGCGGTACTGCATCTCGCGGTGACCGTTGCGCGCGAAGACCGAGCCCGACGCGAAGACGGACGCGCCCTCGAATGCCCCGACCCCGGCATCGCCGTTGTCGGTGAAGGCTCCCCCGCTGACGTCGACCAGCGCGCCATCCTCGGCGTGCACGCCGCTGTGACGGTTCGAGCTGACCAAGCCGGGGAGCCGGACGATGGCGCTTCGGGCCACAAGGAGGCCCGTGTTGTTGTTGCGCAGGGCGATGGACGGCAGGAGGGCGGCCAGCTCGTGGGACGCGTTCCGCGGCTGCTCGGTCAGGGCCTCGGGCCGCGCCACGCGAGCCCCGTCCGACACCTCGACACCCACGCCGAAGAACTCGGCCTCGAGCGCCCCCACGTACGCGGTCGCGCCATCTCGGATCGCCACGGCCGGCGCGTCGCAGGTGGAGGGATCGAAGGCGTCGTCGCCAGAGGACATCGCGCACTCCCCGCGCATCTCGAAGCCCGCGAGCAGACCGAGGGTGACACCCCGATCCAGCCGGAAACACCCCTCGTTGCACAGCAACGTGGCACGCCCCGGCCCCTCGGCGGCGCGCCCCACCACGCGCAGCCGGGCGCCGTCCGCGTGGTTCAGGCTCACCGGCGCCCGGTGCACGTGATCCCCGACCACCTCCACGGTGACCGTCGCGCCGGGTCCGATGCGCCACCGGCGCAGGGCCGCCATCGCCGCGTCGATCGTCGGATAGGTGTCGGCGTCCCCGGCAGCTCCGGCGGCCACACGGTAGGTCCGATCTTCGTGGATCGTCTGGTCGCCCGGGCCCGGGCTCAGGCGCTGCCAACCCTGAGACGTGCACCCCCAGAACGTGTCGTCACCGAATCGCATCTCGCCCGGCTGGCAGTCATCGGAGCGCTCGGCCTCGTCTCGCAGGGTGACGTGCGGGGCCTCGACCCCACCCACCGCGTCGATGGTCGCCTCCGGCGCCAGCCGGGCCGTGCTCGCGAGCCGGTCACAGACGAGGGCCCGCGGCACAGCGCCGATCAGCTGCACCTCGAAGGGCACTCCGTTGATGATCGGGCGTAGCGCATGGGCTCCGTCCACGTCGGGCCCGAGCGGCTCCACGTCGATCTCGGCGCCGAAGCGCCCTCCGCCCAGCTCGACCACGCGCGCGACGACGCGAGACCCGATGACGGCGTCCTCGGCCGTCAGGAAGTCGAACTCGGCGCTCTCCACCGCCACCTCGCCCATGTCGTCCGTCAAGCGTCCCTCGTAGACGAGCACCTGCGCCCACGTGGGCGCAGCGCCCAGCAACACGAAGAGGACGTACGCGACGCTGCGATGCCAGGTCGATGCGCGCGCTCGGTACCGTTCTTCCAATGGATCCTCCCCGTGGGCGATGCCCCCTCCGACCTGCCGCGGGACGACTACCACAGCCACGTCAGCGTCGCCGATCGCCCCAGAGGGTCGACGTCGAACGCCACCGGCTGCCCGGACCTCCGAGGCCAGAGCAGGATCGCGAGTCCACCCGCCACCAGGACGCCGCCGATCCCGAGCCCGGTCCAGGCGATAGCCCGCTCGTCCTCGAGGCGAGACTGCAGGCGCCCCGCCTCGGCGTCCGAACCGGGTGGTAGACGATTGCCCTCCGCGCTCGTGTCCGCCGCCTTGGACCAGTAGATACCTCCGACCACCGCGGCCGCCACGCCCAACGCCATCGTCCCACCGCCGATCCAAGGCCAGAGATCGGCGCCGTTAGCGTCCGCCTCGAGGGCCTGCTGCGCCGACGGCTCCGGCTCCGACGCCCCCCGGCGGTTCGCGGCCGGCGTCGATGGTCCGGCGTTTGCGAGGGCGGCGAGGACGGCCCTGACTTCGGGCGCATCGTCTGCATCGGGCGCCTTGTCGAGGTACTTCGAGTAGTTGATGCGCGCGCCCTCCCGATCGCCTGCCCCCTCGAGCGCACGGGCGAGGTTGTAGGGGAGCTTGGTCGAGGCCGGAAAGAGCGCGAAGGCGACCTGGAAGGCCTCGGCGGCTTCCTTGAAGAGCCCCTCGCCGTACAGCCCGCGGCCCTGGTGGTATCGAATCAGGGCGGGCGCCGGTCCTCCGGGTTCGAGGGCCTCTCGGCCCACGGCCTCGGGTCGCGGGGCCACATGATGAACGAGCCGCGTGATCTCGATCGTCTCGAGCCCATGGGTTCCGTCCCGTGCGATGATCCGAACGCCGTGCCGCCCCGCCGTGACGTGGCGTCTCGAACGGCGCCAGCCCAAGGGCACCTCGTCCACCCAAACCTGAGCCCCGGGCGGTCCCGGCACCATCAGCGTCGCCCCACAACGATTCGCCAGACGCCGCTCTACCTGCGCGCCCTCATCGCGGCGAGCGCAATCCTGGCAGTGGGTCGCGAACTCCGTGAAAGTACGGCGCGCCCCTTCACACTCGGCCGGGCTCGGCACATCAGGGATCGCCCCCGCTTCGAGCAGCAGCACGTCGGGCCAGCACGTCTCGTCCCAGATCGTGCGCAGCGCCGCTCGTGCCACCGCGTGCTGACCCGAGCGCATGAGCCGCTCGGCGGTCGCCACCCGCTTTCGCGCCCCCGCGCAGCGACCGCACGCGACACCGCCGCGGGGCACTCGGCCTGCGCGATCGGTGGCCACTCGAACGGCGATGACGGCCATGGCGACCAGGATCGTGGTCCTCATCGATAACCTCTGCCGGCGGACCGGCGGCTCACCTCTCGGGCGAGACACGCTGCCGAGCGAGCGTTAGGTGGGCCAGACGCGACGGTCAACCCATCCAGTCGAGGGGGATCCTGCGGGACTCATCGGGAGCGCGCAGCGAGGGCGGCGTCGTTGGGGGGCGGCGAGAGAACGCCGGGCGCGGCGGCCGACCCTGTCAGCGGCGTCGCCAGCGGTGGCGGTGCGCCCCCTCGGCGTACAGCGTCTCGACGGCGGCCGCGTGCCGCGCGATGATGACCGCCTTGCGGCGCACCTTCAGCGTCGGCGTCAGCAGCCCGTTCGCTTCGGTGAAGGGCTCGGTCAGCAGCGCGAAGGCTTTGAGCGTCTCGTGGCGCTCGAGCGTCCCGTTGAGGCGGTCGAGATCGTGCTGGAACCGGCGCAGCACCGTGGGGTGGCGCACCAGCGCCTCGTGGTCGTCGGGATCCAGCCCCTTGTCGGCCGCCCACGCGCCGAGCGCCGCGAAGTCGGGCACCAGCAGCGCGACGCAGTAGGGCCGCCGATCGCCCACCACGGCCGCCTGATCGACGAAGCGCAGGCGCTTCAGCCGCCGCTCCAGCATCTGCGGCGCGATGTACCGGCCCGTCGAGGTCTTGAACAGGTCCTTCTTGCGATCGGTGATACGCAAGAAGCCGTCGCGGTCGAGCTGCCGACGTCGCCGGTGGCCAGCCACCCGTCCTGCAGCACCTCGGCGGTCTCGTCCGGCCGGCCGAAGTAGCCCTGCATCACGTTGGGGCCGTGCACGAGGATCTCACCGTCGTCGCCGATGCGCACCCGCACGTTGTCCAGCGGGCGGCCCACGGTGCCGAAGCGATAGGCGCCGGGGCGGTTGACGCTGACGACGGGCGACGCCTCGCTCAGCCCGTAGCCCTCGAGGATCAGCAGGCCCGCGGCCAGGAAGAACTCGGCCACCTCCGGCGCCAGGGGCGCGCCGCCGCTGACGAAGAAGCGCACCCGGCCGCCCATGCGCGCGGCCAGCGGGGCGAACACCTGGTCGAAGGCCAGGCGGTACTTCGCGCCCAGGATGCGCCCCGGGCGCTCGCCGTGCTGCTTCAGCCGCGCGACCTCGCGCCCGACGGTCAGCGCCTCCTCCAGCAGCCGCCGGCGCAGGGGCGGCGCCGCCTCGAGCGTGGCCAAGAAGCGGTGGTAGATCTTCTCGTACACGCGCGGCACGCCGGTCATCAGCGTCGGCCGCACCAGCCCCATGTCGTGAATCAGCCGCCCCATGCTCTGCACGTAGTGCAGCGTGGCGCCGCCGAACAGCGAGGCCATGTAGTAGCCGGCCATGCGCTCGAAGCTCTGGCTCAGCGGCAGGAACGACAGCAGGTGGTCGTCGGCCTTGATCGGCAGCGCGCGCGCGCCGCGGCGGTGCAGTTGGCGATCATGTTGCCGTGCGACACCATCACGCCCTTCGACACGCCGGTGGTGCCCGAGGTGTAGATGAGCGTCAGCAGATCGTCGGGGCGCAGCGCGGCCACCCGCGCGTCGACCTCGGCGGCGCCGCGCGCCGCGCCCAGGCCCTCGAGCTCGAGCAGGCTGAGCACGGTCAGCCCCTCGATCGCCGGCCGCTGCTCCACCTCGGCCACCGTGATCGACGTGCGACAGGCCGGCCGGCCGGTCGGTCATGCGCGCGACGACCTTCAGCTGCTCCGCCCCGTCGATCACCAGCACCCGCGCGCCCGCGTCGCCCAGCACGAAGCGCACGTACTCGGGCGTGCTGCTGTCGGCGATGGGCGCGTCCACGCCGCCCGCCGACGCGGTGGCCAGATCGGCCAGCACCCACTCGGGGCTGTTGCGCGCCCAGATGGCCACGCGCTCCCCGACCTCGAGGCCCAGCGCGACCAGGCCGGCGGCGGCGTGCGCGACGCGGACGCCCATCTGGGCCCAGGTGAGCGGGCGCCAGTGGCCGTCGAGCTTGCCGTAGGCCATCGGGCGCGCCTGCAGCTTGAGCACCTGCTCGCGGAAGACGGCGGGGATGGACGGGGGGGACATCGGCACTCGGGGGTGGACGTGGCGGCGCGGCCATGGAACCAGCGTCGACGCACCGTGTCAATCGCCGCTCGCGGCCGCGTCGCGGGGGTATCGCCGGCCCCCGAGCGCAGGCGCCGTGAGGCCCCGACGACGGCCCGCGCGCGTGCTTGCGCCCCCGCCGAAGGCGCGTGCTATGGTGGCCGACGGCCAGCAGACGGGCGGCGCCGCCGCCTCGGTGGAGCGCATGGATCCCGACGACTTCCCCACCGGCTATCGCCCGTGCCGCGAGCTCGGCCACGGCTCGATGGGGACCGTGTGGCTGGCCTGGCACCAGCAGGCCGAGGGGCACTGCGCGGTCAAGGTGCTCAGCCTGCGCAACGACCGCCGGGGCAGCGCCGAGCGCAGCTTCAACCGCGAGGTGCGGGCGATGGCCCGCCTGCGCCACCCCAACATCATCGAGGTGCACGACTACGGCCGCACGCCGAAGGGCTCGCCCTTCGTGGCGATGGAGTACGCCCCGGCGCCAGCCTGCACGGCTACGTGCGCGGACCGTGGACCTGGCCGCGGCTGTGGACGCTGCTCGACGGGCTGCTGGCCGGTCTGGGCCACGCCCACGCGCGCGACCTGGTGCATCGCGATCTGAAGCCCGGCAACGTGATGGTGGCGCCCGACAAGGTGGGGCCGGGCGCGATCAAGCTGGCCGACTTCGGCATCGCGCTGGCCGTCACCGAGGCCGGCCGCGCCAGCCGCCGCATCGAAGGGACGCCGGCGTACATCGCGCCCGAGGCCGCTTCGGGCGACGTCGCCTCGACCGGCCCCTGGACCGACCTCTACTCGCTGGGCGTCATGCTGTTCGAGGTGCTGGTGGGCGATCTGCCCTACCACGGGCGCCACCTGCTGGCGCACCACCAGCGCTCGCCGCTGCCGCCGATCGTCGTGCGCGACGACGTGGACGTGCCGCGCGGGCTGGTCGACATCACCCGCAAGCTGATGGCCAAGTCGCCGGTCGAGCGCTTCCGCTCGGTGGCCGGGCTGCGCGACGCGCTCGCCGCGCTGGGGCCGCTGCCGACGCCGGCGCCCCTGGGCCCGCCGCCCGGCCGCAGCCGGCTGGACGACGATCCGCCGCCCGGCGCCGAGCCCATCCGCCCGCTGCGCGGCCCGGCGGGGCCCGCGCTGTTCCACCTGCGGCAGCCGGCGCTGGTGGGGCGCGAGGGGGCGCAGCAGGTGCTGAAGCAGGCCGCCGAGGCGGTGCTGGCGGGCGACGGGCCGCGCGTCGTGCTCATCGAGGGCGAGGCCGGCATGGGCAAGAGCCGGCTGGCGGGCTGGCTGCGCGAGGAGATGGAAGAGACCGGGCTGATGCGCACGATGACGGTGCGCAGCGAGCCCCAGACGCGCACCGGCGGGGGGCTGCGGCAGGCGGTGCTGCGCTACATCGGCGCGCCGACGCTGGCCAAGCACGCCGCCCCCGAGGTGTTCGCGCGCGCCTTCCCCGACGAGACGCTGCGCCGGCAGGCGCTCGAGACGCTGTGGGCGCAGCCGCAGGGCGAGGGCCCGGGCTTCGGCGAGCTGCTCGTGAAGCGCGCCGGCGACATGCTGGCGGCGCTGATCGGGCCGCGCCCCTTCCTGTTCTGGAGCGACGACGCGCAGTGGTCGCCCGAAGGTCGGGTGCTGCGGCTGATCCACCGCCTGGGGCGCGATCCGGCGCTGTCGCGGCTGCTGCTGGTGGTGACGCTGCGGGCCAGCGACCGGACGACGGTGCAGGCGGCGCGGCGGGCGCTGCTGAAGCTGCCCGGCGCCCAGCTGATTCAGCTGTCGCACCTGACGCCGCGCGATCTGGCGCCGGCGCTCGAGGGCCTGGCGCCGCTGCCGGCGGGCATCGCCGAGGCCGCGTGCATCAGCGCGGCCGGCAACCCGCTGCTGGCCCTCGAGGCGGTGCGCGCGCACCTCGAGGACGAGGGGCTGGGCAGCGCGCCGGCCGATCCCAACGCGGTGCTGGCCCAGCGCATCGAGCGGGCCAGCCAGGGGCCGGGCGGCGGTGAGCTGCGCAGCGCGCTGGCGCGAGCCACGCTGCTGGGGCGGTCGTTCACGGTGAAGCCGCTGGCGCACCTGTGCGCGGTGCCTGGTGATCCCGAGGCGCCGGACCTGCCCGCCGAGCCGGACGCGGTGGAGGCGATCCTCGAGCGCGCGGGCGCCGCGGGCCTGGCCATCGAGCAGGGGCCCGGGCGCTGGCGCTTCAGCCACGACCTGGTGCGCGCGCAGTTCCGCGAGGTGTGCCGGCAGTTGGCGAACTGGCCGGCGCTGAACCTGGCCGCGGCCGAGCTGAAGAAGAAGCGGGCCGCCGTCGATCCGACCGGCATCGAGCTCGAGGTGGTGGCGCGGCACCACTGGGAGGGCGGCGAGCGCGCGCTGGGCATGCGGCAGGGCCTCGAGAGCGTGCAGCGACTGCACGCGGCGGGGCTGATGGGGCACGCGACGTCGTTCACGCGGCGGCTGCTCGAGTGGGACGACCGCACGCAGCTGTTGAGCGCCGAGGATCGCTGCGAGCTGCGGCTGCTGGGCAGCGACGCCGCCGAGCACGCGGGGCAGCCCTTCGAGGCCGAGCGCCACGCGCTGGCCGCCGTCGAGCTGGCGCGGCGCAACTACCTGCCGGCGCTGGGCGCGCGGGCGGCCAGCCGGGTGGGCGTGCTGAAGATCCAGGCCGACGACGTGACGACGGCCGAGCGGTGGCTGTGGGACGCGCTGCGCTTCGCGCGGCAGAGCGGCGACGCCAAGGCGCGCAGCAACGCGCACCTGTCGCTGGGGCAGCTCTACAACTACACCGAGAAGAAGAGCCTGGCGCTGACGGCCTTCGAGGCCAGCCTCGAGGGCGCGCGGCAGGCGGGGCTGGACGCCGAGGCGCTGGCGGCGCGGGCGGCCATCGCGCGCATCGACCGGCTCGAGGGGCGCACCGACCGGGCCGAGCGCACCTTCGAGCAGGTGGCGCGGTCGGCGCAGGAGGCCGGGCTCGAGGTGATGGCCCTGGACGCGCGGCTGCAGCTCGGCCTGTGCGCGTGGGTGCGCGACGATCCGGACGACGCGAAGACGGCCTTCGACGAGGTGCGGCGCGGGGCGCGGGGCAACCTGTTCGTGCTCGAATTCCAGGCGTGCCTGGGCGAGGCGTGGGCGCACGCGGCGACCGGCGCGTGGACCGACTGCGAGATGGCGCTGATGCAGGCCGAGGATCTGCGCTACGACGTGCGGCTGCACGATCCCGAGGTCGAGCGGCTGCGGCAGGATCTGCGCGCGCTGGCGCAGGACGCCCACCGCATCGACGTGGTCGAGCGCGCCGACCGGCTGGACCTGCGCACCACGCGCACGCACAGCACGCACGCCGAGTGAGACGGCCGGTGCGGGCGACGGTGCTGGGCGCGCTGCTGCTGGCCTCGGTGGGCTGCGAGGACAGCGCAAAGGGACGCGGTCGCGCCCCGGTGGACGCGGCGCAGCCGGCGACGACGCCAACGGACTCGGGTGGTCCCTTCCAGATCGACGGGTCAACCTCCCGTGAGGGCGACGCGTGGACGGCGTTCGACGGAGCGACTCCGACGGATGGTGGACGCACCGACGGCGCGGGGTTCGAAGACGCAAGCGGCGGTGGCGGACCCGATCGGGTCGACCTGGGCCCGGGTGGGCGCGACGGCGACGCGGCAGCGGGTCGGGACGACGTGGGGGGCGGTCGCGGCGACGCCGCGGCCGACGCGGCCGGCGGTAGACTGGATGCCGCCGGGCGCGGCGACGACGACGCGGGCGCGCCCGCCGACGCAGCGGCCAGCGAGGACGCCACGGGCGGTGAGGACTTCGGCGCCCGGCGGGACGCCGCGCCTCACTTCGACGCCGGCGCCCGCCCGGACGCCGCGCCGCCCGTCGACGCCGCGCCGATCCTCGACGCCGCGCCCATCCCCGACGCCGCGCCCATCCCCGACGCCGCGCCCGTCCCCGACGCCGCCCCCAACCCCGACGTGCCGCCCGGCCGCCAGCCGTGCACGCAGGGCCCCGGCTGGACGCTGCTGGCCGTGCACTGGAGCGGCGGCAGCACCAGCGCGCGGGTCGATCGCTGGGACGCCCCCTGCGACTACTCGATCGACATCAACGCCGCGTGCGGCGCCTTCGCCCGGTGCCGCGGCGCCATCCCCTGCCGCAGCGAGCTGACCGACGGCGGCGAGGCGCTGCTGCTCGACGGCAGCGACGACATGCTGCTGCGCTTCAGCGTCGACGGCCTGTTCTTCGACACCGCCACCGTCTACTTCGAGGCGCGCGGCACCCGCGGCAACGCCCAGCTCGAGGTGTGGTCGCCCCTCTACGGCGGCCTCGTCGGCCCCATCGACGGCCTCGGCTACCAGGTCTACGCGCTCGACTGGAGCGACTTCCTGCAGCCCGGGGACGACCACGGTCTGACCGGCATCCGCTTCGACGCGACCCAGAGCCACGTGGCGCTGCACGCGGTCGAGGTGTGCCTGCAGTGAGCGCGCGGCGCCGACGCGCCGACCTGCCCCGACACCCGGCCATCCGCGGTCCGCTCGCCGGCTTCGCCGAGCTGTCCGCTGTCCGCGCCCCCGGCGAGCGCTGCGCTCGGATCGGTCTCGACCGCGGGCCGCAGGCGGCCCGCCATCGGGATCAGCGTCCGTCGGCTCGGCGGCGGCGCAGCCCCAGCAGAACGACGGCCACGAGCAGCGTCCAGGCGGGTGCGGGCGCCGAGCCCTGCGTGCAGCCGCCCGCGAACGCCGACTTCTCCTCGTCGTCGGCCGCCGGCGCCGAAGCGGGGGGCGGCGCGCCGGCGTCCACCTCGCGCGGCGCGGGCGCGGCGGGCGGCGCGTCGTCGACCTCGGCCTCGTCGGCGCGCGCCGACAGCCGGACCGGGCTCATCGCGAAGCCCGGCGCCGGGCACGCGATGGGGGTGCCCTGCACCACCAAACCGAAGTCGGTGGTCACCGGCGCGCTGCGATCGGTGGGCATGCGCACCGGGAACATCACCGTCGCCACCTCACCGGGCGCCACGTCGCGCTCGAGCGGCTGCGGCGCGTCGTGCGCCGACCAGATGGCCTCGTCCCACAGCCCGCTGGGCCCGCCGGTGCTGATCCAGGTCGCGTGCGCCGGCCAGATCTCGAGGCCCACGTTGCGGAACCGCGCCCACACCTCGGCCCGCTCGCCGGGCCGCAGGGCGCCCGGCGCCGACACGTCCACCAGCTCGGCGGCGTAGCGCGCCGGCGGATCGGCCAGCTCGCGCGCCTCCTCGTCCACCGGCCCGTCGCAGTCGTTGTCGCGGTCGTCGCACACCTCGGGCGACGGCTCGACCAGGTCGACGCACATCAGGCAGCCCGTCACGCAGCGCACCGCGCCCTCGGCGCAGTCGCCCGGCTTGCCGGTGTCGCAGGCCGGCGGCCCGGCCGGATCGGGCCCGCCGCAGGCGCCCCAGTCGGGCCACCGGCAGTCGCGGGTGCACGATCGGCTGCGGCGCCCGCAGTCGCAGCACGCCTCCTCCTGCCGATCGCCCGGCGAGCAGGGCCCCTGCCCCTCGCAGCCCGACCAGCCGCCCCAACGGTGGTCGCCGCCGCAGCGCCGGGTGCGCGTCCCGCAGCGCCCGCAGCTCTCGCGCTGCTCGGCGCCCGGGTTGCACTCGTTGGCGCACTGCGTGCCCGGCGCCCCGTTGTACGGCCCCTGGTCCACCCAGGCGTTGCCCCCGTTCGAGCACCGCCCCGAATACGGATCGCGCGCCGCGCCCCCGCCCGGGTTCCAGCCCATGTGCAGGTGCGGCCCCGTCGAGCTGCCCGAGCTGGCCGACTCGCCGATCTTCTGGCCGCACCCCACCCGCTGGCCGTTGCCCACGGTGATCGAGCCGTTGCGCATGTGGCAGTACAGCGTCGTCCCGCTGCCGTGCGCGATGCGCACGTGGTTGCCGCAGCGCCCGCCGCACGGGTTGCCCAGGTAGCCGGTGTTCGCGCAGCCCTGCACGACCGCCACCACCGTGCCTTCGGCCGCCGCCACGACGTCGGTGCCGGTCGGCATCGGGTAGTCGCTGCCGGTGTGGCGGTCGTAGCACTTGCCGCCGCAGTTGTAGTCGCTGCAGCCGCCCCCGTTGCCGTTGTTGTCGTAGCCGGTGCCCAGGCCGTGCCCGGTATTGAAGGGCCGGCGCAGGCGCTGGGCGTCGGCCGGGCTGGCCGCCAGCACGACCACCGCGCAGAGCAGGGCGCGCATCAGGGCACCTCCAGCGCGGTCGCGCGGTGCGCGGGGCCGGCGATCAGCCGCAGGCCGCGCCCGTCCGGGCCCCAGTGCGGGGCGCGGCCACCGACGACGCCCAAGGGCACGCCCGCGGCGCTGACGACGTGCACCCGCCCGTCCGCCTCGAACGCGACGCGCGCGCCGTCGAAGACGGTCGGCGTCAGCCCGTTGGGGAATGGGCTCAGCCGCGTCGGATCCGGCGCGCCGAGGTTGGTCAGCTGCCGGGGCGCGGCGCCGTCCTCGGCGATCCAGAGCGCCGGCACCCCGCTCTTCGCCGAGGTGAACACCACCCGCCGCCCGTCCGGTGAGACGGCCGGCGACCAGCAGGGCGCCATGCCGCGGGTGATCGCCCGCGGCGCGCCGCCCTCGCTGACCTGCCACACCTCGAGGTCGGGGGCCTCGCCCTTCGTGTAGACCAGGTGCCGCCCGTCGGGCGAGGCGCCCACGGCGCCCACGACCTCGGTGTCCACCGCCGTCCGCGCCCCCGCCGCGTCGACCCGCACCAGCGCGCCGCCCGAGAGTGTCGCGAGGAAGCCGCCGCCGGGCAGCAGGCGCGCCTGCTCGAGCGGCTCGCCGGCCAACGGCCACGCCCGCTCGGCCCCGCCGACCGTCAGCTTCACCCGCATGCGCAGGTCGACGTCCGAGTCGGGCGGCGCGGGCAGCGGGTGCCCGACGAGCACCCGCTCCCCATCGGCGTCGAGCACGTGCGGCCCGCCCGCGGGCGCGGCCAGCGCGAGGATCAGGGCGAGGATGATCATGGGTCCACCGCCATGCGCAGCAGGGTGTGGGCGTCGCCGGCGCGCGGCACGCTGGCGACGTCGAGCCGACCGTCGCCGTCGAGATCGGCCACGACCACCGCCGCGGTGTCGAGCGCGTCGAAGCCGAGGCGGGGCGTGACGTCGCGGAAGCGCCCGTCCGCGCGCCCGAGGTACAGCCGATCGGTGGTGCCCGCGTTGCCGATGACCAGATCGGTCAGGCCGTCACCGTCGACGTCGGCGGCCACCACCGAGCGGCCGTCGGCCCAGTCCAGCGGCAGCGCGCCCTCGGTGATGTCGAGCAGCCGGCCGAAGCCGTCGCCCACCAGCAGTCGGTCGCGGCCTCCGCCGGTCAGCAGGGCGTCCAGGTTGCCGTCGCCGTCGGCGTCCAGCAGCACACCGTCGCGCAGCGCGCCCGGCGCCTCGAGGCGCACGGTCCGCGCGGTGAGGCCGCCGCCGTCGCGCGTCGTCAGCAGCGCGGGTGCGGCCTCGCCGCGCAACACCAGCAGATCGTGGTGGGCGTCGCCGTCGACGTCGCCGGCCACGAGCCCGGTCGCGCCGTCCCACGCGAACCGGGGCGCGCGCCGCTCGAAGTCGTCGATCAGTCGGGGCATGAAGCCGTCGCGCTCGGCCACGACCTCGTCGACGCGCAGCACGCCGGCGGCCAGGTCGTCGGCGGTGACCACCAAGGCGAAGGCGCTCAGCGGCGCCGCCGGGGTGCCCGCCTCGCCGTCGGCGCGGGTCCAGCCGTCGACGCCCTCGGCGGCCGCCGCCCGCCAGCTGGCCCCGACCGCCAGGGGCGGGCCATCGAAGGCCGCGCCAGTGGCGTCCACCACCCGGGGCGTGACGGTCACCGCGTCGCCCTCGGCGCGCAGCTGCAAGCGCACGGCGTCGGGCACGAAGGGCAGGTCGACCGGCAGCGCAAAGACGGCCTCGCCGCCGCCCGCGGGCAGCGCGAACACCGCGTCGGCCGCGGCGCCCCCGCCCGCCGCGTCGCCCAGCGCCCGATCGAAGGTGGCCGTCGCGCCCTCGACCGTCGTGGTGGCCTGCCCGACCGGCCCGACCGCGTCGGCGGGCGGCGTCAGGTCCTCGTCGAGGCGGGCCGCGCCCGCCCGCGGCACCCGGGTGATCCAAAGGCCCGGCCCGTCGCCCGCGTCGACCAGCGCCGCCAGCTCCGGCATGCCGTCGCCGTCCACGTCGCCCACCGCGACGCGGCGGCAGGCGCCCGCCCGCAGCGGCAGCTCGGCGATGGGCGTCAGGCCGCCGGGCGTCGGGCCCAGCAGCAGATCGCGCGCGGCGCCGGTGCAGGCGACCAGCGCCGGCGTGCGATCCGGGCCGGTCACCGTGAGGGCGAGGTCGTACACCGCGCCGCGCCCGCCGGGGCGCACCGGCTCGCGCAGCGGCTCGGGCGGCTCGGGCGGGAGGCCCACGTCGACCTCGGCGTCGGCCGGCCCCGCGTCCGGCGGGGGCCCCACGTCGGCCGCGAGCCCCGCGTCGACCGGCGGCGGCGGCTCGGGCGGCGCCACCTCGACGCTGTCCAAGGTGAAGCGCGCCGCGCCGTCGTTGATCAGCACGCGCAGCCCGTCGTCGGTGGCCAACACCAGGTCGGGATCGCCGTCGCCGTCCACGTCGAAGGCCACCGCGTCGTGCACCACCTGCGCGGCCGGCGGCGCGGTGAGATCGGGCAGCGCCTGCACGAAGGCCAAGGTGCGGGGCCCCGTCGGGCCGCCGTCGCGCAGGCCGCCGTCCATCGACGTCGCGTCGGCCGCCGCCGCGCCGCCGTCCGCCGACGTCTGCGGCTCGGGCTCGTCCTCCGCGCCGCTGCACGCGCCCAGCAGGGCCGCCGCGACGGCCAGCGCCCGCGCGACCGGGAGAGGCCGCGTCACGGCCCGCCCTCCCCGGCGCAGGCGTCGCCCACGCCGTCGCCGTCGGCGTCCTCCTGACCCGGGTCGGCCACCTCGGGGCAGACGTCGCAGGCGTCGCCCACGCCGTCCCCGTCGGTGTCGGTCTGCTCGGGATCGGCGTCCTGCGGGCAGGCGTCGCACGCGTCCCCCACCCCATCGCCGTCCGCGTCGGCCTGATCGGGATCGTGCACGTCGGGGCACACGTCGCAGGCGTCCGGCGCGTCGGGCGACGGCTCGAGCACGTCGTCCTCGCAGACGACGCCGCGCGTCGCGTCGCAGGGCAGGTCGTTCCACACCGCGTTGCCCGGCTCGATCACCCGCAGCTCGCCGCAGTCCTCGTTGCCGCCGCTGTCGTTGGGCTCGCCCTCGGCCCAGGGCGCGAAGGGGGGCTCGACGCCTGCCGCCGAGACGAAGCGCCCCTCTTCGGCCTGATCGGTGAGGTCCAGCCAGTAGCGCCCGGGGAAGTTGGCCAGCAGCAGGTGCTCGGCCTCGTCGTCGACGAACAGCAGCCGCCCGCCGCGCGCTTCGCAGAAGGCCGCGGCCGCGGCGTGGACGACGCCCGCCTCGGGGCAGATCAGCCACGCGCGCCCGTCCTCCGAGGTCTCGACCACGCAGCCCGCGCCCGATCCGCAGCGCGCCGCGTCCGGGCAGCCGAAGTGGTGGGCGTCGCGGTTCTGCTGATCGGGATCGTAGTCGTCGGGGCAGCCGTCGAGCTCGGCCGGCACGTCGTCGCCGTCGGCGTCGTCGAAGGGCATCGGATCCCAGCTGCGCAGCACGGCCAGGCCCTCGGCGCGCAGGCCCACGAGATCGGGATCGGCGTCGTCGTCCAGGTCGACCAGGGCGACCGCCGCCAGCGGCCCGCCGCGCGTGAGCAGCGCGTCCGAGTAGTCGAACAGGCGGCCGTCCTGGTTGCGCAGCAGCAGCGCCCCGTCCGGGCCCACGGCCAGCACGTCGGGCAGCCCGTCCACGTCCAGGTCGGCCAACATCACCGCCGAGGTGTCGAGCGGCGGCACCGACACCACCAGGGCCGAGTCGTCGGCGAAGCGGCCCGCGCCGTCGTTGACCCACAGCGCCGCGCCGCCCGGCCCCACCAGCAGCACGTCGGTCGCGCCGTCGCCGTCCATGTCCCCCAGCGCGGGCCGCGCGCCGGCCTCGCCCAGCGGCGCGCTGCCCGCGGGCGCGTCGGTGAAGCCGCCGTGGCCATCGCCCAGCAGCAGGCGCGGCGGCGCGTCCTGCCGCCCGGCCACCAGATCGAGCGCGCCGTCGCCGTCCAGATCGGCCAGCGCCAGCCCGGCCGAGGCGCCGCCGAGCGCGACGCGCCCCGGGGCCAGCTCGAGCCCGCCGCGGCCGTCGCCCGCCAGCACGCGCAGCGTCGGAGCGGCCCCCTCGGGCGTGGCCACCACCAGCACGTCGGCCGCGCCGTCGCCGTCCAGATCGCCGCACACCGCGTCCGTCGCCCGCACCCGCGCGGCCACGGACTCGGGCGCGACGAGGCCGGAGACGTCCTGCCGGAAGATGCGCGCGGCGCCCTCGGCGTCGACCACGAACAGATCGTCGTCCCCGTCGCCGTCGACGTCCGCCGCGCAGGCCGCCGCGATCGACGCGGGGCCCTCGACGCCGCCCTCGGCGACCACGCGCCCGGCCGCCACGCCGAACCAGCGGACGAAGCCGTCCTCGAGGGTGGCCAGCCGACCGGGGGCCAGCGCCAACAGCCGCGCGCCGCCGCCGTCGGGGCCCTTGGGCAGCTCGACGAAGCGCAGCGCCGGGGGCGGGATGCCCAGGTACTCGAAGCCGGTGTAGATCAGCGGCCCGTCGGGGGTGGTGACCTCGATGTCGACCGGGCCGCCCGAGCGCACGGCGGGCACGCGGACGATCAGGGCGCCGTCGGCGCGGCTCTCGATCTCCACCGGCTGCGTGCCGACGCTGACCGCGGTGGCCAGGTCGACCCCCGGGCCGCTGATGCGCACGACCTCGCCGCCGCGGAACGAGGCCGCCGGCGGATCGACGCTGAGCAGCTGGTCGCTCGGCCCGCCGCCCGCGCCGCCGTCGGCGCCGGGGGACGGGCGCGCGGTGGCGTCCGCGGCGTCGTCGTCGGTCGAGTCGTCGCACGCGAAGCCCGCCAGCAGCAGGAGGGCGGGCAAGAGTCGCCGCATTCTTCACTCCCGAGTCGAACCCCGTCTGCCGTGGCACGCGGCGTGCCAGGGCGCGGGGCGGTCGTTGCGTCGCGCGGGCACGGCAGACCGTGACGTCGAGGTCTCGGTGTGGGACGTGCGGGCGTCAGTTTAGGGGGGATGGGGGTGCGGGGGCGAGGGGGGTGGGGTCAGGGGCCTTCGGGCAGGGAAAGGTCAAGGTCAAGGTCAAGGTCAAGGTCAAGGTCAAGGTCAAGGTCAAGGTCAAGGGCAAGGTCAAGGTCAAGGGGGCGCTGGGGTGGGTTGGGGCTCGGTTGCGCTCAGCGGCCCAGGACTTCGCGGGCGATGATCACGCGCTGGATCTGGCTGGTGCCCTCGTAGATTTGGAAGATCTTCGAGTCGCGCAGCAGCTTCTCCACCGGGTACTCGGTGTTGAAGCCGTTGCCGCCGAACACCTGCACGGCGTCGCTGCAGATGCGGTGGCAGGCGTCGGCGGCGAAGCACTTGGCCATCGACGCCAGCTTGGTGTTGCGCACGCCCTGGTCGATGGTCCACGCGGCCTGCCACACCAGCAGGCGCGCGGCCTCGATGTCCTTCGCCATGTCGGCGATCATGAAGGCCACCGCCTGGTGCTGCGCGATGGCGCGGCCCATCGTCTTGCGCTCGAGCGCGTAGTCGCGCGCGTGCTCGTAGGCGGCGCGCGAGACGCCGACCGCGCCCGAGGCCACCAGCGGCCGCGTGATGTCGAACGCCTTCATCGCGATCTTGAAGCCGAAGCCCTCTTCGCCCAGCCGGTTCTCGGCCGGCACCACCACGTCCTCGAACTTGATGCCGCGCGTGTCGCTCGCCCGCTGGCCCATGTTCATCTCTTTGCGGCCGACGGTGATGCCGGGGGTGTCCGCGTCGACGATGAACCCGGTCATGCCGCGGTGGCCGGCCTCGGGATCCGTCTTCGCCAGCACGAAGAACCAGTTGGCGTAGGCCGCGTTGGTGATCCACATCTTCTCGCCGTTGAGGACGTAGGCGTCCCCCTCGCGGCGCGCGGTGGTGCGGATGCCCGCGACGTCCGAGCCGGCGTTGGGCTCGGTGACGCCGTACGCGGCCATCAGGCACTCCTCGGTCATCCGCCCGAGGTACTTCTTCTTCTGCGCGTCGTTGCCGGCCACGATCACCGGCGCCTCGGCCAGCGTGTTGGCCTCGATGGCGGTCGAGATGCCGCTGCAGCCCCAGGCGTGCTCCTCGCCGATGATCGCGCCGTCGAGCACGCCCAGCCCCAGGCCGCCGTACTCCTCGGGCACGTGCGTGTTCATCAGGCCCAGCTCCCAGGCCTTCTGCAGCACGGCCTTGGGGTACTCGCCGGTGGCGTCGTGGTGCGCCGACGCCGGGCGGATCTCGTTCTTCGCGAAGTCGTGGGCCAGCTGCCTGAGCTGCTGCTGCTCCTGGCTGAGCTTGAAGTCGACCATGGTTCTCCTCACCGCAAGAAGGGCGAGGCAGTCTAACCAAGTCGGCCCGCGCGGTCACCCGCGGCGGCGCACCCCGATCAACAGCAGCAGCGCGATCAGCCAGGCGCCGCCCGCGGCGGGCGCGTCGGCCGCCGCGGCGCAGCCGTCGCCCTCGTCGAGCGTGATGGTGCGCTTGGGCGTCTGCCCCCCCGCGTCGACGACCGGGGGCGGGGGCGTGGCCGCGTCGCGCCGAGCCGCCGGGGCCGCGCGTCGGGCGTGGGCGCCGGCGGCGCGCCCGATCCACCTCGGGGCCCGGCGGCGCGGCGTCCACGCGCGGCCAGGGCCGCCCGCGTCCAGCGGGGCGGCGGCCGGCCCGCGTCCACCACCGGCCCCGGCCCCGGCCCCGCGTCGACCGGCGGCGGCGGCGGCCCATCGCCCCGCAACACCAGATCGGCGCACTGGTAGTACAGGTCGTTGCCCGGCGACGTCTGCGGCGGCTTGTCGAACATCACCTGGATCACCTGCAGCGTGCAGTTGTCGCACTCGACGTCCGGCAGCGTGACCATCACCCGGTACTGCCCGCCGTTGCGATCGGCGATGCCGTCGAGCAGCACGGCGTCGTTGCTGTACATCTCCATCGTCGGGTTGCGCGTGTCGCAGCCGGCCAGGCAGGCGGGATCGACGAAGTCGTCGTCGCCGTCGCGATCGAAAGAGATGCGGAAGTAGCCCGGGTGATCGACGTACTCGTCGAACACCACCTCGATGGTCTCGCCCGGGGCGTAGGTGGTGACGTTCTGCGTGCGCCCGCCGCCGTCGCGCCCGCAGGGGCCGGGCTTCAGCTGCTGGCCGCCGTAGCGGCTGGGCGGCTGGCTCAACGACAGGTGGGCGGCGGCCGGCGCGGCCAGCGCGCCGAGGGCGATCGAGACGAGTGCTACGCGACGCATGGCGCCACGTTAGCAGACCCGTGCGTGCGCGCACGCACCGAAGCGTTGCGCGGCGGCCCTGGCGACGGCATCGTCGGCGGGCAACCCCCGCGGAGGACGCCGTGACCGACCTTCAACCTCACACCGTGCGCGTGCTCGACGTCGGCGAGACGCCGCCCGGCAGCGTCCGCGCCCACTGGCTGCACATCATCAACAACGGCCTGGGCGAGCCCGTGCGCGTCCCCATCCTGGTGGCGCGCGGCAAGCACGACGGGCCGGTGCTCGGCCTCACCGCCGCCCTGCACGGCAACGAGCTGAACGGCATCCCCATCATCCAGCGCGTCATCGCCGATCTCGACCTCGAGGTCCTGCGCGGCACGGTCGTCGGCGTGCTGGCGGCCAACGTGCCCGGCGTCCTGCGCGGCGAGCGCAGCTTCAACGACGGCGTCGACCTGAACCACATCGCCCCCGGCAAGCCCAACGGCAACAACAGTCAGGTCTACGTGCACCGGCTGGTCGACCGCGTCCTGAAGCAGTTCGACTTCCTCATCGACCTGCACACCGCCAGCTTCGGCCGCGTGAACTCGTATTACGTGCGCGCCGACATGAACCACGCCGTCACCGCCCGCCTGGCGCGCCTGCAGATGCCCGACATCATCGTGCACAACCCGCCCAGCGACTACACGCTGCGCGGCTGCGCCGCCGGCCTCGGCATCCCCGCCGTCACCTGCGAGCTGCGCGATCCCAACGTCTTCCAGCCCGGCGTCATCGACACGGGCACGCTGGGGGTGCTGAACGTGCTGTACGACCTCGACATGCTCGAGGGCGAGGTCGTCTGCCCGATCACCGACACGGTGCTCTGCCAGGGCTCGTTCTGGATGTACACCGACGAGGGCGGACTGCTGACGGTCAAGCCGAAGGTGACCGCCTACGTGACCGAGGGTGAGATCGTCGCCACGGTGCGCGACATCTTCGGCCGCGTGACGAAGACCTACACCGCGCCCGAGGACGCCATCGTCGTCGGCCGCAGCGTCAACCCGATCAACCAGACCGGCAGCCGCATCGTGCACCTCGGGCGAAGCCCGCGCACCATCCCGTGCATCACCGCCGACGAGCCCCGCGCCGCGACCACGAGGACCACGCCATGAACCGCACCCTGCCCGCCCTCGCCCTGCTGACGCTGACCGCCTGCGGCGGCGCGCAGCGCCTCGACCGCAGCGCGCCCGCGGCCTACACCGCCACCACCGCGCAGATGGCCCGCGAGCTGGCCGGCCCCGACACCCTCATCGTGCGCAGCGATCTCGAGCTTCAGCTGACCCGCGCCCGCGACGGCGAGAAGTTCACGATCTCGCTGCAGTCGCCCTGGGCCTGGTGCCAGACCGAGCCGGACGACTGCGACGACGGCACCAAGCGCTACCTGCAGCAGGCCCTCGACCGCGCGGCCATCGCCGAGGGCGGCCACATCGATCCCGACGCACCCGCCCCGCAGTGAGGCGCCTGCTGCTGCTGGTCGCGCTGACGGCCTGCGCGCCCGCACGCACCCGAGTGACGACCGAGGATCGCCCCCACCTGGGCGACGCCTGGTACGCCCACCGCGCGGCCACGCTGAACATCACGCCCGAGGCCGCCCGCGCCCGCGACGCCGCCCTGCCCGCCGGCCCCGACGCCGGCCCGCCCGACGACGCCCTCGACGCGCACACCGCCCGCGAGGCCGCCGCGCTGTGGCGCGACCTGTGCGCCGCCTGCCACGGCCCCGACGGCCAGCCGCCATCCGAGCTGGGGCTCGATCCGCCGCCCAAGACCTGGGGCGGCTTCGGCGTCCGCATGGGCTTCACGTTCGGGGGCGACGCGATGCGCCGCGGCATCTACCGCAGCATCGCCGAAGGCAAGGGCGAGGGCATGCCCGCGTGGGGCGGCCGGCTCAGCCGCGAGCAGATGTGGGCGCTGGTGCGCCACATCGAGAGTCTGTAGCGACGGCGCGGCCGTGTCGGCGCGCCGTCGCGGCGGGACGCCTTACTCGACCGTCCAGATGTGCGCGGCCTCGATGGCCTGCTGCACCTTGGCGCCGGGCTTGCGCCGCTTCGCCTCGTCCACCTGCGCGCTCATCATGCGCTCGTAGCTGGGCCGCTCGACGCAGCGGAACACACCCACCGGCGTGGGGAAGTCCGGGTGCAGCAGCTGGCTCAGCAGGTAGGACAGCGTCGGGTTCGTCTCGTCGTGCACCAGCAGCGCGTCCTCGCCGACGTCCTCGACCTCGACGACGATGGGCCGCATGCTGCGGTCGAGCATGATGCCCTTCTCGTTCTTCGGGCCGAAGCGCAGCGGCTTGCCGTGCTCGAGCTTCAGCTCGTGCTCCACCTTCGTGCGCCGATCGCTCAGGTACGCGTAGGCGCCGTCGTTGAAGATGTTGCAGTTCTGGTAGACCTCGAGCAGCGCGGTGCCTTCGTGCGCCGCCATCCGCTGGATCATCGACTGCAGGTGCCGCGCGTCCACGTCGACGGCGCGCGCGACGAAGGTGGCCTCGGCCCCCAGCGCCACCCCGACCGGGTTGAAGGGATAGTCGATCGAGCCCATCGGCGTGGACTTGGTCGTCTTCCCCTGCTCGCTCGTCGGGCTGTACTGGCCCTTCGTCAGGCCGTAGATGCGGTTGTTGAACAGGATGATCTTCAGCCCGATGTTGCGCCGCAGCGCGTGCATCAGGTGGTTGCCGCCGATCGACAGCGCGTCGCCGTCGCCGGTGATCACCCACACGTTCAGCTCGGGCCTGAGCGCCTTGACCCCGCTGGCCACCGCGGGCGCGCGCCCGTGGATGCTGTGCATCCCGTAGGTGTCCATGTAGTACGGGAAGCGGCTCGAGCAGCCGATGCCGCTGATGAAGACGTAGTCCTCGCGCGGGATGCCCAGCTCGGGCAGCGTGCGCTGCACCTGCGCCAGGATGCTGTAGTCCCCGCAGCCCGGGCACCAGCGCACGTCCTGGTCGGTGGCGAAGTCCTTGCGCGTCAGGGCCGACGCGTCGGTCGACGGCAGGTTCGGGTACTTGCTCATCGGGTGCCCTCCAAAAGCGCGCGCACGGCCTGCACGATCTCCGATTCCTTGAACGGCTTGCCCTGCACCTTGGTGTGGCTGACGACGTCGATCAAGTAGCGCGCCCGCAACAGCATCGCCAGCTGACCCAGGTTCAGCTCCGGCACCAGCACCTTGCGGAAGCGCCGCATGATGTCGCCGAGGTCCTTCGGGAAGGGGTTCAGGTGGCGCAGGTGCACCTGACCGACCGCGGCCCCCTCGTCCACCAGCTTCGACACGCCGGCGTGCAGCGCGCCGTAGGTGCCGCCCCAGCCCAGCACCAGCACGTCGCCCTCCTGGGCGCCGAACACCTGGGTCGGCGGGATGAAGTCGGCCACCTTGTCCACCTTGGCCTGGCGGACGTGGATCATGTGCTCGTGGTTCGCCGGGTCGTAGCTGACGTTGCCGGTGCCGTCCTGCTTCTCGAGGCCGCCCACGCGGTGCTCGAGGCCGGGCGTGCCGGGCACCGCCCAGGGCCGCGCCAGGTTCTCGTCGCGGTTGTACGGCTGGAAGCCCTCGACCTGCGTGTGGAACTCGACCGGGATGGGCTCGAGCGCCGACATCTCGGGCACCCGCCACGGCTCGGCGCCGTTGGCCAGGTAACCGTCGCTCAGCAGCACCACCGGCACCATGTGGCGCACCGCGATGCGCACGGCCTCGATGGCCGTCTCGAAGCAGTCGCCGGGCGACATGGCCGCCACCACCGGCATCGGGCACTCGCCGTTGCGCCCGAACAGCGCCTGCAGCAGGTCCGACTGCTCGGTCTTGGTGGGCAGGCCGGTGCTCGGCCCGCCGCGCTGCACGTTGACCACGATCAGCGGCAGCTCGAGCATCATGGCCAGGCCCATGGCCTCGCCCTTCAGCGCGATGCCGGGGCCGCTGGTCGTCGTCAGCGCCAGGCCGCCCGCGAAGGCCGCGCCCACCGCCGCGGCCACCGCCGCGATCTCGTCCTCGGCCTGGAAGGTCTTCACCCCCAGGTGCTTCTGCTTCGACAGGAAGTGCAGGATGTCCGAGGCCGGCGTGATGGGGTACGAGCCGAGGAACAGCTCGAGCCCGCTCAGCTCGGCCGCCGCCAGCATGCCCAGGCCCAGGGCCTCGTTGCCGGTGATGTTGCGGTAACGCCCGGCGGGGATGCTGGCCTTGCGCACCATGTAGCTGTGGTCGAACAGCTCGGCCGTCTCGCCGTAGTTGTAGCCGGCGCGCAGCGCGTGCAGGTTCGCGTCGGCCACCTCGGGCGTCTTCGCGCGGAACTTCGCCTCGATCCAGCGCTCGGTGTGCGCCAGGTCGCGGTTGAACAGCCAGTACACCAGGCCCAGGGCGAAGAAGTTCTTCGAGCGCACGGCCGCGCGCTGGTTCAGCCCGACGTCGGCGATGGCGTTGAGCGTCATCGTCGTGATGTCGACCGGGTACACCTTGTAGGCGCTCAGGCTGCCGTCCTCGAGCGGGTTCTCGCTGTACCCCGCGCGCTCGAGGTTCTTGTCGCTGAAGGCCTGGGTGTTGGCGATCAGGATGCCGCCGGGCTTCAGATCGGGCAGGTTCACGCGCAGCGCGGCGGGGTTCATGGCCACCAGCACGTCGGGCGCGTCGCCGTGGGTGAACACCTCGCGGCTCGAGAAGTTGAGCTGAAACCCCGACACGCCGGCCAGCGAGCCCGCGGGGGCGCGGATCTCGGCGGGAAAGTCGGGGAAGGTGGCCAGGTCGTTGCCGGCCAGCGCCGACGTCTGGGTGAACTGGGTGCCGGTCAGCTGCATGCCGTCGCCCGAGTCACCGGCGAACCGGATGGCGACCGTCTCGACCGTCTCGACCGCGTCGCTCGCTTTGGACATCGCGCGCGCCTTCCAGGCCCGTGGGGCCAGCCGAAAGTCGCGTGAACCTAGTGCATCCGGTAGCCGTTTGACAACCGCACGTTGCGCGAGATACGCGGGCGCCGGGCGCCGTCGCGTCGGTTCCGAAACGGGGGGTCACCCGCCCTTCACGGCACGGCGAAAACACGTCACCGAACCGTGCCTGCGGTCGACGCGTTCATGCGGCCTCGCGACCGCGCCGACCCGCGGATCGCGATGTGTCGCGCAGTCATCGCGGCGCGACGGGCCAGCCTCGAACCGACCGCGAAGACACCCGTTCGGGCGCCCGTTGAACCCGACGCGCGGCCGATCGGGTCGGCCCGTATCAGGATCGTCGACGGGTCGCGCCGGGCGGCTCGACGGACGAGGAGACCCCGATGCGCGCCGCCCCCGCCTTCGACTGCGTCGTGATCGGCGGTGGTCTGGCCGGGCTGACCAGCGCGGTGGGCTTGGCCGACGCCGGCCTGAAGCCGCTGGTGCTCGAGGCGGGCGCGCTGCTCGGCGGGCGCGCCCGCAGCTGGACGGACCCCACGACCGGCGATCCCGTGCACATCGGCCCCCACATCTTCCTCAGCGAGTACCGCAACCTGCTGCGCCTGTTCGACCGCCTGGGCACGCGCGACCGCATCGTGTGGCAGCCGGCCGACCCCTTCATCACGCTGGTGGACGGCCGCCGCGCCGTCCCGATCCGCCCGGCGCCGCTGCCGCCCCCGATGCACCTGGTGCCGAGCGTGCTGGCCGACCCCACGACGCGCCTGGCCGACAAGCTGTCCAACGTGCCCCTGTCGGCCCGCCTGCTCAGCCTGGACGACGACCAGGTGCTCGCGCTCGACGCCCTGCCCGCCGACACGCTGCTCCGGCAGGGCGGCGTCTCCGAGACCTACATCCGCTCGTTCTGGTCGTTCGTCGCGCAGTCGATCCTCAACGTGCCGCTCGCCGAGTGCTCGGCGGCCGCGCTCGCCCGCTTCTACCGCGCCCTGATCGGCACCCGCGGCTACCGCGTCGGCTTCCCCGACCGGGGGCTCGGCGACGTGTTCGCCCCCGCGGCGCGGCGGGTGATCGAGCAGGCCGGCGGCCAGGTGCTCACCGACACCCGCGTCGCGCGCTTCACGCACGAAGGCGACCGCGTGACCGGCGTGGTGACCGACGAGGGCCGCGCGTTCGCTGCGCCGCACGTCGTCGCCGCGCTGGCGCCCCAGGATCTCGATCGCCTGGTCCGTGCGCCCTGGCGAAGGCTGTCCCCCTTCCGCGACCTGCCCGCCTTCGAGCCCAGCCGCTATCTCTGCGTCTACCTCTGGTTCGACCGCAAGCTGACCCGCCGGCGCTTCTGGGCCCGCGTCTACGACCCCGGCGACCTGAACTGCGACTTCTACGACTACGGCAACATCCTGCGCGGCCCCCGCGATCGGCCGTCGCTGATCGCGAGCAACATCATCTACGCCCAGCGGCTGCCCCCGATGGACGACGCCGCGATCATCGCGCGCACCCGCGCCGAGCTGGCCGAGTACCTGCCCGCCGCGAACGCCGCGCGCCTGGTGCACGCCGTCGTCCACCGAGTGCCCATGGCCATCCACTGCCCGCGCCCCGGCACCGAGCGCCTGCGCCCCGCCACGCGCACGCCCATCGATGGCCTGCTGCTGGCCGGCGACTGGATCCGCACCCACCTGCCCGCCTCGATGGAGAGCGCCGTCTGCGCCGGCTGGCGCGCCGCCGAAGCCGTGCTGGCCGACCACGGCCACCACGCCGCCCTCGCCGCCCCGGCTTGGAGGCTGCCCCGCGCCCCCCGCATCGCCAGCCGCGTGCTCGCCGATCTGCTGCGCGCGCCGACGCTGCCCGACCTGGACGTGCTCGCACGGCGGCCGCCGGTGGATCGGACGCTGAGCGTCGACGAGATGGACCGGGCGACGGGCGCCTGGCTCGCCGACCGGGCGCGCGCCCCCTGATTGTCGCGCCCGGACGCATGGGCGACCGTGACCCGAGGCCATGCGCGCCGGCAACCCGCCGCCTGCGGCACCAGGGATCAGAAGCGCAGGCCCGGCATGACCGAGGACAGCGAGACCGTCAGCCCCAGCGCCGTCGCGCCGCCTCGGGTCCAGAGCCCGTACGCGCCGAGCTGCACCGAGCCGGTGTCGAACGCGCCGGGGTAGACGTTCAGGCCGACGTGATTCCCCTCGGGGTTGACGTCCAGCGTCGCCAGCAGCGACCCCTCGCGGTCCCAAGCCAGCCGCAAGGACGCGACCTCGTGGCTCTGCGCCTCGCGCTCCGGGACCTCGAGCTCTTCCTTGTCCGGATCCCAGTAGAAGATCGGCCCGGTCGTGGGCCGTTCGTAGTCGCGCGGCGGCACGCCCGCCCCCCCGGCGATCAAGCCCCAGGTGATGTACTGGTCGCCGCCGATCGGCGTCGACACGCCCAGCCCGATGGTGGACACCCCGAAGAGCGTCGCCAGCTTCCAGCGGGTCCAGTCGCCGAGCGTGATGCGCAGCAGGTAGTCCTCGGCGTGGTTGAACAGCACGCCGTCGCGCATGTCGACCACCGGCTGGCCGGGCCAGTAGTACAGGTGCATGGCGTCGTTCGCGAACAGCTCGGCGAAGCCGTCGAAGCAGAACGCGATGATGCCGGCCGTGTTGAAGATCAGATCGGCGGTCGTATCGGCGGGCTGCGTCGTCTGCGCCTCGACCAGCTCGTTCATTTGCTGGGACAGGACCATCGTGGTGATCGCCGCGGCGCGCGCCCACCCCGGGCTCATCCCCTCGGTCCGGTAGTACTCCTCCAGCTTGCGGGTCAGCATCCCCTCGCCCAGAAAGTGGAGAACGTAGTTGGGGTACGAGATCTCACTGAGGACCGGCACGAACTCGAGGAAGGCCCAGACGCCGACGTTGCCGTAGCCCTCTCGAATGGACCTGGCCGGGTGAAAGTAGGCGTCGCCGAGGTGCCCGAAGCCCTGCTCGAGATCGATGTCACCGAGCCGCGCGCTGGCGTTGAGCCCGGCCCGCCCGACGACGCCGAGGCCGACGTTCGTGAACACGTTCAGCGGCCCGAACTGCGACTCCGAGCCGTAGTCCTGGCCTTTGTAGAACAGGGGGGTGAACGCCTCATCGGTCGGCGCCGCCACCGCGGGTGGGGCCTCCGGCTCGAGCACCGGCGCCTGCTCCGCGGCGGACCACCCGGGCACGCACAGGGCGAACAGCGTCGCGAGGCCCACCCGCCGCGCGCCGCGCGCACCCGAGCTCGACCTCGTGTCGTCCCGGTCGCTCGCCGCGGTCCTGCCGCCCGCGCCCCCCGCTCCTCGCCTGCCCACGCGCACCGCCCCGCCACCTGTGGTTTCGAATCAAGGTCGCGGGGCCCCGCCCCACATCCGCCTCGCCGATGCCAGCCCGGCGCGGCCGCCGACACGCCGCCGCCCGTCTCGCATCCACACCGCGAGGACCGATCGCTGTTCACGTTGATGGGCCGCTCACGTCCCGTCAAGAGGCGTTCGAGCGTTCCGTGACCCCCGCCGACGCGGTTGCTCCATGGGGTCGCTGGCTGGGTCAACGATCGTCCGTTGCGGGTCCTGCGCTTGCCCGGCCGGGTCGCCCGCCCTACCGTGCGGGCATGGACACCCCGAACGTCGGTGCGCAGGTCCCGGCCACCCTCCCGGAGCACGATCGCCGCGCCGTGCGCGTCGACACCACCACCGCCTGCGAGCTCGCCCTCGCCAGCTACCCCGATCACGTCCTGCCGCGCGTCGAGGCGCTGCGCGCGTTGATCATCGACACCGCCGCCGAGGCGGGCATCGCGACGCTCACCGAGACGCTGAAGTGGGGCGAGCCCAGCTACGTGGCGCCCCGCGGCAGCACGCTGCGCCTCGACTGGAAGCCGCGCGCCCCCGACCGCGTGTCGCTGTTCTTCACCTGCACCAGCACGCTGGTGCCCACCTTCCGCATCCTCTTCGGCGACGTCCTCGACCTCGAAGGCGACCGCGCGCTGCACCTCGCCCATGGCGCGCCCCTGCCCCGCGACGCGCTGCGCGCGTGCATCCGGATGGCGCTGTGCTACCACGACCTGAAGCACCTGCCGCTGCTGGGGTACGAGGCGAAGCAGCCCGCGCGCCCGCTGGGCTGGGGTGGCGTCGACGGAGTGTCTACAGCGGACGGCCTCGACGCGCCGCTCGAGGACTTCGAGGGCGACGCGTGAGACACGGCGTGGAGCTCCGATGCGTTGGTTGATCGAAGCCGGTGTGTTCGGCCCGGACTACGCGCCGCGGATGACCGCGGCGGTCGAGGCCGCGGGCGGGTCGGTCGGTCGGTCGAGGGAGACGGTGCACACCGATGAACGCCCCGCCGCCCATCGGGACGGGCCCCGGTCAACGCGGGTCGCCCACTTCAGACCGAGGAGTCGCTCCCATGCAACGCACCGATGAGCCCGTCCACCAGGGGGGTTGCCTGTGCGGCGCGGTGCGATTCGAAGTCACCGGCCCCTTCGACGCCTTCATGCTCTGTCACTGCTCCCGCTGCCGCCGTGACACCGGGAGCGTCCACGCCGCGAACCTGTTCTCCGGATCCGCCACGCTCCGCTGGGCTTCGGGTGGCCGACTGGTGCGCTCGTTTCGTCTCGCTGGGACCCGGCACGAGCGAGCCTTCTGCGGGCAGTGTGGCGCGGCCGTCCCGTCGGTGCAGATGGAGGGGGCGCTGCTCGTGGTCCCTGCGGGCAGCCTCGACGAGACGGACCGCCTGCCGCCCCCGACGCACATCTTCTGCGCCGACGCCGCCGCGTGGGAGCCAGGCGTCGCCGCCGCGCCGCGGTTCGCGAAGCTGCCGACGGACGAGGTCGGCTGACCGCCTCCGAGGGGGCCGGGCGCCAGGTCGTGAGACCCGGGTGAACGCGAACCAGGGGTCAGGACGATCGCATTTCGCATTTCGGCCCCCGCGACGGCCGCAGGCCGCCGATTGGCCGCCCTCCCACGGGGTGCACTCCCAAGCAAGCCCACGGCGATCGACCGGGAGTCGCTGAACGGGACCCTGCATCCTGGCGGTTGAGCTTCCGGCCCCCACCCCCCACCATGCGCCCATGAACCTGCAGCAGATCACCGACGACCTCGTCGCCGACCTCGCGCCCCTCGACTTCGGGCCGCCGGTCACGCACGTCTACAACCCGCTGACCTACGCGCGCGCCGTGTGGGACGCGTACTGCGAACGCTTAGGGCGCGGGCCGCGCGAGGCGCTGCTGATCGGGATGAACCCCGGTCCGGTCGGGTCCCATTGGGATGCGGCGCAGGCAGGTCGTCTGTGACCGGCTTCATTGGCGTCGATGTCCTCGTCGCGCACCCGCTGAGCGATCTTGGGCCGCTTCGGACGGCACTTGCCGCAGCGACAGGTGTTCCGGTCGAGCGTGTCGCTTGCATCTGCCAGATCGACGACTACCCAAGCCCAGATGATGCCGGGGTCGTTTGCGTGGTTACCCGAGGGACTGGCGAGTTCCCGACGCTCCTTTCCGTAGACGCCCGAGAGGGGCATGGACAGGAGCCGGTGTCGTTTGTTGCCCGCGTTGCTGCTGCACTCCAAGCCCCCTGCCTGTTCGGGACAGAAGACCCGAACCCCTTCGCGATGTATCGAGTGGAAGCCGGTCAGCCTATTCGCCGAGTGTTCTTGGACCCGCAGGCGGAATCTGCGGGTGAGTACACCCTCGCCATTGAGTCCGAGGAGGGACAGCCGTGAGCCTCAAGCAGATCACCGACGACCTCATCACAGACCTCGCCGGGCTCACGTTCGGCCCACCGGTCACGCACGTCTACAACCCGCTCATCTACGCCCGTACCGCATGGGACGCCTACTGCGAGAAGTACGGCCAGGGGCGGCGTGAGGTGCTGATGATCGGGATGAATCCTGGACCTTGGGGGATGAGTCAGTGTGGCGTGCCCTTCGGCGAGGTGGGCCACGTACGCGACTGGATGGGCATCGACGCGCCCATCGGCAAGCCGCCGGTCGAGCATCCAAAGCGGCCGGTGCAGGGCTTCGACTGCACGCGCAGCGAGGTGAGCGGGGCGCGGCTCTGGGGGTGGGCGAAGGACACCTTCGGCGCGCCCGAGGCGTTCTTCGAGCGCTTCTTCGTGGCCAACTACTGCCCCCTCGTCTTCATGGAAGACAGCGGGCGCAACCGGGTGCCCGAGAAGCTGCCCAAGGCCGAGCGCACGCCGATGTTCGCGGCGTGTGATCGTGCGCTGCGAAGGACCATCGAGCACTTCGCGCCGCGCTACGTCATCGGCGTGGGCAAGTTCGCCGAGAAGAAGGCGCGGCAGATCGCGGACGATCTGGACGTGATCATCGGCAGCGTCCCCCACCCCAGCCCGGCCAGCCCGCTGGCGAACCAGGGGTGGGCGCCGCTGATGGACGCGGCGCTGGCCGACCTGGGGGTGCGGTGACCAGAATCAGCCGCGTCGAACAGGCTGCGTGAGGGCTCTCCTCGTCGGCGAGGACTCGGTCTGGCCCCTCACCGTGCCGACATTGGCGAGGCGCACCTCTTCGAACGCGAGTTGACCGGCGCTGGCCGATTGCCTGATAGCCCCTTGCCCTTCGGGCATCGTGGCTCGTAGGCTGGCCACCGTCCGGGAGGTGCAGGGTGCCCAGCAACAGTCTCGCCGGGAGGATGTTCGATCGAGCCGCGGCCCTGGCGCTCCAGGACGCTCTGCCTCGACTCGCTGGCCTGCCCACCGAACGACTCGAGGCGATTCGCGCGGGCGCGTCCTTCTCGGCCGTCGAGTTCGAGGCCCTATGTAGGGCGCTGGCCGTCGATCCCGCAGCGATGTACCGCGGCGAGGACGCGCAGCCGGAGCGAATTCCGACCCGCTTCCGGACAGCGATGGTCTCCGAGCATCCGTCCGGCGACGATCTTCGCCTGCTCGCGCTGGCCGTCGAGCAGGGTCGCATCCTCGGGCACCTGATCCAGCAACTCGGACGAACGGTGCGGGTGCAGGACGGCCGCGAGATTCGCCCACCCGAGGGCCCACGGGAAACGTGGCGCGAAGGCTACCAGTTGGGCGAACGAGCGCGAGATGCACTGCGCATTCTGCCTGGGCCGCTCACCGACCTCGACGCCGTGCTCAGGGACTGCGGGGCACACGTGGCCCGCGTCGCGATGACCTCGACAGCGATCGACGGTGCCTCGATCTGGGAGCCGGGGGCGGTCCCCATCATCCTCCTGAACACGAGGGGCCGTCGGTACGGACATCCCGGCGCGGTCCGCGCGACGCTCGCCCACGAACTCTGCCACCTGCTGCACGACGTCGGTGATCGAAACCTGACCACGCAGGTCTCGTGGGGCGTCGAGGGGACCGGCAATTTCGCCGAGGCCGTCGAAGTCCGGGCGCGGGCTTTCGCGCCTGCGTTCCTGGCGCCGCCCCCAGGGATTCGACAGTGGCACGGTGCTCTCCCGCGCCGCGTGAGGAGCAAGCCGAGTAGCCTGGTGAAGGCCATGGCGGAGCACTGGGGACTCTCGTTCGAGGGGGCCGCTTGGCACGCGAAGAACTGCGACCTGCTGGAGGCCGATGTCGCGAGCGCAATCGCTGCCCGCTCGGGACCCTGGGTCAACCTCGCACGTTTCGAGCCTCGACCCGCGTACCTACCGCTGTCGCAGCTACACCCCGGTCTGCCCGAGGAGGCAGCGGACATCTGGAAGGGGACGGCGACCGACATCGTGTTGGACGCACTCGACGAGGGGCACATCACGTTGGGCCGAGCCCGTGAACTCCTGACGTGGAGTTAGGAGCCTCCCCACAAAATCCTCCGCGTCGCTGGGCACCGTTCTGCACGTCGATGCCGGCGTTGCGAAGCGCTTGCAATGCGCCGAGTATTGCTGCGGCTTCGCGCCTTGGCCTCGGCGCGCAGCCCGGCACCCCGCTCGGTCGGAACCTTGTGGGGAAGCACTTAGGAGGACAGGTTGCTCACCTGGATCGTCGATGACGGGCCTCTCGATGATCTGGCGATGGTCGTCGAGGCGAGTTCGATGTCGCGGTGGCCGCGAGGGCGGTTCCGAGTGGCGGCGGCAACCGTAGCGGGCGCGTCCGGCAATCGGAAGGCACTCTTGGACCATCCAGACTCACCATTCGATCCGTTCTCGGTGTCGATGGACAGCGAAGCCGCGGACGTGCTGTACAGCCATCTTCGGCAACCCAGCACCTCGGACAAGAACCTCGCCGAGCACGAGTCGATCGCGTGGGCGATCACGGCGTGTCCGAACGCCATCCTGGTGGCTCGCGACAAGCGAGCGGCGTTTCAGGCGCTCGCGGAACTCGGCCGGGGCGGCGCGGCTCATCCCTCCGAGCTGTGGCTCCACCTGCTCGACGAAGGACACGTCACGCCCGAGCAGTTCGCTGACCTCTGCCGGCGAACCAAGCGAGGTGAGCAAAGCGTAGAGATCCCGCTCCGGTGCCAACGACGGCTACCGGGAACATGAGGGCCCGGCAGCGCGGGCGGTCTTCTCGATGAGCCCTCGATGAAGCAGCGCACCTTCACGCTCTCCACCGCCCTCGCCGCGCCCGCCGACATCGTCTGGTGGCGCGTGACGACGCCCGCGGGCATCAACGACGAGCTGGCGCCCTGGCTGCGCATGACGGTGCCGGCGCCGATGGTGGGGCGCACGCTGGCCGACGTGCCGGTGGGATCGCCGCTGGGGCGTAGCTGGCTGCTGCTGTTCGGCGTGCTGCCCGTCGAGTACGACGCGATCACGCTCGCGCGCGTCGAGCCGTTGGGCTTCGTCGAGGCGTCTTCGATGCTGTCGATGCGCGCGTGGGGACACGCCCGCTCGGTGACGCCGACGCCGACGGGGTGCACCGTGACCGATCGCCTGACGTGGACGCCGCGCCTGCCCGGCTTGGGCGCGCTGTCGTCGATGATCGTCGCCGCCCTGTTCCGGCATCGGCACGCCCGGCTGCGGCGGGCGTTCGGCGAGGGCACGGCGGGCTGACGCGTCCTCCGAACGCCGCGAGGTCCTCGTCCGTCCTCGGGCGCACGCCAACTTGCCTCACGCCAACTTGACTCGAGACAACTTGACTGGAGGCAACTTGACGACGGTCCTCCCGACTGATGCCGCCGTTGGTCGATCGTCGGGACGAGATGGGCTGCGGGGCCACGCCGCGCGCGCGCCGGATCGGCTGACGCGCGGCGCGCGGCTGTGCATCGCGTCAGCGGGCACGTTCACGGACGAGCTGCGCACGCTGGCCGAGGCTGAGGGTGTGTTGCTGCTCGACGCGGGTGCGCTGCTGCCCGGCTGACCTGGCCGCCGTCGAGGACCGGGGGTCAGGACGATCCCACTTCACCGGGCCGCGGCCCATCGACCTCGCGGACCATCACGCACCCGCCTCCCCATCCCTTCGTCCCGGCGGCGGCGACAGGTCGCCACCGTGCGTGTCCAAGCCCAGCCGCTCGGCCAACGCGAGCGCGTCGTAGGGCGCGTGGACCTTCTCGCTGTTGTCGAAGAAGACGTAGACGTCCCGCCGCGCTCGCTTCGGCGCCCGCTCGGGGTGCACGCGCTCGGCGTCCTGCGGCTCGCCCCCTTGGCTCCAGCGGTCGACCTTGGCCGCCAGCTGGTCCAGCGCCTCGCGGGCGTAGCGTCCGTGGTACGTCGGGCTGCCCTCGCTGCCGTGCATGCGCACGTACAGGAAGCCCGCGGTCACGTCCTCCAGGTACGGCCACGCCTCGGGCGCATCGGACACCACCAGCGCCACGCCCTGCTCGCGGCACAGCGCCACCACCTCCTCGCACGCGAAGGTCGCGTGCCGCACCTCCAGCGCGTGGTGGATCGTCCGCCGGGCGCCCGTCTCGGCGACCACCTCGCCGTCGAGCTTGTCCGGATCGCAGCGCCGCGCCAGCGCCGCTGCGTCCTCGGTGTGCCGCGGCAGGGCGTCCAGGAAGTCCGTCAGCCGGGCGGCGTCGAAGCCCAGGTTGGGCGGCAGCTGCCACAGGATCGGCCCCAGCTTCGCCTCGAGCGCCAAAACGCCCTGGGCGAAGAAGTTGGCCAGCCCCACCTCGGCGTCCTTCAGCTTCTTCATGTGCGTCAGGTAGCGGCTGCCCTTGACCGCGAACCGGAAGCCCCGCGGCGTCGCGTCGTGCCAGCGCCGGAACGACGACGCCGCCTGCAACGAGTAGAAGGTGCCGTTGATCTCGACCGCACCGAAGTGCCCCGCCGCGAACTCGAGCTCGCGATCCTGATCCCACCCGTCCGGGTAGAACTCGCCGCGCCACGGCGCGTAGCGCCAGCCGGAGATGCCGACGCGGATGGCGCCTCGGTCGCTCATCAGCGCACCGGCTCGTCGGGATCTGCCGCCCGCCGGGCACGTCGCCACGGCATCACGGGTGCACCTCCTCACAGTGGCATCGACCACGCCTCGCGCGGGGGTGCGGCGCGCACTTCGGCGGCCGCGCCCCGAACACGGGCGGCGTCGTGCCGACCCATCGCAGCCTCGGCCGCCCTGCCCCCCTCACCGTCGGGCCCACCGCACGACGGCGGCGCCGAGCAGCGCGGCGGCCGCCGCGGCGATCAGGCTCCTCGGCCGGAGGCGCGCGGGCCGCAGGGCCTCGGGCTGCAGCGCCTGGTGCCGCGCCTCGGGGCGCGGGGCGCGGGGGGCCTGGTCGCGACGCAGCCCGAGCTGGATCACCTCGGCCACGTGCAGGGCGCGGCGGTCGGTGAGCTGGCGGATCTGTTCGCGGCACGAGAAGCCGTCGGCGACGATCAGCGTGGCGTCGGACGCGTCGCGCACCCGCGGCAGCAACGCGCGCTCGCCGACGGCCACCGACACCGCGTACTTGGAACGCTCGAAGCCGAAGGCGCCGGCCATGCCGCAGCAGCCGGTGCTGGGCGTGTCGACGGTCATGCCGGCGCGGCGCAGCAGCTCGACGTCGTGCTCGACGCCCATCACCGCCTCCTGGTGGCAGTGTCCGTGGAAGAGCGCCGGCCCCGCGCCCTGCGGCGGCTGGTAGTCGAGGTCGCCCACCAGCAGCTCGCCCAGGCCGCGGGCCAGCTCGGCGAGGCGGTGGGCCCGGGGATCGTCGGGCAGCAGGCGGGGCAGCTCGTCGCGGAAGACGGCGACGCACGAGGGCTCGACGCCGACGATCGGCAGGCCGGCCTCGAGCGCGGGCGCCAGCGCGTCGAGCGTTCGACGGCCCAGCCGGCGCGCCTCGTCGAGCATGCCGTAGTCGTACAGCGGGCGGCCACAGCACAGCCGCCGCTCGGGCACCGTCACCGCGCAGCCGGCGTCGGACAGCACCTCGGCGGCGGCGGCCAGCGTCCGCGGGTGGAAGTGATCGTTGAAGGTGTCGGCCCACAGCACCACCCGACGCCCCTCGGGCGAGCGTTCCGCGCGCCGCCGGCGCCAGTGATGGCGGAACGTCCGCCGAGCGAAGCGCGGCACGTCGCGCTCGGGCGCCATGCCCGCCGCCCAGCGCGCCAACGCGCCCGTGCCCGGGCCGTGCGTCAGCGCGTTCACCAGCCCCGGCGCCCGCGCGCCGAGCGGCGCCCAGCGTTGGATGAGTCCGAAGGCATAGGCCGCGCGCGGCCGCAGCCGGCCGGCGTAGTAATGCGCCAGGAACTCGGCCTTGTAGGTCGCCACGTCCACCTCGACCGGGCACTCGTGCGCGCACCCTTTGCACGCGAGGCACAGGTCGAGCGCCTCCTTCACCTCTTCGCTGCGCCACCCGTCGCGCACCAGATCGCCGCGCACCATCTCGTACAACAGCCGCGCCCGCCCGCGCGTCGAGTGACGCTCCTCGCGGGTGACCATGTAGCTGGGGCACATGGTGCCCTCGCCCACGCGCCGACACTTCGCCGCGCCCACGCAGCGCAGCGCCGCGTGCGTGAAGTCGTCGTCGTCGGCCGGGTAGCTGAACTCGACGTCCGGGCGCCAGCCCGGCCAGCCCCGGCCCATCGCCAGCGCGCGGCTGCGCGGCGCGGCGTCCACCACGCGGCGCGGGTTGAGCTTGCCGGCGGGATCCCACGCGGCGCGGAAGGCGCGCATCGCCTCGATGAGCTCGTCGCCGAACATCACGCTCAGCAGCTCGCCGCGGGCGCGGCCGTCGCCGTGCTCGCCGGAGAGCGATCCACCGTGCGCCGTCACGACCTCGGCCATGTGCCGGGTGAACGCTCGGTAGTCGGCGCGCCCCGCCTCGGTGGCGAAGTCGAAGTCCACGCGGGAGTGGACGCACCCCTGCCCGAAGTGGCCGTACAGCGAGCCGCGATAGCCGAATCGCTCCAGGGCGGCGTGGTAGGCCTTCAGATAGCTCGGCAGGCGATCGGGCGGCACCGCTGCGTCCTCCCAGCCCGGCCAGGCGTCGCGCTCGCCGGGCACGAAGGCGGTCGCGCCGAGCGCCGCCTCCCGCACCCGCCAGATGCGCGCCTGCTGGGAATCGTCGGTGAAGCACGCGAGGCGGGGCGGCGTGGGATCGGCCCGCAATCGCTCCACCGCGTCGCGCGTCTTCGCCTCGAGGGCCGCCCCGTTGGACGCCCCGAGCTCGACCAGCAGCCAGCCGTCGCCCTCGGGCAGCAGGTCGAGCGCCTCGTCGTGCAGCCCGGTGGCCTCGATGTCGCGCGCGAGCGCCCGGTCGATGGCCTCACAGCCCACCGGCCGCAGGCGGCGCACCTGCGGGATGTGCGCCGCGGCCTCGTAGATGCTGTCGTAGCCCAGCACCAGCAACGAGCGATGGCTCAGCAGGGGGATCAGGCGCACCGTCGCGCCCAGCACGACCGCGCAGGTGCCTTCGGTGCCGCACAGCGCGCGCGCCAGATCGAAGCCGTTCTCGGGCAGCAGCGCCGCGAGGTCGTAGCCGGACACGCGCCGCGGGATGTCCGGGAAGCGTTCACGGATGGTGTCGGCGTAGGTGTCGCGCACGTCGCGCAGCGCGCGGTAGAGCTCGCCGCGCCGGCCCGGGAGCCCACACAGGCGCTCGAGCTCGTCCTCGGGCGTCGGACCCACCCGCAGCTGCAGGCCGTCGTAGGTCAGCACGTCGAGCGCGACCACGTTGTCGCCGGTGCGCGCGCCGGGTCCGTACATCTCGGCCTGCAGCGCGTGGATGCCGCAGGCGTTGTTGCCGATCATGCCACCGAGCGTGCAGCGATCGTGCGTGGAGGGGTCGGGCCCGAAGGTCAGGTCGTATGGCTCCGTGGCCGCGCGCAGCGCGTCGAGCAAGGTGCCGGGCTGGACGGTCGCCGTGCGCGCGTCGGGATCGACGTCGACGACGTGATGCATGGACTTCGAAAAGTCGAGTACGACCGCGGTGTTGCAACACTGTCCAGCGAGGCTGGTGCCGCCGCCGCGGGTCAGCACGGGCGCGCCGGCCGCGCGGCAGGCAGCGACCGCGCGGACGACGTCGTCGGCGTCGCGCGGGACGACCACGCCGATGGGGATCTGGCGATATTGCGACGCGTCGTGGGCGTACAAGCCGCGGGTGCCCGCGTCGAAGCGGACCTCGCCGCGCACGACCTCGCGCAGGCGACGCTCGAGGGCGCGGGCGTCGTCCGGCGGGAGGCCGTCCACGGTCGTCGAGGGAGCGTTCGGAGCGACCACGCCGCTAGCTCAGCAGGTCCTTGACCGACTGCTTCACCGCCCGCCACCGATGGGGATCCTGCTTCATCATCGACGTCAGGTACTGCTTGGCCTGGTCGAAGCGGATGTGGGGCGGCAGCGGCGGCACCTCGGGATCGGTGTGCGCGTCCACCACGACGGGGCGGTTGGCGCTCAGCGCCTCTTCCCACCCGGGGCGCACGTCGTCGGGACCAGCCATGGTCACGCCGAGCAGCCCCAACGACGTCGCGTAGGCGGCGTAGTCGAAGGCCGGCAGCGTCTGCGACGCGTCGAACTTCGGATCGCCCTCCATGACCCGCTGCTCCCAGGTCACCTGGTTCAGGTCGCCGTTGTTCAGCACCAGCACGATCAGCCGCGGATCGTCCCACTCGCGCCAATGCTCGGCGATGGTGACCAGCCCGTTGATGCCGTTCATCTGCATGGCGCCGTCACCGACGCAGGCGATCACCGGGCGATCCGGGTGCACGAACTTGGCGGCCAGCGCGTAAGGCACGCCGGGACCCATCGTGGCCAGGTTGCCCGACAGCGAGGCCATCATGCCGGGGCGGATCTTCAGGTCGCGGGCCCACCAGTTGGCGGCCGAGCCCGAGTCCGACGTCAGGATCACCCGGTCCGGCAGCAGGGGCGAAAGCTCCCAGAAGACGCGCTGCGGGTTCAGCGGCTCGGCGTCCTTCATCGCGCGCGCCTCGAGGGTCTCCCACCAGTTGCTGACGTGGCGCTCGATGCGCTCGCGCCAGCGTCGGCGGTCGTCGCGCGCCTCGAGCCGCGGCAGCAGCGCGCGCAGCGTCTCGCGGGTGTCACCGCAGAGCGCGACCTCCATCGGATAGCGCAGGTTGAGCATGCGCGGATCGATGTCGATCTGGACGCCGCGCGCCTCGCCCTCCTCGGGCAGCCACTCGCTGTACGGGAAGCTCGACCCCACCATGAAGAAGGTGTCGCACGACGACATCATGTGGGCGCTCGGCTCGGTGCCGAGCAGGCCGATCGATCCCGTGACGTAGGGCAGATCGTCGGCGACGACGGCCTTGCCCAGGAGCGCCTTGGCCACGCCGGCGCCGAGGCGATCGGCGACGGCCATGACCTCTTCGGCGGCGCCCAGCGCGCCCGCCCCGACCAGCATCGCCACGCGGCGGCCGGCGTTGAGGACCTTGGCGGCGCGATCCAGATCGGCGTCGTGCGGCAGCACGCGCGGCGGCGCCCAGCCGATGCCCGAGAAGGTGGTGCCGTGCGTGCGCTCGGGGCTCTCGACGGCGTCCTCGTCCTGCACGTCGCTGGGCAGGATGACGCAGGTGACCGTCCGCTGCGCCTGCGCGATGCGCACGGCCCGATCGATCAGGTGGCGCGCCTGCGCGGGGTGGGTGCAGACGTGGCAGAACTGATGGGCCACGTCTTTGAACAGCGACGTGAGATCGATCTCCTGCTGATAGTCGCTGCCGAGGGCGGTGCGCGCCTGCTGACCCACCAGGGCGACCACCGGCTGGTGATCCATGCGCGCGTCGTACAGCCCGTTGAGCAGGTGCACGGCGCCCGGCCCCGACGTGGCGAGGCACACGCCGACCTCGCCCGAGAACTTGGCGTGGGCGGCGGCCATGAAGGCGGCCAGCTCCTCGTGGCGGGCCTGGACGAAGCGGATGGCGCCCTCGGCGCGATTCAGCGCGCCGAGCAGGCCGTTGATGCCGTCGCCCGGGTAGCCATAGATGCGGTCGACGCCCCATCCGCGGAGGCGTTGGACGACGAAGTCGGCGACGGTGTGGCTCATGAGGGTTCTCCTGCGTGTCGGGCGGGAACCCAGCGGTCTTCACGATCCGCACCAAGCGGGCGCCGCGGTGCCGCGGCGCCCGCACCGGTGGCATCGTGCCCCACGGGCGGTGGGCGGCGCAGCGGAACGCCTCGCGGGCCTCGCGGTCAGCGCGGCGGGGGCAGGCAGAGGCCGTCGCGGCAGGTCTGGTCGGGCGGGCCCGGGGCGTCGGCGCAGACGGCGTCGTCGGCGCAGCGGAAGCCACACACGCCCACCCGCGGCGGGTTGATGCAGGCGCACCCCATCGCGACGTGGTCGGGGCAGGCGGCCGCGCAGTCGTCGTCGACCGCGCAGGCCGTCAGGGTGCCGTTGCCCGGCCTCCCGCTGGGGCCGTCGCCGCCCGGCCGCCCCGGATCGACGGCCGAGCAGGCCTCGCGCGCGGTCGGGCGGCCCAGCGTCACCACGAAGCCGTCGTCCACCAGGCAGGCGCCGGACACCTGGTCGCAGTAGTAGCCCTGCTCGGTCCGGCAGTCCGCGTCGTCGGCGCACGCGCGCACCCAGCGCCCCCAGTCGCCCTCGGGCGTGTTCACCACCTCGACCGCGGCGTCCGTCGGACGACAGGTGGCGCCGTCGGCCGCCGCGCAGTAGCCGCCCGGCCAGCCCTCGTCGACCTTGAGGCACGTGCCCTGGGCCCCGCAGACCTCCTCGCGCAGGCACGCCGCGCCCAGCGCGATGTCGCAGTCGGCCGAGCTGGGCGCCGGCGAGGGCGCGCAGGCGAAGGGCAGCTCGGTCTTGTGGAAGCCGGCGGACAGGGCCCGCCCGCTGGGTGACGCGTCCGCCGTCAAGGCTTCGGGCGCGTACACCAGCGCGTGTGTCGAGTCGCCCACCAGCGCCTCGTCGGCGTCGCGTCGACCGTTGCCGTTCGCGTCGACGTAGAGCGCGAACCGCCCGATGGCGTAGCCCCGACCGTCGGCGGTGAGGCGGGCCCACAGCGCGGCGTCCGGCCGATCGAACACGCGCAGGGGCCCCGTGCCGACGTGGGCCGGCCGGCCCGTCTCGATCTGCTCGATCACGTCGCTGGGTGCCCCGTCGACGCCCTCGGCCATCCAGAACAACGCCAGGCGCAGGCCGCCCTGGACCGGCGGCACGCCGGTGACGACGACCAGCGGGTGCGCATAGACCGCGTCGCCCTGGTAGCTGGCGGGCGGCAAGGCGTCGCCGCAGCCCAGCATCAGGCCGCACACGCAGGGCAAGAGGCCTCGACTGCTCATCCGGTCGCTCCGTGGTGCGCGCCTGGGCCGTCTCACCCCCGCGGCCGAGATGCCATGCGCGCCTCGTTGGCTTGGAGCACGGGCCGCCGGGCGACGTCAAGCGTGACCGTCCGGCGCGCGCCCCGGCGCGGCCCGACCAGTGTTCTTGAACCGGCGTCCCGATCGGCGGTAGCGTCAGCGCCATGGCCGAGTCGACCGACGTGCCACTTCGCCTGCGTCCCTACGTACCCGATGATCGTCCGCTGTTGTCTCGCCTTTTCGAGCAGACGCAGCTGCACCGCCGCACGCTGCCCACCGGCCTGAACGAGCTGCACCCGTGTGGCTGGTCGCCGCGGCGGCACACCTTCGTCGCCCTGCGCGGCCACCAGCTGCTGGGCACCGCCGAGCTGCTGCGCGACGACGACGACGAGACGGCCTACGAGCTGAGCGTCACGCTCGAGGGGCACGCGCAGCCCGGCGACGGGGCGCGCTGCGCCGCCGCGGCGCTGTTCTATGCCTTCGAGGCGCTGGGCGCCGAGGCCGTGTGGTTCTGGGTGCCCCGCGGGCACAGAGCGGTCGAGCGGTTCGCTCAAGCGCTCGACTTCCAGCGGCTGCACAGCGTTCGGATGCCCGATGGCAGCCCGGCCGACGTCTTCGAGCTGTCCGCCGAAGCCTGGCAGGCGCGCGGTGACGCCCTCACCCGGCTGCCCGGCGGGCCGGTCGAGCTGCGCGACCACGTGCGCGCCTGGCGCAACGAGGGCGCGGACTTCGCGCGGGTCTGATCGGCGTCGGGTGCCCACCGGGTGGCTCGTCGGCGTCGCGATGGCGTCAGGCGCCGGGCACCTCGATGCCCTCCATCGCCAGCACGTGCAGGGCGTTGGTCGTCGTGGCGACGCCGGGCGTCAGCGTGTAGTCGAAGTGCAGCTTCTCGCCGTCGAAGCGATCGCTGAAGTGATAACAGACGATGTTCTCGGGCAGATCCTCGGCGATGCCGACCAGATCGAGGTCGTGCGTGGTGACCAGGCCGAAGCTGCGCTCGGCGGCGACCAGGCGGCGCACGATGGCGCGGCAGGCCAGGTTGCGCTCGCGGCTGTTGGTGCCGCTGAGCATCTCGTCCACCAGGTACAGGCGCGGTAGCTTCGCGGGATCCTGCTCGGCGGCCTCGACCGCCTCGACGACGCCGCGGATGCGCTTCACCTCGGCGTAGAAGCGGCTGAGCCCGAAGGCGGGCGCGTCGGTCACCTGGATGCTGGTGGACAGGCCGCAGGGCACGAGGTGCAGGGCGTCGGCGCAGGCGGGCGCGCCGGCCTGCGCCAGGCGGGTGTTGATGCCCACCGTCCGCAGGAACGACGACTTGCCGCTCATGTTGCTGCCGGTGATCAGCACCAGCAGGCCGCCCGACGGGATGGTGAAGTCGTTGGTCTTGCGGGTGGCGCGCGGAAACAGCGGGTGGCCCAGCGCGCGGCCCTCGAAGACGGGGCCGTCCCCCGCCGGCGCCACCGTCGGCCAGGCATAGGCCGGGTGATCGTCGGCGAAGGCGCCCAGCGAGGCCAGCACCTCGAAGTCGGCCAGCGCCGCGACGTCGGCGCGCAGGCGCTTGCCGTGGCGCGCGCGCCAGCGCTCGAGGCGGGCGCCCTGGAACAGCTCCCACATCAGACCCACCGACACCAGCGCGTACAAGAGCGCGCTGTGCCGCACCGCCAGGCCCTCGAGCACCGACTCGAAGGTGGCCATGCGCTGCGAGGGGCGCTGGCCCTCGGGCCCCAGATCGGCCTGCACGCGCTTCAGCAGCGGCGCGCGGAAGCGGCGCGACTCGACGCGCGCGAACATGCGGCGCAGCGCGATGAAGGGGCGGTGGCGCGCGTCGCCCAGCAGCGGCACGTAGTCGGCGCTGAGGCGGCGCGTGGTCAGCAGGTACAGCACGACCTGCAGGCCCAGCGTCAGGCGCCAGGCGGTGGTCAGGTCGAAGGCGGCCGACAGCACGCCCTGCACCAGCGTCGCCGGCACCAGCAGCGCGCCGGCGATCACGGCGGGCTTCAGCCAGCCGATGTGCGACTCGGCCTCGGCCCAAGCGAAGAAGCGCTCGAGGGCGTCCTCGTCGATCAGCACCAGGCGCCCCTCGGCCTGCACGCGGTGGCGCAGGCCGCGCAGGCGGCCGAGCTCCTGCGCCACCTGCTGGCGGGCGGTGAGATCGTCCAGCGGGACGCCCTCGCGCAGGGCCACCGCCAGGCCGGCGCGACCCGCGGGCAGCGTCGCGCGGCTGATCAGCTGGTACAGCGAGCAGCGCCCGAAGATCTGCAGCTCGGCCAGCCACGGGGCCTCGTCGTCGAGGAAGTCGGCGCCGTGATCGGGCACGGCGTCCCACTCGCTGCGCAGCCGGGCGGCGCCCTCGGCGCAGATGGCCAGCAGCGCGCGCAGGCGGGGCTCGAGGAAGTAGGGCTTGCGGTGCAGCACGACGGCCACCGCGAACACCAGCCAGGCCACGCCGGCGATGGGCCCGTACAGCGCCCAGGCCTGGTCGTACCAGCCGGCGAAGGTGCAGCTGGCGGCGACGAGGAAGCTGATCAGGCGGACGGCGCCCAGGATGGCGCTCAGGCGCTCGACGCGGGCGTGCAGGCGGCGGTAGCGGCGCGCGGCGCGATCGTAGGCGGCGGCGCGCGAGGCGGGGGTGGCGGTCATCGGGGGCTCGGCTCGCGGGCCGCGGCTACCAGCGCAGCCGGGTCTTCAGGTTGCGGAAGAAGTAGTCCGGCTCGAAGCACACCAGGCGCGCCGGCACGGCCGAGCGTCGCACGTCGACGGGCTCGTCGGGCGTGATCGGCAGGGGCTCGCCGCCGTCGATCGACATGAAGACGTTGCGCTCGCGCCCCTCGACGGTGGTGAGCCGGATGTCGGTGTTGCCGGCGAGGATGATCGAGCGGCTGCTGAAGCTGTACTCGTTGAGGGGCTTCAGGATGATGCAGTCGACGTCGGGCACGACGACCGGGGCGCCGGTGCTCAGCAGGTAGGCCGTGGTGCCGGTGGGCGTGCCGACGATGATGCCGTCGCCGCGCGGGCTGTGGATGCGGCGGCCGTTGATGTCGCAGTGCACCTCGATCATCGAGGTGCTGCCCTTGATGACCACCTCGTTGATGCAGCGGTGGGCCTGGCCGCGGTAGGTGACCTCGAGGGTCAGGCGGTCTTCGATGAAGTAGTCGTCGCTCAGCAGGCGCACGAGCGTCTTGTCGAGGTGCTCGCGATCGCTCTGCGTGAGGAAGCCGACGGTGCCGAAGTTGATCGCCAGCACCGGCGTGCCCGGGTGCGCCTGCAGCGCGCGGATGACCGTGCCGTCGCCGCCCAGCGCGATGACCAGATCGACCGAGCCGGGCGTGACCTCCGGCCCCTCGGTGACCACCTCGATGTTGGCGCGGCGGAACAGGCGCCCCATCGAGTCGAGCCGGTAGTCCTGGGTCTCGTCACGGGTGAACAGGGCGATGCGGCGCAGGTCGAGCATGGGGCGACCTTAAACCCGCGCGACGCGCGCTGTCACCTGCCACGCGGTGGGTACGTCAGCGGACGGGCTCGGCGCACACCCGGATCTGGATGCCCTGCTCGCCGTCGCGGGGCAGGCAGCGCAGGGGCTGGGGGCAGTGGTTGTCGGTGCAGCAGGGCTGGCGGCAGACGGCCTCGACGCAGTGGCCGGACTGGCAGGCCTCGTCGCTGGCGCAGGCGTCACCGTCCGGGGTCTGGCCGCGCGGCAGGGGCACGCAGGCGGTCACGACGTTGCCGGTCCCGTTGCCTTCGGGCGGACCGATCACCTGGCCACAGCCGGTGCCCGCGGGGCAGTCGGCGTGGGTGCAGCAGAGGTCGGCGCAGACGCCCGGCGCCTGGCCCGGCTGGCCGAAGTCGGGGTTGGCGACGCAGACGTTGCTGAGGCAGTCGAACTGGATGAGCAGCGGATCCTCACCGCAGGGCGCGCCGGTCTGACCGAAGCCCAGCGGCACGTCGCACAGGGCGCGCGGGCGCTCGCCCAGCAGCGTCGGGGCCCAGCGGCACACGCGGCCGCCGCAGTCGGCGGTAGTGCAGCAGGTACCCAGGCAGCGGTCGTCGCACAGATCGCTCTGGCACTCACCCACCCCGCCGCAGGCCTGGCCCTCGCGCAGGTCGAAGTCGAAGCCGACGACCTCGCCGGGCACGCACACGCGCACGCCGTTGAAGTAGATGCAGCCCGAGCCCAGCGGGCACTCGGCCTCGTCGCAGCACAGCTTCGAGCAGACCCCGCCGCCGTTGGCCAGGCCGAGGCAGATGTCGCTGGTGCAGTCGCGCCCCTCGACGCACTGGCTGGCGAAGTCGCCGTCGGCCGGGCCGTCGGGCACGCAGTCGCCGCTGGGCACGTCGCAGCGTTGGCCAGCCGGGCAGCCGAGCGTGGTGCAGTCGGGCGGCGGCCGGTCGTCGGGCACGCACGCCCCGCTGGCCCCGTCGCAGCGCTGCCCCGCCGGGCAGTCCCCCACCTCGCAGCGGGGCACGCACTCGCCGGTGGCCTGGTCGCAGCGCTCGCGCAGGCCGCAGCTGCCGGGATCGCAGCGCTCGACCGGCAGGCAGACGCCGCTGGCATCGCACACCTCGTCGGCCCCGCAGCCGCTCTCGTTGCAGTCGAAGGGCGCGTCGCCGCAGCGCCCGGTGGCCGCGTCGCACGCCTGGCCCCCCGGGCACCCGGCGCTGCCGCAGCCGGGCACGCAGGCGCCGTCGTCGCACACCATGGTCGGCGCCCCGCAGGCGCGGTCGTCGACGCAGGGCGGATCGGGCATGGGCTCGGTGCACTCGCCGCTCTCGCACACCCAGCCGCGCGGGCAGTCGCGGTCGACGCGGCAGTCGAAGCTGCACACGGCGTCCTTGCAGTAGAAGCCGGGCGGGCAGTCGCTGTTGAGGCGGCAGGCGATCAGCGCCGCGTCCACCTCGGCGTCGGGCAGCGCCTCGGCGTCCCGCCGCGGCGTGGCCGTGCGCGGCGGCTGCGTGCCGCCGTCCTTCTCGCCGTCCGAGCAGCCCCCGAGGGCGATCAGCAGGACGTCGAGCCCGAGGAACAGGGCCGCCCAACCGCGACGCCCTCTTCGTGCACGTGCCCGTGCCCGTGCCCGTGCCCGGATTGCGGTCGGCTCGTCCCCACCGATCGACCCACGAGAATCTCGTATGCAGGGCGTGCCCGACTCGGCTGCGCTGCCATGAGTGTCTTCGGGCACGGGCACGGGCACGTTTCCCTCGCTCGGAGCGCGCGGGGGCTCGAAGCGTTCAACGCCCGATCGGCCGATCAGCGCCCCCCTCATGGCGCGGGCCCGCCCACGTCCACGCGCATCACCGCCCCGATGTACGGCTCGCCCGTGCGGTACACGTCGTCCGCCATCGCCCCCGCCAGCGCGATGAAGGTGACCGGCGCGCCGCCCCAGTCGGTCGCCTTCCACAGCGCCACCAGCCCGACGATGTCGCGCCGCACCGCCGACTCGAGCGTCGTGTAGCGCTCCCAGTGCCCGCCCACCACCAGGCTGCGCTCGCCCGGGATGCTGCCCCACACGATGTAGCCCGCGGTGGTCTTCATCGTGTGCAGGCGCTCCTCCTGCGCCATCAGCAGATCGGTGATCGGCTCGTACCAGCCGGCGCCCTCGGGCACGTCGGCGGTGACGTAGCTCAGCCGGTTCTCCCACAGGGCCACCACCGGCCCCAGCTTCAACCGCAGGCGCGCCAGCCCCTCGGCGAGGAAGCCGCCGCCCGGGCGTCCGCCGTCCTGCTGGATGTCGTGCAGGAAGTCCTCGTCCCACTCGGAGTGGGGCGTCGGCGTGGTCGAGATGGGGCCGAAGGTGCCGAAGTACATCAGCCGCGTGACGCTGGCGCGCAGCAGGATCGGGGCGACGGGCACGGTCTCGACGTAGAGGCCGGGGTGAAACGACGCGGGGCTCAGCTGCGTCACGGCGCCGGCCTCGAGATAGGCGCCGCGCAGCAGCAGGCCGGCGTCGTCGTCGAAGAGGCGCTGGCGATAGCCGGTGAACGACAGCAGCCCGAAGCCCGGGCGGTTGCTGCGCGCCTGCAGGTTGGACTGATGGCGCCAGGCGCCCTGCTGGGCCTCGGCGGCGGTCGTCACGAGCAGGATGGTCGCGATCAGCGCCCCCCTCACGCGCCCCCCCGCACCACCGCCAGCACGTCGGCGACCGCGCGCTGCGCCGCCGGGCGGCGGGCGTCGCAGAGGAAGGCGTGCTCTTCCCCGGCGTACTCGAGCAGCCGCACCGGCAGGCCGGCCTCGGCGCGCTGGGCGGCGAGGGCCCGGGCCTGCCCGACGTCGACCAGCGTGTCCGCCGTCCCGTGCAACAACACCACCGGCCGCTCGATGGGCGCGGCGTTCAGGGGCGAGCGCGCGCGCCACACGGCGCGATCGCCGGTGCGGGTGACCAGCCGCGTCAACACCTGCGAGGCGCCGCCGCCCAGCGCCGCGAAGTCGTACAGGCCGAAGATGCTGACGTAGCCGGCCACCAGGGGTGCGGTGCGCGGCGCCGACAGCAGCGTCAGCGTGCCGCCGGCCGAGAAGCCGCAGAGCTGGACGGCGGCCGGGTCGAGATCGAGCGCGTCGGCCTGGCCCGCCCACCAGCGCACGGCGTCGGCGACGTCGTCGAGCGCCTCGTCGAGCCGCCCGCCGCGGAACACCAGCCGGTAGTCGATGGCGGCCACCGCGACGCCCGCGCGGCGCAGCTCGGTCGCCAGGTAGCGCACCGGCTTCATGCGCCGCGAGCCCACCGTGAAGCCGCCGCCGTGCACCACCACCACCGAGGGATGCGGGCCGGCGCCGTCGGGCAGGTAGACGTCGGCGAGGGGCGCGCGCCCTCGTCGCCCGGCGGTGCCCGTGTAGGCCAGACCGCTCGCGGTCGGCGCGTCGGCCTCGAAGGCCGGCGGCGTCGCCAACGTCGCGAGCGAGCGCACCGCGCTCAGCGTGCGCGATCGGCGAACGCGTCCCAGGGCCGCAGCGATCATCGGGTTCCCCACCGTCCGTGCGTGCATCTGTTTACGTCCTGCACCCCGGTCGCGACAAGCGGCGGCGCCCGCGCGTCCCTTCTGCCACAGACGTCTTTCGGCCCGCCGCCCGGAGTGGGATGCTGCGGGCCGTCCCCCGAACCGAGGAGCCCGCCATGGCCCAGCTCGCCGACCGCTACCCCTACTACCTCGCCAACGAGGCCGTGCAGGCCAACGAAGACCTCGTGGTGACGGACAAGTACACCGGCGAGGTCGCCACCCGGGTGGCGCAGGCCGACGGCGAGGCCATCGACCGGGCCATCGGCGCCGCGGTCCACGCCGCGGAGCCCATGCGTCGCATGCCCGCGCACGCGCGCCAGGCCGTGCTGAACCACGTCGTGAAGCGCCTCGGCGAGCGCCACGACGAGCTGTCGCGCGCCCTGTGCATCGAGGCCGGCAAGCCCATCAAGGACGCCCGCGGCGAGGTCACGCGCGGCATCGACACCTTCCGCATCGCCGCCGAGGAGGCCGTGCGCATCTACGGCGAGCACCAGCCCCTCGACATCTCACCGCGCGCCGAGGGCTACCAGGCCATCTGGAAGCGCGTCCCCATCGGGCCGTGCAGCTTCATCTCGCCCTTCAACTTCCCCATCAACCTGGCGGCCCACAAGATCGCGCCGGCCATCGCGGTGGGCTGCCCCTTCGTGCTCAAACCCGCCTCGCTGACGCCGGTGGGCGCGATCATCCTGGGTGAGATCCTCGCCGAGACCGATCTGCCCAAGGGCGCCTTCAGCATCCTGCCCTGCACGCGCGAGGGGGCCGACGCCTTCACCGAGGATCCGCGCCTGAAGCTGCTGTCGTTCACCGGCTCGCCCGAGGTGGGCTGGAAGCTGAAGGCGAAGGCGGGCAAGAAGAAGGTGGTGCTCGAGCTGGGCGGCAACGCGGCCTGCGTGGTCGACGAGGGCGTCGATCTCGACCGCGTCGTCGAGCGCATGATGGTGGGCGCGTTCTATCAGAGCGGCCAGAGCTGCATCGGCGTCCAGCGCATCCTGATCCACGCCTCGATCTACACCGAGCTGAAGCAGCGCCTCGTCGAGGCGACGCGCGCGCTGAAGGCGGGCAACCCGCTGGACGACGACACCTTCCTCGGGCCGATGATCACCGAGAAGGACGCCGCGCGCCTCGAGGCCTGGACGCGCGAGGCGGTGGAGGCCGGCGCCAAGGTGCTGTGCGGCGGCGAGAAGGACGGCCGCTTCTTCCAGGCGACGCTGCTCGAGGACGTGCCGCGCGACTGCAAGGCCAGCGCCGAGGAGGCCTTCGGTCCCCTCGCCTGCCTCGAGCCCTTCGACGACTTCGCGGCCGCCTGCGCCGCGGTCGACGACAGCGCCTTCGGGCTGCAGGCGGGCATCTTCACCAACGACCTGAACCGCGCGTTCTACGCCTGGGATCACCTGGACGTGGGCGGCGTGGTCATCAACGACGTGCCCTCGGTGCGCGTCGACAGCATGCCCTACGGGGGCGTGAAGGACTCGGGGCTGGGCCGCGAGGGCATCCGCTTCGCGATGGAGGACATGAGCGAGATCCGGCTGATGATGCTCAAGGATGTCGGCCGGCTCTGAGCCGGCGGCGTCGAAACGCGACGAGTCAAAGGCGGCGCCGGGCTTTCCTTCCGCGCGCCGACGGGCGAGACTGTCACGGTGTCTTCGGACCATGAACACACACCGGGCGACGCGCTGATCGTCGCCGGCCGCTACGCGCTGCTCAACCGCCTGGGCGTCGGCGGCATGGGCGAGGTGTGGCGCTGCCACGACGAGCTCACCGGCGACACCGTCGCGATCAAGGTGCTGCGCCCGTCGATCACCGGCTCGCCGGCCGCCGAGCTGCGCTTCCAGCGCGAGATCGAGGCGCTCGCGCGCCTGGATCACCCGCGGGTGGTGCCGATCATCGACGCGGGCGCCGATCCCGGCGTGGGGCTGTTCTTCGTGATGGCCCTCGAGACGGGGGATCCCCTGCACGAGGTGGCGCCGCGCTGGACCTCGTGGCGGCAGGCCGCGCCGATCGTCGACCAGATCCTCGACACCCTCGCCTACGCCCACGCGCGCGGCGTCATCCACCGCGACATCAAGCCCGACAACATCCTCGTCGACGGCCGCGGCGAGGCGGTGCTGCTCGACTTCGGCGTCGCCCGCCTGAAGGACCAGGCGCGCAGCGGCACCTCGGCCTACGACATGCTGGGCACCGTCGACTACGCCGCGCCCGAGCAGGCGACGGGCAGCCGGCGGCGCATCGGCCCGTGGACCGACCTCTACTGCTTCGGCATCGTGCTCTACGAGATCGTCTGCGGCCGCCTGCCCTTCTGGGCGCCGAGCCCGGTGCAGTCGCTGATGGCGCGGCTGGATCACGGCTGCCCCAAGCTCGAGCCGCGGCCCGGCTTCGAGACGCCGGACGGGCTGTTCGAGGTGCTCGAGACGATGCTGCGGCCCGAGCCCCTCGACCGCGTGCTGCACGCCGCGGATCTGCGCGCCGCCTTCGCCCGCATCGCCCACGGCCCCTTCGAGGTGACGACGCCGTCGATGGCGCCCGCCGACTTCGACGATCGGCCGCGCGAAGACGCGATGACCGACGACGAGGGCTTCAAGCTGATCGAGGTGCGCCAGGCGCGCTACGCCCAGGGCACCGACATCTCGGTCGTCACGCGGCCCCTCGAGGCGCCCCTGCGGCCGGCCTCGCTGGTGGGGCGCGACGCGCTGCTGCTGCAGCTCTCGCGGGGCCTCGAGCGCTGGAGCAAGGCGCCGCAGCCCGGCGTGCTGATGCTGACCGGGCCCCCGGGCAGCGGCAAGTCGCGGCTGGCCGAGGAGCTGCTGACCCCCTTCCTGGCGACCGGGCAGATCGACGGGCACCGGCATCGGTGGCGCAGCGGGCCCAGCATGCGCGAGGTGGCGCTGTCGGTGGCCGGCGCCATCGGCCTCGAGCCCGAGGCCACGCGCGGCCACCTGGAGTGGTGGCTGAAGGGGCACGGCGTCACCGACGCCGAGGCGCGCAAGCGGCTGGTGGCCTGGGCGATGGACGAGCGGCCGCTGCCGAGCAGCTCGGGCCTGGCCGGCAAGCGGTTCGCCGACTTCATGTTGGGGTGCCGGCGGGACGAGCGGCCCTTCGTGCTGGTCATCGACGGGCTGCACGAGGCCGAGGCCGAGGTGCTGAACCTGGTGAACGCCGTGCGCGCGCACCGGCTGCCGTTGATCGTCGTGCTGACCGTCGAGCAGGCGCGGGTGGAGCCCGGCCTGGCGACGCCGGAGTGGCTGGCCGCGGCGACGCGGGTGCTCGAGCCCCTCGCGGACGCGGCCCTGGCGCGCATGGTGGACGAGCTGGTCGATCTGCCGACGGCCGAGCGCGACGCGCTGGTCGAGCGCGCCGCGGGCAACCCGGGCCGGCTGCTCGAGGGGCTGGCGCACCTGCGCCGCCGGGGCGACATCATCGCGGCGTGGCCGCGTTGGCTGGCGGCGCCCGAGGGCTGGGAGCCGCCGGACGACTCCTTCGGCTCGTTGGGCAGCGACGGCTGACGGCCCCTACTCCAGGACCTCGAAGGTGACCGCCGGCCCCGCGGCGTCGGGCGCGCCCGCGGGCCACGCGCGCAGGCTGTGGCGGCCCGGCCGCAGCGTCCACCACGCGCGGAAGGGTCGGCCCACCGGCGGCAGGATCTCGTCGTCGACAGCGAACACGAGGGCCGCGACCTCATCCGGCGCCTCGGCGCGCAGGCGGATGCGCGCGAGGTCGGCCGGCGCGTCGAGGTCGCGCTGGAACACGTCGCCGGTGTCGGGGAAGACGACGCGCACGCCGGGCGGCGGGCGCGGCGTGGCGGGCCCGTCGGGCGCGGTGCCGGGCACGAACAGCTCGTCGTGGGCGCGGTCGCAGGCCGGCGGATCGAAGCACACCCGGTGGCGCTCGAGGCCGGCGCGGGCGAAGCCACCCGACGCGCCCGGCGTCACGAGGCGCACGACGCGCGCCCACAAGGGGCCCGCGCCGGTGACGCCGCTCACGCGCTCCATCGGCCGGCCGTCGAAGTTGCCGGTCCAGGCGGCGACGGTGTGGCGCGGCGTGAAGCCCACCGTCCAGTTGTCGGTGAAGTCGGCGCTGGTGCCGGTCTTCACGGCCGCCGGGAAGGGCGGCTCGAGCACGCCCCCGCGGCCGAAGGCGGGGGCGCGCGCGACGGGATCGGCCAGGATGTCGGTCAGCAGGCGGGCGACGGCCACCGGCATCACACGCCGCCCCGCCGGAACGGGCTGGTCGCGCCGCCAGCGGATCGGGGCCCAGACGCCGCCGTTGGCCAACGCGCGATAGGCGTTGGCCAGGTCGAGCAGGCGCACCTCGCCGTTGCCCAGGGCGAGCCCCACGCCGTAGTGGGCGGCGCTGTCGGTCAGCGACGCGAAGCCCAGGTCGTCGCGCAGGCGGGCCAGCAGCCGGCCGACCCCGACGCGGTGGGCCACGAGGACCGCGGGCACGTTGTAGCTGTTGGCCAGGGCGGCGCGCAGCGACACCCAGCCGTGGTAGCGGCGGTCGTAGTTGCGGGGCCGGTAGTCGCCGATGAGGGTGGGCACGAACAGGGGCAGATCGGGCAGCAGCGTCGCGGCGGTGAGGCCGTCCTCGAGGGCCAGGCCGTAGACGAAGGGCTTGAGGGTCGAGCCGGGCTGGCGCAGGCCGGTGACCATGTCGTTCTGGCCTTCGGCGGCGTCGAAGAAGTCGCGGCTGCCCACCCAGGCGAGGACGTCGCCGGTGGCGTTGTCGAGCACGACGGCGGCGCCCTGGGTGACGTGGCGATCGGCCAGGCCGCGGACGGTGATGGCGACGGCCTCCTCGACGCGGGCTTGGAGGTCGAGGTCGAGGGTCGTGGGCACGGCGCCCGCGTCCGGCGACTGCGCGAGCGCCCAGGCGGCGAAGTGGGGGGCGGCGAAGGGCGCGGACGCGGCGTCGAGGCGGGCGGGGGCGGCGCGGGCCTCGGCTTCGGTGGCCGCGTCGATGACGCCGGTGCTGCGCAGCGCGGCCAACACGCGCCGGCGACGCAACTCGGCGCGGGCGGGATCGGTGCGGGGGTTGTTCAGCGTGGGGGCCTGGGGGATGCCGGCCAGCAGCGCGGCCTCGGCGAGGGTCAGCGTGCGGGCCGGCCGGTCGAGGTACAGCCGGGCGGCCGCCTCGACGCCCACCGCGCCGTGCCCGAAGGGGGCGCGGTTGACGTACTGCTCGAGGATGGTGGCCTTGCCGACCGCGCGCTCGAGGCGCAGGGCCAGCAGGGCCTCGACGCCCTTGCCCGCGAAGGTGCGGGGCTGCGGCGCGACGAGCTGCACCAGCTGCTGAGTGAGGGTGCTGCCGCCGGCGACGACGCGCCCGGCGCGCAGGTTCGACCAGGCCGCGCGCGCGACGCCGCGCAGGTCGACGCCGGGGTGGTCGAAGAAGCGGCGATCCTCGACGGCGACGAAGGCGGCGGGCAGCCAGGGGCCCAGGTCGTCGAGGGCGCGCCAGGTGCCCCGCCCCGCCGGGCCGGGGACATGGCGCAGCGGACGATCGTGGCGGTCGAGCAGGCGGACGCCCTCGACGTCCCCCGGGGCGAGGCGGTCGGCCGGAAAGGGGGCCGCCGTGAGAGCCATCCACGCGGTCAGCGCGAGGGCCGGCAGGGCGGTGAGGGCGACGAGGCGGTCGGGGCGCACGGGCGCATGGTGCCACGTCGCGGCACGGGTGACACCCGACCCGCGCGCTGCTAGCGTGCCCGCCATGGACACGCTCACCGACGGCACCATCCACGTCTTCACGTTCAAAGAGGGCCTGCTGTCCAAGGTGGCCCACGACCTGCGGCTGTCGCTGTCGCGCTTCGAGATCCGGCTCGACGGCGACGCGGTCGAGGCCACGCTGTGGCCGGCGTCCCTGGCGGTGGACGGCGCCGTCGAGAACGGCCGCCTGCGCCCGGACGGCGTCAGCGGGAAGGACAAGAACGACATCCACGGCAACGCGACCGGCCCGAAGATCCTCGACGTCGCGCGCCACCCCACCGTCGAGTTCCGCGGCGCCCGCCGCGGCGACCGCGTCGAGGGCACGCTGCGCCTCGCCGGCCGCGAGGCCCCCCTCGCCTTCCCCGTGACCGAGGCGGATGGCCGCGCCGCCGGCAGCTTCGAGCTGGTGCCCAGCCGCTGGGGCATCAAGCCCTTCAAGGCGCTGATGGGCGCCATCCGGCTGCAGGACCGGGTGCAGGTGGTGTTCGACGTGGCCCTGCCGGGGTGAGGTACGCTACGGTCGCCGCCGATGCGGATTGAACGTCTGATCCTGCGGAACTTCCGACGGTTCGAGCACTTCACCGTCGACCTCCACCCGCGCCTGACGGTCCTCGCCGGCACCAACGGGGCTGGCAAGAGCAGCATCCTCGAAGGGCTCGCCATCGCCGCAGGTTCCTGGCTGCTCGGCTTCGACGGAGCCACAGCCCCCGGCATCCGTCCGGAGCAGGTCCGGATCGCGGAGTACGTGCTGGGCGGCCAACCCAACCTCGAGCCCCAGTACCCCGCGGCGGTCGAGGCCGTCGGCCCCTTCGTCGATGCCCCGTGGGGCCGCGTTCTGCACCGGGCAGGCGGCCGCACCACCTACGGAGAGGCGTTGTCCGTCAAGGCCGCCGCCGAGGCGGCCCAGGCCGCCGTGAAGCGGGGCGAACCGATCTCGCTCCCGCTGATCGCGTACTACGGGGCCGGCCGTCTCTGGGTGCAGAAGAAGGACAGCGCCGCCAAGCAGGATCGCCTCGGCTCGCGCACGCTCGCGTACGAGGACTGCCTCGACCCAGCGTCCAACCAGAAGCTGTTCGAGGCGTGGATGCGGCGGGCGGAAGCTGCCCGTATCCAGCGTCTGGCCGAGCACGGCATGGGCACGTCGGTGCCCGCGGACATCGCCCGTCCGCCCCTGCTGACGGCCGTGCAGCAGGCTGCCGGCGCGATGGTCGCCGGCGCGGAGCGCATCTACTTCGATGTCGCCCGGGACGAGCTTCGCGTCGTCTTCGCGGACGGACGACAGCTGCCCTTCGGCCTGCTCTCCGACGGGTATCGCAACCTGATCGCGATGGCCGCGGACATCGCGTGGCGTGCAGTGCAGCTGAACCCGCACTTGGGGCCGCAGGCCCTCGAGCGTACAGCCGGGGTCGTCCTCGTCGACGAGATCGAGCTGCACCTGCACCCGGCCTGGCAGCGGGAGGTGCTGCAGCGCCTGCTGTCCACCTTCCCAGCCCTTCAGTTCGTCGTGACCACCCACGCCCCGGTCGTCATCACCAGCGTCGACGCGGACTCGGTCCGTCTGCTGACCGCCGAGGGCGAGGTCGTGGGGACGCGCGTGGCGGAGGGGCTGACCGCGAACGGCGCGCTGCGCGAGGTCATGGGCGTGCCCGAACGGCCGGACGCGACGGCTCGGCACCTGGCGCGTCTGGGTGCGCTCATCGAGGAGGGACGATCCGACGAGGCGCGTCGGGCGTACAGCGCGCTGCGGGAACAACTCGGCGAGAACGATCCGGACCTCGCCGTGCTCGAATGGGAGCTGCGCGACCTGGAGGTGCACGGTGCGGTGGATTGAGAAGGGCGCGCCGCCGGCGTGTCTCAAGCGCCTCCGATCCGAACTGCAGCGCAGCGAGCGCGAGACCCGGCGCGAGCCCACGGCCGCGGAGTGGTCCCCCGGCACCTGTGCCCAGCCCCTGCGTAAGGCGCTGCACCGTGATCAACATGGGCTCTGCGGCTACTGCACCCAGGCGATCGGCCGGCAGGGCCATCGCGACCGACCGGCGTCCGGAAACGGCGGCATGCGCATCGAACACGTCTTCCCTCGAAGCGCAGCAGAGGCGACGGACACCGCGGCCGGCGCCCGGCGCATGTACGACTGGGACAACCTCATCGGCGTCTGCGGAGGCAGGACGGCGGACGCGCGGGGCCAACTGCACGACCACTGCGACCGGGCCCGAGGTGAACTCCCGCTGACCATCGACCCCACGAGACGAACGCCCTCCCCAGAGGACGCGTTCACCTACCGGCGGTGCCCGACCACGGGTGGCGTGCTGATCGCCACCACCAAAGGTCACGAGGCCCTCGAAGGCGACCTGCAGCGCCTGAACCTCAACAACCCCGCGCTGGCTGCGCGGCGCAGAGAGACCGAGGACGCCATCGCCCGCCTCTTGAGCCGGCGCCAGATCAAGGGGGCCCACCGTCGTCGCCTGCTGGAACGAGAGCTCGAGACGGCCACGTCGCCTGCCGCCGACGGCACCCTGCCCGCTTTCGCCCCCGTGGCCGCCCGCTATCTGCGCAAGAAGCTGCGCTCCGGGCCCGCCGATCGTTGAGCGCGGCAAACGCTGGCGTCGGCGGGCCGGGTCGGGTAGCCTCCCGCCGCTACATCGCTCCGCCCCGCGCGGGCAGCGCAGGGCCGTAGGAGGTCGAGGACGTGTCGCACGCGACGCAGGCAATGCTGGTGCTGATCGGGACGGTCGGCTTCTTCATGGTGCCCGTGCTGGGGCCCGCGCTCGAGGACGGGCTGCAGCTGGTGGTGCAGACGGTGCTGGGCGTGGACGACGAGCACAAGGCCGCGCAGGCCAAGCTGCCCGGCTACAAGGGTACGCCGCTCGAGATCGCCGCCGACTGCTGCGCCGAGTGCGAGCAGCACTGGAACTACGACGTCGACCGCTGCGACATCGGCTCGCGCGAGGCCAACGCCTGCGTGCGCGCCTGCGGCGCCGTGCGCACCAAGTAGCCGCTGCGCGTCGGCGGGCCCCTATTCGCCGAGGCGATCCACCACCGACTGAAGCGCCGGCACCTGCCGAGCCTGCTCGAGCAGCGCGGCCCGGTCGGGCGCGCCGTCCAGCGCCGCGCGCAACGCCGCGAGCGCGGCGTCCTGCTCCCCCTTCTGCGCCAGCTCGATCGCGCCGGCCAGCCCCGGAGGCAGGGCCGAGCCGACCGTCACGGTGACCGGCGCGTCGTCCGGCGGTGGCGGCGCCGGCGTCGGATCGGGCCGCGACAACGACCACGCCGCCAGCCCCGCCCCCACGAGAAGCACACCCAGCACCGCCCAGATGGGCCCCTTCGAGGCCCCGCGCCGCCGCCCGACCGGCAGCGCGTTCATCGCCGCTGCCGACGTCTCGGGTGACGACGGGCGCCGCGCGCGGCACCGCGCTCGCCACCGGTGCGCGCCGCGCCGGGGCCGAGACGCGCACCGCCGGGCTGGCCGGCATCTGGCCGCTCAGCGCGGCGCGCAGCGCCCCCGCCATCGCCGCCGCGTCGGGGAAGCGATCCTCGGGCCGCTTGCTCAGGGCGCGCATGACGCACGCCGCCACCGGCGCCGGCACGTCGGTCGGCAGGGGCGTCGGCGGCGACTCCAGGTGCGCCATCAGGATGTCGAGCGGCGTCGGCCCGTCGATGGGCGGGTGGCCGGCGAGCATCTCGAACAGCACCACGCCCAGCGAGTACAGATCGCTGCGCCCGTCGAGATCGGCGTCGCGGCACTGCTCGGGCGACATGTAGCGCGGCGTCCCCAGCACGATGCCCTCGCGGGTGTGCACGCCGTCGGTGCCGCCGCCCACCACCTTGGCGATGCCGAAGTCGAGGATCTTCGCCTTCTCCTCGCCCAGCCGCGTGGTGGTCAGCATCACGTTGCCCGGCTTCAGATCGCGGTGCACGAGGCCCATGCCGTGCGCCTCGGCCAGGCCGCCGAGGATCTGCGTCACCACGCCGACGGCGCGGGCGGCGTCCAGCCGCCGCTCGGCCTCGAGCACCTGCTCGAGCGTGTGCCCGGCGATGTACTCGAACACCATGTAGAGCGACCCATCGCTGTCGGCGCCGTAATCGTGCAGCGTGACGATCGAGGGGTCCGACAGCCGGGCCACCGCCTGCGCCTCGTGCTCGAAGCGCGCCACGAGCTGGGTGTCGTCGACGTCGGCGGCGATGATCTTCAGGGCGACGGCGCGCCCGACGGGCTCCTGGATGGCGCGATAGACGCTGCCGAAGCCCCCGCTGCCCAGGACGCCGACCACCGGGTAGCGCCCCGCGATCACGTGGCCCAGCAGCGGATCCTGGGGGTGCGCCTGGTGCACGTCGAGCGGCACCAGCGCCGCGCCGTCGCCGGCTGGACAGCGGCTGCCCACGGTGGCCCCCTGCCACCCCTGGCCGCACCGCCGGCAGACCAGCACCTCGTCGTCGGCCATCGCTCACGGACCCCACATCGCGCCGCGCCATCACTACCACGTCGCGGCGCCGCCAGGAACGGCTCCGGCGTCGGGGGGCGCGCCGGCCCGCCGGGTCAGCGGATCGAGTACACCCACACCCGGCCGCGGCCGTCACCGTCACCGGGCGCGCCGACGAAGAGGCGCCGCGTGCCGTCGGGGGCGGCGATCGCGGTGGCGGCCACGGCGAAGCCGAAGCTGCTGCCCGCGCCGTTCTGGTCGAGCGAGGTGCTGAAGGCGTCGTCCGGGTGATAGAAGACGACGCGGCCGTCGGTCGCGCCGGCCACCACCAGCACGTCGCGCAGCCAGTCGGGGCGCAGGGCGACGGTCAGGGCGCGGCCGCGCTCCTCGTCGCGCTGCGCGCCGTCGACGCGCTGGGGCCAGATCGTCCCGTCGGCGCCCACCAGGAACACGGTGCCGGCGCGCCGCTGGCCCTGGATCCGCGCGCCGTGGGCCCCGAAGGCGAAGCGGAAGCCGCCGCCCGGGCCCAGCCGGCCCCACACGACCGCCTGCCCGAAGGTGTTGTCGGTGTCGAAGGGCGGCACGAGCACGCCGCCGGGCGCGCCCGACCGACCGTCCAGCAGCACGGTGCGCCGGTCGCCGTCGTTGCGGAAGGTGGCGATGACCTCCTGGAAGCCGTCCCCGGTGGCGTCGGGGATGGTGTGCACCGCCTCGCCGAGGCGATCGTCGTCGCCGCCGATGCGCTCGAAGATCTGCCGGAAGCCGCCGTTGTTGGCGAAGCCGAGCGCGAACACCGCGCCCTGCGGCACGATGATGCCGTCCACGCCGACGCGCCGGGTCGGATCGCCCACCACGACCCCGCCGACCTCACCGAAGGCGCCGCCGGCCAGCGCGCCGCCGATGGCCTGACCGGGCTGCGCGTTGTAGGTGCGCATCACCGAGCCGTCGCGGTCGATGAACACCAGCCGCCCGAAGGCGCGGTCGGTGAACTGGCCCGGGGCGCCGGCGACCACCTCGACCGCGCCGTCGCCGTCGAAGTCCGCCGCCGCCAGGGCGGCGCCCAGATCGTCGTCGTCGCGCTCCACGCGCCAGAGCCGCCCGCCGTCCGCGCCGCTGATCGCCCACACCTCGCTGCGCCCGGGGGCGCCGGCCACCGCGTCGGGCACCCCGTCGCCGTTCAGATCGCCCACCGACACCACCGACCGCCCCAGCTCGCCGTTGCTGCGCGCCTCGGGCGTCTGGCCCCGGTACACCACGCACAGCCGCACCTGCGCCTCGTCGACCTGCCCGTCGCAGTCATCGTCCACGCCGTTGCAGGCCTCGGCCGGCGTCGCCCCGCACTCGCCGCAGGCGTTGCGCACGCCCTCGTCGATGGAGCCGTCGCAGTCGTCGTCCTCGCCGTTGCACTGCTCGATCGGCGCCGGCCCGCAGCCCCCACAGGGGTTGCCGACGCCCTCGTCCGTCTGGCCGTCGCAGTCGTCGTCCTCGCCGTTGCACACCTCGATCGGCGCGGGCCCGCAGTCGCCGCACGCGTTCAGCAGGCCCTCGTCGGCCGTGCCGTCGCAGTCGTCGTCGAGCCCGTTGCACACCTCGGGCGGCGTCGGCCCACAGCCCCCGCAGGCGTTGATCAGCCCCTCGTCGGCCGTCCCGTCACAGTCGTTGTCCTGCCCGTCGCACACCTCGGGCGGCACCGGCCCGCAGTTGCCGCAGGCGTTCAGCACGCCCTCGTCCGCCGTCCCGTCGCAGTCGTCGTCGAGCCCGTTGCACAGATCCGGCGGCACCGGCCCGCACTGCCCGCAGGCGTTGCGCACGCCCTCGTCGGTGCGGCCGTCGCAGTCGTCGTCCTGGGCGTTGCACACCTCGACCGGCACCGGCCCGCAGCCGCCGCAGGCGTTCTGCACGCCCTCGTCGGTGGTCCCGTCGCAGTCGTCGTCGATCATGTTGCAGGCCTCGTCGGGCAGCGGCCCGCAGCGCCCGCAGGCGTTGGCGACGCCCTCGTCGATCGACCCGTCGCAGTCGTCGTCGGCGCCGTTGCAGGCCTCGTCGCGCGGCTCGGCGCAGGTGTCGCAGTCGGGCCGGAAGCCCTCGTCGGTCTGCCCGTCGCAGTCGTCGTCGCGCCCGTTGCACACCTCGACCGGCAGGGCGCCGCAGTCGCCGCAGGCGTTCTGCACGCCCTCGTCGGTCGACCCGTCGCAGTCGTCGTCGCCGCCGTTGCACACCTCGGCCGGCACCGCGCCGCAGCGCCCGCAGGCGTTCTGCACGCCCTCGTCGGTGGTCCCGTCGCAGTCGTCGTCCTCGCCGTTGCACACCTCGGCCGGCACCGCGCCGCAGCGCCCGCACGCGTTCAGCACGCCCTCGTCGATGCGCTCGTCGCAGTCGTCGTCCTCGCCGTCGCACACCTCGGGCCGCCCGCCCTCGCAGCCGCCGCACTCGAGCCCCTCGTCGATCGCGCCGTCGCAGTCGTCGTCGCCCATGTTGCAGACCTCGCCGGGCACGTCGCCGCAGCCCCCGCAGGCGTTCAGGGTGCCCTCGTCGGTCTGCCCGTCGCAGTCGTCGTCGGCGCCGTTGCAGTCCTCGGCGGGCACGTCGCCGCATTGCCCGCACGCGTTCAGCGCGCCCTCGTCGTTGCGCCCGTCGCAGTCGTCGTCGCGGCCGTTGCACACCTCGGCCGGCACCGGCCCGCAGTCGCCGCAGGCGTTGCGCGCCCCCTCGTCGGTCGCGCCGTCGCAGTCGTCGTCCTCGCCGTTGCACACCTCGCCGCCGGGCTGCACGCCGCCCTGGCAGGGGCCCCAGCGGCCGTCGGCGTCGCAGCGCTGCGCGCCCTGCTCGCACACGCCCTGGTCGGTGCCGCAGTCGCGCGCGCGGCCCGGCTCGCAGCAGTCCGGCGCGTCCTCGTCGATCACGCCGTCGCAGTCGTCGTCGATCTGGTTGCACGCCTCGGCGCTCGGCGCGCCCTCCATCGCCCCGCACACCACCGCGCTGCCGTCCGCGGCGCAGCGCTTCACGCCGCGGGCCCGGCAGGCCCCCACGCCCGCCTCACAGGCGTCGCGCAGGCCCGGGAAGTCCTCGTCGGCGCGGAAGTCGCAGTCCTCGTCGGCGCCGTTACAGCGCTCGTCGTTGCCGGGGAAGCGGTTCGGATCCTGGTCGTCGCAGTCGCGCGACGCCGGTACGCCGTCCTCATCCTCGTCGGGATCCACCGGCCCGGTGTCCGAGGTGGGCCCGGCGTCCTCGCCCGGCGCGCCCTGGTCGGGCGTCGCGTCGCCCGGGGGCAGGCCGAAGTCGACGGGCGTCGGCCCCGCGTCGACCCCCGGCGCGCCGCCCGCGCCGCCGCCCGCGTCCTCGCCGCCAGCGTCGCCCGGGGCGTTGCCGCCCTGCCCCGGATCGCCGCCGAAGCCCGGCGCCCCGCCCACGCCCGCCTCGGCGAAGAAGTCGGGGTTGTTCTTCTCGCACGCCACCAGCGCCACGGCGCAGGCCACGAGGATGAGGTTCTTCACGCCTGATCTCCCCTGGGTTCCGCCGTCATGGTGGGGAAGCGCGCGCTCGGAAGCAAACAGCGTGCGCATGGCGCGCGCGGGCGCGACGTATCGGCCGATGGGGCCGATGGTCGACGAACCCCATTGCCGCCGCGGCGCCGCGCCTGCTACCGCATGCCCATGCACGCGTACATCCTCGGCACCGCCTCGACCGCTTTCCGCCGCCACCCCGATCGCGACTTCCGCGACCTGGCCGACGAGGCCGTCGGCGGCGCGCTCGAAGACGCCGGCTTCGCGCCCGACGCCGAAGCCCCCGTCGACGCCGTCCACTTCGGCAACTGCGCCATGCACGCGTGGGGACAGGCCAACATCCGCGGGCAGGTCGCGCTGGCCAACCTGGTGCGCGACGGCCGCCTGCCCGCCCACGCGCCGATCACCAACGTCGAGGGCGGCTGCGCCACCGGCAGCCTCGCGCTGCTCGGCGCCGTCCGCGACGTGCTCGCTGGCCAGGCGCAGGTCGCGCTGGCGGTCGGCGTCGAGAAGGTGCTGCTGCCCGACGATCCCGTCGGCACCTTCCAGCTCTTCGCCGGCGGCATCGACCAGCGCGATCCGCAGCGGTGGCAGACCTTCTTCGCCGCCGAGGCCGAGCGGCTGGGCCTGGGCTGGTCGCCCCACCCGCAGCGCATCGTCTTCCTCGACGTGCACGCGCTGCAGGCCGCCTGGCACATGAAGACCTTCGGCACCACCGCCGAGCAGATCGCCGCCGTCGCCGCCAAGAACCACGACCACGGCGCCCTGAACCCCAAGGCGCAGTACCAGGTGGCGATGAGCGTCGAGCAGGTGCTGGCCGACAAGCCCGTCGTCGGCCCCCTCACCCGCTCGATGTGCAGCCCGATCAGCGACGGCGCCGCCGCCGTGGTCGTGTGCAGCGAAGCGCACCTGCGCACCTGCGCACCCGAGGTACAGGCCCGCGCCCTGCGCGTCCGCGCCGCCACGCTCGCCGGCGGCGCCTACCGCCCGATGGAGGCCCCCAGCGTCGCCCACCGCGCGGCCCAGATGGCCTACGCCGCCGCCGGCCTCGGCCCCGCCGACGTCGACCTCGCCGAGCTTCACGACGCCACCGCCTTCTGCGAGATCCTGCACACGGAGGCCCTCGGCTTCTGCCCCCCCGGCGAGGGCGGCCCCTACGCCGCCGGCGGCGCCACCCGCCAGTCCGGCGCCCGCCCCATCAACCTCTCCGGCGGCCTCGCCAGCAAAGGCCACCCCCTCGGGGCCACCGGCCTCGGCATGATCGACGAGCTCGCGCTCCAGCTCCGCGGCGAAGCCGGCCCCCGCCAAGCCCCCCACGCCCCCCGCGTCGCCCTCGCCCTCAACGCCGGCGGCCTCATCGGCTTCGACGAAGCCCTCGCCGCCGTCACCCTCCTCGACCGCCCCGCCTGATCCCCGGGGGTCGTGCCACACTTTCGAACGAACCGGCTCAGTTCTTTCACTTTTTCTCCGCAGCACCGTCCGTTCCACTGCGCCCGACGCGCCTACGGGTCGTCCGTGTCCCGACCTCGCGGTTCGCGCGGCGACTTCGTGGCCGTTGCCGTTGCCGTCGCCGTCGACGTCGCCGAGGAGCCCCACGTGGACTGCGGCGGCCGGCCACTGGGCCGGTCCTCGGTGCGCGACGGATGGCCCCGCTCGATCAAGGCTCGCGTCTCGGTGACGGGCGCGCCAACATGCGCAGCACCACCCCGTAGCGGCCTGCTCGAACGAAGAGGCCCGGCGACGGCGACGGCGACGTCAACGGCAACGTCAACGGCTTACGACCGCCGTGATGCCACGCGGATCGATGCCTACCGCAGCGCGGTGGCCCGATCACGGCGAGAGTCACGCCGAGAGCCGGTGGATGACAGCCGGCCGGAGCAAGCACCAGCGACCCGTGAACAGACCTCCCCACCCGACCCGATTGACCTGCCCCCCCACCTTGATAAGGTCACGCCACCACCACGGCGGAGCCCCAGCCCATGGCCCTCGACCTCGACGCCCTGCGCGCCCGCATCGAGCAACGCGTCGGCGAGATCACCGGCGAGCGCGTCGCCGTCCAGGCGCTGACGCCGCTGACCGGCGGCGCCTGCCAGGACAACTTCCGCGTCGAGCTCAGCGTGGGCGACGGCGACCTCGAGGTGATGGCGCTGCGCAGCGACGCCAAGACCTCGCTGCCCGGCAGCCTGCGCCGCGACGCCGAGTGCGCGGTCATCCACGCCGCCGTCGCCCGCAACGTCCACACGCCGGCCGCGCGCTGGCTGACGCAGGATCTCGTGCGCCCGGGCGCCTGGGCCTACTTCCTCGACTGGGTCGAAGGCGACGCCATCGGCGCCCGCGTCACCCGCCACCCGACGCTGGCCTCGGCGCGCGCCGAGCTGCCCCGCCAGCTCGCCCACACCCTGGCCGCCATCCACTCGATCACCCCGGCCGACCACCCCGACCTGCCGCTGGACCGCGAGCCCTTCGGCCGCGACGACGATCCCGCGCAGGCCGCCCTCGACTTCGTCCGCCGCACCCTCGACGCCCTGCCCCACGACCGCCCGGCCAGCGAGTTCGCCCTCCGCTGGCTGCGCGATCACGCCCCGCCCAAGGGCGAGGTCACCCTGGTGCACGCCGACTTCCGCACCGGCAACTTCATGGTCACCCCCGAGGGCCTCGCCGGCGTCCTCGACTGGGAGTTCGCCCACTGGGGCGACCCCATGGAGGATCTGGGCTGGCTGTGCGTCCGCGACTGGCGCTTCGGCCAGGTGAAGCAGCCCGTCGGCGGCTTCGCCTCGCGCGCCGACTTCTACGCCGCCTACGCCGAGGCCAGCGGCCGCGCCGTCGACCCCGCCCGCGTCCACTGGTGGGAGATCTGCGGCAACCTGCGCTGGGGCAGCGCCGCCGCCGTCCAGGGCCAGCGCTACCTGCAGGGCGAGAAGGACATCGAGCTGTTGGCCATCCCCCGGCGCGCCGCCGAGATGGAGTACGAGGCCCTGCGCCTCATTCAGGTGGGAGCGTAGCCGCCATGCAGGACTTCCCCGACAAGGCCACGCTGCTGGGCGCCGTCGCCGAGTTCCTCGACAAGACCGTCCGCCCCGCCCTCGACGCCAGCGACGCGCCGAACAGCAGGGGCCTGGCCTTCCGCGTCCGCGTCGCCGCCCACATGGTGGCCACCGTCGCCCGCGAGGTCACCTTCGAGGGCCTGCACGACGCGGCCGAGCTGAGCCGCCTGCGCGCCCTGCTCGATCGCACCGACGATCCGCTGCCCCCCAACGACATGGCGCGCCGCGCCACGCTGACCGAGCTGAACGCCGAGCTGGCCCGCCGCCTGCGCGAGGATCCGCTGACCGACGACGACCAGGACGCCATCCGCACCCACCTGGTGCGCACCCTCGAAGAGAAGCTGTCGGTGGTCCAGCCGCGCTTCGACGTGAAGATGCGCATCGAACAGCCCCCGGAGCCTCCGCCCGAGGCCCCGGCGACGGAGCGACCCCGATGAGCCTGCCCGAGGCCGGCACCTTCCTGCTGCCCCCCGCCCTGGCCGAGCTGCGCCCGCGCGTGCGCGCCTTCGTGCAGGACGAGGTCATCCCCGCCGAAGACGCCGTGCTGGCCGAGGCCCGCGACGGCCACAGCCCCACGCTGGACGCCCTGCGCCGGAAGGCCCGCGCCGCCGGCCTGTGGACCCCCCACCTGCCCGAAGCGTTCGGCGGCCTGGGTATGGGACCCATGGGCATGTGCGCCCTGTTCCGCGAGATGGGCCGCAGCCCCGTCGGCGCCGCCGCCTTCAACTGCGACGCCCCCGACCAGGGCAACATGGATCTGCTGCTGAAGTCGGGCAGCGAGGCCGTGAAGGCGAAGTACCTAAAGCCGCTGTGCGACGCCGAGATCACCAGCGCCTTCTGCATGACCGAGCCCGCCCCCGGCGCCGGCGCCGATCCCTCGAACCTGCGCACCACCGCCACCCGCGACGGCGACGAGTGGGTCATCGAGGGCCACAAGTGGTACAGCACCGGCGGCGAGAACGCGGCCTTCCTCATCGTCATGGCGCGCACCAGCGACGACCCGCGCACCGGCGCGTCGATGTTCCTCGTCGACCGCCACGCCGAGGGCGTCGAGTACGTGCGCCGCATCCCGGTGATGAGCGAAGACGTCCTGCACCACCTCGAGGGCGAGTTCCGCTTCCACGGCGTGCGCGTCGGCGACGACGCCGTCCTCGGCCAGATCGGCGAGGGCTTCCGCCTGGCCCAGGTGCGCCTGGTGCCCGCCCGCCTGACCCACTGCATGCGCTGGCTGGGCCTGGCCGACCGAACGCTCGACCTGTGCCGCGACTACATCACGCGCCGCAAGAGCTTCGGCAAGGAGCTCGCGCGCCACCAGCTGATCCAGCAGATGATCGCCCGCAACGCGGCCGGCATCCACGCGGGCAACCTGATGACGCTGCACTGCGCGTCGATGCTCGAGGCCGGGCTCGACCGCGAGGCCAAGCCGTACAGCAGCATGGCGAAGAACCACGTCGCCAACCTGCTGTGCCAGGTGCTGGACGACGCGATCCAGATGCACGGCGGGCTGGGGTACAGCGAGGACGTGCCGTTCAGCCGGTGGTACCGCAGCGCGCGCGCGGCGCGGATTGCGGACGGGCCCGACGAGGTGCACACGATGGTGGTGGCGCGCGATTACCTGCGGGGGAGGCTGGACCTGCTGGTCTGACGCCCGGCCGAACGCTCCCGAGGAGGTTCATCATGCGCATCCTGTACGGCATCGTCGGCGAAGGCATGGGCCACGCCACCCGCAGCCGCGTGGTGCTCGAGCACCTGCTCCAAGGCGGCCACGACATCCACGTCGTCGTCAGCGGCAAGGCGCACCGCTTCCTCGTCGACCGCTTCGCCGACCGCGAGCGTATCCGCTTCGACGAGATCCACGGCCTGCAGCTGCGCTTCGAAGGCAACGCGCTCGACAAGAGCGAGACCTTCCTCGCCAACCTCGAGACGCTGCCCGCCGGCCTGCTGAAGAACATCGACGTGTACCGCAAGGTGGCCGAAGCCGGCTTCGACCCCGAGCTGGTCATCAGCGACTTCGAGTCGTGGGCCTTCCTCTACGGCCTGAACCACCGCCTGCCCGTCGTCAGCATCGACAACATGCAGGTGCTCAATCGCTGCGAGCACGATCCCGACGTGCTCGAGGGCGAGAAGACGTCGTTCCGCCTCGCCCGCTGGATCGTCAAAGCGAAGATGCCCGGCGCCTATCACTACCTGGTGTCGAGCTTCTTCTTCCCGCCCGTGCGCAAGAAGCGCACGACGCTGGTGCCGCCCATCCTGCGCCCCGAGATCCTCGCTGCGCGCCGCGAGCCCGGCGATCACGTGCTGGTCTACCAGAGCGTCGCGGCCAGCGCGCAGGCCCTGCTGCCCCTGCTGAAGGGCCGCCCGGAGCGTTTCGTGGTGTACGGCGCCGGCAAGGAGGGCAGCGAGGGCAACGTGACGTACAAAGGGTTCAGCGAGACGGGCTTCGTCGACGACCTGCGCACCGCCCGCGCGGTCATCGCAGGGGGCGGCTACTCGCTGATGGGCGAAGCGGTGCACCTGAAGGTGCCGATGCTGAGCGTTCCGCTCGAGGGGCAGTTCGAGCAGACGCTCAACGCGCGGTATCTCGCGAAGCTGGGGTATGGCGCGTGGAGCGAGACGCTCGACGCGGACGTGCTGGACGGGTTCTTCGGGCGGGTGGATCAGTGTGCCGAGGCGCTGCAGGCGTATCCGTCGCCGGGCAACGAGATCCTGTTCGGGTGCGTGGACGAGTTGGTGCGGGACGTGGCCCTGGACGAGCCACGGCCGGCGCGGCTGGAGGCGGTGGCGATGGGGAAGTGGGAGGGGTGAGAGACGCCTCCGCGGCTATGCGGAGGCTGCGCGGCTGGGTCTCAACTGGGCGGCGGGTCGCCGTACGCGGCGCCTCGCGAATGGCGCGCCCCGCGACGCCAACGCGTTCTTCGCGGCTGACGCGCCGCGGCTCACCGGGGTTCGAGGAAGGTACTCCGTACCTCCCTCGAGCTCCCACCGGCCAGGGCTCCGCCCTGGACCCATTCGGACTCACGAAGGCGGGAAAGCAACGCTCTGCTGGGTTGCAGGCCTTCTGGCGCCGCGCCAGTTGACGGCCGCGGCGGTCGTCGCCGCTTCCAGCCGACGGTACTGCACGATCGTGGTGGCGGCAGCCGCTGCCCTCCGCGCCATTGGCCTGCCGACGAGTAAGGAGCGTCGATGTCGACTCCCGCCACGGCGCAGACAGCCGCGCATTTTTCTGAAAAGAAGGCGGGCAGCTGCTCCTGAAACAGCGACGGCGCGATCATGACGCCCCGAGTCGGGCTTGCCCGCTCGCCGAGAAGCGCGGGTGGTAGGTGCTCGTCCCGCGCGTCGCGCTGAACGCGTCGCTGCCGGGCCTTCTGAGCGTTGGCACGAGTCGGTCGTTGAAGCGACATCGTCGCGCCCGACTGATGGACCGATGGGGTCGGACCGACGGGGTCGTGCCAAACTAACGAACTAAATCGGAGTATTGTCTATTTTCTTGCCCCTCCGGGATGCCCGCCGGCAGCACATCGCCGAGTTCTCCCTTACGTCCGGCTGGCCACCCCGCTACGCTGCCCACAACACCAACGCGCCGCTCGGCGCCGGCTCGCCACCGTACCTGGCGGTTCATGCTGACTCCCTCAATTCGCTGGCGCGGTCGCGCGGCGACGCGTGCGGCGCTCGAACGCTGGCTCGCCGCACATCCTATCGATGCGCCGCCCGGCCTCACCACCGTCCTCCACGTGCTCACACGCGAGACGCTTCCCGCGCCTGCTGCCCACAGCGTGGTCTTCGACAACGCCCACGCTCCCCCACTCTTCGGCCTCGACGACCCCGAGAGGCTCGACCGCGACGACGGTCGGCGTCGTCCCTCCGCGGCTCTCGAGCGGCGGTTCGCCGCGTGGCGGGCGGCGGGTCGGCCCAACGCGCTGCGGGTGTTGGCGCGCTACCCCGAGCGGGCCGCGGACGTGGACTGGCTGATGAGCGAGGGCTGGCAGCTCGACGAGCTGGCCGGCGTGCTCTATCGGTTGCCGCCGCGGCAGGTGACTGCGCTGTTCGCACGGCACCCGACGCGGTTGCGAGAGGCGGCGCGCCGGTTGCTGCTGCCGGCGGCGCTGCTGCGGCGCATGGCGTCGCCCGAGCGGATCGCGCAGCGCGCTCTGCAGCGCCTCCGGTCCGAGATGACCTACCAGCGCTGGTCCGATTGGGAGGTCTGGGCCTGCATGGGCTGGTTTCGGCCGGCGTGGCCGCCCACGAGTCGGCTGGCCCCCGTCTTCGAGACGCTCGTGCGGACGCCGGCTCTCGATGCCCTCGTCGGCGAGCTGCTCGGCGCGGACGACCTGCCCGAGCTGATCCGCCGCGATCTGGCATTGCGCTGGGCGCGCGCTCGGCCCGGGGCGGCGGCGCGCTTCGCGGCAGGGCGGCTGGGCTGGGATGTGGCGCGCGTGATCCTGGCGCAGCTCGTCTGGCAGCCGCGCGGGGGCCTCGGCCTGCTGCGGGAAGCGGCCCTCGATGCCCACTGGCGCGTGGCGTACCTCGGTCTCGCCGGCTTGGCGAGCCGCGGCGCGGTGCCCGCGTCGCCGCCCCGGTGCCGCGATCCGCTGGTCGACCTCGCTTGGCTCACCGCACGACCCGACCGGAGCCAGGACTGCTTTGTGCACGCACGGCCGCGGCGGCCATCGGGAGCGACGACCTGTTGCTGCAGGTGGACGCGTTGAAGGTGCTGGCGGACCGGGCGCCACGCGCTCACTTCGGCCTGCTGCGTGAACGCCTGTCGGCGCCCCACCGAGTCGTGGAGGGAGGGCGCACGCCGAGCGCGATGGCCGCGGCGTACGCGGTCGCTCGGCGCGGCGGCCCGCCGGCCATCGAGGCGCTGATCGAAGGTGCTCGTCGCGGACGTGGCGGCGCACTCGTCCATCGCGCAGCACCTCAGTGTCCTGGTCGAGCGCGAAGAGGGCGTGGAGTGCGACTGGCCGTCGACGCTGCGGCACGAGCGGTTGGCGCTGGCGCCGAGTTGGATGGAGACCTGGGCGCCGGATTGGCCGGACCCGCCCGGTGCGGGCAGGCGCAGTCGTCCGCTGGTCGACGCGGACGTGGGGCGCGGGTAGGCGTCGGACGCGCGCGGCCCATCCCGCCACCGCCGACCCCAGGTTCCACGCCGCTCCGGCCCAGACCCCACCCAGCACGAACGTCCATGACCGGGCGCCGACCCGCGAGCGTGGTGAAACTGGCCGGCGTGCGGCATCCGCCGTAGCGTGCCTGGCGCGACCGAGCCGCCCGCAGCCGATGCCGAAGGCGAGGCGAGGACGTGCGAGGAGACTGCAAAGGCGCGCCTGAAGGGCGCTGGCTGTTAGGGGTCTGGGGGCGCAGCCCCCAGTGCTGTGCGCTTGCGCGGCGGAGAAGCAGTTTGTTCCGTGGAGGCTGCACTAACGAAGGAGTTGGCCATTCTGACCAGGGCGCTCCGCACTGCCACCGCTCTTCCTCACGCCACCGCTCCATCCCCGCCCCCTTTCCCCTGGCCACGCCCCCGCGTGCCTGCCACCCTGTCGCCGTTTTCGACCTGGGGAGGTGCGCCCATGCGGGCCCTGAACATCACGATCATCCTGTCTTGCCCCTGCTCTTCTTCGCCTGCGACGACGGCGGGGCGGGCGGCGGCGGCGGCAACCAGGACAGCAGCGTCGGCGGCGACCTGGACGCCACGCCACAAGACGGCGCGTCGCCGCAGTGCTAGGAACTGGGTTACGCCGGTGGCGGCGGGCGCCCAACCGTCGCACGTGCGGGCTCGACGGGTGCGGGGGCACCTGCGGGCAGTGCACGGGCGGGGACGTGTGCACGGACGGGCAGTGCGCGCCGCCGCCGCCGCGGTGCGGGGACGACGCGTGCAACGGGGACGAGGACTGCAGCACGTGCCCGGCGGACTGCGGCAACTGCTGCGGGGACGGGGCGTGCGACGCGGCGAACGAGAACTGCGCGACGTGCCCGGCGGACTGCGACTGCGCGGGCGACGACCGATGCGACGCGCAGGCGCAGATGTGCGAGGCGTGCGCGCCGCAGTGCGCGGGGCGCGAGTGCGGGGCGGACGGGTGCGGGGGCGTCTGTGGGGACTGCCCCGAGGGCGTCGACTGCGCGAACGGGCTGTGCGCCGCGTGCGTGCCGCAGTGCGACGGGCGCGTGTGCGGCGACGACGGCTGCGACGGCGTGTGCGGTGACTGCGCCGGCGGCCAGATCTGCGGGCGCGACGGGCAGTGCGCCGATCCGCCCGCGGCGTGCGGCGACGACACCTGCGACGCCGGTGAGGACTGCGCCAACTGCCCGGCCGACTGCGGCCTGTGCTGCGGCAACGGGGCCTGCGACAACGGCGTCGGCGAGAACTGCGCCACCTGCCCGGCCGACTGCGGGTGCGCCGAGGGCCAGCTGTGCAACCCCGAGCGCCGCGCGTGCGTCGGCGCGTGCGTGCCGCAGTGCGACGGGCGCGACTGCGACGACGACGGCTGCGGCGGCGTGTGCGGGCTGTGCGCGGGCGACCAGGAGTGCGTCGAGGGCGTCTGCCGCGACGTCTGCGTGCCCGACTGCGAGGGGCGCATGTGCGGGGGCGACGGCTGCGACGGCCGCTGCGGTGAGTGCGACGGCGGCGCCCTGTGCGACGACGGCGTGTGCGTCCAGCCCTGCGTGCCCGACTGCGCGGGCAAGATGTGCGGCGACGACGGCTGCGACGACAGCTGCGGCGCCTGCGCCGGCGGTCAGTTCTGCAGCCCGGACGGCCAGTGCGTCGCCGAGTGTGTGCCCGACTGCGAGGGCCGCGCCTGCGGCGACAACAGCTGCGGCGACGTCTGCGGCATGTGCCCGGCCGGCGCGATGTGCACCGCCGACGGCCGCTGCGCGGATCCCGGCGCCCTGTGCAACTGCGTCGGCGACGCCGTCTGCCTCGACGGCTTCTGCCGCGCCCCCGACGAGCTGTGCGGCGACGACAACCCCATCGGCCTGTGCATCACCGGCCAGGACTGCCTCGCCGGCGTCTGCACCAACCGCGGCAACGCGTGCTCGCCCCAGAACCCCACCGGCGTCTGCCCGCTGGGCGAGGTGTGTCGCGACGGCGCCTGCGCGGCCTTCGACGGCGAGGCCCTGTGCGACGACGCCAACGCCTGCACCGCCGATCGCTTCGACGCCGCCGCCAACCGCTGCGAGAACACCCGGTGGACGCCGCGTGCAGCGACGGCAACGGCTGCACGATGAACCGCTGCGTCGACGGCGCGTGCGTCGCCGATCCCATCCCCGGCTGCATCGAGCCGCCGACCATCGATCCCTACGTCACCCCCACCAACGACGGCGTCCTGAACCTGGGCGGCACCAAGCCGGCCGGCGCGTCCGTCCGCGTCAACGGCGAGGAGGCGGTGCCCGAGAGCCCCGACGAGCGGTGGAGCGTCGTCATCAACCTGCAGCCGGGCGAGAACGCCTTCCGCGTGCGCAGCGTGGATCAGGGCCAGCAGAGCGCCGAGGTCGAGGTGCGCGTCGTCTACGACATCACCGCCCCACCGTCGCGGTCGGCCCGGCCGGCGGCGTCTTCCTCAACCCGGTCAGCATCACCGTCGTCGCCGACGAGCCGGCGACGGTCTATTACACCGACGACGGCGCCACGCCGGATCGCTGGTCGAAGTCGTTCCGCTCGGCCAAGCAGTTCCGCATCTTCCACGACACCACCCTGCGCTTCCGCGCGCTGGACGACGCGGGCAACTGGCAGGAAGAGATCAGCAGCGCCAGCTTCGAGATCAGTGGCGACGGCTCGCGCTGGACCTCGGCGGCCGCCCTGCCCGAGCCGCGCACCCTGTCGACCGCCCAGCTCCTGGGCACCTCGCTGTACGTCGTCGGCGGCACCGACGGGCTGGCCGCGCAGGCCGGCGTCGACGTCTGGGACATCGGCACCGGCGAGTGGTCGCTGGGTCCGGCCCTGCAGGTCGCGCGCGCGCAGCTCGCGTCGGCCGTCTCGGGCAACCGCCTGTTCATCGTGGGCGGCGAGTCCGACGGCCTGCCCCTGAACCTGCTGCAGCGCCTCACCCCCGACCGCATGGCGTGGGAGACGCTGGCGCCCATGCCCAGCACCCGCTTCGGCCTGACCGTCGTACCGCACGGCGGCAAGCTGTACGCCTTCGGCGGCAAGACGAACGGCGGCGTCGTGCTCGACGTCGTCGAGGTCTACGACATCCTGACCGACACCTGGACCAACCAGGTGGCGCAGATGCCGCGGCCGCGCTTCGGGCACGCCGCGGTCGAGCACGACGGCAAGATCTACCTCGTGGGCGGCGAGGACGAGGACGGCGTGCCCATCGCGGCGGTCGACGTGTACGAGGTGGCCGCCAACGAGTGGACCCAGCCCGACGACCTGCCGACGCCGCGCAGCCGCCTCACGCTGACCAAGCACTTCAACGAGGGCGCCGTCCAGGGCCCCCACGTCGAGCTCGTCGCCGCGGGCGGCCTGACCGCGGGTGGCACGCCCAGCGCGGTCGTCGAGGCCTACGTCATCGAGCGCGACGTGTGGCGCGAGCGCACGCCCCTCGACGCGCCCCGACACAGCGCCGCCGCGGCCGCCGGCGCGCGCCCCGGCGACGTCGACACGCAGCAGCGCCGCGGCTGGATCGTCGGCGGCCAGCGCGCCGGCGTCGTCACCGACGACCTCAGCTACTACACCCGCGAGCAGGACTACCTGCGCCTGCTGCCCGAGCTGCCCGAGGGACGCTTCATGGCCGCCGCCGAAGAGGTCGACGGTCTGTTCTACGTCTTCGGCGGCCGCGCCTTCCAAGAGACCAGCGTCGTCTGGGCCTACGATCCCGAGACCGGCCGCGTCGCCGAGCGGTCGCCCCTGCCCAAGCTGCAGAACGGCCTGGGCAGCGCGGTGGTCGATGGCCTGATCTACGCGGTCGGCGGCGCCAACAACTTCGGCCTCGCGGTGCCCTGGCTGCACGTCTACGACGCGGCCGACGACACCTGGACCGAGCTGCGCCCGATGCCTACGGCCCGCAAGGATCCCGCCGTCGTCGCCCTCGACGGCCGCCTGTGGGTCATCGGCGGCGACAACAACGGTCCCGTGCAGTCGGTGGAGATCTACGACCCCGCCACCAACACCTGGATGGCCGGCCCGGTGCTGCCGGCCGGTCGCACCGGCGCGCGCGCCGTCGTGCACGACGGCGACATCATCCTCGCCTTCGGCCGCGGCCCGGCGAACGCGCCCGGCAACGTGCTGCGCTTCGCCGACGGTCAGTGGTCGCCGTTCCTGGCCAACTGCACCGAGTGCGAGACCTTCGAGTACGGCCAGATGACGCTGGTGCACGATCACCAGCTGAACATCTTCGGCGGCCGCATCGGCGACGCCATCAGCGAGCTCGTGTACTCGGTGAACCTGAGCAATCAGCAGGACGTGCCGCGCCTCCGCGAAGAGACCAACCTGCTGCGCCCGGTCGATCACGCGGCCACCGTCTACCACCACGGCCGCTTCTACCTGCTGGGCGGCAACGACAACGCGGCCGAGCCGGGCCCCGGCGGCCTGACGCGCGTTCAGCAGGTGCTGGGCAGCTGCTTCAACGGGCGCCTCGATCCCGGCGAGACCGGCGTCGACACGGGCGGCGGCTGCGCGTCCCCCTTCCCCGCCGAGTGCCGCAACTACACCGTGCTCGAGAGCGCCGGCCGCACCGTCGCCTCGGGCACCGGCGGCCTGTGCGACCGCGACCTGCAGACCGGGCGCTGGTACCGCCTCCAGGGCAGCGGCGGCACGCGCTTCATCACGTCGAACCCGCGTGTCGACAACCGCTGCGGCACCGACGCCACCGGCTACCTGACCGGCGGCAACCCCAGCCCGGCGGACGGCGTCGTTCAGCGCAACGCCTGCTACTACTTCCTGGGCAACAACTGCTGGTCCAGCTCTGCCCTGCGCGTGCGCAACTGCGGCGACTACTACATCTACAACTTCACCTCGGTCACTCAGAGCTGCTCGGCGGCCCTCTGCACCGAGTAGGCGACGCCGCCGCCTCCGGTCGCATCGTCTGGGTGGACCCACGGACCGGAGGCGACCCCATGTACACCCTCGAACATCGCAGCGACGACGTGATCGATCTGACCGTGGCCGGCCAGATCACCGACGACGACTACGACCGCCTCATCCCCCAGCTCGAGCGCGAGATCGCGCAGGAGGGCGGCCTGCGCATCCTGCTCGACATGACCGAGATGGACGGCATCGAGCCCAAGGCGCTGTGGCGCGATCTGAAGTTCGACGTGAAGCACCGCAACGACTACGAGCGCGTGGCGGTGGTGGGCGACCAGCGGTGGCACGACTGGGCCACGCGCCTGTTCCAGCCCATCGCGGGCGGCGAGGTGCGTTACTTCGACGCCAGCCAGCGGGACGCTGCCGAGCGCTGGATCGAGCAGTGCACCGAGCTGCCCGCGTAGGGCGCCGAGTGTTCAGCCCGCCTTCTGCCCCAGCCACGACGAGCCCACCAGGCGATGCGCTGAAGCGCCGGCGCGATGGCCGCGTCGACGAGCGAGAACGCGCCGCCCCGGAACAGCGGCCCCTCGATCTGCTTCTCGAACTTGGCCAGCTTGTCGTGGGCGCTGGCCGCGGCGTCGCGGCAGCTCTGCTCGTCCTTCGCGACCATCATGCGATAGGTGTCCACCGCCAGCGCGCTGGCGAACTCGATCCAGGCGCGCGCGTGCGCCCGCTTCAGGGCGTCGCCGGGCAGGAGCGATCCCTCGGTGACCTCGTCGATGTACTCGTTGATCACCGCCGACTCGAACAACACCGTCTCGTCGCCCTCGCCGGTGTCCACCTTCAGCACCGGCACCTTGCCGAAGGGCGAGATGTCGAGGAACCAGTCGGGCTTGTCGGCGAGATCGATGTAGGTGATCTCGAAGGGCACGTCCTTCTCGCGCAGCGTGATGACGCTGCGCTGAACGAAGGGGCACAGGTTGAAGCTGATCAGGTGGAAGGACGGGCGGTCGGCGGGCGGCATGGGATCTCGCGCTGCGATGGATGCTGCGCGCCTGCGGGGTCGCGCCCTTCACTCGATCGGTGATCACTCGATGATGGCCAGGCGACGGGCCAGGCGGTGCAGGTTGCCGCGGTCGACGCCCAGGTCGCGCGCGGCCGCGGACAGGTTGCCGTCGTTGGCCGCCAGCGCGCGCTCGATGTAGTCGCGGCGGAACGCTTCGGTGGCGTCGGCGAGCGAGCGATCGACCACGGCCGGCGAGGCGTCGGGCGCCACCGGCGCTGGCGCGACGCTGCCCAGCTCGCCCAGGTGGTGCGTGTCGACGACGACCGTCCCCCGGCCGCCGCCCTGCGCGGCCCGCAGCGCGGCGCGCATGACGACGTGCTCGAGCTCGCGCACGTTGCCCGGCCAGTCCGCCTCGCTCAGCGCCGTCAACGCCGCCGGCGTCAGCCGCAGGGCGCCGACGCCGAGGCGGCTGCGCGCCTGGTCGAGGAAGAAGCCCGCGAAGATCGGGATGTCGGCGCGGCGCGCGCGCAGGGGCTGCACCGGCAGCGGATAGACGTTCAGCCGGTGGAAAAGATCGGCGCGGAAGCGGCCGGCCTCGACCTCGGCCTCGAGATCCCGGTTCGTCGCGGCCACGACGCGCACGTCGACCTGCAGCGGACGGTCGGCGCCGACCCGCTGCACCTCGCCGAACTGCAGCGCGCGCAGCAGCTTGGGCTGCGTCGACAGCGGCAGCTCGCCCACCTCGTCGAGGAAGATCGTGCCGCCGTCAGCGGCCTCGAACTTGCCCGCGCGGGCGTCGCTGGCGCCGGTGAAGGCGCCCTTCAGGTGTCCGAACAGCTCGCTCTCGGCGATGGTGTCGGGCAGCGCGGCGCAGTTGACGTACATCAGCGGCTCGGCCGCGCGGCGCGAGCGGGCGTGCAGGGCGCGGGCGACGACCTCCTTGCCCACGCCCGTCTCGCCGGTGACCAGCACGGTCAGGTCGGACGCCGCCAGCATCTCGACCTCGTCGCGCAGCCGCCGGGTGGCCTCGGATACGCCGAGGATGGCGCCGCCCTCGCGCTGCTGGGCCTCGCGTAGGAGCTGCCGCGCGATCAGCCCCTGCCGGCGCGACGCGTGCTCGAGCGCGTCGATGAGGCCGGCGGTGCGCATGGCGGCGCCGGCCAGCGCAGCGAAGGTGGCGAAGGTGGCGGTGTCGACGGCGTCGAACGCCGCCGGGTCGAGGGCGTCGACGGTCAGCGCGCCCACCACCTCGCCCTCGACGCGCAGCGCGCAGCCCATGCAGGCGTGCACGCGGGCGAGCGCGTGCCCGCCGGCCATCAGACCGTCGAAGGGATCGGGTAGATCGTGATCGTCGACGCGCACCGGCTCCTCGCTGGCGAGGATGTGGGCCAGGCGCGGGTGCTCGGCGGGCAGGAAGGCGCGACCCTCGACCTCGGGCAGCAGGCCCCGCGCGGCGAGGGGTCGCAACGCCCCGTTCTCCATCCGCAGCAGCGTCGCGGCGTCGCAGGGCACCACGCGCACCAACGCGCCGAGCAGGCGCTCGTAGCGATCGGCGGCCGTCAGGTTGGCCGTCAGGTCGAGCGCCAGCTCCAGCAGGAGGCTCTGCACGGGCCCGTTGTACCGAGCACAACACGCTGTCGCAACCACAACATCGGGCCGTTGTCGTGATGACGACACGCCACGAGGCTACGGGCTTCTGGGGCTGGCACGCGCCCTGCGAAGGACGGCGCGCGGATCGAACACCCGACACCTCCGGAGCCGACCATGCATCCGACCCCCCAACCGTCCCTCGACGGCGCGCGTCCCGTCGGCGAGATCGCCGCGGCGTGGCCCGCCACCATCCCCGTGCTGAGCAAGCTGGGCCTCGACTTCTGCTGCGATGGCCGCCGCCCGCTGCGGGACGCCTGCGCGAAGAAGGGCTTGAACGTCGACGAGACGCTCGCCGCGCTGCACGACGCGCTGGCCAACCAGACCGCCGCCGAGCCGAGCCTGGTCGACGCCCCCCTCGACCATGTCATCGACCACATCCTCGTGCGCTACCACCGACCCCTCGACGAGGAGCTGCCCCGGCTGACCGCGCTGGCCGAGAAGGTGTGGCGGGTGCACGGCCCGGAGCACGGGGAGCTGCTCGAGCCGGTGGTGCAGACCTTCTTCGCCCTGCGCGACGAGCTGGTGCCCCACATGCACAAGGAAGAGAACGTGCTCTTTCCCTGGATTCGCGCCGGCCGCGGCGCCACCGCCGGCGCGCCGGTCCGCGTGATGCTCGCCGAGCACGACGTCGCCGGCGGGCTGCTGGCCGACCTGCGCAGCCTGACCGACGGCTTCGTGCCCCCGCCCGGCGCCTGCGGCTCGTGGCAGGCCCTGTGGGCCGGCCTCGCCCAGCTCGAGGCCGACACGCACCGCCACATCCACCTCGAGAACAGCGTGCTGTTCCCGCGCGCCCTGGCCGGCTGAGGAGCCTACCGATGCTTTCCAAGTCCGCAGCCCGAGCGTTCTTCATCGGAGGCACCCTGCTCACGGGCGTCGCCTTCGCTGCCCTCACCGTCCACACCCACCAGACCGTGCCCGAGCAGTCCAACGAGGCCAACCTGACCCCGGCGGTCGAACGAGGCCACGGTATCTGGACCGACGAGAACTGCATGGGCTGCCACACGCTGCTCGGCGAGGGCGCCTACTACGCGCCCGAGCTGACCAAGGTCGTCGAGCGGCGCGGCAAGCTCTGGATCAAGACCTTCATCAAGGATCCCGAGGCGATGTTCCCCGGGCGCCGACGGATGGTGAAGTACGACTTCACCGACGCGCAGATCGACGATCTGATCGCCTTCCTCGAGTGGGTCGGCAACATCGACGCCAACGGCTTCCCCGCCGATCCGCCGTACGCCCCGGCGCCGCAGGCCGTGATCGTGGGCGGGCGGTCCCTCGACAACGCGCCGGAGGTCTTCAAGAGCCTCTGCACCGCGTGCCACATGGTGGGCGGCAAGGGCGGCAACGTGGGGCCGCCGCTCGACGACATCTCCGCGCGCTACGACGCCGCGTCGCTCGACGCGTGGCTCGTCGATCCGCAGGCCATCAAGCCCGGCACCGCGATGCCCAAGCTGCCCCTGACCCCCGAGCACCGGAAGGCCATCTCGACCTTCCTGCTCGAGACCCGCTGAGCGGGAGGAGATTCGCGTGAAGTACAAGACTCAGCAGATCGCGTGGCTCTTCTTCGCCACCTCGATGCTGCTCTTCGCCCTGCAGCTCGTCTACGGCTTCATCATGGCCTTCGCCCACATGGGCTACGACACCCTACACCCGTGGATTCCGTTCAACGCCGCCCGCGCGGTGCACACGAACCTGCTGGTGATGTGGCTGCTCTCGGGCTTCATGGGCGCGGCCTACTACATCATCCCGGAAGAGGTCGAGCGCGAGATCGTCGCGCCCAAGCTCGCGGTGGTTCAGTGGGCCGCGTTCGTCATCGTCGGCGTGATCGCCATCATCGGCTTCCACTTCGGCTGGTGGGAGGGCCGCAAGTTCCTCGAGATCCCCCGCCCCCTCGACTGGCTGGTGGTGGTCGACGTGCTCACCTTCGTCGGCATCATCGGCGTCACGATCTGGAAGGGCAACCGCCCGACGACGACGGCCATCGCGCTGTACCTGGGCCTCGTGCTGGCTGCGGTGCTGTACCTGCCAGGCATGATCCACTTCAAGTCGCAGGTGCTCGACTCGTTCTATCGCTGGTGGGTCGTGCACCTGTGGGTCGAGGGCGTCTGGGAGCTGGTGATGGGCGGCATCCTGTCCTTCCTGCTCATCAAGCTCACCGGCGTCGACCGCGAGATCCTCGAGAAGTGGCTGTACGTCATCGTCGGCTTCACGTTCCTGTCGGGCATCCTCGGCACGGGGCACCACTACTATTACATCGGCGCGCCGCGCATCTGGCTCATCGTCGGCGGTGTGTTCTCGGCCCTCGAGCCCCTGGCGTTCCTCGGCATGGCCATGTACGGCATCGCCATGGCGCGCAAGGGCGGCCGCCAGCACCCGAACAAGAACGCGCTGCTGTGGACGCTGGGCTGCTGCATCATGAGCTTCACCGGCGCCGGCTTCCTCGGCTTCGCGCACACGCTGCCCCAGGTGAACATGTACACGCACGGCACCCTGGTCACCGCGATGCACGGCCACATGGCCTTCTGGGGCGCCTACGGCATGCTGGTGTTCGCCCTCATCGCCTATGCCATGCCGGAGCTGACCGGGCGCGCCCGTCACAAGGGCAAGATGGCCGAGTGGGCCTTCTGGATGACCACGATCGGCATGGTCGCGATGACCGGCGCGTTCGCGGTCGCGGGCGTCGCGCAGGTGTACATGGAGCGGATGACCGGCCTCGACTTCCTCGACGTCCAGGATGCGCTGCAGGTGCACTTCTTCGGCCTCGTACTGGCCGCGACGCTCTTCACCACGGGCTTCGCCCTCTACGTCGTCGACTTCGTCAAGTACGGCCTGCCGCGGTCGGGCGGCGCGCCCCGGACGACCACCAACGGCTCGGCCGACGACGTCGTCGTGGCGGTCGGCGCCCGCGCCGCGGAGGGTTGAGTCATGCGCGCGCAGCCAGCCACCGTTCCCCCGGACGTTCGCCTCATGAGTGACCCACCGCAGCTCGACGCCGCCTTGCCCTACTACCAGGCCGTCGGCGACGAAGTGACCGTCTTCGAGCATTGCGACCGGCACGGCCTGCCGCTGCTGCTGAAGGGCCCGACCGGCTGCGGCAAGTCGCGCTTCGTCGAGCACATGGCGGCGCGCCTCGGCCGCCCGCTCGTCACCGTGGCCTGCCACGAGGACACCGCCGGGACCGACCTGCTGGGCCGCTACCTGATCCGCGGCGGTGAGACCGTCTGGCAGGATGGGCCGGTCACCCGCGCCGTGCGTCAGGGGGCGATCCTGTACCTCGACGAGGTGGTCGAGGCGCGGCCGGACGTCGTGGTCGTGCTGCACCCGCTGACCGACCACCGGCGCAGCATCTGGCTCGACCGCCGCGACGAGCAGGTGCAGGCCGAGCCCGGCTTCCTGCTGGTGGCCAGCTTCAACCCGCGCTACCAACAGGGCTTCAAGGGGTTGAAGGCCAGCACGCGACAGCGCTTCGTCGCGATGTCCTTCGACTACCCGGCCCCGGACGTCGAGGCGCGCATCCTGTGCGGCGAGACCGGCACCGACGCCAAGACGGCGAAGAAGCTGGTGACGCTCGGCGGCAAGCTGCGATCGCTCGACGCGCTCGGCCTTGCCGAGGGCGCGTCGACCCGGCTGCTGGTGGACGCGGCGCGGCTGATGGTCGGCGGATCGCCGCCGCGGCCGCGTGCCGCATCGCCGTGGTCGAGCTCCCCACCGATGAGCCTGAGAAGCTGCGGCGCTTCAGGACGTCGTCAACCTGTCTTGAGCGAACGCTCCTGAGCGCCTGATGGATGTCGCGTGAACCTGCCCGGACCTGCTCGCCAGACGAAGGCATCTTCAAGCGGCCCGTGGCGCGCGCCAGCGCCGCGCGGCCCCACCCCACGACGCGCGGCCTGCGCCGCGCTGCTCGACGACCAGCTAGCCGCTCTGGACCCCTGCCCGCCCAGCCGTCGCGGGTCGTTGCCTGCCGCGCCCGTCCGAGGCGCTGGGCGGCGTGCGCGGCCTGGTGGTGCTGCTGCCCGCCCACGTCGACCCTGGCTGGAAATGTGCCTGGCGCAACGGCGCGCTGTACCGCCTGGGTATTCGTGATGGCGGGCGCGATAGACGCGCACTGACGCGCGCTGGTGCGACTCGTGTCTGCGCGCGTAGTACCTCGCCTGGGCTCATACGACGCGCTTGTCACGCTGGCGGACGAGCTACCGGCCTTCGTTCCGGCTCGCTTTCACCGCCGCTGAGCTTCCGAGCTGAGGCTCCTGGCCCGCGCCAGCGGGTCTTGAAGCCGCGCGGGGCAGCGTTCGAGGTTGCCGTGGCTGCCGCTTCGGCGCGACGCTCGACCTGACGCCCTGCCACGCACCCGCGCGCGTTGCCGCTGGCGGCGCTGACGCCCCGGCAGAATGTTGCTGTGGGCGACGCGCTGGAAAGCGCCGCGGATTTTCGAGCAGGCCGGATGCGGCCGCGCGCGACGCCGCCCGTCGCGCGCGCCTGCCCACTGGCAGCCTGGAGCGCGCTGGTCGCCCCCGCGACCACGTCGAGCGCGCCCTGCTCGACCCCGACGCGCCCCCCGAAGGCCGCCCCATCCACAGCTTCGAGAAGGCCGAGGCCCTCGACGCCTGGCAGGGCGGCCACAAGACCCTCGACGGCGCCGACGAGCTGGCGGAGCACGCCGACGCGCTCGACGAGGTCGATCTGCGGCACGTCCTGCGCGGCGGCCCCGACGCGGAGTCCGTCTATCGCTGCGACGCCGAGATCGACGGCGCGGTGCCCGACGTGGGCGAGGTGCCGGGGCTCGGCGGCGTGAAGTACGACGAGTGGGACGCGCGCGCCGGCCGCTACCGCGCGGACTGGACCACCGTCTACCCGGCCCCGTTCCGCGCCGCCGAGCCTGCCTGGGGCGCCGCCGTCGCCCGCTCCCACGCGATCGCCATCCGCCGCCTGCGCCGACAGCTCGCCGGCCAGCGACTGGCCCGCGTGCGCTGCCCACGACAGACCGACGGCGAGGACATCGACCTCGACGCGGTGGTGGACGCCTACGCCGAGCGCCGCGCCGGCCGCACCGGGAGCGACCGCCTGTACATCGCCGGCCGCCCGCTGCGCGCCGACCGCGCCACCACCGTGCTGCTGGACGTCAGCCTGTCGGCCGATGGCTGGGTGGAGGGTCAGCGCGTGCTCGACGTGACGCGATCCGCCGTGCTCGTGCTGGGCGAGGTGCTCGAGCCGCTGGGCGACGCGCTGTCGATCGCCAGCTTCGCGACCCACACACGCCACCACTGCCACTACTGGCAGCTGAAGGACTTCGACGAGGCCTGGCTGCCGGCGCGCAACCGCCTGGGCGCAGTGAAGGCGCGGGGCTACACCCGGCTGGGCCCCGCCGTGCGCCACGCCACCGCCGGCCTGGCCGCGCGCCCCGAGCGGCACAAGCTGATGGTGCTGCTGACGGACGGCAAGCCGACCGACTTCGATCGCTACGAGGGACGCCACGGGCGAGAAGACGTGGCCCGCGCGGTCGGCGAGGCCCGGCGCGCCGGGGTCGTGGTGCACGCGCTGGGGTTCGACGCCTCGGCCCGCGCCGCGCTGCCCGCCATGTTCGGCGTCGGTGGCTGGGCGCTCGTGCGCCACGTCGCCACCCTGCCGGATGCCCTCACCCACGCCTACGCACGGCTTGACCGCGGCCACCTACCGTGAGCAATTACGTCTCCCGTGCGCCGAACAGAGCCGCGGAACGAAACGGAGGAACCATGTCATCGGACTCGCCCCGCCTCGCTTCACTCGCCGCGGCGCTGGCCGGCATCTGCCTCGCCGCCTGCCAGCCGTCCTCGGCGCCACCTGCCGCGCAGTCGCCGTCACCGGCGCCCGCCGCCGCGCCCCCGGCGGCTCCGGTGCAGGCCGACTCGGAGCGACACGCGCCTCTGCCCGCCGCGCCCACTTTCCCGGCGCCCACCGGCGAGCCGATCAAGGCAACGCTGACCAGCCCGCCCGAGGTACCGCCCCCCACCGGCCGCAAGGCGCCGGCCAAGGTGATCGTGGAGCTCGAGGTCCGCGAGCTGGTGCAGGAGATCTCCCCCGGCGTCGAGTACACCTTCTGGACGTTCGGCGGGACGGTGCCGGGCAGCTTCATCCGCATCCGGCAGGGCGACACGGTGGAGTTCCACCTGAGAAACCACCCGTCGAGCAAGATGCCCCACAACATCGACCTGCACGCGGTCACCGGCCCGGGCGGCGGTGCGGCGAGCAGCTTCACGGCGCCCGGCCACGCGTCGCGCTTCACCTTCCAGGCGCTGAACGCGGGTCTGTACGTCTATCACTGCGCGACGGCCCCGGTGGGCATGCACATCGCCAACGGGATGTACGGCCTGATCCTGGTCGAGCCGCCCGAGGGTCTGCCGCCGGTGGATCACGAGTATTACGTGATGCAGGGCGACTTCTACACGGTGGGCAAGTATCGCGAGAAGGGCCTGCAGCCCTTCGACATGCAGAAGGCCATCGAAGAGAACGCCACCTATGTGCTGTTCAACGGCGCCGAGGGATCGCTCGTGGGCGACAAGGCGCTGAAGGCCGAGCCGGGCGAGAGCGTTCGGCTGTACGTGGGCAACGGCGGCCCCAACCTGGTCAGCAGCTTCCACGTCATCGGCGAGATCTTCGATCGCGTGTTCTACGAGGGCGGCAGCCACTGGCAGGCCAACGTCCAGACGACGCTGGTGCCCGCCGGCGGCGCCGCGATGGCCGAGTTCAGGGTCGACGTGCCGGGCACCTACGTGCTGGTCGATCACAGCATCTTCCGCGCGTTCAACAAGGGCGCGCTGGCGATGCTGAAGGTGGGCGGCGACGCCGCCGACGCGGCGTACACCGGCATCTACAGCGGCAAGGAGGTCGACGAGGTGTACCTGGGCGACATGAGCGAGGTGCAGCCGCCGGTGGTGGCGGCCATCGAGGCGCAGCAGGCGGGCAAGATGACGCTCGCCCAGCAGATCGCCGTGGGCAAGAGCCTCTTTCAGGGCACGTGCTCGGTGTGTCACCAGGCGGACGGCAAGGGGCTGCCCAACGTCTTCCCGCCCCTGGCGAAGTCGGACTTCCTGATGGCGGACGCCGAGCGTTCGATCGGCGTCGTGCTGAACGGCCTGTCCGGCCCGGTCGAGGTCAACGGCCAGAAGTTCGACTCCGTGATGCCGCCGATGCGCCAGCTGAACGACGACGAGGTGGCGAACATCCTCACCTTCGTGCGCAACAGCTTCGGCAACGAGGGCGCCGCCATCACCCCCGAGCAGGTCGCGAAGGTGCGCGCCAGCACCGACGCGCCGGCCGGCGCGGCCCACTGATGAGCCTCTGCGCACCCCGCCGGCGGGCGCCGATCGCGGTCCTCGCGATCCTCGGCGCGGGCCTCTGCCCCCTGCCCGCCGCCACCGCGCGCGACACCCCCGATCGCGTGCGCATCCCCGCCGGCGTGGTGCGCCCCCTGTATCGTCGCCCGCAGGATCGCCCTCCGAGGGGCGAGCCGGCGCCGCCGACGCGCGTCGAGGGCTTCCTGCTCGACCGCCTGCCGGTGACCAACGCCGACTTCCTGGCCTTCGTGAAGGCCCGCCCGAGTGGCGGCGGGGCGAAGCGAAGAGCCTGTTCGTCGACCCCGACTACCTGGCCCACTGGGCGGGGCCGGTGACCCTGGGCGCCGAGGCCGCGCCCGACGCGCCGGTGGTGCGGGTCAGCTGGTTCGCGGCGCGCGCGTACTGCGCCGCCCACGGCGGACGCCTGCCCACCGAGGCGGAGTGGGAGCGCGCGGCGGCCGCCGGGCAGAAGGGCCCGGACGGGCGGGACGAGCCGGGCTGGCGCGAGACGATCCTGGCCTGGTACGCGAAGCCCACGCCCGCGCGGCTGCCGCAGGTGGGCCAGCGCCCGGCCAACTTCCACGGCGTGCACGACCTGCACGGCCTGGTGTGGGAGTGGGTCGAAGACTTCGGCGCGACGCTCGTGACCGCCGACGCGCGCGAGGCGGGCGACACCGCGTCGCTGCGCTTCTGCGCGGGCGGCGCCGCCGACGCGACCGATCCCGAAGACTACGCCGGCTTCATGCGCAGCGCGATGCGCAGCGCGCTGAAGGCCCGGCACACGACGGCCAGCCTGGGCTTCCGGTGCGCGGCCGATCTCGAGGAGGCATCGCCATGATCGCTCCCCTGCTGACGCTCGTGACCCTACTGGCCCCGGCGGCGCCCGCGCCCGCGCTGCCCGACGACTCGATCTACCAGCTCCACCACGGCTACACCGCGGCCACCGAGAAGCCGTTGGCGCTCGACGCCTTCCGCGGCAAGCGCGTGGTGATCAGCATGTTCTACGGCACCTGCCCCCACGTCTGTCCGATGCTCATCCAGGACATCAAGCGGCTGGTGGACGCCGCCGACGCGGACACCCGCGATCAGGTCGAGGTGATCCTGGTCAGCTTCGATCCCGAGCACGACACGCCCGCCGGGCTGCGCACGCTGGCCGCCAAGCACGGCCTGGACGCCGATCGCTATCACTTCGCGCTGGGTACCCCGGATCAGGTGCGCGAGCTGGCCGCGGTGCTCGGCATCCGCTACCGCCGCCAGAAGGACGGCAGCATCGGGCACACGTCGGTGATCACGGTGCTCGACGAGCAGGGGCGCGTCGTCGACGCCTTCGAGGGCGCCGGCGCGGGCGTCCTCAGATTGCTGCCGGCGCTCGCCCCGAAGGGCGGCGGCTGAGCCGCATCTCGATGGCCGGGCCGACGCTGCCGGGCAGCGTGCCCAGCGTCTCGAAGCCGAAGCGTTCGTAGAAGGCGCGCCGCGTCGACGGTGCCCAGGCGCACGCCCGCGGCAGCCCCGAACCGCCGGGTGGTGGTCGAGGAGCGTTCGCACCACCGCCGCGCCGACCCCCCTGCCCCGCCACGCCGGCGCGACGACCACGTCGTAGATCCACGCGACGCGGACCTGATCGCTCAACGCGCGGGCGCTGGCGACCAGCGCACCGTCGACGTCGACGGCGCCCACCCAGGCGGTGGCCGAGCGTTGCGCGGCGGCCACGCGGGCGGGCGCCTGCCCCTTCAGCCAGTAGGCACCCTCGAGCAGCGCCGCGGCCTCGGTGGCGCGCCGCGCGTCGACGGCCGGCAGCAGGCGCAGGCCATGCGGACCGCGCAGCGCCTCGGGCCACGGGCGCTCGCCGTGGGCCGCGTGGATGCGCTCGATGGCCTCGACGTCGCCGGGATCACCCCGCCGCCACAGGTGGTGCAGCACTCGGCGACGCGCGCGCCGGGCAGGTGCTGGCCGAGCTTCACGCGGCTGCGGAAGGCGGCCGGGGTGACGCGCCAGACCGCGAGACGCTCCAGGGCCGCGCGGTAGCGCGGATCGTCGCCGGTGATGGGAGCGTAGCCGCCCTCGGGCTGATGCCGCGCGGTCAGGGCCGCGAGCGCGCGCGCCTTGTCGGCCAGCGCCTCGACGGGCCGCAGGACGCCCCGCACCTCGGCGGCGACGTACCAGGTCGTGGCCGGGCAGGCGCGCGTCGGGTGGAAGAACCAGCTCGGCAGGTTCACGACCACCTCGTGGCCCGCGACGCTCACCGTCTGGCCCACGAGCGTCCCCTTCGCGCCGTCGGCGCCGTGGAACACGAGGTCGCCGTCCAGCAGCGCCGTGTGCAGCGGGCGCATCAGGGCGACCCCGTCGGCGCCCACGCCGGCCAGGTGCACCACCGGGCGGTCGGCGAGGAAGCGCGGGGCGTCGGCGTCGGACAGGGGGTGAAGCATGGCGACCTCCCGAAGCTGGGGTTCGGCACCGTTGGCCCATCGCGCGCACCGCCGGACGCACGCGCAGAACCCACTGCACGCACCACCTTGGCGCGGCACCGGACCTGTGAGAAGGTCCGGTTCTGCGATCTTCGACTGGACCAGTTCATGTCCGAGTGGCCGCTGCTGTTCGATCCGCACGCGCTCGACGGGCCCGGTGAGACCAAGCAGGCGCGCCTGGCCGCGGCCATCCTCGAAGCCGTGCGGGCCGGCCGCCTGCGGCCCGGGGCGCGCCTGCCCGGCAGCCGCCGCCTGGCCGAGAGCGCGGGCGTGCACCGCAACACGGTGCTGGCGGCCCTGCGCGCGCTCGAGGCCGAGGGCTGGATCACCACCCGCCCCGGCGCCGGCACCTTCGTCGCCGCCGACCTGCCCGACGTCGAGGCGCAGCCCTTCGCCGGCCCCCGGCCAGCCACGCCGCGCGCCCCCGGCTTCGCCTTCGCCGCCGCCCCCGAGCCATCCCCGGTGGAGCCACCGCCCGGCGCGCTCGTGCTGAACGGCGGGGTGCCCGATCTGCGATCGGTGCCGGTCGTCGCGCTGACGCGGGCCTGGCGGCGGGCGCTGACGGTCGCCGGCGGGACCCTGTTGAGCTACGGCCCGCCGCACGGCCACCCTGCGCTGCGCGCGGCGCTGGCGCAGATGGTGACGCGGCTGCGGGGCCTCGCCGCCGGCCCCGACGACGTGCTGGTGACCCGCGGCAGCCAGCAGGCCCTCGATCTGCTCGCGCGCGTGCTGGTGCGGCCGGGCGACGTGGTGGCCGTCGAGGCCCTGGGCTATCCGCCGGCCTGGTCGGCCTTCGAGCGGGCCGGCGCCCGCCTGGTGCCCCTGCCAGTCGACGACGAGGGCGCCGACGTGGACGCGCTGGAGGCGGCGCTGGAGGCGGGCCCCGTGCGCGCGATCTACCTGACGCCGCACCATCAGTTCCCGACGATGGTGCCGCTGTCACCGGCCCGCCGGCTGCGCCTGCTGGCCCTGGCGGCGCGGCACGGCGTGGCGGTCGTCGAGGACGACTACGATCACGAGTTCCACCACGTCGGGCGGCCGCTGCACCCGCTGGCCAGCGCCGACGCCGCGGGCGTCGTGGTGTACGTGGGGACGCTGTCGAAGGTGCTGGCGCCGGGGCTGCGGGCCGGCTTCGTGGTGGCGCCGCCCCCGCTGATCGAGCGCCTCGCCGCCGAGCGTCGCGTGGTCGACCGCCAGGGCGATCGGGCGCTGGAGGCGGCGCTGGCCGAGCTGCTCGAAGACGGCGAGGTGCAGCGGCACGCGCGGCGGATGCGCCGAGTGTACGCGTCGCGGCGCGCGGCGCTGGTCGAGGCCCTGAGTTCGCATGTCGGGGACGCGCTGCGCTTCGACGTGCCGCCGGGCGGCCTGGCCCTGTGGGCGCGCTTCACGGGAGACGACTTCGCCGGCTGGGCGCGGCGGTGCCGCGAACACGGGGTGTGGTTCCAGACGGCGCCCGAGCTGTGCCGCCCGGACGCGACGCCCCCGCCCTGCGCGCGCCTGGGCTTCGCGTCGCTGGGCGAGGACGCCCTGCGCGAGGCCGCCCGGCGCATGGGCGCCGCGCTGACGCCGTGAACGCTTCCGGCTGCGGACGCGACGTGGCCTGCGCGGAACGCGCCCGACGGCGGTGGACGACTTCGCGGCGCCCCGCGGTGGCACTGTCGATGCAAACGCCGGCACCGTCTCGCCGCGGAGTCTCTCCATGATGCGCTTCCTCGCCGCCCTCGCCGCCCTGCTGCCCCTCACCGCCTTCGCCGGTCCCGCCACGCCGCTGCACGCGCCCGCGGAGACGGCGGCGGACGACCACCACGCCGTGCTGGGCGCCAAGCTGGTGGGCCTGTCGCTGCCCGGCGAAGAGGACGCGCCGCTGCTGGTCGGCCCCGGCCTGCTGTTCGAGTACCCCCTCGCCCACGGCGCGCTGACCGTCGAGGCCGCCGCGGCGTACCTGTTCGGCGAGCACGGCGACGAGGTGCCGGTCGATCTGCTGCTGAAGGTGCCCTTCCACGTCGCCCCGGCGCTCGAGCTGTTCGTCGGCGCCGGCCCGTTGGCCGCGTGGTCGGTGGAGCACGACGAGATCGGCTGGGGCGGGCTGGCCAGCGTGGGCGGCTACTGGTGGACGGCGGGCGAGCTGGGCCTGCTGCTCGAGGCCGACTACGAGATCGTGCGCAGCCACGAACACACCCTGCACGGCGTCGAGGCCGCCGCCGGCGTCGTCTGGCGCCTCTGACTACTCGGACGGCGGCGCGTCCGGCTGACCGTCCCGCGGCCCCGAGTCGAACAAGATGGTGCCGTGATCGTGCAGGTGCTTCGGGTGCAGCACCTCGAAGTTGCCCTTGCGATCCACCTCGATGCCCATCGACCACGCCGCGAGCTCGCTGCAATAGAAGGCTTGCTGATCGGGCATGCCCAAGATGCCGCCGTAGTCGTACTTCGCGCCGACCCGCTCGCGCGCCCGCGCCACCGCCACCTCGCCGACGTCCGGCGACCAGCCGTCGGGCCGCACCAGCCGAACGCGGTGCGACTCGTGGACGAAGCGTTCGAGCGGGGTGACGACGACGCCCCGCCCCACCGCCTCGATGACCTCGCGATGACTCAGATCCAACACCGCCGCGTGCGACAGGTCGCTGTTGGTGGCCACCGCGATGGTGTCGTCGCCCGGGTGGTAGCCGCGGACGATGAGCCACATGCCGTCGCCGCCCTTCGCGTCGATGACCCGCAGCCACGAGTCCACCTCGGCCGCGTACTCGGGGCCCTGCCGACGCACCAGACCCTCGGTGCCGGCCGAGCAGCCGGCCATCGAGAGCAGCAGGACCAGCGCCCGGCTCACGGGATGCCCTCGCGGTCGGTCGGCACGCGGTAGCGCTCGAGGATCGCGTCGTGGGCGGCGCGCGCCGCGTCCACGTCCAGCACCAGCGTCGCGCCCGTGTCGAGGCGGATGTCCACGCAGCCCTCGGCGGCCTCGAGGCGCGCGGCCAGATCGGCCAGGTCGGCCACGCGGTGGCCGTCGACCGCGTCGACGAGGCGATCGTCGTAGCGGTCGTAGCCGGCGTTCACCTCGTGGGCCAGCACGCCGGTCAGCACCACCGCCTCGCGCCGCTTGGCCGTGCGCAGGGCGCGGTAGTACAGCGTCACCAGCTCGCGCGGCGCGCTGCTGAGATTCTTCCAGGTGCGCAGGTAGTCGAGGGTCAGCGGCTGGAACACCAGGCCGGCCCAGATGAAGAAGTCCGGGCGGCGATCGTACTGGTCGCGCGGCACCAGCGAGGCGTCCGGGGCCAACGACAGCGTCAGGGTGCGCGGCTTGCCGTCACGCACGACGCGCACCTCGATGCCCTCACCCACGTGGAAGTCGCTCAGCGCCACCGTCAGGCCCGTGCGCACGCCGCCGGCGTACTGCACGGTGCCGTTGTCGGCCACGGGCAGCCCGGCGATGTGCGTGATGACGTCGTCCACCTTCAGCTTGCGCCAGGCCGATCCGCCGAAGCCGATCTCGACCACGCGCACGCCGTGCCCATCGGCCGGCAGGCCCAGCGCGACGCGCAGGGTCGCGTTCTCGAGCGTCTGCAGCCGCAGGCCCATCGCGGGCGCGGCGAGGGGGTGACCGTCCGCCACCGCTTCGAGGAAGCGGTTCACCAGCACCGTGGGCACCAGGTAGCCGATGTTCTCGGCGTCGCGGCGCTTCTGGAAGGCGATGCCCACCACGCGACCGTCGTCGGCGTAGGCCGGGCCGCCGCTGTTGCCCGGGTTGATGGCCGCGTCGACCGTGATGGCCAGCAGGCGTTGGTGGCTGTGGGTGTAGCTGGTCAGCTCGATGCGCGAGACGACACCCTGGGTATAGCTGACCTCCTCACCGCCGATGGGGAAGCCGACGACGGTGACCTCGTCGCGCAGGGCGGGCAGCTCGCCGATGTCGGCCGCCTCGACGTCGACCCAGAAGGCGTCGTCCTCGACCGACAGCAGCGCCAGATCGCAGTCGTGGGCGGCCGCGACGACGTGCGCGACGTACTTGCGGGGGTCGGTGGTCTTCTGAACCTGAACGAACGTGGCGTCGGCGACGACGTGGGCGCCGGTCAGGATGCGGCGGCCCGCGATGGCCACGCCCGAGCCGGTGCTGCTCTGCGGTGCGTGCGTCTGCCAGGGGCAGTCGTAGTCGGCCGGCTGGGTGGTGGCGAAGACCTTGATGACCTGGTTGGGCGTCAATCGGGACCCTTCGTGCTCGGGGTTGCGCTCAGCCGGCGGCGTCGGTCAGCGAGGCGTCGGATGGCGCGCCGTCGGGCAGCGCGCCGTCGGGCGACGCGCCGTCGGGCAGGTCGCCGTCGGGCAGGTCGCCGTCGGGCAGGTCGCCGTCGGGCAGGTCGCCGTCGGGCAGGTCGCCGTCGGGCAGGTCGCCGTCGGCAGCGGGCGTCAGTCCGGTCGGCTGGCGCCGAGCAGGCGCCGCCGTCCGGCGGCCCAGTTCGTGATCGGCTCGCCACCGTCGCCGCCCCTGCCGGGGCCCTGGCGTCGTGGCCGTCGGCGGGCCGAAGCCGGCGTCTCCGCCCGCGCCCACGCCGTCGCCCCCGAAGCCCGGCGCGCCGCCGAACGAGGGTTCGCCGCCGAAGCCCGGCGTACCGCCCTCGCCGGGCGCGCCGCCGAAGCCGCGCTCGGCCCCGGCGTCCGCCGTGCCCGGGATGGGCTCGGTGTTGATGCCGCACGCCGCGAGCCACGCGGCCACGACCGCCGCTCCGAGAATCCGGCCCCTCATCGACCCCTCGCTCCGCCGCCGCGCGCCGATCGCGCGCCGCGCACAGGCTATGCCTCTGCCGCCACGGACGCAACGCGACGCGAACCCGCGTTCCCGGCGGGCACCGTGAAGCCGCGTCCACGCCACCCCCACGGTCGCCGCGCGGCGGCGGGGGCGCCGGCGGCACGCTTCTTGTTATCCTGCCTGGGCGTCACCGCCAAGCGAGGATCCCATGCACCGCGCTCTCGCCCCGCTCGCTCTTCTGTGCTGGCCCCTGCTGCTCTCCGGCTGCCAACCGGAGAACGAGGTCGACAACCCCCGCCTCTTCGTCGTCGAGGCCGTCCACCACGGCCCGAACGGACGCAGTGACTATCGTGACTCCACCGCCTCCTTCCGCTGCCTGCGCTATGCGTGCGAGGCCGACCCCGCTCTCGAGGACGCCAAGTGGGCGGGCGAATCCGCCGAGCCGCCACCGGAGAGCGGCGAGCGCTGCCGATGCGTGGGCACCTACGTCCTCGAAGGCCCGGGCGGGCTCGCGCTCGGCTTCTCGGGCCTCGACGCGCTCGCCCCCGGCACCCACCTGACCAGCGAAGACGGCGATCTGGCGGTCTTCTACCGAGGGGAGCGCGGCGTCGGCGCGGTCCACGTCTCGCGGCTGACCCAGCTGGCCCTCGCCTTCGGCACCGACTACACCTACGACATCGCCGGCGGCTTCGAGGTGCAGGTGGGTCCGCACCGCTTCGTGTCCGGCTTCTTCTACTCGACCCTCCCGGAGCACGAGTGATGCGCGCGACGCTGCTGCTCCTCGCCGTTCTCCTGCCCCAATACGCCGCCGCCGACGACGACGAAGACGGCCCGTTCATCAGCCTCGGCGTGCGCGCCGGCGGCTTCTGGCAGGCCCGGGACGCACCCTACGGTGGCCACCTGGCCCACATCGCCGGCCGCCTGGCCGCCATCGATCCCGAGCTGTCGCTGCCGGTGCAGTGGGGCACGCACGTCGCCGTGCACCCCACCCGCTACGTCGAGCTCCAGCTGCGGCAGCGCTTCTGGTCGGCCGAGGTCGACGCGCAGTTCAGGCGCGCCGATCCGCTGGACTATCGGTACTGCCGCACCGTGATCCCGCTGACCTTCACGCCGCGGCTGACCTACGACAACGACCAGGTCGGGCTGCGCGTGGGCGGGGGCTACGGCGTCTACGTCGTGCACACCTCGACCGACGGGTGGCTCGGCGATCGCTCGGTGACCGAGCTCGCGCCCGGCGGCCTGGTGGAGGCAGCGTTGGCCGTCCACCTCGGACGCCACGCCACGCTCGAGCTCGCCTACAGCTACGACTGGTTCGAGCTGCCCGAGACCGATCCGCAGCTCGAGGACGGCGGCGACGGCGGCGGCCACGGCCTGACGCTGGCGGTGACGCTGAACCTCTGACCTCGCCGGCGACGCGCGGTCCGAGGCCCCTCGATCGCCGAGCGCAATTTTCTCGAAAGATCTCTCGCGGTCGTCGCGAACGGTCTCGGTGAGGGGGCAAGCAGCCCCGAATCCGAGAACCCGAGACCACGGAGAGACCCATGTTGCGCACCGCCACCTTCGCCCTCACCCTGCTCGCGGCCTGCATCGCGCAGGCCCAGACCAGCGCCCCGCCCGTCCTCGTGCAGCCCGGCCAGGGCGTCGAGATCGCCCGCACCGTCTTCGTCGACGGCGACGGCCAGGCCCACGACACCGCGGTCGGCACGCTGATCGTCGACCCCCGCCGGCTGGCCGCCGCCACCGGCATCGACCACGGCTACCTGCAGGTGGTCACGAACCTGGGCGCGGTGATCTACGACGCCCCGATCGACGCGAACCCCGACGCCTTCGTGCCGCCCGCGCTGCAGCGCCTGCGGGTGCCCACCGACGGGCGGGCGCCCGTCGTGCACGTGCCCTTCCGCCTGGCCTCGGCGGCCCGCGTCACGTCGATCAAGGTGAAGGTCGTCTTCAGCCCCGCGCCGCTGTTCGACGCCCGCACCTTCAGCGCGGTGATGGATCCGATGCCGACGCAGAAGTGGAAGGTGAAGCCCATCGTCGAGGCCGTCGGCGGCGACGGGCCGGACAAGGTGCTGATGCCCGAGCTGCCGCCCATCGGCGACCCCGGCCCGCCGCCGCCCTCGCCCGGCTACGACCATGGTGATCTGCCCGACTGGCAGTACACGCTGCCCAACACCTCGAACGTCGAGACCGCGTGGAACCAGTGCGCGCCGGCGGCCTTCGCGAACGTGCTGTCGTACCTCGAGCACACGTTCGGCAACCAGGGCATCAACTTCCCGCAGTTCAACACCAAGGGCGTGGGCGTCGACGGCGACGAGACCAGCTTGGTCAGCCGGATGGACTGGTACATGGACCGACCGCACACCGACACCTGCATCGGCGGGGGCACCAGCCGCTGCGGCGAGTCGAGCACCATCCGCGGCATCTTCGCGTTCCTGAGGGCCTTCGACGGGGCCAAGCGCGTGACGCTCAGCCACCAGGGCGGCGACGAGGTCTACCCGGCCGACTGCGGCGAGGATCCGAGCGACCGCGAGAGCCTGCGCGAGGGTGAGAGCGTCACCTTCGAGTGGCTGTGCGAGCGGGTGCAGGCGGGGGCGGGCATCGTGCTGACCCTGGGCTACTACAGCCCGATCGCGGTGCCCAACGGCTACGACGAGGACGGCTTCGTCCAGTACGCCATCGACTGGGACCGCACCGGCGGCCACGTGGTGCGGGTGTACGGCTGCGGCGAGGTCGGCGGGCAGCGCTTCATCCGCACCCTGGACGACGGCCAGCAGGACCGCACGTTCGACGCCGACGACGAGGACGACATCGAGCCGGTCTGCGAGGAGCGCCTGGGCCTGCGCACGCAGCTCTGGTTCCTGCACGAGAACGACACGACGAACGGCCGCCTCGAGATGGGCGATTCGTCCCGCCAGATCGACTTCGCGATGGCGCTGACGCCCGCGCCCTGAGCCAACGCTCCCCCCGCGCGCCCAGCCCTCACCCGTCCGCCGCCCTCCCCCCGACGCCCCTGCCCTCGCTCGAGGGCTCTACCCCGCCCCCGTCGGCTCGACGCGCTGGTGTAGAACCGAAGCGCGAGGCGCACGACGCGCGGGCCGCCCCATCAGCCTCCCCGACTCACCCGACCCCGCCGCGCAACAGCCTCTCGCGCAGCAGCGCTTGCAGATCGCGCCGGCCATCGAGGATGGCGTGCACGATCACCGAGCCGTCGTCCACCTCGTAAATGACCCGAAAGGGCTTCCAATGCAGTTCACGGTACTCGAGCACACCGAGCCGGGCGAGCTCGGGCGGGTGGTGGCCACGGCCCGGAAGCGCGGCCAACGAGGCGCAGACGTCCAGGACGTGGTCGCGGACGTGATCGGCGCGCTCGGTCGACTCGGTCTCGGTGATGTAGGCGTGGATTGCGACCAGGTCGTCCACCGCTTCCGGCGCGACGACGACATCGAAGTCGTTCACGGCTCGGGATCGCGAGCCGTGCGCGCGCGCACCAGCCGAGCGGCCTCGGCGAGGGGGACGGCTCGCCCGTCGGACACGCTCTTGCGGCTCTGAGCGAGCATCCGCAGCAGCGCCAGGCTCTCCATGAGCTCGTCGTAGGCGGCCGCGTCCTGCAGCACCACCTTCGCCTCGCCCCGCTGGGTGATCACCATCGTCCGCCGGTTCTCGTTGACCTCGCGGATCACCTCTGCGGTGTGCGCTTTGAGATAGCTGACCGACTTGACGTCACGACTGAGCTTCATCGCGGCCTCCAGTTGACCCGAAGATAGTCCTCCGTCCGGTCAACTGCAAAGCCCGCTCAGCTCGACGCGCTCGTGTAGAAGCGCAGCGCGAAACGGAAGAAGGCGCGGGCGGCGAGGGCGAGCAGCGCGGCCAGACCCACCGACGCCGCGATCCACGCCCAGCTGCCCCGCCCCACCAGCGTCTCGGCCGGCACCGTCGTCAGGAAGGCGACCGGCACGATGAACGTGAAGAACATGCGGTGGCCGAAGGGATAGACCGACACCGGGTAGCGCCCCGCCTCGACGAGCGTTCGCAGCACCTGCGTCACGTTGTAGATCTTCACGAACCAGATGCTGGTGGTCGCGAGCACGAACCACAGGCTGTAGAGCGTCACGACCGCTGCGGCGAGGGGGACGATCGCCAGCGCCAGGTCGGCGGCGCCGGCGCCGGACTTCAGGGCGGCCCAGAGCGTCAGGCCGACGCCCAGCACCACGTCGGGGAAGCCCCAGGGCGACAGGCCGCGGGTCGAGAGCCAGAGCTGGGCGCTGACCGGCTTCAGCAGGACGAAGTCGAGGGTGCCCTGCTGCACGTGGCGCACGATCTGGCCCAGGTTGGGCTCGAGCACGGCGCGGGTGAAGCCCTCGAGGATGGTGAAGACGCCGACGACCACCATCGCCTGGTGCCAGCTCCAGCCCGCGAAGCTGGGGCCGCCGCCGAAGACGAGGCTGAGGCCGAAGATCGTCGTCAGCAGGCCGAAGCCGCTGTTCAGCACGGCCAGGACGAAGTCGACGCGGTACTCCATCTCGGCGGCGACCGAGGTGCTCCAGAACAGGCCGACCAGGCGCAGCAGCGGGGTGCGGTGGCGCCTCACGCGCCCATCCCGGAGTATTGGCGCAGGCCGCGCCGCCAGAGGACGCGGTTCAGCACGACGAAGGCGACGCCCCAGGCCGCCATCACCGCGCAGGCGCGCGGCACGTCGACGGGGAAGGCCGGGTGGTCGAGCGTCGCGGCCACCGGCACGTAGACCAGGTAGGGGAAGGGCGTCAGCTCGGCGAAGGTGCGCACCGATTCGGGGTACATGGACAGCGGGGCGAGCATGCCCGAGAACAGCACGTACAGGTGGAACCACACCGACTGGAGCGATCCGGCGCGCTCGGTCCAGAAGGCCATCATGCTCAGCGTGTACTGGATGGCGAAGCGGACGGCGAAGGCGGCGATGGTCAAGAGCAGCCCGCTCAGCAGGGCCCACGGGTGCGGCACCCAGCGCGCGTCGGGGTACAACGCGAAGAACAGCGCCACCAGCACCACGACGAAGGGCAGCCGGGCGAAACGCTCCGCGACGTGCTTCGCCACCTCGTTCCAGACGGGGTCGATGGGCTGGAGCAATCGCTGGGACAGGGCGCCGGTGAGCACCTTCTCCTGGAACTCCCAGATGACCCACACGACCGTCGCCTGCCGCACCAGGAACAGCACCAGGAAGTAGCGGGCGAAGTCGACCGGCTCGAGGCCCAGCGGCCGCGTCGCGGCCACCTTCATCCACACGCCCATGAGGATGAGCGGCATGCTGCCGGCGAGCATCCACAGCACCAGCTCGGCGCGGTACTCGAGCATCTCGGCGTAGCGCACCGAGAGCAGCGCGCGCGCCTGCCGCAGGGCGCGCCCGATCACGCGCGCGCCTCGGGCGCCGGCCCGGCGAAGACGCGGCCGATGATCTCCTCGATGGGGGGATCGGTCACCCGCAGGTCGCGCACGGGCAGCGTCTGCATGATCTGCGCGACCGTCCGGGTGAGCGCGCCGTGCGGCACCAGCCAGCGCACGACACAGCCGTCGACGCGCTCGATCTCACCCAGCGCGGCGAGCTGTTCGGCGGGCAGCGGCTGCTCGAGCTCGACCTCGACCTCGCGGTGCGGCGCCACACGCGCCACCATCGCCGCCAGATCGCCGTCGTAGACCAGCCGCCCGTCGTGCACCAGCAGCACGCGCTCGCACAGCGCGGTGATGTCGGCCATGTAGTGGCTGGTCAGCAGGATGGTCGCCCCGTAGCGCTCGTTGTAGTCGCGCAGGAACGCCCGCACCGCCGTCTGAGCGTTCACGTCGAGGCCCAGCGTCGGCTCGTCGAGGAAGACCACCGACGGGCGGTGCAGCAGCGCGGCCAGCAGCTCGGCCTTCATGCGCTGGCCCAGTGACAGCTTGCGCACCGGCTGGGTGAGGATGTCGGTGATGCTCAGCATCTCGGCCAGCGCGCCGATGCGCTGCTCGGCCTCGGCCTTGGGCACGTCGTAGACCGCCGCGTTGATGCGCAGCGAGTCGAGCGCGGGCAGATCCCACACCAGCTGCTGCTTCTGCCCCATCACCAGCGTGATCTGACGCAGGAAGTCGGCGTGGCGGCGGAAGGGCACGAAGCCCGACACCGTGGCCTCGCCCGTCGTGGGGTGGACGAGGCCGGTCAGCATCTTGAGCGTCGTCGTCTTGCCCGCGCCGTTGGGACCCAGGAAGCCGACCATCTCACCGCGCGCGATGTCGAACGACACGCCGCGGACGGCCTCGATGATGCGGTGCTTCCGCCGCACGAAGTGGCGCAGCGTGCCGACGACCCCGGGCTGCTTGTCCGCCACGCGGTAGTGCTTGGCGAGGTCCGCGACGTGGACCACCACCTCGTCGGACGCGGCGCTCACCGGCCGCGGCCCTCGAGGTACTCGAGGTAGCGCAGGATGCCCGCGCCGGCGTGCTGGGCCAGGTCGATGCGCACGGCCATGTCGACCGCCGAGCCGGGGAAGCCGCCGCGCATCGCGCCGGGATCGTACAGCAGGTGGGCCGGGCCGGGCATGAACTGGTAGCCGATGAGGAAGCCGGCCGCCGCGCGGATCTGGCCCTCGATGGGCGCCAGCGTCGCCGCGTCGAGCCCAGCGGCGCGCGCGGCCACCAGCGTCGCCCCCGCCGACTCGGTGCGGCTGCCGGTGTCCGACACGCGGGTCAGGTGCAGCGGGTGCAGGTTGTAGCCGCCGTGCTCGCGCTGCATCAGGCGCGAGAACCACTGATAGCGCACGCAGAAGTCGAGGGCGTCGGGGTTGGGCGCGTGGGCCCACAGCACCTGCAGCGCCTGGCAGGTCCAGTGTTCGTTGCCGAAGAAGTAGCGGCTGCCGAAGAAGTCCCAGCGCGGGCCGACCGCGTAGGCCAGCGCCTTCTTCGCCGCCTCGAGGTCGGCCGGGTTCTTCGTCACCTCGTAGGCCAGCACCAGCGCCAGCGTCGTCTCGCCCGTGTAGTACTGCGTCTGGCGGTCGATGGCCCGGCCCGCCTTGCGATCGTAGTAGTGCATGAACTCGCCGTCCTCGCGCTGCATGCTGCGCAGGAAGGCGGTCAGCGGCGGGATCGCTTCGGCCCACTTGGCGTCCAGGCCGTGGCGCACGAGCTGGGCGTAGGTGACCACCGCCATCGCCGTCGAGCCGAGGTCGACGCGATCGCCCCAGCCGACGCAGGGGTGGCCGCCGCAGCGCGCGGTGCCGCGCTGGTAGATGAAGCGGGCGGCGTTGATCGCGGCGTTCTTCAGATCGGCCTCGCCGGTCAGCGCCGCGGCCTCGGCCAGGAACGAGGCCGTGCCGCCGTGCCGCGGGAAGCTGTAGCCGCGGCGCTTCTCGCCGGTGATGCCGTCGATCCAGTAGTGGAAGCCCCCGTCCGGGCGCTGCTGCCGGGCCAGGTAGCGGCCGGCCTCGACGACGGCGCGGCGCATGCGTTGGGGGGTGAGCTCGGCGTCGGGCACCGGGACGCCGTGCGCGGCGCGTCGGTCGCCCTCGCCCCGGCGCGCGACGAAGCGGCGGAAGGTGGCGTCGCGGCGCAGCGTCGCGACGTCGACCTCCAGGTCGGCGGCCAGGGCAGCCATGGCGCGCTCGATGGGGCCGACACCCAGCGCGACGTTGGCCTCGCCGAAGGGGCTGTGGCCGGTGGCGGCGCCGACGGCGAGCAGATCGTCGGGCGTGAGCCAGGCGGCGCGGTCGCCGAGGCGGGCGACCAGACCGTCGCGGCCGGGCACCAAGGACATCGCGAGCGCCAGGTCGGCGAAGGCCAGCACCGGCCCCTCGGCCACGACGACGTCGACGGCGTGGGTGCAGCCGCGCGGGCAGTCCAGGGCAGGCGCGGGCTCGCCGGGCGCGACCACCACGCGCCCCGTCCGCTTCCCCTTCAGCCAGGTGGTGTGCAGCGTCGGCCCGACGGCGTCGTCGCCCGGCTCGAGGCGCAGCCAGAAGAACAGCGCGGCGCAGGCGATCGCCAGCGCCACGCCGTACGCCAGCAGCAGGCGCCAGAGGAGGCGGGGCGCCACGTCAGCTCGCGGCGCGGCGGTGCAGCCAGCCGAGCTGCAGGGCCGGGAACAGCACCAGCCAGGTGCCCACCGGGATGATCAGCAGCAGGTACAGCATCGACGCGCCGCGGCCGAGCACGCCGTGCACGCCGTTGAGGAAGGCGGCGGCCAGGCTGACCGCGGTGAGCGCGGCCAGGCCGATGACGAGCAGGACCGCCGAGGCGGCGACGGCCAGGCGCCGAGTGGCCGGCGAGGGCCGCAGGCAGCCGACCGTCGCGGCGATCAGCAGCGCCGCGCCCAGCCCGGCCGGCACGTCCACCGCCCACCAGCGCAGCGGCAGGACGAAGAAGACGCCGAAGACGACCACGAGGGCCAGCGCGACGTTGCCCGCGGCGAAGCCCCAGGCGACGGGATCGGGTCGGGAGACGCTCATGCGTCCGCATCCTGCGGCGTCGGCGCCGCGGCGTCCAGGGGGCCGTGCCCCAGCAGCGCGTCGATGCCGCGGTGGGTGGCGTCGGCGGGCAGGAAGGCGGCCAGCAGCGCGTACATCGTGGCCGAGAAGGTGGCGACGGGCAGGAAGAAGTAGAGGACGCCGTGGAAGACGACCACCGTGGGGATCAGCCAAGGCAGCCACCGGGCGCGCCACAGCGCGACGGCCAGGAAATACTCGAGCACCACCGTCGCGACGGCGCCCGCGGTGCACAGCGCGGCGAAGCCGGGCAGCGTCGGCCAGTCCGAGCCGGTGTACTGCGCCATCAGGATGGCCTGCAGGCGGTCGCCGCTCAGCCAGGCGACGGTGGTCTTGTCGATGGCGCCCCACAGATACACGGCGCTCATCTGCAGGGCGATCAGACGCACGCCCCACTGCGGGCCGCGCTCGGGCGGCGGCGGCCGGCCCGCGGCGCGCGCGCGCTGGACGGCGCGCCAGCGATCGAGCGACAGCGAGCCCCCGCAGGGCGTCAGCGCCAGCAGCAGCACCGCGATCATCAGCAGCGAGACGTGGTGGTGCAGCAGCGCGTACTGCCGCTGCCCGACGCCCAGGTACAGCACGATGGCGGCGATGCTCAGGCCGGTCCACAGCGTCGTCAGGCGGCTGCGCCATCCCACCAGCATCAGCGTCGACGCCACCAGCACCGACGCGCCGAGAGCACTCCACGTCCAGGGGTGATCGCGATGGAAGGCCGCGAAGTCGAAGGCGAATCGGCTCCACACCACCAGCGCCAGGCCGATGCGTAGCAAAGCCGCCGGGCGCGTCGAGCCTTCTTCGGACACCACCGCGTACAGCCGATCGGTCAGCGACACAGCGTCGCCTCCCCCGCCGCGGCGTCGACCCAGCCGTCGGCGGTCGCGCAGCGCACGTCGGCCCGCACGTCGACGTCACCGCCCAGTCGGCGGCACATCTTCGCCCCGATCACCTTCGCCGCGCGCAGATCGCGCACCTTCCACAGGTCGGCGGGGGCGCGGTCGCGGGGGTAGCCGAGCGATTCGAAGCGATCGAGGGGCTGGCGGCCACCGTCCGCGGTCGGCGTCCAGTAGTCCACCGCGCAGAAGTCCGTGGCCTTGCGGCTGAACATCTTCCAGCCGAGGTAGCGATGGCTGCCGGTGGCGAGGAAGTGGCCGTAGACCGGGCCGACGAGGATGACCGTCGCGAGGACCGCGAAGGCGACGGCGCGGACGCGCAGGCGGGCGGGCGTGGGGGTCGGGGTGGACATGGGCGGCCGCAGCCTACCCCTCGGCGGCCTCGCTCGGAAGACGGTTCGCGACGGCCGGGCGGCCGATGGTCAGCTCGGCGATGGCGTCCTGGAAGCGGATGCGCGCCAGCATCAGCTTCTCCTGCTGGTCGACGATCTCGACGGTGGTGGCCTGCAGGCGGTCGGCAAGCTCGGCCAGCTTCTTCTCGAGGTGCCCCTTCAGGCGGTCGCCGGCGCGGGCGTGGGCCAGGCTGTGGATCTGGCCGGTCAGCTCGTCGCTGCGCGCGCGCAGCTGGCCCGACTGGGCGTGCAGGGCGTCGATGCGCTCGCGGGCCTCGGCCATGGTGTCGTGCAGGCGCAGCACGTCCTCGGCGGCGCGGGCGAAGGCGGCGTCGCCCGGCTTGTCGGCGACGTGGGCGCGCAGCAGGTCGACGCCGGCGGGCGTGCGCAGGTCGACGGTGCGAGTCAGCGGCGTCGAGGCCTCGAGCGCGACGGTGCGGGTCTCGCCGGCGGGCACGTCGACCGCGAACAGGTGCACCTCGCCCTGCTTCTCGAACACGTCCGGCGAACGCTCCAGCTTCCAGCCGTCGGCCACGCGGTGGCGCAGGAACACGCGCTGGGCGGCGTGGCTGCGGTTGGTCACGTTCAGCTCGGTCCGCTCGACGCGGCGCACCTCGGCGGTCAGCTCGCCGCGCTCGACCCGCTCGATGCGGGCGATGCGATCCTGCGTCGCGACGGCGCGCTCGATGACCACCTGGCGGTCGAGCGCGAAGGGCACCAGCGCGGTCGACTCCGGCGGGATGCTCTCGGTCAGGCCCTCGCCGATGAAGCGCGCGTCGCCGTAGACGGTGACCGGGCCGGCCTCGAGCGTCGACTTCGTCGGGTTGCGGAAGCGCACGGCCTTGAAGGCGTAGCGGGCGTCGCCGCGCTCGGCGTCCGGGGCGTAGAGGTAGACCACCGCGCCCTCGGCCGGCGCGTCGAGCACCGCCACCATCGCGCTGGTGCCGCGCGGGATGGTCATGGGGGTGTCCGACTCGAAGTGGCTCTCGCCGACGGGCGTGTCGGGGCCGGCGGGGGCGTCGGCCACCTCGGCGCGCGCCACGCGCACCTCGACGCCGGCGTTCTTCCCGGCCACCAGGCCGCGCGGCTGGATCTGCACGCGGTCCGGCGCGACGCCCAGCTCGATCAGGCGGTTGCGCACGCGGTTCGCGCGCTCGGCGGCGCGGTGCGCCGGCTCACCGGGGCCGGCGAAGCCGTCGATCGTCACCTGGTCCTTGCGGCCGCGCAGGTGGTTCGCCAGCGCCTGCAGCCGGGCGTCGGGCACCGACGGCGCCGCCGAGGCGTCGGTCCCGCCCCGCGTCATCGGCAGACCACCCGCCGTCGACTTGCGCGCCGCCCGCGGTCCGAGGTCGTCGAGCGTCGCGACCGTCGCTTCGGCGACCCGCTCCTCGTCCTCGGCCTTGTCGGTGGGCGCCAGCTCGGCGTCGCCCAACGCGAGCACCATGCGATCCTTCTGCTCGGTCGCGCCCGACGGATGGACGGCGCCGCCCGGCGGCGGGGCCTGCGCGAACACCTGCTGGCCGCCCAGCAGATCGCGGTGCACGTACACCACCGAGCGCAGGTCGTAGCGGAACGACAGCGCCGAGCTGGCGCCCACGCCCACGCGCACCTGCGTCCAGTCCTCGCCCGAGGTGTTGTCGACGATGGCCCAGCCCTGCACCGCCACCTTCTCGTCCTCGACCAGCACGCGATAGCTCGGCTTCCACGCCGGCGCGTCAGTGATGTAGGTCAGCACCAGCTCGCCGTGCGTGCCGGGCGGCAGCGTCACCTTCATGTCGACGTCGCTGCCATGGCTGGCGCCCTGCGTCGGGTAACCGACGGGCACCGTCTTGCCGGTCTCGGCGTCGGTGACGGTGAGCGACTTGAGGAAGTCGTCGACCTTGTCCTGCGGGACGGTGAGCGTCAGCTGATCGTCCACGGCGCGGGCGCGCCGCTCGTAGTAGGCGATGCCGTTGCGATAGACGACCACGCGCCCGAGGGCGAAGTCGTCGGTCTGGACGAAGCTGTCGTGGGCGCCGCAGCCAGCGAGCATCGCGGGCGCAGCGAGGGCGAGGGCGAGGAGCGTTCGGAGCGTCTTCACGGTGGATTCCTCTGGCGGGTGCGGTTGCTGGCACCTGTCTACGAGCGACGCGCCGGGAGGATCTGTCGCCGAGGTGAAAACGTGCGCGGGCGCCGCTACCCTGCCCCGCCATGGACGACGACCTGCCCATCAACGATCGCATCACGCTGCCCGGCTACGAGCTGTGGTTCACCGCCAGCCGCGCCAGCGGCCCGGGCGGCCAGCACGTGAACACGTCGAGCACGCGGGTGACGCTGCACTGGAGCGTCGACAACAGCGGGGTGCTGACGACGGCGCAGAAGGGGCGGGTGCGGGCCAAGCTGGCCAACCGCATCAACAGCGAGGGCGTGCTGCAGGTGTCGAGCGAGGCGGGGCGCAGCCAGCACGACAACAAGGAGGCCGCGCGGGCGCGCCTGGCGGAGCTCGTGGCCGAGGCGCTGGTGGTGCAGAAGCGGCGGCTGCGCACGCGCCCGACGCTGGGCTCGCAGCGGCGGCGCGTCGAGGCGAAGAAGCAGCGCGGCGAGGTGAAAAAGATGCGGAAGAAGCCCCGGCCGCCCGAGTGAGCCCGACGGATCCGCCCGCCAGCCGCCGCGACGTTCGGACGGGTGCCGCGACGTTCGGACGGGTGCCGCGGTGGTCGCCGCGACGTTCGGCCCGGTGCCGCGAGAGGCGCCGCGACGGTTTCGGCCGGCTATCAGCTGTCAGCGGTCAGCTCGCCGGCTTCGCCGAGCTTTCAGCTTCTTCTTCACCAGATCGGACGCCGCGACCGGGCGCGTCGGCCTGCACGAGACGAGCGGGCTCGGTGCGAGCGCTGCTGCACGCACAGACGTGCTGCCCGAGCGAGCGAAGCGAGCCCCCAGCGAGCGAAGCGAGCGAGCTGAAGGCTGACAGCTGACAGCTGACAGCCCCTGCCAACCGCCGCCGCGGACCAACACGCTGCCCCCAGACGCGCCGCCGCCCGCCGGGCGAAAGATCAGCCCGCCAGGAAGCGCAGCCAGACGTAGAAGAGGGCGAAGCCGGTCAGGAAGGTGATGCCGGCCAGGCTGGCGGCGCGCAGCGCGGGCGACGGGCGCTGGTCGGCGGGCACGTCGGCGCCGTGCATCACGCGGTGGTTCAGCCAGGCCAGGACCGGCGCGGTCAGGAACGAGAGCGTCGTCGCCAGATCCACCATCGCCTTCAGCGAGGTCAGGAACGCGAAGAGGACGGCCACCGAGCCCAGCGCCAGCACCGCCAGGCTGATCCAATAGGCGCGGCGGAAGGCCGGCGCGTGATCCTCGGCGGTCCAGGGCGCCTCGGGGCCGCGCAAGCGCAGCGCCAGGCCGGCCAGCGCCCGCGGGAACCCGTCGACCACCACGAGCGTCGTGCTGAACATCGTCGCGAAGGCGCAGACGGCGATCAGCGGGCGCGACCACTCGCCCAGCGTGGCGACGTACAGGTCGATCACCTGGGCCGCGAAGCCGCCCGCGCCGGCGGCGAAGGTGCGGCCGCTGCCGTACATGGTCGCCGCGCCCATGGTCAGGAAGCACACGGCCAGGATCACGGTGCCCAGGTAGCCCACGTGGAAGTCGGTGACGACGTCGCGGCGGGCGGGCGTGTGGCCCGCGTCGTCCTTGCGCGCCAGCGTCCACAAGGAGTGCCAGACGGCGATGTCGATGGCCGAGGGCATCCAGCCGACCAGGGCCGCGAAGAAGAAGACGTCGGCGGTGCCCAGGTCGCCGAAGGCCGGCCAGAAGGGCGTGGCGCCCCAGTCGACGCGGGGCAGCGCCAGAAGGGTGGCGGCGACGGTCGACAAGGTCAGGACGGCGAAGACGACCTTGTTGACGCGGTCGAGCCAGCGATAGCGGCCCAGCCACAGAAGCTCGGCGCACACGAGGATGAGCACGGCCGCGACGACCGGCGCCGAGGCGTCGAGGCCGAACAGCACCTTGGCCAGGCCCGCCGCGACGACCGACACGGCCGCCTGCACGGTGAACATGGTGGCCAGGGTCACCCCGGCGTACAGCCACAGCGCCCAGGCACCCTGGCGGCGGTAGCCCTCGAGCAGCGAGGTGCCGGTGACGGCGGCGTACTCGGGGCCGAAGCGGAAGGCCGGGTACTTGGCGGCGTTGGCCAGCAGCACCAGCCCCAGCAGGCCGAAGCCGTACACGGCGCCGGCGCGGGTGGACTGCACCAGGTGGCTGACGCCGACGGCCGCGCCGGCCATCAGCAGGCCGGGGCCGAGCGTCTTCCAGAGCGCGCCGCGGTCGGCCACGCGCTCAGGCCGCCCGTTCGGCGTAGGCGCGCAGGTGGGCCTTGGTGCGGTCGGGCACGTAGGTGAAGGTCAGCGCGGTGCCGTCGCCGTCGCAGCCGTCGCCGCGCCGATGCGGGCGGCCGCAGGCCCAGAGGATGCGATCGGAGTCGGGCAGCTGGAAGCTGACGACGATCGGCCCCTGCTGCGCGTTGAGGCGGCGCTCGACGCTGCCGGCCGAGCGCAGGAAGATGCCGTTCTCGGACACGTCGGTGCCCAGGCACAGCATGGCCTGGTCCCGGTGGATGGCGGTGACGAAGTCGCCCAGCGGGGCGCGGCGGGTCTGGCGGCGTTCGTTCATGGTGGCCTCCCTCGATGGTGACCACATCATCCTACATCTACACACCTCGTCAAATTCGTCGCCGCGAGGTCGCACGACCAGGCCACCGCGCGGCGACGCGGTTGCGACACGACCGCCCGCCGTCGTATGAGGGCACCGCACAACTCGGGGGAAGCCCGCATGTCCGACCTCATCGTGGCCGACGGCAAGGTCGTCGCCTTCCACTACACCCTGCGCGACGACAGCGGCGAGCTGCTCGACGAGTCGGCCGGCGGCCCGCCCCTGGCCTACCTGCACGGCGCCAGCAACATCGTGCCGGGCCTCGAGCGCGAGATGCTGGGCAAGAAGGCCGGCGACCGCTTCGACGTCGCCGTCCCCCCCGCCGAGGGCTACGGCGAGCTCAGCCCCGACTCCTCGATGGACGTCCCCCGCTCGGCCTTCCCGCCCGACGCCGAGCTCGCCGAGGGCATGCAGTTCGCCACCCGCGGGCCGCAGGGCGAGATCGTCCCCCTGTGGATCAAGGCGGTGTCCGGCGACACGGTGAAGGTGGACGCGCAGCATCCCCTCGCCGGCGTCACCCTCAACTTCAGCGTCGAGATCGTCCTCGTGCGCGAGGCCACCGGCGACGAGAGGGCCCACGGCCACCCCCACGGCGTCGACGGCAAGTCCGGCCACCACCACTGATCCCCGCCGCGGCCCCTGCCGCGCGCCGCACCCCGCCCTTCAAAGCCGGCCGGTGACCTCCGTATAGTGAGGTGCCGGGCGTGTCGCCCGGCGTCGACCGAACGTGAGCCGTGCAGGACGTCCCGCCCAGCGCCCGACCGATGGACACCCAGGAGGCCGCCTGGTGGCCGCGCCACGTCTGGGTGCGGCGGTATCGGACGCTGGACGCGCGCCACGTGCCGCCGCTGCTGGTGTCGGTCGACACCGACCGCGTGGGCTTCGGCCGCGCGCTGGGCCCCAGCGGCGCCGCGCTGTTCGAGCGCCGCGACCGCGACCGCCACCTGGCGGCGCTGGCCATGGGCTGGACGCTGGGCGACGTGCTGCGCGCCGCCCACGCGGCCGGCGTGGCCCACGGCAACTTGCAGCTCGACCACATCTCGCTGCGCGCGGGGTTCTGGTCGCTGGGCGGGTGGTCGGTGGGCCTGGCCGCGACGCCGGACGCGATCGCCGCCGACGTCGAGGGCCTGCGCGTCGCGCTGACCGAAGCCTGCGCCGCGCAGGGCGGCGATCTCGAGACGTCCCTGTGCGCCGAGCCGCTCGCGCTTTTGGACGGGCCGCGCCCGGATCTCGACCGCTTCCTGGCGCGGGCCGAGCAGGTGCTGCGCGCGGCCCACGGCGGCGCGCTGGAGCCGCCGGCCTACGCCACGCCCACGCGCCGCCACAGGCGGCCGCGCTGCCGGCCCACGCCACGCCGACGCGCCCCCCGCCGGTCGCCGCGCCAGCCGGCGGCGATCCCCGCGCTGCCGCTGCCCCCGATCGGTCCCGCCGCCGCCGCTGCCCGTCGCGCCCACCACCCCGACGCGCGTGCAACCCCGCGGCGCGACGCGCGACGGCCATCTCGATCGGCGGCCTCGCGGCCGCGGTGCTCGTGGCCTCGCTGGCCGGCCTGTGGCTGTGGCCGCCGTCCACCGTCGGCCTCGACGGCCTGTCCAGGCGCGGCCGCGCGCTTCCCCGTCGACCACCACCCCCAGCACGGCGGAGGCCGTGCGCGCCGCCGCGGTCGCCGCGGCGCGGCGCGACGTCGGGGCCAACAGCGCGCCGGCGGTCGGCGCCGAGACGCGCCGCCCGCGGCCGAGGTGCCCGACGACGCGAAGGTCGCCGCCGACGCCTCGCCGGACGCCGCGCAGCCGATCGACGCCGGCCCAGCCGACGCCAGCCTGCACCCGATGGCCGCCGCCGCGTTCCAGCCGACGCCCAGGAAGCGGAAGCCGCCGCGCAGCGCGCGCCCGGTGCCCGCGGGCACCGTGCGACTGGGCCTCGACGTCCGCCGACTGAAGAACGTCGCGTGTCCCGAGGGCGTGCCCTGCCCCGCCGTGCCCACCGTCGAGCAAGCCAACGGCAGCGTGCGCGTCGACGCCTTCCGCCTCGACCGCACCGAGGTGTCGCGCAAGGCCTACGCGCGCTGCGTGGACGACGGCGCCTGCCCCGATCTGAAGCTGCCCGCGGGCGGCCGCCACCGCCCCCAGACGCACACCCCGCGCGCCGCCGCCGCCGCCTACTGCGCCTGGCGCGGCGGCCGCCTGCCCACCTTCGCCGAGTGGCAGCGCGCCGCCCGCGGCGACGACACGCGCCTGTTCCCCTGGGGCGACGACCCGCCCTTCGTGCCCCCGCACCGGCGCCGCGCGCATGTCGTCACGTCGAAGGACTACCCGCTGACCATCGGCCGCTACGCCGAGTTCGCCGGCCCCTACGGCCACATCAACCTGGTCGGCAACGTGCGCGAGTGGACCGCCGACGGCCCGGCCACCGCCGCGGTCACCGCCGGTGGCAGCTTCCGCGACGCCCCCGCCGACCTGCGTGTCACCCGCCGCGCCACCACCCGCGCCGACCGCCGCGACGACGACCTGGGCTTCCGCTGCGCGTACTGAGAGGGTGTCTACAAACCCTCGGCACGTCGCCGTGCACGCCCCCCGACGACGATCTCTTCGTTGGTCGGCACTTGAAATATCTCTGATATCCCTTCGACCTCCCGCCTCGACCTCGTCGCCGGTGGACGCACCCGGCTCGACCTCGGATATGTAGACACCCTCGGACGGGTCCGACCGGCGCCGCGGAGGTCGGCCGTCGCAGCGCGCAGACGATGACCCGCTGGCGTGCCCCAGGGACCGAGGGCCAGGCGGTGAGCGTCTCGCGACCCTGCGTGTTCGCGCGGGACCGCTCGGCTCACTCGAGGCAGTGGCCGTCGCCGATGGCGGTCCAGGCGGTGAACGTCACGAACCACGCGGCGCCGACGTGGGCGCCGTCCGTCGCGAAGCGCGCGTAGTTCCTGAGGGTGGACGGAGTCGGGGCGATCGGTTGGGCGGGCGTGAGCTGGATCGGGCGGCTGCGGGGGTGTCCCTGCGCGTCGAGGTGGACGACGAAGTTGGCCTCGCCGCCCACGACGAGGTTCCGGTAGGCGAGCAACAGCCCGGCGTCCGTGCGGAGCAGACGCACCGATCCGCCCGGGCCGAACCACGTCTGCCCCCCGAAGGGGATGCCATTCGCGTTCACCTGCTGGGTCCAGATCTGCTGGGTCCCGCCGGCATCGGCCAGCACGGCGGCGATGGCGCCGTCGGCGGTCGCCGTGATGTCGCCGTCACGCCAGGTGCCGGCGGCTGCGGGCCCGGCCTGCTCGAGGATCAGGTCCGGGTCCAGGCGCGCGACGATCTGCGACGGGACGGTCAGCGCGAAGGCGCCGGTCGGCGTCTCGGCGACCGCGAGCCGCGTCGCACCGGACGCGCCCCCCAGGATGTCGACCCGCGAAGAGAGCGTGTTGGCGCGCTCGTCGAAGCGAAGATGCTCGACGGGGCTCGTCCCCGTGAGGACATCGAAGGCGCTGCCGCTCCACCGGATCCACAGCGTGGAGTTGGGCGAAGCGGGGACGACGGGCCCGGCGCGCCGATCAGTGAGGCGGTCGCCGTCCTCGACGCGCACCGCCGTGATCGTCGCGTTGCTCACCGACACCGCGAGGCTGGTGCGACCACTCCAGGCGAGCACCGGCGCCAAGTACCCGGCGCCCCCGGTGGTCAGCGTGACGACGGACCGCGCTCGCCCCCGCGCGTCGATGGCGCGGAAGTAGGTGGAGTGGTGGACGTTCGGGCGGTTTGTGTAGCCCACGCTCCACTCGTGCCCGTGCCACTGGAAGCTCAGCGTCGTGGTCAGGCTGCCGACGTGCGAGATCTGCACCGGCGCCCGCACCCACCCGCGTGCGCGCTGCGCGGGGCACAGGTCGTCGCGGTCGTGCACGCCGTCGTGATCGCCGTCCGCCGGCGCCGGCGCGGACGCAGGCACCAGCCAGTCGAGCGTCGTCGGCGCCAGGTTCGCGGTCGGATGCACGAGCACCGTCGGGGCGTCGGGGCCGGCGAGCGCGACGTGCACCAGCCGGTGGCCGACGCCGGCGGGCTCGATGGCGTAGAAGCCCTCGCCGTCCGGTCCCCACAGCGCGGCGGTCGTCGGCTGGGGGCTGATCGGCCGGAAGACGAAGCGGCGCGGATCGAGCACACCCACGCCGACCGCGTCGCCGTCGGGCGCGGCCACCAGCAGGCGGTCGTCGTGGGGGTTGAGCCGCACGATCGGCGGCGCGCCGTCCCCGGCCGCGGGGACGAGCACCGGGTCCAGCAGGGGGCGACCCAGCGGATCCAGGATCTCGGCGGTGGCGACGCCGTCGGCGGCTCGCACCAGGACGATGCGGCCGCCCGCGCGATCCGCGTAAGCGGCGATCCGCTCGCCGTCCGCGGGCGCCGCGAAGGGGAAGGCGCCGCCGCCGTCGGCGCCGATGGTCCAGATCGCGCCCTGGCCGTCCTGGTAGAGCACGGTGCCGTCGTCCAGCCAGGCGGGCCGGCTGGCCGAGAGGACGAGGGGCGTCGCCTCGCCGCCATCGAGCGAGCGCACCTCGAGCACGTCGTCGTGGATGGCCGCCAGGCGGCCCTCGGCCGGATCACCCGCGAAGCCCTGATGGCCCTCGTCGCCGGGGAACAGCTGGTGACGCACCCCGCTGATGGGATCGACCAGCCACGGCGAGCGATGCCAGACCGCGCTGCTGTCGATCAGCAGCATCGCGCCGCCGGCGTCGCAGGCGTCGGTGACGCCGTCGCCGTCCGCGTCCGGCTGGTAAGGGTCAAAGGCCATCGGGCAGCCGTCGTCGGGTGCGTCCAGGCCGTCGCCGTCGAGATCATCGCAGGCGCTGCCGACGCCGTCGTCGTTCGCGTCGGCCTGATCGGGGTTGGCCAGGTCGGGGCAGTTGTCGTAGGGGGCGTAGCGGTCGTCGCCGTCCGGGTCGAGCTCGAGCAGCAGGTCGTCGAGCGTCGACGCGTCGCCGTCGGTCGCCGCCGCGTAGAGGCTGACGCGGTCGAAGTCGGCGTGCTGCGCGTCCGGCGCGTCGACGGTGAGCGGCAGGACGCGACCGTCCAGGCGCAAGGTCCACGCGCCGTCGACGGCGCGCTGGCCCTCGACGCGGTGGGCGGCGCCGTCGGCGAGCGCGTCCGCCGACGCCTCGGCGACGACCGCCCCGTCGGGGAAGTGCAGGACGCGCAGCACGGGGGCATCGGCGCCTCCAGTCACCTCGAGGCCGTAGCCGAAGCCCGGGTTCGCCGGATCCCCATCCAGGCGCTCGCCGTTGACGAAGACGCCCGCGCCGACGCGGCCGCCGACCCAGCGCAACCCGAAGCCGAGCCGCACACCGGGGCCGAAGATGGGCAGGCGCGTGCTGTGGCCGCCGCCGGTGGCGGGATCGCCCAGCGCCGGGTGGTATGCGCGCTGGACGACGCTCGGCGGCGCGTCCCCGGGCAGGGCTGGCGAGGCCTCGATGTAGCGGCGCTCGAGGGCGCCGGGCGCGAAGTCCTCGCAGAGCGCGTCGGCGTAGCCGGCGCGGCGCCGCAGGGTGCAGAAGGCGAAGGCATCGCCCAGGCACACGGCCGGGCCGTCGACGGTGCCGTCGCAGTCGTTGTCCAGGCCGTCGCAGAGCTCGTCCGGCGGATCCGTGGGGCGGCAGGCCGCCTCGCAGCCGTTGTCGAGATCGCCGTCGAGGTCGACGAAGCCGTCGACGCAGCGCTCGATGACGCAGGTGGAGTCGGCGCAGGCAGGGACGGCGTGCGGAATCTCGCAGGCGTGGCCGCAGGCGCCGCAGTGATCGGGCAGCTGCGGCGCGAAGTCGTCCGCCGCGCCGGTGCAGTCGTCGTCCAGGCCGTTGCAGATCTCGTCCGAGGGCTCCCCGGGGACGGCGTCGCAGGCGGTGGAGACGGCGTCGGCGCCGCAGATCTCGACGCCCTCGGCGCGGCAAGCGCCGACGCCGACCGCGCAGGCGTCTCCCAGCGTGGGCCAGTCTTCGTCTTCGCCGCCATCGCAGTCGTCGTCGAGGCCGTTGCAGATCTCGTCGGCGGCCTCGCGGGCGACGGCGTCGCAAGCGACGGACTCGCCGTCGGCGGCGCAGGTGATGGTGCCCGCCTCGGCGCAGGCGCCGACGCCGACCTCGCAGTCCTGGCCGACCGTGGGGAAGTCCTCGTCGGTGGCGCCATCACAGTCGTCGTCGACGTCGTTGCAGCGCTCGACGTCGGGCGGCCCAGCCTGGACGTCGCAGACGGTGCCGACGCCGTCGGGGGCGCAGACGCGTCGCCCCTCGGCGCGGCAGGCGCCCACGCCGTCCTCGCAGGCCGCGCCCAGCGCCGGGAAGTCCTCGTCGACGGCGTGGTCGCAGTCGTCGTCGAGCCCGTTGCAGGCCTCGACGCCCGGGACGCAGCCGGCGTCCGGCGCCGCGTCCGGCGACGTGGCGTCGGGGCCCCGATCGGGGGCGTCGACGCCGCGGTCCGGCGCGGCGTCCGGCCCGAGATCGACGGGCGTCGCGCCATCCGCGGCGCCGTCGGCAGGCTGGCCGTCGAGCGGCGCCGCAGCGTCGTCGGCGGGGGACGCGTCCAGAGGCGCCGCGTCCGCCGACGGGGCCGCCGCGTCGTCGGCAGGCGTCGCGTCCAGAGGCGCGGCGTCCGACGGCATGGCGTCGTGGACGACGGCGGCGTCGAGCAGGACGGCGTCCGGTCGGGCCGCGTCCGGCGCGCCGCGATCCGGCGGGCCGGCGTCGGCCGGCGCCGCGTCGGCATCGGGGTCGGCGCCGCCGTCCAGCCGGCGCTGGGGCACGCAGCTCCCCCCCTGACACGCCTCGCCCGCTTCGCAGCGCAGGTCGACGCAGGGATCGCTCGGGTCATCTCCACCGCCGTCGTCGCAGGCGGCGAGGGCACACAGAAAGAAGCCGAAGCCGAGGAATCGATGTCGCATGGACGAGGATACTAGGACGCTTCAGAGCGCCTCTCCAGCGCCGAGTGAACACCATTCGGCGAGGCGCCTGTTTCCTCTGCGCGCGACGCCCGCTCCAGCGGGCCGGGGCCCGTGAAGCGAAGTCCGGGAAGTCGGGGCGAGACGCGCAGGGCGGACGAAGAAAGCGAAATGTGATCGTCCTGACCCCTTCGCCCCCCCCAATCCTCGCGATCACCGGTTGGTCATCTTGAGCATCATGAGGCGCGCCGCCAAGATGGTACGCGTGCCGAGTGGGAGGTCGTATGAAGAAGTCGCTCTCGGTCGCCGACGCCAAGAAGAGCTTCTCCGAGTGCCTGAGCCGGGCCGCTGCGGGAGAGCCGACGGTGATCACCCGCTACGGCCGCCCGGTGGCCGCCATCGTGCCGATCGACGAGATCGAAGCGGCACGCGGACCTCGGGGCCCCCGAGGCACTCTTCTGGATCTGGTCGACCTGGAAGACACCGACGAGTTGGCGGAGGTGCTCGACCGGATCGTGGCCGAACGAGGCGCGCCGCGACCCGTGGCGGACTTCGACTGACGTGGCTGTCCTCTTCGACACGGACGCGATCTCGGAGTTGTGGCGACCGCGGCCGGCGCCCGCCTACCTCGAGTGGATCGCCGCACTCCATCTGGACGACCAGTGCACATCCGCGGTGGTGGTCGGAGAGTTGTTCAAGGGCGCCTATCGATCAGCGAGGCGGGAGAAGTACCTGGCGCTCATCGAGCGGCGGCTTCTGCCCCGGATGCGAGTCTTCCCCTACGACACGACGGTCGCCCGCCAGTACGGCCGCTGCCGCGCGGACCTCGAGCAGAAGGGAACGCCGGTCGCCGAAGCCGACCTGCAGATCGCCGCCACCGCGCTGGTGCACGGGCTGGAGTTGGTGACGGGCAACATCCGCCACTTCGAGAAGGTGCCCGGCTTGCGCATCAACCGCGCGCTCGCGGATGCGCGGCAGGCGGGGTGAGGCCGCACAGGGGCACTGAGATCGGCTCGATACCGACGACGACGTCCGAGCGTTGGGCGTCGAGGTTCCGCAGCCGGCCGCGTACTTCGGCGACCCGGTCGGGAACGGGTGCCGCGCGATCGATGCTCGTTTCCGAGCCGCGACGGCGGCGAGGTGCGATCGGGCCAGCGAGCGATCATCAGGGGGGATCGGGGTCGAGACGCGCAGGCCGGACAAAGAAAGCGAAATGTGATCGTCCTGACCCCTTCGCTCCTGGACGATCTGGATGCCCGCGCCCAACTTCTCGCGCGCCAGCTCGATGATGTTGGGGTCCGCGTCGAGCCCAACGATCTCCGCGCTTGGGTGCTCACTGCGGAGGAGCCCGAGGAGCGTGCCTGTCCCGCTCCCGACGTCGAGGATCCGTCGGGCGTCGCCGAGGCCTTCCGCAAGTCGCCTCTTGATGGTCAGCTCCCGCGTCGTCACCCGCACGACGGGGTCGTAGATGCGAGTGAGCGCGTGAAATCGAAGGGCCGGGATGAATGGCTTGTCCATGGTCGGTCTCGTCTCAGTGCTCATGGTCCCCGTGGTCGTGGTGGTGGCCGTTTCCGGGAGGCGCTGGCGGCGCCGTCTCGTCCTGCGGACGTGGAGGGGCCTGGTCTGAGCTGCCAGAGGGTGGCGCGCCCGGCGCAACGTCGTCGCGGCCCATCGCCGTGTAGGCGCCCGGCCTCCAAGTGCCTGAAAGAACATCGATAATCGACATCCGTCCGCCTTGCTATGGGTCGAAACGGAAGCCTGTATGTCCTCACGCGACGGGCACTTCGCACGACGCGCCACGGAGGAGAAGAGCACGCAGGCGACGACGACGGTGAGCCCCAGTGCCCTTGGGGAAGCGGAGCGCGATCTGCGCTCGGCACGGCGAGAGCCGCTGCCGAAACGGCCGCGCATCCGCTAGACAATAACCGACGCGTCGGTTATATACTCCGGCCACACCCTCGTATGGAGCGTCCATGACCCTGACCGCCGACACCGCTGCCGCCGACACCGCCGAACTGCGCGCGCTCGCAGCCCGCCACGGGCTTCGGCTGCAGGGCCCGCTGACCATCAACGAGCTCGGGCTCGACTACCAAATTGTGATCTCTGCCGTCGAAGGCGGGACCCGGTGGGTATTGCGCATCCCTCGCCGTGCCGACGTGAGCGCCAAGGTGGAGAGGGAGGCGCGGGCGCTGGCGATGCTCAGGCGGCACCTGCCCTTCGCCGTGCCGGACTGGCGCATAGCAACCTCCGAGCTCGTCGCCTACCCACTGCTCGAGGACTCAACCGCGATCATCGTTGAGCCGGGCTCCACCATGCCCGAGTGGGTGATACCGCAGGACTCCGAGGTGTTTGCGAGGAGCTTCGCGACGGCGCTCGCCGCCCTGCACGCGGTGCCAGTCGCCGCAGCCGAGGCTGCCGGAATGCTCGTGCGCACGCCGGCGCAGGCCCGTCAGAAAGTGGCGGACGACATCGACCGCGTCCGCCGGGAACTCGAGGTGAACGGGAAGCGACTTCATCGGTGGCAGCGCTGGCTGGACGACGACTCGTCGTGGCCGGACTTCTCCGTACCCGTGCACGGAGATCTCTACGTGGGCCATGTACTCGTCGACAAGAGCGAGCGCGTGACGGGGATGATTGATTGGAGCGAGGCCCGTGTGGATGACCCCTGCATCGACATGACCTCGCACCTGATGGTGTTCGGCGACGCGGGTTTGGCGAAACTCCTCCTCGCGTACGAGGCGGCTGGTGGGCGGACGTGGTCGCGGATGGCGCACCACACTGCGGAGCGGCTTGCGGTCTGGCCGGTGACCTACGCCCTTTTTGGCCTGGAGTCGGGCAACGAGACTCACCTCTCCACAGCGAAGACGCAGCTCGCCGCAGAGGAATGAGGGAACGTCGACATGGGCCGCTGGTCACGCTGCTCGCGGCGGTCTTCCTCTTCCGGATTGGCAATGCGGTGGCGACACTCGCGCTGCCATGGTTCGTCCTGTCGCACACGGGGAGCGCTTCCTGGGCGGGCATCACGGCCGCGAGCAGCGTCGTCGCCACAATTCTCGGCGCGTGGGTGGGCGGTGGCCTCGTCGACCGGTTCGGGCGCGCGCCCCTCGCCTTGATCTCGGGCGTGTTGGGTGGCGCCGCCATGGCCGGCATTCCAGTTCTCTACGCCCTCGGCGCGCTCTCCAACGTTGCACTGCTCGTCTGCGTCGTGCTCGGCGCCGTATTGGACGCGCCCGGGATGGCCGCGCAGGACAGCCATCTGCCCGAGCTTGGCCGCATCGCAGGGCTCTCCGTCGAGCGCGTGTCGTCGCTGAAGGCGGTGATGGGCCATATCGCGGTCCTGGGTGGACCGGCGCTGGGGGGCACGGCGGTCGGCCTGCTCGGTGCTGCGCCGACGCTCTGGTTCACGGCCATCTGTTCCATGCTTGCGGGTTTTCTCGCAGCGTGGGTGCTCCCCGGTCCAGCCAAGCGGACCACTGCGACGGCGGAGGACCTCTCCATGAGCGCCGGTTCGGCCTTCCTCTGGCGTGAACCCCTGCTGCGCCCTCTGCTCGGTCTCGTGATGCTCTTCGCGGGCATCGCCGGCAGCAACGGCAGCGTCATCCTGCCGGCGCTGTTCCTGGATGTCGGGCGCCCAGCGGCAGATCTCGGATTGTTCTCCTCGGCGATGGGTGCCGGGGGCCTCGCGGGCATTGCCATCCACGCCACCGCCGGCGCGCGGCTGCCACCGCAGGTCTGGCTGGCGGTGGCATTCTCGGCCTTTGCCGGCGCTTCCCTCATCCTCTCGCTGCTGCCGGGCGTGCCTCTGCTGGTCCTGCTGGGCGCGCTAGTGGGCTTGTTGACCGGTCCAGTCTCGCCGATCCTCAACGCCGCCATCTACAACCGCACTCCGTCGGCGCTTCTCGGGCGGGTGCTCGGCGCGATCTCGGCGGTGATGCTGTCGGCCGCGCCGGCGGTGATGCTCGCGGCGGGTGCGCTCGTCGACGTCACTGGTCCGGGCCCCGGCCTCGTCGTGTCCGCCGGGTTCGCGGGGGGCGTGGCCCTGCTCACGCTTCGCCTCCGTTTCGGACCCCTTGCCGCGCTCGAGCTTCCGACTGCAGATCGTCCTGGCTCCGCAAGAGGTGAACGCTGATGCCGCGCCCCAAGCTCAAATCCGATGACGAGGTCCTCGAGGCCGCCACCGCCGTTCTCAAGCGATGCGGTCCCATCAATTTCACCCTCAGCGAAGTAGCGAACGAGGTGGGTCTCTCGCGCGCGGCACTGATCCAGCGCTTCACCAACCGCGACACGCTGCTCGTCCGGATGATGGAGCGCAGCGTTGGGCAGGTGAGGGTTCACCTCGACGCGATGCCGGCTGGCGCGGGGCCGGAGGGCCTCTGGGGCTTCCTGCAGGTGCTCGTTCGCAGCATGAACACCCGCTACGACTTCTCGGTGAACTTCCTCATCTCCTGGTACGAGCTTCAGGTTCCTGAGCTTCGCAAGCTGTCGATTGAGCGGAGCCGCGCGGTGGTGGATGGGATCCGCAAACGCCTGCCGCCAGGGACTCCCGCCGGGGCGGAGCTGCTCCTCCACTCGATCATCGCGGGCGCGACGACGCAGTGGGCGACCGATCCGCACGGCGAGCTGGCCGACCATGTGCTTGCTCAGATGGGTGCAGATCCGGGATTTCCAGCATTCCGAAGCGCCGTCACGCTGCAGATCGCACCGTATGAGGCTCAGCGGGTTCCGGCTCGGGCGCGAGGGCGAGAGCGTCCCGCATCTCGATGTGCTCGGAGAAGCGATCCCACAGTCCACTCACGAGGATGCAGCGTAGGTGCAGCACGTGCTCGGCCCGCTTGAGGCCCCAGCGGGCGCCTGGCCCGTCGAGGCGCACTCGCACCACGTTGCGGATGGCGCCTTCGACCGCGCCGCTACCGATGTCGAGGCCGTCGGCAATGAACTTGGCGTACGGCATGCGGGTTCGGTGGTTCTCGATGTAGCCGAGCACCTGGGCGAGGCGCTCCCGGCGCCCCTTGTTGCCGGGGCCGGTTCGCGGGATCGCCGCGAGCCGCTCGCGCAGTTCGTCGAGCACGGCGTCGATCTTGGCCTCGCGCAGCCGCTGCTTCTGCTGCTTGACCCAGCCGCGCAGTGCGGCCGAGCCCTCCCGGTGGAAGCTGCGCCCCGCCTTCCATAGGTACTCGGCGAGGTGGAACCAGTCGAGGCAGGCTTCGGCAGCGGGAAAGAACCTCTGCTGGAGGCGCCAGATGTGCTCGGAGCCGTCCGCGAGAAACAGCGTGCGCTTCTCCCCGTAGCCGCGTTTCCGCGCCTCGCGATCCAGCCAGATGAACAGCGCCTCGTGACTCTCGAAGGTGCTTATGACGCGCTTGTTCACCGGCCCATCCAACTGACCGTCGGCGCCCCGCCGCAGCGTGTACAGCACGGCGGTGAACGCCTGCTTGGCGTTCTTCGACTTCTTCCCCTTCGTGCGCCGCGGCTTCGGGTTCGCCGCCCGCTCTTCGCGACGATCTTCGCGGCTCCGCTGGCCCTTCCGCTTCGGCTTGCGGCGGCGCTCGAACTCGGCGTGGCTGACCATTGGCGCCCCACCTGCGTCGACCTGGAGGACCAACACTTCACCGTCGTCCTCAGGCGCCGGCAGTTCCTCGATGAACTGCCTCGCGACGCCTCCGGCTGCATCGACCATCCGCATCACCGCCCGCGGCGCAGGCGCCCACTCGTAGATGTCGAGCCAGGTGGCCCGAGCATTGGCGAAGGACATCTGCGCGCAGAGCCGGGCGATCCCCATCACGACTCTCGGGCTGAACCCGCCGCAAAGCCCCAGATCTCGGTCGATGGGCAGATCGGCCTTTGCGCGGCGACTGCTGCCTCGGGTGCGCCTTCGGCCCACCCTCCGCGTGAAGTTCACCCGTCCGAAGCGCGTGGCCAACGTCGTCGTCCGGCTCTCCGCCAGCTCCCAGCGCCCTCCCGCGTACTCGTAGCGCACCGCCCGTGGCCGGCTCATCTGCCGCGCCAGGAACAACACCACCAAGGCCCGGCCCAGCGCGAGCATCAGCGCCCAAGCTCGCGTCTCGTACTCCCACAGCGTGCGAGCCTCACCGGCGTTCGCCCACTGGACCGCCTCGGCCACGGCGCTCTGGACATCGGCATGCGCGCTCTCGATACTCGGCATCGCGAAGCTCTCTTTCCCGACGACTTCCGATTTCGCACTCCGAATATCGCCGGTGGGGGGAGCTTCGCATAACCTAAACTTTGGCTAATTGGTCGGAATTACACAGCCTTCAAGCTGCCAGGTCGGGATTTGCACCCTGCTCAGATCGCCGCAGCACTGCGTCTGATGTTCCCCGGTCACCAAGGCTTCCGCGGGTCGCCCGCGAGCAGGAGGCCCAAGGCACAGCGCACCTGACACGCGCGGCAACGTGAGCAGCGAGGACGACCTCGCGCCCGCAGATTCGCAAGCGCGGTCAAGCTCGCGCGACCAGCTCTCCACGCGCGAAGGCGGGCAACCGTTCGTCGCTCCTCGCGAGCCGTCGCCCCGATGATGAACAGGCTCGCCCCCTTCGCAGACGCCGAAGCTGTTGACCAACGGGGCCGACTGTTGATCGCCGGGTACGCAGTTAAACGCCTCTCGGCTTCTCTCTCCCCACGGGACAGGAGAGAGAGCGGGAGAGCTGTCCCACGCAGCGCTCATCGAGCGCACTCGGCGCTCTCTGCGAGCACGCGCGAGAGCGGCGCTGCAGCACGGGCAGCGCGCGAAACGCCCGGAGTTCTGGGGAGAAACGGCGAAGCCCCCTCGGATCGCTCCTTGGGGGCTTCTGTTTACCGACCCTCGCCGAAGGTTCGCGACGAGAGAAAAATGGCTCCCCATCCCAGACTCGAACCGGCGACAACGCGTTGAGCAACCGGCGACCCGAGGCCGTGCGACGGGTTGATGCCGCACCCGCGGCTGGGAAGCCCGTCGCGCACTCCCCTCACCGCTGGCTCAACTCCGCCCGCGGATGCACCCAGAACCGCCCCCCGTCGCTCCGCCCGCTCACCTCCGGCGTGTACATCTCCTCCGCCCTGGCCGGCGCGCGGACGAACGTGCCGGCGGTCGTGGCGCGGGCGACGTAGCTGTAGGTGTGGACGCCGGGGGGCAGGTGGTCGGCGAAGAGGAGGACGCGGTCGTCGCGGAGTTCGGTGTGGCCGAAGGGGCTGTACCAGCGTTGGTCGTCGCCGCTCCAGTCGGTGGAGTTGTCGTCGCTGTCGTTGCGGCCACCGTCGCTGCGGACGCGGGCGCTGGTTTGCAGGGTGGTGTCGACGGCTTCGAGGCCTGCCGGCAGGGGGTCGGCGACGACGACGTAGTGGCGCTCCTGGGGGGTGGCGACGCGCAGGTGGACGCGGATCAGGTCGCCCTCGGTGACCGACTCGAGGCGGCCCTCCTTGCCGTCGGGGGCGTACCAGCGCTGGACGACCAGGCCGTCGTCGCGGGGCTCTGTGGGCACCTCGGCGGGGGCGAACTGCAGGCGGGCGCCGTAGTAGAGGGTGCCGGTGCCGTCCTTCGAGAAGACCATGGGGGTCTTGCTCAGGTCGGCGCCGAGGGCGCTCATCGCGACCTCGTGGATCTCGGTGTCGAGCGAGCGGCCTTCGAACTTCTGCTGGACGAGCGCCTTGCCGCCCAGCTCGACCTTGGCCGTGAAGGCGGGCTCGGCCGCCTCCTTCACGCGCTGAAAGTCGGCCATGGCCAGCAGGCTGAAGCCGGCCTCCTGGGTGTTGCGGTAGCCGCCGCCGCGGCGCACCTCGAGCAGGTGGCGCACGATCTTGGGCACGAAGGGGTGCTCGGGAGAGGTGTTCACGAAGGCCATCAGCGCGATGGCGGTGGTGCGCGTGTCGCTGTGGAAGACGGGCGCGTAGGTGGCGGGGTCGTCCTCGGCGAAGTGCACCGTGTCGGCCTCGATGCGCGCGCTGTTGGCCAGCGTCTTCACCAGCGCTTGCGCTTGGGTCATCGTCGGGCCGGGGCGGGCCATCGAGGCGGCGAGCAGGGCCTTGCCGAACAGCGCGAGGCTGTCGGCGCGGGCGTAGAGGCGGCGCTCGAGCTCGGGCTCGGGGGCGCCGTGGCGCGCGAGGACGAACAGGCCCAGCGCCTGCGTCTCGGGCGACGGCGGGCGGCCCCACCAGCCCTGGGGCTTGTCCCAGGCGTCGCGCAGCCAGGCGCGCGCGCGGCCCAGATCGACGGGTGAGACGTCGTAGCCGGCGCGCTCGGCCTCACCCAGCGCCAGCACCGCGTAGGCCGAGGCCCAGTAATGCGCGTAGCGGCCGCCGGGCCAGTAGCTGAAGCCGCCGGACGGGCGCTGCAGCGCGGCCAGCGCCTTCACGTTCTCGGCGACGACGTCCTCGACGGAGCGCTTGCCCAGCCAACGCTCGCCGTTGGCGTCCAGCAGGCCCTTCAGCGCGACCAGCGGCACCAGCCGGCTGGAGCGTTGCTCGAGACAGCCGTAGGGGTAGTCGATCAGCGCCTCGGCCGAGTCGGACAGGCCCGCGAGCGCGCTGCTCGCCAGGCTGACCGTCAGGCCGCCGGCGTCGGGGCGCAGCTTGCCGGGCAGCGTCAGCGCCTCGGTCACTTCCTTGTCGGTCAGGCCGTACACCGCCATCGTCTCGAGGTCGGTGGGCGGCAGCACGGGCAGCACCGTCTCGACCGCGTCGCCGAGGCCGCCGCCCTTCACCGCGAACTGCATCTTCGCCTCGCCGGGCGACTTCGCCGCGAAGGGGAAGCGCACCTCGACGCCGCGGTTGGGCGGGATGGTGAGCGTGCGGGTCAGCCCCTCGAGCCCCTCGATGGGGCCCTCGATGGTCGCGGTCACCTCGACCTCGACCGGCGCGTCGCCGCGCGTGTGCACCACGACGCCCGCGGCGAAGGTGTCCCCCGCCCGCGTGATGCGCGGCAGCGCGGGGCGCGCGAGCAGCGGCTTGCTGACGATCACCTTGCCCTGCCCCGAGCCGGCCAGGTCGGTCTTCGTGACCGCCACCGCCATCAGCCGGAACGTGGTCATGTTGTCGGGCAGCTGGCCGTCGACGCGCACCTTGCCGTCCTGCCCGGTCACCGCCGAGCCGATGAAGATGGGCGTCGTCACGAACTTGCGCCGCACGTTCATCGACTCGCCGGCGCCCTCCTCGTCGTCGCCGCCGCCGCCGGTGTCGCGGCCCTTGTCGCCGAAGTCGAGCTGCGCCACCAGGTGCGCCAGGTTGGTCTGCTGGCGCACGCTCAGGCCGCGCTGCGGGTGCAACGACGCCAGCGGATCGGGCGTCGTGAAGCCGGTCAGCGCCAGCACGCCCTCGTCGACCGCCCACACCGTGACCTCGGCCTCCTGCCCCTTCCCCGTGTGGTCGGCCACCGCGACGTCGATGCCCAGGCGGTCGCCGGGGCGCTTCTCGGGCGCGTCCGGCGCCACCGTCACCGCCAGCCGCTTGGCCGCCTCGCTGACCGGGATCTTCACGTAGCCCACGCGGAAGCTCGGGCGGCCGGGGTCGCCGGGCTTGCCGGGCGCCTCGACGCGCCCGCGCTGCAGCACCACGCCGACGAACACGTTGGGGATCATCGACGCGTCGATGGGCACCTCGATGGGCGTCGCCGTCCCCTCGAGCTTCATCCGCTTCTGCCACAGCACGCCCTCGCGCTCGACCGTCACCCAGGCCTCGGCCTCGGGGAACGGGCTCTGCACCAGCAGCGTCGCCGTGTCGCCGACGTCGTACCGGCCCTTGTCGGCCACCACCTCGACGCGGTTGTCGTCGTCCTGCAGCCAGGCCGCGTAGCCCGGCCCCAGCACCCACAGCGGCGCGCGCGTCACCGTCGCCCGCCCCTTGGCGTCCTTCGCTTCGGCCACGACCTCGTGCTCGCCGGCCTCCTTGGGCGTCAGCGTGCAGTTCGCCGGCGCGGACGCCGTGGGCGCCACGGTGCAGCGGCCGACCTCGATCTCCTCCTTCTCGGTCACCGTCTCGAAGCCGCCGGTGGCGTTCTTCTTCTTCACCCGGTTGTAGGTGTGCCGCACCAGCTTGACCGTGACGTCGTCGGCGCCGATGCGGGCCTTCGACACCGCGTCGCGCGCCACCGCGCTGACCTCGAAGGCCTCGCCCGACGTCGCGAAGCCGGCGGGCGTGCGCAGGCCGACGTAGAAGGCCGCGGGGTGCACGGGGAAGCTGGCCCGGCCGGCGACCACCTGCCGGTCGACGTCGGTGACCGACGCCTCGATCGTGTGGATCATCGGCCGATCCTCGGGCGCGTCCGCGTTGCCCGCCTTCAGCGCGAACCGGCCCTCGGCGTCGAGCGTCCAGTTGCCGCCGCCGACGTACGATCCGCCGCCGCCGTCGCCGATGGCCCACCACGGCACGCTGCGCCCGAAGACGTAACCCTGCGCGTCCTCGGGCTCGAAGCTGCCCGGCGACGCGGTGACCGACCAGCTCACCTCGGCGCCGCTCATCGCCGCGCCGAACAGGTAGCGGCCCTCGACGGTGGCCTCGATGGGATCCCCGTCGAAGCGCCCGCCGGCCGGCGGCTGCACCTCGACCAGGAAGTTCGGCGCCCGGTACTCGGCCACGCGGAAGCTGGCGCCCCACGACAGCTCGGTCGACGCGTCTTCGATGCTGACCGACCAGCCGCCCAACCGGCCGTCCTTGGGCACCTCGAACTCGGCGGTCACCCCGCCGAAGGCGGACGTCCGCGCGTCGACCTTGGCCACCGTCTCGCCGCGCGGATCGAAGAGCGTGATCTTCACCGGGCGGTCGGCCGGCGTGCGCAGCTTACCCAGGCTGCGCTCGCGCAGGATGCCCTTCAGGTACACCTTCTCGCCCGGCCGGTAGATGCCGCGGTCGACGAACGCCGTGCCGGCGGCGATGGGCGGCTCGGCCTCCCAGGCCGAGTCGAGGCCGAAGCGGTAGGGCCCCAGGTTCCACGTGTCGTCCAGCAGCGCCATCGCCTGGTCGTCGCCCGACACGACGCGCGCGGCGAGGAAGGGCGGGCCCCAGCGCGTGTCGTCGGCGGGCAGCCCCAGCGAGGCGACGCCGGGCAGCTTCGCCACGCCGTCGGGGCCGGTGAGCGCGGTGGCCCGCACGGCGCCGGCCTTGTCCAGCAGCTGGACGCTCGCGTCGGCCACCGGCGCGCCGTCCTTCAGCCGCCACACCCACAGCGCGCCGTCGGTGGGCGACATCTTCAGGAAGGTGCCCATGCCGGTGACCTGCACCAGCGTCGTCGTCTCGTGCTTGCCGAACGTGTCCTGGTACTGCAGCCGCGCGTAGACGAGGCCGCTCTTGCCCTCGCCGCCCAGCGCCTTGGTCAGGTCGAGGGGCGTGCGGCCGCGCTCGTTGCGCGGGGCCGCCAGCGCCAGGGGCTCGAAGGTGAGGCCGGGCGGCACCTTCGCGTTGTAGGGGCTGGCCAGCCAGGGCAGCGCGGCGACGGGATCGAGCGCCAAGAGCCCCGCCTGCACGGCGTCGACGTTGACGTGGGTGATCGGCAGCGCCGCGCGCTGGCTGCGCTCGACGGTCGCGTGGCCCTCGGTCACGCGCAGGGCGGGCTCGCGGTCGCCGGTGCGGAACGTGCCCTCGAAGTCCTGCTGCTGCAGCTGACTGAAGATGTCCTGCACGCCCTTGACCCGCACGGTGTAGCTCGACGCGGGCTGGAAGCGGCCCCATAGGGTCCACTCGGCCGACTTCGGCTGCTCGTCGTCGTCGGCCTCGTCGGGCCAGAACAGCTCGACCGCCGGCTCGACCGTCAGCGCGGCCTTCAGCGCCTTCGCGGTGACCGGGTTCGAGAAGCTGAGCGTCATCGGGCCGGTCGGGCAGGCGCCGTACCAGCTCTTGCACGCGACGCCGTCGACGGTGAGCGCGCCGTGCGTGCGGAACGACCACGTCACCGGCTTGTCCGGCGTCAGCGGACCCTCGGCGCTGCCCAGGTTCGTGCCGAAGACGAGGTCGTAGGCCGCCCCCACCTCGAGCGCGCGCCCCGGCTTGAAGGTGACCTTCACCCGCCGGTCGTGCGCGTCGGCGTCCTTCTCGTCGCTCAGGCGCTTCGCCGACAGCCACTGCGCCGGCACGTCGCCTCGCGGGCCGCGGAACGTGACCCCGCGCGCGAAGTCGGCCTCGCGCGGCATCTGGTCGAAGGTGACCTCGAAGGTGTCGGCGGGGCGCACCCACTTGGGCTCGTTCCAGGCGTTCACGGGCTGGCCGTGCTGCGGACGCAGGCGCGGCGTCTCGAAGGCGAAGCTGTAGTCGGCGCCCAGCACGCCGCCGTCGAGCGCCTCGAGGCCGGCGCGCACGCGGACCTCGAAGGCCGTCGACAGGGGCATGGGGGCCTTGGGGGTGAACTGCAGCGTGGTGCTGCCCAGCCACTTCCACTCGCCCTCGACCGCGGGGTTGATCGCGACGTTCGCGGTGACCGGGCTGCGGTCGCCCAGCGCGCGCACCGGGCGGCTGAAGGTGATCGTGGGCCGGGGCTCGCCGCCGGTGCGGCCCACCGGGACGGCGGCCACCACCTGCAGCGCGTCGGTCGAGCCGGCGGCCTTCACGGACGGCGGCTCGGGGGCCGGCGCCGCCTGCCCGGGCGCGGGCGCGTCGACGATCACGCGATCGATGCCCTTGGCCGAGACGATCGGCTGAGCGGGCGCCGAAGCGGCCGCGTCGGTCTTCACCTGCGCCGTCGGCGGCGGCGCCTCGGGCGCGTCCTTGTCGTCGTCGCAGGCGAACAGCCCCGCCCAAAGACCCAGGAAGAGCGCCGCGCGCCCTCGTCCCCTCGCCCACCGCTCGACCATGCAGCACCTCCGGCGCGCATCGTTTCGCGCCCCGGTGGGCCTGTCAATCGGCGTCTGGGCCCGCCCGAACGGCGTCAGGGGTCGACCGCGATCTCCACCGTCGGCCAGCAGGCGTCGCCTTCGGCGGCGTCGGGCGCGCAGGCGGCGAGGGGCGCGGCGCCGAGCAGGGCGCAGGCGCCGGTGGGGCGCACGGCCAGGTCGGTGGGCACCACGCGCAGGGCGTAATCGAGGCGGTCGCGGCCGTCGACGAACGACTCGGCGCCGACGCGCACGAGCGCCACGCCGGCCTGCGCGGCGCCGCGCAGGTTGAGGCACTGCGCGTCGCCCTCGGGCACGGCGATGCCGGCGTCGCGGCCGCTGACGTCGACGCGCAGATCGCCGTCGGCCTCGCGGGCGAAGTCGACGAACACGGTGCGATCCTCGCCGGCCGGCACCTCGACGGCGTACCAGTCGCCGCCCACCCGCTCGTCCTGGCAGATCCACGCGTCGCACAGCGCCACCGCGCCGTCGCCCAGCTCGGTGGCCACCGCGGGGTCGTCGTTCAGGCGCGTCCGCTCCTGCCAGTCCGGCGCGCACGGCGTCGGCGGCGTCACCGACACCGCCACCGTGTAGCCCAGCTCGGGGCCGATGGCCGCGCGGCCCACCCGCAGCAAGCGGCGCCCGGGCAGCAGGGCGCCCCGGCGGAAGGGGGCCATCTCGGCGCCCAGCTCGGTGGTGGCGTCGGCGATGGGCGCGGTGCACCGGCCGTCGATGCAGGCGCCCGCGTCGCACTGCACGTCGCGCAGGCACAGGTCGCCGGCGGGGGGCGGCTCCTCGGGGTAGATCGCCAGGTCGAGATCGCCGTCCGTCGGGCGGTCGGCCGTCGCCATCACGCACACCCGGCTGCCGCCGGCGGCCACCTCGAAGGCGTACCAGTCGACGTCGTCGGGGCTGCTGCACAACAACCCCTCGGCCACGAAGCGTCGCCCCTCGACGACCGCGGGCAGCGGCGTCGCGTCCTCGCCGCGGTCGTTGCGCGTGGCCGCCTCGGCGACGTCGCTGCTGCAGATGGCGCTGGGCTCGAGCGCCTCCATCCGCACCGAGTAGTCGATGGCGGTGCCCTCTTCGGCGGGCCGCACCCGCAGGTAGTAGTCGCCGGCCTCGAGCAGCTCGCTGGCCGGCGGCACGCGGAAGGCGTGCCGGATGCGGTTGCTGACCACCTGCGGCGGCAGCTGCGCGGTCGGCGCGCGATCGAGATCCGCCGCCGCGAACAGATCGACCAGCAGCCGGGGCGCGCCGGCGACCGTCTCGACCCGGATCTCGAGCCCATCGTCTTCGCCCACCGCCGCCACCATCCAGTCCATCGAGCCGCACACCGTGCCGGCGTAGACGGTCGCGTCGCCCGGCACGCGGAACGCCTCGGCCGGCGCGTCGTCGGGCTCGCGCGCGTCGGCGAAGCAGCCGGGCGCCGCGGGGGCGACCGCGACGTCGAGCGCGTACGGCGTGCGCAGCATGCCCTCGAGGGCGCGCACCTCGACGAAGTAGGTGCCCGCCGGGCGGATGACCCCGGCGTCGGGGAACAGGATCTCGGTGCCCTCGAGCGGCGCGTCGAGGCGCTCGCCGGTCACGCGCAGCCGCAGGGGTCCCTCGCTGTCGAGGTTCAGCCGGAAGCGCTCACCCTGCTGCAGGTCGAGCGCGAAGACGTCGACGTCCGCGCCGCACAGCACCGCCTGCTCGACGCGCAGGTTGGCCAGGCCGGCGACGCGCTCGATGGCCAGCGGCGTCGCGGTGTCGGCGGTGTCGTCGGGCTCGCGCGCGTCGTCGGCGCACGCGAAGGCCTCGGCGCAGCGGCCGTCGTCGTCGCACACGCGGTCGGGCCCGCAGTCGGCGTCGGCCTCGCAGGGCACGGCGCAGCGATCGGCGTCGCACAGCTGGAAGTCGGGGCAGTCGGCGTCCTCGTCGCAGGCGCGCGGGCCGCAGTCGCGGGTGGTGGCGTCGCAGGTCTCGGTGCGCGGGCACGCGGCCGGCGCGTTCAGGCGGCAGCCGTCGATGCACCGCTGGTCGTTGGTGCGGCAGTAGGTGCCCTCGGGGCACTGGGCGTCGGTCGCGCAGCGCGGCCGGCAGGGATCGTCGCGGCAGTCGTTGGCCTGGGCCACGGTACCGACGCACGCGCCCTCGAAGACCAGCGCGCACGCCCCGCCGGCGCAGCACGGCACCTGCGTGCGGCACGAGCGCGGCACGGGATCGCAGGCCGTCGGGCGGTTGTTCTCGGGGGCGCAGTTGTCGGGATCGACGCGGCAGCCCTGGATGCAGGCGCCGCGCTGGCAGTAGCGGTCGAAGGGGCAGTCGACGTCGTCCTCGCAGCTGGTCGGGGCGGCGTCGACGGGCGGCGGCGGCACGCGCGCGTCGTCGACCGACGCGCCGCCGTCCGGACGTGGCCCGCCGCCGTCGCCCTGGGGCACGCCGAACTCGGGCAGATCGGGCAGCGTGGGCGCCGGGGCGACCTCGAAGCACCCCGGGAGCGCCACCAGCAGCCCGAGCAGCGCCGCGCGCGCGCTCACGAGGCCACCGCCGGCGCCCGCGGCACGCGAGGCGCGGGATCGAAGCGCAGGGGCGCGCCGAAGACGCCCTCGACGAAGGCGCCGTCGCGGAACACCGGGCGCCCGCCGAGGACGGTCATCACCGGCCAGCCCCGCAGGGTCCACCCCTCGAAGGGCGACCACCCGGCGCGCGTGTGCAGATCGTCGGCGTGCACCGTGCGCACCAGCTTGCGGTCGACGACGGTGAGATCGCCGTCGGCGCCGACCGCCAGGCGGCCCTTGCCCGTGAGGCCGTAGATGCGGGCCGGGGCCTCGCTCATCCAGCGCGCCAGGTGCTGGATGCTGCAGCGGCCCTCGGCCACCGCGTTCAGCATCAGCGGCAGCGACAGCTCGACGCCGGGCATGCCGCTGGGCGCCTCGCCGAAGGGCAGCGCCTTCTCTTCCAGCGTGTGCGGCGCGTGATCGGTCGCGATGCAGGCGATCGTGCCGTCCAACAGGCCAGCCCACAGGGCGCGCTGGTGGCGCAGATCGCGCACCGGCGGGTTCATCTGCAGGTGGGTGCCCAGCTTGGCGTACCAGCTGGCGTCCAGCCACAGGTATTGGGGCAGCGTCTCGGTGGTCACCAGCCCGTCGTCCGGCCGCTCGCGCAGGAAGGCGACCTCTTCGGCGGTGCTCAGGTGCAGCACGTGCAGCCGCTTCTGGTGGCGCTCGGCCAGGTCGACCGCGCGGCGGGTGGCGATCAGCGCCGCCTGGGGATCGCGGATGACCGCGTGCAGGCCGGGATCGGTGGCGCCGGCGTAGCGGGCGTAGCGCTCGCGCAGCCGCGCCTCGTCCTCGGCGTGGACGGTGATGGGGATGCGCGCGCCGGCGAAGTGGCGCTCGAGCGCGTCCTGCTCGTTCACCAAGAGGGTGCCGGTGGACGAGCCCATGAAGATCTTGATGCCGCAGGCGCCCTCGACCGTGGCGGTGAGATCGGCGTTGTCGGGGGTGGCGCCGAAGAAGAAGCCGTAGTGGGCGCGGCAGCGGTCCTGCGCGCGCGCGAGCTTGTCCTCGAGGGCGGCGAAGGTGCTGGTGGGCGGGCGGGTGTTGGGCATCTCGAGGAAGGCCGTGACGCCGCCGGCGGCGGCCGCGCGGCTGCCCGTCTCGAGATCCTCCTTGTGCTCGTTGCCCGGCTCGCGGAAGTGCACCTGGGGATCGATGACGCCGGGCAGGATGGTCAGCCCGCGCGCGTCGATCACCTCACCGACGGGCTGCTCGACCGCGCCGATGGCCACGATGCGCCCGTCGCGGACGGCCAGATCGCCGTCGACCACGCCCGTGGACAGCACCAGCTCGGCGCCGCGGAACGTGATGTCGCCCCCCATTCGCTGCCTCCCTCGCGCGCGCGGCGCGCCCCTCGCTGCGCAACAGTCTCCCAGTCCCGGGGGCCGACGCAACCGGGGGCGTCGGCGTCGTTGACGGGTCCGTGCCAGCCTCCTAGCCTGCGGACCTCATGGAATCCCTGCTGGAAACGCGCCTCAGCGGCTACGTGCTCAAGCGCCTCATCGCGGCGGGCGGCATGGCCGCCATCTTCGAGGCCGAGCACGAGCTGACCGGCCAGGTGGTGGCGATCAAGGTGCTGTCGCGCGATCTGCGCAACAAGCGGGATCCCCTCGCGCGCATCCTGCAAGAGGGGCGCGCCATCTGCAGCCTGCTGCACGAGCACGTGGTGCGCGTGTACGACTACGGTACCGCCGACGAGGGCGTGGGCTTCATCGTCATGGAGCGGCTGCACGGCCGGTCGCTGGCCGAGGTGCTCGACGACGACGGCGTGCTCGAGCCGCAGCGCATCGTCTTCATCGGCCGGCAGGTGTGCCTGGGCCTGGCCGCGGCGCACAACCGCGGCATCTACCACCGCGACATCAAGCCCGGGAACATCATGCTGGTCGAGGGCCAGCGGTACCGCGACTTCGTGAAGGTGCTCGACTTCGGCATCGCCAAGCTCGAGGCCGACGATCCGGCCAAGCTGGCCGCCACCGCCACCGGCATGACCCTGGGCACGCCGCAGTACATGAGCCCCGAACAGGCGTCGGCCGGGCGCATCGACGCGCGCAGCGACATCTACCAGGTGGGCCTGCTGCTGTACGAGGCGCTGGTGGGCGAGCCGCCCTTCCTCGATCGCAACCCGGTGACGGTGATGACGCAGCACCTCGCCGAGCCGCCGCGCCCGCCCAGCAGCCGGCGCGTGGGCGTGCCCGAGGGGCTCGAGCGCGTCATCATGCGCTGCCTCGAGAAGGCGCCCGAGGATCGCTACCCCACCGCCGCCGCGCTGCGCGCCGATCTGGACGCCCTGGCCATCCGCGACACGGGCAGCGAGGAGCTGCGCACCGTCGTCGCCGCGCGGAACCACCGCGAGACGCTGGCCGGCAACCTGCGCCTGCCGACCCTGGGCAACCCCGCCGATCTCGAGCGCTACGCGCGCAACCTGTCCGAGGTGCTCGACCAGCTGTGGCCGGACGGCGTGCCCGAGGAGCTGCGCGTGCTGCAGGGCGCGCTGTGGTCGCTGACCGAGGAGCAGATGCGCCTCGGCACCGATCTGGCGCTGGCCCGCGAGGAGGCCGACACCCTGGCGCGCCGCCTCGAAGAGCGCCTGCAGCCCCTCGAGCGCGCCCTCGAGGCCCTGCGCGGCGAGCGTCAGTCGCTGGTCGACGCCCGCTCGGCCCTCGACACGAAGGAGCAGGCGCACCTGGCCCGCACCGCCGAGCTGGACGCCGAGTACGCCGAGATCTACGCCCGCATCGAGCAGCACCAGAGCGCGCTGTACGGGCGCGCGGGCAGCGGCGGGCCGGTGGACTTCCGCGATCTGTTCCGCGAGGACATCGCCAGCCAGCTCGCCCGCCTCGAGAAGATCTTCCGGCAGCGATCGGCCGAGGCCGAGAAGCTGAACGCGCTGCGGCGCGAGATGGCCGAGCTGCGGCCGCGCATCGCCGACATCGACGTGCAGATCGCCGGGCTGGATCAGAGCCGCCTGGGCCTCGAGGCCGAGCGCGCCGCGAAGCTGATCGCCAAGGACAGCCGCGTCACCGATCTCGACAACCGGCACCGCGCCATCGAGCGCGCCGTCGAGCACCGCTACCTGCAGCTGGGCATCGCCTTCCGCAAGGCGGTGTCGGCGCTGCTGGCCGAGCGCGCTTGACCCCTCGCGCGCCGGGCATGAACACGGGGCCGCGCCCGTCGACGTCGGACGACCACCTCTCGCAACGGGTTGAAGCCATGCGCGCACGTCATCGATCCGCCTTCGGCCTGCTGGCCGCCCTGTCGCTGGCCGCCTGCACCCAGGACGGCGGCAACGTCGACACCACCTGCGTCGACTCGACCGGCTGCCGCAGCGACGCGCTGTGCGTGCAGGCGCGGTGCTACGCCACCGAGGGCGTGGACCACGACGGCGACGGCATCCCCAGCCACCTCGAAGACGTGCTGGGCACGGATCGGGATCGGGCCGACACCGACGACGACGGCCTCGACGACGGCCTCGAGCTGATCTACCGGCCGCGCGACCGCGTCCTCGAGGCGCCGGACAGCGACGGCGACGGGCAGCCCGACGCGGTGGAGAGCGCCACCAAGGACGCCGACGGGGACGGCGTGCCCGACCAGGAGGATCGCTGCAACGACGATCCCGGCTGCCCCGGGCGGCGCGACGAGCTGTGCAACGACGTCGACGACGACGACGACGGCCAGGTGGACGAGGCGTTCCCCGACAAGGGCCTGCCCTGCCGCCTGGGCGAGGGCGCGTGCGCGGCCGACGGCACGGTCGTGTGCAGCCCCGACGGCAAGGAGCTCTTGTGCGACGCCACCCCCGGCGTGGCCGCGGACGAGACCTGCAACGGCGTCGACGACGACTGCGACGGCGCCGTCGACGAGGACTTCCCCACCCTGGGCGAGGCCTGCAGCGCCGGCGACGGCCCCTGCCGGGTGGACGGCGTGCTGGCCTGCGACGACGCGGGGGCGGTGGCCTGCGACGCGGTGGCCCGACCGGGCGAGGGCGAGACGTGCAACGACGTCGACGACGACTGCGACGGCACGGTCGACGAGGGCTTCCCCGGGCTGGGCGCCCCCTGCAGCGTCGGCACGGGGCTGTGCGCGCGGGACGGCGTCGGCGTGTGCGCCGGGGCCGGCGCCGGCGTGCTGTGCGACGCGCGGCCGGGCGAGCCGATCGACGAGCTGTGCAACGGCGCCGACGACGACTGCGACGGCGTCACCGACGAGGGGTTCGACCTGGGCGCGGGCTGCGCCGAGGGCGAGCTGCGCTGCCGCTCGGGCGGGGTGTGGATCTGCGGGGCCGACGGTGGCCGCGTGTGCGATCGGCCGGCGCCCGCGACCTTCGACGAGACGTGCAACGGCGCCGACGACGACTGCGACGGATCCGTGGACGAGGCCCTGCTGCCCTTCTGCCGACCCGTGGTCGACCACACGGTGCTCGGCGGGCGGTACGTCGACCTCAACGTGGCCGGGCGGCCCGGCGAGCTGGTCCGCGGCCACTGGGGCGTCAACCGCGTCGACGCGAACGGCGTGATGCGCTGGACCCTGGACGAGGCGATCAACGACGAAATCTTCCTGGCCAGCACGGTGGCGGGCGATCACGTCGAGGTGAACGGCGACGGGCGCATCGACTGGTACGAGGAGGGCCCGTTCCCGGTCTGGCAGGGGGGCGTGTCGAGCGACGGGCGCATGGCGCTGGCGACGAACACGACGAACGGCGCCATCCCCGACCTGCGCATGCTGGTTCAGCCGGCGGGCGCCTTCGACGCGGGCAGCCTCAGCGGCCCCTACCACGTCGCCCACCTGCGCCTGCCCCGGGGCGCGCCGGCCGAGGTGCGCTTCGGCCAGGCCTCCGCCGACGGCGCCGATACGCTCACCCTGACCGACGCGCGGGCGTACACGGTCGACGGCGCCGGGCCCCTCGCCGGCCTGCCGCGCGCCGGCGCCTACACCGTCGACCGCACCGGCGATCTGCGCGTCGCGCTGGCCGAGGCCGAGCTGGCCGGCGCGATGCTCGATCCCGGCGGCGTGGCCTTCCTGTCGGGTGATCCCCGCCCGAACACGCCCGCCGGCTTCACCGTGCTGGTGCCCCACGCGCAGGCCGCCGACAAGGACACCCTGCGCGGCGCGTACTGGTTCGTCGCGCTGCGCGTCGACCCGGCCTCGGGCCGCCTCGGCGCGATCCACGGCCGCTTCGAGGCCGCCGCCGGCGAGCTGTTCTTCGATCCCGAGGCCTTCCAGACCGTGGACGGCGTGGTCGGCACGGTGGACTGGCAGCCCGAGGTCTACTCGGTGGCGGCGGACGGCTTCGTCGCGTGGCGGCGGTCGGACGGCGATCCCGACGCCCGCCTGGGCACCGGCGCCGTCTCGCCCGACGGGCGCGTCGCGGTGCTCACCGGCTTCGACGATCCCAGCATCGGCCCGTCGATCCTGGTCGCGACCCGCGTGCAGGCAGGTCAGCCTTCGGGGGTCGGTCACGTCGAGCGGGCGTTCTTCCAGGATCGGCTCGCCGGCGGCGCGTCGGATTGCGTCATCGCCGACTGCGCGCCCACCGCGGTGGCCCTGGGCGGCGGCGGCTTCTGGCAGGCGAGCCAGCTGGACGAGGCCCCCCTGATCGACCTCAGCGGCAGCCACAACGAGGACGGCTCCCGCTGGGCGCAGTGCGGCGTGTCCCCGCAAGGGGTCGACCCACAGGAGTGGGACAGCCGCGCGCTGTGCGCCGAGGTGGCGGTCGAGACCACCACGCGCGTCGCCGAGGGCGTGTACGGTGGCGGCGCCGCGACGATGACCGCCTGGTGCGAGCCCGGCGAGGTGGTGTTGGGCGGCGGCGCGATCTGGGGGCCTGGGCTCGATCTCACCGCGCTGGGGCCGGCCGTTCGCGGCGAGGGGTGGACATTCGAGGTCGGCGGCCTGCTGCCCGGGGGCAGCGTCGGCGGCTCGTGGCGCGTCGAGGCCCTCTGCGCACGCGGCGTGCCGGCGCCGCGGCGGGTGGTGCTCGACGCCACCCTGGCCGGCAACGCCAGCAGCTGCGCCGCCGTCGAGTGCCCGGCGGACACCGTCGTCATCTCGGGCGGCGCCCGCTACCCGGCCGCGGTGCGCCCCGACCACCACCAGCCCGGCGACAACGGCTGGTTCGTCTGCGGCTACGTCGACCAGGCCGAGGACGCGGTGGTCGAGATGACCGCGCTGTGCGTGCCCGCGCCCCTCTGACGGGTCAGGGCGCGTCCATCGGCCGCGCGCCGCGCGGGCGCACCAGCTCGTCGGGCAGCGCCAGGACGAGCGCGCGCCGCTGCGGCTCGTCGAGCGTGCCCAGGTAGGCGGTGACGCGCGCGATGTAGTCGGCCCGATCGCCCTCGCCGCGCGCCACGCGCTTGCCCTCGGCCACCAGGGCCGCCGCGTCGGGCCCCAGGGCCGCCTCGACGCCGCGCAGGTCGACCAGCAGCTCGTACCAGACCGCCTCGAGCTCGGGCGCGGTGGCCGCCGGGCGCGCGCCGCGGGCGTGCCAGGCGACGTGCGCGGCGACCGGAGCCACCAGCGCCAGCACGGCCAGCACCGCCAGCGCGGGCGTCGCGCGGCGGCGCGCCGGCACGCGATCCTCGGGGCGCACGACGTAGCCGAAGAGGACGCCGCCCAGGTAGCCGCCGAAGTGGGCGTCGTGGGCGACGCTGCCGAGCATCAGCCCGAAGATCGTGACGTACACCATCCAGCGGATGCAGAAGTCGCGCAGCGCCTTGCCCTCGGCCGTGCCGGCCAGGTGGCCGGTGATGGTGGCCATGCCCAGGAGGCCGCAGATGGCGCCCGAGGCCCCGATCACCGGGACGTACAGCGGGCCCGAGCGGTGCTCGAACCCCAGCAGGTAGGGGGCCCACACCGCCAGCGCGCCGGTGACGACGTAGCCCAGGACGTAGCGCGCCGTGCCGAAGCGGCGCTCGACCGAGGGGCCGATCTGGTACAGCGCCAGGCCGTTGAAGAGGATGTGCATGATGCCGCCGTGCAGCAGCGTGTAGGTGAAGGCGCGCCAGGGCTGGTCGAAGACCAGGGGCCCGAAGGCGGCGCCCAGCTCGAGCGACGCCAGGTAGTGCGCGGGCCCGGTGTCGCCCAGCGTCTGGCGATAGCGCAGCTGCGCCATGGCGCCCAGGGCGATCAGCAGGAAGATGGCCACGGTGCCGGTGGTGGGCGACAGCTTCTCGAGGCCCAGGGCCCGCAGGGCGCGGCGGACGCTCATCGGCATGTACTGGCGCCGCCCGCAGTTGCCGCAGGTGCGATCGCCCTCGACCAGCAGCTGACCGCAGACGCAGGTGAAGCGCGCGTCGGCCACGCGCTCCTGGTGCGCCTCGGCGGCCGCGCGGGCCTTGTCGGGCGCCTCGAGCGCGCGGCGGGCGCGCCACTCGGCCTGCACCTTCGAGTGCCCCATCAGCCGATACCAGCCGACGAGGATGCGGTACCAGGTCTCGCGCACGCGCCCTCCAGTCGAACTCGTCAGACGCCGCGTGGACGCGGCCGGTCGCGCATTCAACCGCCGGGCGTCCGGGCTTGCAACGTGGCCACCCAGCTGGCCACCCGAGCCGCCACCTGGGCGCGGCGACCGCGCAGCGTCGGCCCGGCGGCGGTGGCACGCACCTTGCGGAAGGCGCCGCCGAACCCGACCCCGAGGTCCCGACGATGCGCCGCACGCCCCTCCTGCTCGCCCTCGCCCTGACCGCCTTCGCCTGCGACGACGGCGCCGGCGATCCCCTCGACCCCGGCGCCGGCGCCCGGCCGGCGCCCAACTACGAGGACAGCAAGGCCGACAACTACGTCAGCACCAACGCGCGCGAGTTCGACCTCAGCGGCGTCACGCACGTCGACCTGCCCGAGGGCTTCGCCGAGCTGGATCCCGACGCCAAGGCGCTGCAGCTCGACACCCTGGTGCAGCGCCGCCTGAACACCGTCGCCTACGCCGTGAAGCGCCACGTCGAGGGCGTCGTGCGCGAGGCCAACGGCGGCGTCACCGGCGACGATGCCCGCTTCTTCACCTTCTTCAAGCGGGATCACGTGGCCCACGAGGCCGCCGAGATCATCGACGCCGGCAAGCGCGCGCGGGTGCCCTTCAGCCTCGAGCTGGTCGGCAGCGTCTACCTGATGAGCAAGGTGGCGCCCGACAGCGGCGGCGCCCGCACCTTCACGGTCGACGCGGACGGCGAGGCCCTGACCATCGAGATCGCCGGCAGCGCCAGCCGCGACGCCTTCCCCAAGTACGCCGATCTGTTCGCGGACGGTGTCTTCGACATCGCCATCCACTTCGGCGGCGACTACAACGAGGGCCGGTTCGACATCGAGACCGCCAAGTGGCTGGTGGCCTACCTGCTCGAGGGTGGCTGGAAGAACGAGGGCGTCACCGACTTCGCCTCGCTGACGATCGACTCGCCGCCCTTCACCCGCACCTTCACCGTCGAAGGCAAGCCGGTCGAGGCCCGGGTGTACGTGTATCACTCGGACATGGTGGACGCGGCCAACGAGGCGCGGCTGGCCGAGGCCATGAAGGCCAGCCTCGCCGAGCGCGACGTGGTGGTCTACAGCGGCCACGCCGGCCCCGGCGCCGGCTTCGTGCTCGACTACCAGCCGCGCTTCGAGCTGCCCGCGCGCGACTTCGCCACGCTGCCTTTGGCCGAGAAGTACCAGATCTACGTCTTCGACGGCTGCCAGACCTACCGCACCTACGTCGACGACCTGATGAAGAACCCGGCGAAGACCTTCGACAACGTCGACATCGTCACGACGGTCAACACGACGCCCTTCTCGGTGGGCTATCAGACGCTGCATCAGATCCTGTACTGGCTGACGCTGACCGACGACGCCGGGCGCCACTTCCCGATCAGCTGGAACGACTTCCTGCGCGGGCTGAACACCGACGACTTCCGCAGCGTGCACTACGGCGTGCACGGCATCGACGGCGATCCCCAGCTGAACCCCCACCGCAGCGACGTGCTGTGCCAGCCCTGCGCCACCGACGCCGACTGCGGCGCGGGCGGCAACTTCTGCCTCGGCTACGGCGGCGGCGCGGCCTGCGGCGTCGCGTGCACCACCGACACGGCCTGCGGCGCGGGCTTCCGCTGCGGCCGCATCACCGACGATCCCGACCTGTTCTACCTGCCCAAGCAGTGCATCCCGCGCGATTACGTCTGCCGCTGACCCGCTCACGGGCCGCGCGACCTGCGCGCCCCGCGCGCGCCCCCGTCCGGCGCCCGTGGCCCCAGCGTCCCACCCCCCGGTCGCGCGTGCCCGCGGGCGATCGCGCGCGCTTGACGCTCGCGCCCCCGATGCCTATCACCCCTGCATGAACGACCTCACCCACATCGACGATCGGGGCAAGGCCCGCATGGTGGACGTCGGCGACAAGCCGACGACCGCCCGCACGGCCATCGCCGAAGGCTTCGTGACCGCTTCGCCGCAAGCCTTCGCGGCCTTGCGCGACGGCGCCGGCAAGGGCGACGTGCTGGCCGCGGCGCGCATCGCCGGCATCATGGCCGCCAAGCGAGTGCCCGATCTCATCCCGCTGTGCCACACGGTGGCGCTGTCGAAGGCCGAGGTCGTCGTCGAGCCCGAGCCCGAGCGCGGGCGCTTCCTGCTGCGCGCCACCGTGCGCGCCACCGACCGCACCGGGGTCGAGATGGAGGCGCTGACCGCGGTGACGGTGGCCGCGCTGACGATCTACGACATGCTGAAGGCGGTCGACCGGGGCATGAGCATCGAGAACGTGCACCTCGTCGAGAAGCACGGGGGCGCGTCGGGCAGCTATCTGCGGCCGATGCAGGTGGTGCCCAAGTCGCCGCCGCCGGCGCCGGCCGTGCCCGAGCCGCCCGAGCCCCCCGCCGCGCCACCCGCGCCGTTGATGGACGCGGCCGCGCGCAGCGTCGAGCTGCTGTTCAACCCCGCCGCCCGCGGGGGCCGTCGCCGCCCCTCGACGGCCGCCCGCCACCTGGCCGCGCGCGTCGAGCCGCTGACCGCCTCGGACGCCGATCTGGTGGCGCGCCTCAGCCGCGATCCGGTCGGCTGCGCGTACATGCTGGGCGACCTGGACATGCCCTACGCCGAGCAGGCCCGCTGGTTCGGGCTGCGCGGCGACGAAGGCACGCTCGACGGCGTGCTGCTGGTGTACGAGGGCCTCAGCGTGCCCGCGGTGCTCACCAGCGGGGGCGCCGACGAGGTCGAGGCCCTGTTGCTGGCCACCCACGGCGATCTGCCGCGGCAGTTCTACGCGCACATCCGCACCCACCACCGCGAGGCGATGGAGCCCTTCTACGACGTCTCCGGGGCGAAGGAGATGATCCGGATGGGGCTCGACCGCGAACGCTATCGCCCCTGCAGCGATCCCGCCGGGGTCTTCCCGCTGAGCCACCCGGACACCGGCGCCATCATGCAGCTGTACATGCACTACCCCGACAACTTCTTCGAGCCGGCGCAGCTCGACACGGGCATGTACTTCGGGGTGCGCGAGGGCGACGAGCTGGCCAGCGTGGCCGGCATCCACGTCTTCAGCGAGCAGCACGACGTCGCCGCGATCGGCAACATCGTCACCCACAGCGATCACCGCGGGAAGGGCCTGGCCAGCCGGTGCGTGCGGCGCCTGCTCGACGCCCTGTTCGAGCGGGTCGCCCACGTCGCCCTCAACGTCGAGGTGGGCAACGAGGCGGCCATCGCGTGCTACCGCAAGTTCGGCTTCCGCGAGCACTACCGCTTCTTCGAGGGCACCGCGACGGCCCTGTGAGCGGTCACGGCGGTCACGGCGTCAAGCCTCGTTCGGGCTCCAGAGCACCTCGTCGCCCGCCGCGGCCACGCGGCTCCACACGAAGAAGGCGTCGCTCAGGCGGTTGAGGTAGGCGACCGCGTGGGCGTCGACCTCGGTGTCGCGGGCCAGGCGCACGCACAGGCGCTCCGCGCGCCGGCACACCGTGCGACACAGGTGCAGCTCGACGTTGGCGCGGGTTCCGCCGGGCAGCACGAAGCTGCGCAGCGGGGCCAGGTCGGCGTTGGCGGCGTCCATCGCCTGCTCCAGCCAGGCGATGTCGCGCGCGTCCACCCGCGGCTGCTGCGGGTGCACGTCGGCGGGCAGCGTGGCGAGGATCGAGCCCAGGTTGAACAGCGCGTTCTGCACCCGCTTCAGATCGGCCGCCAGCGCGTCCAGCCCCTGCTCGAGGCAGGCCAGCCGCGCCGCGCCCACGTGCGCGTTCAGCTCGTCCACCGTGCCGTAGGTCTCGATGCGCAGGTCGTCCTTGGCGACGGCCTGCCCGCCCACCAGCCGCGTCTGGCCCGCGTCGCCCTTGCGCGTGTAGACGCGGTTGATCGCCAGGCTGGGATCGCCGAAGCGCGGCGTCTCCTCAGCCATGTCGCCGCCGCGCGACCAGCCCCAAGCCCAACAGCACCGCGAGCAGCCCCAGGGGCGCCTCGCCGCGACCCGGCGTCACCGCGCAGCCGCCGCCGTCGCCGTCCTTGCGGTCGATGTCGGCCCCCGGCCCGCCGCCGCCGCCGCCGCCCACGCCGCCGTCGCCCACGCTGGTCGGCGGCGGATCGTCGGGGCCGCTCGGCGGCCGCTCGCCGGCGCACTCGAAGGTGGGCGAGTCGGCCTGCCCCTGCCGACACTGGCCGATGACCGGCGTAAGCTCGACGCACCCCCAGCCCTCGGGGCAGCAGTCGTCGACCTTGCAGTTCTTGGTGCAGAAGCCGGGGTCGATCGTCTCGCTCATCGTCTGCTCGTAGTCGACGCACACCAGCCCGTCGCCGCACTCGGGCCGCACCCACGGCGTCTCGGGGTTCACCCAGCAGGCGTCGCCCACGAAGCGCTCGCCGGCGCTGGGGATCTTCTGGCAGGCCGTGCCCGAGGGCGCGATCTCGACGCAGCGGTAGCCGTCGTCGCACCGCCCGCCCTCGCACGCGCCGGTGCAGTAGGGCACCGCCTCGCCGGTGTTCTCGTCGATGTTCAGGCTGTCGTTCAGGCAGAACAGGCCGCGCTCGCACAGGCCGCGGTCGTTGCACGCGTCGCCCTGCTGCGGCAGGGGGCCGTCGTCACCGGGGCCGCCGCGCGCGCAGATCGACTCGCCGGTGCTCAGCTCGGCGCAGAACCAGTCCTCGGGGCAGTTGCCGTTCACGCAGGGCCCGGTGCAGTACAGGCTGCCGTCGTCGTTGATGCACACCAGGCCGGGCTGGCACCGCACCTCGTCACCGCACACCTCGCCGAAGCCGGCCAGGTTGCGTGCGGGATCCTCACCGCGCGCGCAGGCGCCGTCGCCGCCCGACAAGAGCGCGCAGTAGTAGCCGTCGCCGCAGGTGTTGTCGCCCTCGGGGTTGCAGCTGCGCGAGCAGTACGAGTCGCGGCCGTCGTTGACGCAGAACAGGTTCTCGGCGCAGCGGGTCATCGCGCAGTCTTCGCCGAAGCCGGCCATGCCCGGCGCCGGCGGCGTGTCGTCGTCGGGCTCGGGCACCTCGCCGCCCGAGGGGTACACCTCGCACACGGCGGCGATGTCGTCGGGGCCGAGCGAGCGCCCGCTGATGTCGCCCGGGCCGGTCGAGGGCCACATGGTCGAGCCGGGCACGTCGCTGTGGCCGAAGCCCAGCGCGTGCCCCACCTCGTGCGCGGCGACACTGGCGATGTCGGTGCGGCCGTCGAAGCCGCCCGGCGCCTCGCGGTAGTTCGCCCACGAGTGGTGCTGGCCGTTGTACTTGATGTCGGTGTCGCTGAGGCCGTTGAAGCCCCAGCTCGTGGCGGTGATGCCCAGGACCGAGCTGCCCTCGGTCCAGCCGCTCTCGCGCCAGCTGTCGATGTTCTTGCCGTCGCTGGCTCCCCAGTTGGTCGACTCGGTGCGCCCCTGGTACTCCCAGGTGATGTACGAGCAGGTCACGGCGGTCCACACATCGTGGCCGCGCTGGATGGCCTCGAGCGCGTCGCGGTCCGGCACGTCGTCGCTGAGGGGGGTGCTGACGTAGTAGGGCACGCCCTCGCCGCGCCCGACCTCCCACTTGGCGCCGCCCCACTCGTAGGCCAGGGCCGGCAGGGCCAGCGCGCCGACGGTGGCCGCCGCCGCGGCCGTCTGCAGCAGGCGCTTCATCGGGCCACCTCCGCGGGCAGGCTGACCTGGGGCGTCTCGACGGCCTCGGGCCGCACCAGCACCGGCGTCGCCAGGGGCACGCCGCCGCGCGCGACGGTCACCAGCTGATCGAGCGGCAGGCGGTTGGGATCGGCGGGCGCGCCGAGGAAGGTGCGCGTGGGCACGTGCGCGCCGACGAAGGCCAGATCGCCGACGTCGCGGACGGCCATCGGGCGCCCGGTCTTGGCGTCCTCGACGACGGTGAACTTGCCCTGCGCGAGGCCGGTGACGACCAGCCCGGCGGGCGTGCGCTCGAGGAAGAGCACGACGCGCTCGCCCACCTGGAAGGTCGGATAGCCGTGCACCACCTGGCGCAGGCGATCGGCCCCCTGCCCCGCCTCGCCGCCCAAGAGCGTCAGCGTGAAGGGCGCGGTGTCCTTGTCGCCCTTCAGCACCTGCTCGACGCGGAAGGTGGTGTCGGTCCACACCTGGCGCGGCGACGTCGACAGGCGGCTCGCCTGCGCGGTCACGGTGCCGATGAACACCCGCTCGGACAGCTCGGCCAGCCGCCCCAGCGTCAGCCGCTCGACGGTGGCGGCCTGCGCGGCGCCCACCCACAGCGACAGCGCCAGCGCTGCCAGCCCGACCTTGACCCGCATGGACTCCTCCTCGTGTACCGGACCTTCGGACCCTACGGACGGGTCCAGGGCCGCGACAGTGTAATGATTTGCCCTTGGTCGACCCAAGCGGCGGGCGCTTCAGGCGTCGCGCACGGCGGCCAGCAGGGCGTCGGCGCGGGCCTGCGCGGTGGCGGCGGCGGCGTCGCCCAGGCGCTCGAGGTGGCGGGCGCGCGCGGCGTAGGCGCGGCCCAACTCGAGGGGCTGCTCGAGCGCCTCGAGCACCTCGATGGCCTCGTCGATCTGCAGCCCGGCGGCCGCCGACTCGCCCGCCAGATCGCAGGCCTCGCCCAGCACGCGCAGCGCCACACCCTCGCGCGGGCGGTCGCCCGAATCGCGCGCCAACGTCAGCGCCTCGCCGGCCGCCTCGGCCGCCGCCGCGGCGTCGTCCAGCTGCAGGTGCAGCTCGGCCAGCATGCGCCACGCGTCGGGCAGCAGGTAGCCGGGCCCCCGCCCCTCGCGGCACAGCCCGATCGCCTTCTCCAGGTGCGCGCGCGCCTCGCTCAAGCGCCCCTGCTTCAGCCGCACCTCGCCCAGGTTCGCGTAGCCCAGCGCCACGCCGCCGTGCCCCGCCCGCGAGCGGATGCGGATGGACTCCTCGAGGTACTTGGCGGCCTTGTCGTAGGCGCCCAGCTCGCCGTACAGGGCGCCCAGGTTGTTGTACGCGCGCGCCAAGCCGGCGCGATCGCCCCGCTTCACGAAGCTGCGCTGCGCCCGCTGGTACCAGCTGACCGCGCCTCGCACGTCGCCCTGCTTCTGCGCCAGGATGCCCAGGTTGTTGCACGCCGACGCCGCGCCCGCCTCGTCGCCCACCGCCTCCTTCGCGGCCAGCGCGCGCCGGTAGTGCAGCGCCGCCGTCTCGTAGTCGCCCCGGCCGTAGCTGACGACCCCCAGCGCGTTGCGCACCAGCCCCATCAGCGCGTGCTCGTCGGGCGCCACGGCGTCGAGCAGCTCGGTCAGCCGCGCGATGGCGGTGTCGTACTGGCCGTCGCGGTACCACAGCCAGGCCTCGTCGCGGCGGACGGTGATGGCGACGACGCGCGCCGCCGACTCCTCCCGGCCCGCGACCAGCGCGCGCGCCTGCGCCAGCCGGGCGCGCGCCGCGCTCAGCTCGCCGCGCGCCTCGTCCACGTCGGCCCGCCGCCGCAGGCGCTCGGCCCGATCGGCCACCGGGGCGTCGTCGCTGAGGGCGATGGCGGCGTCCAGGTGCGCGGCGGCGGCGTCCAGATCGCCCGCCGACGACGCCAGCTCGGCCAGATCGCACGCCGCCTCGGCCCGCCGAGCGTCGCCCAGGTGGCCGCCCGCCGCGTCATCCGCCGCCAGCGCCGCCTCGAGCGCCCGGCGCGCCTCGACCGGCGCCAGCGTCTCAGCCGCCCGCGCCCCGGCCAGCAGCCACGCCTCGGCCGCGCGCGCGCGTGGTCGCCGGCGGCCGCCCGGTGCGTCGCCACCCGCGCCCAGCGATCGGCCTTGCCCGCGTCGGGCACCTCGTCGGTCAGCCACAGCGCCGCGCGCCCGTGCCACGCCACCCGCGCGCGCGTCCCGACGCCGTGGGCCACGACCTCGTGCAGCAGCGCGTGCGCGAAGCGCCACTGCGTCTGCCCGGGCAGGTCGCTCTGGGCCTGCTGCACCACGAAGCGCCCGCGCTCGAGCCCCCGCAGCGCCCCGTCGAGCCCCTCGACGCCGCCGAGCAGGCGGTCGACGCCCTCGCGCCAGAACGTGCGCCCCAGCACCGACGCGGCGCGCAGCACCTCCTGCTCGAAGGGCGGCAGGCGATCCAGGCGCGCCCGCATCACCGCCTCGACGGTGGCCGGCGGCGCGTCCACCTCGCCCGCGGCGCGCGCCAGCGCCAGCTCGCGCAGGAACAGCGGGTTGCCCTCGGCCCGGCCGCTGAGCGTGGCCAGCGTCTCGGCGTCCACCGCCGCGGGCAGCGCCTGCCGCAGCACCGCCTCGGCCTCGCGCGGCGACAGCGGCCCGAGGTCGAGCCGCACGTGCGACGCCGCGTCGAACACGTGCGGCGCGCGGTCGAGCAGCTCCGAGCGCGCCGTGCACACCAGCAGCACCGGCGCGCCGCGCAGGCCGTTCGCCAGCTCGTCGACCACCGCCAGTCCAGCGTCGGGCAACCAGTGCAGATCCTCGAAGACCACCGCCACCGGGTGCCGCCGGGCCGCGGCCTCGATCAGCTGGCGGAAGACGTCGGGCACCAGCCCCGCCTCGCCGGCGCGATCGTCGCCGTCCAGGCCCAGCAGGGGCGCCAGCACGCCGCGCCGATCGCGCAGGCCGGGCTGGGCGTCGTCGGCGGCCAGCAGATCGTCGATCGACAGCACCGCGTCCAGGGGCTCGTCGTCCCCCGGCGCGCCCTGGTCGAGGGCCTCGAGCGTTGCCGTCAGCCGCGCGTCGAGCGCCCCCTCGTCGGGCCCGAACGCCTCGACCAGATCGAGCAGCACGCCCCCGGCCGCGGCGAAGGGGCTGACCTCGTCGTAGGGGATGCTGGCGCCGCGCAGCACGGTGAAGCGATCGGCCAGCCGCGCCAGCAGCGCGCTGACCAGCCGCGACTTGCCCATGCCCGCGGGCGCCACCACCGTCACCGCGCGGGCGACGCCGCGCGCCGCGACCTCGTCGGCCAGCGCCTCGAGGCGGGCCATCTCGGCCCGTCGCCCCACCAGGGGCGGCTCGGCGACGGCCTCGCGCTGGGTCAGGCCCACCAGCCGGCGCGCGCCCTCGACGTCGTCGGTCAGCTCGGCGGCCTCGAGCCGGCCGGCCGCGACAGGCAGCGCCCAGACGCCGGGCGGCAGCCGCCAGCACGCGGCCTCGGCCTGCTGCGCAGGCGCGCCGAGGACGTCGGCGCCGGTCGACGCGAGCGGGCCAGCCTCCAGGGTCACCACCGCGTCCGGCCCCGCGGCAACGTGCGCTGCCAGCGCGGCGCGGGCGGCACGCGCCAGGTCATTCTCATAGCTGACCGGCAGGCCGAAGACCGCCCGATCGACCGCCCCGCGGCCGGGCAGCAGGCGGCCCCCGTGCGCAGCGACGCGGTCGCGCAGGCTGGCGCGCCACGCCTCGAGCTGCTCGGCCAGCAGATCCGGCGCGGCGATCGGCGGCGGGCGGCGGACCGCCACGACCACGGCGCGGCGGACGCCCGGCGCGAAGCGCTCGGCCGCGCGCGCGCGGAAGTAGACGGCGCGGGGATCGCCCACCAGCCGATAGGCGGCCCACACCGACGTGCCCGCCTCGGCCGAGGCGACGCTGGCCGCGCGCAGGGCCTCGCCCACCGCGACGCCGCCGCGCAGGGCCTCGTAGAAGCGCCCGGCGAAGTCGGCGCCGGGCAGATCGGGCAGGTCGACGCGGGTGCCGACGAAGTGGCGCACGCCGGCCGCCTGCAACGCCGCGCCCATCGCCGACGAGAACGCCGCGGCCGAGCGGCAGGCGTTGGCGAAGACGAGCGACGGCGCGGCGCCCCCGCCCAGTGCGCGCACCGCGTCGGCGTCCAGCCGGCCGTCGGCCAGGCGCCACCCGGCGGGGCCGTCGGCGTCGGGCGGATCGGCGTGGCCCGCGAAGTGAACCAGGCGGAAGCTCTTGAAGATGCGGAGGAAGTCGGCGCGGCGCAGGGCGCCGAGCCGGAGATCGCAGGGCAACCCCCCAGCACCGCCGGCGAGATCGCGCACCAGGGCCTCGCCCTCGTAGCGCGCGGCCGGCAGATCGCCCGCCGGATCGGCCACGACCAGCAGCCGATCGGCGCCCCTCGGCGGGGGCGGGGCCGGCGCGTCGTCGCCGGGCGACAGCTCGCCGAGGGCCCAGCGGTGGGCCAGGAAGGCCGCGCCGTCGTGCAGGGCGCTCCAGGGCACGGCCACGCCGTCGGCCACGAGGGTCAGCGCGCCGCCCCCTTCGGCGCGCAGGGCGGCCTTCACCGGCGCGGGCAGCAGCAGATCGAACAGCAGGCGGCCGTGGGCGGCCAGGGCGTCGGCGCCGCGGCCCCGCTGGACCGCTCGGCGCAGCGCGCGCCCCAGGGCGGCGACCTCGTCCTCGACCGCGGCGGCCTCGAAGGCGTGGGCGGCCGACCACACGCGCGGCGCCGCGCCGACCCCGGCGTCCCCGCGCAACAGGGTCACCCGCGCGTCGCCCGGCGCGACGGCCGTGAACAGCAGCGTGAAGTCGACGGTGTGCACGGCGGGCATCATAACCGCGTCGCGCCGCGCGCGGGCAACGGCGCGGTGCCTCGGCCCGGGGGCGTGGTGTAAGCTCGCCCGGCGTCGGGCGTCGGGTGGCGCGACGCGGTGGGTGGAGCAGGTCCCAGGTGGAGAACGTGGTGACGAGTCGTTGGACGACCTGGGCGTGGGCCGCCGTGGCCACCTTGATGCTGGCCTGTGGGTTCACGCCCGAGCCCTCGAAGGACGACGTGACGGACGCCGGCGCGGCGCCAGGCGCCGGCGGCACCCGGGCGCGGGCGGCAGCCTGGGGATGGGCGGCGGCGGGGGCGCGCCAGGCGGCTTCAGGGGCGACCCCGGGCAGGGCGGCGCGCCGGGCGCCGGCGGACAGCCAGGGTCGGCGGCGAGCCCAGGCCAAGGCGGCGACCTGGACGCCGGGCCGGCGCCCGAGCTGGACGCGGGCGTCGGCGGCGAGCCAGGCATGGGCGGCGAGCCGGGCATGGGCGGCAGCGCCGGCGGCATGGGCGGCGGCGCCGCGGCATGGGCGGCGGCGCCGGCGGCATGGGCGGCGGCGCCGGCGATCCGGGCGACGGCGACGTGCCCGACGGCGGGCGACGACGGACGGCGGCCAGCTCGACGGCGACCTGCCCGACGGCGCGCTGGCGGACGGCGCCCCACCGACGGCGGCCCGGGCGACGGGGGCCTGCCCGACGTCGACGCGCCGGACGGCGAGCCGAGCGACGGCGAGGCCGACGGCGGCGCCGGCGACGGCCGCGTCGACGCCGCGCCCTGACGCAGGGCGGCCGAAAGGCTGACATCGCCGGGCACCTTGCGTAGGCTCGCCCCGATGGACCAACCCACCGACCTCGAGCTGCTGCAGGGCTGCATCGCGGGCGAGCGGCGCGCCTGGGACCGCTTCGTCGAGCGCTTCACGCGGTACGTGTACTACCTGATCCAGCTCACCGGGCGCCGCTACGGGGCCGCCTTCGGCGACGACGCAGTCGCCGATCTGCACAACGACGTCTTCCTGTCGCTGATCGAGGACGACCGCCGCCGCCTGCGGGCCTTCGAGGGGCGCAACGGCTGCAGCGTGCGGTCGTGGATCCGGGTGATCACCATCCGCAAGACGCTCGACGCGCTGCGCCGGCGGCGGCCGCACCTGTCGCTGGACGCGACGGTCGAAGAGGGCGGCGCGGCGCCGCAGCTCGCCGACGAGGGGCCGGATCCGCTCGAGGTGCTGGTGGCGCGCGAGGACGCGGCGCGGCGCGCGCAGTTCGACGCGCTGGTCGAGCAGCTCAAGCCCGCCGACCGCCTGCTGCTGAGCCTGCTGTACGAGCAGAAGCTGCCCGTCGAAGAGGCCGCCGCCGCGCTGCGCATCTCACGCGGCGCGCTGTACACGCGAAAGACCAGGATCATCAAGCGGTTGCGCGCCATCGCCGAGGACGAGGGGCTGGCGCAGCCGAGCGGGTGAGCGCCGCGCTGTAAGGTCCATCGAAACCCGCGTCAGGTAGCGCGGACGTCAGCACGGCCGAGGAAGACCATGCACCGCACCACGCACCGCTGCCCCGACGAAGAGACCCTGGCCGCGTACTTCGACGGGCTGATGCCGCCCGCCGAGGAGGCCGCCCTGCACCGCGAGCTGGTGGCCTGCCCCGACTGCGCGCGCCTGGTCGCCGCGCTGGGGGTGGTCATCGAAGCCGACGCGCCCGGCGCCGCCGAGGCCTGGGCCGTGCCCGCCGCCCTCACCCGCCGGGCGCAGGCGCTCTGGCCGAGTGAGCCCCTGGTCGAGCGCGTGCAGCGCGGCCTGCGCCTCGCCGCCCGCTGGGTCGACGACGCGCTGCAGCCCCTCGCCGACGCGCTGGCCCCGCAGCAGCTCGCCAACGTCGCCGTGCGCGGCGCCGCGCAGCCCGCCCACGACGAGCTGCGCTACGAGCTGACCGTCGGCGACCTGCCCGTCGCCATCGACCTCGAGGTCGACGGCCCGGCCCAGATCGCCCTGACGGTGCGCCCCCTGCACGCGCCCCCCCCCGGCCTGATGCTGCGCGTCAGCGCCGCCGGCCAGACGCGCGCCCTGAGCAGCCTGACCGCCGACGGCGCCACCGTGCCCGCCCTGCCCGCCGGCGACTACGAGCTGGCCATCGAGCGCCCCGACGGCCCCCTCGGCCACGTCACCCTGGCCCTCGAAGCCGACCCCGACTGACGCGCGGCGCGCCGATGATTTTTCCATTTGACTTGCCCGCCGACGGCTGGCAATGTCCGCATCCGCCAACGAGCCCAGGTAGCTCAGTTGGTAGAGCACCGCACTGAAAATGCGGGTGTCGGTGGTTCAAATCCGCCCCTGGGCACCAAGGTTTCCCGAATCAACCCGGTAGGTTCCGCCTACCGGGTTGTTTCGTTTCTGGGCACCTGATACACGCCAGGACACGCAGGGCACGGGCGCCTTGGGGTCAAGGAGTGGTCATGTCGAACGTGCATGATGCCGCCTACTTCGCCTACCAGCGGGCCTATGACCACACCGTAGGCGAGGGCCCGCCAGACGTTCGCGGCGGCAATGGTCTGTGCGTCCTGCCCGCACTTCCCCGCCGGATCGTCCAACTCTGGTCTTCTAGGCTGTTCTTGGCGAGCTTTCTGGGTCTGTCGGACGCGGTGACCGACGACGGGCGCTCTGACCTCGCGTGGCTCAACACTCGGCTCGACGAGTACTCGGAGATGGATTCGCAACACGTCGCAGCCTACGTCTGCGGCTGGCTCGATGGCCTTCGCGGCCTGCGCCATGGCGACCCGCTTTCAGGCGTCGACCCACCGACTCGCCTTCTGTACGAGTCTGGCCGCACGCGGGGTCACGAACGCGAGGGCCCCGGGGTCGTGCCACACTATCGACCGAATCAACTCACTTCTTTCACTTTTCGCTTCATCGTGAGCGCGCCATAGAGACCGCTCAGTACACGGACTGACGGTCGATTCGCTATCCTGGCGACCGGATGGAGGTGTCGATCGTGCAGCCGAACCGGAAGCCCGAGACCGAAGCCGATCTCTCGAGGGATTCGCCTGCGCCCGTGCCGCGCACCGTGCAGGCGGCCGGGCAGTTGACTGCGATCCGCGGCGACGTTGCGTACGTCCTCGCCGAGGACGGCGAAGAGCACCAAGTCCATGTGTCGGATGGCCTGCGCGCCGACGTCGCCGAGCTGCAGGGGCACCAGGTCGAATTGGGCGCCGTTCGACGTGACGGTCGCCTCGATCTGATCTGGGTTCGCCGCGACGGCGCCGGCGCTCCCTTCGAAGACAAAGCCTTTCTTCGAAGAGCAAAGAGCCTCTGGGGTGACGTCCTGGACCGCCTCGGCAAATGATCTCAGCTGGGCCGCTGCTGGCCTACTACTGCGACCTCCTCGGCGTGGCGCCGTCCGCTGTGCCGGCGCGCTCGATCCGTTGCGTGGAGGGCTCGGTCGACAATGCCCTGCAGGGCGCCATGTACAGCACCGGCGCGGCCGACCTCGAGGATCTCGACGTCCTCACCGTCGCGGCTTTCGCGCTGTACTACCTGGCGCGCAACCACTGCTTCCCGGACGGAAACAAGCGAATCGCCTTCCTCGCCTGCCAGCGCACGCTCGCGCAGGGCGGCTTCCGGCTGCACGGGTCCGACGACGACCTGGTGCACTTCGTCGAGGCCGTCGCTCGCGGAGATTTCGAGCCGAAAGCCATTGCCCGATGGATTGGCGACCGACTGGTGGGCATGACCAGCAGCTAGGAGCCTGGGGCGCAGGGCGCCTGGGGTCCTGCGGCGCAGGGCGCCTGGGGTCGTGCCACACTATCGAACGAAACAGCCCACTTCTTTCACTTTTCGTCGGCCACCTGCTCCACCACCCCCTCCTTCACCAGCCGGCGCACCAGCACCAGGCGGCCGGCGTCGTCCAGGTCGCCGGGCAGCGTCGCGGCGCTGAAGGTCTGGCCGCTGCAGGCGGCGCGCAGGTCGGGCTCGACGAAGGCGGGGAAGCGCAGGCGCTCGGGGCCGGTGTGCAGAACGACCGCGTCGGCGCGGGGCTCGATGAACACGAGCAGGCCGGGGACGGCGCGCAGCGGTGTGTCGAGGTCGGGGGGCGCCGGCGGGTGAAGGCGCGGCGCGGCGAGCGGGCGGCGGCGGGTGAAGAAGCGGCGGCGCAGGCGCGCGTGGGCGGCCCGGGGGCGCAGGGCGGCGCGCAGGGTCTCGAGGGCGTCGGACCAGGCGGCGTCGACCTCGTCGGGTGACCACCAGGGGAAGCCCGGCGACAGGGCGGCGCGCAGGCGCGGGTCGCGCTCGACGGCCTCGTCGAGGGCCACGCGCAGGGCGTCGGCCCAGGTGGTGGCCAGCAGGCCCACGGTCAGGTGCAGCGAGGCGTCGTCGGCGGCCTCGGCGTCGTGGAACCAGCCCCGCGGCAGGTAGAGGACGTCGCCGGGCGCGAGCTCGGCCTCGAGGTGCCTCGGGGCCGTCGTGGTCAGATCCGGGCGGCGCCCGCTGGGCGCGGCGGGCGCAGGCACCGGATCGCCGTACACCCGCCAGCGCTTGCGACCCTCGATCTGCAGCACGAAGACGTCGTGGGTGTCGTAATGCGGGTCGAAGCCGCGGCCGCCCGCGGGCGTGAGGTAGGCGTTGGCCTGCACCGCGTGGCCGAAGACGCCCTCGAGGTCGCGGCACAGCGCGGCGATGGGCGCGTGGTGCCGGTGCAGGGCGTCGAGCACCAGGGTGTTGCCCTCGGCGAAGGCCTCCGCGACGCGCAGCGGATCGACGACCGCATCGTCGGCTTCGGCGCCTCGGGCCAACCACGCGGCGGCCACCCGCGACCGCGGCACCTTCTCGCCGGCGCTGACGAGGCGGCACTCACCTTGGCGCAGCCGACCGCCGGCCAGCAGCGCCTCGATGGCGGCGGTCGACAGCAGGTGCTCGAACACGCGCCCCGCGCCGCGGCCGAGCAGGGGCCGGCGCTCGTGATGGGCCTGCCAGAAGTCCTCGACCTCGCGGGGCGCGACCAGGCGCGCCAGCGTGTCGTCAGCCGCGCGCATCCGCGTCGGTGTCGCCCTCGCCCGCGTCGCTGTCGCCCGCGTCGCTGTCACTGTCGCCCGCGTCGCTGTCACTGTCGCCCGCGCCGCTCTCACTGTCACCGGCGTCGCTGTCACTGTCACCGGCGTCGCTGTCGCTGTCCCCGGCCGCGCTGTCGCCCTCGCCGGCGTCGCTGTCACCCTCGCCGGCGTCGCTGTCCCCTTCACCCGCGTCGCTGTCGCCCGCGTCGCTGTCGCCCGCGTCGCTGTCGCCCGCGTCGCTGTCGCCTTCGGCGCCGTCCGCGTCGCTGTCGCTGTCGCCCGCGTCGCTGTCGCCACCGCCGCCCAGCCGCGCCTCCAGGCTCGCCGCCAGCTTCAGCGCGTCGGCCAGCAGCCGCTTCAGCCGCCCGACGTCGCCGGCCAGGTCCGCCCCGCCCGCGGCGGGCTGCGACCCCTCGGCGACGATGTCGGCGTCGGTCAGCGTCTTCTTGTCTCCGGACGAGTCGGCCATCTCGCTTCCTCCCTGTTCGTGCGGCGCGACTATACCTGCGCACCGACGCCCAGGCCCAGCGTCGCGAGCCCGTAGCCGATCATCAACAGCGCGACGAACCCGATCACCCGGTAGTACCGACCCAACGGCGTGTCGAAGTACATCTTCCCGATCCACACGCACTTGTGCGTCGGGCTCAGCAGGTAGCCCGCGTAGTCGACGAGGAAGAAGAAGACGAAGGTGTCCATCCCGTAGATCAGCGTCGCGACGACGGCCACCGCCGAGTACCGCGACGACGATCCCAGGATCAGCGACAGCGTGAAGGTGAGCGCGCCCGCGTACACCGGCGTCAGCCCGTGCCCCTTCACGAAGTCCTCGAGGGCCTGGCGCAGTTCGTCGGCGTACACCCGCAGGCCGGCGGCGAACAGCACGACGCCGACGACCACCGCCACCAGCTTCCAGTTCACGTGCCCCAAGGCCTCGCGCCAGGGCACCCGATGCCGCGCCACGTAGAAGATGGCCAGCCCGCCGAACACCAGCGCGACGTTCAGGCCGACGCCCGCCGCCACGAAGCCGGCCAGGAACAGGGCCGCGTCCAGCAGATGGCCCCTCGGCGAGGCCGCCCCGTCGCCCCCGGCCGCCAGGGCGATGTCCTTCTCGGAGATGAACAGCGCGATGTAGCCGAAGCACACGGCCAGCACCACGACCAGCGGCCACGCCATCATCCCCAGGAACTGCGCGTAGCTCAGCCCCAGGCCGCCGAGCGCGATGACCACCGACTTCTCCATCGGCGACCACAGGTAGTAATGGTGCGCCGCGAGGTAGGCGATGATGCCGAAGCGCGGCTCCTTCTCGCCCGGCTTCTGCAGCGTCTCGAGCACCGAGCTCGCGACCGAGATGCGCCCCGGGATGGGCAGCAGGCCCAGCAGCGCCGCCACCAGCGTCAGCAGCAGCTTGCGGCTGCCCAGCCGGCGGGCGGTCCAGGCGTAGACCGCCGTCAGCACGCCCCGCTGCTGGAAGACGTACGCGATCACCATCACCGCCACCAGCAGGACGGCGGCGTCCAGACCCTTCAGGACATCGAGGAGGCGGCTCACGAGGGGGCGACCCTATCAGGTGGCGGGCGGCCGGTCACCCGTCAGCCACGCCGCGTCGCCCCGCAGCCGCGGCAGCCGCACGACCACCAGCGCCAGCAGGGCGGCCATGCCCGCGAAGGCCGCCACCAGACCGCCCGCGTCGGCCAGCGCGCCCATCACCACCGCGCTGCCCGCGTACGCCCAGCTGCGCGCCTGGCTCTCGATCGACAGCGTGGTCGCCCGGTAGGCCGGATCCATGACGTCGTCCAGGGCGCTCACGAAGATCGGCCGCCGCGCGTTCTGCAGGGCCGCGAAGGCCAGGAAGCACACCAACGCCGGCGCCTGCCAGCCCGTGCTCAGCCCCACCACGACGCCCACCATGCCGAGGGCCGCGGCGCGGTGCGCCGCCCGCAGCGCCCGCGCCTCGCTGCCCGCCCGCGCCACCAGCCAGGTCGCGCCCAGCGAGGACGCCCCCGCCAACAGGCCCTGCACGAAGTACCACCCGCCGAACACCATCGCGCCGACGCCGCCCATCACCGCCAGGTCGGCCGTCCCGAGCGCGCCGGCCAGGAAGGGCTGCAGGTACACGAGCGCCAGCTTGACCTGGCTCTCGAACACCACCGACGCGAGCAGCATCGGCACCACCCCGGCGCCCACCAGCCCGGCCAGCCGCGGTCGCGGCGTCGCCTCGGCGGCCGGGGTGGCCGCGCGCATCCCCTCGAGCTCGCGCGGATAGCTCCACACCACCACCGCCGCCGCCAGCGTCGGCAGGCAGGCCGCGACGAACAGCAGCGTGAACGAGCCCGTCGTCCACACCAGCACGCCCGCCGCCAGCGCCGACACGCCGCCCGACGACTTCGACCAGAACCGCGTGATGCCCATCACCCGGGTCTTCTCGTCGCGCCGCCCCTGCCGCTGCAGCCAGTCGAGGATCATCGCCTTGTGCGTCCCGGTGCGCAGCGCCTCGCCCACCGCGTAGAGCGTCTGCGCGCCGTACAGCAACACCAGCTTCCAGCCGTCGGGCGCCTGCGTCGCGCCCGCGAAGGCCCCGAAAGCGAGGGCGGTGAGCACGAACGCCGCCACCAGCCCGCGGCGCCGGCCGAAGCGATCGTTCACCACGCCGAGCGGCACCTCGAGCAGCCCGCACAGCACCTTCTCGTAGGCGAGCAGCGCGCCCACGGCCAGGAAGGTCAGGCCGACGTCGTGCAACAGGAACAGCACCAGGAAGGGCTCGAAGAAGCGCAGGTTGCGCAGAGCGCTGTAGGCACAGAAGCGCGCGATCATGCCGGCCGTCCCCCTCGGTGTCGGATCCCCCCGACCCTCTTGTTGGTAGCGGCTCGGCCGCGGGCGCGCCTCCGCAGATCTACCCACCCCCCTCTCGGCGCCCCGATGGATTGACCGCGGGCGCGCTTCGGCCGATGGTCGGCGCGGGAGGCGACGATGCGGCGAAGCATTCCACTCTGGATCGCGTGCGGGCTGCTGGCGTGCAGCGCGCGTCCCCCGACCGAGCGGCCGCGCCCGCGCGTGGCGCTCAGCGGCCCCGACGCGGCGCTGCGCGTCGTGCGGACGACGCCCGCGGGGCCGATCGTGGCCGCGCAGGTCGGCGGTCCGGCCCACCTCGCCGGCCAGGCGGTCACCCGAGCCGGCGGCCTCGTCGTCGCGGCGCTCGACGACGCCCTCGCGCTGCGCTGGGCCACCACCTGGGCGGCCACCGAGTGGACCGACGTGTCCGATCTGGCCGTGGGCCCGGGCGGCGATCTCTGGGTGTGCGGCGCGTTCGGCGGGCGCCTGGCCACGCCCGCGGGGCTCGTGGCCGCCGACGGCAGCGGCGACGCCTTCGTCGCCCGCCTGGGCCCCGACGGGGCGACCCGCTGGCTGCGCACCTTCGGCGGCGAGGGCTTCGACCGCGCGGCCGGCCTGATGATCGACGCCGACGGCACCGCGCGCGTCGTGGGCGCCTTCTACGGCCGCTTCACGGTCGACGAGGTCGCGTTCGCGTCGGCCGGCGCGAGCGACGGGGCGCTGTGGACGCTCGATCCCGAAGGGCGCGCCGTCGCGGTCGTGCGGCTCGGCGGCGCCGGCGAGGACGGCCTGCGCGACGTGGTCCGGCGCGCCGACGGCGGCGTCGTCGTCGTGGGGCAGCTCGGGGGCGCGACCGACGCCGGGCGGTGGCTGCCGCCGGACGTCGATCGCAGCGTCCACCTGGGCGCGGCGGTGTTGACGCCGCCGGGGCGCCAGCCGCTGGCCTTCGCCGCCGCGCTGGCCCCGGACGGCGCCGTGCGCTGGGCCACGCCGGTCCCCTCCCCGGGCTTCGGCATCCTGAAGCGTGCGCTGCCCTGGGGGGCGGGGTGGCTGGTCGTGGGCTCGCTGCAGCCGGTCGCGCCGCCCGAGGGCGTGCACGGGCTGGCCGACGGCGCCCCCCCGCTCGAGGGCGTGGTGGTGACGCTGGGCGCGGACGGGGCGGTGGAGGCGGTCCACCGGCCGGCCGGCGTCGCGTCGGTGCACGCCGCGCTGGCCGTCGACGGCGGGGCCGTGTTGGTGGGGCACGCAACGCGCGGCGATCTCATCGTCCCGTGGCTGGGCCGGATCGGCCGCGACGGGGCGCCGGACGGGCGGACGCTGTGTCCGTCCACCGGCTACGGCTACGGCGTCGCGCCGGGGCCCGACGGCGACGTCTGGGTGGTCGGCCTGACCGAGGGCGGCTGCGGTGTCGAGGCCGGCGGCTTCCTCGGCGCGTTCCCCCCGCCGCCGCCCCCCGACTTGCGGGCGGCGGGCCCCCGCGCGAGGGTGGGGCCATGACCATCCGCATCGACGAGCCGCCCGACGCCGCGGCCGACGACGACGTCGCCGGTCGCCTGCTGGCCTGCCACGCCCGCATCCGCCGCTTCTGTGCGACGGCCTGCCGCCTCGCGGCGGCCGAGGATCCCCCGCCCGCCGAGGTCGTCGAGGCCGCGGCCGGCGTGCGGCGCTACTTCGCCGAGGCGCTGCCGCTGCACGCCGAGGACGAGGACGAGAGCATCGCGCCCCGGCTGCGCGGGCGAGACGCGACCGTCGACGCGGCCCTGGCCGCCATGACCGCCGAGCACGCCGCGCACCGCCCCCTGCTCGAGCGCCTGATCGAGCTGACCGGCGATCTCACCGCCCGGCCCGACCGCCTGCCCGCGCTGCGTGACGCCCTCGCCGCCACGGCCGACGCGCTGCGCGCGGCCCTCGAGGCCCACCTGCGCGCCGAAGAGGCCACGGTGCTGCCCGCCCTCGCGCGTCTGCTGCCGCCCCGGGAGCGGCGCGCCATCGTCGCCGAGATGGCCGCGCGCCGCGCCTGAGCGGGGCCCCGCGCCGAGCGCTGTCAACCCGCCTTGGCGCTGTCGTCGGCCGGTGTCGTGCGGCCTGGACACGCGGGGGCGCCGAGGGCCGCCAGAGCCCGGGAATACGCTTGGCACCCGCCCTGCAAACGAGGTCCTGCGGGAACGGAAGACGCCCCACCAAGGAGGACCCCATGAACCGCACGCTTCGCACCCTCGCCGCCCTGTTCGCCGTCGCGATGGCCGCCCCCGGCTGCGACACCGAGTCCAGCTCGGCCGACACGCTCGAGACCTCGCTGACCGATCTCGAGGCGCAGGCCGAGCGCGAGGCCATGCGCCGCCACGGCTACGACGAGGCCGACGACGACGACGGGCCCGCCGGCGCCGGCCTGTGCGGTGAGGGCGAGCGCCCCGAGCGCCCCGAGGGTGAGCGCCCCGAGCGCCCCGAGCGCCCCGAAGGCGCACCCCCCGAGGGTGAGCGCCCCGAGCGCCCCGACTGCGACGCCGACGACGCCGACTGCCCGCCGCCCCCGCCGCCCCGCGGCGAGCGCCCCGACGGCGAGCGCCCGCAGGGTGAGCGCCCGGACGGCGAGCGCCCCGTGGACATGTGCGGCCCGCCGCCCGCGGCCGGTGAGGATCCCCGGGCGTTCTGCGCCGAGCGCGCCGCCGAGGCCCTCGAGCGCTGCGAGGCGCGCCGCGCCGCGGCCGACGCCGACGCCGTGCCCGCCGACGCGCCGACCTGCGACGCCGTCGCCGAGGGCGCCCTCGAGGCCTGCAACGACCGGGCGCGCCACGCCATCCGCGATCGGCTGCGCGCCTGCCACGCCGACTGCCGCCCGGCCGCGCACGAGGCCTTCGACGCCTGCGCCGCCGAGGGGGGCGACGAGGGCGCCTGCGTCGACGCCGCCCTCAGCGCCGCCGGCGCCTGCCACCAGGCCTGCCCGGACGCCCCGCGCGGCGAGGGCCGCGACGACCACCGCGGCGGCGAGGGCCGCGACGACGACCGCGGCGGCGAGGGCCGCGGCGACATGGACCGCGACCGCGGCGGTGAGGGCCGCGGCGACATGGACCGCGACCGCGACCGCGACGGCCGCGGCGACATGGACCGCGACCGCGACGGCGAAGGCCGCGACGACCGCGACGGCGAAGATGACGGTGGCATGAACGGCCGCCGCTGAGCGACTCCCCGGCCCGGCCGGCGGGCATCTGCCCGTCGGTCGGGCCCCTCCCCTGCCCGTGACTCTCCTGCCCGGCCGGCGGGCGTCCCCCCGGTCGCCCGTCGGTCGGGCGCCTCCCCGACGATCACCCGCTCAGTCCGCCGCGTCGTCCTGCTGCACCCGCAGGCAGAGCGCCATGATCGCGCGCCAGACCGCGTCGAGCTCGGCCGGCGGCAGGTCGCGCGCGCGGGCCCGCACGCCCTCCAGCACCACCGCCTCCCGAGGTGCGTCGCGCAGCGGACGCGGCACCGCGCGCTTCACCTCACCGAGGGCCCGCGCGACCTCGACCCGCCGCTGCAGCTGCTCGAGCAGCGCACCGTCGAGCGCGTCGATCTGCGCCCGCAGGGCGGCGATGCGCGGATCGTCGCTCAAACCAGCGTGACCATCGTGCCGGCCGTGACGCCGAACTGCTCGTGCGCGCCCACGCGGCGCCGCACCTCGGCCGCCGAGGCCCTCCCGGCCAGCAGGTCGGCGTACGCCGCCAGCACGGCCTCGGTCTGCGCCTGCGTCTCCCAGACGAACTCGACGCGGAGGCGCCGCACGCCGTCGGCGACCAGCCGCTCGACCAGGCCCACCGCGCTCTGCGCCTCGGCGTTGAAGACGGTGTTGCGGCAGGCGACGTCCACCAGCACCGGGTGGGCGCGGCCCGTGTGGTCGCGCAGAGCCACGCGGTGCGCCTCGCAGGGCCGCCCGCAGGTGCGGTAGTCGCGCCCGTTGCTCAGCAGGTGGGCGTAGACGCAGTGCTCGGTGTGGAAGGTCGAGATGTGGTGGTGCAGCGTCACCGCGACGCGGCCCGCGGGCAGCGCGCCCAGCAGCGCGCCCACCTGCCGCGCGTCCAGGTCGTGCGCGGCGGTCACCGTCGTCAGGCCGCGCGCCAGCAGGTGCGCGGCGGTCAGGCCGTTGGTCACGTTGAGCGAGAAGTCGCCGTGCAGCACCGGGCGGGCGTCCTCGGGGTGCTCGAGGAAGTGCATCAGCCCACCCCAGTGGCGCACCAGCACGCCGTCGGGCTCGAGCTGGGCGATGCGGCGGTCGTAGCCCAGCTCGCCCGGCTTCTGGACGCGGACCGTGGCGATCGTCACCTTCAGGCCGGCCGCGCGGGCGCGCTCGACGGCCTTGCGCAGCCCCACGAACTCCATCCAGTCCAGCTCGACCTCGGCCAGACCGGCGGCGATGACCGCCTCGAGCTGGGCGTCGGTGCGGCACAGCGGCACCAGCGTCGGCGCGGCGTCCGGGCCCGGGCCCAGCGCGTCGACAGCCACGCGGGCCGCCGCGCGCAGGCCGGGCAGGACGGCCGACTCGGCCAGCGCGCGCCGCGGCACGAGCGCCCGCTCGAGGTCGGCGACCAGGTCGCGGCGCAGCGCCTTCAGCGCCGACACGGGGAGGTGCAGACCGGGCGCGAGCCCGGCGGTGTCCAGGGCCGCAAGGTGGAAGGGCGTGCCGCCGAGCGCGCCCAGCTTGTCGCGCACCAGATCGGCGTCCAGCCCCCGGCCCCAGGCGGGCGCCAGCGGCGCCTCGGACCGCACCGCCGCGCGCGCCTCACCCGAGCGGGCCTCGAGGCGCAGCGGCTGACGCGCGCGCGCGGCCACGCGCAGGGCCAGAGGCAGGCGGCCGTCCGGCGCCTGCGCGGCGCGCCGCTCGGCCGCGCGCTGCAACGCGGCATCGCCGGTGAGCCACACCCGCTCACCCGGCCGGACGCGCCGCAGGTCCGGGCCGGGCCGGCCGAAGGTCAGCCGCAGCGTGGTCCCCCGCGCCTCGACCGCGAACACCGGCCCGCCCTGCTCTTCGGCCTCGGGCCGCCCCGCGTCGAAGACGACGCCGACGCCCGGGCGCACGCCCGGCGCGGCGGCCTGCGGCCCCACCGCGGCCTCGATCGAGGCGCCCAAGGACGCGAGCCCTGCCGCCAGCACCCCGGCCGGCGCGCCCGGCCCCGCCGGCAGGCCCGCGCCGCCGCTGCGCGGGTGCGCCTCGCCGCCCGTCCGCACGGTCACCACGTTACCGTCGACCGCCTCGACGACGCCCACGAAGGCCCCGCGGTGCTTGGGGAAGCGCCCGTCGACCAGCGTCTGGTGATCCGAGCCGCCCAGGAAGCCGTCGCCGAAGCCGCGGCTGTAGGCCACCGACATCGCCGCGAGATCCTCGGACACCCGCGCCTCGTCGGCCGCGCTCGGCCCGGCCACGACCGCCTCGGCCCACCGCGCGTAGGCCTCGACCGCGGTGACCACGTAGGTCGGCCCCTTGTACCGCCCCTCGATCTTCAGCGACGCCACGCCCGCGTCGAGCAGGGCCGGCACCGCGCGGAAGCCGGCCAGATCACGCGGGCTCAGCAGATAGCGCACCTCGCCCAGGTCGCGCGGCGCGTCGTCCACCAGCAGCGTGTAGGGCATGCGGCACGACTGCGCGCACTGGCCGCGGTTGGCCGAGCGCCCGCCCCACGCCTCGCTGGTGAGGCACTGCCCGCTCCACGACATGCACAGGGCGCCGTGCACGAACACCTCGAGCTCGAGGTCGGTGTCGGCCGCGAAGCGCGCCACTTCGTCCACCGACAGCTCGCGCGGCACGACGACGCGGGTGACGCCCAGCTCGGCGGCGAAGCGCGCGGCCTCGGGGCTCGAGACGGTCATCTGGGTGCTGGCGTGGATCTCGAGCGCCGGGCAGACGGCGCGGGCGATCAGCGCGACGGCGGGATCCTGCACGAGCGCCGCGTCGACGCCGGCCGCGGCGACGTCGCGCACGATGGCCTCGACCGTCTCGAGCTCGGACTCGAACACCAGGGTGTTGAGGGTGACGTAGGCCCGGGCGCCCGCGCGGTGGACGCGCGCGACGGTCTCGGCCAGCGTGGCCCGCGAGAAGTTCGCCGCCTTCGCCCGCGCGTTGAAGCCGTCGTCGAGGCCGAAGTAGACGGCGTCGGCGCCGGCCGCCAGCGCCGCGTCGAGCGAGGCGAGGTCACCGGCGGGGGCGAGGATCTCGGGGCGGCGGCGGGGTCGACTCATGGCCGCGCAGTCTGACGAGCGCGCCCCGGCGGTGCAAGGCGAGGCTCAGTCGGCGCAGCAGAGCACGCCGCCGCGGGCCGGGCCGGGCTTGCGCACCGTCGACCACTCGGTGATGTTGACCGCGGCGCGCGGTCCGAGCTCCCAGGGCGCCGCCTCGCCCCCGCCCATCACGCGGTTCAAGGGCGCGCAGTTCGGGCGCAGGTTGGCGGGCGGCGCGCCGCAGCCGAACACGTCGTTGGTGCCGAGGCCGTCGCAGGACAGGCCCACCGTGTTCGACCCCCGCTGCCGGGTGACGAACATCGGGCTTTCGCCCACGGTGGGCGCGAGGTCGGCGCAGGTGGCGCCGGCCGGCAGGTGGGCGGCCACGTCGCCGCCGTCGGCGCACACGTGCCAGCCCGGCGCGCAGAGATCGTCCACCACGCAGCCCGCGCCCGTGGGGTTGGGCCCATCGTCGCCGCCGGCGCGCTGGCAGGCGGGCTCGACGGGCTCGAGGCCCGCGACGCCGAAGCCGCCGCTGCAGGCCGCGATCGCCGGGAAGGCGAGCAGGTCGGTGAAGCCCTCGCGCTCGCCGTCGGCGCAGCCCACCGCGCGGCAGCCCTCGGGGGTGCACGCCTGCTCGGGCCCGCAGGCCTGGTCGCAGCCCCCGCAGTGGAGCGGATCCACCGCCGGATCGACGCACTGCCGGCCGCAGCCGAGCAGCGGCGCGTCGCACTGGCAGGCGCCCTCGACGCAGGCGCGATCATCGCCGCAGGCCTGATCGCAGCCGCCGCAGTGGGCGTCGTCGCTGGCGGGATCCACGCAGGCGCCGCCGCAGTCGAGCAGGCCGGGCGGGCAGGCGCAGGCGCCGTCGCTGCACTGCTGGTCGAGGCGGCAGGCGGCGCCGCACGCGCCGCAGTTCAGGTCGTCGGCGTCGAGGTCGACGCAGGCCGCGCCGCACAGCGTGTCGAGGCACTCGCCGGGCTGGATGCGGCAGCACAGCACCCCGCCGCCCGCGGCGCCCGGCTTCGTGGCGGTCGACCACTCGGTGACGTTGGCCGCGGCGCGCGCGCCCAGCGACCACGGGGCCGGCTCGCCGCCGCCGATGGCGCGGTTCAGGACGCCGCAGTTCGGGCGCAGGGCGACGCCGGGCGCGCCGCAGCCGAAGACGTCGTTGGTGCCCGCGCCGTCGCAGGACAGGCCGACGCTGTTCGAGCCGCGCTGAGCGGTGGCGAACAGGTGGGCGCCGCCGAGGGTGGGCGCGAGGTCGGCGCACGAAGCGCCCTCGGGCATGCGCGCGGCGACCGCGGCGGCGTCGGGGCAGACGCGCCAGCCCTCGGCGCACAGATCCTGGACGGTGCAGCCGGGCCCCGCGGGCGCCGGGCCGTCGTCGCCGGCGAGGCGACCGCACCCCGGCGCCTCGGCGCCCAGCCCGGGCTCGCCCCACCCGCCGCTGCACGCGGCCAGGTCGGGGAAGTCGGCCAGCGCGGTGAAGCCCTCGCGCTGGCCGTCGGCGCAGCCGTTGTCGAGGCAGGCGCCCGCGACGCACCCCTCGCCCGCGGCGCAGCCCCGGTCGCAGCCGCCGCAGTGCCGGTCGTCGGTCCACGGATCGACGCACGCCCCGCCGCAGGCCAGCTGGCCCGGCGGGCAGGTGCAGGTGCCGTCGCAGATCTGGTCGGGCCGACAGGTGACGCCGCAGCCGCCGCAGTGCGCAGGATCGGAGGTGGTCACGTCGACGCACGCGCCGGCGCAGTCGACCAGGCCGGGCGGGCAGGCGCACGCCGCGTCCACGCAGGCCTGCTCGGCGCGGCAAACCTGGCCGCAGCCGCCGCAGTGTCCCGAATCGGTGGTGGGATCGACGCACGCGCCGTCGCAGTCCAGCTGTCCCCCCGGGCAGTCGCAGACGCCGTCGTTGCACTGTTGATCGGCGCGGCATGGCTGATCGCAGCCACCGCAGTGATTGGGATCGGTGGTCAGATCGTGGCATACGACACCGCAGAGGGTGGTGTCGGCCGGGCAACGCGGCCCCGCGTCGGGGTCGGCGACGGCGGCGTCGGGGTCGAGCACCGCCGCGTCCGGGTCGAGCACCGCCGCGTCCGGGTCGAGCACCACCGCGTCCGGGTCGAGCACCGCCGCGTCCGGGTCGAGCACCACCGCGTCCGGGTCGAGCACCGCCGCGTCCGGGTCGAGCACCGCCGCGTCCGGGTCGAGCACCGCCGCGTCCGGGTCGAGCACCGCCGCGTCCGGGTCGAGCACCGCCGCGTCCGGGTCGGGCACCGCCGCGTCCGGGTCGGGCACCGCCGCGTCACCCTCCACCACCGCCGCGTCGGCCTCGATCACGGCCGCGTCGCGCCGCCCGCTGGCGGCGTCCTGCGCCGCCTCCGCGTCGCGAGCGCCGCCCCCGTCCGCGGGCGGCGCCGCGTCGAACCTCGGCGCCTCGCCGCCCCCGCCGCCGGCCCCCGAGGACGATCCGCCGCCCATGCCCCCCGCGCCGCCCTCGCTGCCCCCGTCGTCGCAGCCGACCGCCACCGCGCAGCACATCGCCCACCACAACCACCACCGACCGCTCGCCCCACGCATACGCCCCTCCGCGTCCGTTGCCTGCTCAGCATCCGGCGCGGCCCCGATCCGACCCACCCCCAGCTTCTTGGGGGGTGGTGTAAACCGCGGCCCACGGACCCGGTGTCTCAGGGGGCGTCACGACGCCACGGCGTCCACACCTCGGAGGTTCCCCATGAAGCGCACCGCCTCGAACGCCCCCCGCCTGCTCCGCTCCACCTTCGGCCTGATCGCCCTGCTCACCGGCGCCGCCCTGCTGGCGCCCGGCGTCGCCTCGGCCCGCGGCCGCGACGACGGGGCCGGCTGCCGTGAGCCGGCCTGCGCCGCCCCCGGCGCGCGCCGCCCGCGCGGCGGCGCCCGGCGGCCACCCTGGCCCGCCCCGCCGCGCGCCCGGCCCCGGCGCACGTCCCGTCGCGCCGCCCTGTCGTGCACGTCCCGTCGCGCCGCCCCGTCGTGCACGTCCCGTCGCGCCGCCCCGTCGTGCACGTCCCGGCCCGGCGCCCGGTCGTCCACCCCCGCCCGGCGCACGTCCGCTACACGCCGGTCGTGATCAGCGGCCGCACCTGGTACTGCGACGGCGAGCGCTACTACGAGCGCCGCGGAGATGCCTACCGGCCCGCGCGGCTGCCCATCGGGGCCAGCGTCGAGGTGCTGCCCCGCGGCTACCGCGTGGCCGTGCGGCGCGGTGAGACCTACCGCGTGCACGACGGGGTGTGGTTCCAGTGGAGCAGCGGGCGCCGCGCCTGGGTGGTCGTCCACTACGGCTGACCGGCCCGCCGGCCGACCTCACCTCACAGGGTCAGCGGGATGCACCCGTTCGCGGCGCAGCCGGGCTGTTTCTGCTGACCCGGTCAGAGGGTGTTCCCATAAAGAAAGGCGCAGCCGCGCCAGCGGGTCCGCCTTTCGGCGCGCGCCGTCGCGAGCGGCCCGGTGTCCGTCGCGAGCCGCCGGCGCCGACCGAGGTCCGCCGCAGGCGTGCCCGGGGCACGTCGAGGACGGACCGACCAAGGCGCTGGCGGCGCAGCAGGACAACGGGCTGCGCAGTAGGCGAGCGTTATGGGAACACCCTCTCAGAGGTTCTGGGCCTCGACGAGCAGGCTCAGCAGGGTCTGGGCCAGGTCGATGGCCGTGCCCGACTCCAGCGCCACCTGCGGGGGCTCGGCGCCCTCGACCAGCGGGGCGCCGAGCAGCGCCTCCACGCACCGCCACTCCCGCCGGAAGTCGCTGGGCGGCCCGCCCTGCGCCTCGACGTAGTCTTCCAGCACGGCGCGCACGCGGTACAACCGCTCGAGCAGCTCGCCGTCCGCCACCAGGCAGCGACAGGAAGCCATCAAGGCGCTCCAGAACTCCTGATACCGCATCTCACCCTCGCCCTGCCGCGCGAAGCGGCGCCGTGCCCGAGACTCACCTGCCACCGATAGCATCTTCGGCCGACCCACGCCACGGCTGGAGCGAGATGGGTCAGCGACCCCCGAAGGCGCTGTCTCGACCCCGGGTGGGCAGCGCGGCCGGGCCCGCCCGCAGGCGCGCGTCGATCGCCCGCGCCGCCTCGCGCCCCTCGCTGATGGCCCAGACGATGAGGGACGCGCCCCGCGCGGCGTCGCCCGCGGCGTAGACGCCAGGCGCGCTGGTGGCGAGATCGCCGTCGACCTTCACGTTGCCCCGCCCGTCGAGCTCGACCCCGAGCTGCTCGGCCAGCGCGTCGGTCTCGGGGCCGACGAAGCCCATCGCCAGCAGCAGCAGGTCGCAGTCGTAGACCACCTCGGGCGCCTCGAGCATGACCAGGCGGCCGTCGACGAGGTCCACCTGGCGGGCGCGCAGGCGCTGGACGCGCCCGTCCCCCTCGAGGGCCGTGGTCATCAACGCGAAGCCGCGGTCGCCGCCCTCCTGCTGCGAGGACGAGACGCGGAAGACGTTGGGCCACTGGGGCCACGGGTTGCCGCCGTCGCGGCTCTCCGGGGGCCGCGGCAGCAGCTCGATCTGGCGGACGCTGCGCGCGCCCTGGCGCAGCGCGGTGCCCAGGCAGTCGCTGCCCGTGTCGCCGCCGCCGAGGATGATCACGTGCTTGCCCTCGGCGCTGACGCGGGCCGCCGGGTCGAGGGTGTCGCCGGCCACGACGCGGTTCTGCTGCTCGAGGTAGTCCATCGCCAGGTGTACGCCCTCGAGCACCCGCCCGGGCACCTCGAGATCGCGCGGGCGGCGCGCGCCGATGGCCAGCAGCAGCGCGTCGTGCTCGGCGCGCAGGGCGTCCCAGCGGGGCGCGCGCCCCACGTCGGCGCCGGTGACGAACTGCACGCCCTCGGCCTCGAGCTGGCGCAGGCGCCGGTCGATGACGTGCTTCTCCATCTTGAAGTCGGGGATGCCGTAGCGCAGCAGGCCGCCCAGGCGGTCGTCGCGCTCGTACACCGTCACCGCGTGGCCGGCGCGCACGAGCTGCTGCGCGGCCGCCAGGCCCGCCGGGCCGCTGCCCACCACGGCCACGCTGTGCCCGGTGCGCGCGCGCGGCGCCCGCGGCGTCACCCAGCCCTCGGCGAAGGCGCGCTCGGCGATCTCGAGCTCGATCTGCTCGATGGTCACCGGATCGTCGTTGATGTTCAGCACGCACGCCGCCTCGCAGGGCGCGGGGCACAGCCGCCCGGTGAACTCCGGGAAGTTGTTGGTGCCGTCCAGCGCCAGGAAGGCCTCGTGCCAGCGGTCGCGGTAGACCAGGTCGTCGAAGTCGGGGATGGGGTTGCCCAGCGGGCAGCCCTGGTGACAGAAGGGCACGCCGCAGTCCATGCAGCGGCCGCCCTGCGCCTGGATGACCGGCAGCGAGCGCGGCAGCGCGAACTCGCGGAAGTCGCCCACGCGCTCCGAGACGGGGCGCTTGGGCGCGCCCTCGCGCCGGTGTTCCTTGAAGCCGGTGTCCTTGCCCATCGAATGCTCCTCAGCTGGCCGCGCTCAGCGAGGCGGGGCGGCGGGCCGCCCGGCGTCGCTGGAGCACGCGCTTGTACTCGGTGGGCATCACCTTCACGAAGCGCGGCAGCATCATCTCCCAGTTGTCCAGCAGGCGGCGGCCCAGGGTGCTGTCGGTGTGGCGCACGTGATCCTCGATCATCGTGGCCAGAAGCCAGATGTCGCTCTCGTCGACCACCGACTCGAGCTCGACCATCCCCGGGTTGCAGCGGGCGCGGAAGTCGCCGTCGCGGTCGAAGACGTAAGCGACGCCGCCGCTCATGCCCGCGGCGAAGTTGCGGCCGGTGGGGCCCAGCACGACGACGACGCCGCCGGTCATGTACTCGCAGCCGTGGTCGCCGGTGCCCTCGACCACCGCGCGGGCGCCGCTGTTGCGGACGCCGAAGCGCTCGCCGGCCAGGCCGCTGACGAACACCTCGCCGCCGGTGGCGCCGTAGAGGGCGGTGTTGCCGATGATCACGTTCTCGTGGGCGGCGAAGCGCGCGCCCTCGGGGGGGCGGACGACGATGCGGCCGCCGCTGAGCCCCTTGCCGAAGTAGTCGTTGGCGTCGCCGAACAGCGCGAAGGTGACGCCGGGCGCGAGGAAGGCGCCGAAGCTCTGCCCGGCGCTGCCGTCGAGGCGCACCGTCAGCGTGCCGTCGGGCAGGCCGCCCGCGCCGTTGCGCCGCGCGATGGCGCCGCTGAGCATCGCGCCCACCGAGCGGTGGGTGTTGCGCACGTCGAGGTGCAGCGCGGTGCGCTTGCCGCGCTCGATCGCCGGGGCGGCGTCGCGCAGCAGCAGGTGGTCGAGATGATCGAACAGCACGTCGGGCTGGCCGCCCTCGTGGCGGCGCGCGACCGTGCGCTCGACGGCCGGCTCGGCCAGCAGGGGCGCCAGGTCGAGGCGCTCGGCCTTCCAGTGCGGCACCGGCTCGCGGCGTAGCAGATCGACGCGGCCGACCAGCTCGTCCAGGCGCCGCACGCCCAGCTCGGCCATGCGCTGCCGCACCGCCTCGGCCAGCAGCAGGAAGAAGTGCACGACGTGATCGGGGTGGCCGGCGAAGCGCTTGCGCAGCTCGGGATCCTGCGTGGCCACGCCCACCGAGCACGTGTTCTTGTGGCACTTCCGCAGCATGATGCAGCCCTCGACGATGAGGGCCGAGGTGGCGAAGCCGAACTCCTCGCCGCCCAGCATCGCCGCGACGATCACGTCGCGCGAGGTGCGGAAGCCGCCGTCCACCTGCAGCCGCACGCGCCCGCGCAGGTCGTTGTGCACCAGCACCTGCTGCGCCTCGGCCAGCCCCATCTCCCAGGGCACGCCGGCGTGCTTCAGCGACGACAGGGGCGAGGCGCCGGTGCCGCCGCTCCAGCCGGCGATGACCACCGCGTCGGCCCCCGCCTTGGTGACGCCCGCGGCCACGGTGCCGACGCCCACCTGGGCCACCAGCTTGACGCTCACGCGCGCCTTCGGGTTGACGGCCTTCAGGTCGTAGATCAGCTGCTTCAGGTCTTCGATGCTGTAGATGTCGTGGTGCGGCGGCGGCGAGATGAGCGTCACGCCGGGCGTCGAGCAGCGCACCTTGGCGATGCGGTCGTCCACCTTGTGACCGGGCAGCTGGCCGCCCTCGCCCGGCTTCGCGCCCTGGGCGATCTTGATCTGGAGGTCGTCGGCGTTCACGAGGTACTCGACGGTGACGCCGAAGCGGCCGCTGGCCACCTGCTTGATGGCGCTGCGGCGCAGATCGCCGTTGGCGTCGGGGGTGAAGCGGTGGGGCTCCTCGCCGCCCTCGCCGCTGTTGCTGCGCCCGCCGATGCGGTTCATGGCGATGGCCAGCGTCTCGTGCGCCTCGGCGCTGATGCTGCCGAAGGACATGGCGCCGGTGACGAAGCGCTTGGCGATCTCGGCGGCCGGCTCGACCTCGTCGAGGGGCACGGGATCGCCCGCCGGCGTGGGCGTCAGCAAGGCGCGCAGGGTGGGCACGGCGCCGTCGACGGCGTCCACGGCCTGCTCGTAGGCGCGGTAGACGGCGGCGTCGTCGCGGCGGGCGGCGTCCTGCAGCAGCGCGATGGTGCGCGGGTTCCACTGGTGGTGCTCGCCGCGGCGGCGCCACTGGTAGACGCCGCCCACCGGCAGCAGCTGCAGGTCGTGCGACGCCGCGGGGCCGTAGGCGCGGGCGTGGCGCTCGACCGCCTCGCGCTGCAGGGCGCCGAGGTCGGCGCCGGCCAGGCGCGCGGGGGTGCCGGTGAAGTGGCGCGCGATGAGGGCCGGATCGACGCCGACGGCCTCGAAGATCTGGGCGCCGCGGTAGGACTGCAGGGTCGAGATGCCCATCTTGGACATGACCTTGAGCAGGCCCTTGTCCACCGCCTTGCAGTAGCGCTTGGCGGCCTTCTCGAAGGGCAGCGCCACCTCGCCCGCGTCGCAGGCCGCGCGCAGGGCGTCGAAGGCCAGGTAGGGGTTGACCGCGGCGGCGCCGAAGCCGAGCAGCGCGGCGAAGTGGTGGACCTCGCGCGCCTCGCCCGTCTCGACCAGCAGGCCGGTCTGCATGCGGGTGCCCTCGCGCACGAGGTGCTGGTGCACCGCGCTGAGGGCGAGCAGGGCCGGGATGGGGGCGCGCCGGGCGTCGACGCCGCGATCGCTCAGGATGAGGATGCTGAAGCCGTCGTCCACGGCGGCCTCGGCCTGCTGACAGAGCGACTCGAGGGCCTGCTCGAGGGCGTCCGGACCGTCGTCGGGGCAGAACAGGGTCGACAGCGTGGTGGGCTCGAAGACGCCGACCTCGACGCCGCGGACGCGCGCGAGCTGGGCGTTGGTCAGCACCGGGCCGGCGATGTTCAGCCGGTGGCACTGCTCGGGGGTCTCTTCGAAGGTGTTGCCGCTCTGACCGATGGCGGTCTCGAGCGACATCACGAGGCGCTCGCGGATGGGGTCGATGGCCGGGTTGGTCACCTGCGCGAACAGCTGGTGGAAGTAGTCGTACAGCAGGGGCGCGCGATCGCTGAGGGCGGCGATGGGCGCGTCGTTGCCCATCGAGCCCACCGGCTCGGCGGCGTCCTGGGCCATGGGCGCCATCAGGATGCGCAGGCACTCGTCGGTGTAGCCGAAGGCGCGTAGGGCCAGGCGCAGATCGTCGCCGGCCAGGGCCGGCTGCTCGAGCAGATCGTCGTCGGCGACGATCTCGTCGATCTGGAAGACGTTGCGGGTCAGCCAGCGGCGGTAGGGCCAGCGCTGGACGATCTCGCCCTTGGCCTCGTCGTCGTCGATGAAGCGCCCCTCGACGGTGTCGACCAGCAGCATCTTGCCCGGGCGCAGGCGGCCCTTGTGCTTGATGCGCTCGGGCGGGACGTCGATGACGCCGGTCTCCGAGGCGAGCACGACCAGGTCGTCGCGCGTGACCAGGTAGCGACAAGGGCGCAGGCCGTTGCGGTCGAGGGTGGCGCCGATGAGGTGGCCATCGGTGAAGGCGATGGCGGCCGGGCCATCCCAGGGCTCCATCAGGGCGGCGGTGTACTCGTAGAAGGCGCGGCGGGCGGGATCCATCTCGTCGTGGCCTTCCCACGCCTCGGGGATCATCATCATCATCGCGTGGGGCAGCGGGCGGCCGCCGAGGACGAGCAGCTCGAGCATGTTGTCGAACTGCGACGAGTCGCTCTTGTCGGGCACGACGATGGGGAACAGGCGATCGACGCCGCCATCGAACTTCGCCGACTGCAGCTGGCTGCGGCGGGCGTTCATCCAGTTGCGGTTGCCGCGGACCGTGTTGATCTCGCCGTTGTGGGCGACGTAGCGCAGGGGCTGCGCGAGATCCCAGGTGGGGAAGGTGTTGGTCGAGAAGCGGCTGTGGACCAGCGCGATGGCGCTCACCAGCGTGGGGTTGCGCAGATCGGCGTAGAAGGCGGGCAGCTGACGGGGCAGCAGCAGGCCCTTGTAGACGATGGTCTCGCTCGACAGGCTGGCGATGTGGAAGCGGCCGTCGGGGTCGAGGCCCTCGTCGCGGATGCGGTTCTCGGCCAGCTTGCGGATGACGAACAGCTTGCGCTCGAAGGCGCTGGGCACCAGGCGGCGGCGGGCGACGAACACCTGGCGGATGACCGGGCGCATGCTGAAGGCGACGCGGCCGAGGACGGTGTCGTCGACGGGCACGTCGCGCCACCCGATGACGCGCTGCCCTTCGGCGACGACGGCCTCTTCGATGACGCGCTCGCAGGCGGCGCGCGCCTCGGGATCAGGCGGCAGGAACACCATGCCCACCGCGTAGCGCCGCCGACGGGGCATGTCCCAGCCCAGCTCGAGGCCGCGCGCCTTGAAGAAGCGATGAGACAGCTGCAGCAGGATGCCCGCGCCGTCGCCCGTCTCGGGATCACAGCCCGTCGCCGCCCGGTGAGCCAGGCGCCGCAGCAGCTCGAGCCCCTGCTCGACGATCGCGTGCGACTTCTCGCCCTTGATGTGGGCGACGAAGCCGACCCCGCAGGCGTCGTGCTCGGTCTGCGGGTCGTAGAGGCCGTAGGATCCCGGGTTTGGGCGCATCGGTGCTCCGGCGTGGCGAGGAACGGGCGCGGCAGTATAACGCAGCGCGTCATGATCCGACAACGCGCCCCCCGGGCCGCCCGCCCCGAAAGTGGACACCCCAGCAATTTAGTTCGTTAGTTTGGCACGACCCCCGAGGTTCCCCGGCCGAAGGCCTGCGGGGTCGTGCCACACTAACAAACTTGTTTGCTTAGTTTTCCAGTTTTGGGGTCAGTCGTGGTCTTCGTCGGGGTCGACCAGCAGGCCCAGCAGGTCGCTGGTGGTGATGATGCCGACCACCTTGCCCTCGCGGGTGACCAGCACGCGGTGCAGGTGGTTGTGCAACATGACCGAGGCGACCTCGCTGACCGAGGCGTCGTCGCTGACGACGAAGACGTCGGGGTTCATGATGTCGCGCACGCGCACCTGGGCGTCCTCGAGGGGCGGCGGCGTGCGCACCTCCTCGACGGCGCGGCGCAGGAAGCCGGGGCGGTCGTCGTCCTCGCCGCGGTCGGAGGCCACCACCGACACGTCGGTCAGCGACACGACGCCGACCAGCTTGCCCCGGCCGTCGACGACCGGCGCCCCGCTGATCGCGTTGTCGACCAGGAAGCGCGCCAAGGCCTCGACGCTGGTCTCGGGGCGCACGGACAGCACCTCGGGGTTCATCAGATCGCTGGCGACGATGGGACGCACACGGCCTCCTCGGCTGGGGATGGGGCACAGCATGGACCGGCGACCCCCCGCTTGCCAACCCGGGTCGATTGCGCCCGCGGCGCGCGGCGGCCATCATGCGCCCATGTCGAGGTCCCTCCGCCGCCTCGCGGCCCGCGCGCTGCACGCCGTCGACCGTGGACTCGCCCAGGCCACCCTGGGCGACCGCTTCGAGGGCGGGCTGATCACCTTCCTCTTCCACGGCGTCTTCCTGCCCGGCGAGCGCATCGATCCCGCCCGGATCGATCCCTATCAGCGCACGACGACCGCCGATCTCGAGGTGCTGATCGAGCACCTGCTGGCCGCCGGCTATCGCTTCGTCACGCCGGACGAGGTGGCGACGCCCGGCCTGCTGGCGGCCGGCGACCGCTGCGCGATGCTCACCTTCGACGACGGCTACGCGAACAACCTGCGCCTGCTGCCCCTGCTGTCGCGCTACCGCGTGCCGGTCACCGTCTTCGTCGCCAGCGGCTACGTCGAGCGCGGCGAGGCCTACTGGTGGGACGTCGTGCACCGCGAGGGCGTGGCCCGCGGCCTGGGCGCCGCGCGCATCGAGGCCGAGAAGCGCCGCCTGAAGGGGCTGCCGGTGACCGCGCAGCGCCGCGCCCTGATCGACGCCTACGGCCCGGACGCCCTGAAGGCCCGCGACGATCTCGACCGCCCCCTCACCGTCGACGAGCTGCGCGCGCTGGCCCAGAGCCCGTGGATCACGATCGGCAACCACACGGTCGACCACGCCATCCTGACCTCGCAGCCGCCCGACGAGCAGCGCCGGCAGATCGCCGGGTGCCAGGCCTGGCTGCAGGACGTGCTGGGCGAGGCGCCGATGATCGTCAGCTACCCCAACGGCAACTACGACGCCGCGGTGCTGCAGGCCGCGCGCGACGCCGGGCTGCGGCTGGGCATCACGACCGTCCCCCGCCGCACGCCCCTGCCCCTGCGCCCCGCCGACGCGCTGACCCTGGGGCGCTTCGTCATCGACGACCACCAGGACGTGGTCGAGCGCGCGCGCGCCTGCCGCGCCGGCCTGAACCTGCGTCACGCCGCCCTGCGGCGCCGGCGCCCCGGCTATTGAGGAGGCCGCCGTGCGCGCCCCCGCCCTGATCGTCGCGCTGGCCGCCTCGCTGCTCGCCTGCGGCGGCGCCCGCTTCGAGCGCCCCGAGTGCCAGAAGGCCTACGACGACTGCCTCGACGCCTGCGAGACCCAGTGCCAGCCGGTAGGCCTCGCCAAGAGCCCGGTCGACGAGAACACGGGCCCGCAGCCGCTCGAGGGCGGCGTCGTCGGCGTCGACGCCCGCTGCGGCGACTGCGTGGCCGGCTGCCGGCGCCGCGCCGAGGCCTGCGACACGCGCCTGCCCGAGGATCCCACCGATCCCACCCCCGAGCTGGAACCGGACCCGGACCCCGACCTGCCCTGATCCCGCCTCAAGGCGTCCACACCGGCCGCAGCGGCCCCGCGTAGCGCACCACCGGCACCGCCTCGCCGCCCGCGAAGCGATCGACCCAGCGCCCCCCGTCGGGCTGCAGCCCCCGCGCCGCGTAGAAGCCGCGCGCCCGCACGTTCGCCTCGAGCACCCCCACCACCAGCCAGCGGAAGCCCAGCTCGGCCAGCGCCTCGGCCGCGTGCGCGAACAGCGCCCCGCCCACGCCCTGCCCCTGCGCCGCCGGATCGACGTACAGCATGAACAGCTCGCCCGCGAAGCCGCGCAGGTGCCGCGCCCGGCACGGCCCGGTCGTCGCGAAGCCCACCGCGCGGCCGTCGCGCTCGGCCAACCAGTTCGCCTCGAGCGCGCCCTGCGGCGCGCGCCGCGCCCGCAGGATCTGTCGCCGCCAGTTCACCGCCAGGCGGCGCGGGCTCAGATCGTCGAGGTAGGCGTCGGGCAGGAGGCCCCGGTAGGCCGCCCGCCAGCTGGCCGCGTGCACGCGGGCCAGCGCCGGGGCGTCGTCCAGGCGAGCGCGGCGGATGGTCATGCGACGAACGGTACCCGCTCGGGCTATCCTCGCGCGATGCAGCCCGACGACCGTTGGATCTGGACCGACCTCGCCCTGGCGATCAGCGTCACCGTGTTGGTGCTCGCCCTCGGCGCCCTGGCCGTGGGCGCGGTGCTCGGCGGCCGCTCGCCGCTGGTGCTCACCCTGGGCCTGGCCGCCGTCGAGGCGGTGGCCATCCTGCTCGGCGTCGGGGTCGCCTGGATGCGGCGGGCCCCCGAGCCGCCCGCCCTGGGGCTGCGCGGCGTCTCGCCGCGGACGCTGGTCGGCGCCGTCGCGGTGGGCATGGCCTGCATGCCGCTGGTCGGCTTCGTCGCGCTGGGCGTGCGCGTCCTGCTCGGCGGCCCGGTCGACAACCCCCAGCTCGCCGCCTTCGGGGACGCCCAGATGACCCCCGGCCTGCTCGCGCTGATGGTGCTGCTCGTCGGCCTGATCGTCCCGGTCGCCGAGGAGCTGCTCTTCCGCGGCCTGGTGCTGGACTTCCTGCGCCAGCGCTACGGCGCGGGCCCCGCCATCCTGGGCAGCTCGGTCGCCTTCGGCCTCGTGCACTTCGAGCCGTCCATCGCGGTGGGCACGGGCGTCCTCGGCGTCGTGATGGGCGTCGCCCGGCTGAAGACCGGCAGCCTGTGGCCCGCCGTCGTCATCCACGCCACCAACAACACGCTGTCGGCCTTCGCGATGTACCTCACGTTGTGAGCGCCGCGGCGTCCTCGGCGTCGATCACGCGGCGCGCGATGGCGTAGCTGAAGCCGGCGCGCCCCAGGGCCGCCAGATCCTTCTCGCGCCGCTCGGCCCGGGCCTCGGCCGGCCGGAACGGCCCCAGCCGGCGACGTCGCGCGTAGCGCGCGGCCGCGGCGAGATCCGGATCCTCGACCTCGGCGTCGGCCGCCTCGAGCGCCGCGTCGATCAGGTCGGCGGGCAGCCCGCGCTGCCGCATCTTGCGGCGCACCGTCGGCGTCGCGTCGCCCCGCCGCCGCAGGCTGGCCGCCAGCAACCGCGCGAACAGCCGATCGTCCAGCAGCCCCACGTCGGTCAGCCGCGCGACGACCTGCTCGAGCTCGGCGTGCAGCGGCGCCGGATCGTCGCCGTGGTGGGCGCAGGCGCGCTCGATGCGCCGCCGCAACACCTGGCGCAGCCGCGCGCTGGACGCCGTGAAGCGCTCGAGATATCGGCGCGCGGCGGCGTCGAGATCGCCGGGCTTCAGGCGCCGCGGCGCGCGCTCCCGTCGCCCGCTCATCCGCGCGTCTGCCGGATGAGCGCGTCGAGCGCCTCGACCTCGTCGGTGCGCCCCAGGCTGCGCCACTGCGTCAGCGCCAGGATGAACGCCCCCCGCGCCGCGATGGGCTCGCCGGCGTCCAGCGCCGTCTGCCCCGCCCGCCGCGCCACCGTCGCCAGATCGCGATCGACGAAGCCCGTCTCGTCCAGCACGCGCGTGGCCGCCGTCAGGTGCTCGCGCCAGGCCGCCCAGTCGGCGTCCACCGCGTCGCACACCAGCAGCGCCACGTAGCAGACGGCCTCGAGCGGCCGCACCCCGCGCCCGCTGGCCTCGGCGCAGGCCGCCGCCAGCATCGGCCGCGCCCGCCCCGCGTCGCCCCGCGCGATGTGCAGCATGCCCAGCCGCACCCGCGGCTCGAGCCCCTCGACGGCCCCCACCTGGTCGTAGTGATCCAGCGCCTCGCGGTAGAACACCTCGGCCCGCATCAGATCGCCCTCGAGCCCCGCGACGGCCCCCAGCGCCGTGCTGCACTCCGCGACCCGCAGCCGCGCGCCGCCCTCGACGAAGCAGTCGCGCGCCCGCGCGAGGCGCCGCCGCGCCTCGTCCGCCTGCCCCGCCGCCAACGCCACCAGCCCCCGCCCCTCCTCGCACCAGGCCACCCGGTCGGGATCGCTCAACAGCTCGAAGCCCTGCTGCGCCTCGCGATAGCACCGATCCGCCGACTCGAGCGCGCCCCGCGCCTGCATCACCCGCCCGCGCAGGTAGCGCGCCTCGGCCAGCAGCCGCGCCTCGCCCTTCGCCCCGGCCCACTGCTCGGCGTCCTCGGCGTGCCGCCACGCCGCCGCCAGCCGCCCGGTGCTGAACGCCACCCGCGCCACCGCCAGCGCGCCGCGGATGCCCGCGTCCGGCCACCGGTGCGCGTCGGCGACCTCGCCCACCCGCTCGGCCAGGCGCCGCGCGTCGGCCCAGCGCCCGCTCAGCAGCGCCAGCTCGCTGCGCAAGAGCCACCCATCGATGCGCGCCCGGTGCTCGAACGGATAGTCGCCCTCGTCCAGCAGCCGGTCGCGCCGATCGAGCAGCGCCTCGGCCCGGTTCAGCTCGCCCGCGCTCAGCGCCAGCTCGGCCGCCCACAGCGCCGGACCCAGCGCCGCCTCGACGTCACCCGCGTCGGCCAGGTGCCGCGCCAGCCGCGCCGGATCGATGCCCCCGCGCCGCTGCAGCATGCGCACGATGGCCCGGTGCGCGTCGGCCTTGCGCCCGGCCTCGTCGGCCCGCCGCTCGACGCTCTCCTGCAGCGTCGCGTGGACGAACGACCAGCCCACCAGCGGCCCATCGTCGCCCCCGCGCCCCAGCGCCAACCGCTCGTTCAGCATGCGCTCGAGCAGCTCGAGGCAGGGCGACGTGCCCGCCTGCCGGCACGCCTCGCTCCACTCGGCCATGTCGACGCCGCGCCCCAGGCAGGCGGCGATCTCGAGCGCGAAGCCCTCGGTGGGATCGCGCTCGGCCAGCAGCCGCTCGATGCGGCGCATCCACAGCTCGTGCAGGCCGTCGGGCAGCGGCGCCCGCGCGCGCGAGCGCAGCCGCAGGCCGTCCACCCCGCCCTCGATGAGCCCCCGCTGAATCCAGTCCGCCACCAGCTGCGCGGCGAACATCGGGTTGCCCTCGGTGCGGCTCTGCAGGCGCTCGGCCAGCGACGGCGCCAGGCCCATGGCGTCGCGCAGCACCTGCACCCGCTCGTCGCCGGTCAGGGGCTCGACGATCAGCCGCTCGGCCTCGACCCGCTCGAGCAGCCGCCCCAGCCGCACCGCCTCGTTGCGCCGCTCGACCACCGCCTCGTCGGCCGCCGTCACCAGCACCAGGATCGGCGCCGGATCGTGGCGCTGCGCGTTCAGCAGCGCGTCCACGAAGCGCAGGCTGTCGTCGCCGAACACCGCGTCGTCCAGCACCAGCACCACCGGCCGCCGCTCGGCGAGGCGCCCCACCACCCGCCGGATGGCCACGTAGCGCTCGGCGGCGCTGGCGAAGCGCACCACGCGCGCCCGCTCGCTGGTGCCCCCGCGCGACTGCTCGGCGCTCTGGGAGGCCGGCTCGTGCGCCTCGCCCGCCAGCAGCGCCTGCAGGGCGTGGCGCTCCTGGTCGGTCGCGTCGGGCAGGTGGGCCTCGACCCGCGCCTCGATGGTCTCGGGCCCGAGCCCCTCGCAGGCGAAGTAGCGCACCAGCATCGGGCCCAGGCCGTCCTGCGGCGAGCCCCCGGCCTCGTGCGTCGCGGTGAGCGTCGTCGCGACCCCCAGCTCGTGCGCGCGCTCGGCCAGCCACTGCGTCAGGCGCGACTTACCGCAGCCCGAGGGCCCGGTCAGCGCGAGCAGCCGCGCCCGCCGGCCGTCGTGCACCGCGCGCAGCGCCGACCACAGCGCGTCGCGCGCGCGCTCGCGGCCGATGAGCGGAAAGGGGCGCAGGCCGAACAGGTGGCGCCCGCCGTGCAGCGGGGGCACCGTCGGCGCCGGGGGATCGCGCCGCCAGTCCTCGGGCATGGGCGGCCCGACGAAGCGCGGCGTCGGATCCACCTGGCGCATGTCCTCGGTGGTGCTGTGGGGGCGCAGCGCCGAGAACTGCTCGAAGGTGCTGGCGAAGCCGAGGGTCACGCCGCCCGGCACCGGCGCCGCGTCGCCGTCGGGCAGGCCCAGCGCCAGCAGCTCCCAGGCGGCGTCGGCCGCGCGCTGAAACCGATCGGCCGGGCGCTTGGCCAGCAGGCGCTGCACCCAGGCGTCGAAGTGGACGGGCAGCGGCATCACCGGCTCGAGATCCGGCACCGGCGCGCTCATGTGCGCCAACAGCGTGCCCATGACCGACTCGGCGTCGAAGGGCGGGCGGCCGCAGACCATCTCGTAGACCATGCAGCCGAACGAGTAGAGGTCGGTCCAGGGGCCCTGATCGCGCCAGCGCCCCTCGATCTGCTCGGGGGCCATGAAGTGGGGCGTGCCCAGCATCGTGGGATCGGTGCGGCGGGTGACGCGGAAGCGGCCGCTGGTGTTGGCGGTGCTGGGGCGGGCGATGCCGAAGTCGGTCAGGCGGCAGCGGTCGCCGTCGACCAGCACGTTGTCCGGCTTGAGATCGCGGTGCACCACGCCGCGGGCGTGGGCGTGGGCCAGGGCGTCGAGCAGCTCGAGCAGGATGTGGCGCAGGCGGCCGTAGGGCAGCGGGCCGGGCAGCTCGTACAGGGGGCGGCCGGGGGCGAAGTCGAGCACCAGGTAGGGCTGGCCGGCCAGCAGCAGGCCGTCGGAGGCCTCGGCCGCCTCGGGGGTCAGCTCGCCGAAGTCGTGCAGGCGGACGATGACCGGGTGATCGAGGGCGGCCACGGCGCGCACCTCGGCCGAGAAGTTCGCGCCCAGCAGGGGGTCGTCCAGGCTGCGGGCGGTGAGCACCTTCACCGCCAGGGGCCGCTCGGTGAGGGTGTCGGTGGCGCGCCAGACCTGCGACCACGCGCCCTCGCCGATGGGCGCCTCGAGGCGCAGGGTCTGGAGCGGGATGGCGACCATGGCAGCGATCTACGCACAGAAGGCGGCGGGAATCCACCGAGGCGCGGCCGACCGGCGCCCGCGACCCCGGCGCGCCGCCCGGCCATCTCGGCTTCAAACGTCCGCTGTGACTGTAGGCGCCCCGCCCCCGGGGGGATCCATCGGACAGCGGCGCCCGGTGTTGCACGAAAACGAACGCGGCCGCCCCCCCGACCTACCCTTTCGCCCACGATTGCGCCAAGCTACGCCGTCCACCGCCCCCCGAGGAGAGCCTTGATCCCGACCCGCTCGATGCTCCCGCTCGCGCTCCTGCTCGCGACGCCCGCCGCCCACGCCCAGCTCGGGGGCGATCCGCTCCTGCCCGATCCCGCGCGCCTCAACCTGCCCCTCGGCCGCAACGGCACCCTCGAGCTGCCCGGCGATCTGCGCCTGGTCGGCGCCTCGATCGACGGCGTCGAGGTGCGCGCCGAGGACGCCACCGTCGAGTCGCGCACCCCCACCGACACCCTGCTGTCGGTCCGCCTGCGCGTCCGCCCCCAGTACAGCTGGATCGGCGCCGGCCCGATCTACGGCGTCGAGGTGCTGGCCGACGGCGAGCTGACCGCCTACCCCGTCGGCGGCGACGCCCCCGACGGCCTCGACTACGATCCCGTCTGGCGCTTCCGCGCGGACACCCCGCTCGTCCGCCTCAACCAGGCCTACGCCCGCATCCTCACCCGCTACGGCGCGGCCCAGGTGGGCCTCACCCGCTCGGACTTCGGCCTGGGCACCCTGGCCGGCGGCGGCGAGGACCCCGATCCCTTCCAGGTGCGCCAGTCGCCCTTCGGCTACGCCACGTCCTTCGATCGCGTCGCCCGCGCCATGCTCGTCGGCTTCCCCTTCGCCCCGCGCACGCCCCCCGGCGGCGGCGCCGCCGCCCCGCCCCTGGCCATCGCCGTCGCGGCCGACGCGGTCGTCGAGGACGACACCGCCACCTGGGCCGACGGCGACCGCGCCTACCAGCTGATCGCCGGCGTCTTCGGCGGCGTCGCGGGCTTCACCGGCGGCCTCGGCGGCATCGTGCGCCAGCAGTCCTACGACGAGGGCGGCGAGACCGAGGTCGCCATCGGCCTCGTCACCGGCCGCTACGACCTGCTGCGCGGCGACCGCCGCCTCTACGTCGAGGCCGAGGTCACCGGCTACACGGGCAGCACCGACTTCGTCCGCTCGGCCCTGCGCCCGGGCGACTTCGACATCGTCGCGGTGGGCGGCCTCGCCCGCGTCGGCGGCGGCCACGGCCCCTTCGACGCCGTGCTCGAGGCCGGCCTGGCCAGCGGCGACGACAACCCGGTCGACGACGAGGTGCGCACCTTCACCTTCGACCGCAACCACCGCGTGGGCCTGCTGATGTTCGGCGAGTACAGCCGGCTGACCAGCGCCGTCGCGTCGTACAACCTGGCCGACGAGAGCTTCCGCGAGTTCCCCAGCCGCGGCTTCGACCAGATCGCCAACGGCGGCTCGGTGCAGAACGCGCTGTACCTCAACCCGCGCGTCGTGGCGCGCATCGAGCCCTCGTTCGCGCTCACCCTCGGCTATCTGTACGCTCGGTCCGAAGAGCGCTTCGTCGATCCCTACCGCACGGCCCTCGCCGGCGGCGTGCCCACCGGCCACCGCGGCGCCTCCGAGGCGCGCGAGCTGGGGCACGAGGTCGACCTGGGGCTGGCCTGGCGGACGCGCCTGCCCGGGGTGCAGCTGACGCTGCGCGGGCAGGGCGCGGTGTTCGTGCCCGGCGAGGTGTTCGACACGGCCGACGGCGACGAGGCGCCCACGGTCATGGGCTACTGGCTGCACGCGGAGGTGCAATGGTGACGCGACGCGCGGTGGGGTCGAGCACGGTGAGGTTGAGCACGCTGGGGCTGAGCCTGGCCCTCGCGGTCGCCGGCTGCGTCGAGGGCGGCGAGGACGCCGCCGAGGGCGGCATGCGCGTCGAGCGGCAGGCGGTGTGGGGCCCCCGCATCGTCTTCAACCCGCTCGAGATCCCGGTGCCCGACATCCCCTTCCCCAACGATCTCAGCCTGCGCAACGCCGACGACACCGACACCGGGCGCGCCTGGAACGTCTCGCTCGAGCAGCCCTCGGCGCACCGCAGCCGCATCCGCCGCAAGCTGAACACGCTCGACGGCTTCGGCCCCTACGCGCCCATCTTCGTCTCCTTCGACGGCCCGCTCGATCTCGCCACCGTCACCGAGCAGTCGGTGGTCGTCGTGAACATCGAGCCCGGCCACCCGCGCTACGGCGAGCGCGCCCCCCTCGACCTGGGCAAGGGCTACTTCCCCCTCGTCGCGCGCCCCGGCGGCTTCTTCGGCCAGGATCCCAACGACGATCTCGACCAGCTGATGCTGCCCCGCGACAACCTGCTGCCCATGCCCGGCGGCAAGGACGCCTTCCCCGAGTGGTACGAGGTCGAGACGCACACCCTCATCGTGCGCCCCATCGTGCCGCTCGCCGCGGGCGCGCGCCACGCGGTGCTCATCACCAAGGACGTCATGGGCCTGCGCCGCGAGCAGGGCGAGGCCGTCGTCGCGCCGGTGCGCTCGCCCTTCGAGTACAAGGCCCACGCCGCCCAGTCGCGCTTCGTGCGCGAGGGCCTGAAGGCCGCCGGCCTCGACGCGCACGAGCTCGCCTTCGGCTGGACCTACACCACCGCCGACGTCGCCGCGCCCCTGCTCGCCATCCGCGAGGGCATCTACGGCGAGGGCACGCTGGCCCGCATCGACGAGCAGGCGAAGGACACCCTGCTCGAGGTGCGCGACACCGGCATCCTGCACGACGCCGACGGCGATCAGTTCCCCGCCGACGCGCGCGACCACCGCTTCATCCTGCAGGGCGAGTTCCTGGGCAACCTGCTGAAGCTCATCGCCCAGGTGCAGAGCGACTCGAACTACGCGCTCGAGTTCCCCCACGTGGACTACTTCGTCTTCGGCAGCGTCGAGACGCCCGACCTGCGCATGGGCGACCGCCGCGACTTCGACCTGAACCACCACACCGGCACGGGCCCGATGGCCAGCCAGGTGGTGCCCTTCGTCGTCTCGGTGCCCAAGACCACCGAGAAGCACCAGCCGCCCTTCCCGGTGATGTTCTACTTCCACGGCACCGGCACCAGCCGCATGGAGTCGGTGGCCATCGCCGACGCCATGGCGCGCCAGGGCATCGCGGTGATGGCCTTCGACGAGGTCGGCCACGGCCCGCTCATCCCCGATCTGCCGACGCTGCTCGAGCAGAACCCCGAGTTCGTGCCCCTGATCCCGGTCATCAAGAGCTTCCTCGGCCGCCTGCTGCTGCCCGACCGCGCCGCCGAGATCCTGGCGATGGACTGGGAGGACGCCCTCGAGGTGTTCTACGGCGTCGGCCTCTTCGCCGAGCTGGCCGTCTACGGGCGCAACACCGACGAGGACGGCGACGGCTTCGAGGATGTCGCCGAGGGCTTCTTCTTCGCCGACCCCTTCCGGCAGTGCTCGTCGCTGTGGCAGGACACCGTCGACCTGATGCAGCTGGTGCGCGTCATCCGCGGCCTGCGCCAGGAGAACGTGCCCCCCGCCATCGACGATCCGTCGAAGGCCGACGACGCCCGCCTGATGCAGAACCTGCTGGCCGGCGACTTCAACGCCGACGGCGTGCTCGACATCGGCGGCCCGGGCGTCCAGTTCTCGGCCGCCGGCACCTCGCTCGGCGGCTTCCACGCGGTGCTCGCCGCCGCGCTCGAGCCCGAGATCACCGTCGTCACGCCCATCGTCGCGGGCGGCGGCTTCGTCGACATCATGCTGCGCTCGAGCCTGCGCACCATCACCGAGCGCCTGTTCCTCGACGTCTTCGGCACCGTGGTCGTCGGCTGCCCCACCGCCGACGGCAAGCTGCACCTCAGCCAGGGCAACGACGCCGACCGCTGCCGCAAGCTGAGCGAAGAGGACGAGACCCACTTCGCCTTCGGCCAGCTCGGCGCGCCCGGCGAGGCCGTCACCCTCGAGAACCTCGACAACGGCGAGACGGCGACGGCCACCATCAACGCCGCCGGCGGCTTCAGCGTCGCGGTCGAGACCGACAAGGGCGACCGCATCCGGCTGACCTACCCGGCCGCGGACGGCGAGACCGAGGCCCACGAGGTCGTGTCGCGCTTCGACGGCGCCGGCTATCAGCGCAACACCTCGGACTTCCGCCGCACCCTGGCCGTGCAGCAGCACGTCTTCGATCGCTGCGATCCGGTCAACTTCGCGCGCAACCTGTTCATCGAGCCGCTGCCCGGCCACCCGCCCACCAACGTGATGCTGCTGCAAGCCATCGGCGACGACACCGTGCCCGTGTCCACCGGCGTGAACCTGGCCATCGCGGCGGGCACCCTGGGCCTCGATCGGGCCGACTGGGCGCCGCGCGCCGAGGCGCTGATCGAGGCCGGCGTGCTGCGCAACCAGCACGTCGACGTGGACGACGTGCTGGGCGACGACGCCGATCCCATCGGCCCCTTCCCCACCGTGAAGACGCCCGCCGGCCTGGCCGCCGTGCGCTTCGCCGACGTCAACGGCAAGCACGAGTACATCGCGGGCTACGAGCGCGACGGCTTCCAGTACGGCGCGCTGCACCAGCACATGATCGCCATCTTCCACCGCTGCGGCGGCCGCGTGGTGTACGACGCCGATCCGGTCTGCCTGCAGTCGACCGACTGCCCCGTCCTCGACGACGTCGAGTCGCTGCCCGGCTGCGCGCCCTGACCGGACGAGGCGCCCCGTGCTGACCCAACGCCTGCGCGTCGCGCGCGTCTTCGCCGACGCCCTGCTGCAGCGACGGCCCACCAGCCGGCTCGCGCGTCGGGTGGCCCTGGTCGACTGTGATCTCAACCGTCACATGACCAACAGCCGCTACCCCGACTACCTCGACCTGGGGCGATGGGATCTGATGCTACGCTCCGGCGCGGGCCTGGCCCTGCTGCGCGCGCGCCAGAAGCCGGTCGTGGTCGAGCTGAACCTGCGCTTCCGGCGCGAGCTGCCCTACGGCGCGGCGTTCGTGCTCGACAGCCGCCTGATCGCACTCGATGGCAAGGCCGCGCGCTTCGCGCAGACCTTCCTGGTCGACGATCGCGTGCACGCCGAAGCCACCGTCACCTCGCTGGTGCTGGGCGGCGGTCGCGTGGTGCCGCCCGACGTCCTCGCGCCCTTCGTCGTCGAGCCCCTGCACCCCGAGGCGCCGCCGTAAGGGCGAACATCGGTCATTTCCTCTCAAGTGAACCAATCGAACCACCGATACCGTGACGGTGCGGCGGGCACGCCGCACGCCCGGGGCCGAAGGGGACGTGAGCAGCATGATCGGAGCGGACACCCCGCAGACGGCCGCCGAGGCTCGCGCCCAGGCGACGCCCACCGACGGCCCACCCGCCGACCTGCTGGACGCCGTGCCCGTTCCCCTGGTGCTGATCGACGCGCGGGCTCGCGTCGTCCGCGCCAACCCCGCCTTCCAGCGCATGCTCGGCGGCGAGCCCGTCACCCCGGGCACCCCGCTGGCCGAGCTCCTGGGCCCCCTGGTGGGCGACGACGAGCGCCGCCTCGAGCGCGACCACCATCCGGTCAGCGCCGCCCTGAAGGGCCGCGCCGCCCAAGGCCCGCTCCGCGTCGGCTTTCACGGCCCCGAGGGCGCCCGGCGGTGGGCCGATCTGAGCGTCGCGCCCCAGCCCGCCGATCGCCTGCTGGTCACCCTCGTCGATCGCACGCAGGAGCGCGCCCTCGAGGGCGAAGGCAGGGTGCTGCAGGCGCGCCTCGACCGCGCCGACCGCCGGGCCACCGCGGGCACGCTGGCGGGCGCGGTGGCGCACGAGATCAAGAACCACCTGGTGCCGGCGCTCTACGCGCTCGACGAGCTGGCCGAGGCCATCCACCGCCCCTGGACCGAGACCAACGCCACCGAGGAGCGCCTCGACGAGGCCCAGACGGCCGTGCGGCTGGCCGCCGAGATCGCGCGGGATCTGCTCGACTTCTGCCGCGACGACGAGCGCCCCGCGCTGCCGGTGAGCGTCAACGCGGCCGTCGAGAGCGCCCTGCGCATGGCCCGCGCCGAGCTGCGCCAGCACACCCACCTGAACGTCGAGCTGGGCGACCTGCCCCTGGTCGAGGCCCACCCCGGCCGCCTGGTGCAGGTGGTGTTGAACCTGGTGCTCAACGCCGTGCGGGCCATCCAGGAGCTGGATCGCGGGCGCCGCGCGCTGACCGTGCGCACGCAGCGGATCGGCGATCTGATCGCCATCCGGGTCACCGACGCGGGCTGCGGCATCAAGGCCGACGATCTGTCGCGCCTGTTCGAGCCCCACTTCACCCGGCGCCACGGCGGCGCGGGCGGCGGCCTGGGGCTGACCGTGTGCGAGCGCATCGTCACGGCGCACGGGGGGCGCATCGAGGTCGAGAGCGTGCCCGGCCGCGGCGCGACGTTCACGGTGTTGCTGCCCGTGTCGCGGGGCGAGCCGATGCACGCGGTGCCCTCGCCCCTGCCCGGCGCCGTCGCGCCCACCGGCCGCCCGCGCGTGCTGCTGGTCGAGGATCAGCTCACGGTGCGTCGCGCGCTCGTCCGCATGCTGGGCCGCGCCTTCGACGTGGTGGCCGCCGGCGGCATCACCGAGGCGCTCGAGCTGCTGCAGCGCACCGACGACTTCGAGATCCTGCTGAGCGATCTGACCCTGCTCGACGGCACCGCCATCGATCTGCACCACTGGCTGTCCACCCACCGCCCGGATCTGCTCGGCCGGCTGGCCTTCATGACCGGCGGCGTCTTCGCGCCCGCGGTGCGCGACTTCCTGGCGCAGCACGACTTCCCCTGGCTCGAGAAGCCCTTCCGCGTGCAGCAGGTGCTCGAGCTGTACACCGAGCTGACCGGGGCCGATCCCGGCCGCCGGTGAGCGCGTCAGTCGCCCGGCGGCGCGGCGTCGAGGTAGATCCAGCGCCCGTCGCGCCGCGCGAAGCGCGAGATCTCGTGCAGCGCCTGCCGCTTGCGCCCGGCCAGGAAGAAGGCGCGGAACTCGACCTGCCCGGTGGCGTCGTCGGCGCCCCCGCGCTCGACGCGCTCGACCTTCAGCCGCACCCAGCGCACGGCGGGCAGCGCGCCGGTCAACGGCGCCGCCTGGGTGGCCGCCACGAAGTCGGCGTCTCCCAGCGCGAAGGCGGTGAAGCGCGCGCGCATCAGATCCTCGGCGGTGCGCGGGGCCGCGCCGGCCAGCGTGGGGCCACAGCAGCGTCCGAAGGGGGCGCGGCCGCAGGGGCAGGGCGCGTCGTCGGCGGGCCGCGGCGTTGGGCGGGCCATCGTGATCTCCCGAAGCTCGAGGGGCCGCCGAGCATCGCGCCCCCCCGCCCGTGCATCAAGCATTGCGCGGCCGCCCTCGTCCGCCCGCGCCGACGAGCCGACGGGATCGCACGAAGGGCTCGACGCCGCGGCCGCGAGACGGCAGGCTGCGCGCCGGGCGCCTTCGAGCCCGCAGAGCGATGTGCCGAGCGGGTGTGAACGCACTCTGAGAGAGGCCGCTTGAGTCGAGACGAACGCACGCGTCAGCAGCGCGACCGGGTGCTCCACGCCGCCGCGCGCCTGTTCGCCCAGCAGGGCTACTCCGGCACCGGCATGCGCCAGCTGGCCGCCGAGGCCGGCGTCTCGCTGTCGATGATCAACTACTACTTCGGCAGCAAGGCGGCGGTGCTCGAGCAGCTGGTGACCGGCCTGCACGAGGTCTACTTCGAGACCATCCGGTCGGCCTTCGAGAGCGCCGACACCATCGAGGAGAAGATCCGCGCCTACGTGCGGGCCGCCGTCGAGGTGGCCCGCACCCGCCCGCACGAGCTGCGCTGCGCCTTCACCGAGCTGCCCGACGAGGTGCCCGAGATCGCGGCGCAGAAGATCGAGCGGCTGCGCGAGCTGACCGTGCTGTGGCAGACGCACATCCTGGCGCACCGCCCGCACCTGGCCGACCTGCCGGTGCCGGTGCTGGGGCCGGCCGTCGGCCAGATGATCGCCTCGCACTTCATGGTGCGGCCGATGCTGCAGAAGGTGCTGGGCGACCAGCTGGTGTTCGACGACGCCTTCTACGCCCGCTACGCCGAGCAGATCGCCGATCTGTTGCTGTACGGGCTGCTGGGCCCGCGGCCGAGCCCGCCCGTCGTCGACTGACGCCGCCGCGTCAGCGCGACTCGACCTGCATGGCCACCGGCGGCGCCGGGGGCGCGTCCAGCCAAGCGCGCGCGTCCGCGTCGTCCAGCAGCGCGCCCCGCAGCATCGCCACCACCACGCCGGCCGTCGCCCGCCGCATCGGCTCGCGGTTGGCCGCCCCGGGGCAGAAGGCGCAGGTCAGGCCGCAGGCCGCCAGATCGTCCTGCAGCAGATCCATGTGTCCGTTGTCGGGTGTGACGACGTGCCAGACCGGCGCCGACGTCGCCTCCCAGAACTGGACGTGGTTGCAGCCCGCCGGCGCGCAGGCGCCGCCCTGGCCCGTGCCCAGCACCAGCGCCGGCATCGCCAGGTTCAGCGGCATGGCGGTCAGCCCCGCGCCGGGCGCGCACACCGGGCCCGACTGATCGACGGGATCGAGGGCGGCGACCGCGCCGGCCGCGTCGCCGAGGGCGAGCGCCATGCGATAGGCCACCTGCCCGCCCCGCGAGTGGCCGGCCAGCGCGAGGTGGTCCGTGGCCACCTGCACCTGCGCCAGCCCGGCCAGCCGCGGGCGCAGCCAGTCCAGCAGCGCCAGCGCCGCGGCCGTCTCGTCCTCGATCGTCGGCTTGCCGAGCGGGATGCCGTCGGCGGGGTACATCTGGGGGGCGACGACCACGAAGCCGTGGCCGGCGATGCGGTCCAGCAGCGGGTCGTACAGGCCGTGCGGCACGAGGAAGCCGTGCTGGAACAGCACGACGGGGTAGCGGCCCGGCACGGTCGGCGCCCAGACGCGCAGCGCCTTGGGCGCGCCGTCGTCGCCGGCGGCGACGGTCACCAGGCGCGTGGCCAGCGAGCCCAGCTCGAAGGGGGGCGCGACGCCGCGATACAGCGGCGCCACCTCACCCGCGTCGGCGGCCGGCGGCGCGGCGTCCTGGCGCGCGGGGCGGCCGCGTCCGGCGCCGCGGCGTCCGAGGGCGGGGCCGCGTCGAGGGGCGGCGTCGTCCGCCGGCGCCGCCATGTCGACCGGCAGGGCGGCGTCGGGCGCCGCGTCGAGGGCCGCGTCCGGGCGCGCGCGCCCTGTCGGGGCCGAGGCGCCGCGTCGACCGCGGCGTCCACGGCGCGGCGCTGCGCGTCGGCCGAGACCGACGCGCCGCCACCGCCGTCGTCGTCGTCACAGCCCAGCGCCGCCACCATCACCAGCACCCACACGCCTCGCCCGATTCGCACGTCTGCCCCCTCGATTCGACCGTCGAGTAGATTGGCGCCCCGACGCGCCCACCGCAACCGCGTCGCGGGCGCGCCGGTCAGCCCGCCGCGTCGGCGGCGATCGCGGCCAACGCCTCGAGCACCAGCGGGTGCTCGCCCAAGGCCGGCAGCACCTCGATGCGCAGCCCCGGACAGGCCGCGCGCGCCGCCTCGACCAGCGGCGGCAGATCGTGGGCGACGTGCCCCCCGCCCGACATGAACAGGGGCAGCACCCGCAGCCGCTCGACGCCGTCCGCGAGCGCGGCGGCGGCCGCCTCGCCCAGGCTGGGCGGGCACAGCTCGAGGTAGGCCAGGGCCACCGCCTCGGGGCGGCCCAGGCGCTCGCCGAGCCGAGCGGCCAGCGCCTCGAGCGGCGCGCGCCACGCGCCCCGGCGGCTGCCGTGTGCGAAGAGGACGAGTCGGTCGCGCATGGCGGACAGGATGCGCGACCCCGACCGCCCGATGCGAGAAAGTGAGGCGCCCCGGGGTCGGATCAGCCGAGCAGGGCCTCGGCCACCGCGGGGTTGATGATGCCGGCCAGCACCAGCGCCACCACGAAGCCGATGGTGACGTAGAGCAGGTCCTTGCCGATCAGCATCGCGGCGTGCTTGAAGGTGCGCTCCTCCTTGCCCGAGTTGCGCACCGCCATCGCCAGCTCGCGCCCGGCCAGCAGGCCGACGAACACCCAGGTGGTGCTCATGGGCATCTTGCTGACGAACTTGAAGACGTAGAGGATCACCGCATAGATGAAGTCGATGACCGTCGCGGCGCGCACGTCGGTCACGTCGTTCTTCTCGTCCACCACCTGCTGCACCCGCTCGCCGCCCATGCGGAACAGCAGGCCCAGGCCGAGGAAGATGGTGCCGCTGAAGGCCGCGAACTCCCAGCCCGACAGCTGGCGGGGCAGGTAGACCGCCACGTTGGCGGCGTCCTGCATCAGCCACACCGACCACAGCAGCGCGGTGGTGATCCACTGGCCGGCCCGCCAGGCCGGGTGGGCCGCGCCGCGGAAGGTGCGCTTCATCCAGTCGCCGAGCACGAACCACACGACCACCGCGCACACGAAGGCGATGCCGTAGCCGCTGATCGACTTCAGCGTCACCTTCCAGATGCTGCTGCCGGTGGTCGCGAAGGCGCTCAGCAGCAGGAAGGTGGTCGACACCGGCATCCGCAGCCGGGTGAGGATGAGCAGGAAGATGGGCGCGGCGATGTGCAGGAAGTGGAACTGCGTCGGCGCCGTCGCGAAGCCCTTGGCCGCCAGGCGCTGATACGAGACGTCGCCGTCGTAGGTGATCCAGCTGTAGGTCATCGTGACGAGGAACACCCCGCCGATCCACAGCCACAGGTGCCACCAGGGGCGGCCCTGGTTCGAGGCGATGAAGGTGCCGAGGGTCTGGACGCTGTCGTTGGCCACCGCCGAGTAGGCGGCGATGGCGAAGCCGACCCACATCGCCACCTTGGGGACGTCGTAGGTGGCCCCGGCCACGAAGAACATCAGGCCGAGCAGGAGGAGGAAGTTGCGCTCGCGGAGCGCGACGTCGACGAAGCCGCTGCGGAGCCCCCTGCTGGAGGCCCCGAGGCCGTCGACCATGGCCGTGTTTTCGACGCTCATTTCGGTTTCCCGTGTGGGGGCGATGGCCCCCGCTGCCGTCGGGCGAAGAGGTACGCCCGCACCGCCTCGGACCGGCGTCGGGAATTCAACAGTTGTGTGACATCGCTCGGGGTGGGCCCGGCCGGCCGGCCCGCGCGGGCGCGCGCCCACGGACGCCGCCGGCGGGGCGACGCGCGCCGCCCCGCGGATCGGTAACATCCTGAAACAGAAGCGAAATGAAGGCGACGCGGCTCAGCGGCAGAGGCCGTCGTCCGGCGTCGCGCGCGGGAAGGTGCCGGCCTGCATCAGCAGCTGCTCGGCGTCGCGCACCTCGCCACAATCGATGGCGCCCGAGCCGTCGAGATCGAGGTCCAGCCCGCCCGCCGCGCCGACCGCGCGGCGCAGCACGAAGCGGCTCTGGCCCTCGCTCGGCGGCAGCTCCGTGTCGCTGCTGCACAGCCCGCTGCTGGCGGCCAGGACCACCTTGTCGACGGCCGACTGCACCTCGCCCTCGATCCGGTCGGGCCCCACCACCGTGCCGCGGAAGCGCAGCCGCGTGCGCTGCACCACCTGCACGTCGCACGCGGGCTCGCCGTTGCGGTTGACCACGACGAAGGTGACGCCGGGCGCGTCGTCGCCCTCGGTGTCCTCCACGCGCGGATCGTCCACGCTGCTGGGCAGCGCCTCGGTGGGCGCGATGTCGGACGCCCCCCACAGATCGACCAGCTCGGCGGTGAAGTACGCGTCGCCGGGCTCGCGCCCCAGCAGGAAGCCGCTGAGGTAGTGCGACTCGAGGCTGTCGGGGATGGCCGGCGGCACCACGGTGCGCAGCCCCGCCACCAGCGGGCTCAGCTCCTGCCCGCACAGCTGCACGTGCTGGCGAAGCACCACCTGCAGGTCGTCCTCGGACACCTCGGCGATGTCCACCAGGTAGGTGCTCCAGATGATGTTCTCGACCGACGTGCCCAGCGCCTCGAGGCACTTGCGATCCTCGACCCAGAGCAGCCACTGACCGGCCGCGTCCTCGAGGGGGCCGGTCGCGCCCATGTCGACGCGCGGCCCCCCGTCGTTGGCCGGCGGCGCGGCGTCGGGCGCGGCCGCGTCCAGATCGGGGAACAGCCCCTCGCCGCGCTCGACGCTGCTGCAGCCGCCCAGCGCGAGGGCCAGCGCCAGCAGGCGGCGCATCAGAACCTCCACTTGACGTCGATCGACGCCGCCATGATGTAGCCGCCGTGGGTGTAGCCGGGGAAGCCGGGGTTGCCCGTCTGCAGGCCCTGCGTGTCGGCCGCGCGCTGCAGCGGCGTGTCCTCGGCCAGATCGGGCACCTCGTCGCACAGCTCGGTGACGCCCTCGGCGCAGTCGGGGTAGTCGCCGTCCGCGCGCACGGTCTTGCGCGTCTCCTCGACCAGCAGCGCGTGCAGCTGGATGGCCAGATCGACGGTCAGCTCTTCGCCCCACACCTCGAAGTCGCGCCCCGCGCCCAGCCCGAGCACCACGCGGTCGTTGTCGACGTAGTTGGTGCGCCCGGTCTGCGGCGGCACCGGCGACGGGCTCCAGCCGACGCCGCCGCGGAAGTAGGTGCGCGGGTTGACCGGGTACTCGACGCCCAGCTTCCAGTCGTAGGTGTCCTCGAAGCCGGCCAGCTCGGCGCGCGCGTCGAGGTAGTTCGACCAGCCCTGCCAGGTGCCCTCGACGGTGCCGGTCAGGCCGTTGGGCGCCACCAGGGCGACCGAGCCGCTCAGGCGCGGCGGCGAGTACTGCCGCACCACGTTCAGCGGCTGGATGATCGGCTCGGCGTCCTCGTCGCCGCGCAGCTGCACCTGGTTGTAGCCCTCGAGGCCGACGAACAGCTCGTCCTGGAAGGCGGCGCCGATGCGCAGCCAGTCGTAGGGATCGACGCGCAGGCCGGCGGTCAGCGCGGCGCGCGCGCTCTGCTCGATGTCGACGTTGATCAGCGAGGTCGAGGGATCGGTCGAGTTGGGCGTGTAGACGTTGTTGATGGTGCGCGCCGCGGGCACCACCATCAGGCCCATCCCCATCGAGAACCAGGGCAGCAGCCGATAGCCCAACCCCAGGGCGATCACCTCGCCGGCGGCGCGGTCGCCCACCAGCTCGAAGCGCAGCCGGTTGGTGAAGTACTGCTCCTGCTCGTCGGGGAAGGCCGTGCGCATACGAGCGAAGCCGTCGAAGGGCACGAAGAACGCGGCGCCGATCGCCACGTCGTCGTCGAACAGCTTCAGGGTGAGGCCGACCGTGGCGCCCAGCACGCCGTCGGGATCCTCGCGGTCGACGCGCGGGTTCAGCCGCTGGCCGTAGGCGGGCGGATCGTAGCCCGAGGGGCGCGGCGACAGCAGGATCGACGTGCGGTTGAAGCTGCCGACGATGCCCAGGCCGATCTCGTTGCGGCCGAAGGGCAGCCCCGCCGGGTTGTGGAAGGTGGCCATGTAGTCGGACGACAGCGCGGCCACCGCCCCGCCCATCGCCTGGGCGCGGGCCCCGGCGCCGAACAGGTCGAAGGGGTTGGCGTGCGCGCCGACGGGCAGGCTGGCCCCGAGGGCCGCCGCGAAGAGGATCGATCGCATGAGGCGCGCTTTAGCACACCGGGGGCGGTTGTGCGAAGCGCGCGCGACGACGGTTGCCAAACCCCCGTCGCCCCCTCAGAATCCCCGCCCCGCGCACTCACGGGAGGCCCCATGGACGAGCTACTGTCGAAGGAGCTGTTCGCCGGCAACACGGTCGCCGACGCCGCGCAGTTCGTCGGCTACCTGTTCCTGACGTTCCTGGCCGCGAAGCTGCTGCAGGCCGTCTTCAAGGGCGTGCTGTCCAAGTGGGCCGCGCGGTCGAAGAACAAGTTCGACGACATCCTGCTGGCCGCGTTCCGCCAGCCGATCTACTGGATCGCGCTGGTCACCGGCCTCGACGCGTCGCTGAACTCGCTGCACCTGCCGGCGGGCCTCAACGAGGTGGTGGGCAACGTCACCACCGTGCTGGTGATGATGTTCGTCGCGTGGAGCATCTCGAACCTGATCACCGGGCTCCGCACGGTCTACGTCGACCCGCTCGTCGAGTCGACCGAGAGCCGGCTGGACGATCAGATCATCCCGATCGTCGAGAAGACGCTGAAGGTGGCGACGTGGTCGTTCGCGCTGCTGATCGCCTTCGACAACATCGGCTTCGACATCGTCTCGCTGCTGACCGGCCTGGGCATCGGCGGCCTGGCCCTGGCGATGGCCGCGAAGGACACGCTGGCCAACGTCTTCGGCTCGGTCACCATCTTCGCCGACCAGCCCTTCCAGGTGGACGACGTCATCACCATCAAGGGCCACACGGGCACCGTCGTCGATCTGGGGCTGCGCACCTGCCGGCTGCGCACCTTCGAGGGCACGATGGTCACCATCCCCAACTCGCTGATGGTGGGCGACTGCATCGAGAACCTGTCCGCGCGGCCGGCGCGCAAGTTCAACGGCACCATCGGCCTCGTGTACTCGACGACCAGCGACCAGCTGACCGCCGCCATGCAGGCGCTGCGCGACATCCTGGCGGCGCACCCGAAGGTGCGCGAGGACTACGCGGTGCGCTTCGCCAACTTCGGCGACTCGGCGCTGCAGCTGACGGTGCTGTACTGGGTGGTGCCGCCGGGCGAGTACTTCGACGTGGTCAGCGAGATCAACGTGACCATCAAGCAGCGCTTCGACGCCGAGGGCTGGGAGATGGCCTTCCCCAGCATGACCCTCTACAAGGGCGACTGACCGAGCCCCTCACTCCCCGCGGCGGTACAGCGTCACCTGCCACGGCTCGGGCTGCATCGCGACCGCCAGCGTCTTCCCGTCGGGCGAGAAGCGGGCCGTCGGCGTGGCGCTCATCGTGCGCGGCACGACGCCCAGCGACTGCCGGCCGCCGCCCTGCAGATCGACCAGCTGCAGGTCCAGGCCGTCGCGGCCCCACACCAGCCAGCGGCCGTCCGGCGACAGATCGATCATCGACGGCACGCTCGCCGACCACACCCCGCCGGTGGTGTCGAAGGTGACGCGGCGCTCGCCCAGGACGACCGTGCAGGCCGCCGTGCCGCAGTACTCGAGCAGCACGCCGTCGCCGGCCGGCCAGGCCTGCACCAGCGCGCCGCCCTCGGCCTCGAGCGCCACCCCCTTCGTCTCGAGCGCCGGCGATCCTTCGCGCGTCTCGCCCACGTCGTGCAGCGCCAGCGCCGGCCCCTGCTGCACCAGCAGCTTGCCGCCCCGCGCCCGCAGCCCGCGGCGATCCATCCGCCCCTGGCTGTCGAAGTTCAGCAGCGACCGCCCGCTCTTCGCGTCGTAGTAGGTGAAGGTGCCGCCGAAGTCGTCCGCCACGACGACGCCGCAGTCGCCCGACAGGCCGAACATCCAGCCGCCGTCGTGCTTCACCTTGGCGCCGGGCTTCCACGTCGCGCCCTGCGCCCGGAACACCTGCACGGCCCCGCCGTAGATGCGCGCGGCGAAGGTGCCGTCGGCGCAGCCCTCGAGACCGTCCACGTCCTTGCCCAGCCCCTTGGATTGATACAGCCGCCCCCCGTCGGCCACCGAGAACACCCGCACGCGGTCGTCGTTGCCGCCGGCGACCAGGCGGTCGTTGCCCAGGAAGGCCAGCCCCGCGACGGTGCCCGGCGCCTTCTGCCCCGAGGTGCGCCCCGTCTTCGGGTGGGCGTCGATCACGCGCGTCGCGGCCCAGCCGAGGCCCGGCGCCGCCACCGCGGCCACCTGCGCCGAGGCCGCCACCGCCACCTTCGCCCGCGGCGTCGCCTCCCGCCCCGGCGCGACCAGCTTCACCGCCGTCACCGCCCCGTCGTAGCTGCCCACGTAGGCCCGCTCGGCGTCCGCCGCCAGCACGCGCGGCGCCTTCTTCAGCGCCACCTTCGCCTTCGTCTCGAGCGAGTACTCGTCCAGCAGCGACAGCGTGTCGTCCGCGCCCGTCGTCCCGAACGCCGCCACCCACTGCTGCCCCGCGTCCACCACGCCCATCGACGCGGTCATCGGCTCGCTCAGCGCGCGCGGCTTCTCGGCGCCCAGGTCGTACAGCAGCACCTTGCTGTCGGGCGTGTCGTTCAGGTTGTACGCCTCGATGTGCCCCGTGCTGACCAGCAGCAGCGGACCGCGCTTGGTCGCCCCTTGAATCACCCAGCCCGGCCGCGCGCCCAGATCGGCCGCGTCCATGCAGCCCTGCACGCCCTTCTCGATCACCGTGATGCACAGCGGCCCGCTGCCCCCGCCGCTGTCGAAGTGCGCCGTCACCACCTTGCCGTCCTCGGCGTCCAGGAAGTCGACGTGGCGCTTCGGCCCCGCGGGCAGCGCGAAGCTGGCCCCGTCGCTGCACCGCACCGCCACCAGGTTGGACTTCAGCCGCCCGACCCCCGAGCGCTGCTCGGCGAAGACGTAGCCCCCGCCCGCGCCCACCAGATCACCGGGCACCGGCGCCCGCCAGCGCGGCGCGCCGTCGGGGCCCAGCCCCACCGCCATCAACGTCTTCTGCCCGTCCGGCCCGGTCCCGCGCGCCGTCGCCACCATCAGCTGGTAGCCCGGGCAGTCGGCCAGGCTGGTGCCCGGCGCCTCGAGCGGCGCGGTCCAGCGCACCGCCCCGCTGGCCGCGTCGCGCCCCTCGACCTCGGCCTTGCCCGTCCACAGGACGCCCACGGTGTCGTCCACCACCGCCAGCCCGGTCGCCTGCACGTCGTCGGGCGCGGGCGACGCGGCCTTCCAGCGCTGCGTGCCCTTGGCGGCGTCGAGCGCCACGACCGCGTTGTCCCAGGTGACGACGACCACGCTGCCGCCGCCCAGGCCCATCGCCTTCGGCCCCGCCTCGGGGCTGACCGTCCGCGTCCACAGCGGCTTCGCCGCCCACGCCGATCCCGCGCTCAACAGCAGCGCCATTCCCCACGATCCCGCGCGCATCGTCCCTCCCTGTCTTCGGGTCGCGAGCATCGCCGACGGCGGCCGTCGCGGCAACCGGGCGTCGGTCCGACGTTTCGAGTATCCTGGCCGCGATGACGCTCGCCGACCGCCTGCCGACGGCCGCCCTGTGCCTGCTGTTCAGCGGCTGCCTGACCGAGTTCCCGGACGCCGCCCCCGAGCAGCGAGCCTCGGTCGACGCGCGGCTGATCGAGGTCGACTGGAGCCCGAGGCCGGCGGACGGCGCGCCCCCCGCCCCCGACCGGCGCGACGCGGCCCCCGAGAGTGACGCCCTCGCGACGCCCGCGCTCGACGGCGCGCCCGCCGCCGACACCGATCCACCCCGGGACGCCGCGTCACGCCCCGACGGGGCCGACGACGCCGAGGCGCCGCGCGACGCCACGCCGCCGCCCGACCCGGCCTGCGTGGCCGAGGCCTGCAACGGCCGCGACGACGACTGCGACGGCGCCGTCGACGAAGACGTCGGCCTGTGCGGCCCCTACGTCGAGACCCACTGCGAGGTGTGGCTGGCCTTCGCCGGCAGCGGCCAGAACCCCGGCGTCGTCCCCACCTGGGGCGACTGCCCGGGCTCGGCGCGCGACAACAGCGGCAACCACCGCTGCGTGGGCACCCGGCGCGACGGCCGGTTTCGGTCCATCCGCCTCAGCGGCAGCGGCACCCTCGGGGGCGTCAACGGCGACGCCGCGATCGGCCTGCGCTTCGTCTGCAGCGACGAGTCGGCGCCCGAGCTCGCCGAGTGGATCCAGACGCACTGCAGCGTGTTCCTCGGCTGGACCGACCTGAACCTGGGGCCCGACAACAGCGACACCTGGGGCCCGTGTCCGGGTGTCCCGGCGTCCTATGCCCTGCCCCTGCCCTGCGTGTCGACGACCACGAACGGCACCTTCCACGCGCTGCGCTTCGCCGGCGACGTCGACGGCAACGACGACCTCGGCGTCGCGTTCCGCTGCGTGGACGACGCGCAGCCGGCGCGCGCCGCCGCGCTGGCCGCCTCGGCCGAGGTGTTCCTCGCCCAGCTCCGCATCCTCACGCTGTTCGACGACGACAAGAACGGCGACGCCGAGTGGGGCCTGTGCCCCGGCCAGAGCCGCGACAACGACGGTGACGAGCGCTGCATCGGGACCTTCGGCGACCAGCGCTTCCACCGGCTGGACCTGGCCGGCAACGTCGACTACCTCGACGTGCTCGGCATCAGCCTGCGAGCCCGGAGGGCGCCTTGAGGGGATTCTGCGTGGTGCTGTTGGGCCTGGTGCTGGGCTGCGAGAAGGACGACTTCGAGAACCAGCAGTTCACCTGCGAGACCGTGGCCGACTGCCCGCCGCGCTTCGTCGCCTGCATCGACGATCGCTGCCGGCTGCCCACCGAGCTCGATCAGGACGCCTTCGTCGAGCCGCGGCCCGACGCGCAGGCCGACGCCGCCCCGGCCGACGCCGCGCCCCCGCAGCCCGACGCCGCGCCCGGCTTCTGCGCCACCTGCGAGGCCAACGGCGAGGTGTGCGTCAGCTACCCCGACGAGTCGCCCGGCTGCTGCCCCGCCGACCAGACGCGCGCGGTGGTGCACCAGGACGGCACGCAGGCGTGCTGCAGCGAGGCCGAGCCGGTGCCGCTCACCTGGCCCGACGCGACGCAGGGCTGCTGCCCCTTCGAGAAGCAGACCGCCGTGCAGGTGGACGACGACCGCCTGTGCTGCGGCGCCGACGAGTCGATCGGCGTGCGCCTGCCCGACGGCTCGCCCGCCTGCTGCGCGCCCGGCGCCAGCACGCCGGTCAGCTGGCCCGACGGCGAGGTGGGCTGCTGCGCGGACGACAAGCCGCTCGCCGTCGAGCACAGCGACGGCGTCAACGCCTGCTGCCCGCCCGAGCGCCCCCTGCCCGTCCTGCACGACGACGGCCTGCGCACCTGCTGCCCCGACGGCCTCACCGTGCCGGTCACCTACGACGACGGCCTGCGCGGCTGCTGCCCCCCCGCCCGCCCCGCGCCCGTGCGCCACGACGACGGCAGCTACGATTGCTGCCCCAGCGACCAGACCGCCAGCTGCGACGGCGCCTGCTGCGCGCCGTGACCGGGCGAGCACGGGCGTGCTGAACGTGGAGGCCGAGCGGCCCGCTGCACCGCTGGAGCAGGTGCAGCCTCCACCGGACAGACTGTCTCTCCGCCGCGCGCGAGCGCGCGGCACTGGGGGGCCTGCCGGCCACCCCAGACCCCCCGGCTGGCCGGCGCCCTTCGGGCGCGACCCTCGCGATCCTCGCGTCCTCGGCTCGCCCTTCGGGCCTCGGCTGCGGGCGGCTCGGTCGCTCGGGCACGTACGGCGGATGCCGCACGCCGGCCGTTCTCACCACGGCCTCGCGCGGGCGCCCGGCCGCGGACCGGGTGCGCCGCGGCCTGAGCGCCAGGCCGTGGAGCAAGACGATGAGCGCCGCGCGAGGTCGACCCACCCTCGTCGACGCGACGAGCGCGGGCTCGCCTCGCGCCCCGCATTGATTTAGGCTGCGGCGCGAGGTCCCGTGCGATTGAGCGACACCATCACCGAGACCGCCGAGGTCGAACCCGAAGCGCCGCCGCGGCGGCGGCGGCCGTGGGGGCTGCTGTTCTTCCTGCTGGCCTGCGTGGCGCTGCTGGCGCTCGCGCTGCGGCACGGCGCGGGCGTGGTGCTGCTCGATCCCGGTGACGCCGTCGTCGTCGAGGACGTCGTCGGCGGTCTGCCCGGCGAGCCGCGCCGGGTGATCACCGAGGACGCCTTCGCGCTGTACGTGCCGGTGCTGCAGACGGCGCGGGTGCTGCGGCTGAACGACCGCGCGCTGAGCGTCGACGCGACCGCGCGCACCGCCGAGGGCGTGGCGCTGAGCCTGCGACGCGCCCGCGCGCGCTACCGCGTGCGCGCGGTCGATCTCCTCCGGGCCGTGGGCGCGCTGGGCGCCGATCCCGACGGCTGGGATCGGGCGGTCAGCGCCGAGGTCGGCGCCGCGCTGCTCGACGCCTACGGCCGCGTGGGCCTGATCGAGCTGGCCGACGACGCCACGGTCACGCGGGCGCTGGCGGCCGCCGAGAAGAAGCTGGGCGATCGGCTGGCCGCGCGCGGCGTCGAGCTGATCAGCCTGCGCCCGCCGGCGTGGCGGGTGGACAGCGACGTGCAGGGCACGCTGGCGGGGGTGGCCCAGGCCAAGGCGCAGGCGGCGCGGCTGCGCGCCGAGGCCGACACGGCCCGGGCCGGGGGCGACGCCGAAGTGCAGGCCGCCGTGGCCGAGGCGCGCAAGGCGCACGACGCGGCGCGGGCCGAGCTCGAGGCCGAGATCGAAGCGGCGCGCGAGGCCCTGGGCGCCGCGCGCGCGCGCCGCCGACGCCGACGCCACCGCGCGCGAGGCCCGCGCGCGCGCCGAGGCCGCCGGCCGGGTGGCGCGCGCCGAGGCCGCGCGGGTGACCGCCGAGGCCGAAGCGAAGGCGCTCGCGACGCGCATCGACGCCCTGCAGGACGGCGGCGGGGTGCTGTTGGACCAGGCCATCTTGCAGCGGATGGCGCCGTGAGGACGCTGTTCACGCTGCTCTGCGCGCTGATCGCCATCGGCGCCACCTTCGCCGCGGTCGCCGTGCGCGTGGTGCCGCCCGGGCAAGCGCTGCAGGGTGAGGCGCGCCGCCTCGAGGCCGGCCTGCACCTGGCGGCTCCGTGGGACGACCTGCAGCCCGCCATCGCCCCGCCCTTCCGCGCCTGGGGCGGCGAGGCCGACCCCCTGGCCGCGCCGACCGCGGACGGCGAGACGGCGCGGCTCGACCTTGTGGTGTACGCCACAGCGCCGCGCGACGCGATCGAGGCCACGTTGAAGAAGGCGATCGCCGCGCAGCCGACCGACGCATTGCTGACCCCCGAGCGCCGGACCACCGCGTGGAAGGCGGTCACCGACGCCCTGCGCGCCGCGCACCCCGACGCCGAGGCGCGCCTGGCCGGCATCGCCCTGCGCGGCGCCGACGACACGCGGGCCGAGGCGCGCCGCGCCGAGGACGTCCAGCAGCGCCTGAAGGCGGCGCAGGACGAGCTGACCGAGGCGCGGGCGAAGCTCGAGGCCGCGCGCCGCGACGTCGCCCAGCGCGTGACCGAGGCCAAGGCACAGCACGCGCGCGAGACCGCCGAGCTGCGCCGCGTGCTGAGCGCCGAGGTCGCCGATCTGCGCGCCAAGGCCGAGGCCTACGCCCAGCAGCGGGCCGCCGAGGCCGACGCCCAGGTCGCCACCGTGCTGGCCGGCGCCCTCGACGCCGAGGCCGAGGCCGAGGCCCAGCGCGACCGCCTGACCGCCGCGACGCTCGTCCGCCCCGGCGCGCGCCTGTACCTCGCGCTCGAGGCCGTCCGCCGCCTCGAGCCCGGCAGCCTGAAGGGCCGCACCCTCGCGGCCTGGCGCGACTACTTCCTGCCCCCCGCCGTGCCCTGACCCCGGCCCGCGCGGGCGGCTTTGGGGTCGGCCCGACCGGCGACCCCGTGGTATGCAGTTCGACGACCGACGACGACGGAGGCCCCTCGATGGCGCGCACGCCCTCCACCATGCTCCCGCTGGGCACCCCTGCCCCCGACTTCAACCTGCCCGACGTGGACGGCGATCTCACCAGCCTCGACGACTTCGACGGCGCCCCCGCCCTGCTGGTGATGTTCATCTGCAACCACTGCCCGTTCGTCATCCACCTGCGCGCAGCGCTGGCCGCCTTCGGCACCGAGTACGGCGAGCAGATCGCCATCGTCGCCATCAACGCGAACGACGCCAACGCCTACCCCGACGACGCGCCCGACAAGATGGCCGACGAGGCCGCCGACGCCGGCTACACGTTCCCTTATCTGTTCGACGCCAGCCAGGAAGTGGCCAAGGCCTACCACGCCGCCTGCACGCCCGACTTCTTCCTCTTCGACGCCGAGCGCAAGCTGGTCTACCGCGGCCAGTTCGACGACAGCCGCCCCGGCAACGGCAAGCCCATCACCGGCGCCGACCTGCGCGCCGCCGTCGACGCCGTCCTCGCCGGCAAGGCGCCGAGCGAAGAGCAGGCGCCGAGCCTGGGGTGCAACATCAAGTGGCGACCGGGCAACGAGCCTAGCTATTTCGGGTAGTTACGCGGTGACGCTGGGGCCGGTGCGGGTCAACACGGGCAACAATGCGTCCCTCAGCGAGTAGGGCCGGACGAAGGACAAGTCGTGGCCGCTGGCGGCGGTGGGCCGTTGTGCCTCCGCCGCTCTCGGCGTACCTTCGGAGGACGATCGACGAGGGCACCTTGGCCGACGGCGACGACAGCCTGATCCCCACCGAGTACCCGGCGCTGCTTGCCGACCTCGAGGAGCGGATCCACGCCGCCCGCATGCGGGCGACCCTCGCCGCCAACGCCGAGTTGACGTTGCTCTATTGGGACATCGGGCAGGCGATCTCGAAGCGGGAGCAGGCGCAGGGCTGGGGAGCCAAAGTCATCAAGCGGCTCTCGGTCGACCTGCGCCTCGCCTTTCCCGACATGAAGGGGCTCTCGCCGCGGAACCTGCTGTACATGCGGTAGTTCGCGGAGGCGTGGCCGGACCGGGCAATTGCGCAACAGGCTGTTGCGCAAATCCCGTGGGGCCACAACGTCCGCCTGCTCGACAAGCTCGACAACCCGGACCTCCGGCTCTGGTACGCCAAGAAGACCCGCCTGCACGGCTGGTCCCGAGACGTGCTGGTCCTCCAGATCGAGTCAGGCCTCCACCGGCGGCAGGGCAAGGCGGTCACGAACTTCGACGCCACCCTCCCCGCCCCGCAGTCCGACCTCGCCATCAACCTGCAGAAAGACCCCTACCTCTTCGGCTTCCTCGGGCTGGAGGATCAGGCGCGAGAGCGGGAGATCGAGAAGGCGCTGATGCGGCACCTGCGGGACTTCCTGCTCGAGCTTGGCGTCGGGTTCGCCTTCGTCGGCAACCAGTACCGGCTGGGTAGAGGCCGGCCGCCCTCGCTTTCGTAGGCGTTCTTCATCATGCATGCGCGTCGACACCGAGCGGCGACCGGGGAGCGCGCCGTCCCGCGCGGCTCGACGCGTGGAGACCCTCGCACGGCGTTCGTGCGAGCGGCGCCCTACGCGCCGGAGGCCACGACCTGGGCCTCGCTCGGCGTCGTCCGAGGCGCCATGCCCTTGGCCACCAGCCACGCCGCGAAGGCCAGCTCGGCGAGGAACGCGACGCCGTAGGCGGGGTCGAGGGCGGCCGACCAGGCGGGCACGCAGAGCGCGGCGAACGAACCGACGAGGTAGACGACGCCGGCGACGCTCACGCCGATCGCGAGGAGGGCGGGCACCGATCCGGAGCGCCGCAGCAGCCAGCCGAGCACCAGGCACGAGAGGCCGAAGAAGACCAACCCGAGGTCGTAGGTCAGCGCGTGCACCTCCATCGACGACAGCACCAGACCCGGGGCGCCCGCGCCGAGGGCGTCGGCGCTCCCACCGCCGGTCGCCAGTTGCACCGCCTGCGCCATGTTCATCAGGTTGCCGCTGATGACCGCCGCCTGGATGAGGCGCAGGGCGGCGGCGAGCTGGGCGAGCGGCCGATGGACGTGCTGCAGCAGCGCCAGCAGGCCGACGGCCACCGCGACGTCGAAGCCGACCATCGCCACGTCCGCCAGGATGCCCAGCCGGAACAGGCCGGCGGACGCGGCGATGTTGGCCGTGGTCTCGGCCGCGTCCCCGTCGACGACCAGCGCCATGCGGACGGCCACTTCGGCGAAGATGCCGGTCGCGATGATGCCCAGATAAGCGAGGCCCGTCAGGCGGGCGATGCGGGTGGTGTTGCGGGACATGGTGCCTCCTCGTCAGGTGACTCCGAGCCTAAGGAGGACGACGCTGGGGTTCTTGACCGCTGCGGCCAGGGTTGTGGCCGATCCGGCCAACCCGGTCGGTGCGCTGGTGCGAACGCTCAGCCGCACCGTTCGGGACGACCGGAGCGACGTGCCCGCCCGCTCAGGCGGCGCGGCGGAACTCGTGGGGCGTCTGGCCGGTCCAGCCCTTGAACGCTCGCTGGAAGGCGCTCTGGTCCGAGAAGCCGGTGAGGTAGGCCACCTCGGCCAGGCTGTGCGCCTGACGCACGAGCAGCGACTCGGCCACCGCGCGACGCACCTGATTGGCGACGCTCTGGAACGAGCACCCGTGCTCGGCGAGGCGCCGATGGAGCGTTCGGCCGCTCATGCCCAGGTGACGGGCGATGTCGTCCCGCGTAGGCATGCCCGAGCAGAGCTGGTCGGTGATGGCCTGCCGCACCTGGTGGACGACCGCGCCCTCGGCCCGGCGAGCGTGCAGGTCGTCCAGCTGCGTGAGCAGGTAGGCCGACAGTCCCTCGTCGGCGAGGCGGGTGGGCGTCACAAGCGTCTGTTCATCGAGGTGCAGCGCGTCCAGCGGGGCGCCGAAGCGCACCGGCGCGCCGAAGTAGTCGGCGTGCTCCGCGACGTCGGCGGGCGGCGGGTGCCGGAACGACACCGCCGCGGGCACGATGGGCCCGTCGGCCACCTGCCTCAGCAGCGACACGATGGCCGCGAGCGCGCACTCGTTGGCGAGCTGCACGCCGCGCCGATCGCCCGATCGGCGCCCGCCGAGGACGAAGAGCCATTCGCCGCCCTCGTCGCGCAGCGCGTAGTCGAGGGTGTCGCTGACGACGAGGATGTAGCGCGCCAGACGCCGCAGGGCGTCCCCGACGTCCCGCGCCGTCTTCAGCGCCAGCCCGAACGCTCCGAAGTCTTCGGGCCGGATGGACGCGCCGTACCGAAGCGGCAGCCCCGCGTCGTCCGCGCCGCAACGCTCGAGCAGATCGTAGTAGACCTCGGCCGGTACGACCGGCGGGTCGTCGGCCGGCGCCGGCTGCGCCGAGAGTCCCGCGCGCTCGAGCAACACGCGCGTCGCCGCGGGCCCGCGGCTGGCCTCGATGATGCGGCGGACGATGCGCGCCGAGATCACGCTCATGGGTGCGGCCCTCTGGGACTGGGTCGAGCGCCTCGCCGCCCGCCGCGGCGCGAACGATTCGCCGTTCGACTCGTAACGAGCTTCGGACGGATTGGCAACCGCCGCCAGGTGAGTCGTCGACCCATGCGGCCGACCGCCGGGCACGTCACCTGCGCGAGCCGCAGCGGCGCGTTCGGTCCGCCGAGCGGCGCGACCTGCCCTCGTCAGGCCTCCTGCCGTCGCCCCTGGCGCACTGGACAGCCGGGGTGGCGGATACCGAGACGCCGGCGCCCGCAGACGCCGGCGCGAACGGCGGACGAACGGAAACGAGACCGGCAAAACTCCTTTTCGTACAGCACGTTGTGGCCACGAAGAGGCTAAGGTAAAACGAATGACCTTAGGGCGGCGGCGAGGGGCTCTCCATGTCGGCGGGTGCCTGCACGAACAGCCAAAATGCAAGGCGGTCGGCGACTTTCCGCTGATGGCGCCCCTGCCGCCTGACGCTTCGGCCGGGCCGGACGCGGCGATCGCGAAACGAGACGCGGCGGCGGGGCCAGACTCGTCGGTCGTCCCCGACGCGACGGCGGCGTCCGACGCGACGGCGGCGTCGGACGCGACGGCGGCGCCGGACGCGATGATCGCGGCGCCGACCGACGCGGCGGTCCCCGCGGTCGCCACAGACGCAGCGGTCGGGGCGCATGATGCGGCGGCGGCCTCGGACGCGGCGCCTGCGCCAGGAGACGCCGCCCTGGTCCTCGACGCGCAGGTTGAGGAGCCGGACACAGCCCCGCCGCGCGACGCCGCGGCCGAGCTGCGGGACGCGGCGCTGCCCTGACGCGGCGCCGCCCGACGCAGCCTTCGGGGCTGACGCGGCGCCCGTCGATCCCGACGGCGACGGGTTGGACACCGACGACGAGCGACGCTTGGGCACCGATCCCCACCTCTCGGATACCGACGCGGACGGCCTCGACGATGGCCTCGAACTTCGGCTGGGCACCGATCCGCTCAACGCCGACACCGACGGCGGCGGGTCCCCCGACGGTCTGGAGGTGGCCGAGGGTGAGGATCCGCTCGCGCCGGACGACCGACTGCGCGGCCCCGTGACGCTGCTGCGCGGACGGCGATGGACAGACGTGGACCGTGAGCCCAGGCGGCGACGTGGGCTCGGCGGGCTGACCGGTGGCCGGCTGGCGGACGGGGTGCCTGGCGTTCAGGAGCCGAACATCGTCTCCGGCAGGCACCGCGAGCTCGAGCCGCTGTTTGCCCTCGGCAACATGCGCCGATCGCCGACGGGGTTGGTGCTTCGCCCGCTGGCCCCCGGCACCCACGCCGTCGAGGCCTGGGTGATGCCGACCGCCGAGCCCGGCGGGCTCGCCGCGGTCGCGATCCAGCGCTCCGCGTGGCCCAACTTCCTGAACCCGGGCACGGACCGCTGGCGCGACGCGCGCACCCTGATCGGATCGCGCAACGTCGAGGGCCCCGCGCAGCGCGTGGTCGTCGAAGAGGACGCCGCGGCCGGTTGGCGCGTGCGGGTGGTCGTCGCCGATCGGGCGCGCTGGACCTGGACGCCCGACGGCGAGCCCGTCCAGGTCGCGCTGACGTGGTGGTCGACGGCGCCGACGCGGGAAGCGGCCGAGGCGCGGGGCCAGGCCGTTCTTGCCGCCTGGCCGCGGTGGGTCCCAGCCCTGCCCGCGCACGCCTCGACGGGCCTTCCCGGCCTGGCCGACGAGGACGGCGACGGCCTGGCCGCGGTGCACGAAGCCGCGCTGGGCACCCGCGACGACCGAGCGGACACCGACGGCGACGGCCTCGATGACGGCGCGGAGCTGGCCGTGGGCACCGATCCCTGCGCGCGGACGCGGAGGAGGACCACGACGGGGACGGGCTGTCCGCGACCGACGAGTGGGCGGCCGGCACCAGTCCTCGACTGCTCGACTCGGACGCCGATGGCCTGGACGACGACGTCGAGATCGACCGCGGGACGTCTCCGGTGGTCGCCGACACCGACGGTGACACGCTGACCGACGGCGACGAGGCCGCGCTGGGCACTGATCCCCTCCGCGCCGACTCCGACGATGATCGGCTGGACGACGGGGTCGAGGTGCAGATGGGGACCTCGCCCCTCGACCCCGACACCGATGGGGACGGTCTGCCCGACGCGGACGAGGCGTCCGACTCTCGGCTCGATCCGCTGACGCCGGGAGACGACGATCCGGAGGCCGACGACGCGGACGGCGACCTGGATGGGTTGACGACGGCGCGCGAGCGGGCTCTGCGGACGAATCCCAACCGCGGGGACTCGGACGGCGACGGCCTGGGTGACGGCTTCGAGGTCGACGTGCTCGGCACCAACCCGAGGTCGCGGGACACCGACGGCGATGGCGAGGACGACGGGGACGAAATGCGACGCGGAGAGGATCCGCGGGTGTCGAGTCGGCAGGTCGAGCTCCCCGCCTACCTCGAACCGTGGACGGCGGGTCGCCTCGGCGGCGGGGGGGAGCTCAGGTTCGAGGACGATATCTTCGCGCGACCGGCCGTGGATGGAGTGACGCTGACTTGGGACCGTGCCCACTCGGACCCCGCGGCGCTCTCGCTCTCCTTGGCGACCCGGGTGCCGGTGCCGGGGGTTGGCTTCCGGCGGCGCGCCGTGACCGGCCGTCTGATGATCGAGTCGGCGGACGCCGCGCCGCCGACGGTGGGCTACACGCTGCTCGAAGACGAGCTGACGAACCTGGAGCCGCACGCGCGCTCGGTCGAGCTGGCCTACGCGGCGTTGCGCGGCGCGCCCTTGGCGAGCGACCTCGGTCCCGAGGGCCTCGTCAGTTGGATGGCGCGGATGCGCAGCTCCATCGACCTCGTGGGGGACGCCGCTCGGCCCGTCTTCCGCGGCAGCGTCGACGACGGCCTGCGGCGGGTCAGCACGCAGGTCGAGCTGCCGGCCTGCGGGCGTCGAGTGGTGATCTACGTCGTGGCGGGTGTCGGCTTCGTGGCGGGTGTCGGCCACGGACCGTGGATGCCCGCCGAGACGCAGGCCGCGGTCGTGCGGGCCGAGCGCGCCGAGCCACCGCTCCAAGCGATCGAAGACCAGCTGGTCACCGCCAACCTGCCCTACGTGCTCGACGCGGACGCCGACGGGCTCGTGGACGACGACGAAGCGGCGGCCGGCTGCGCGCCCGACCAGCCGGACACCGACGGCGACGGTCTGCTGGACGGCTTCGAGGTCCGGTACGGGCTCGACCCCACCACGCCGGACGACCCCAACGCGGATCGCGACGACGACGGGCTGAGCTTGCTCGATGAGCAGCGCTTCGGCGGCGATCCCCGCAGCGCCGACACGGACGGTGACGGCCTGATGGACGGCGACGAGGTGGTCAACGGCGGGTGCCCCAACCAGGTCGACGGTGACGGCGACGGCGTCGACGACGCGACCGAGCGCCTGCTGGGGCTCCGCCCGGCCGAGTCGGACGGGCAGGACGACGCCGACCTCGACGGGCTCAGCGACAGCGCCGAGCTCGCGATCGGGACGCGGCCGACCGACAGCGACACCGATGCTGATGGCCTGCTCGACGGCGACGAGGTCCACGGCCTCTCGGATCCCCTGACGCCGGACGCCGACCATGACGACGACGGCGACGGCCTCGACACCGCCATGGAGATCGCGCTGGGGACCGATCCCTGGCGGATGGACTCGGACGGCGACTACCTCGCAGACGCGGACGAGGTGTCGCTGGGCACGGATCCGGCCTCGCCGGATACGGACGGCGACGGCGTCCGCGACGACATCGAGCACCGCGACGGTGGGGATCCGCTGCGCTTCGACGATCGCTGGCCGGTGGTCGTGGACGTGTCGCCGTCCCTTCGGCTCGATGGCTCCACCGTGCGCGCCATCCCACAGGAATACGAGCGGCTGCGCGAGGCCTACACCGATCTCTCCGGGTTTGCCGGTAGCCCCTCTCATCTGTGCGGGGCACCGGTCTTCGGTCCGTGGTGCTTCGGCATGACCCTCGGGCAGCACTCGTTCACCGAGCCGGTGCCGCGGCGGCGGTTGTCGGCGCGAGCGTGGCGGGACGGCTCCATCGTTCGTCAGGTCTTCAGCTACTCGGCGCCGGTCGCCGCGCCGATCCGCGTGCGCGCGCCGCTCGGCGTGCGAGGGGGCCCCTGGTCGGCGCTGCTCGGGATCGAGGACGAGGCGTGGACTCGAGGACTCTTCGTCGTGTCCCCATCGCGGGGCGACGCGGGTCAGCCGGACCCGCTGCCCTGGTTCCTGGTGCGCACGCGCGACGGGACGGCGCGCGCGCCCGCCGCGGAGGCGCTTGGCTATCGCTGGACCGAGGGCGCCGCCGTCGACGACGTGCTGGACCTGCACGTTCCACCGGGCGAGCGGGCGCTGGTGGTCCGCCTGCTCGCCGTCACCGACGACGACGCCGAGGCCGCCGAGCTGCGCCGGCTGCTCTCACCGCCCTACCCCGACTGGCTGTTCGACGACTTCGACGCCCAGGATCGCGCCGACGTGGTCAACCTCGATCTGCGCGCCGACGCGCCGCCGCCGGACCCGCTGATCTTCACCGACACCGACGGTGACGGACTCAGCGACGCGGCCGAGCCAGGGCGGAACCGATCCCGAGAGCACCGACACGGACGGCGATGGCGTGCACGATGGCCGCGATCCGGCGCCGCGGCTGCCCGACGCGGGGCGGCGCCTGGCGCGCTGGGTGCCGGACGCGGTGCTCGTCGACGTCGGGCTGGGCGCGCTGACCGACCTCGGCTACGCGGTCTGTGCGCGCAGCTCGAACCTCGAGCCGCAGTCCGTCGCGGCGGTCCGCGCGGCCTGCGACGGCGCAGACCTGTTGGTGGGCTGTCGGCCGCCGACCGGGCGCCTGGCCGTCGGCGCCGCTGCCGGACGGGGCGCTGATGCCGACCGCCGACGCGGTGTCGGTCGGTTCGGTCGTGGTCGGCGGGACGCCCTGGGCGCTCACGGTGCGGTCCAGCATTGCGGCCGACGACGGGTCGAGCTGCCTGCCCGGCGCCCTCCCACCGGACGCGCTGTGCCTGCCCATCATCGCCGACGCCCTCGAGCCCGGCGGGGTCTGCGGCGCCTTCACTGGGCCCTTCGAGCGGGTGTTCCTGCACCGACCGCGCTGATCCGCCAGCCTGCGCGGCACCTCCGGGGCCAGCCATTCCGGGCGTCATCGAGCCATGTCGGCGGTCGCCACCCGTGACGTGCGACGCGCGGCGGCGCGATTGGTCCGATCTGCGGCGCGATCTGCCCTCGTCAGGCCCCCCTGCCCTTGCCACCATGGCAAACGGGGGCCGAAGAGGGAGAACACAGTGCGCCATGCCAAGCGATCCGCAGTCCACCGGGGGTGGGCGGCATGAGAGAGCGAGCGGCGGCCCTCGCCGGCTGGTTGGCCCTCGGCTTCGGCCTCGCCGGCTGTGACGACTGCGGGGACCTCGCGCGGGCGACGGAGTTTCGACGGTGCCGTAGTGACCGGCCGCCCACGGAGCGACCATGACCACCCCCACCCCCACGCCCTCGAGATGCTCAAACGAGCCCTCGTCGACGGCCCCGACTACGAAGACTACGTCAGCATCGTCGGCGCGCGCGACGAAGTGCTGGCGCGCTTCGGCGCGCTCTTCACGCGCGAGCGCGTCGCGACGCCTGCGCGAGGACGGGTTCCGCGCGTTCCTCGACCTGAAGAACAACCGAGATCGATCTCTGGACCCTGGACGCGCTCTTGTGGGTGCCCGTCGATCCGGACGAGCAGCCGGCGCCGGTCCGGGGTGCGGCGGGTCCGAGTGATTCGGTCGAGGTGGCGGCCGCCGACGACGACGACGGCACGGTCAGCGGGCAGAGCTTCGCGCTCGAGAGCCACCTGCAGCGCTTCCTCTGGGACAACTGGGATCAGAGCGAGCTGGCGCACGACTGGGAGGTGTACACCGAGCCGGGCGACGACGAGCGCGGGTACGAGTACCCCTGCGACGTCGGCCGCATCGACATCCTGGCGCGCAGCCACGACGGCGAACGCTGGCTGGTGGTCGAGCTGAAGCGCGGCCGGACGGCGCGGCTGCGGGCGGCGCTGGACGTGCTGCTGGACGAAGGGCGGCCCATCGACGCGCGGGTGGACCACACGGTCGAGCGCATCTCGGGCATGGGCACGGCGATCGTGCCGGCGGGCTGCACGTGGCGCGGCACGACCGGTACGGGGTGTGGAACACGACGTCCGAGGGCGGCCTTCTGCTCTCCACCCCACTTGACAGCCCCCCGCGCAGCGGCGAGCGTGGCGCCGAGGAGGATCCCCCATGCCCCAGCGCTCACGACGCGAGTTCCTCGCCCTCGCGGCGGGTGGCCTGCTGGCGGCGCCGCTGGTCGCACGGGCCCAGCCGGGTGACGAGGAAGCCGAGCCGGCGGACGACGGTGCCGGGAAGGACGAGGCCTCGCAGGCGATCATCCTCGACTACGCCGGCGGTGAGCTGCGGATCGGGCTGGCGGGCGACGACGCGCCGCGGGCCGTGATGCCGGGCCTCGTGGGGCGACCCAGGCACCCGGGTGTCACGGTGGGCATGGGGCAGAAGGACGCCTACGTGGGTGACGAGGCGGTGGCCAAGCGCACCCTCCTGACGCTGAAGTACCCCATCGAGCATGGCGTGGTCGTCGACTGGCCCGACCTGGAGAAGGTGTGGCACCACGCGTTCTTCAACGAGCTGCGCGTGGCGCCCGAGGACCACCCGGTGCTGCTCAGCGAGGCGCCCATCGCGTCGAAGCAGAGCCGCGAGACGACCGCGAAGATCATGTTCGAGGCGTTCAACGTCCCTGGGCTGTCCATCGCGCCCGACGGCGTGCTGGCTCTGTACGCCGAGGGACGCACGACGGGCTTGGTGGTGATGAAGCGGGGCCGGCTCGGCTGGGCCGAGCCCATCTACGAGGGCGTGCTGCTGCGGCACGCGGTGGTTCCGCTGGCGCTCACGCAGCAGGACGTCGCCCACGCGCCGGGCGCGCTGCTCGCCCCGCAGGCCATCCATCAGGCGATTCAGAGGTGCGATCCGGCCCTGCGCGCCGACCTCTACGCCGGCATCGTCCTCGCCGGCAACGGCACCACCCTCGACGGCCTTCAGCCGCGGTTGACCGCCGAGGTGTCGGCCCTCGCCCCGCCGGGCGCCGCCGTGAAGGTGCACGCGTCGCCGGGGCGCGCCCACGCGGTGTGGTCGGGCGCGTCGGCGCTGGCCTCCCTGGATGCCTTCCAACCGATGTGGGTCACGCGCGACGCGTACGCGAAGCGCGGCGCGGCCGCGGTGCACGCCAAGATCCTCTGATCCCGCGCCGCGGGCCCGCGGCGCGAAAAAGCGCGGCTCCCCTGCCCCCAGCACGCCTGCGACCGACCGACGGAGGCTGACGCTCGCGGTACGTCCTCGTCCTGCGACGGGGCACTTTGGTGAGCGACCCCCGCCGAGGCGGGGCGATTGGCCCTGCCCGCGTGTCGCAAGTCCGGCGTCGCCAGCGGCCGCCGCCGTTGCGGCACGCCGCGTGCTCTGCCGGGGGGCGGGAGGACCCCTTGAAACAACGCAGTCGATTCCAGGGGTGGTGGTTCGGCGCGCTGGCGCTGCTGGCGGGCTGCGTGCCCGATCTCACCGGCACACCCTGTGACGCGCCGGCAGACTGCGACGCGCCGCAGGTGTGCGAGCGCGGCTTCTGCGTCGAGCCGACGCCCAGCGACGAGGCCGCGGCGCCTCTCGAGTGCGTGGACACGCTGGATCTGACCGTCGACGACGAGCGCGTGCACACCGGTCTCCTCTGCGCGGGCGCCGAGGGGCGCGTCACGGTGCGCCTGCCGCAGCCCGAGGGCGCCTGGCGACTGCTGGTGCGCGCCGTCTCCCACGACGCCGACGCCGGCGCGTCGATGGAGCTGCTTTGCGATGGCGAGCCCGTCGAGCCGGCGCTGTCCACCACTCACACCCGCATCCACGCGCTGGACGCGGCCGATCGCCAGGTCCACACCCTCTGGCTCGACGCGGGCGGCGCGCCCCTCGGTTGGCGCGCCGCGCTGGTGCCCGCGACGCCGTGCACCGGCGACGCCTACGAGCCCAACCCCGAGGCGGCGCAGGCCGCCCTCCCCCTCGAGTCCGGCCCCGTGACGGCCCTGTGGCTGTGCGACGGCGACGTCGACTGGTTCCACGTGCCCACCGCGGACGATGGCTCGACCTCGGTGCACCTGACCGTCGAGGGCGGCGGGCCGGTCGAGGTGTCGCTGAGCGGCATCGACGCCGACGGCCAGATGGTGATGGGCACGGCCCCGGTCGAGGTGACCGAGTCGACGGTGCTGGCGTGGACGCCCCCCGACGACGTCAGCGTCCGCCTGCGCGTCGCCGCCCCGGCGGCCACCGAACGGACCTTCTACCGCTGGAGCGCCCGATGAGCCCCACCCACCGTTCGATCGCCTTCGGGGCCCTGCTCGCGCTCGCCCCCGCGCCCGCGCTGGCCGACGCGCCGAGCGCGGCCGACCGCGCCCGCGCCATCGACCGCTACGAGGCCGGCCGCAGCGCCTTCCTGGCCGGTGACTTCGAGGCGGCCCGCGCGTCCTTCGCCGAGGCCTATCGCCTCGATCCCTCCCCCATCCTGGTCTACAACCTCGGCCGCGCGAGCGAAGAGCTGGGCGATCACGTCGCCGCGGTGGAGCATTACCGCGTCTACCTCGCCCGCGACCACCAGGCCACCGACCGCGAAGAGGTCATCGCCCGCATCGCTCGGCTGGAGGGCCTCGCCGAGCCGGCGCCCTCGGCGAACCCGGCCCTGCGCGCGGACGCCGCCGCGGCCTCCCCCGAGCCTTCGCTGTATCCCTACGCCGCGGTCGCGGGCGGGCTGGGCCTGGCCGGCGTCGCCGCCGGCGTCTACTTCGGCCTCGAGTCGAACCGCGCGGCCGAGCGCCACCGCGACGCCCAGGACGGCGGCACCCTGCGCGGCACCTGGGACGAGGCGCACACGCAGGCCGAGCGCGCCAACATCGCCCTGGGCGTGGGCGGCGGCCTGCTTGCCGTGGGCGCCACCCTGGCGCTGATCGAGGTCTTCGACGACGACGTGTCCATCACCGCGGTCCCCCAGGCGGGGGGGCCCGGCGTCGGCGTCGCCGCACGCTTCTGAGCCGAGGAGAGCCCCATGTCCGAGCTGCGCGCGCGCCTGCCGCTGTGCCTCGCCCTGTTCGCGCTGGCCGCCTGCGACGACGGCCGCGTCGAGTCTCTCTGCCTGGCCGACTGCGACGCCGGCGCCGACGCCGCCGAGCTCGCCGGGGGCAGCGCCGATCCCCTCAACCCCGTCGAGCTGTGCGACGGCGTCGACAACGACGACGACGACCGGACCGACGAGGGCCTCGCCCGGCCCTGCGGCCTCTCGATCGGGGCGTGCGTCGAGGGCCAGCAACGCTGCGAGGACGGCACCTGGAGCCTGTGCGAAGGCTCCGTCGGACCCGGCGACGAGACCTGCGACGGCACCGACGAGGACTGTGACGGCGAGGTCGACGAGGGCCTCGCCCGCGCCTGCGCCGCGCGCGGCCTCGAGTGCGGCGTGGGCACCGAACGCTGCATCGGCGGCGCGTGGCAGGGCTGCCGGGCGGCCGAGGACCGCCAGGCCGAAGACTGCGCCGCGCCCGGCGACGAGGACTGCGACGGCAGCGTCGACGAAGGGTGTGACTGCCCGGCCGACGCGCGCCGCGACTGCGGGCTGGACAGCGGCGCCTGCGAGGCGGGCGAGCAGGCCTGCGTCGACGGTCGCTGGGGCGCCTGCGCCGGCGCCTCGGATCCATCGCCGGAGCGTTGCGAGGGCGCGCTGGACGAGGACTGTGACGGGGTGGTCGACGAGGGCTGCGCGTGCCTCGACGGCGAGGTGTCGGCGTGCGGATCCGACGAGGGCGCCTGCGTCGCGGGCACCCGCGCCTGCCGAGACGGCGCGTGGTCGGCCTGCGAGGGCGCCGTGGGGCCGGGCGACGAGCGCTGCGAGGGCGCGGCGGACGAGGACTGCGACGGCGCCGTCGACGAGGGCTGCGGGTGCGCCGTGGGCGCGGTCGAGGACTGCGGATCCGGGCGCGGCGCCTGCGTCCCCGGGGTGCGCGCCTGCGCCGAGGGCGCCTGGGGCGCCTGCGTCGGGGCGGTGGAGCCCGCGGCCGAGGCCTGCGACGGCGCGCTCGACGAAGACTGCGACGGCGTCACCGACGAGGGCTGCGCGTGCATCGACGGCGCCGAGGCGCCCTGCGGCAGCGACGTCGGCGCCTGCCGGGCGGGCGTCCGACGCTGCGCCGAAGGGCGCTGGGGCGAATGCGAGGGCTTGCTGGCGCCGGCCGAGGAGCGTTGCGAGGGCGAGCGCGACGAGGACTGCGACGGCAGCGTCGACGAGGGGTGCGTGTGCGTGGCCGGCGAGGCCGCCCCCTGCGGCCGGGGCGTGGGGGCCTGCCAGCCGGGCGAGCGTCGCTGCGAGGACGGCGTCTGGACCGCCTGCCGCGGCGGCACGGCGCCCGCCGACGAGATCTGCGACGGCAGCGTCGACGAGGACTGCGACGGCAGCGTCGACGAGGCGTGCGCGTGCGTCGACGGCGAGATGGTCGCCTGCGGCTCCAGCGTCGGCGCGTGCGAGGCCGGCACGCGCACCTGCGTCGACGGGCGGCTGGGCGCGTGCGAGGGCGCCCGTGGACCGGCCGAGGAGGCCTGCGACGGCAGCGTCGACGAGGACTGCGACGGCAGCGTCGACGAGGGCTGCGCCTGCGCCGACGGCCAGACCGAGGCCTGCGGCTCGCAGATCGGGGCCTGCACCGCGGGCGAGCGCACCTGCAGCGGGGGCAGCTGGAGCGCCTGCCGGGGCGCCACCGCCCCCGCCGCCGAGGCCTGTGAGGGCGACACCGACGAGGACTGCGACGGGGCCATCGACGAGGGCTGCGGCTGCGTCGACGGCGACGCGGCGGCGTGCGGCATCTCGGTCGGCGCCTGCGAGAGCGGCCGCCGGGTGTGTCGCGCCGGTCGGCTGGGCGCGTGCGAGGGCGCGATCGGCCCCAGCGACGAGGCCTGCGACGGCGCCACCGACGAGGACTGCGACGGCAGCGTCGACGAGGGGTGCGCCTGCACCGACGGCGAGCGAGAGCCCTGCGGCGACGACACCGGCGCCTGCGCGCCCGGCGAGCGGGCCTGCGAGATGGGACGCTGGGGCGGCTGCGAGGGCAGCGTCGGCCCCGCGCTCGAGGCCTGCGACGGGGCCACCGACGAGGACTGCGACGGGCTGGTCGACGAGGGCTGCGCGTGCGTGCCCGACGCCGAGCAGGCCTGCGGGTCGAACGTGGGGCGCTGCGCGGCGGGCACGCGCATCTGCGCGCCCGACGGGTGGGGTCCCTGCGAGGGTCAGGTGTCGCCCGCGGACGAGGACTGCGACGGTGCCGACGACGAGGACTGCGACGGGGCGACGGACGAAGGCTGCCTGTGCACCGACGGCGAGACCGAGGCGTGCGGCGCCGCGATCGGCGCGTGCGCGCCCGGCGTTCGGACCTGTGAAGACGGCGTCTGGGGGCCCTGCGAGGGCGCGGTGGGGCCCGCCGACGAGGCCTGCGACGGCGCGCTCGACGAGGACTGCGACGGCGTCGCCGACGAGGGCTGCCTGTGCGCCGATGGCACCCGTCAGACCTGCGGGATCGACCGAGGGCAGTGCGAGGCGGGCGCCCGCACCTGCGTCGACGGGGTGTGGGGGCCGTGCGAGGGGGCGGTCGAGGCGGGCGACGAGATCTGCGACGGCGCGCTCGACGAGGACTGCGACGGCTTCAGCGACGAAGGCTGCGCGTGCGTCGACGGCGAGGCCAGCCCCTGCGGGCCCTCGGCGGGCGCGTGCGAGCCCGGCGTCCGCACCTGCGCGGCCGGCGCGTGGGGCGACTGCGAGGGGGGCGTCGGCCCGGCGGAGGAGACCTGCGACGGCACGCTGGACGAGGACTGCGACGGCCTCTTGGACGAAGGATGCGCGTGCGTGGACGGCCAGCGCGAGGCCTGTGGGTCGGACACGGGTGAGTGCGTGCCAGGCGAGCAGCGGTGCGTCGGCGGGGCTTGGGGGCCCTGCGAGGGGCGCGTCGATCCGGCCGCCGAGACCTGCGACGGGGCGCTGGACGAGGACTGTGACGGGGACGTGGACGAGGGCTGCGCGTGCGTCAACGGCGCCGAGGGGCAGTGCGGCGTCGCGGTGGGGACGTGTGAGGCGGGCACGCGCGTCTGCGCGACCGGCAGCTGGGGCCCGTGCGAGGGCGCGGTGGGGCCGTCCGAGGAGATCTGCGACGGCGGCCTGGACGAGGACTGCGACGGCAGCGCGGACGAGGGCTGTGAGTGCACCGACGGGGACGAGGAGGCGTGCGGCAGCGAGGTGGGCGCCTGCGAGCCGGGGACGCGACGCTGCGAGGCGGGCGCGTGGGGCCCCTGTGAAGGCGGGGTGCGCCCCCGCGACGAGCGGTGCGACGGCGCGCTGGACGACGACTGCGACGGCGCCGTCGACGAGGACTGCGTCTGCGTCCTGGGCACGCAGCGGTCGTGCGGCAACGATCCCTGCCGCGCGCAGCGCTGCGAGGGCCACGGCTGGGGCGCGTGCGGCCCCCCGCGGGCGCCCGTCGAAGAGACGTGCGACGGCGCCGACGACGACTGCGACGGCGCGGTCGACGAGGGGCTGCCCGGCGCGTGCTGTGACGACGACGGCTGCCCGCCCCGACGCTGCGTGGACGGCGCGTGGGAAGCGTGCCCCGACGGGGACGATTGACACAGCCGCGGGGCGCGCTCGGGCTGGCAGCGCATCGTGAACGGGCCGTGCCGGGGCGTCACCGTCACCGGACAGCCGCCGCCGGAGGGCCGCGTCGGTGCGCGCGGTGGTGGGCCACATGGTCGGTCCGCCGGCGGTGCGCCGCTTGCTTGATGCGCGGGCGGTCCGTTCACCGACCTGCCGCCCGGCGCGGCGGGGGTGTGCCATGCTGGACGCCCGGCCCGAAGCGCGCTCGATGGCCCCGTCGACCGGCCGCCTGGTGGCCATCCGCGGCAGCATCGTCGACGTCGCCTTCGCCGACCGCCTGCCCCCGATCCACACCATCCTGCGCACCGGCCCCGACGAGCGGGTCGCGCTGGAGGTGTTCGCTCAGCTCGATCCGCGGCGGGTGCGCACGGTCGCCTTGACGTCCACGCAGGGCCTGGCGCGGGGCATGCCCGCGCGCGACACCGGCGCGCCGCTGCAGGCGCCGGTCGGCCCGGCCACGCTGGGGCGCATGTTCGACGTCTTCGGCCGCGCCATCGACCGCGCCGCGCCGCCGACCGACCTCCGCTGGCGCAGCGTCCACCAGCCGCCGCCGCGCCTCGCGCAGCTCTCGGGCGAGTCGGCGGTCTTCACCACGGGCATCAAGGTGATCGACGTCCTGGTGCCGCTCGAGCGCGGCGGCAAGGCCGGGCTGTTCGGCGGCGCCGGCGTCGGCAAGACCGTGCTGCTGACCGAGATGATCCACAACATGGTCACCGGCCCCACCGGGGACGGCGCGGACGGGGGCGTCAGCATCTTCTGCGGCATCGGCGAGCGTTGCCGCGAGGGCGAAGAGCTGTACCGCGAGATGACCGCCGCGGGCGTGCTCGACTCGATGGTGATGGTGTTCGGGCAGATGGACGAGCCGCCGGGCAGCCGCTTCCGGGTGGGCCACGCCGCGCTGACCATGGCCGAGGCCTTCCGCGACGAGGAGCAGCGCGACGTGCTGCTGCTGATCGACAACATCTTCCGCTTCATCCAGGCCGGCGCCGAGGTGTCCGGCCTGCTGGGGCAGATGCCGTCGCGCATGGGCTATCAGCCGACGATGGGCACCGAGCTGTCGCGGCTCGAGGAGCGCATCGCCAGCACGCGCAGCGGCGCCATCACCTCGATTCAGGCGGTGTACGTGCCCGCCGACGACTTCACCGATCCCGCCGCCGTGCACACCTTCTCGCACCTGTCCGCGTCGATCGTCCTGTCGCGCCGCCTGGCCAGCGAGGGGCTGTACCCGGCCATCGATCCGCTGCAGTCCGGGTCGAAGCTGTCGACGGCGGCCGCGCTGGGGGCACGCCACGACGACGTCGCGCGCCAGGTGCGCCGCACGCTGGCCCAATACGCCGAGCTGAAGGACATCATCGCGATGCTGGGCATCGAGCAGCTCTCACCCGAGGACCGCCGCGTCGTGGGTCGCGCTCGGCGGCTCGAACGCTTCCTCACCCAGCCCTTCTTCACCACCGAGCGTTTCAGCGGCAAGCCCGGCGTGCGCGTGCCCGTCGAGCGCGCGCTCGAGGACTGCGAGCGCATCCTGCGGGACGAGCTGAGCGCCGTGCCCGAGGACGCGCTGTACATGATCGGCGATCTCGACGCGGTGCGACGATGAGCGACGCCGCCCCGATGACGCTCACCATCCTCGAGCCGGCCGCGGTCCACCTGCCCCCGACGCCGGTGCGCCGCGTGGTCGTCGAGACGCCGCGCGGCAGCCACGGCCTGCTGCCGCGGCGCCTGGACTGCGTGGCCGCCGTGCCCCCGGGCATCCTCACCTACGAGACGATGGACGGCGCGGTGGTGGACGTCGCGGTCGACCTGGGTGTGATGGTCAAGGCCGGCCCGGCGGTGACGGTGGCCGTGCGCCACGCCATCGCGGGGACCGATCTGTCGACGCTGCGGGACACGGTGGCGCGCGCGTTCGTGGATCTGGACGCGCAGGCGCAGGCCACGCGCGCCGCGCTGGCGCACCTCGAGACGAGCTTCGTGCGGCGGCTGCTGGAGTGGGAACGTGTCTGATCGCCCGCCCCCCGCAGACGACGGCGCGACCGAGCGGCGCCTGACCCGCGCGGTCGACCGCCAGGCGCCCCGCAAGCTGGCGGCCCGGCGAGGCGGCCCACCCCCGGTGCTGGCGGGGCTCGGCCTGTTCGGGCTGGTCGGCTGGTCGGTGGCCGTGCCGACGGTGCTGGGCGCGCTGCTGGGCGCCTGGCTGGACGCGCGCGGCGCGACCGAACGCTCCTGGACGCTGGCGCTGCTGGTGGCCGGGCTGACGGTCGGGTGCCTCAACGCGCTCGCGTGGATCACGCGCGAGCACCGAGCGATGGAGCGTTCGCGCCGCGCGGACGAGGAGGTCGACGATGACTGACGCCTGGATCGCCGCGCTGTCGGCCACCCCGCTGGCGTTCGCCGCCGGCGCGCTGCTGGGCGCGTTCTACTTCGGTGGCCTGTGGTGGACCGTCGCGCGCGGCCTGCGCAGCGCGCACCCCGCGCCGCTGTTCGTGGCCAGCCTGCTGGTGCGCAGCGCGGTCGTCGTCGCCGGCTTCCTGTGGGTGAGCGGGGGCGCCTGGCCGCGGCTCGTGGCCTGCGCGGCCGGCTTCCTCGGCGCGCGCCTCGCCGTGACCCGCCTGACCCGTGGCGCGGAGGTGTCCCGTGCACCTTAGTCAGGACGAGCTGGTGCTCTGGCAGCTGGGCTGGGTGAAGATCAACGGCACGCTGGTGGCCACCTGGCTGGTGATGCTGGTGCTGACGCTGGGCAGCCACCTGGTGACGCGGCGCCTCACCACGCGCCTCGCGCGCACGCGCTGGCAGACGGCCCTCGAGGTGATCGTCACCACGCTCGAGGATCAGATCGCCGGCGTCGGCCTGCGCCAGCCCCGCCGCTATCTGCCCTTCATCGGCGCGCTGTTCCTGTTCATCGCCACGTCGACGCTGCTGAGCGTGCTGCCCGGCTACGAGCCGCCGACCGGCTCGCTGTCGACGACGGCCGCGCTGGCGCTGTGCGTCTTCGTCGCCGTGCCCCTCTACGGCATCGGCGCCGTGGGCGTGCGCGGCTACCTGCGTACCTGGCTCGAGCCCACGCCGCTGCTGCTGCCGATCAACATCGTCAGCGAGGTGTCGCGCACGCTGGCCCTGGCCGTGCGGCTGTTCGGCAACATGATGAGCGGCGCGATGATCCTCGCCATCCTGCTGAGCCTCACGCCCCTGTTCTTCCCCATCGTGATGAGCGCGCTCGGCCTGGTGACCGGGCTGGTGCAGGCCTACATCTTCGCCATCCTCGCGACGGTCTACATCGCGGCCGCGACCGAGGTGCACCCGCACGCCGCCCCACCGCGCGCGCCCACACCCCGCCCCGGGAGGTCCTGATGGACACCGCAACCCTCGTCGCCGTCGTCTCGATCGTCACCGCCGGGCTGACCACCGCCCTCGGCTGCATGTTGCCCGCGGTGGCCGAGGGGCGCGCGGTCTCGGCCGCGCTGGCGAGCATCGCGCAGCAGCCCGACGCCGCCTCGACCATCACGCGCACGCTGTTCGTCGGCATCGCGATGATCGAGTCGGTCGCCATCTACTGCTTCGTCGTCTCGATGATCCTCGTCTTCGCCAACCCCTTCTGGAGCCACGTGCTCGAGAAGGCGGCGGGCCAGTGACCCGGCGCGGGTGACGCCATGCTGATCGACTGGTTCACCGTCGCTGCCCAGGTGATCAACTTCCTGGTGTTGGCCTGGCTGCTGCGGCGCTTCCTGTTCGGCCCGATCGTCGCGGCCATCGACGCCCGCGAGGCGCACCTGGCCGACACGATCGCCGAGGCCGAGCGCCGCGAGGCGGCGGCGGCCGAGGCCCAGGCCGGCTTCGAGACGCAACGCAAGACGCTCGAAGCCGAGCGGGCCGAGCGGCTGCGGGCGGCCGAGGTCGAGGCCGCCAGCGAGCGCGGCCGCCTGCTCGAGGAGGCCCGGGGCGACGCGCAGAAGGTGCGCGCGGCCGGCCGGGCCGCGCTGCGCGAGGAGCTGGCCGCCGTCGAGCGTTCGCTGGGCACCCTGGCGCGCGACGAGGTGGTCGCCATCGCCGAGCGGGCGCTGGCCGAGCTGGCCGGGGCGCGCCTGGACGAGCGCATCGTCGAGACGCTGATCGAGCGCCTGGGCGCGCTGGACGCGGACGCCCGCGGCCCCTGGGTGGCGGCCCTGCGCGCGGGCGGGGCGGACGTGCGCACCGCCCGCCCGCTGAGCGAGGCCCAGCGGGCGGCGCTCACCGAGGCGCTGTGCACCCTGGCCGGGGCGCCGATCGAGGTGCGCGAGACGCTCGCGCCCGCCCTGGTCAGCGGCGTCGAGGTCGAGGCCGACGGCTACGCGGTCGCGTGGAACGTCCAGCGTTGGCTCGGTGACCTGCGGGCGCGGGCCGAGGCGCTGGCGCGCGCCGCCGAGGGCGCCGCGGAGGCACCCGATGACGCCGCGTGATCCCTCGCTCGGGCGGGCGGTGCGCCGCGCGTTCGACAGCCTGGCGGCCGCTCGGGGAACGGACGCCGGGCCCCTGGCGCCGCGCGAGGTCGGCCACGTCGTGACCGTCTCCACCGGCGTCGCCAAGGTGTCGGGGCTGCCCGGCGCCGGCTTCGACGAGCTGCTGCGGTTCCCCAACGATCTCATGGGCATCGCGTTCAACCTCGACGAGGACGCCATCGGCGTCGTGCTGCTCGGGTCGTTCTGGGATCTGCACGCGGGCGATCCGGTGCAGCGCACGGGTCGCGTGATGGACGTGCCGGTCGGCGCGGGGCTGATCGGCCGGGTGGTCGATCCGCTCGGCCGCCCGCTCGACGGGCGCGGCGCCGTCGTCAGCAGCGGCCGCCTGCCCATCGAGCGCGACGCCGCGCCGATCATGGATCGCGCGCCGGTGACGGTGCCGCTGCAGACCGGCACCAAGGTGATCGACGCGCTGGTGCCCGTGGGGCGCGGCCAGCGCGAGCTGATCCTGGGGGATCGCCAGACGGGCAAGACCACCCTGGCGCTGGACGCCATCCTCGCTCAGCAGGCGGACGACGTCCTCTGCGTGTACTGCGCGATCGGCCAGCGGGCGTCGGCCGTCGCGCGCGTGGTGGCCACGCTGAAGCGGCACGACGCGCTCCGGCGCACGCTCGTCGTCGTCACCGAGGGCGACGAGGCGCCCGGGCTGCAGTACATCGCGCCCTTCGCCGCCACCAGCATGGCCGAGCACTTCGTCGAGCAGGGGCGCGACGTGTTGATCGTGTACGACGATCTGACCCACCACGCGCGCGCCTACCGCGAGCTCTCCCTGCTGTTGCGGCGGCCCCCGGGCCGCGAAGCGTTCCCCGGGGACATCTTCTACCTGCACGCGCGGCTGCTCGAACGCTCCACCCACCTGGCGCCCGCGCGCGGCGGGGGATCGCTGACGGCGCTGCCGATCATCGAGACCGAGGCCCAGGACATCGCCGCCTACGTCCCGACCAACCTCATCTCGATCACCGACGGGCAGATCGACCTCTCCCCCACCCTGTTCGCGTTGGGTGTGCTGCCCGCGGTCGACGTGGGGCGCTCGGTGTCGCGGGTGGGCGGCGCGGCGCAGCGGCCGGCCTACCGGGCCGCGGTGGGCGACCTGAAGCTGGCCTACGCGCAGTTCGAGGAGCTCGAGGCCTTCGCGCGCTTCGGCACGCGGCTCGACGCGCGCACGCAGCACATCATCGAGCACGGCCGGCGCATCCGCGGGTGCCTGCAGCAGATGGAGGGGGCGCCCATCGACCTGCCCGCCCAGCTGGCCGTGCTCGAGGCGCTCGCGGCGGGTCTGTTCGACGACGTACCGCTCGAGCGGATCGCCAGCGCCGAGGCCGCCGTGCGCGCGGCGACCGCGACGCTGCCCCCGCACCGCCGCGCGCGGCTGGCCTCGTCGGCGCCGTCGCGCGCGAGCGATCGCCAGGCGCTGCTGACGCTGGCGCGCGACGCGCTGAGCAAGGCGGGTGAGGCGTGAGCGAGGCCGCCACGCTGCTGCGCCGGCGGACGCGCGCCGCCCAGGATCTGCGGACGGTGGTGCACGGGGCCAAGGCGATCGCCGCCTCCAGCGTGCGCGCGTGCGAGCAGGCGGTGCGCGCGGCCGAGGCGTACGCTCGAACGGTGCAGCAGGGGCTCGCGGCCTGCTTGGGCGACGACGACGACCGGGGAGGCGGTGCGCGACCCGCGCCCAGCGGGCCCGCGGACGTGTTGGTGTTCGGATCCGATCAGGGCCTCGTGGGCGCCTTCAACGAGGCGACGGCGGCGGCGGCGACCGAGATGCTCGGGGGGCTGAGCGCGCCGGCGCGCCTCTGGGTCGTGGGCGGGCGCGTGCACCAGCGGCTCGCGGACGCGGGGCTGTCGCCCGCCGATCCCTGGCCCGCGCCCGCCACCGTGCCGGCCATCACGGCGCTGGTCGGGCGCGTGTTGGCCGCGCTGGACGCCCCGACGACCCAACCGCCCCTGACGCAGCTGTTCGTCGTCCACCAGCGTCCGGACGCCGGCCCGGTGCCGACGCCCACGACGCGACGGGTGCTGCCGCTCGATCGGGTTTGGCGAGACCAGATGCGCGCCACGCCGTGGCCCACCCGGACGCGCCCCGAGACGCTGGGCCCGTCGGCGGTGACGCTGCAGGCGCTGGCCGCGGAGTATCTGTTCGTGACGCTGTTCGCGGCCGCGGCCGAGTCGATGGCCAGCGAGAACGCGAGCCGACTCGCGGCCATGCAGCGCGCCGAGCGCAGCATCGACGAGCGCCTCGAGCGCCTCGAGCGCGCCGCGCGCCGGCTGCGGCAGGCCACGATCGACGCCGAGCTCTTCGATCGGTTGGGCGCCGTCGCGGACGTCGCATCGACCGGGTGAATTGCGTACCCTGCGTCCGCCGGAAACGGAGGTTCACGATGACCGACTCGTCCGCCCGCGAGGGCCACCCCATCGACTTCCACACGGTCCACGCCGACGCCCTGGCCGAGCAGCGGGACGCCATCGAGGCCATCTACGCCGGGCAGCGTTCCGGCGTGATCGTGCGCGGCGCCTTCCCCGAGTCGCTGCGGGCCCCCGCCGTCGAGCGTTTGCAGAGCGACGCCCTCGTCGACGCCTGGGACGAGCCCAACGCGGGGATGACCGGCGGCGAGATCCGCACCATCGGCGACGCCGCGACGCCGACCTTCACCCACCTGCGGGGTCCATCGATCGACTTCTACGACGCCTCGGCGGCGGCCTTCGCCGAGAACACGCGGCGCATCTTCGGCGACGCCGATCCCGTCGCGCGGGTGAGCCACGTGCTGAGCGGACTGTTCGGCGGGCGCCCCGCCGGGCCGCCCGCCTTCGACGCCGAGAAGACCTGGTCGCCCTGCAACTACCGCGCGCTGGACCCCGGCGAGCAGATCTACAGCCACCACGACAACCACTTCGGCCTCGAGGTCTACCAGCGCATGCCCGCCGATCTGGATCGCTCCACGGCGTTGAGCTGGTTCGTGACGCTGCAGGCGCCCGACGCCGGCGGCGAGCTGGTCGTCTACGGGCTGTGGGGCAGCGATCCCAACCCGCCGATGCTGCCCACGCGCTTCCTCGACACCGCCGCCCTCGAGGCCCGCTTCCACAAGCACACCTGCGATCTGCGCGACGGCGATCTGGTCGTCTTCGACGCCGGCCGCTACGTCCACCGCGTCACGCCGGTGCAGGGCGACCGCCCACGGCTGACGCTGGGCGGGTTCCTCACGATCGCGCAGGATCGGAGCCGGCTGGCGTTCTGGGCCTGACCGCCCGACCTACGCCGGCTCTTCCGTCACTGCACGCGCGTGCAGCCGCTTGAGCTCGGCGTCCCGATCGTCGGCGTCGATCAGCCGCGCCAGATCGTCGCGATCCAGCGCGACGATCAGAAGATCCTCGGTGGCTTCCTTGGTGCGCTGCCGCTCGAAGCCCTGGGTAAAGCCGCTCCAGGCGACCAGGAACGCCAACCGACACCGGCCGTAGCGCTGCCGCGCCTTCTCGCGCAGGTGGGCGAGCTCCTTCGGATCGACCTTCGCGCTCCAGTGCTTGCACTCGACGAGGAAGTACGCGCCCTCGCGCTGCCAGAACGGATCCGCCGACCCGTTCTGGACGATCACGTCGAACTCCTGCGAGGCGTTGCGCACGGGCGACCGCGCATACGCGAAGCCGGGCACCGAGGTGAAGAGGGCGAGGACCAGCTCTTCGAGCACGCGACCCCGCGCGTGCGGATCGAGATCGGGCGATTGCGCGCGCTGCCAGGCGTCGGCGATGACGGGCTCCCGGTCGGCGAGCATCAGGCGTCGGTCGCGCACGGCCTCCACGGCGTTACGCACCTTGGCGAGCAGCAGCGGGCCGAAGTGTCGCGTCTTCTCGATGTAGTCGTAGACGCCGAGCGCGAAGGCGCGCTCGATGGCCGCCGAGTCGACGTAGGCCGTGACGGTCAGGGACTTCGCGCCGGGGGCGCGAGCGCCGACCTCGGCGAGCAGGCTGGTGCCCTCGTCCGGGCCGTCGAGGCCCTGCAAACGGCGGTCGATCAGCACCACCCACCACTCATCGGACGCGTCGAGCGCGGCCAGCGCCTCGTCGCGCGTGTTCGCGAGGGTGACGGCGTAGCCCTGCGGCTCGAGCAGCTCGCGGTAGACCTCGTACCAGTCGGGATCGTCCTCGACGACCAGGATGCGGGGGACCGCGGTGCTCATGACTCTCCTGCAGCCGGCAGCGTGACCACGAACAACGCGCCGCCACCGGCAGCCCGAGCGTAGCGCAATTCTCCACCCCAGGACCGCACGGCCTCGCGGGCGAGGTAGAGACCCAGGCCGTCGCTGCCCTGCAGCGTCGAGAAGCCCCGCTCGAAGATGAAGGGCGCCACCCCTTCGGCGATGCCGGGTCCATCGTCTTCCACCTGGACTTCGAGACCTCTGGCGTCACTCGGGCGCGCCGACAGTCGGACGCGCCCGGCGTCGGCGACGGCGCGCAGGGCGTTGCGGAGCAGATTGACCAGCACCATCTCGAGCTGCTCCTGCGCCCCGCGGACCGGCGGCAGTTCGTCGGCGACGACGACGTCGAGCGGCGCGCCTGCGCCGTTGCGCACGGTGGCGACGGCGAGCTCGATCGCTCGGCGTGGGTCGAACGCGTCCACCCCCGGCGCGGCGAACTGTGCGAACTCCTGCTGACGCGCGGCGAACTCGAAGATCCGGCCGAGCGCCCGATCGATCCGGTCGAGGTAGCCGTGGGCGCTCGCCGCAGGCTGCGGGGCCGCGAGCGCACTGCGCAGGCGGTCGAGCGCTTGCTGCGCCGGCACGAGCGCGTTTCGAACCTCGTGGGTGACGAGCTGTGCGTGGCGGGCGGCAGCGCCCGCGGCGGAGGCGGCCGATGTGGGCTTGCCGACCCCCAAGTCGGCCAGACGGTGCGTCGTTCGGTCCTGAAGGAGGGCGGTCGCGAGGACTCCGAAGGTCGTATCCGGCGTCTGGAGCAGTTCGTCGAGCACGGCGACAGCGTCGAAAGGAACTTCGAGCCACTGCCACCCGCGGTCCGAGCCAAGCGTGACGACACCTTGTGCAGCGAGTCGCTGGTAGGCGGCCCACACGGCCGGGGTTGGCTCGTGCTCTTCGCCCGCGTGCCAGTGCCAACTTCGAAGGCGGCGCGACCGAAGATCATCGAGCAGTTCGGGCCAGACGTGCCACGGATCGCCCGACCCCGTCGACTGAAGCAACTCGAGCGTCAGGAGCCAACGCACCACTTCGGGCTCGGTCAACCGCAACGCAACCTCGCCCAGTCGAGTCGGCTTCACGCCGGCCGCGAGTTGCAGGGCTTCAGCGTAGGCCTCCACCGAGAAGCTCAGCGGCTCGATGCGCTCAACATCGGGTGTGAGCCGAACGACTTCGAGATCCAACGCTGGCGAACCCGTTGACTGATCGAGGTGGAAGGAGCGACTCGTCGCGACATCCAACGCCGACCGCAAGGCCTCGAGTTGCAGGTCGAGCGGCTCCAGCGCCTCTGCGCACGCCCGACACCAATCGTCCAATCGCGGCGCCCAGAGCGCGTGAAGCGCACTGCGGCGTTCCGCATCGTCGACTCGATCGAGGCACGCCAGCAGATGCCGGCGCCGCGCCGGCAGGTCCAGGTCCGCGGCACCACCCGGCATGGCCAGATACCGCTTGAGCATCGACACGAAGCGCGCCATCCACGGGAGGCTACGCGCGAGACGGACCCGTGTAAACGCAGAGGCGGCGCCGGCTACGGCACCAGGCAGCTCACCGCCTCGTCCGCGGCGCGGGCGTTGTCGCCGTCGTTGCATTCGGCGATGCGGTCGTCGGGGTCGACGACGGCCCAGACGGTGACGCGGCGGTCGACCTCGAGGCGGTCGGTTTCGACCTCGACCTCGGTGGTCTCACCGCCGGCGAGCGTGGCGATGATCGCTTCGCCCAGCACGTCGGCGCCGGCGTCGGGGTTGCCGGCGTAGAAGCGCACGACGACGTCGGCGGCGGGCACCTCGCTGGTGTTGGTGACGGTGGCGCGCAGCTGCGCGCCGGGGCAGATGCGGGGGGCGGCGCTGACGGCGTCGATGCGCAGGTCGGGCAGCAGGGCGCTCGGCTCGACCTCGACGGTGGTGGCGTTGTTGTCCTCGAGGCACTCGCGCTCGCGGCCGAACTGGGGGTCGCCGAGGGCGTCGACGCGCACGGTGATCCGGTCGGGCAGGCGGTCGGGGTCGTCGCCGTTGGCGCGCAGGTCGTAGCGCACGCTCACCCGGGTCGAGGCGCCGGGCTCGAGGCTCTCGACCAGCTCGACCAGCAGCGGCGCGCCGTCCGCGCCGGTCAGCGGGCGCGGGGCGTTGTCCCAGATGCCCTCGAAGGCGATGGCGACGCCGGGGCCGACGCGCAGGTCGCCGATGTTGGTGATGCGCGCGGTGATGTCCAAGAGCTCGGTCAGCGTGCCGCAGGCGGCGTCGGGCGAGCTGAGCTGCACCGCGGGCACGGTGAGATCGGGCGCGACGCCGAAGCTGCGCGGCTGGCTGCGATAGGTGTTGTACAGCCGGCCGCCGTGGGGCGCCCAGCCCGGCGGCTCGACGAGCGGCACGCGGCCCGACTCGGTGACGTGCGTGACGTGGTAGGCGTGCTGGCTCCAGATGCGGCGCGCCGACACCCATTGGTCGTTGGGATCGCCCCACACCTCGAGGCCGTTGTTGTACAGGTCGGCCAGCGTGCCCTCGTTCGGCGCCGGCGCGGGCTCGTTCCGCTGGCTGCAGAAGCCCGACTCGTTGCTGACCGTGAAGGCGATCTCGGCGTTCCCATCGTTGTCGACGTCGGCCACGATGGGGTGCTCGATGCGCGTGCGGCTCTCGCTCGGCTCGCGGAACAGCACCGCGCCGGAGCGTCCGTCGAAGATGCGGAACCAACACTCATCGTTGTAGATGACCTCGGCGGCGCCGTCGCCGTTGAAGTCGAACAGCGTCGAGCCGGTGACCCGGCTGCTGTCGTCCTCGGTGGTGAAGCTCCACCCGTTGTAGAGGCATACGCACTGCCCGTCGCCGCCGCAGGTGGCGCCCTCGGCGCAGTCGGCGTCGGCCTCGCAGGCGCCGCCGGGCATTCGCGGCGGGTTCTCGGGCGGCGTCGGCGCCTCGCGGGTGAGCGGCGCGGGCCAGGGCGCGCAGGCGGCGCTCGGCGTCTGCAGGTCGACCACCTCGTAGGCCGTGCGGAACGCGCTGCCGATCTCGGGGAAGCCGTCGCCGTCGAAGTCGTCGACGTTGGGCGCGCCGCCGTGCGCGTTGTTCGCGTCGGACAGCACCCGGTGGAACCGAAGCTGGCCGGTCAACCCGTCGAGCACCTGCACGGCGCCCGCCGTCACCAGCACCACCTCGGGCACCCCGTCGGGCCGGTTGTCCGGGCCCGGCGGCGCCGCGGAGCCATCGGGGTTCACCGCCGCGCCCAGCACGTCGGCCACCGCGCAGAAGCCCTCGCGCCGCGCGCGCGCGTCGTCGGGGTTGGCCTCGACGGCGTCCCACGCGACCAGCAGCTCGCCCTCGCACCACGCCCGCTGCGCGTCGTCGGCCGGCTCGATCGCGCCGCCGTTGCCGACGCAGTCCGCGCGCCGCGTGGCGCCCGCCGGCGCCTCGGGGAAGGTGTAGACCGTGCCGCCGGCCACGATCTCGGCCCGCTCGTCCCCCAGCAGGTTGGCCACGCAGCCCACGGCGCCCTGCCCGTTCACCCCGCGCCCCAGCGCGCCGCGGAACAGATCGCGCGCCTCGAGCTGACCGTTCGCGTCGCGCCCCACCGTGATCACGTACGGCCCGACGACGATCTCGGCCGGGCCCCGCCCGTCCACGTTGGCGATGGCCACCGCCGGGTTGCCGCCCGCCCGCGGCATCTCGCCCACGAACGCCGTGAACAGCATCACCCCGCGGCTGTCGTGCACCACGATCCCGCTGTCGTCGTTCCGGTGGATGCCCACGATCTCGGGCCGCCCGTCGCTGGTCGCGGGATCGTCCAGGTCGGCCACCGCCAGCGAGGCCGTCGGATCGAGCAGGCCGTCGCCGCACGCGTAGCTGTCGGCCGCGGGCAGCGGCTGCCCCGCCTCCCAGTGCTTCTCACCCAGCGTCGCGAAGGCGTCCTGTCCCTTGTTCGGGCCGCCGCCCTCCACCGCGCGCAGCGCGCCGTTGCGCGTGTAGGTCGACCCGCAGAACGTCATGAACAGGATCTCGGGGAAGTCGCGCGCGTCGACCAGGCCGTCGCCGTTGTCGTCGTCGAGGTTGGCCACCACCGGCGTCATCACCGCCTGCGCCGACTCGGGGAAGGGGCTGTCGGTCGCCTCGACGTTCTGCGCCGTGCCACCCCACACGATCTCCGGCGCGGGCAGCGCGCGGTCGAGGGGCACGGGATCGAGCCGGCAGCTGGGCGGGTCGCCGGTGCCGCGGCAGCGCCCGCCCTCGCAGGCCAGCCAGGGGCCGCAGTCCCACGCGTCGCGGCAGGTGCAGGCGGCGTCCAGCGCGCCCGCCTCGACGCACACGCTGTCGTAGCCCGGCGCGGCGCTGTCGCAGGCCCGCTCGACGCGCAGCGCGCCGCCGTTGTCGGCGCAGGCCTCGACCGCGTCGCCGTTGCAGCTGCGCCGCCCCGCCTCGCAGCGGTCGGGCGTGCACATGCCGCCCAGATCGCAGAACGCCTCCTCGGGGCAGGCCAGATCGTTCTCGCAGCGGGCGCTGACGCACACCGCCCCGCCGCCCGCTTGGGGTTCGCAGCGCTCGTCGGGCGCGCAGGTCAGGGTGTCACAGTCGGCCAGCTCGCAGCGGAAGCCCGCGCCGTCGGCGGTGCACACCTCGCCCTGGGCGCAGGGGTTCGGCGCGCAGGGATCGGCGGGCGTGCCCCCGTCGGCCGCCGCGTCCGGCCGCCGCCCGCCGACGTCCTGCACCGGCGGCAGGCCGCTGTCCTGCGGCCGCACGACGCGCGCGTCCGCCGGATCGGCGTCGTCGGGGGCGTCCGAGCAGCCCCCCGCCCACACCAGCAGGGCGAGCAGCGAGGCCGACAGGCGGCGGCGGTTCCGAAGGCTGTGCACGGCGGCGCTCCCGATCTGTGGCGTGGCCGTCCGCCAGTGTACACGCCGCCGGCCGGGGCCATCACCCGCGGAAGCACCCATGCGCGGCGCCCATTATCGGTGCCTCCGCGCCGCCTCATCTTCGCCCCCACCCGGACGATGCACTCGGTGAGGCCCGACGAAGGAGGGCGTGACCATGAGAGTCGGTGAGAACCACCCCGCGACGGGGCGTCAGCTGAGCGAGCTGACCTTTCAGCTTCGCTTGCAGCAGCATCTGAAGAACGTGGCCCGGGGGCAGCCCGCGAACGGCACGGACGTGGCCCGCGCGCTCGACGAGCGCCACGGCGAGGCCGTGGCGCACCTGGGCGACACCGCGCCGGACGCGCTGACGCGCTATCTGGTGTTGCAGGGGCACCTGAGCTACGGCGAGGGGGCCGCGGCGACCACCGCGGTCAGCCTGCTCGCGCGCCAGATTCAGGGGGCGGGGCGACCGCAGGCGGCCTGAGCGACGGCGCGGCGCGCGCGATCACGCGCCGTACAGCCGCTCGGCGTGCCAGGCGACGTGATCGCCGATGACCGTGCCGACGAAGTAGTAGCTGTGGTCGTAGCCGGCGTGGCGCCGGAGCGTCAGCGGCACGCCCGCCTCGGCGCAGGCCGCCTCGAACAGCTCGGGGCGCAGGCCATCGAGGAAGCCGTCGGCCTCGCCCTGGTCGAGCAGCACGTCGCCGTGCCAGCCGCGGGCGCGCAGCAGCGCGCACGCGTCGTGCTCGGCCCAGGCGGCAGGATCGTCGCCCAGATAGGCGCGCAGCGGGCCGCGGCCCCACTCGACCTGGCTGGCGGCGACGATGGCCGAGATGCCCGACAGGCTGCGGAAACGCTCGGGGTGCTTCAGCGCCAGCGTCAGCGCGCCGTGGCCGCCCATGCTGTGGCCGGTGAGGCCCCAGCGATCGGCGTCGATCGGGAAGCGCGCCTTCACCAGGGCGGGCAGCTCGTCGACCGTGTAGGTGGCCATCTTGAAGTGCGTCGCCCACGGCGCCTGCGTGGCGTCGAGGTAGAAGCCGGCCCCCTGCCCCAGGCCCCAGTGCGCGTCGTCGGGCACGCCGTCGCCGCGCGGGCTGGTGTCGGGCGCGACGAAGGCCAGGCCGTGCTCGGCGCAGTACCGCTGCGCGCCGCCCTTGGTGGTGACGTTGTCGGCGGTGCACGTGAGCCCGGACAGGTAGTACAGCGCCGGCACCGGGCCCTTCTCGGCCTGCGGCGGCAGGTACACCGAGAACCGCATCGGCGTGCCGGTCGCCGTCGAGCGATGCTGGTAGAAGCCCTGCGTGCCGCCGAAGCAGCGGTGCGTCTCGAGGATCTCGAACCCGTCGCTCATCAGAACGTGACCACCGAGCGGATCGACGTGCCCTCGTGCATCAGGTCGAAGGCGTCGTTGATGCGGTCGAGCGACATGGTGTGGGTGATCATCGAGTCGATCTCGATCTTCCCCTGCATGTACCAGTCGACGATCTTCGGCACGTCGGTGCGCCCGCGCGCGCCGCCGAAGGCCGAGCCGCGCCACACGCGCCCCGTGACGAGCTGGAAGGGTCGCGTGCTGATCTCTTCCCCGGCGCCCGCCACGCCGATGATCACCGACTCGCCCCAGCCCTTGTGGCAGCACTCGAGCGCCTGCCGCATGGTCTCGGTCTTGCCGATGCACTCGAAGCTGTAGTCCGCGCCGCCGCCGGTGAGGTCGACCAGGTAGGGCGCCAGCGGCCCGTCGACCTCCTTCGGGTTCACGAAGTCCGTCATGCCGTACTTCTCGGCCAGCGCGCGCTTGTTGGGGTTGATGTCGACGCCGACGATGCGGTCGGCGCCCACCAAACGCGCGCCCTGCACCACGTTGAGCCCGATGCCGCCGAGGCCGAAGACGACCACGGTGCTGCCCGGCTCGACCTTGGCGGTGTTGATGACCGCCCCGATGCCGGTGGTGACGCCGCAGCCGATGTAGCAGACCTTGTCGAAGGGCGCGTCCTCGCGGATCTTCGCCACCGCGATCTCGGGCAGCACGGTGTACTGCGCGAAGGTGCTGGTGCCCATGTAGTGGAACAGCGGCTCACCGCCCGCCGAGAAGCGGCTGGTGCCGTCGGGCATCAGCCCCTTGCCCTGCGTCGACCGGATGGCCTGACACAGGTTCGTCTTGGGGTTCAGGCAGTAGTCGCACTGCCGGCACTCGGGCGTGTAGAGCGGGATGACGTGGTCGCCGGTCTTCACCGAGGTGACGCCCGGGCCCGTCTCGACGACGACGCCCGCGCCCTCGTGCCCGAGGATCGACGGGAAGATGCCCTCGGGATCGGCGCCCGACAGCGTGTAGGCGTCGGTGTGGCAGACGCCGGTGGCCTTGATCTCGACGAGCACCTCGCCGGCCTTCGGCCCCTCGAGGTCGACCTCTTCGATGGTGAGCGGCTTGCCCGCGGCGCGAGCGACGGCGGCGCGTACCTTCATGCTGAATCCCCCTGCGGTGTGGTGTGGCAGGGATGCACGGTGCCCGCCGCGCGTCGCGCGCGCAAGGCGGCCGACCGGGTCAGCGCAGGCGCACGAACTGAACGGTCATCTGGCCGGCGCGCAGGGCGGGCTCGTCGACGAGGCCGACGCGATACCCCATGTGCATCACCGCGTCGCCGCCGTCGAACAGGCCGGGCACCGCCCCGTCGTCGCGCGCCACGACCGCGATGTGATCCCAGGTGCGGCCGGTGTAGTCGACGCTGTACTTGATCAGCATCAGGTCGCCCGGCTTCAGATCGTCGCCCCACCGCAGCGCGACCGGCTCGGGCTCGCCCTCGGCGGGCCGCGTGAACAGCCCCTCGGCGCTCAGCTGCAGGCGATCGCTCAAGGTCCTCGTGTAGCGCAAGAGGCCCGCGACGCTGGTGTAGGGCACGCGCTTGCCGGCCTTGCGCGCCGCCCCGACGATGACGTCCGCGCAGTCGGCGCCCTGGTGCAGCTCGGTCTGATGCCGCCGCCCCTTGCCCGCGCTGCCGAACACGTTGGGCACGTTGTAGAAGCTGGTCAGGTGACCCACCAGGTCGTCGGCGGCGCGCACGCTGATGCGGGTGACGCTGGGGGCGATGCCGGCCCGCCCGGCGGTCTCGACGCCCGGGCTCTCGAACGTGCGCCCGTCGCCGACCTCGACGACCACCTTGTAGCGGATGGTGCCCAGGCCGTCGTTCACCTGCAGCCAGGGGTGCGTCGGGCGCGCGCGCTGCACGGTCAGCGTCGGCCCGGGCGCGGGCACCACGGGGATCTCGCTGTACTCGAGCGTGTCGTAACCCAGCCAGGTGCCGTGGCGCGGGCCGAACAGCACGCTGTTGCTGTAGGCCGGGTTGCCCGGGTTGGGGGGCGGCGTCTCGAGGTGCTCGGGGTAGGGCTCGACCTTCAGCCAACGCACCCGCACGTCGGGGCCCAGCGCGGCCAGCGGCCGCAGGTGCTTCGCGGGCACGCGGCGCGGGGTGCGCAAGGCGGGGGCGTCGCTGTACCACACCCGCCCCACGCGCACCGCCGGGAACAGCGTCACCGTCTGTCCGCGGCGCACCTCGAAGGGGCCGGGGCGCGCCACCCCGTCGTCGACGGCGCCGACGATCAGCGCAGGCGAGCCGGCCAGGGCGGCGGTGGGCAGGGCGAGGGCGAACAGCAGCGAGAGGGCGGCGCGCATGACCCCTGCAACGACCCGCCCCCGCCCCCGATCTATTCCGCCCCGCTGGCGACGGCCCGCCCCGCCGTGGCACCCTGCGCCGCCACGCGAACGGGAGGTGCCCATGTCGGCCGGCGAGGAGCTGCCCCTCTTCATCATCGGCGCCGTGATGTCGGCCCTGCTGCTGCTGGTGCTGTTCCTGCCCTTCGTCCTGCGCTTCCGCCTGCGCCGCTTCGTCCGGTTCGACCTGTCGGTGGACGGCACCCCGGCCGAAGTGCTCGAGGCCTACGCCGAGGATCTGCGCCGCCACGAGGCCGAGGTGCTGTCGATCGATCCCGAGGCCGGCCGCCTCGTCGCGCGCCGCGCCGCCAACACGCTGACCGCGCACGTCGAGGGCGGGCCGCGCCGCTTCGCGATGCGCCTCGACACCGACGGCATGGATCTCGACGCCGTCGATCGCGGCCGGGCGTCGGTGCTGACCGTCACGCCCCTGGCCTGGTTCGCGCTGCACCTCGACGCGACGCTCGGCCGGCTGCACCTGGCGGCGCCGCCCGCGTGGGGGCAGAGCGCCGGCGGCGCCGACGCGGCCGGCCGCCCGACGCCCTGGTTCCACGCCCACCTCATCCGCGTGAACCCCTTCTTCTGAGCCCCGCCGGCGCGCCCCTTGTCCCACGCCGGCCCGTGGCGCACCGTAGCCCCATGAACCGTGCATGGCGCCCGCTCGCTGTCTGCCTCGTGGTCGCGTCGGCCACCCCCGCGCTGGCCGGCGACCGCCCGGCGCTGGACGACTTCTACGCCCGCACGCGCGGCCGCCACGAGGGGTTCACCGGCTGCCTCGTGGGCTTCTGCGACGGCGAGCGCCTGCTGCAGCTGCTGCTGGGCGCCCAGGTGGCGAACCCGAGCACCGACGCCCTGCGCCCCGCCCTGGCCGAGGGGCTGCGCCTCGGCGCCGACGCCGGCGTCCGCGGGGGCTACGCGGTGGCCCGCGCCCGCGCCTGGGCCGATCTGCTGTGGGTGAACGACACCGGCGAGCGGCTGACCGAGTACGTCGCGCAGTTGACCGGCTTCGTGCCCACCGCCCCGCCCGGCGGTCTGGGCGTGCATGCCCAGGCCGACCTGCAGGTGGCCGCGCGCGAGGAGCTCGAGCCGCAGGACTTCGCCGAGCTGCAGCGCCGCCCCTACACCGTGTTCGACGCCGAGGGCGAGCTGGCCGTCGTGGGTCCCATGGTCGACAAGGAGGCCTTCGTCGCGCTGCCCCTCGGCTACGCCCAGCGCGTGCGCTGGGACGACGTCGACGGCGGCGACGTGACCGAGCTGCGGCGTACCGTCTCGGCGGCCGCCGCCCTGCGCGCGTTTCAGAAGAAGAACCGCTTCCACTACCAGCTCGAGGCGGCGCGCCTGACCCGCGTGGACTGGGAGGTGCCCGCGGGCCGCGCGCACGCCTGGAAGACGCAGCTCGGCTATCAGCAGATCTCGCCGGACCTGCCCGGCATCCAGCTGTGGCTGCTGTTCGGCTGGGCCTGGGTCGACGGCGCCGCCGACGACCACGGCTTCGTCACCCGCGTGGGCATCGACGCCGACTTCCGCGACATGGAGTGGGATCTCGAGGGCCCTCACCAGGCGGCCGCCCACTACCAGCGCGACTTCACGCTGGCCCGCGAGACGCTGCGCTTCCAGCGCCTGAACCAGGTGCGCGTGTTCTACGGCACCACCGCGCTCGATCCCGTGCGGCTGGGCTGCGGGTACGAGCTGGCGCACGTCGAGGACGTCGGCGGCCTGCACGTCGTCGAGCCCGAGATCGCCTGGCGTCCCTTCGCCGATCTGGGCGTCGAGATCGGCGTGCGCCTGCGCCTGCGGGTGCGCTCGGACGACGACGCGCTGGCGGCGCTGCCGACCGACGAGCGCTTTCAGTTCAACCTGGACTGGCTGCTGTGAGCCGGTCCCGCGCCCGGGCCGCGCTGGCCGTCTGCCTCGCCCTCGCGTGCGGCGGCTGCCTGGTCGAGTTCCCCGCGCCGCTCGGCGAGGCCGATCAGGCGCCGATCGTCGCGCCCGAGGACGTCCACCCGCCCGCGCCGCCCCCACGCGACGCCGCGCCCCCGCCGCCGACCCGCGACGCGGCGCCGCCCCCGCGCGACGCCGCCCCGCCCCCCGACGCCGCCCCCCCGCCGTGCCCCGACGCCGACGAGGACGGCACCTGCGACGCGGACGATCGCTGCCCGGGCGGCGCCGACGACATCGACGGCGACGCCGACGGCCTGCCCGACACCTGCGATCCCTGCCCGGCCGATCCCGCCAACGACGCCGACGGCGACGGCGTCTGCGCGCCCCTCGACGTCTGCCCCGACGGCCCGGACGACGCCGACGCCGACTTCGACGGCACCCCCGACGCCTGCGATCCCTGCCCGGCCGACCCGTTCGACGACAGCGACGGCGACGGCGTCTGCGGCGACCAGGATCGCTGCCCCGACGGCGACGACGCCGTCGACGGCGACGCAGACGGCCTGCCCGACGCCTGCGACCCCTGCCCGGTGGACGGCCCCGCCGGGCCCCAGGTGGTCGAGCCGGTGACCGACGGCGTCGTCCGCGTCGAGGGCATCTCGATCGGGCGCCAGCGGCACGTCGCGACCGCGCTGCCGGGCCAGGGGGTGCTGGTGTCCTTCCAGTACGCGGTCGCGGACTGCCCCTGCCCCGGATGCTACAGCTGGCTCGAGGTCGGCTTCGGCGGCGCGCCCGGGCACCTGTACTGCGCCCATGTCGGCGTGCCCGGCTGCCGCGCCGATCCGGTGCGCCTGCTGACCCAGCGGTGGATCACCGCGCCCGCGGCGCCCGGCGTCTACGCGCTGCGCTACAAGCTGCGCCGCGACTACACGTGCGACGGTCCCCTGGGCAACGATCCCACCTGGTTCGAGGGGGTCGGGCCGCCGGCCGAGGCGACGATCGGTTACCTGTGCGTCCCGCCCTGACGGCTCACTCGCAGGTCAGCGCGCCCGTCTGAACGCTCACCCGATCCTGCCCCGACTGCACCCACCACGCCGCGGCGGGCGGCGTCACCGACGCGTCGACGCGCAGCGCGTACAGCGACGCCTGATCGTCGCCGGGCGGGCGGATGGCGGTCACCATCGCCTCGGTCAACGGCAGGCCCGCGGCGTCGTGGAAGCGCGCCTGGAAGCTGCCCGGCCCGCCCGCGACCACCACGAAGCCGGTGTCGGTCGCGTACACGGCCGGCTCGGTCGTGCCCGCGCCCAGATCGGTCAGGTGCGCGTTGCCGAAGCCCACGCCCAGCGTATAGGGCACCACCCGCAGATCGGCCCGGCGCGAGCCGCGGCTGGCCAGCAGCACCACGTCGCCGCGGCGCGCGGTCCGGGGCGCCTCCTGCAGCAGGTGGCCCGCGCCCGAGGCGTGGCCCGTCTCGATCCAGCCCATCCCGTCGTCGCGGTAGGCCTCGAGCCGGAAGGTCTGCGTCAGCAGGCTCAGGCTCTCGCCGAACACGACGAAGCCGTCGGAGGTCGCGGCCACCGCGCTGCGGTGCCAGCTCGTGATCTGGGGCTGCGAGGGATCCTCGATCTGCTCGTAGGCGGCCACCAGACCGGGCGCGTCGAGATCCACCCGCAGGCCCACCAGCGCCGCGTCGTCGTCCAGCAGCGGATCCGCCGTCTGCGCTGGGCTCAGCCCCCCGAAGGCCACGAGGGCCTCGGGCCCGCCGTTCGCGTCGACGCGGACGGCGACCGCCGGCGTGCTGGGGATGCGGACCGAGTCGAAGCGCTGGTCGATGTCCACGCCGTCGTCGTCCGCGCGCAGGCGGGCCAGCAGCAGCCGGTCGTCGTCGCGCGGCACGCGCGCCAGGGCGACGACGAGGAAGACGTCGCCCGCCGCCACCACCTGGACGTCGACGTAGCGCGTCACGACCATGTCGTCGCCCACCGCCACCTCGACGCCGTCGAAGAGCACCGTCAGCGGGCCGCCGGGCTCGGCGTCGGCCTCGGCCTGCAGATACGCGAGCACCGCGTGGGCGTCCGACGCCGCGAAGGCGAAGGCGCGCAGCGGGAGCGTCTGGGCGGCCGCCTGCCCGCGGATGGCCGGACCACAGCCGTGCTCGCAGCCGTTGGCGAACGCGCCCTCGGTGTTCAACCACCCGGTCTCACAGCGGAACTCGGCGCACGCCCCCTGGACGCAGCGCCCGCTGGCGTGGGGCGCGACGCAGTCCAGCGGCTCCCCCGGCTGCGCCTCGTCCGGGGCGCCGTCGCAGTCCTGGTCCAGCCCGTCGCACAGCTCGACGGGCTCGGGCCCGACGCCGCCCTCGCACGGGCCCCACGCACCGGCGACGCAGCGCTCGGTGCCGGGCTCGCACAGGCCGACGTCCTGCCCGCAGGCGCGGACGACCGCCTCGTCGACGTCCCCGTCGCAGTCGTCGTCGCGGTCGTTGCAGGTCTCGGGCTCGGGGTCGCGGGCGTCGACGCAGGGCCCCCACGCGCCCCCCGCGCACACCTGCGTGCCGGCGCAGGGCCCGACGCCGCCGCAGGCCTGCCGCTCGCCCGGGCTGCACGCCAGCGCCGCGTCGCCCGGCCCGACGTCCGCGGACGGGGCGGCGTCCTCCGGCGGCGGCGTCGCGTCGATCGGCGCGCGCCGACGTCGCGCGGCGCCGCGGCGTCCTCGGCGGGCCGCTCGCGTCCAGCGGGGGCGTCGCGTCCTCGTCCGGCGCGTCGGCGTCCCGCGCCGGCCCACCGTCCAGCGTGGCGTCGTCGATCGCAGCGGCGTCGGCCTCGGCCGCGTCGACGACGGGCGGCGTCGCGTCCATCGGCCGCCCGGCGTCGGTCACGTCCGCGTCCCGGCCCGGCCCGGCGTCCACCCTGGGCGACGCGTCCACGCCGACCGCGGCGTCGACGCCGAGGCCCGCGTCGCCGGGCGCCTCGCCGTCGCCGACCGGCCCCCGATCGCGATCCTCACCCGCGTCGCCCGGGGCCGCCGCGCCGTCGCTGCGCCCCGCGTCACCGTCCGCGGACGTGCGCAGGCACAGGCCCGAACGGCAGACGCCTTCGGCGCAGTCGCCGTCGACGCCGCACTCGTCGTCGAAGCCGGGCAGACAGCCCGCCGCCCCGAGGATCATCAGCGCGCAGCACACGCGCACGCCCGACCAAGCTCTCCGTCCCACCGCGCCTCCCGCGTGACGCGGGCTTTGTAGCAGAACCGACCCGACCGATGGGGGCGCGACGGCGCACCGCCTCAGCGCGGCGCCACCGCACCCTCCGGGGTCCACGCCTCGCCCACCCCGTCGGCGCCCTTCGCGACCACCGGCGGCTCGAGGCTCGACAGATCCAGCGCGCGGCACGCCGCGTCGGGCGCGCGCCGCTTCACGCCCTTCAGGAAGGTCGCGAACGCGGCGTCGTCGGCGAAGCGGAAGATGGGCTCGTCGTCGGCGTAGCGGAACAGCGCGGCCACCGGCAGCGTGCAGCGGCGCCCCTTCCCGTCGGTCAGGGTGGCCTGCCGGTGGGGCTCGAGGGCGGGATCGTTGCCCAGGCGGAAGCCCAGATCCAGCACCAGGCCGTCGGCCGCGCGCAGCGTCGCGCCGCCGCCGTTGTCGCGCCGCACCGTCGGATCGAGCGCCAGCTCCACCCCGCGCGCGGCCCGGAGCGCGCCGTCCTCGACGCCGAAGTCCAGCTCGGCGCCGTTGGCCAGCCAGATGCGGGCGACGCCGTCCTTCACGCGCGCGCCCAGCGGCCCCACGCGGGGGAACAGCCAGAACACGCGCGCCCCGGTCACCTGCGTCAGCGTGTTGAAGTCACCGTGGCGCGGATCCTCGGGCGGCACCTCGGCGCCGGTCTCGTCCACCGGGCGGAAGGTGTTGAACACCATCACGCGGCCGTCGCTCGCCACGGTGAGCGAGCGGCTGGGCGCGACCAGATCGCGGGGGCCGACGGACAGCGAGCATTTGGCGAGGCGGGCGTGCCAGTGGGTGGTCAAGCGAAGGGCGCCCTTCTCGACGACCTGTTTGGGGCACGGCGGGGGGGCGGGGGCCGCGAGCAGCGTCCCGACCGCGAGCAGCGACGGTGTGATGATGGCCACGATGACTCCAGAGCGTTGGCGGGGCGCGCCCGCGGTTCGGCTCGGCAGTCAGCAAGGCGCGCGCCAGCGGCGAAGTCGCGGCGCGCCGTGAACCGGGGGCCCGGCCGTGTGAACCACGATTCACACCCCGTCACCGGCCGTCACGGTGGCGGGCTCACTCGCAGGGGATCGTGGCGGTGCGCAGCTGCACGTCGTCCGCGGCGCCGTCCACCCACCACAGCGCGCGCGGCGCACCGTCGCGCGCGTCCAGCCGCAGCCCCTGCAGCGCGCCCCCCGCGGGGGCCACGAGGGCCGGCACCGCGGCCTCGGTGCGCAGCACGCCGTCGAGGTCGAGGAAGCGGGCCAGGATCTGGTCCGGCCCGCCCGCCAGCACGACGAAGCCATCGTCGGTGGCGTAGACCGCGGGCGGGCTGCTGCCCGCGTCGGCGTCGACCAGCCGCGCGTCATCGAAGCCGCGCCCCACGACGTAGGGCTGCAGGCGCACCTGCGCCCCGCGCTGCCACCGCGTCGCCAGCAGCACCCGATCGCCGGACCGCGCAGCGACGGGCGCGTCGAGCATCGTCGCGCCGGCCGCGCTCAGGTGGCCCGTCTCGACCCACCCGTCGGGATCCTCGCCGTACACCTCCAGCAGCACCTGGCGCGAGCCGTCCCCGATGTGCTCGGCGAAGACGAGGAAGCCGTCCCGCCCGTCGACGACGGTGGTGCGATCCCACAGCTCGGTCTGGCCCACCGCGGGCGCGTCGATCGTCTCGAACGCCCGCGTGGCCAGAGGCTGGTCGAGATCGACGCGCACCGCCACGAGGCGCTGCACGGGCAGCAGCTCGCCGAGGACGCCGGGCGGCGCGCCCGCGAGCACCACCACCGCCTCCGGCCCCGCCGCGGGGGCCCGCGATCGCATGCCGATGCTCGGCGGACCGGCCACCGACATCGAGTCGTGGCGCGTCTCGACACGCGCGCCGTCCGCGCCCGCCAGGGCCACGCGCACGAGCGTCAGCCGACCCGCGCGGCGGAAGCGCACCTCGTCGCGCTGCGTGGCCGCCACCAGGAAGGTGTCGCCCACCCGGGCGACGGCGACGTCGTCGTAGACCAGGTCCTCGCCGCCGTCGCCCCACGCGACGAGGGCGCCGTCGAGCGTGATCACCAGCGGGCCCGGTTCGGCCAGCGCGCCGCCTTCGATCGCGGCGACGAGCGTGTGTCCGGCGCTGCGCGCCATGGCCAGCGCCGAGGGCGCGATGATACGCCCGGCGGCCTGCCCGCGGGTGGCCGGTCCACAGCCGTGCTCGCAGCCGTCCGCCCGGTCGCCGTCGGTGTTCAGCCAGCCCTCGTCGCACCGGAAGTCGCCGCACGCGCCGAGCTCGCACACGCCGACGGCGTGGGGCGCGGGGCAGCTCAGCGGCCCACCCTCCGGCGCCTCGTCGACCTCGCCGTCGCAGTCCTGATCCTCACCGTCGCAGACCTCGACGAACACGGGATCGACGCCGCCTTGGCAGGGCCCCCATTCGCCGAAGGTGCAGGTCTCGACCCCCGGCTCGCACGACCCCACATCGGATCCGCAGGGTCGCGTCACGTCCTCGTCGGTGAGGCCGTCGCAGTCGTCGTCGCTGGCGTTGCAGGTCTCGGGGCTGGGCGCGCCGCTGCCCTCGCAGGGGCCCCAGAAGCCGTCGACGCAGAACTGGAACCCGCCGATGCAGGCGCCGCCCGGGCCGCACGAGCGACCCTGGCCCGGCTCGCAGGGCTCACCAGCGTCCGGCGGGGGGCCGAGATCGTCGGGCGGGCGGGCGTCGAGGGCGACCGCGGCGTCGGGCTCGAGCGCGGCGTCGAGGGACGCCGCCGCGTCGGGATCGGCCGTCGCGTCGGGTGTGGCGGCGGCGTCGGGATCCACGGCGGCGTCGGGCACGCGCGCGGCGTCGCGATCGATGGCGGCGTCGCGAACGGCGGTGGCGTCGGGCTCGCTGGCGGCGTCGGGCACGATCGCGGCGTCCGGATCCACGGCGGCGTCGACCTCGGCGGCGTCGGGATCCGGCGCGGCGTCGGGCTCGAGCGCCCCATCGCCGATCACCGCGGCGTCGTCGGCCCGCCCCGCGTCCTCCACGGGCTGCGCGTCCCGGCCGACCTCGGCGTCGACCGGCGGCGCCGCGTCCCAGCGCACCGCGGCGTCCATCGACGCGGCGTCGTCGGACGGGCCGGCGTCCGCCGGCGCGTCGCTGTCGGGCGCCGGCGCCGCGTCGCGGGCACCCTCGGCGTCGCCCGCGCCCGACACGCACAGCCCGCTGCGACACACCCCCTGGGCGCAGTCGTCGTCGCGCCCGCACTGATCGTCGAACGCCGGCAGGCATCCGACCCCCGCGCCCGCCCACAGCAGCAACAACAGGATGTGGCGTCGCACCGCGCCTCCTCGCCCTCTCCCGCCGTCCACGCGTCCGTCGCACGGTCGGGGCGCCTCGCGGCGCTCGACCCCTCCGTGCCCACCCGTGTCTTAGCAGAAGGCGACGCGCCGATGCGGCCCCCCAAAACGTGGGGGGTCGTCGGCCGGCGCGTTCAGCCGCGCCCCGGCACCGGGCGCGGGTTGGCCGGGGGCGTCGGGGCCGGCAGGAACTTCGAGTCGAAGAGGATCATGATCGCCTCGCTGGTCGACGGCCGGGCGGCGGCGCCCGGGCTGCGCCCCAGAACGGCCCGGGGCCGCCCGGCGCTGGAGGCGCTGGGGTCGGCCCGACCCCCCTCGTCCTCGCCGCGCGCCGTCCGCGCGGGGCTGATTCGGCGCGTCGACTGGTGTAGCGTGCGGCCGTCACCGAGCCCGGGAGGCGAACGATGTACGTCCTGGTGATCAACTGCGGCAGCTCGTCGATCAAGGCCGACCTGCTCGACCCCGCCACCGGCGCCCGCAAGGGCAGCGTGCGGGCCGAGCGCGTGGGCACCGACGGCGCCTTCCTGCGCGTCGACGACGGCGAGCCCGAGGCCCTCGGCCACGCGGATCACACCGCCGCGCTGCGCGCCTTCCTGCCCCGCCTGGCCGCGCGGGTGCCCACCATCGACGCCGTCGGCCACCGCGTGGTGCACGGCGGCGAGCGCTTCACGCGGCCGACGCGCATCGACGCCGAGGTCGAGGACGCCATCGACAAGCTGTCGACGCTGGCGCCGCTGCACAACCCGCCCAACCTGCAGGGCATCCGCGCCGCCCGCGCGCTGCTGCCCGACGTGCCGCACGTGGCGGTCTTCGACACGGCCTTCCACAGCACGCTGCCCCGCCGCGCGCAGGCCTACGCGCTGCCCCACGCGCTGGTGGCCGAGTACGGCATCCGCCGCTACGGCTTCCACGGCACCAGCCACGGCTGGGTGGCGCAGCGGGCCGCCGACTGGCTGGGCGAGGACGTGCGCGACCTGCGGCTGATCACCTGCCACCTCGGCAACGGGTGCAGCGTCGCGGCGGTCGAGTACGGCCGGTCGGTCGAGACGAGCATGGGCATGACGCCGGTCGAGGGGCTGGTGATGGGCACGCGCGCGGGCGACGTCGACGCGGGCGTGCTGATCGACCTGATGCGCCGCGCGCACCTCGACGCCGACGGCCTGGACCACGTGCTGAACCGCGAGAGCGGGCTGAAGGGCCTGTCCGGCGTGGGCAACGACCTGCGCGACATCGAGGCCCGCGCCGCCGACGGCGACGATCGCTGCCGGCAGGCGCTGAACGTGTTCTGTCACCGCGTGCGCAAGTACATCGGCGCGTACGCGGCGGTGATGGGCGGCGTCGACGCCGTCGTGTTCACCGGCGGCATCGGCCAGCACAGCGCGCACGTGCGGCACCGGGTAGCGCAGCGGCTCGAGTTCCTCGGCGCCCACCTCGACGAGGATCGCAACCGCGACGCGCAGGTCGATCGCGCCAACCCGGTGTACGCCGTCAGCCCGCCCCACGCGCGCACCGCCGTGCTGGTGGTGGCCACCGACGAAGAGCACGCCATCGCCAAGGCCACCGCCGATCTGTGCCTCGAGCGCGATCTGGTCGCCGGCGCCGATCTCACCATCCCGGTGGCCATCTCGGCGCGGCACATCCACCTGACGCAGGAGGCCGTCGAGACGCTCTTCGGGCCGGGCCACCGCCTCACGCCGCTGAAGGCGCTGAGCCAGCCCGGGCAGTTCGCCTGCGAAGAGACGCTGACCGTCGTGGGCCCGAAGCGCTCGCTCGAGCGGGTGCGCGTGCTGGGGCCCACGCGGCCGGCCTGCCAGGTCGAGGTGTCGCGCACCGACGAGTATCACCTGGGCATCGACGCGCCGGTGCGCGACTCGGGCGACGTGGCGAACACCCCGGGGGTGACGCTGGTGGGGCCGCAGGGCGCGCTGACGCTGCAGGAGGGCATCATCTGCGCGCGGCGCCACATCCACATGACTCCGGCGGACGCGGCGCGCTTCGGCGTGAAGAACCGCGACGTGGTCGAGGTGGCCATCGACAGCGCGGGGCGTGATCTGGTGTTCGGCGACGTGCTGGTGCGGGTGAAGGACAGCTACGCGCTCGAGATGCACATCGACACCGACGAGGCGAACGCGGCGGAGATCGAGCCGGGGCACCAGGGCGTGCTCGAGGGCACCGGCAAGGTGGCGCGGCTGCAGCACCGGCGCACCCACTTCGACCCGCACTGAGGGGGTCTTCAGCCGCGGGGGCGCAGGCCCTCGGCGACCAACGCGTGCAGCTGCTGCAGCGCCGGCCACACCGTGTCTTCGGGCTGCTCGAACAGCGTCGGCGGCATGAAGGTGGCGTAGGCGCGCTGCACGGCCGCGGCCCTGGCGGCGTCGCCGCCCAGCAGCTCGGCCAGGAAGGCCCGCTCGGCCTCGGCGTAGGCCTGCCGCACCGGCTCCACCGCCGGACAGCAGCGGTGCAGCAGCTCCGGGGCGTGCTGGCCGTCGCAGGCGTGCGCCAAGAGCGCGCGCGTGCGCGCGTCGAGGGCGGCGCGCACGGCGTCCGCCGGCGTCGAGGCCCCGCGCGCCGCCTCGCGCATCGCCGCCCCGACCCGCGTGTAGCGATCCCGCGACAGCGCCGCGACGATGGCGTCCTTGTTGCGGAACTCGAGGTAGACGGTGCCGACGCCCACGCCCGCCTCGCGCGCGATGTCGGCCACGGTGGTCTTGCGCGGCCCGTAGTGCACCAGCAGGCGCGCGGCCACCGAGAGGATGTGCCCGCGGCGGGGCGAGGCGTCGGGTGACTTGCTCACGGCGCCATTATGGGGGAATGAGTGGCACCGTGCACTGGAGGTCGACGTGAGCAAGCCCACCCTGCTGCCGGCCCGGCGTCCCTTGGGCCACCTGGCGACGCTGCGCCGCGATCCGCTGATGCTGTTCGCCCAGGCGTTGGGCGCCGCCGACGACGCCGTCCGCATGCGCTTCGCCACCCGCGAGGCCTGGGCGCTGTTCGAGCCGGCGCTGATCAAGCACGTGCTGGTCGACCACACCGAGCTGTTCGACAAGGGCACGCGCGGCTACGACACGCTGCGCCTGCTGCTGGGCGACGGCCTGGTCACCAGCGACGGCGACTTCTGGCTGCGCCAGCGCCGCATCGCGCAGCCGGCCTTTCACAAGAAGTCGATCGCCCGCTTCGGCGACGTCATGGCCCAGGCGGCCGAGAGCCTGGCCGACGGCTGGCGCTTCCTGAAGGCGCCGATCGACGTGGCGGGCGCCATGACGCGGCTGGCCTTGCGCATCGCGGGGCTGACGCTGTTCGGCGAGGATCTCACCGACGAGACGGCCGAGGTGTCGCGCGCGGTGGACGTCGCCCTCGGCCAGTTCCGCAACCGCGTCTCGTCCCCCCTGCCGCCCGGCCTGCGGCTGCCCACCGCGGGGGCGCGCGCCTTCGACGACGCCGTGTCGACGCTCGACCGCGTGGTCTTCCAGATGATCGCCGACCGCCGCGCGGCGACCGATCCGGGCACCGATCTGCTCGGCCTGTTCATGGCCGCCCGCGACGCCGAGACGGGCGAGGCGATGAACGACCGCCAGCTGCGCGACGAGCTGATCACGATGCTCCTCGCCGGCCACGAGACGACGGCCAACGCGCTGGCCTGGACGCTCCTGCTGCTGGCCCAGCACCCCGCCTGGGCCGATCGGCTCGCCGACGATCTGCGCGCCCGCCTCGACGGCCGCGCGCCGACGGTCGCCGAGGCGCTCGACCTGCCCCTGCTCGACCAGGTGTTCCAGGAGTCGTTGCGGCTGTACCCGCCCGTCTGGGCCGTCGGCCGGCGCGTGGTCGAGGCGCATCGCCTGGGCCCCTTCGACGTCGACGCAGGCACCTACATCTTCGTCTCGCAGTACGCGCTGCACCGCCACCCGCGCTTCTGGCGACACCCCGAGCGCTTCGATCCCACCCGCTTCGCGCCGGGCAGCGACGAGCTGCCCGAGGGCGATCGTCGCTACGCCTACCTGCCCTTCCTGCGCGGCCGGCGGCAGTGCATCGGCGATCAGTTCGCGCGCCTGGAGTCGCTGATCATCCTGGCGACGCTGCTGCAACGCTTCCGCTTCCGGCTGGTGGGCGATCGCCCCATCGCGCCCGAGGCCAGCGTCACGCTGCGCCCGCGCGGCGGCATCCACGTGCACGTCCAGCCCCGCCGGTGAGCGCGCGCGGCGACGCCGCACTGGGCGCCGCGACGGCGGGCGTCGTCGCCCTCGAGCTGTCGGGGCTGGCGGCGCGCGGCGCGCTGCCCGGGGCCGCGGCCGGCCTGGCGCTGACGCTCCTCGGATCGGCCTGCGTCGTCGCGGCGGCCCAGTGGACGCTCGACCGGGCGCTGGGCGCGGTGGGGCGCGTCGGCCCGCTCGGTCGCGGCGCCGCGCGCGCCTCCACCGGCCGCGCCCGCAAGGTGACGCTGGGCCTTGCGGTGCTCGGCGCCCTCGCCGCGCACGCCGTCGACGCGCACGTCTACGTCCGGCTGTACCCCCACGCTCACCTCGCGCTCGGCCTCGCGACGCTGCTGTGCGCCTGGGCCGCCGCGCGCGTCGCCGCCGACGCGCCCGGCCCCCGGCTGCCGGCGTGGCTGCTGGTGCCGGCGCTGCTGGCCGCCGCGCACGTGAGCCTGCAGGCGCGCGCCGACGCCAAGGCCGCGCTGGTGGCCGACGCCACCGTCACGACCAGCCTGGCCCGCGTGCTCTCGGCCGCCACCGACCTCGATCGAGACGGCCTCGGCTGGCTGCTCACCGCGGCCGACGACGCCCCGCTCGACGGCGACGCCGGCGGCGGCTGCCAGCCGCCCGTGGCCGCCGCCGACGACGCCCGCTTCGCCGAGCCGCCCCCGCTGGCGACCGCCGCGCCCGATCCGCGGGCGATGGATCTGCTGCTGATCGTCGTCGACGCCTGGCGCTTCGACCACGCGCCCGGCCACCCCGACGGCGTCGAGCGCATGCCCGCCCTGGCCCGCTTCGCCGAGGGCGCCGCCGTCTTCGAGCGCGCGTACGCCGCCGCGCCCTCGACCATGCCCAGCCTCTACAGCGCGTTCGCCGGGCGGTGGCCCTGGGCCGTCGCCTGGGCCCCCACCGGCATCACCAGCGCCAACAAGGTGCTGGTGCTCGACACCGGCGCCACCTGGCCGCGCGCCTTCCCCGGCCGCAAGCGCGTCGCGACGCCGGCCGTCGACCGGCACCCGACGCTGGCCGCGCTGCTGCGGGCGCGAGGCTGGCTGACCGCCACCTTCCCGGTGCAAGAGAACCTGCTGCGCCCCTTCGGCCTCAGCCGCCACTTCGAGGTGTACGACAGCCGCGTCTTCAAGAAGCTGAACCGCAGCGGCCTCGAGGTGACCGGGGCCGCCACCACCGACATGGCGCTGGGCTTCCTGGCCAGCCGCCCGCCCGACCGCCCGGTCTTCCTCTGGACCCACCTCTACGATCCGCACCGCCCCTACGTCGTGCCCCCCGGCGTCACCGCGGGCAGCGACGACGACCTGGGGCGCTACCGGGCCGAGATCCGGTACACCGACGCGCAGATCGGGCGGCTGCTGGCCGCGCTCGACGCCAGCGGGCGGGCCGACCGCACGGTGGTCGTCGTGATGGGCGATCACGGCGAGGAGTTCGGCGATCACGGCGGCCAGTTCCACAGCGCGACGCTGTACGACGAGCTGATCCACGTCCCGCTGTTCGTCCGCGTCCCCGGCCTGCCGCCCACCCGCGTCGATCAGCCGGTGTCGCTGATCGACGTCGCGCCGACGGTGCTCGACGCGCTCGGCCTGCCGCCCGCCGAGACGCACCAGGGCCGCAGCCTGCTGCCGCTGCTGCGCGGCGCAACGCTCCCCCCGGCGCCGGTGTTCAGCGAGACGCTCTATCGGCAGGATCACGCGAAGTGGGCGGTGGTCGGCGAGCGTTGGAAGCTCATCTGGGATCGCAACCGCGGCGTCACCCGGCTGTTCGATCTCGCGGCCGATCCGGGCGAGCGGGACAACGTCGCGGACAGCCACCCCGGCCGGGCTGCGATGCTTCACGCGGCGCTCTGCGAGGCCTTCGCGCGCACCGGCGGGCTGGTCGTCGCGCCCCGCCCGCCCGACCTGCCCGACCTGCCATAGGGCGCCGCCCGGCGGAGCGTCAGCAGCGCGGCCGCGCCCAGCGCCGCGCCCAGCAGGCCCGCGTGCGCGGGCACGCCGCTCCACGCCACCACCAGCCCGCCGGCCAGCGCGCCCAGGCTGCTGCCCACCGTCTGCGCCACCAGATCGAGCGCGTTCAGGCGGCCCATCACCGCGTCGTCACCCAGGCGCTGCAGCGTCGAGGTGGTCCACACCCAGCTGTTGCCGCTGCCCACGCCCCAGAAGAACCCCACCAGCAGCCACAGCGGCAGCGACGTCGTGAACAGCGTCAACAGCGCGAAGGTGGCGGCGCCGGCGATGGTGAGCGGATCGCCCCGCCGGCCGTCCGCGTCGGCCGGCGCGAACAGCGGCCCGACCCCCGTGCCCAGCCCGCGCGCCGCCTGCAGCAGGCCCAGCAGCAGCGCGCCGTCGACGCCCGCGTCGACGCTCAGGGCGGCCAGGTTCAGCGTCACCCAGCCGCCGCCGCTGGCGATGAGCACCGGCCCCTTGGCCAGCGTCGCGCGCAGCAACGCCGGGTGGCGACGTGCGGCCCGCCAGCCGCCGGCGACGTCGAGCCGGCGCGGCCCGTCCGAGGCACCGGGCGGCGGCAGCGGCGGCAAGCCGCGCAGCACCGCCGCGCCGACGACGAACGTGCCCGCGTCGATCAGCAGCGCGACGACCGGCCCCACGAAGGCCGCAAGGACGCCGCCGAGCGCGACGCCGCCGGTGAACAGGACGCTCCAGGTCAGCGCGTCCAGGCGGTTGGCCTGCACCACCTCGTCGGCGGCGACGACGCGGGGCAACGCCGCGCGCTCGGCCGGCGCGAAGAAGGCGCCGACGGTCACGCGCACCAGCAGCAGCGCCTGCACCGCCCCGACGCTGCCGGCGTAGGCGGCCGCCGCCATGCCCAGGGTCAGGGCGGCGCGCACCGCGTGGGCGCCGACCATCACCGCGCGGCGATCGCGGCGGTCGGCCAGCACGCCGGCGAAGGGCGCCAGCAGGGCCTGGGGCAGCGTGTGGATGACCAGGACCAGAGCGAGGCCCAGGGGGCCGCCGCCTTCGCGGACGACCAGGACGCTGACCGCGACGTAGCTGAGCCAGTCGCCGAGGCTGGAGGCGACGTTGGACAACCACAGGCGGCGGAAGGCCGGGCGGCGGCGGAGCAGGGCGAGGAAGGGGTGCATGGGCGGGCTCCTGGGTGGTCAGGAGGCCAGGGTAGGTGGATCGGGACGTGGTGCCGACCGAAGTGTCCTTGTGGGGACAGACGGTCGGTGGGTGGGGTGGAGGGGCGAGGCTCGTGATGTTGGGGGCTGGGGTCTCTTCGGGCACGGGCACGGGCACGGGCACGGGGCGCCTGCCCGGGCGCTGGGGCGGCGTGCGGGTGGACGCGGGGGGGCGAAGCGATTGGGCTGGGCCCTGGGGAGGACTGCGGGTGGGGGCGATCAGGGGAAGGTCAAGGTCAAGGTCAAGGTCAAGGTCAAGGGGACGCCGCGGGGGGGCTCAGTCGCAGGTGTTGGGGGCGCCGGGCGAGCGATCGACCGTCTGGAAGTCCTCGCCGTTGATGTCGCGGTCGACGCCGTCGGGGCAGCGCGACACCGACAGCGCCGCGTTCTCGTTGGGCACGCGATCGTCGGGGGCGTTGACGCCGCCCTCGGTGAGGCCCTCGACCACCTGGGCGCCGTAGGCCATCGAGTCGAGGGTGCTGCCGTCGGCCGCGCGCAGGCGGACGCCGTCGGGGCCGTTCTGCAGGGCGTTGGTGGCGCGGGTCGTGGGCAGGAAGGGCACGCCGGCGGGCAGCAGGGGCTGGACGATCGCGGCGCCCACCACCAGGTAGCCGCCCGGGGGCAGCTCGGCGGCCGCCTCGTCCAGCGCGTAGGTCGCGTAGGGCTCGCCGTCGTTCCCGTCGACGAGCTCGAGCGTGACGCCGGCCAGCGACAGCGGGCCCGCGCTGGCGTTCAGCACCTCGACGAACTCGCGCATGTCGACGCCGCTCTGGTCGTAGTCGACCTCGTTGACCACCAGGCCCTCGGCGCGCGGGGGCGGGGGCTCTCCGTCCAGATCGTCGGCGTCGCGGGGTTCGATCTTGGACAGGTCGTTCGAGAAGCGCAGCACGCCGGTGATGCGATCGAAGTGCGCACCGCGCGCCGGCTGCGGCACCGCGTAGAGGAAGTCGTCCACGCGCAGGCCGCCGACGATCTCGAACTCCATCGGATCGTCGGCGTCGCCGACGCCCGGCGGGGGCGACGGATCGCTCACGTCGACGTCCTCGACCTGCACCAGCACGCCCTCGAGCGACGCGGCGCGCGGCCCGCCGGTGGTGATCTCGGCCACCTCGATGACGCGCGGCGGGGTCGCCGGCCAGGGCTCGCCCTGACGCAGCGCGGTCAGCTTGTACAGCTGCCGCTGCCCGAAGCGATCGTTGGTCAGCCCGGTGACGTGCACGAAGTCGCCGCGCGCCGGGATGTCGATCGGCGCCTCGGCGTCGTTCAGGTACACCCAGATGCCCGAGTAGTCGTGGCCGCTGAAGTGATCGTGGCCGATGGGCACCTGCAGCACGATGTGGCTGGTGCCGCGCACGGCCGTGACGACGCCCTGCACCGTCACCAGCGTCTCGGCGGGCAGGTCGCGACGGGCGGCGTAGATCGAGGTGACGCAGCCGTCCGGCGGCAGGCACTCGACCGGGCCCAGATCCGGGCGCGGCGCGGCGTCCCGCGG